>NZ_BAEO01000001.1 GCF_000314995.1 Paraglaciecola arctica BSs20135 | reverse complement strand
TTGGTGCGGGATGTAGCAAGATTTAATTGAGAAAAGAATTTAAATTAAGTTGTTGACATCGAAAGGGAATGACGTAATATACGCCTCCCGCTTAACAGGGTCTACGGACACCGAGTTAAGCCGCTAACGAAGTTAGCATGCTCTTTAACAATTAGAACAAGACAATCTGTGTGGACACTCACGAAGTGAGAGTTCACCAAAAAAAATTCATATTTTTAATATTTAATTGAAGAGTTTGATCATGGCTCAGATTGAACGCTGGCGGCAGGCCTAACACATGCAAGTCGAACGGAAACATGTCTAGCTTGCTAGATGATGTCGAGTGGCGGACGGGTGAGTAATACTTAGGAACATGCCTTTGGGTGGGGGATAACTATTGGAAACGATAGCTAATACCGCATAACGTCTACGGACCAAAGGGGGCTTCGGCTCCCGCCCAGAGAGTGGCCTAAGCGAGATTAGCTTGTTGGTGAGGTAAAGGCTCACCAAGGCGACGATCTCTAGCTGTTCTGAGAGGAAGATCAGCCACACTGGAACTGAGACACGGTCCAGACTCCTACGGGAGGCAGCAGTGGGGAATATTGCACAATGGGGGAAACCCTGATGCAGCCATGCCGCGTGTGTGAAGAAGGCCTTCGGGTTGTAAAGCACTTTCAGTTGTGAGGAAAGTTTGATGGTTAATACCCATTAGATGTGACGTTAGCAACAGAAGAAGGACCGGCTAACTCCGTGCCAGCAGCCGCGGTAATACGGAGGGTCCGAGCGTTAATCGGAATTACTGGGCGTAAAGCGCACGCAGGCGGTTAATTAAGTCAGATGTGAAAGCCCAGGGCTCAACCTTGGAATTGCATTTGAAACTGGTTGACTAGAGTCTTGGAGAGGGGAGTGGAATTTCTGGTGTAGCGGTGAAATGCGTAGATATCAGAAGGAACATCAGTGGCGAAGGCGACTCCCTGGCCAAAGACTGACGCTCATGTGCGAAAGTGTGGGTAGCGAACAGGATTAGATACCCTGGTAGTCCACACCGTAAACGCTGTCTACTAGCTGTTTGTGGATTTAATCCGTGAGTAGCGAAGCTAACGCGATAAGTAGACCGCCTGGGGAGTACGGCCGCAAGGTTAAAACTCAAATGAATTGACGGGGGCCCGCACAAGCGGTGGAGCATGTGGTTTAATTCGATGCAACGCGAAGAACCTTACCTACTCTTGACATACTAGAAACTTTTCAGAGATGAATTGGTGCCTTCGGGAATCTAGATACAGGTGCTGCATGGCTGTCGTCAGCTCGTGTCGTGAGATGTTGGGTTAAGTCCCGCAACGAGCGCAACCCTTGTCCTTAGTTGCCAGCCTTAAGTTGGGCACTCTAAGGAGACTGCCGGTGACAAACCGGAGGAAGGTGGGGACGACGTCAAGTCATCATGGCCCTTACGAGTAGGGCTACACACGTGCTACAATGGCGAGTACAGAGGGAAGCGAACCTGCGAGGGTAAGCGGATCCCTTAAAGCTCGTCGTAGTCCGGATTGGAGTCTGCAACTCGACTCCATGAAGTCGGAATCGCTAGTAATCGCAAATCAGAATGTTGCGGTGAATACGTTCCCGGGCCTTGTACACACCGCCCGTCACACCATGGGAGTGGGTTGCAAAAGAAGTAGCTAGTCTAACCTTCGGGAGGACGGTTACCACTTTGTGATTCATGACTGGGGTGAAGTCGTAACAAGGTAACCCTAGGGGAACCTGGGGTTGGATCACCTCCTTACTATTACGGCGAACCTTGCTTCGTTGAGTGTTCACACAGATTGTTTTGTTTTGATGAAGAAGAGCAAAAGAAGTGCTTGGGTAACAAGTCACAAGAATGTTTTTGCGCAAGCAGAAGCATAAAATAGGCTTGTAGCTCAGCTGGTTAGAGCGCACCCCTGATAAGGGTGAGGTCGGCAGTTCAAGTCTGCCCAAGCCTACCAAATTTGTGTATTGCACAAATTACCTGCTGTAAAGCGGGGCCATAGCTCAGCTGGGAGAGCGCCTGCCTTGCACGCAGGAGGTCAGCAGTTCGATCCTGCTTGGCTCCACCATTTACTAGGTGGTTGTAAAACATTGCTCGAAGGTACAAGTAACCTTAATCAATACATACTTAAATAGTATTTATTGATTAGGGTTTTTTAAACCCTAATTGTGCGTAAGCATGATGTTCTTTAACAATATGGAAAGCTGATAAAAAAGTAATCGAAAACTAAAAGAGTTGTTCTTAGGAACTTACTCTATCTGATTTTTATGATTAGTAACTTGTCACGCATACAACGGTAATCGGAAGATTACACCTAACTCTGTAATAAAAGGACAGAGGGTGGACGAGTTGTTTGGGATTATCTCTGACGTTACTGAGATGAATTCGAACGACGTGTTGTTACTTAGGTTTATCTTAAGTAAGAATGAGGTCATTTGGGGTTGTATGGTTAAGTGACTAAGCGTATACGGTGGATGCCTAGGCAGTTAGAGGCGATGAAGGACGTGTAAGTCTGCGATAAGCTGTGGAGAGCCGACAAAATGCTTTGACCCACAGATTTCCGAATGGGGGAACCCAGCGCTTCGGCGTTATCTGCAAGTGAATACATAGCTTGTAGAGGCAAACGAGGGGAACTGAAACATCTAAGTACCCTTAGGAAAAGAAATCAACAGAGATTCCCCTAGTAGCGGCGAGCGAACGGGGAGCAGCCGAGTAGTAATGAAGTAGTGGAATGTGTTGGAAAGCACAGCGATACAGGGTGATAGCCCCGTACACGAAGCGTCATTATTGCCATATTAAGTAGGTCGGGACACGTGTTATCTTGACTGAAGATGGGGGGACCATCCTCCAAGGCTAAATACTCCTAACTGACCGATAGTGAACCAGTACCGTGAGGGAAAGGCGAAAAGAACCCCTGTGAGGGGAGTGAAATAGAACCTGAAACCGTATACGTACAAGCAGTAGGAGCAGACTTGTTCTGTGACTGCGTACCTTTTGTATAATGGGTCAGCGACTTATATTTAGTAGCAAGGTTAACCGAATAGGGGAGCCGTAGCGAAAGCGAGTGTTAACTGCGCGTTTAGTTGCTAGGTATAGACCCGAAACCGAGTGATCTAGCCATGGGCAGGTTGAAGGTTGAGTAACATCAACTGGAGGACCGAACCGACTAACGTTGAAAAGTTAGCGGATGACTTGTGGCTGGGGGTGAAAGGCCAATCAAACTCGGAGATAGCTGGTTCTCCCCGAAAGCTATTTAGGTAGCGCCTCGGACGAATACCACAGGGGGTAGAGCACTGTTAAGGCTAGGGGGTCATCCCGACTTACCAACCCTTTGCAAACTCCGAATACCTGTGAGTACTATCCGGGAGACACACGGCGGGTGCTAACGTCCGTCGTGAAGAGGGAAACAACCCAGACCGCCAGCTAAGGTCCCTAAATATTACTAAGTGGGAAACGAAGTGGGAAGGCTAAGACAGCTAGGAGGTTGGCTTAGAAGCAGCCATCCTTTAAAGAAAGCGTAATAGCTCACTAGTCGAGTCGGCCTGCGCGGAAGATGTAACGGGGCTAAGTAATATACCGAAGCTGCGGACGCAAAGTTTACTTTGCGTGGTAGGGGAGCGTTGTGTAAGTGGCTGAAGGTGAGCTGAGAGGCGAGCTGGACATATCACAAGTGCGAATGCTGACATGAGTAACGATAATGGGGGTGAAAAACCCCCACGCCGGAAGACCAAGGTTTCCTGTCCCATGCTAATCAGGGCAGGGTAAGTCGGCCCCTAAGGCGAGGCAGAAATGCGTAGTCGATGGGAAACGGATTAATATTTCCGTACTTGGTATATCAGTGAAGGGGGGACGGAGAAGGTTATGCAAGCCTGGCGTTGGTTGTCCAGGTGAAAGTGCGTAGAGTTGTTTCTTAGGCAAATCCGGGAAACTACATGCTCGAGACACGAGACGAGACTCCAAGGAGTTGAAGTTGCAAATACCATGCTTCCAGGAAAAGCCTCTAAACTTATGATATATCGAACCGTACCCCAAACCGACACAGGTGGTCAGGTAGAGAATACTAAGGCGCTTGAGAGAACTTGGGTGAAGGAACTCGGCAAAATCGTACCGTAACTTCGGGAGAAGGTACGCCCCTGTTTGTGATTGGACTTGCTTCATGAGCGAATGGGGGCCGCAGTGAAATGGTGGCTGGAACTGTTTATTAAAAACACAGCACTGTGCTAAATCGAAAGATGACGTATACGGTGTGACGCCTGCCCGGTGCCGGAAGGTTAATTGATGGGGTTATCTTCGGAGAAGCTCTTGATCGAAGCCCCGGTAAACGGCGGCCGTAACTATAACGGTCCTAAGGTAGCGAAATTCCTTGTCGGGTAAGTTCCGACCTGCACGAATGGCGTAATCATGGCCACGCTGTCTCCACCCAAGACTCAGTGAAATTGAAATTGCAGTGAAGATGCTGTGTACCCGCACCTAGACGGAAAGACCCCGTGAACCTTTACTATAGCTTGGCACTGAACATTGACCCTACATGTGTAGGATAGGTGGGAGACTTTGAAGCATTGTCGCTAGATGATGTGGAGTCTACCTTGAAATACCACCCTTGTAGGTTTGATGTTCTAACATTGGTCCCTTATCGGGATTGTGGACAGTGTCTGGTGGGTAGTTTGACTGGGGCGGTCTCCTCCCAAAGCGTAACGGAGGAGCACGAAGGTTGGCTAATCCTGGTCGGACATCAGGAGGTTAGTGCAATGGCATAAGCCAGCTTAACTGCGAGACAGACACGTCGAGCAGGTACGAAAGTAGGTCATAGTGATCCGGTGGTTCTGAATGGAAGGGCCATCGCTCAACGGATAAAAGGTACTCCGGGGATAACAGGCTGATACCGCCCAAGAGTTCATATCGACGGCGGTGTTTGGCACCTCGATGTCGGCTCATCACATCCTGGGGCTGAAGTCGGTCCCAAGGGTATGGCTGTTCGCCATTTAAAGTGGTACGCGAGCTGGGTTTAGAACGTCGTGAGACAGTTCGGTCCCTATCTGGTGTGGGCGTTGGATGATTGAAGGGAGCTGCTCCTAGTACGAGAGGACCGGAGTGGACGAACCGCTGGTGTTCGGGTTGTTTTGCCAAAGGCATTGCCCGGTAGCTACGTTCGGAATCGATAACCGCTGAAAGCATCTAAGCGGGAAGCGAGCCCTAAGATGAGTCATCCCTGTACGTTTAACGTACCTAAAGGGTTGTTGAAGACTACGACGTTGATAGGCAGGGTGTGGAAGCGTAGCAATGCGTTGAGCTAACCTGTACTAATTGCCCGTGAGGCTTAACCATACAACGCCCAAGTGGCTTCGAAAGAAGTGCTAAGCGTTTATGAGTGACAAGTAACAACATAAAAATTATAGAGTAAGACTAGAGACCTCTTTAGCCTCGATTACGACCTAACTCCTTAATGGAGAAGGGTATCAGCTTTTACATATTGATTTATTGAGTGACAACTTGATAAATAACAGTTTTTGTCTGGCGACAATAGCGATGTGGCCCCACCTGATCCCATTCCGAACTCAGAAGTGAAACACATTAGCGGCGATGGTAGTTTGGGGTTTCCCCATGCGAGAGTAGCACATTGCCAGACTCCCATTCAGAAGAAAGGCCACCTGCATAAGGTGGCCTTTTTTT
>NZ_BAEO01000002.1 GCF_000314995.1 Paraglaciecola arctica BSs20135 | reverse complement strand
GTTTGCTCAAATAGTCATCAAAATGTATGTTTATGTGGCAATTTCAGGTGATAAAGGGGGTATATATTTTGATATGATGTATCACCTAACCTTAATACAGGAACTAACATGGCCATTAGAAGTTATAAAGATAAGCTCCCTACCTTAGCAGAGCATTGTTATATAGATGCATCATCGGTATTAGTTGGGGACGTTAAATGTGCTGAGCATGTGAGTATTTGGCCACTAGTTGCAGCCAGAGGTGACGTTAACTATATACAAATAGGTGCTAGAACCAATATACAAGACGGAACAGTGTTACATGTAAGTCGAGTCAGTGACGCCAATCCTCTTGGTTTTCCTCTGGTTATAGGTGCTGATGTGACTGTTGGTCACAAATGTATGTTGCATGGGTGTACATTGGGAAATCGGATATTAGTTGGTATGGGCGCTATTATTATGGACGGTGCAATAGTGGAGGATGATGTTTTTATTGGGGCTGGGACACTAGTACCACCTAATAAGACTCTCAAAAGTGGTTTTTTATATAAAGGTAATCCCGCAAAACAAGCTAGACCGCTAAAAGAGAGCGAAATAGCATTTTTGAAACAGTCGGCGCTAAATTACATAAAGCTTAAAGATGAATACATTGAGGGATCTAAGTAACCTGAATTCAGGTTAAATAACTTCAGTATGCGTAAACCGCTGCGGCGGTGAGCCATAACTCACCGTCTGAATTGAATTTGTCTTGTTTAAGGTTTTTTTCAATTATTTCTTCTATTTCAAACTGTTTAGTATTGTAGAGTTTAATTAAGCTTTCTTTATCTGAACCACCGATATAACAAACTAACATTTGTCCGGAAGCCATAATATCCACTTTAAGCGCATTTTTTGATCCTATATATGTGCAACCATCTAAAACTTGGATGGCCTGATTCATAGACTACTTCTTAAAGCATGTATTACTGGAACAACATCTGGTCTATACCCAGTCCACAAATAGAAACTTTCTGCCGCCTGCCCGACTAACATACCTAAACCATCAAAGGTGTCTAATACACCTAACTTTTGGGCGTGTTGCAAAAATACCGTGGGTTTATCGGCATAACTCATATCATATACACAAGCACTGCTGCTAATTACGGATTCAGGAATAGCCGGCAACTCTCCAGTCAAACTGGCAGAAGTAGAATTAATGATGAGATCGAATGGTAGCTGAACCTCAATTAACTGATTAAAGCCAACGCCAACAAAATTATCCCTAGGTATCAATGAAGCTAACTGCTTAGCTTTTTCCTCTGTGCGATTTGCAATCATCAAAAACGCCGGCTCTAAGTCTAAGATGGATTGCAATACTCCCCTAGCTGCACCACCAGCACCTAACAATAAAATTCGAGCATCTTTAATTTGCACCCCTAAGCGCAATAAATCTTGTACTAAACCAGAGCCATCGGTGGTATCACCTAAAAAAGTACCATCTTGTTTTTTAATGACAGTATTAACTGCTCCAGCAATCTCTGCAGCAGCAGACAAGTCATTGACCCACTTTGCCACTTGTTCCTTAAACGGAGAGGTTACATTACAACCTTTAGCGTTAGGATCTAGAAAGAAGTCTGTCAAAGTTGGGATGAAGTTTTCTTTGGTTGCCAAGGTACGATCGTATTCAATCCTTAAGCCAGCTTGTTCTGCAAACATATAATGAATAGAAGGTGACTTACTCTGTGCTATTGGGTTTCCGAATACCGTGTATTTACTCACGATAACCAGTCCCTAGGATGCAAGTAATTAGTATATAAATCTGCTTCTTTACTTTCAGGCTCTGGTTGGTAACTGTATTCCCATCGAACAAGAGGAGGCATAGACATCAATATTGACTCAGTACGACCGCCGGTTTGTAACCCAAATAAGGTGCCTCGATCGTATACCAAGTTAAACTCTACGTAGCGTCCTCGTCTATAGAGTTGAAAGTCTCGCTCTTTTTTGCCAAATGTTATGTCTTTACGTTTTTCCACTATAGGCACATAAGCATCTAAAAACCCATTGCCTACTGCCTGCATAAACTTGAAGCTTTTCTCAAAACCCTGTTTATTTAAATCATCAAAAAATAACCCGCCTACTCCACGAGTTTCGTCACGATGTTTTAAATAGAAATAATCATCACACCATTTTTTATACTCTGGGTAAACTGTGTCACCAAAAGGTTCACATAACTTATTGGCAACTGTATGCCAATGTACAACATCTTCATGGAATGGATAAAAAGGAGTGAGATCAAAACCGCCGCCAAACCACCAAACAGCTTCTTCTCCCGGTTTTTCGGCAATAAAAAAGCGTACATTTGCATGAGTTGTTGGCACAAAAGGGTTATGAGGATGAATAACCAAAGACACCCCTACCGCTTGAAAGCTCCTTCCAGCCAGTTCAGGACGCGCAGCTGTAGCTGATGCGGGTAACTCACCTCCATAGACATGAGAAAAGTTAACTCCTCCTTGTTCAATAAGTTTGCCGCCTGTTAACACTCGAGTGCGACCACCTCCACCAAGCTCTCGCTGCCAGTTATCTTCGACAAAGGAGCCTTTACCATCCACTAGTTCTAGGGTTTGGCAAATATTGTCTTGTAGCTTGAGTAAATACTGTTTAACTTTTTCTATATCTGGCACTGAATCGGCTGTCATCTAACTAATTGTCTCTTATAGTTTGCCCCGAAATCCCGTGACGGATTTGGCTAGGTTTATTTGCCCCACCCAATATGCCGTCCACGAGCAATAAGGTCTTATTAAATTGTTGATATAATTGTTCAGCATTTATGGCTGGTTTTAACCCAGACACATTAGCACTGGTGGATATCAATGGCTTGCCAAATAACTCACATAATTGACTTACAACAAGATGCTGACTTACCCGCACTGCAATAAAATCACTATCACCGGTCACCCACTTAGGAGCCTGTTTAGCCGCAGGTAACAACCAGGTCACTGGACCCGGCCAACTAGAAAATATTTCAGTGCGCATATACATAGGGATCTTTGCATCATCAACATAAGGTAATAATTGCGAATAGGTTTTAGCGACTAAAATCAATCCTTTATCAACCGAGCGCTTTTTCAACTCCAATAGCTTGTGCACCGCATCTTTATTATCAGGATCACATCCAAGTCCAAGAACAGCCTCAGTTGGATAGGCAATCACCTCTCCTTGCTGCAAAGTTTGCATAATAAGCTCTGCGTCTTTAATTGTTGATAGCAATTTCATGTAATCTTAAATTAGTCTGTTTTTAATTCAATTCTAGCTTGAGCATCTTCCGCAGTATCTAACTCAGGGGCACAATACAAAACTCGTGAAGACGCTATTTCTTGTTCAATTAAATAACGTTTCAAATTATTCTGACGTTCACTGCCCATAGCTTTAAGTGCTGCTTGTTGGTCGGCATTCAAAACGGTTAAAGCAGGCAGAGTCAAATCAGCATAAGTACCAATCGCACAGGTCTTTAACTGTAACTCAGGTTTATCTTTCATCAACAATACTAGTTCACTTAAATATTGCTGATTTTCTTCTGTCAATGCCACCTCGCCATTTTGAAAAACAAGTGGTTCAAATTTAACTTTAAGCAGGTATTCAGCGCCAGATATGGCCACGGACACCACTGACGCATAAGGTACAAAAGTGGTCATCAGATAACTTTTCGCCTGAGACATTGCCGCTTTTTTCAGCACTAAACCTAAGAAGCTTTCAACCCCAAAAGAAGGTTCTGCAACATTACCTCGCAGGGGTACACCCAAATCAATATTGCCTTGATCATCTTTCAATAACCCTAAAGCATAATTCAGTGGCATAGCCTTACCTTCTTTAATCGTACCCTGTTCGACCTCATCAGCGCTGGACATGTCTACACCACGCAAAAATAACTTGGTTTCTCCGTCAATCTCACCATCTTGTATAGTGACTTCAACACCTACATCTAACTGGCCAGTTTTCATTTCAAAACCCAACCCATCTTTCACATAAGGTGACACTGAGGGTAAATCAAGCTCGCTAATATTGGCCGTGAATAAGGCATTGAGCTTATCGGCAAAAGGCATAGCATGCCCTTTAGCAACAATTTTAAGATAATTATCGTCTTTAGCTATCAACTCAAACGGACTTTTCAAGGTCTTATCCCTACTATCAAAGGGCCCCGCTTGCAGCGTCTCAATAGTAATTTTTTGCTCAAAAACTGGGGATACACTTTGATCTTTGATGTGTATGTAAGCCGCATCTGCCAGCAACAAATTTCCTAGCGCAAAAGTTAACGCTGGTGATTTTTCTGGGATAGATTCGGTTTGTTCAGTAGGAACTGAAGTAGTAGATGGTTCAGTGGCATTTTCAGTAGCAGTAGTGTTATCTTGAGGCTCAGGCGTCAATGCTGAGGTATCGACCATACTCACTATGCTTTTATCTGGATTAACATTAATGTCTGTTTTTAATCCAGCAATAGAAACTGTGTCTACATTCAAGTGATTATCACTAAATTGCACTTCAGAGACAGATAACTGACCTATGCTAAGGATCGGCGCTACCTCTGTTAATGAGCGATCTTCAGATAAATTAAGTGAACTAATGTTTATCTGCTCAATAACAATACTAGGTTGCATATCCACTAGTTGCAGTTCAGAAGTTAAATTAAGCTGTCCCCAATTCACCACACTGTTGTCGCTGGTTTGCAATCCAAGATTACCTTGGCTTAGTTGCGTTGCGACTGTAGCAGCAAGATGCTGAATAACCCCATTTGGTAAAGCAGTAAGATTCAAGTTATCGATAGTTACCACATCACTCGCACCTTCAACAATCCAAGGAGCATAGTTGAGATCAAGCTCTGTTATCGACAGAACAATTTGTTCACTGTTTACTCCAATGTTTTTATCGGTCAGTTTTACTTTAGGATTACCTTTAGCGGAAAGCTCACCCGATATGCTGATACCTAAATCAACCAAGATTGGGCTTAACGTCTGCAAATCTAATTGCTCTAACGAAAATGCACTATCAATAGTACCCACTCCAGCCTGCAAAGAAATGTCTGAGTTAAACTTAAAAGGGGCTTCATTGACTAGCGCCTGGATAGACAAGGAAATCTGCTGTTGTAATTGACTGATTGAGGTATTAGTGATCAGCAATTCATTTAATAATAAGGTTTGCGAGGTGCCATCGACACTAGCATTGAACAACACCCGTTTTAACGTTAATTCAGGGATCACCAAAGTAAAATCTACTGGCGGATCACCGCCCTCCTGCTCCACATCAGGAGCATTTTTCTCGGCTTCAGGGCTCGTAGAAAGATCAACACCTGCCACTACTATATTTTGCTGATCCTTTATGATTTCAATTTCGATGCCTTCGAACAAAAATTCTGACACATACAATTGTTTGAGTAATAGACGGTGCAGATGAATGCTTACTTCAGCGTATTCAACTGACAATGCTTGATTATTTTTTTGATCGAACAACTGCAGTTCGCTAATTGTAAGGGTACTAGTAAAAGGGTTATACCTAACTGAACTATTCTCACCCAGCGACACCCCCATTTCTTGCAAAGGAGCTTGAGCAAAGTGGCGCACGACAAAAGGCGAGACGATCCAAATTAACAGATAGACAGCCACCAGCAAGATCAATAAAAATTTTGCAATAGTAACAAACAGGTGTGGTGTAGGTTTCTCATTATGGGGGGTCATGGTTAATATCTACTAAGGGTGGTTAAACAAATCGATCCCACATGGGAAGAAATATTTTGAGCTATTCAGGCTTAGGAATTTTACATTGGCATTGCTTCTGCGGGCATAACAATTCAACTTCAGTGCTTCCTTTCTTTTCTTGCATAATTGGCCAATGACATTCTGGACATGGGTGATCAACAGGAGGCAAGTTCAATAAGTATTTACATTTGGGGTAATTATCACATGCATAAAATGACTTGCCAAACTTATTTGCTCGCTTAGTGATATGCCCCTTTTTACACAAAGGACAAGTTAGGTGAGTATCTTCGCTGTTGGAGTTCGACTCAATATAGTCACATTCTGGAAAATCACTGCATCCAATAAACAGACCAAAGCGCCCTTTTTTAATGACTAACAGAGACTGACACAACGGACACGAAGAACCCTCAATGGTTTTGATCTCGGCATTTTCGTATTCGTGTAGGGGTTTTGAAAAGTCACATTCAGGATAATGGCTACAACCGATGAAAGCTCCGGACTTACCTCGTCTAACGGTTAATTTAGCATTACATTGTGGGCAAGGCCCGAAGGCTTGCTCTGACGCACTGGCTGAAAACAAAGAGTGGTCAATCTTAGACATTTAATAAAGCACTTTTGTTATTCATTAATAAGAAATAATCAGTGGAGCGGCCCCTCAGGCTCTTCAAACAACAAGTCTTCCATCTGAGCATAAGCATTTTCTTTTCCTGGTACATTAAACAGTACCATCAAGACTACCCATTTCATGTCTTCTAAACAAAACTCTTTTGAATCAATCTCCATCACTCGATCAATCACCATCTCTCGAGTAGATGAATCTAGTACATTGATTTGTTCAAGGAACATTAGAAAACCACGGCACTGGACATCCAAGCGCATCTCTTCATCTTGTGTATACACACGAGTAACAAAAGAAGCTGACCCTTTAGCCAAATAAGGTTTGATGTCTGTCTCTTGCAGTGCAGCAAGTTTTTCTAACCAGGATAACGCTTTATATATTTCGTCGTGATGAAAACCGGCTCTTACTAGCTCGTCTGTCAACTCGTCTTGATCAACGCGTATTTCAGTTTCACTGTGAATAAAGTTTTCAAATAAATACATGAGGATATCAAACATACTATTTTTCCCCCAATTTAATGTAACCACCGGGAACAGCAGTCACTAAACCGCGCAATTCATATTCTAATAATTGTGACATTACATCTGCTACTTCTATGCCGCTACGCTGAGCCACTATATCTAGTGGGGTTACTTCAAAATCTACACTATCTAACAATTTGTCTGAAGCCAAGCTTTGTGACATGTTTTTTTCCAATTTATCTTCTTTCTCTCTTACTTTTTCACATAAAGCCGGCAAAATGAGGTGTTGAAACTCAACATTAATATCTTCTACACATGTTACCAACTTTGCCCCTTCTTGGATCAAATGATGGCATCCTGCTGACATGGGGTTGTGAATGTTTCCCGGTAACGCAAATACTTCTCTGTTTTGCTCTAAAGCACATCTTGCGGTAATTAATGAGCCACTCCTAATTGCCGCTTCAACAATCAGGGTGCCAACAGATAATCCACTTATAATACGATTTCGCCTTGGAAAATATTCAGGTCGTCCTGGCGTATTGGGTGCAAACTCAGAAATAATCACACCGTTATTTTGCAAAATTTGGTCGGCTAATTTGATATGGCGCCGTGGATACATTTTATCAATAGCAGTACCTAATACAGCTATAGTAGTAAAACCTCCTAATACCGCTCCTTGATGAGAAAATCCGTCAATACCAAGGGCTAAACCACTGGTAATTGTCCAACCACATTCACTTAAGCGACGCGCAAAAAATTTTGCGTTTTCTTTACCCTGTGGGCTTGGTGCTCTACTTCCCACTATCGCAATTTGGTAGTTGTTTAGATGTTGTGGATCGCCATAGCCGTATAATAATGGAGGTGGACTAGCGATCTGTTTAAGTAAGTTTGGATAACTGGGATGATCGAAGTGCAATAAAAAACGGTTATTAGTGGTATTTAGCCATTCCAGGCTTGTGTTGATAGTACTTTCATTTGGATGCAAAATTGCTTCAATTTGCTTTTGGTTAAAACCTTTTTCCTCTAAAAAGGATTTTGATGTGGAAAATAGTTCAGACAACTGAAGATCGAATTTTTTCTTTAACTTTTTTAAACTGACGACTGAAAAATTGGGGATCTGAACCAACTTCAACCAATTTTCCAACTCGTCATTTCCCCCATCGCCTAACTCAACATCCTGTTGCATTTTCTGCTCCCTAGGCTAATCCCAAATCGAGTTTATTAGGGTTTAGCTACTATCATCCCTCTTTTTATGACTTTAGCTGATTTAGTAATAAGTGCATAACTTGCTGTATCAAAAGCTTTAAATACCACCAATTCACCAACTTTCATGGCGGGTTGACTAATTTCATCACCCATATTAAAAGCACTGCGGATCATGTCTGATTCACCTTCATACTTAGGTTGCTTGCCGTCAATTATTCTTGGCCCCTGGCTATAAATACCCATAATGGTTCCTGCTGAAACTTGGTCAGAGCCAATATCCAACACCACCACATTATATTTACCCAACAAGTTATGTTGCTCTAAGTCATCAATAATGAACCCCGTCTGATCTTCAGCGGCCACAAGCAAAACCTCATCCGGTTCGTTTTTAACTGCCGGAATAATTTTGTCACCACGCTTAACCTCAAGTTTAGCTTCCAATATTTTAATCAGAGCTTGATTATCTAAATCAGCATCGACTAGTTTAGCTTTCGCCAAATGACGTACCTGTAAACCTATAAAATTGCCTTCCATGTCGAATAACTCATTTTGTTTTCTTACAATGCTTAAGTTTTCTTTACTTCGACGGGCAGCCTTTCCAAGCACTAGGCTATCGGTGGCATAACGCACAGCACCTTCGTGATCACCTAAAATATAGGGATAACGATCATAAGCCTGTTGCGACATAATCATCTCGTTTTCAATATAAGGTTTGATAATTGACCATGGCAACGCAGGTATAGCATTGGGTTCTTTGAGGGCTTTAACCCCTTCTGGAGAAAGTTTTATTTCGGGCTTAGGTGACTCCCTCACAACATCAAGTACTGTTTCACCTTTTTCGTTCTTAACCAAACGCAACTCATCACCGGGATAAATAAGATGGGGATTAGTGATATGTATATTGGTACGCCACAGCTCTGGCCATTGCCAAGGCTTGTCCAAATACATGTTGGATATATCCCACAAGGTATCGCCTTTTTCTACTACATAAACTTCAGGAGCGGTGTCTTTCACTAAAATACTGTCTGCGAAACTATATACTGGCATCAGCACCAACAGTATTAGTGACCTAATTAATTTATTGCTCGTCATTCTTATATACACCTTGATGCAGTGACTATTATGTTTTGGATCGATTTACGCTAGAATAGCGCAGCTTGAAACGTATTAAATAGTCAATTCTATTTGATCGTATAGTAAATAATACACACACCGATACTAACTCTCTCACTGTAGCGTAAAGTTACTATTGGTTATATTAATTCCTGAGTCCGAAACTCATTATAGTAGAATAATACAATGGCAATATTAGATGTATTGCGCTTTCCCGATGAGAGATTGCGCACAGTAGCAAAAAAAATTGAAAATGTTGATAAATCCATTACTGGATTGATCAGTGATATGTTCGACACCATGCGTGAAGAAAACGGTATTGGCTTAGCAGCAACACAGGTCAATGTGCATAAGCGCTTGGTGGTAATGGATGTGTCTGAAAATCAAGATAATCCTATGGTTTTCATCAACCCTGAAATCAGCCATAAAGAAGGTAAAACCATCAGTGAAGAGGGTTGTTTATCAGTACCTAATAATTATGCGCAGGTTGAAAGAGCAGAGAAAATTACTGTTTCTGCGCTAGATAAAGCTGGCGAACCTTTCACTTTAGAAGCAGATGGTTTATTGGCTATTTGTATTCAACATGAATTGGATCATTTGAAAGGCAAATTATTTGTGGATTATTTATCTCCACTTAAGCGCCAGAGAATTAAAACCAAGTTAGAAAAAGAAGCCCGACTGGCTGCAAGGGACTAAAACACAATTGAATAAGCCTTTAAAAATAGTATTTGCTGGAACACCTGAGTTTGCAGCATTACATTTGCAAGCCTTGATTGACTCCGAACATCAAGTCATTGCAGTTTATAGTCAACCAGACCGCCCAGCTGGTCGAGGTAAAAAATTACAAGCCAGTGCTGTAAAACTACTGGCAGTTGAGCATGATATTCCAGTTTTTCAACCGCAATCTTTGAAAACAGCAGAGTCACAACTGGCCTTAGCTAAATTAGATGCCGATATTATGGTAGTGGTTGCTTATGGTTTGATCCTACCAACAGCCATATTAAACACCCCCAAATTAGGTTGTCT
The DNA here is from genome assembly GCF_000314995.1 of Paraglaciecola arctica BSs20135. Taxonomy (GTDB): domain Bacteria; phylum Pseudomonadota; class Gammaproteobacteria; order Enterobacterales; family Alteromonadaceae; genus Paraglaciecola; species Paraglaciecola arctica. The sequence goes on along the minus strand of NZ_BAEO01000002.1, from coordinate 112,410 downwards.
TAATGTACATGGTTCTTTATTGCCTAAATGGCGAGGTGCTGCACCTATCCAAAGATCATTATGGGCAGGTGACAAAGAGACCGGCGTCACTATTATGCAGATGGATGAAGGTTTAGATACAGGTGCGATGTTACTTAAGCAGTCTCTGGTCATTACCCAAGAAGATACCAGCGCTACCTTGTATCAAAAACTGGCTGAAATAGGCCCTAAAGCACTACTTGAAACTTTGGCCACTTTAGTTGAAATACAACCTCAAATCCAAGATGATAAACTCGCCAGTTACGCTAAAAAACTGTCAAAAGAAGAGGCTAAAATTGATTGGAACTTAACAGCCGAACAACTAGAAAGAAATATCCGTGCTTTTAATCCTTGGCCAGTAGCATTCTTCCCCCTTAACGACTCCAATATAAAAGTGTATTCATCTGTAGTGGTTAAAAGTGAAAATCCTAATATTCCTGCCGGGGTGATTGTTAAGTCAGATAAGCAAGGCATTTTAGTGGCAACAGGCAACAACTGTTTACTGATAACTAAGCTACAACTTCCAGGCAAAAAACCCATGTTAGCCGCCGATGTGTTAAATGGCAGAGCTGATTGGTTTGTTATAGGTAACTCGCTAATATGAACTATTTTTCATGAAGGCTAAGTATTTTAATTTACGTGCAGATGCCGCTAAGGTACTTCATCAAATACTAGAAGAAGGTCAATCCGCAAGGGAATGTTTGCCTGCGGCCCAATTACCCCATAAAGAACAAGATAAAGCATGGCTACAAGAGATGGTCTACGGTGTTTTGCGTAATTTACCTATTTTGCAGTTTTGGCTCAGGCAATTACTCGATAAACCATTAAAAAACCGCTTTAAAATTGTAGAGCAATTGATCATGTTGGGGTTTTATCAATTAGCTTTTAGCCGGGTCAGTCAACATGCTGCAGTATCTGAAACTGTCGCCGCTTGTCAGCCACTCAATACCCTAGCCATGAAAGGTTTAGTTAATGCCATCTTGCGTACCTTTATAAGAGAGGAAATGTCTCTGCAAGAAGCGCCCAATAAACAAATAGCATCAGGATTGCCAAAATGGCTATACAAAAAACTTGAGGCCGAATATCAAGATGGTTTTATTGATTTAATCACCAATATGCAGCTTAAGGCGCCAATTTGGCTTAGAGTTAATACACAAAAAATATCTCATGGTGATTTTGTTGAAGCCCTAGAAAGTGCCAGTATCGAGTTTACACTTACAGCTGATCACTCTGAAGCCATAATATTATCAAAAGGTTATGACGTAACTAATTTACCTGGTTTTGATAAGGGCTGGTTTGCAGTGCAAGATGGAGCAGCGCAACTTGCAGCTCATTACCTTGCACCGGCAGCAGGTGAATCTATCTTGGATTGCTGCGCCGCACCCGGTGGTAAAACATGTCACCTCATTGAATACCAACCAAAAATCACAAAGGTAGTAGCTTTAGAAATAAGTGAAAAACGAGCATCAAGAATAGAAGAAAACTTAGTCAGGTTGGGACATAACGCAGAAATTGTCATTGGTGATGCGAGTACGCCTGAAAAATGGTGGGATGGACAACTGTTCGACCGTGTATTGCTTGATGCGCCCTGCTCTGCTACTGGTATTATTCGCCGGCACCCTGATATAAAGTGGCTTAGAAAAGCCAAAGATATTGATGTGTTGGTCAATCTACAAAAGCAAATACTAGATGCCATATGGCCGCTTGTTAAGCCAGGGGGAACTCTGCTTTATGCAACTTGTTCTATTTTGCCCGAAGAAAATCATTTACAAATAAGTGATTTTTTATCTCGCACCACTAACGCATTGTTAGATAATACTTTTTATAATGATAATGACGATAAACCAGGCAAACAGATTTTGCCGGGGGATCAACAAATGGATGGTTTCTATTATGCCAGACTGCTAAAGTCTTAAAGCGTTTAGAAGAAACCCTTCGGGTCGATATCCAAATAAATGACTTCAGTTTCGGCTGATATATACAAGACCAACAGGCCCTAATAATAAGGTTTAAATACCACTAATGAAGATAATTATCCTTGGCGCGGGTCAAGTGGGTGCCACTTTAGCTGAAAACTTGGTCGGTGAAAAAAACGAAATCACCGTTATCGATTCAGATCCAAATACCCTAAGACATCTGCAAGACAGGTTAGATCTACAGGTTGTTGCTGGAATGGGCTCCCATCCAGATGTACTTAAAAAGGCAGGGGCAGAAGATGCCGACATGCTAATTGCTGTTACCAACAGCGATGAAAGCAATATGATGGCCTGTCAGGTTGCCTATAGCTTATTCAAAACACCGACTAAAATTGCCCGTGTGCGCTCCGAACAATACATCATTTACCAAGAGCAATTATTTAAGCATCAAGATGTACCAGTCGATCACCTTATTGCCCCAGAGCAATTGGTCACAAAGGCCATAAAACGCCTGATTGATTATCCTGGTGCATTACAAGTAGTTGAATTTGCTGATGGCAAGGCCAGCCTAGTCGCAGTTAAAGCTTATTATGGCGGTTTATTGGTAGGTCATGCCCTTTCAGCCATAAAAGAACATATTCCCAACGTTGAGACACGAGTGGCGGCTATTTATAGGCGAGGCAAGCCTATTCGTCCCCTTGGCACAACCATTATTGAAGCTGATGACGAAGTATTTTTTATTGCGGCCACCAAACACATTCGAGCAGTCATGAGTGAGTTGCAGAAGTTAGAGTCAAGTTACAAACGGATCATGATTGCAGGTGGAGGGTTAATAGGAGCCGGTCTCGCCAAGATGCTAGAGCACAATCACAATGTAAAATTAATTGAGTTCGATCCAGAAAGAGCTAAATATCTGTCTGCACATCTAGATAAAACCATAGTTTTTGCCGGTGACGCATCAGATCATCAATTATTAACTGAAGAAAATGTCGAACAAGTTGACGCTTTTATCGCCGTCACCAACGATGACGAAGCCAACATTATGTCAGCCATGTTAGCTAAACGCCTTGGAGCTTCAAAGGCCATGGTACTTATCCAAAGAGGTGCTTATGTGGATTTAGTCCAAGGCGGCGAAATTGATATTGCCTTCTCTCCGCAACAGGCTACTATTTCTGCACTTCTCACCCACATAAGACGAGGCGACATAGTAAACGTTTACTCACTTAGAAGAGGCGCAGCAGAAGCTATTGAAGCGATCGCCCATGGAGATCGAAACACTTCTAAGGTTGTTGGGCGAGAAATCCGCGAAATAAAACTTCCTCCAGGCACCACTATTGGTGCAATAGTGCGCAGCGACGAAGTTATCATTGCTCATGGCGATACAAAAATTGAGGCCAACGACCACGTTATTCTGTTCTTAGTTGATAAGAAGTTTATTGGTCACGTAGAGAAATTATTCCAGCCAAGCGCCTTCTTTTTTGGATAATTATGATAGGGCATTAAATTAAACTGATAGGTAAGTAGGGAGAGGAATTCAATTTGAGTAAAGTAGATATAAAAAAAGCTTGGGTTAAGGAGAGTAAGTTTGGTGATTGGTTTCTAAACACTGATACATGGTTAGTACATGTTTTAAGGAGGGCGCTGGATGATCTGCAGAGCTTGATCCCAGAGGATAAACCCAATAAATATCACACTATATTAGATATTGGTTCTGGCTTTGGTCATTCTCTTGTTGAATTAGATGAGCGTTTTTCTCCCGATACTATTATTGCGTTAGATGTGGACTCTGATGTTGTCAACAAAGCAGACAGTAACGGCAAAAAATGTCAGGCTAAAATAGAGTTTTTAATTAACAATGCAGCAGAAATTGAGTTGCCCGACAATTCTGTTGATATGATCTTCTGTCATCAAACTTTTCATCACATAGTGGATCAAGATTCTGCCATTAAAGAATTTTATCGTGTTTTGAAACCTGATGGTTGTCTGTTGTTTGCAGAGTCATGTCGCCGTTATATTCATTCTATGGTTATCCGAGTTTTATTTCGTCATCCCATGCATGTACAAAAAACCGACATGGAATATTTACAGCTTTTAAAACAGACTGGATTTATTGTGGCAGAAAAACAAATATCCCGGCCGTTTTTATGGTGGTCTCGCGAAGACCTTGGTATTTGGGAAACTCTCACTGGTAAAGTTGAAGATCCGGACTCCAGGGAAGAAACTTTAATTAATGCTGTGCTATATAAATCAACTTAGTGATGGTTATTCATTAAGGTTAGTATTCTAAAGGCCAGGTCATCAAGGTATTTTTCTGATAGCCAGAACTAAGGTTATTTGTTGCTTTATAGTAGATTGGCAGCTGTTTCTTTTTTAATGCCTTAATATAAAACATCGTAGGCCATGCGTGTGGCGCGTAGTCTATGTTATTTTTTACTCTTGTTTGAGTCACATCAAAGGTATAAGCATTCCTAAGTGCTTGATTGCTCCCAGGCACAGTGTCTTGGGTATCAATATAGGCATCGCTAAAATCAGCACAGCTACCAAAATATTTAATACCATAATCCCAAAAAACTCCCGAATAAACAGATACGGGATCTAAATAGGTAGTTTGAACACTTATCGAAGCTTTGTTTTCTTTTAATGCTTCACAAACACCTAAGATAACGAATGAACCACAACTATGGCCCACCAAGTGAACCCCTTTAATCTTAGGTAACTGCGCTATTTTTTCACCTAACTTAAAGCCTATATTTTTGCCATCGACGGAACAATTAAAAACGTTATCCGAATAGGGCTGCCAACTAAAACTGATGTGTTGTTTTTTCAGATCGCTAAATGGTAAATGTTGCAGCTCAGAATATGTGCGTTGTAATTCATCACTCCAACTAGCAGTTGTGTCTTTAACACCATGTGCAGAGAGTGTTAAATACTCGACTTCTGGATCAAGAGCAATATTAATCACGTCTTGATAATCTTTGGGCCAATGCATAATCAATAAAAACCCTAGGGAGACCAATACAAAAGATACCCCAGGTAGCACAACACTCAGCCACCAAAGCCAACGCAAAATCCAATATTTTCGATAAAATTGCAGCACTTTATTCATTTGGGTCTCTAATACGTTCTAAGAACATGAGCATATTTAATATTGAAACTTTACTCGAAATTTCAAACCTAGGTAACACAACTTCGAACCTTAATTCGGTATTGTAGTTATCTTATAAACACTTACAGTGCCTTACTATTTAAAGTAATATAACTTTAAATAGTAAGGCACTGTCGTTTTAGATGAAATCAGAACAGAAGAATTAGCCCGTATGTCACAATGTGAAATGAGTCAATCGAGCTCAATAACAAGTCGAAAAATGAAATACCTTATTGAGACACAATGTCAGCATTCATAATAACGGATCTTGAATATCGTTATGCAGCAGCCTCTGTTCCTGCACTTCAAGGCATTAATATTAATCTAGCTAAGGGTCAATGCCTAGGTTTGATAGGTCCAAATGGCTCGGGTAAATCAACACTTTTATCCATATTATCAGGTTTGTTGACCCCGACTTCGGGTACAGTTTTTTTTAGTCAGAACGACAACTTAACACTGGCTAAATATGTGCAAAAAAACGTGGCCTTAGTACCCCAAGAATATGCCTTCTATCCGCAATTAAGTGTCACCCAAAATTTAGAATATTTTGTTAGCTTATGCGCCTTTAGTTACGCTGAAAGCCAAACAAGAGTAGAAACTGTTTCACATCAATGTCAATTACAAGAAGTCAGTAATCAAAAAGCCAAATTTCTTTCAGGGGGTTACAAGCGCAGGTTGAACTTAGCCATTGCTTTGTTAAAAGATCCACAAATACTCTATTTAGACGAACCAACTGTAGGGGTTGACCCTATATCAAGGGGATCCATCTTATCACTGCTTAGCGCCTTAAAAAATCAAGGGAAAACTATTGTCTACACCTCACATTTATTAACAGAAGTACAAGATATATGTGACCAAATAGTTATGTTAAAACTAGGCAAAGCGAGCTATTTGAGCTTAGACCAAGGACAAAAATGTTTAACCATAGAATTTGCCCATACCTTATCGGTAAGTTGGGTTGAGCAGTTCTCTGGTTTATCTATAAAAGTCGAATGTAAAGACAATCACCTTAAAGCTTATATTAAGTCGTCTGCAGAATTGTTCGCAATGATGGCATTGCTTAGCCAAAGCCAACTCGATATTCTCAATATGCATTATGATCAAACCTCATTGACCCAATATTACTTAAATCATATGGAAAATAATGATATTACAGAGTATTAAAAAGGAATTTATCTTAGTATTTAGTGACCTGCATAGTGTTGCAGTTTTGCTGCTTATGCCTGTCATTTTTATGTTGATAATGACCTTTGCCATGAGTGAACGTCAAGACGATATGATCCACAATCTTGCAGTCGAATTTAAGACTAACAATGAAGATGAACAGGCCTTGTTTGGCAGATATCTAGCTGGGTTTGGTTATCAATTAAACTCTGAAATGCCAGAGGCGAGCGCTAGCTTAGTCCTTGGCTCAAACTTAAAACAACAATTATTTTCAAGTCAGAATATACCTTTAATTCAAATTGAATTTGGCTCAGCTACTTCCCCAGCGATCCAAGCTTTGCTTAATCAACATGTTCAATTGGCCTTTGCGCGTTTAAAGTTACATTTGTATATGCTGGATACGGGTGAAATGGATGAGACTTTGCCACTAGACAAACAAATGGCACAAATTAACCAACAAACCGATACTTCCCAGTACATTAAGGTTGCAAAAGACAACTTGGAGCTTCCTGTTGTCACTTATAGCGTGCCTTCTTGGTTGGTATTTGGGGTATATTTTATTGTATTGCCCATCTCCCTTACGTTATTAAATGAAGTTCAAAATGGCACTTTGATTAGATTAAAAACCTTTCCAGTTAATTTACAACATTACTTTTTAGTGAAATTATTGGCATTTTACCTTTTCAGCATAGGACAATTTTTATTCTTGAGCTTAATCGGTTGGCGGCTCATTCCGCTATTGATTGACTTGCCGGCAGTCCCTTATAAGCAGTTATGGGAACTGCTGTGTACTGTCTTAGTTGTGAGTTTAGCCGCTGTCAGTTTTGCCTCTATTATTGCCGCATTGGTGCGAAGTTTTGAGCAAGCCATTGTACTCGGTGGTGGAGTGAATATTATCATGGCCGCTTTGAGTGGTTTTATGGTACCACTTGATATCATGCCTCAATCCCTACAACAAATTGCGCAGTTTTCACCCATGTACTGGTCGGCACAATTAGTTAAAGGCACTATGTATGGCCAATTTAATCATGAGCATTGGATGAGTATTATCTATCTGACTGTATTTGCGGCAATATCACTTACAATCTCGGCGTTATTATTTAGTCGCCGTATAAAGGATCTTTCATGGAATTAGAAGAACTAAAAACACAATTAAAGCAATTAATAGTGGTGGAGTGTGACAAAGAAGATGAGATGTCCTGGCAAGATATTGAGGACGATGAACCTTTATTTGGCAATCAATCTAAAGTGGGCTTAGATTCCCTCGATGCACTGCAACTAGCTTTAGTACTAAAAGAACATTTTGGTATAAAAGTAGAAGGTTCGAAGGAATCTCGTAAACACCTACAATCCATCAATAGTATTGTTGAGCATATTCAAACGGTAGGGCTTGCTAAGTAACATGGCAGTGTATATTCATTCCAGTGTCTGCCATAGCGCTTGTGGCAACAGTTATTTAGATCAGTCACTTAGATTTACTACTGAGCCCAATACCAAACTAGAATTTGCCACCAGCATCGATGAGGAACAACAAAATATTCGTTTCTTTGCTATGGATCAAGTGCCATTAGATAGCAGCGAAGCGCGGCTGTTTAATAGCTTAACTACAGTTGTGAAACAGCTCATTAAAAGTAGTGGCTTAAAGCCTGAAGAACTTGCCCAGACAGCGCTGTTATTAGGCTCTACTTCTTTAGATATAGGGACCTTACGTCCTTCGGAAGATAAAGCGCTAGGATTACCAAAAATAGACCGACTTAGTCAATATTTGCAGCAAAAATTTAAACTACACCCATTTCATCTGGTGATTAATACGGCCTGTACTGCCAGCCTTAATGCAGTGTTATACGGGAAAAAACTCCTAGAACAGACAAATATCCAGCAGGTCATTGTAATAGGTTGTGAATTTTATAATCAGTTAACCACTAAAGGCTTCCATTCTTTAGATTTACTTAGTTCAGAGCAATTATTGGCCTTCCATGAAAATCGCCAGGGGCTGATTTTGGGAGAAGGTATAGGTGCCCTATTACTCACCAAAACCCAACCTCAACAAAAAAATTATTATCGTTTAATGGAAGGTGATTCGGCTTGTGACACCTCAAGCCTAACCATGACCGCCGAAGATGGCAGCCATATAAACACCGTGATGAGCCAAGCCATTAAAAAATCTGGATTAAACGCCAACAACATAGACTTAGTTAAAGTACATGGTACCGCCACATACAACAACGACATTGCCGAGTACAATGCACTCATCAGCTATTTCAACAGCCCTCCTCCTATCATGGCTTTAAAGCCTTTTATAGGACATACACTTGGAGCATGCGGAGTAATAGAGTTGGCATTATTGGATTATTTACTGGCCAAACCAACAATCCCTGTGGCTGACTACATTTCTGAACAAGCTCAAAGTATCATGTTACCTTTTGCTTCAGCCGATCATGCTATGAGTAGCTTTGCACACGTATTAGTTAATCATTGTGGATTTGGGGGCAACAATGCGGCTCTCGTACTGGAGACAGTGCAATCATGAAAATGACTTTATTCAACTATGCTTATTTTAGTCATAGTCGTGCCCTCGACAATAAAAGTTTACGCCAGCAAGTTAAACAAAAATATGCCCTTGGGGTGCGACGTTTAGATAACTTTACCTTATGTGCGTTAGCAGCTGTGGCCGAGCTTGGCACTGAGATCCAGGCTTATAAAAAACTATCCTTGATAAGTTGCGCTCAGTATTTTTCCATCGAGCTCATTCAGCAAATGTTACTGGACTTAAAACAAAATCGAGCCATTCGCCCACTAGACTTTGTGGCCACAGTAGGTAATGCCGCAAATTTTTATATTGCTAAAGAGTTTTCCATAGATGGTAGTAATTTATTTATAGGGGCCGATGAAGATGCTTTAACTAAAAGTTTATTGCTCAGTTCTCTGGAGCTTAACGCAGATAAAGAGGCGGCAGTGATATTGCTTATTTGGCAAGAAACCGAACAAGAACGTTTTTGTCATGCCCTATTGCTCGGTGATACTCAAGAACAGCATAACAAGTATGCCTATCAGCCAAACCTTAAGTATATAGATGAACTTTCAACTATGGATTTACCAGTAGTGCTTGAGGTTAATTTATGACGAACCTGAGCTCGGGTTAACTACACCCATTTAAGACTTTCATTTACGTTTTTTATGCTGCTTCAGTTTAACCATTTGAACATTGGCCGTTTCTTGTAACAAAAAACAGCTATCTTGAGGTGTCGGTTCTCCCCTAAACAACGAAGGATTATTGCTAAACCCTACTGGTTCTAGTGGTATACCAATAGAAGAACGCTCCAGTAGTTGATTATTATTTAAATCCAAATATAAGCGAATACAGATTAAACCTATGGGTAAATCCTCAATTATCAATTGAACTGTAGCTTGTTGGGCATGCTCTGGGCCGATATCTTGTAGCAATTTACGCACAGACTCTAAGTCATCCCATTGTACTTCATCAGTCAACAAACCTTTGACTTTGGAGATAGCGATATTGAGTTGCCCTGATTTATTCTCATGACCTTGGATTTGCAACGTCAAGGTCGCTGAAAATACAATGGGTACAACCAAAAGTGGGTATAAAAATCCCACTAACAAACCTACTATATTCAATTTATTCATCTACACGCTTTGTCTCAGGGTTCACAAGTAACAGTTAACAGGTATACTAAAGACTAACTTGTTGAAGGACAAACTGGCCATCTATTTATGCGTAAAGTACTAGCAATTAATTACTCTCAAACTGGTCAACTCTCCCGAATATTACAATCTATCAGCCAACCTATTATCCAAAGTGAACAGATAGAATTCGAAGTTATTAGCGTTGAACCAACTAAACCTTTTCCCTTTCCTTGGCCATTCTTACAGTTTTTTAGGGTCTTTCCTGAAACTGTTGCTATGCAAGCTGTGGATTTAAAGCCTATCAATCCTAAACATGAACAATATGACCTGATCATTTTGTCTTATCAGGTTTGGTTTTTGTCACCTTCTTTGCCAATCGCATCATTTTTACAAAGTCCGCAAGCTAAATCACTATTTGCCGACACCCCAGTTGTCACTGTAATAGGTTGTCGGGGTATGTGGCTGATGGCTCAGGAGAAAGTCAAAGCTCAGCTACAGCAACTACGAGCAAAATTGCTTGATAATGTGGTATTGAGCGACGATTGCGGTGCATTTTTTAGCTTTTTAGCGACGCCATTGTGGATGTTAACTGGCAACAAAAAACCCCTATCCTGGGTACCGGCAGCTGGTATAGCAGACCAAGATATCGTAGAAGCAGAACGTTTTGGTATTGCCATTAAAAATCGACTAGAGCATGATGCAACCCCGTTAGAGCAAAGCATGTTAAAGGGTTTGTCAGCAGTCACAATTAACGAGAAATTAATTGCCAGTGAGAGGATGGCCAATCATAGCTTTGGTATCTGGTCTAAAATACTTCGCAAAATTGGCCCTCAACAAAGTACACGTAGAGCATTTGGATTGATAATTTATGTGATTTTTTTGTTGACCCTGATACTGACAGTAGTACCTATCAGCGCACTCATTAAAAAACTCATCTCACCACTGACAAGAGATAAAATAATTGCACAAAAAAAATATTATGCAGAGCCCTCAGGAGAATAATTAATCAATGACAAAACACGTTTACATCAACAATTTGTCCGTTGCTCTGCCCAATGCTGTAGTCAACAATAATGAAATGGAAGATATCTTGGGTAAAGTGGGAGGCGTAAAGTCACGTGCCCGCGCAGTCATACTCAGAAGCAATGGCATCAAACAACGTTATTATGCTATCGACCCGGTAACGGGTGAACAAAATTACACCAATGCAGCCTTAGCCGCTGAGGCTGTACGCGCTTTGTTTGTTAAAGACAGTGATATGCAAAACATTGATACGTTAGTGGCCTCTTCATCTATTCCCGATCAGCTTATGCCCAACCATGCATCCATGGTGCATGGCGAACTCAATAATCCACCTTGCGAAATTGTTTCAACATCAGGTGTATGTTTATGCGGCGTAACGGCTCTTAAATATGCTTACCTTAATATCAAGGCCGGTGAAAGTACCAAAAGTGTGGTGGTGGCCAGCGAGTTAGCGTCAGCTGTGATGCATGCCCGTAATTTTGAGGCAGAACGCCAACATAAAGTTGATTCCTTGGCACAACACCCTGAAATGGCCTTTGAAAAAGATTTTTTACGATGGATGTTGTCTGACGGTGCAGGCGCAGCGCTTCTGACTGATCAACCAAACCCTAGCGGTATCTCTTTACGTTTGGACTGGATTGATTCGTTTTCTTTCGCCAATGAATTAGAAGCCTGTATGTATGCAGGTGCCGAAAAAGTGGATGGCAAGCTTAAAAGCTGGACAAGCTACACTAACGAAGAAAGAGGACAACAAGCGATACTGTCAGTTAAACAAGATGTGCGCTTGTTAAACGACAATGTAGTGCGTATTACGGTAGAAGAAACCCTCAAACGTATTATTGCCAAACGCCAGCTAAATACCGACGACTTTGATTATTTTATACCCCATTATTCATCGAACTACTTTCGTGAAAAAGTCTATCAATCTTTAGTGAATATCGACTTTGAACTGCCCTATGGCAAATGGTTTACCAATTTAAGTGAAAAAGGTAATACTGGCTCAGCATCAATTTTTATCATGCTTGAAGAGCTATTTAAATCACAGCAACTAAAAGCTGGGCAGCGAATGTTATGTTACATACCTGAAAGCGGAAGGTTTTCCAGTGCATTTATGCAACTGACAGTGGTTTAAGTGAATGAAAGCCAAACAGGTTCCTCAAGATAACAGCCCCAGTTATAGTGGCCATAAAAAATTAGTCTACGCTGTCAATGATAGTGGTCACTATACTGGCATACAATCCAGCGGTTGGGAGGTAGAAAACTTTGCGACTCAGATGGCTGTGGATGACCTCAATGAACAAACCTTAACCGCGATTAAAGACTATCACGATGGCAAAGCCTCTTCCTTAGCCTACCATATGTGTAAACATCGTTTCGATATTAGCGCTCTAGCCCAGTGCACCGGCTTCTTTCAATGGCAAATACGTCGCCATCTGTTGCCTCATATATTTAGCCGTTTAAGTCAACGAAAACTCAAAAATTATAGTGCTGCGTTTTCTATCACCATTGCACAACTAACCAGAGTTCCAGAACATCCATGAGCGAAATAGTCAATCACCTGATCCACCAGCAATCTTCTCACTGTGAAACAGGTGTAGTTGCCAACATGTTAAGCAGTAAAGGTTTTGCCATGAGCGAGCCTATGGCTTTTGGCTTAGCATCGGCTTTAACCTTTGCCTATTTGCCATTCGTTAAAATAGGTGGCCTGCCCCTCATTGCCTATCGTATGCCTCCTAAAACTATCATCAAAACTGTGGCAAAAAAACTCAACATAGAACTCATTACTCGTAAGTTTTCTAATCCACAAAAAGGAATGCAAGCCTTAGATCAAGCTTTGGAAGAAGGGCATATTGTTGGTCTGCAAACCTCGGTGTACTGGTTACCCTATTTTCCCGAAGATATGCGTTTTCATTTTAACGCCCACAACCTCACCGTTTATGGCAAAAATGCACAGGGGGATTATCTCATTAGTGATCCTGTATTCGAAGAAGTGGTCACTTGCTCTCCCGAGAGTCTTCAACGTGCACGATTTGCTAAAGGTGCTTTAGCCCCTAAAGGATTGATGTATATTCTCGGAAAGGTTCCCGAAAAAATAGATTTGGCACCACAAATTTATAAAAGTCTCAAAAAAACCGCTAAAATGATGAATGGCTTACCTGTACCAGGGGTACCCTTTTTTGGTGTTAAAGGCATTCGTTATTTAGCCAAAAAAATATCTGAATTGGAAAACAAACCGAGTAAATATGCACGTTTGTACTTAGGGCATATAGTGCGAATGCAGGAAGAAATTGGTACGGGCGGAGCTGGATTTCGTTTTATATTTGCCAGTTTTTTAGACGAAGCATCTAAGTTAACTGGTGATTCAGAGTTATTTGAATTATCACAATTTACCACTGAAATCGGCGACCAATGGCGTGCTTTTGCAGTTCAAGCAGTATTATTTTGTAAAGATAGGAAATCAATTTCACTGCAAGATATAAGTGCAGTTTTGATAAAATGTGCTGAAATGGAAAAACAACTCCAGAGTAGATTGTTATCCTTAAGTGCATTTAAATGATGGCACCTAGCCCTTTCCACTTTTAGTTTACCGGAGTAGGCAAGGTGTCAGCGTCTTAATTAAACTTTAAAAGGATTAAAAAATGAAGTTACCAATCAAAGCAATATCGTTACGGACTATTATGTTAGCTATTGGCACTATGGCTATTGGCAACTCTTTAGTCGTCAACGCCGAAGAAAAAAGCGGATTCAAAGAGGATGCAACTATGGTTGCCCTAGTTAATCTACATCCTGACAAAAAACGTAAAGTACTCTACGCCCTAAATTACCAGTTACCTAGCATGATACCCATGTGTGCCACAGTAAAAATTGAAGATATAAGTAAAAAGGAAATTGAGTTTGTTTATGAAGGTATGACTTACCGTTATTTGTGGGATAAACATACAAAAAATGCGGGACAATCCTTAGAACAAAACTTTAAACAATACTTCGGCAGCAACTGTAATAAAGCTAAAGTGGCCAGCTTGAGTCCGACAGATCAGAACGGCATTAAATCTGGGCAGCCTAAAGTTGGTATGACTAAAGAAGGTATATTATTTACTATGGGTAGACCACCTATCCATGCGACCGCTTCACTGGACGGTAACACTTGGATGTACTGGTCGAACAAATGGGCCCGTAAGGCTATCGATTTTAATGAAAAAGGTGTTGTGACTCAAATTCGCTAATTCGATGAAAACAGACACTGTGAAGTGTCTGTTTGTTTAGTCGCTGACTTAGCACTTTTAAACCAGCCAATATCATCTTAACCAGTCAATGTCATTTAAGAGTGTTAGGACCATCGCTTAAAAATTAGCGAGGTATTAATGCCACCAAATGCAAAGTTATTCGACATAACATACTCAGTGTCAATATTCATACCATCCCCTGTAATGTAGTCCAACTCACCACACAGGGGATCAATATTGTTTAATTGAAGCGTGGGTGCGAACCATTGACGGTCCATCATTTCAATACTAGCCCATGCCTCCAGCGCACCACAGGCCCCTAAGGTATGACCAAGATAGCTCTTAAGTGAGCTGATGGGTTTATTTTTCCCCATAACTAACTCAGTGGCCGTTGTCTCAGCAATATCGCCTTTGTCTGTTGCTGTACCATGGGCGCTTACAAAACCAATCTCAGAGGCGGGAAGTTTGGCATCTTGTAGCGCCAATTCCATTGCCGTAGCCATAGTCTGAGATTGTGGTTGGGTAACATGTACGCCATCTGAGTTGGTGGCAAAACCCACTATTTCCGCCAAAATGGGGGCACCTCTGGCAACAGCATGTTCATAGTCTTCTAATATAAAAGTGGCAGCGCCCTCGCCTATCACTAAGCCATCACGATCACGATCGAAAGGACGTGGCGTCAAATGAGGTTGATTATTTAGGGTGCTGGTAGCAAACAAGGTGTCAAAAACAGCCACCGCAGAAATACATAACTCCTCGGCACCACCGGCAATCATGACTTTTTGTTTACCATACTTTATAGCTTCATAAGCATAACCTATGCCTTGAGAACTAGAGGTACAAGCAGAACTAGTAGTATGAATTCGCCCCTTTACCCCAAAAAACACCCCTATATTCACAGCGGTAGTATGATTCATCATTTGAATATAACTGGTTGCTGTAATGCCAGACATATCGTTGTTTTTTAATAAGTCTCCAAAAGCAACTATTGGTGGGGTAGAACCGATAGAAGATCCATAGGAAATTCCCGTATCACCATTGGTCAAGGTCTCACTATTAAGTAGTTGGCTCTGTTCTAAGGCAAACTCTGTGGCTCTAGTCGCCATCACAGACACGCGTCCCATAGAACGGGTCATTTTACGGGTATAATGACTGGGTTTCACAAAGTCGGTTACTGGCGCCGCTAAATTGCAATGCAACCCTTTGACATCCTGCCACTTTGGCATATGGACTACAGCGTTTTTATTGCTACGTAGATGGCTCTCAAATTCAGTCCAATTGTCGCCAAAGGCTGAAATCACCCCCATACCTGTTACTACCACTCGTTTCATTAGGCCATCCCACCATTGACTGAAATAACTTGTCTAGTGATATAGGAAGCGTCATCAGACATTAAAAACGCGACTGTTGCGGCAACTTCATCCACTTGCCCGACGCGTTTAAGGGGGATCATTTTAATAATTTCATCCATAGGAAGATCATCTGTCATCCCTGTATCAATTAACCCTGGCGCCACACAATTGACTGTAATTTTACGCTTGGCTAATTCTAAGGATAACGCCTTAGTAGCAGCAATAACTCCACCTTTAGAGGCACTATAATTGACTTGACCACGATTACCAATTACTCCAGAAACCGAAGCCATAGTGACAATTCGACCACCTTTGCGTTTACTCACCATAGGCATAACCAAAGGATGTAACACATTATAGATACCGTCTAAATTAGTGTGGATAACACTATCCCATTCTTCACCAGTCATGGCTGGAAACGCGGTATCACGTGTTACACCAGCATTACAAACAATACCGTAATACGACCCATGTTCTGCAAGGTCTGCATCAAATATTTCTTTGCATTGTGATCTATTAGCTACATCACATTGCAGAAAATAAGCATTTACGCCCAGATCTTTAATGGCGGCAACAGTGTGTTCGGCCCCTGCGGCATCATTACGACAATGCACGGTAATATCAAAGCCTTCTCGTGCCAATCGCAAGGCAATGGCTTTACCTATACCTTTACTTGAACCTGTGACTAATACTCTTCTATTCATTTTTCTGTTTGCTCCTGCAAATATAACTCTGGCTCATCTGGCTCAAAAACATTGATTTTTGCTTCAACCACTATCTGTTGATCTTGTTTTATATTGCAATCAAACACACTCAGGCCATTGGCTTCTTTAAATAACAACTCCACCTGAATGAGTAACTCAGTGCCTAAAGTGAACTCCCTAACTTGGGTAATATAATTACGGGCACTCACTAAAAAACCTAAACTGACTTTATCGTCATTATCTAATTTTAAGGCATTGGCGTAGGCCGCTATTGTTTGCGCCATGTACTCAATACCAACATATGAGGGCACACTTTTGCGCAGCGGATTATAAAAATTACTGTTCTCAGCAATTTGCACCGTACATGCAGATGATGTTGCAGTGTAATCTACTAATTTATCCACTAATATCATCGGATGTGCGTGGGGCAGAACCAACTCTATTGGATAATCATTCATATTCACGTCCTACAATTAGACTTACATTATTGCCACCAAAAGCAAAAGAGTTACTCAAACAATAATGAATTTCACTTTTATTATCTGTGCAGTTTTTAACCCAATTAAGCAAAGGTAATTCTGGGTCAATCATATTGTCTGACACATGAGGTGCCAATTTTTGTTGCCGCAAAACCAAACAACAAAAGCCAATTTCTGTGGCCCCTGCTGCGCCTAATGTATGCCCAATGCTGCCTTTACTGGAGCTAACAAAAGGTTGATGAGGAAAAAGTTCAGCAACGGCTATTGCTTCCATTGAGTCATTTTTAGGAGTGGCGGTACCATGTAAGTTGATATAATCAATTTGTTGATGAGACAATTGCGCCTTATTTAGCGCTTGCTGCATAGCATCAATGGCCCCACGCCCTTCAGGATGAGGGGCTGACATATGGTGAGCATCACTGGATTCGCCACCAGCTAATAAACATAAATCGGATTTGTCAGCACTGATTACAGCTAAAGCGGCGCCTTCGCCAATATTAATACCGTCCCGATTGACACTTGATGGTTTACATATGCCCGATGACGTTGACTCTAGGGCGCTAAAACCATTCACTGTCATAGCACATAAAGAATCAACACCTCCCACTATAGCGGCATCAATAACACCTGTGCGAATTAACTCGCTGGCGGTAATAAAGGTTTTGGCACTAGAAGAACAGGCGGTAGAAATGGTCATACTCACACCTGACAAGCCAGCAACTAGACTGATAAACTCAGCCACGTTAGACATTTCTTGTACCCGATAATCATATTCTTCAGGAAATTGTCCCGATTGTTGTTTCGCCGCCATTGCCCATTCACCTTGGGCGATCCCAGAAGTACTGGTACCTAAAATAACTCCAAGTCTGTGCTCTGAATATTTTTGTTTAAATGACTCTACAGTGGCAGCTATTTGTTGATAAGCCTGCAATGCCAATTGATTATTACGGCTCTGAAAATGCAGCGGATAAGCGTCTAACTCAGGTAACTGACTTGCCACCTGAGCCACAAATACAGTGGCTTCTGGCAAAATATCATCACGCTTCACAAATCCCTGTTGTGACTCGGTAAATAAATTAAGGCTGATATCTTTAAGGTTATCTCCTAAGGCGTTAATTAAACCAAAGTCATTAATATAAATTTTACCTACCGGAGCATTCTGGTGTTGCTTCATGATTTAATCTGCTTCACATAACTTAGCTAACATACGCATGCCGCGACGGGAACTTTTTACAAAGGGATTGCTTTCATCCCAAGCATAACCGGCCAATATAGAAGTGATCATAGGTTTAATTTCGGTATCTTCTGATTGGAAAAAAACCACATTTTGAAAGCTGGTGTCATACCAAGAAGTAACAAAAGTCTTAAATACATCTATGCCTTTTTTCAAGCTATCTGCATATTCAATTTGCCAATCCACCTGTTCTCCCTTAAGTTCACGAGTCACCAACTGAGCCGCAGTAACCGCCGAACGCATGGCTATTGTCACTCCTGAAGAAAACACCGGATCGAGAAATTCACCGGCATTGCCAAGTAAGGCAAAGCTAGGGCCATATAGGGATTTAACATTGGAGGAATAGCCGCCTATCATTCTTGCAGGTTGCGTTATTTCGGCCTGTTCAAACAATTCACTTAAATTGTCATCTTGATGAATAAAGGCCCACAACTGCTCTTCCAGTGTTTGTTCATCATTAAACAACTCGGGGCGTGCGACCACACCTAGACTAGAGGTGCCATCTGAAAAGGGGATCAACCAATACCACACATCTTCAATTTCTGGATGAACCGTAATCAGTATTTTATTTCTATCAAAATTGGCATCAGCTTTAATATTGTCTTTAAAGTGGGTAAATACGGCTTTACGTGGCGGCAGGTCGCTAGGCACATTTAGGTCTAACAAACGGGGTAATACTCGCCCAAATCCACTGGCATCAAGTACAAATCGGGTTTTTAAATGGTAGCTATCGTCTGCTGTCGTTATTTTTAATGTCGCCCCTTCTTCATGGGTAACTACCTCTTCGACGCTTTGCTGATATCGAATATCGGCTCCCAACTTACTGGCTTCATCGGCTAATAACTTATCAAATGCAGCACGCTTAACTTGAAAAGTAGTACCTGGTCCATCAGAAAATTTATTTTCAAAATTAAATTCAGAACGCTCACCTTTACGATAAAAAGCGGCACCATTCTTAAATTGAAAATCTAATTTTTCAGCGTTAGCGTTCAATGCATCTAACATGCCCGCTTGTTTAACAAATTCCATGCAATGAGGCAGTAGACTTTCACCTATAGAGAAGCGTGGGAAGTTTTCACGTTCCACCACTACAGTATTCCAGCCATCCTGAGCCAGCATTGAAGCAGCTATTGCACCAGCCGGGCCTGCACCAATAATGACAACATCACAAACTTCAGACTTGCTCATATTTATTCCTTATCTAGAAACGGGGCCAATTTATCAAGCAAACATTGGGGGGTGTTAAAAGACATTTCACCCGTAGACATCTCCACTGCCACCTGTATTGTATGGGCTTTGGTTAAAATTTTCTGAGTCGTTTTGTCTCGCACAATATAATCAATTTTTATTCGAGTCTGGTATTCAACTAAACTAGCCTCAATAGTGATCCATTCACTCAACTTAGCTGAAGCGACATATTTAATACGCATATCAACAATTGGCCACATGTAACCAGAGGCTTCCATTTGCAAATAATTGTAATCAAATAACTTGAGTAATTCACAGCGCGCAACTTCAAGGTATTTAACGTAATTACCGTGCCATACAACACGCATCGAATCCACATCAAAAAACTGTACTTCTAACTCGGTAGTCGCACTGAGTAAGGCTTTAGCTTTCATACAAATCCCATCTTTTTTGCTGGATATAACCTATGGTTTCTCGCAACAATTTGTCTGTAGGCCTGTCTTCATCGATCAATGTAAAGAAACTGCCAATATCATCCAACATCATACTGACGTCTTTAGTGAGAGAACTTTTCTCCAGTTCGCCCATTTCAACTCTTAGCCATATGCCTTGTACTGCGGCTAATAATGTGGCCGCAGCGACTTGTTCCGTTAATTGTAAAACTCGTAAACAATCTCTAGCGGCTATAGTGCCCATGCTCACTTTATCTTGATTGTGACATTCGGTTGATCTAGAAAACACACTGGCCGGCATAGTTAATTTTAATGCTTCAGCGGTCCAGGCTGAACAGCCAATTTGAATAGCTTTAAAACCGTGGTTGATATAACGGCGTTCACCTTTGGCTCCCGACAGATTAGATGGCAAACCATGATTCATTTTCACGTCTACCATAGTCGCAATCTGACGATCGGCCAAATCGGCTAAATTGGCCACACAGTTTTTCATGGAATCCATTGCCATGGCAATATGGCCGCCATAAAAGTGGCCACCATGTAATACGTGTTCACCTATACCGTCCACTATCGGATTGTCATTGGCACTGTTCAATTCGTTTTCAATAAAGGTCCTAAGCCAAGGCAAGCTATCTTGTAAAACCCCAATAATATGTGGCGCACAGCGTATTGAATAACGGTCCTGCAAACGCTGCGAATTACGCGGATGAGAATGGTGGTTAAGGTCGTTCTGGATCCAAGCGGCAATTTGATTTTGTCCAGGATGGGGTTTCACACTAAACAGAATGTCATCAAAATGGTTACTGTTGCCTTTTAAGGCTAGGCTAGATAATGCGGTGATCCTGGCCATTAACTTGCTTAAATATTCAGCACGTTCAAAAGCTAGGCAAGCTAGCGCTGTCATGACAGCCGTACCATTCATTATTGCCAACCCTTCTTTAGGCCGTAATTTAATAGGTTTCAAACTAGCTTGTTTAAACGCCTCAGCACTTGGCATAATACTGTCATTGTAATAAACGTCTCGTTCGCCAATTAATGCGCCCGCCACATATGATAAGGGTGTTAAATCACCGCTGGCTCCAACTGATCCTTCTTCGGGTATGACAGGAATGATCTGCTTGTTTAACATATCCACCAGCAAGTTTAAAAGATCCCAACTCACTCCCGAATAACCTTGAGACAAAGACACTAAACGCACCGCCAAAATGGCACGGCCCTTTTCCTGAGTAAAGTATTCACCCAAACCACAACCATGAAAACGCGTTAAGTGTATGGGCAATTCATCTATTAGAGAATGCGGCACTTCAACTGTACAAGAATCGCCATAACCTGTGGTGACGCCGTAAATGTGGCCTTCTTCCCTGAGCAATTGATCTAGAAAACGCACTCCTTCATCAACTTTTTTAGTAAACAAGGAGTCAGTAGATAACTCAACAGGGGTGCCTTG
Source organism: Paraglaciecola arctica BSs20135 (assembly GCF_000314995.1). Taxonomy (GTDB): domain Bacteria; phylum Pseudomonadota; class Gammaproteobacteria; order Enterobacterales; family Alteromonadaceae; genus Paraglaciecola; species Paraglaciecola arctica. The sequence continues at coordinate 91,419 of NZ_BAEO01000002.1, read as the reverse complement.
GTGGGCAATGCGAACTATATCTTCTATGCTTATTCTTTGAGCGCCAAAGCTCACCTTTTTCAACCCTGAACCCATCTAGTTACTCCAATTATTCTCTATTTATAGGGAGACACTGCATCCCAATTATTTATACACTAGTGCTAATATCGGCCTATATATTCAAATATTTTAAGGTCGATTAAAGTTCACTGATTGTTATCTTTTGTGGAATTTGTGTCCACTTGGGTTTCATTGCCTCGCCAGAAGTCAAAGAAGTTATTCCACTGATAAGGTGCTTGTAAACAGTAGTAACTCAACCTGTCTGCATATTTACATATTAATTGCTTAAAATAAGCTTGCCGTTCTTTACGTTTTACTTTGAGCGGTTGTGCAAAATTTTCAAGGTGTACCTGATATCGATCCGTGTCTGAATTTTTCAGGCAAGTCATAAAATATACAGGGCAATCCATAATAGTTGCTAAGGCAAATGGACCAATGGCTATAGGTGCGGGCTCTGTTAAAAATGGCACAAACTCCACACTATTAGGATTAGTGACCGAAGTGCGGTCAGCAAAAATCACTACAGCTTCACCGTCTTCTATTTTTTGTTTAAGCTTGATCGTATCGTCAGGTCCAAAATTGTCGATGTGAATAAAATTAATGCCCGCTTCAGGATTGATACGTTCTAAAAAATCATTAAAAGATTGAGCATGAGCATTGTAGGTAATGACATTCAATTTCTTTTTATTGGCGCCTGTGCTGAAAATAGCACGGCATATTTCCATATTGCCAAGATGAGTACTGAGAATGACACAGCCGCCACCACTAGTCAGCTCGGCATAAGTCTGTGGATCAACTATGTCAAGATCCGCTAAGTGAATTTTGCCCAACCAAGCATCGAACTTATCAACAATTGCCCAACCAAAAGTCAAAAAAACCTTAAAACCATGGAAATGTAATTTTAAACCATTACATGGGAGTTCATGACGAGCGTGTTCAATATTACGCCAATATTTGAGGATCCCGCGACGGGCTTGCCCGCCAGTGAGATAAAAATACAACATCACCGGGAAAAAGCAGACTTTGAAAAAACCTTTGCCAAACACTTTATAAATAGTGACTAAACAACGAATGCCTAACAAGCTGCCACGCTCTTTAATAGTTGACCAATGTGCTTGTTGACTCACTGAGCCCCCCTGAATTTTGAATAAAGTAAAACAGGAAGACGGACTAACATGCCGAAGAACAACCTAGTATGCATTTTTGAAATAAGCCAATTATCTTTCCAAACGTTAAAATGAGACACACCATCGGGTGGATAGAGTACCTTAGTTGGGATAAACCGAATGGGAACCTTTTGCCAAAACAGTCGCACCATGATTTCAATATCAAAATCCATCCTATTTCCCAAAGACGATTTTCCCATAAGCGTCATACAGGCTGATAAAGGGTAAACACGAAAACCACACATTGAGTCTTTGATTGATAGCGACAAGGTTTCAATATACACCCAGACATGAGTGATATAGCGGCCATAATATCGGCCTTTGGAAATACTATCATCATACACAGGCCTGCCACTTATCATGGCATTGGGATGACTCTTTGATTCATTTAATAAAACCTCAATATCAGCCAAATTATGTTGGCCATCGGCATCAATTTGCACTCCATGACTCATACCCATTTCATAAGCCAAGCTCAATCCAGTTTTTACTGCGGCTCCCTTACCACCATTAACCGTACGCCTAAACAGAGTTAGATTCTGATATTGTGCAGCAAGTTGTTCGAGCAAGGTTTGGGTTTTAAGATCACTGCCATCGTCTATCAAAATAATTGGAATAGCATATTGTTGCAATGCTTCAATAGTAGTGGCAACAGCCTGAGAGTGGTTGTAATTGGGAATAACAAAACAATAATGTTGTTTCACACAAACAACACCTTACCTGAAGCATGTTTCCCATGTTCTGAGTTATAGCTAAAGGTATATTTATTAGGGTTGATTTGATCTAATTTGAGTTTGAGGGTATATCCGGGACCAACAATAATTTGAAATTTAAGTCCGTTAAATGACTGAAATTTACTGGGGTCGACGTCAAAATATTCACTAGCGTATTCCACAACCCAGTGAATCAACACCACGCCAGGTAACACTGGAGCGCCAGGAAAATGGCCTTGAAAATAATACAAGTTAGCTGGGATTTTTAGTTCTAATAAAACTGAACTATCTTCCTTTACAACTGACAACAGCTCGCCATGATGTACATAATTACTCAAAATCGGACTCCATGGCCTGTCGGTTTAACTTCCCTTGGGTATTATAAGGTAATTGTAACGGATATCTAAATTTTTTTGGTAATGTCACAGCTTCAAACCATTGGGCTAAATAACTTCTGAATAAACGGTTAAACAAATATAAAGGCATAGTGTCCTTGACCTCTTTACCTAGGCTATTTAGTTCAATAACGGCGGCCAAATGTTTACGTTTGGAGCCTATGACTAACACACAAACATCTTGTACATATTGATGTTGTTTGCAGCGCATTTGCACTTCATTCAGAGAAATACGTTTTTCTTCAATTTTAACTATATCATCAGCCCGTCCCAATAACCGAAACTGCTGATCACTGAGCAGCTCTATTCTGTCATCTCCGTGAAATTGCTCCTGGGTAATATAAGGTGATGACAATAATAACAATTCAGTATTGTGTTGGTGACCAACACTGACACCTGTAAAAGTGTGCCAGATGTCATCGCTGATTGAGTCGCGCTGACGCCAGCCAATTCCACCTGTTTCAGTACTACCGTAGACTTCAATTAGGCGACACCCTAACTCTTGTTGTAATTGGATATTTTTATCCGCATCTAATGGCCCACCTGAAGAAAAAACACAGTGAATATGCTGTTTTACTGGTAATAAGGGATTATCCATGCATAAACGATGCAAGTGAGCAGGGCTGGCGATTAAGGTGACAGAGTCAAAATCGTCTTCTGTTATTTTATTGACAATATGTTCAGGGTATTCAAATGCTTGGCATACAAAAGCATGTCCCATAGCAATCGGCCAAAGAACCTTAAATAACAAACCATAAATATGTTGATGAGAAACAGTCGACAAAATAACACTATTTTTCACAGTCACGCCAAAGTTAGTTTCAAGGCATGAGATTTCTATTTGAAGTTGGCTAAATTTCTTTACTATGGCTTTCGCTTGTCCGGTTGAGCCAGACGTAAAAAAAGTCACTTCAGCATCACTCTTGATGTCCAGACTTACAGGGTGCTGACTAGGCCAAGTGTGTTGTGTGACTATATCAGGGTCAATATCTGCTGAACCAATACTGGCCTGCACCCGCATTTTTATTTCACGAATGTGCTCTGGCTGGGCGTTCTGAGGTAAAACAACGGATTTTCCAGCGGATAACAATGCGTAAAACATGGCGGAAAACATAAAAGTGTCAGATTCAAACAATAACCAAGTTTTAGAAGGTGACGTTAATAATAAGTGATGGTAACCGGCGACAATGTTTAACCATTGAGCGCTGTTTTGTCGCCCATCGACAAATTTAATTTTTTCGGGAGCGAGAGGATAACTTTTTAAGTCCATTTGCATTTACTGTCTTTAAGCGTGCGCTGTGATTGTATTTACTTCACAAGGAAATTGAGTGCGGATAGCGGGGGATCAATTGTTTATGACTTTATCTAACGCATCTAACAGATCATCTATAGTTCTAACTTGTTTAAAATTGTCAGGCTCAATCGAACGCCCAGTTTCTGCTCTTAGGCGCACAACAAGATCAACGACATCAATACTATCAATATCGAGTTCTTCATATATGTTGGTTTCAGGTGTTATATCCGCTTCGTCAATTTCAAATTCATTGACTAATATAGTTTTCACCATTGATAAAATTTGTTCTTTATTCATCTTTTTTGAAACCTTCTTTACTTACTAATTTGAATATAATCACTCAAGGTTTTAACTGAATAAAAATACTTCTTACTGTCTTCGGTATTACCATCAATCTTAATATTATAGGCATTTTTAATTGCCACTCCCAATTCCAAAGCATCAATAGAATCAAGTCCTAATCCATCTACAAACAGAGGGGCATCATCATCAATATCATCTACAGAGATGTCTTCCAAATCCAAGGCTTCTATAATTAACAGCTTAATTTCATGGTTCAGATCGCTCATCTATTTTCCTTTTATAAGATTTGATTGGGAGTAATGCATAGTTGTTATACTCGTCAATGGTTGACTTCAATCCTTTGCAATGATTAACCTAGACTTCAAAACAGTGGGAAATGAAAGGCACTTTGGGTGATTCAATTTTAACCGAGAGCTAATGACTCTTTTAAACAACCACAATAATATCATTATGTGGTTTATACGCAACATCTACCCATTGATGTCACAAAAATAAAATTGTGCTTACTAAATGATTTTAGCCCCTTCGAAGTAGCCAAGTTTGTTGATGAATATTAGTCAACAATTGACTTTCATTACTTAATATAAACCCCATAAAATTTAAAGCTTGGCAATCACTACCCAGAGTATCTTCAACTGCATTATATGAAAGATTATAGGCATTGTTTTCATCTTCTGTCGCTTCAATAAGTAAACCAATACCTATAGAGGTATCATCAACAACATAAGGACGGTAACACTCAGGTACATGTAGATCACAATACACATACAAAATTCTAGATAAATTATTCGCTTCGAGTTTTGCCACAGCGTCCAGTAAGCCCTGCATAAAACTACTCTGCCCTCCTGCAATAGCAGATAAAGGCGCTCGGTTTCCGGTAAATATACTGAATAATCCCGCGGCGGCATTATGTACTGACAGGCCAAATTGGGTGGGTGACAAATCCTTAGATAAGGCAATACTTTCAATCAACTTAGTGGTGCGGTGCAAATCACCATGACGGGAAGAAAAAACACAAGGTATATTCGCCTGATACTCACCACTGGCCTCTAGTGCACAATGTAAGGCTATCTTTGCAAAGGGACTTAAACGCCGTCTTTGCATAGCAGGAATGCTTGTTAACTGTGGCAAGCTCAACTCATCAGTTAAAGCTTTTTCACCTTGCTGCCATAATCGCCAATCCTCATCAGACTCGAGTCCCGGTGCCCATGCTACACATTTGCGAATATCGAATCTCAAGGACATTGTTGTTTCCAATAGAAAAAGCGCAGTCTACTAAAGCCAGACTTAGGGTTCAATTAGTTCAGCGCAAATTCTTGGACTTGCATAGTCGCATCTGCATTAGTCATGACAGAATAACTATACTTACTCTCTTCCAAGTATCCCGTTAGATAATGATGACCGGCAACTTGCCCCAAATTGTGTTGCAAACAAATTGCCAAATTTTCTCGGCACACTAGTTCAAAACTACTCTGGGTAACCTTTAAAAATGCTTCTTTGGCCGTCCAAAGACGATAAAACGATTGTTGTTGCTCACTATGATTGCATACTAAATTTTGTTCAGTTGGGGTGCTAAAAATTTTCACTAATTCAGTAAAGTTTCGGGATTTATGCTGCTCAATGTCAATGCCAATAGAACAAGGAAAAGCTGCGATGGCTGCCGCTATATAATGGCCACTATGACTAATTGAAACTGAGTAGTTAGCATCTGTTTCCATAACTCGCCAGCGAGCATAATCAATCAGTTGATAATCATGTGACGTACTCACAGCAAACAACTGCTTCAGACATTGTTTAATTAGCCACCTAGACATAGCAAACTGACGTTGTCGGGAGACATTTTTGAAACTTTGATAACGCCTTTGGTCTGTTTGATTCAAACAACCAAACAACAGCCCCGGATCAATATTAAATTGCTGCATATCACAGTAATACACATAAATATTATTAATGGGCAAACTCACTAACCTCAGTTTTTCTGGCGATCCTATAGCGGACTGCTGACTTATCATTTATCAAAATCATGTTAAACTTGACTGATTCTCCGTTATCTTGAAACTTTATGCCATACCCCCATTTACTGGCCCCACTAGATTTGGGTTTCACTACATTGAACAATCGGGTCATTATGGGCTCCATGCATACCAACCTCGAAGAACAAGTCGACGGTTTTGTGCGATTGGCCGCTTTTTATGCAGAAAGAGCTGCCGGGGGAGTAGGCTTAATAATAACAGGGGGAGTGTCCCCTAATGAATCAGGTATTTTGGCGCCCAAACGGGTGATCCTCAGTCGCAAGCAACATGTGGCCGAACATCAATTAATTACCCAAGCAGTACATCAATATTCCACTAAAATATGTATGCAAATACTACATGCTGGACGTTATGGTTATCACAGCCAAATTGTTGCTCCGAGTGCCATTCAAGCACCTATAGTGCCTTTTATTCCTCACGCTCTGAGTCACGAAGAGATAGAACAACAAATACAAGATTTCGTCAATTGTGCGGGCTTAGCCCTAGAAGCAGGATACGATGGAATTGAAATTATGGGCTCTGAGGGTTATTTAATTAATCAGTTTATTTGCCGTCATACCAACAAACGTGATGACCAATGGGGTGGAAGTTTTATTAATAGAGCGCGTTTTCCCCTAGAGATAGTTCGTCGAATTAGGCAAAACTTTGGTGAAAATTTCATAGTGATTTTTCGCCTCTCTATTTTAGATTTAGTGGAAAATGGTAGCGACTTACAAGAAGTCATTGCACTTGCTTTGGCCTTGGAAAAAGTGGGTGTTAACATTATTAACAGTGGCATAGGTTGGCATGAAACCCGAGTACCCACTATTGCCAGTGTGGTACCTAGAGCCTCATTTAGTCATATTACTGCCAGAGTTAAAAACCATATAAACATACCTATAGTGGCTTGCAATCGCATCAACACACCTGAAATCGCCGAGCATATCTTAAAAGAGAACATGGCCGATATGGTATCCATGGCCCGCCCTTTTTTGGCAGATAGTCAATTTGTAAACAAGGCCAGTGCCGATCAAGCCGAAACCATTAATACCTGTATTGCCTGCAATCAAGCTTGCTTAGATCATATATTTGTCAATAAGGTGGCCAGTTGCTTGGTAAACCCAAGAGCGGGTTATGAAACCTTGCTTAATTTTGAACCTGTTGATAAGCCGAAAAAACTGGCAGTAGTAGGTTCGGGACCTGCGGGAGCAATGTTTGCCATTTATGCAGCTCAACGAGGCCATAAGGTGACTTTATTTGAACAAAGCACCACTATTGGAGGACAATTAAACCTCGCGGCAAAAGTACCTGGAAAAGAAGAATTTAAAGAATTTTTACGCTACATCAAGCAGACGTTAAGGCAATCGACAGTGGATGTACAGTTAGGGCAATCACCTAGTTATAGTCAATTAAGTGAATTTGATGAGGTAATCATTGCCACTGGCACTAACGCTCGCAATTTAGAAATCCCTGGATCACAGCACTCAAAAGTAGTGAGTTATCAGGACGTAATAGAAGAAAATGTCGAAGTGGGTGAAAAGGTAGCGGTAATTGGAACGGGTGGAATTGCATTTGATCTTGTTGCCAAACTCACCAGCACTAATACTAAAAGCTGGTCATTATTGGAAAAACAACAAAATTTTGCGGCACATTGGGGCATTGATTATAGCAACCAAGTTAATGGTGGCTTAATTTCATCTGTAGACAATTCGGAAAATTCAAAACAAATCACTATGTTACAACGTAAAGTTCGCAAGCCTGGGGCTGGGCTAGGTAAAACCACAGTTTGGATACATAGAAAAGAATTCAAAAGACGTGGCGTTAAGACCTTATCATTGGTGAAATATGTGGGTATTTCGGACCAAGGTTTGACACTGAATATACGTGGAGAGGACACAGTTCTTGAGGCGGATTCAATAATAGTGTGCGCCGGGCAACAAAGCCATCTAAGCTATGATTTGACAAGATTTTCACAACCAGTGCATATCATTGGTGGCGCCAATAATGTAGTTGGCTTAGATGCTAAATCAGCAATTGAATCATCCGCTTGGTTAGCGGCAAAGATATAAATTCCTGATGGTAACTACAAATATATTTTTGCATCAGGATTTATTGGGATTTAAAACACAAGTAATGGAGTGCTGGCAATGGTGCAAATAAGTAAAGTATGGCGTTTTTTTGCCACCGCATTTTGTTTTTCCGTCTTTGGTATATGTGGCGTTTTAATGGCCCTATTTTGGCTACCTTTGTACCGCATAAAATATCAAGACGAAGAAACTCGCAAAAAAGCCTGCCGTTATGCGGTACACCTGACCTTTAAATATTTTATTTGGCTAATGTATTGTGTGGGTGTAACTAAAGTCACCACCAACAAAATAGATAAACTCAGTAAACTTAAAGGCAAAATTGTCATTGCAAATCACCCTTCCCTTATTGATGTGGTGGTATTGATTTCGTTGATCCCTAATGCCAATTGTGTGGTGAAACAATCTCTATCGAAAAACATCTTTACCCGGGGAATATTAAAAAACACCGGTTATCTCAACAATGCACAAGCACAGGATTTAATTGCTGACTGTGGGGACTCATTACGCCAAGGCAGTAATTTGATAATTTTTCCTGAGGGTACTCGCACTAAACCAGGAAGCCCATTATCTTTTCAAAGAGGTGCCGCTAATTTAGCATTGCGCACTGGGGCCAATTTTCAGCGAGTATTAATTCAAGTGTCACCACCAGCTCTAACTAAAGGTTGGCCCTGGTATAGAATACCTCCTCGGCAGATCCATTTGGAGTTGACTGTACTAGAGGAATTCGATATCAGTCCCTATCTGCAAGATAATATTAGTTTGTCGGTACGTAAATTGACTCGTGATATACAAAAAAAATTCAGCGATGAATTAGCTCGTTTTGATTCTGCGTTATAAATGGTAAACTTCGTCAAAGATACACTGGACTGACCAGAGACAGCGCTAATGCGTCGCTCAGAGCAAAACGTAAAAGTGGCTCATAGCTGTGATATTTTATGGAAAAACACATATGAAGAATCAACTCTATCAACAATTAACAGAACTCTTAGTGAATTATTTTGAGTTACCAGCAAGTATGATCACTCACGAAACAGACTTGTACGATGAACTTGAACTAGACAGCATCGATGCTATTGACCTAATGGTGAAATTACGGGAACTCACTGATTTAGATATCGAACCTGATGCCTTTAAAAAAATACGTACAGTTGGTGATGTTGTGAATGAATTACAACAATTGCAAGGCGCATAAAACGTGTCATGGCTGATGGCAGTTTTGGCAATACTTTATCCCGTTATCGCTTACGTGGGTTTATCTTTCGGCTCTCCTAGCTTAGTGGCTTTGGGATTAATTATTATATTATTACTGCGGTTTAAATTCGGCCATTCTTTGGTACTGGATAAAACCTATATCAGGCTGTTTATCGCGTCTGTAATTGTCGTTTTGGGATATTCACTTATTACGGATTCAAGCCAAGGTATTCGTTTTTATCCTGTTGTGACTAGTTTATTATTTTTAGGCATATTTGCAGTTTCTTTGTGGTCTAAACAATCCATAGTTGAACGGATCGCTCGAATTCGTGAACCTGATTTACCAGCAAGTGCGATATCTTATACCCGTAAAGTCACGATTTGGTGGTGTGGTTTCTTCTTAGTAAATGGAAGCATCGCTTTTTACACAGCGGTATATAGCGATATTGCCACTTGGACACTTTATAATGGCTTTATATCTTACTGTATAATGGCTGTTGTAGCTGGGGTTGAGTGGTTAGTCCGCAAAAAATACAAATATAAAGACCCCGCCACTTGAATACCTATACCAAGGAATATACCTAAAATGCGCAGGATCAATTTAATTCCATTGGTTTTACTTTTTATTATGGCTTTTGCAAATGCTCGGCCTGAGGTTTTTTCGCTGCAAGTTTCCAGTGAGCAACAAGGTCAATTTGTGCAAGAAAAACACTTAAAGGTACTCAGTCAACCCTTTGTGACTAAGGGTAATTATCATTACCAACAAAAGCTTGGTTTAGTTTGGCATACACAGCAACCTATTGAGAGTGAAATTAAAATCACAACTGAAGGTGTCAGTGAACGGCAACCGGATGGTCACTTTAAAACACTCACTTCCAATTCACAATTTAGTGAATTGTTACTTGCCTTGTTCAGTGGCGAACAAGGTAGCTTGCGCCAACAATTTGAAATTGAGCAGCAAGAAAATGAGCTCACTCTAATACCTAAAGCGAAACAAATAACACGAGTCATAGTGAAAATTACATTGTTATTGGAAGCCAGTAAAATACAACAAATTGTGCTCTATGAGCCTGAAGGAAATTATACCAATATATTCCTAACCGAAATGAATTCAACAACCAGCCAGGACTAAAATACTAGTGAAAATGACACAATCACGCCTGTTATATAGCTGGGTAATTATCACACTTATTTGTTGTTCCATGTTGCTGTATCACAGCGCTAATCAATCGATAAAATTTGATGCTAATATTCTAAATATATTAAATGTGGGCGACAACAGTGGCGCTTTGACTAAAGCCGCACGTAAGCCTTTTGAAAATAAAGCGCTTTTATTGCTGCAACTTAACGCAAATTCTGCCAGCAAAACTTACCTTCGCCAGTTAAACACAACGTTAACTAAACATGTTGCTATCCAAACAGTCAGCTTTAATCCCAGTGATAATATAGATATAAAAAAACTCATATCAATTTACGGTGATTATCCCCTCGCTTTTTTGAGCGATGATGCCCAAGTAGCCAGAGATAAAGATGACTATCAATTTATAATTAAACGTTACATGCAACTGCTGAGTCAGCCAACTAATCCTTTAGTTACATTAAGCATAGAGCAGGCGCCTTTACTCAATATAGCGGATTGGTTTACCGCTCGATTCAATCAATCTCTTTGGAAGCAGGACGATGAATTTTTATATATTGAGAGTGAAGGACTGCGTTATTACCCCTTGTTTATTGAATTTGTACCTAAGGCCATACAAATAGACCAAGTGGTAACTACAATAGCGCAACTTGACCAAGCGCTTTCCCAGAGCCACTTTTCTGAGCCTGTCACTATCATTAAAAGTGGCTTAGCTTTTCATAGCGCAGCTGTGACCCAACGCATTCAATTTGAGATGCAATTGTTTAGTGCATTGTCACTAATAGGTGTGTTGTTATTGACCCTAGTCAGTTTCAGAAATTTACGACCCTTATTGTGTATTGTAGTGCTAATAGCCGCTTCAATGCTTGCAGGCATGACAGCTCTGGTTGTGGTCTTCGAAGAAATACATTTATTGTCTTTAGTTTTTGCCATTAGCTTGATTGGTATAGCAGTAGATTATGGCTATCACATAATGTTTGCAGCTAAGTATACTGGCCTTAGAGGCACGTCTTTAGCCAAACACCTAGCCCCTGCTCTATTAATGGGCGCTGGCACCACATTACTCAGCTATTTATTATTATTATTGTTGCCCATTTTACTATTGCAGCAGGTAGCAGTTTTTGTGGGAGCCGGGTTATTCTTCGCTATTTTTACCGGACTGAGTGTTATCACATGGTGGTCAGTAAAAGTTACAACTGAGCCAGCAAAAATGGGGCCTCCTGTTGCACCTCCTAGGGGGTTTAAATTACTGTTAGCCTTCTTGGTTTTAGGTAGTGTTGTGGCCATACCTCAGTGGTATTTTGAAGACAACATCAATATGTTTAACAGTACGCCTCAACATTTGATTGATAATGAAATAAAGGTAAGCCAACTGGTAGGAAACCAACAGTATCCCAGATTTATCAGCGTAACAGGGATAGATCAGCAGCAAATACTGCAACGCTTTGAGAAAACTCGTAATGTCATTCAAACCTTAACTCAATCGGCATTTGAGCTCAAAGGATTAGACTTGTGGTTACCTTCTATAGCTACACAAAAAATCAATGCTCAGTGGCTCGAAATGGGAATAAAACAACAACAATTAGACCCCATTATTGCCATGGTTGATCCTCTGAGTGTAGAAAAGATGTTTTCTAAATCGGACACCTGGCTGACCGCGGATAAATTACCTGAGTTTATCCAACACATGTATCCATCCATTGTTAAACAAAATAATCAGCTTGTAGGAATTTTGAGTTACATGGGGCCCTTAGATGCCGTTTTACTGGCACAAATTCAGGCGCAATTGGATTTTCCCATTAATTATTATGACCAACCAGCCCAATACAGCGCGGCCCTGACTAAACTAAGACATTATATTTTATACTTTCTAGCCATGGCTGTGGCAGCCTTAATTTTGATAATGATAGTCCGCTATCCCATTCAAGTCGGATTGAAACTAGCGGCCTTACCTATTTTGGTCGCTTTTAGTGCACTCGCTATTACACAACTCATTACAGGCTCAGTGACTATATTCAATTTATTAGGCTGTATTTTAATTTTGGCCCTTAATGTGGACTATGTGTTTTTTCTTCGAGAACATGGACGACTCAATTATGTTTTAAAATCTATTTTTCTTTCTGCAACAACTACAGCTCTAACATTTGGCATCATGGTTTTTAGTAAAACACCGGCCATTTGGCAATTTGGCCTGACGGTTTTGATAGGGGTGACATTAGGCTGGTTACTATGTAATTTGCTACCTTCTGCAATACTCAATCAAGGTAAAAACCAAGCGTGAAATACCTAGTTTTTCTATGCATGTTATTGATCAATGCTTGTTCCTCCTTTCAAAAGTTGGATAACTCCGTGTTATTAGACAAACACAGTCAATTTCATTTACAGGCGGTGCCAAAGGAACTCTGGGGCCAGGCTAGTTTGCAAAAACTATTGATCACAACACCACAAGACAAACATGAACTCCTATTACAAACAGAATTATTACCCCATCAAATTAATATGGTGGGGTTAACCGCCGCTGGTTTAGTTTTATTTAAATTAACTTGGTCGAATGAAGTTGGGCTAAAGTTAAATACCAACGTATTGGCAAAAGGGATTGAGGCTCAAGTTATGCTGGCTTATTACCAATTAGCCAATTGGCCTATCAAAGATATTCAGTTAGGTCTAAAGGATTTACATATCGCCCTTTCACCTGAAGATAAACAAAAACGAAATTTTTTTCGTGGTAACGAACTAATATTCAGCGTATTGCACACCGCACAGCATAGCCTTATGACTCATTATGTTGACCACTATCAAATAGAAATTGAAACCTTACAGCAGAGTAAAATTGAGTATTAATACCAATCCCTAGAATGTAATCCCCAAAGACTAGATCCATTGGCATAACTTAAACTAGCTAATGTAGTATTTTTAACTGACGTAATTTATTATAGTGTTAATCCTCTGGATCGCAGTTAGGTTATCTATAACTGAGGCAAACAGTGAATAGAAGCACCTAGGTTTATAGGGAAAATAACTGACAGGCTTACACTTGTCTTGGTATAAAAACATTAGAAATTCGGAGAATAATTAATGAATAAAGTATTAATAGCCTGCGTTACAAGTTGTATTTTTCTCGCATCACCCGCGATTGCAAGGGACGATAGACTCAAGTTTTCTATCCCTGAGCTACTGAAGACTGACAAAGCAAAATCGGCATTACATGATGTACCTTTATATTTTGCCGACCAGTCTTACCCTAAGCCACAAAGCAAACAGGCTGGAATTACCACCAACAAAAAAACCAGTGGTTTTGCTAAGTCTGATCAAGAAGCTTGTGAATGGGCCTTTTTATCGGCAATAAAAGCCTTACAAGAACGAGCCCAAAGAGACGGTATGAATGCCGTAGTTAATATTACATCTAACTACAAAAATATTGGTTTTTCCAGTAAGACAGAATTTGAATGTGGAGCAGGGAACATAATGGCGGGTGTGGCACTTAAGGCTGATATTGTTAAACTGCCTTAAGATTTACACAAAATAAAGTGCTTTTATAAAGAAGCACTTTATTTTTATATTTCAAAAAATACAAGTTTGCTTCATATACATTTATCGCTACTTTAACTGCGCCAAAAAGTAGGTGAAAATAGTACTAACAATGAAAATACCTCTAGCCGACCAAATAACATTGCTAATATTAGCAGCCATTTACCACTATCAGACACTTCCGCGTAAGTCGCAGCCACTTCTCCTAGGCCAGGGCCTAAGTTATTAAGAGTTGCAGCAGTAGCGCTAAAAGCTGTCACATCGTCCATCCCTGTAGCTATTAAGCCAACCATAATAATAACAAAGATCATCGCATAGGCTGAAAAGAATCCCCACACAGCTTCGACGACTCTATCCGGCAACGCCCGTTCGCCTAATTTTACTGAATAAATAGCTTTAGGGTGTATTAAACGGTCGACTTCGCGTTTGCCTTGCAAATACAGTAATAACACTCGAATAACCTTTAGACCGCCTCCTGTAGAGCCTGCACAGCCACCTATAAAGCTTGAAAAAATGAGCATAATAGGCAAAAACACTGGCCAATTAGAGAATTCTGTCGTGGTAAAGCCAGCTGTTGTACTGATAGAAACAGACTGAATCAAGGCTTGGTCAAATGCTATCCCAGCATCTGTGAACCAATTAAATTGAATTAACACACTAAAACAAATCAAAACCAAACTAATTTGAATGATAAAAAATGTTTTTAGCTCAGGATCATGAAAATATCCTTTTAAAGAACGTCCACTCGCTGCCGCATAATGCAGTGCAAAATTCAATGCCGCAATCCATAAAAATATGACACAAACTACATTCACTCCGACACTGTTAAAGTGACCTAAACTGGCATCATAGTTACTAAATCCACCGATAGCTATGGTCGAAAAGGCATGACAAATGGCATCAAACCAATTCATGCCCACTACCCAAAATGCTGTGGCACAAACTATGGTTAGAGAGAAATAGATGTACCATAGGTGCTTCGCTGTATCCGCTATTCTTGGTGTCATCTTAGAATCTTTCACTGGGCCTGGCGTTTCTGCCCGATATAACTGCATCCCACCTACTCCTAATATAGGTAAGATTGCCACAGCGAGAACAATGATCCCCATCCCTCCCAACCACTGTATTTGCTGGCGATAATACTGAATGGCCTTAGGCAAATAATCGATACCTTCAATAACGGTTGCCCCCGTTGTAGTCAGACCAGAGAAGGACTCAAAAAAAGCGTCTGTAGTAGACATTTGTGGCTGTTCTAACAATAAAAATGGCAAGGCACCAAAACTCGCCAAAACTGTCCAAAAAAGCACTACAATTAAGAACCCTTCCTTGGCCCTTAAATCATTTCTAAAACTTCTATTGGGATACCAAATGGCTAAACCGGTAATTAAACATAAAATAAATGCCAATAAAAATGGCAGACCACTGCCATCTTCATAAATGATGGACACAATTGCTGGGGGGATCATGGTGACACTGAATAAAGCAACAAGAAGTCCTAAAATTCGAATAATAGTACGATATTGCATGGCTCAGTTTTCACCCAAAAAATATCTGCCACATAATACAATTAGCAAATTTGGTGAGAATAAACTTAATTTTAGGTAAATCATTGGATCAACTATTTTTCTTGTCATTATTGTTTGCTAAACACCGAACCTAAAGTCAAATTCATGGCAAATTAATAAAGTAGACATAAGTAATTATGTTCACATATTTCACTTAACAAGATAACAGAAAGATCGTTGCCATCGAAAATATTTCGTCAAAAACGACTAACAATTTCTATTTGTATAGAACAAAGATAAACAACTATGTTTGCAAGCACTCACACACTTAAATTTATTACCATTATTGAATTGAATTTTCATTTGACAAGGCTAGAGTATAGGCAAATCAAGGCTTATAATTTTTTGTATCAATTTGCTCTAAATGTAACTTAAAATAATTTAAAATTGTTCTGTTCTAGCGCTCAATATCTGTGTATCTTCTATCTTGGTTTTAATTAGGCATTGGCTACATTTAAAATCTTATCCACAGAACAGTTGTCATTACATACTTCTTTGTTAAATTGATACATTATCTATAAGCATATGTTTAGTAAGAGATTTTTATTTTTTCTCTACAATTATATAAATCGCCAAATAAATAATCTAATACCTTATCTACATACTTATCCACAGATTTGTCTCTGAGTTAATGATAAAATCATTCACTTATGACATTCTTTTAAATTTACAATCTTCTAAAATAAATACATGGACACCTATTATGGCATCTGAAGCAGAAACTCTCACTAACCCTCTCATATTAGTAGATGGTTCATCTTATCTATTCAGAGCTTACCACGTGCCTTATTTGCAAGCGTTATCCACTTCTTATGGACAACCAACAGGTGCAATTACTGGTGTGTTAAACATGATAAAGAGCCTTCAGAAAGATTACCCAAGCGGAAATATTGTGGTGGTGTTTGATGCTAAAGGGAAAACCTTTCGAAACGACATGTATTCTGAATACAAAGCTAATCGCCCGCCGATGCCAGACGACCTAAGAACACAAATTGCACCCTTGCATGAAATTATCGAGGCAATGGGTCTACCTTTATTAGTTATTGAAGGTGTCGAAGCAGATGATGTGATTGGTACGCTCGCTAATCAGGCATCTAAGCTCGGAATGGAAACAGTCATTTCGACCGGTGACAAAGATATGGCACAACTTGTTACGCCCCATGTTCGTTTAATCAATACCATGACCAATGTCGAAATGGACGAAGCCGGTGTTGAAGAAAAATTTGCGGTAAGACCAGACCAAATTATCGACTATTTAGCCCTGATGGGTGACAAGGTCGACAATATTCCAGGTGTTGATAAATGTGGCCCTAAAACTGCTGCCAAGTGGCTAGCTGAACATGGCACACTTAAACAAGTGATGGCCAACGCTGACAGTGTAAAAGGGAAAGTTGGAGAACATTTACGTAATGCACTTAGTCACCTCCCGCTATCTTACGAATTGGCCACGATAAGATTAGACGTGGATTTGCCTCAAAAGGTGCAAGACATCAAAGCAACTGAAGTCAATTTTGAAAAATTAATTGCTTTAAGTACCCAGTTCGAATTAAAGCGTTTATTGACTGAAACCCAACAAAAATCACAACAAACTTCGACTCCCAAGCTCACTGAACCCAAAGCGTTAGACGAGCAAACGCCAGATACTAGCCATTATCATACAATCCTAACTCAAACAGACTTTGATATTTGGTTAGAAAAACTCAAAGCTGCCGACTTATTTGCATTCGACACTGAAACCACCAGCCTAAATTATATGGATGCTGAATTGGTAGGCGTATCATTTTCTGTTTCCGAAGGTGAAGCTGCATACGTGCCTGTTGCCCATGATTATTTGGATGCTCCCGAACAACTTGACCGCGCCCAGGTATTGGCCTCGCTTAAGCCTTTATTAGAAAACCCTGAAATCAAAAAAGTGGGACAACATCTTAAATACGATAAAAACGTATTGGCCAATTACGATATCAATCTACAAGGCATAGCGTTTGATACTATGCTGGAATCTTATGTATTGAATAGTGTTGCCACCCGCCATGATATGGATAGTTTGGCTGAAACCTATCTAGGTAAAACCACAATTCACTTTGAAGATATTGCCGGTAAAGGCGCCAAACAAATTACATTTAATCAAATCCCTTTAGATAAAGCCGCACCTTATGCAGCAGAAGATGCAGACATAACTTTAAGTTTGCACAACGTCCTTTGGCAAAAACTAAATGCAGAAAAGGACTTAGCAAATGTTTTTAAGGAGATAGAACTACCTTTATCCCCAGTTTTAGCAAAAATGGAACAATTCGGTGTACTTATAGATAGCCAAAAACTTGCTCAACAAAGCCAAGATTTAGCAGTACGCATTTTAGAGTTAGAAAAAGAAGTACATGAACTCGCTGGTGAAGAGTTTAATTTGGGCTCACCTAAACAATTGCAGGAAATTCTTTATAAAAAGATGGATTTGCCCGTTCTGAAAAAAACGCCTAAAGGAGCACCATCTACAGCTGAAGAAGTTTTGCAAGAATTGGCCATCAATTACCCACTGCCAAAATTGCTGATGGAGTATCGTGGTTTAAGTAAGTTAAAGAATACTTACACAGATAAATTACCAAAAATGATAAATGCTCGTACTGGCAGAGTACACACCTCCTATCATCAAGCGATTGCAGCAACAGGCCGATTGTCTTCAACCGATCCTAATCTACAGAATATCCCCATTAGAACAGAAGAAGGACGCCGAGTTAGGCAGGCATTTATCGCTAGACCGGGTTATAAGATTGTCGCTGCCGATTATTCACAAATTGAATTGCGGATTATGGCGCATTTATCAAGGGATAAGGGGTTGTTAAACGCTTTCGCAACTGGACAAGATATTCATACAGCCACGGCTTCAGAAGTATTTGATACCCCACTCGAAGAGGTAAGTATTGAACAACGCAGAAATGCGAAAGCAATCAACTTTGGACTAATCTACGGTATGTCAGCTTTTGGATTATCCAAACAACTGAATATCTCTCGTCATGATGCACAGAAATATATGGATCTATATTTTGAACGTTACCCATTAGTATTAAAATATATGGAAGACACAAGACAAATAGCCAAAGAAAATGGTTATGTTTCAACGGTTTTTGGTAGACGCTTATATTTGCCTGAAATTAATGCCAGTAATGGCATGCGTAGAAAAGGGGCAGAACGCGCGGCTATTAATGCACCTATGCAAGGTACTGCAGCAGACATCATTAAAAAAGCCATGTTGGCAGTTGATAAGTGGATTGAAACTCTGCCTTTTGACGATGTACGCATGATCATGCAAGTCCATGACGAACTTGTTTTTGAAATTAGACAACAAAAGTTAACTGAATATCAAAATAAGATTATTTCGTTAATGGAACAAGCTGTGCAGCTTGATGTTCCACTTATTGTTGAGGCTGGGGTTGGGGAAAACTGGGATGAAGCTCATTAGGGTCAATTGAGCGATTAGATAACAACCTAAGCTTGGCTTTTTAATAGATTTCCGTTCGTAGCTTTTATGACCCTTGCTTAAGCCTCGGCAAATACTGATTTTCTATTTCAAAAAAAACATAAAGTTATTTTGAACTTTATGTTTTAACACCCCTCTTATGTACAGTTTATGTGTGTGTCTCTATGTGTTTTACCCCATTATTTAATGGGGTTTTTTTTGCCTAAAATTCAACATTATTAATAACAATCGTTATAAACAGCTAACGCAGCTTGGTTTATTGACCATTAATCAAGTTTAATTCAGAAAAGTGGGAACATTTTTTTAATACAGACGGTCTATGTAAATAGTTATTATGTGTGTTCTTATATTATTTGGCCCTACCTATTTGTGTAGGGCATTTTTTATCCGCTATTTAACTTTCCTTTCATAGCCATACCAACTATCTAATTTTTGTTCCAAATTTTCCAACCCAATGCCACTGAGAGAAGAAAACACATCAACAGTTACATCACCGCAAAACGCCAACGCGGCTTCTCGTACCATCATTAACTGATTTTTGCGATTGCTTGATTTCAATTTGTCAGCTTTAGTAAGAAGCGCAAGCACAGGTAAATCTGCTGCTACTGCCCAATGTATCAACTCTTGATCCAAATCTTTAAAGGGATGACGAATGTCCATTAATACCACTAGTCCTTTAATACTTTCCCTTTTTTGTAAATATTCACCTAAGGATCTTTGCCATTTCTTTTTTATAGCTATAGGTACTTTTGCATACCCATAGCCTGGCAGATCTATTAATCTACGATTTTCATCTAATTGAAATACATTGATTAATTGTGTTCGACCCGGTGTCTTACTGGTTCTTGCGAGCCCTTTCTGCCGAGTTAACTTGTTTAACGCACTCGATTTCCCCGCATTAGAACGACCAGCAAATGCAATTTCGATCCCTTCATCGGGCCCTAGGTGAGTAATATCAGGGGCACTGATACTAAACTTTGCTTGACTATAATGACTCACGTCTTCTCCTGAAAATACTGTAAAACTACTTTTATCATACTAATTCTGATCATTATATCAGGGAAAAGGGTAATCACTGTGTTCTTTAAAATGAGATAAAAATACAAGATATCTCATGAATTCATTTTACTAACGGCGTAAATGTGTAAAATACCCAATTAATATTTTAAGAATAGCCAGCTAATCAAATGCTTAATGAGATAAAGATGAAAAATATAGGTCTGCTAGTCTGTTTGTTTTTGGGTTTTAGTGCGAGTGCGGTAGCACAAGGTGATGCTGAAAATGGTAAGTCAATATCTGTTACCTGCGGCGCATGCCATGGAGTAGACGGGAATAGTGCAATAGCTATGAACCCTAAACTTGCCGGTCAACATGCTAATTATTTAGCTAAGCAGATGACAGAATTTAAACTGGCCAGCCAAACTGGCGGTAAAGAAGGCCGAAATAATGCTGTAATGAATGGCATGGCGGCTGCTTTATCAGAACAAGATATTCTCGACTTATCAGCCTATTTTTCCAGTCAAGAGGCCACACCAGGCGAAACAGCTGAAGATGCGGTAGAACTCGGTAATAAACTCTATATTGGCGGTGATCTAGATCGAGGTATTACCGCATGTATCGCTTGTCATGGGCCAAAAGGAAATGGAACTAGCTTATCTGGTTTTCCCGACATAAGCGGACAGCATTCAGATTATATAGCGTCTCAACTTAAAGCCTTCCGTTCTGGTGAACGAGCTAATTCTTTAAATGGCATGATGGCTGATATAGCTAAAAGAATGACAGATAAAGATATCGAAGTATTATCAAGCTACGTTTCTGGACTTCATTAATCTGCTATTTTCGCGACTAATCAGCAACAAAACTATTAGTCGCGTTTAAACTTTTCAGTAAAAGTTCACTTTTTTTATGTCTCAATTGTAAATAAGTTGTAAATTTTTATGATTCCTGTATTCTCTCGTGCAAATAAAAATAAAATGGAATTACAAGCACAGTGCTTGTCAAGGAAGTAGCAAGACAACAATAGTTGTTTTGCATTTTTAAGCCTTACGGGAATAACAAGGACGAAAAATAATGCATCAGGAAGATCTATAACAATAAAAAATCTTCGTTAAAATTAATAATAAGAGAAGATAAAAAGGATATAAGTTGTTTAGGATGAACAAATATTGGGAGAAGTGTCTGCTGACACTCTGATCTATGAAAAGGCGATAGTTTAACTATCGCTTTTTTTCTGTCAAAAATTCACTGTTTTAACACCTGTACTAAGGTAGAATCACGGCCATTATAAAGCCCTACACAGGTGATCTATGGCTAGGCAGAAAAAATCTCGTAAAGTTGGTAAAATTGGCGTAGCCAAAACACCTTCAAACGTGCGTAAACCCACTGAAAAACGGGTAAAAAAACATCTAGGAAAACCAGCTGGCAGTCGTAACAACGAGGCTCTAACAGACAATCAAGGCCCTAAAAAGGTCAATAAAGATCCAAGACACGGTAGTAAAAAACCTGTTAGCTTAATTGTAGAAACAAAAGAGCAAAAATCGGCATCGAAAAAAATTAAGTACTTTTCGCCGACGCAGGAACTTGCAGCTATCGAACAAGATCCTCGTTTAGCGACTCTGTTGGATAAAATTGGTCTAGGTAAAAAAATTACCAGAGAAGACCAGCAATATGTTGATCAAACATTAGCAAGACATAAAGTACTCTGCGATATGCTTGGATTAACGGATGAAGCTGAAAAGCCAAAAGAATCATCTGAGCAACAAAGCGATCTTTATTCGCAGTTTGAAGCTATAGATATTAATGATTTTAAAGATTAACTAGTAGTTTTAAAATATGAATTTGCTGTTGTTGTTTGTCGCTTTATTTATTATTGCTAGCCTTGGGTTTTATGCAGGTTCGCTACTATGTAGATTAAAGGCACAACAGCAAGTTCGCAATCAAAAAACCCAACAAAGAATAGCTAAGATTTCGCAGAGTATTCAAACTATTGCCAAAGCATTAGAACAACAACAATGTAATTTGTCAGAGGGTTGTATCAGGCTGTTTCATCTTTTAAAGGCTTTACCTATAAAAGATAAACCAGATTTTTCTCAGCAATTTACTGGGCTTTACTCACTCTACGAGCATGTCAAAGACCTTCCTACTCATGAAGCGAGAAAAGCACAAAACAAAAGAGATACCAAACTCCAAGACATACGAAGAGAAGAGTTAGAAGCCGAGTTTGCGTCACAAATACTTAATGATGTTGCGGTTTTAAAGACCTTTACTATTTAACCTGAGCTCTGGATAAGCCATACCATCCAGCACCGCTATTATTAAATGATATGCCAGACGCCTCTATAGCTAAATAAGTTTTAGCGTTTTTTGTAATCGATTGGATTTTTAAACGGTTACGAATTATTTTTGCATTAAGCGTTCTACGTCCTCATCAGTAAGGGTTGATATTTTTATGGGATCAAAATTAAAATATGCAGCTTCATAATTAGCTTGTTTCTTTAATATGGTTACCCAACTGAGTCCTGCTTGCTGACCATTGAGACAAAGTTTTGCAAACAGTTCTTGGCTGTCTGTAACCGCCCTCCCCCAAATATTATCGTGGTATTCTTGATAACACTTATCTGTACTTACCCAACTACAGCGTGTTTTTTCCAAATTGATCCCTACTTCTTGGTCTAATTGCTGTTTTAATCACCTTTAAGCCTACATAGAGTCAACGACAAAAGGTATACTTGCCGGCGTTTTTTTAAATTTAATAATACGATAAGCCCTAGTGTGGCAGAGGAAATGCAAGAGCATATGCAAAAGTTTGATTGTAAGACATTTCAGGGACTAATTTTAGCGCTTCAGGATTATTGGGCGCGTCAAGGTTGCGTTATTATTCAACCTCTAGATATGGAAGTAGGTGCAGGTACGTTTCATCCGATGACGTTCCTAAGGTCAATTGGCCCTGAGCCAATCAGTAGCGCTTATGTGCAGCCTTGTAGACGTCCTACAGATGGTCGCTACGGCGAAAACCCTAATCGTTTGCAGCAATACTATCAGTTTCAGGTGATGCTTAAGCCTTCGCCAGATAATATCCAAGAGTTGTATTTAGGCTCTTTAAAAGAACTTGGCTTTGACCCACTGGTTCATGATATTCGCTTTGTTGAAGATAACTGGGAATCCCCCACCCTAGGCGCCTGGGGTCTTGGTTGGGAAGTATGGTTGAATGGTATGGAAGTGACACAATTCACCTATTTTCAACAAGTGGGTGGTATTGAGTGCGCACCTGTTACCGGTGAAATAACCTATGGTCTTGAACGCCTAGCCATGTATATCCAAGGTGTAGACAGCATTTACGACTTAGTGTGGACCAATGGTCCTATGGGTACAGTCACCTATGGTGATGTATTTCACCAAAATGAAGTGGAACAATCTGCTTATAACTTTGAACACGCTGATGTAAACGCTTTATTTGCCACCTTTGACCAGTGCGAAAAAGACAGTGAGAAACTCATAGCAGCTAATTTACCCTTGCCTGCATACGAACAAGTAATGAAGGCTTCTCATGCATTCAACCTGTTAGATGCAAGACATGCTATTTCAGTAACAGAACGTCAACGTTATATTTTAAGAGTAAGAACCCTTTCTAAGGCCTGCGCAAAAGTGTATTACGAAGCGCGGGAAGCACTCGGCTTTCCAATGTGTAACAAGGAGAAGTAGCCATGCGAACTGAAAATTTATTAATCGAAATAGGTACAGAAGAACTACCACCAAAGTCCTTGGCTAAATTGGCGTTAGCGTTTAGAGATAACATTCAAGGGATGTTTACTGATAACGACCTAACATTCAGCCAGGTAAACTGGTATGCCTCGCCAAGACGCCTAGCGGTTGTTGTTGAGGGTCTGTCAGAATTTCAAGCCGATAAAGACGTGGAAAAACGTGGTCCAGCTGTTACTGCAGCATTTGGCGAAGATGGCGAACCAACTAAAGCAGCACAAGGATGGGCCCGCTCTAATGGTATTGAAGTGAGTCAGGCTGAACGCTTAAAGACTGACAAAGGTGAGTGGTTACTCTTTAAGGCTCAGGTTAAGGGACAGGCTATTAGTCAACTCTTGGCAGAGTTAGTTGAAAAAGCATTAAAGGCACTACCTATTCCTAAGCCCATGCGTTGGGGCAGCAAATCCACACAGTTTATTCGCCCCATCCATACTGTGACTATGCTGTATGGCAACGAGCTAATACAAGGCAAAGTGTTAGATGTCAGTTCGGCACGTTTGATTAATGGCCACAGATTTCATTCTGACGCTGCTTTTGAGCTTGATTGTGCTGACAACTATCTAAGTCAACTTAAGCAACATTATGTTATAGCAGACCACAGTCATCGTAGGACTTTAATCTTAGAGCAGATCCAGGCCCTAGCCAAACAAGAAGGCGCAGTAGCAGATATTGATGAAGACTTATTAGAAGAAGTCACATCATTAGTGGAATGGCCCGTTGCTTTAGTCGCTAATTTTGAAGAATCTTTTTTGGCAGTGCCCAAAGAAGCTTTAATTTACACTATGAAAGGTGATCAAAAGTACTTTCCGTTGTTGGATGAAAATGGCCAATTAAAGTCTAGATTCATCTTTATTACCAACATAGAAAGTAAAGATCCAGAAACTATCATAAGCGGTAACGAGAAAGTTATTCGCCCTAGATTAGCCGACGCTGAATTTTTCTTTAATACCGATAAGAAACAAACCTTAGAGTCGCGGCTTGATAGCTTAAAAAGCGTATTGTTCCAGAAACAATTGGGAACAGTTTATGAAAAATCAGAACGTATAGCATCTTTGGCAAAAAGTATCGCCACAATGTTAGGCGCAGACCAAGAAGCCGCTCACAGAGCAGGTTTGTTATGTAAAACAGACCTGATGACTAATATGGTCATGGAGTTTCCTGATGTTCAAGGTGTTATGGGCATGCATTATGCCAGAGCAGATGGTGAAACAGAGCTAGTAGCTTTGGCACAAAATGAACAATATATGCCGCGTTTTGCTGGTGATAACTTACCTACATCTGAAGTGAGTGTTTGTGTGGCGCTGGCTGATAAAATTGATACTTTGGTTGGTATCTTTGGTATTGGTCAAACACCTAAGGGTGATAAAGATCCTTTTGCCTTACGTCGTGCTTCAATTGGGGTACTACGTATAATTGTAGAGAAGACTTTGCCGTTGGACTTAGTTGATTTAGTCGACGTTTCTATTGCCACTTTCGGGGACAAAATCGAAACTGAGCAACTGCAAACAAAGGTCGTTGATTTTATTTTAGCGAGATTTAAAGCTTGGTATGCAGAACAAGGCATAGCTACAGGTGTAGTTCAGTCGGTTGCAGCTAATCGCCCTACTCGCCCAGCAGACTTTGCAGCCAGAATTGAAGCAGTTAAATCATTTAACACTTTAGAGTCAGCAGAAGCATTAGCTTCAGCTAACAAACGAGTAGCAAATATATTAGCCAAGAATGTATTTACGCAAGAGTTGCCTTTTAATAAGGCCCTATTGCAGGAACCAGCTGAAATTGCCTTAGCAAACAGTTTAGAGTCTGTAGAAACTCGTATTCAACCTATGCTTAAACAGTCGGACTACACTAGTGCGTTGGTTGTTTTAGCTGAGCTTAGAGAGCCAATTGATGAGTTTTTCGAACATGTTATGGTAATGGCTGATGATGAATCAGTTAAGCGAAACAGGTTAACGTTATTATCAAGGCTAAGAGGTTTATTTTTGTGCTGTGCGGATATATCAGTACTAAATTAACCTTAATAATTTAGCCGTTTGTTTGGCATGTGTTATTAGGACGTTATACCAATATGAAAAAAATAGGTTTTGTATCTACAGTCATTTTAGCTAGTTTTCTCAGTGGCTGTGCAACAAATGTTATTGATGGTTTAATCAAAGAACATAACTATGATGGACTCTACCTTAGAGGTGTTTTTTCTTGGTGGGAAGCGGACGAAAAGTATAAGTTAGTAGAATTGTCCGATCAGGTATATTCAACCTCAATTGAATTAATAGCTGATGGTCAACCATATGATTTTAAATTCGCAGACGCCAATTGGACGCCTGGAATGAATTGTGGTTATGCTAATGAGTCAGATAAAGTTATTGTTGTAGGCGAGTCTGTAAGGTCTAGTTGCGATACTACAGATGAGAATTTTCGGTTTACGCCTACTGAAACTGGAACCTTCCAATTCACAATAAACTTTAGCGGATTTGGTGCACCTAAAGTATCAATTAACTCCATAACCAATTGATTTATAAAGAAAATAAAAAGGCCGCTTATTAAGCGGCCTTTTTTGTCTCTGTTTTCTAAAACTAGACGTCTAAATTAGCTACTTTTAGAGCATTTTCTTCAATAAAGGCTCTACGTGGCTCAACTTGATCACCCATTAAACAAGTAAACAGCTGATCTGCACCAACAGCATCCTCAATAGTCACCTGGAGCATTCTTCGAGTGGCTGGATCCATAGTTGTTTCCCATAATTGACTCGGATTCATTTCTCCTAGCCCCTTATAACGCTGGATATATTGGCCACGTTTAGATTCTGCCATTAACCAGTCTAATGCATCAACAAAAGTTGAAATGGGTTTTGTTTTATCATTACGCTGTATATAACCACCGACTTCAATCAAACCATTAATAGCTAGATTAAGAGCTTTAAGACGTTTATATTCGTTAGAATTAACAAACTCATGATCGATTCGATACTCTGTATCTATGCCATGCAATCTAATAATAATAACAACAAACCAGTTATTTCTTTCACTGTTATGGCGAACATCAAATGAATAAGTTGCTCCATCTGCTTCATCAAAGGCTAGCCCTTTAGTAAATTCATCAGCAAAAGTTGCTAGTTTTTGTTCATCATTTACATCTTCAGGTTCAAGGGTAAGACTATAGACTAACTTATTAAGGATCACTGCTGGCATCAAACGACTGATTCGCGCAATCATGGCAACCGTTTCTTGATATTGTTTAACAAGATTTTCTAAAGCCACGCCTGAAATAGCTGGTGCATCTTCATTTACGTGCAGTTCTGCATTATCTAAGGCAATTGATGTTAAATACTTTATTAGAGAATCGTCATCTTTAAGGTATTGTTCCGTTTTACCTTTTTTAGTTTTATATAGTGGCGGTTGTGCAATATAAATGTAGCCCCGCTCTATAATTTCTGGCATTTGGCGATAGAAGAAAGTCAGTAATAATGTTCGTATATGCGACCCATCCACATCAGCATCAGTCATGATAATAATTCGATGGTAACGTAATTTCTCGGGATTATATTCATCACGACCTATGCCACAACCTAATGCGGTAATCAGAGTCGCGACCTCCTGAGAAGAAAGCATTTTGTCGAACCGAGCCTTTTCAACGTTTAGGATTTTACCCTTAAGTGGCAATATGGCTTGGTTTTTACGATTACGTCCCTGCTTGGCTGATCCGCCAGCAGAGTCCCCTTCCACTATATAAAGTTCAGACAGTGCGGGATCCTTTTCTTGGCAATCGGCTAGTTTTCCGGGTAATCCAGCTAAGTCTAAGGCACCTTTTCTGCGGGTCATTTCACGGGCTTTTCTTGCAGCATCTCTGGCTCTTGCTGCATCAATAATTTTACCAACAATGATTTTACTTTCAGCAGGGTTTTCCATCAAAAACTCATGAAGTTTTTCACCCATAGTGGTTTCTACAGCAGGCCTGACTTCTGAAGAGACTAACTTATCTTTAGTTTGTGAAGAAAATTTTGGATCCGGTACTTTAACTGAAATGATTGCTGTTAAACCTTCTCTAGCATCATCACCACTGGTACTTGTTTTAGCCTTTTTAGAAAGCCCTTCTTTGTCCATGTAGTTGTTTAGGGTTCGAGTCAAAGCACCTCTAAAACCAGCTAAATGACTACCACCATCTTTTTGTGGAATGTTATTAGTGAAACAAAAAACGTTTTCTTGGTAACTATCATTCCATTGCATTGCTACTTCAACTGAAATTCCGTCATCGCGATGTGAGTCAAAATAGAAAATTTTCTGATGTACGGGCGTTTTATTCTGGTTTAGATATTCAATAAAAGCGGTTATGCCACCCTCATATTCAAAACGGTCAGTCTTACCATCACGTTCATCTTCAAGAATGATACACACGCCAGAGTTTAGAAAAGACAACTCACGTAATTTTTTGGCTAAAATGTCATAGTGAAACACAACATTAGTAAATGTATCTTCACTTGGCCAAAAACGTAAGCTCGTTCCAGTGACTTCTGATTCACCGATAACGGCTAATGGTTGCTGAGGTACACCATGTTGGTATTCCTGCTCGTAAAGCTTACCTCCACGGCGAACTTGTAGCATCAACTTCTTAGATAGTGCATTAACAACAGAAACACCTACACCATGCAAACCACCAGAGACTTTATAAGAGTTATCATCAAATTTACCTCCAGCATGTAACACAGTCATTATGACTTCGGCTGCTGATACCCCTTCTTCCTCATGAATTTCTGTTGGAATACCACGGCCATCATCTTTAACCGAAACAGAACCATCAATGTGTATTTTCACATTAATACTTGAGCAATGTCCTGCAAGAGCTTCATCGATAGAGTTATCTACTACCTCAAAAACCATGTGGTGTAACCCAGTACCATCGTCTGTATCACCGATATACATACCCGGTCTTTTTCTAACGGCATCAAGTCCTTTTAGGACTTTAATACTGGACGAATCATAAACATTTTCTTCTGCCATTTAATTAAATCTCCTCTCTCACCTGGCCATGTTCCACGTGAAACACTTTTTTATCGGTATAGTTCTCTAGGAACTCTAATTGTTTGATATCAATAGCTGTAACAAATAATTGAGTATCAGAAGTGTTCAATCGTGATATAAACACTTTTCGTTTTTCTTCATCTAATTCTGCGCCTACATCATCTAACAAAAATATTGAGCTCTTTGCAGTCTGTGCATGTAGGTATTGTGTTTGAGCAAGTTGCATACCTGCAACCAACATCCTTAACTGACCTCTGGACAATATTTCATAAGCATTTACACCTTGGGTCTTTATCCGTAGATCTGCTTTATGAGGACCAACACTAAGGAAACCGTATTTTTGATCTCGTGACCTATTTTTTAATATTGAATCAGCTAGTGTATAGCCTTTTTCCCATCCCCTATAATACGAAATTTCGAAGCAAAACTCAGGTAAAAAATCTTTTAAATTCGCATTAATAAGCTGTATTAGATGATCGTTTAGTAAAGATTCTCTATTTAGGCTAATAGCCTCCCCTTTTTCGCAAAGTAAGTCGTTCCAATAACTCAAGCTTTGGTCTGGTTGATGACTTTTATATAAAGCGTTTAGGTGTTTTAGGCTTTTATTAAAAACCTGGAAGTCCAAATTGAAAGATTGTTCCACGTGAAACAATACCCAATCCAAATAACGTCTACGCAACTTTGGCGCGCCAAGTAATATATCTGAACTCTGAGGCGTAAATATTTGAATGGGTAGATTACTAGCTAAATCTGTTGCACGTTTAGACTTTTGGCCATTGATATTAACGATACAACTATCATTTGCCAGCCTACTTATTCCAAACTTCTGTTGTTTTCCATTTTCAGCAACAGTCGAGCAAAAAACTGTAAAACCCTGTTTTTCGTGGCTAATAACATTTTTATGTTTATGGGTACGAAAGGAACGAGCATAGCCTAGATAATGTAAGGCTTCCAAAATTGATGATTTACCACTACCATTTTCACCTAAGAAAACATTTAAACTTCCATGGGCAACGAGTGACAAATCATCAATGTTTCGAAAGTGACTGATCTGGACCTTGTCCAGTTTCATGAGAAACGAAGCTTCTTATAAAACCTAATTACAGTCTCATTGGCATTATAACGTAAAGAGCAGAGTCATCTTTCGAATCCTCTATCAATGCACTACTGTTTGAATCCGCTAAAGTAATACGTACATCTTCACAGCTTAGCCCATTCATAACATCTATCAAATAAGCAACATTAAAACCGATTTCTAAATTATCTCCTTGATAATCTACGTCTACAATTTCTTCGGCTTCTTCTTGCTCAGGGTTATTGGCGGTGATTTTAAGCTCACCATTTGATAAGTTTAAACGCACACCTCTAAATTTTTCATTGGATAAAATAGAGGCTCTGGAAAACGCATGTTTCAATACGTCTTTGCTAGATTCAATCTTTTTGTCGCCATCTTTTGGTAACACACGTCTGTAGTCTGGAAAACGTCCATCTACCAATTTACTGGTAAAAATAAAATCAGTAGAAAAAATTCTAATGTGGTTTGAACCAACCTGTACTTTAACTAACTTATCATTGTCTTCAATAAGACGAATTATCTCTAACACACCTTTACGTGGAATAATGACCTGGCGGTTAGGTAAGGTCGCATTTGTATAGTTCAGTCGGCACAAAGCCAACCTATGCCCATCAGTGGCAACCGTACGAATAAGGTTATCCTCTGTTTCAAGCGACATACCGTTGAGGTAATAACGCACATCCTGCTGAGCCATACAAAAGTGAGTGCTATCGATAAGCCGCTTTAAATCTGATTGAGGTATTTCAAACTCTAATTCACCTTGCCAATCTTCAAGATTAGGATAATCGTCAGCTGACAAAGTTGATAAACTGTATTTACTACGACCAGATTTCAGCAACGCTTTGTTGGCTTCAACACTGAAATCAATACTGCTTCCTTCGTTTAATCCCCTACATATATCTAGTAGTTTCTTAGCTGGAACAGTAATTTCACCTTCAACGAAATCACCACTTAGGGTGACATTAGAAATCAATTCGACCTCTAAATCCGTACCAGTTAACCAAAGTGAGTTATCACTAACCTTTATCAATACATTAGACAATATAGGTAATGTATGGCGGCGCTCAACTGCGCCAGAAACCAATTGAAGTGGTTGTAAGAAGTTTTCCCTACTGATGCTAAATTTCATCTTTTTACTCGTGAATTTTTATGAAGATAGTGTGCGTATTAAGTTCTGATAGTCTTCTTTTATATCATGACTTTCTTCCCTTAGCTGCACTATTTTTCGGCATGCATGCAATACAGTGGTGTGGTCGCGACCACCAAAGGCATCACCGATCTCGGGCAAACTATGGTTGGTTAGTTCTTTAGACAAGGCCATCGCCATTTGCCTTGGTCTGGCAACACTACGACTACGTCGCTTCGACAAAATATCAGCCATCTTAATCTTGTAATATTCTGCCACTGTTTTTTGAATGTTATCAATGGTGACCAGTTTTTCTTGAAGCGCTAAAAGATCACGAAGTGCTTCTCGCACAAAATCTATGGTAATAGGTCGCCCCGTAAAATTCGCATTGGCTATTACGCGATTTAATGCCCCTTCTAGCTCACGAACATTTGAGCGTAATCGTTTAGCGATAAAAAATGCGACTTCATCGGGTAAGAAAATTTTATTCTCGACAGCCTTACGCATTAAAATAGCAACGCGTGTTTCCAATTCAGGTGGTTCAATGGCAATGGTTAATCCCCATCCGAATCTAGATTTCAAACGATCTTCTACACCTACTATCTCTTTTGGATAACGATCAGAGGTAAGAATTATCTGCTGATTACCTTCTAACAAAGCGTTGAAAGTATGAAAAAACTCTTCTTGAGAGCGTTCCTTATTTGCAAAAAACTGAATATCATCAATAAGTAATGCATCAACTGAGCGGTAATAACGTTTAAATTCTTCTATCGCGTTGTTTTGTAACGCTTTTACCATATCTTGAACAAATCGCTCGGAATGCATATACACAACAGTGGCATTTTTCTTCTTATCCATAATGCCATTACCAACTGCATGCAATAAATGGGTTTTACCTAATCCCGTACCACCATAAATAAACAATGGATTATAAGCACCACCAGGATTATCTGCGACTTGCTGAGAGGCTGCTCTTGCAAGTTGGTTTGACTTACCTTCGACAAAATTATCAAATTTATAAGTTAAATTAATATTACTTTTGTGACCTGCAGCCATTGGTATAGTTGTGCCAACATTAGAAACCGCAACGGAAGGGGGGGATGGTAAATGACTATTTGTATGTTGCTTGTTTTGCTCTACTGCTACTGGTGGATAACTACTAGCACTAAACATTTTACTGGCATCAACATTGGCAACTTTTACTTCAAATCGTAGCTGAGGAGCTTTATCTCCACAAAACTCTGCCAACAAATTATTAATTTGCGAAAAATATTTATCCCTGACCCAATCTAATACAAAACGATTAGGTGCAAAAAGAGTTATGTGAGCATCGGCATGTTCGGCCTGAAGTGGTCTTATCCACATACTAAACTGTTGTATAGGTAAGTCCTGCTGCAACCTATCAAGACACTGATTCCATATAGACATCGAAAAAAACAACTCCACCCTTACAAACAAAGGCCATAATGAGATAAAAAAGGAATTACCAAACAAAAATGAAAAGTAACAACTGTATTATTATTAACCAGTCAAAAGCCAAACTTTAAACTAGCTGTGAATTATCTCGCTAATCACCTCACTAACGCAACAGACATTTTAAATTAATTAACAATAACTCCTTAAACTCCTATATCTAATTGTTTTAGCTAAATTTTTAGTATTTTAGCAATCTTAAACCTCAACAAAATCATAGACAAAATACCAGCATATTTAATGCCAGTATTTTACTTAAAATAAAAACAAACCATTAATTTATACCCAACCTGTGGATAAAATGAATTTTTTCAACACTTATCAGATCTTAAGGTATTGCAGCCTCTTAAAAATATGCATATAGAATGTTATTAGTTGGAGTAATTGATTGACAACTAGTAAAGTGATCTCTATTATTCAGCGTCATTTTTGAGCACGGTGATTACCCCAAATGGTTATCATATAAATGCTCATTTTGTTTAAACCTTATGTATAGCGGGACTAGGTCATGAAAAGAACTTTTCAACCAAGCAACTTAAAGCGTAAGCGTTCACACGGTTTTCGTGCCCGTATGGCGACTAAAAATGGCCGCAAGGTTATTGCCAATCGTCGTGCTAAAGGCCGTGCGCGTTTATCAGCTTAATTATCCAAGGTGGGTGAAAATCACTTTTCTCGGGAGCTAAGGCTACTTACTCCCACCCACTTTGAATTTGTTTTCAGTAATGCAATTCCATCTGTTTCACCCCAACTTACTCTTCTAGCCAGATTTAATACTTCGAATAATCCTCGTTTGGGCATCACTTTGGCTAAAAAAAGAGTCAAACATGCACACGATAGAAATAGACTTAAGCGCGTTATTCGCGAGAGCTTTCGTTTAGAACGTCATTCATTTCCGAATATTGATATAGTTGTGGTAGGTAAAAGTGGTTTAGATAAACTTTCGAATCAGGAATTATTTAATTTACTGAGTAAATTATGGAAAAAATTAGCGTCGCGCTGCGAAAAATCCCAATTGGTATAATAAAGCTCTATCAAATAGTGCTTTCACCGATGTTAGGACCTACATGTAGGTTCCATCCAAGTTGCTCTTATTATGCAATTGACGCTATTACTAAACACGGATTAATAAAAGGTTGTTGGTTAAGTGGCAAACGCATACTAAAATGCCATCCACTCAATGATGGTGGTTATGATCCAGTGCCAGAAAAAAAACAAAATAAGTAATGATTTTTACAATTATGCCCTCATAAATAATCGGGTCATAAATAAAACAGTAACGTCGCCGTGGTTTAATGTTTTGACATGAATAAGTCACACTCATAATAAGTAGTTAATTAGAGTATTTTATGGAATCCCAACGCAGTTTTTTATTAATTGGCCTCGCTATGGTCGGCTTTTTATTATGGCAACAATGGCAATTAGATTACGGCCCTCAACCAGTCGCACCTATAACAACCTCCACCGGACAAACAAGTACTGCTCTTGATATACCTAGTGCCGAAGATGTGCCTGTTGCTTCTATTGATGGGCAAACCTTAGTGCCTATGTCCACTCAAGGTGGAAAAATTATAACAGTAACAACCGACACTCTTATTCTTAGTATTGATACTAAAGGTGGTGACGTTGTTTCAGCCAATCTTGCTAAATTTCCGGTAGAGCAAAACTCTGCCGAGTCATACAGCATTTTAAGACCGAATGGCGACACATTACATATAGCTCAAAGTGGCTTAATTGGTCCTGATGGCACAGATAGCAAAGGACGCCCTACTTACACTGCCACACAAGACAGTTATACACTTGAAGGTGATACACTCACCGTTCCTTTAGAATTAATAACTCCACAAGGTATGCAAGTTACTAAAAATTTCGTGTTTACTCGGGGTAGCCACAAAATTAACGTAATTTATAACGTTAAAAACAACACAAGCAATCCTAAGCGAGTCATTCCTTTCGGCCAACTCAAACAGAGCATACTAGGTGAAGGCGGCAGTATGTTTATGCCGGTTTATCGCGGTGGCGCATATTCTATCGAAGATGATAAATACGAAAAATATTCCTTTGATGACATGGCTGATAACAACCTTCGAGAAACGACCAAAGCTGGTTGGGCAGCAATGATAGAACACTACTTCGTGTCTGCATGGGTTCCACCACAAGACCAAACGAACAAGTTATTCAGCGTTATCAAACAAAATACCAATGCGGTAATTGGCTTTACTGGAGAAACAGTTGTTATCCAGCCTGGCGAAACAACAAAAATCACTAATATTTTATACTTAGGTCCAAAGGATCAAGATACCTTAGCAGTTATTGCTCGTGGCCTAGATTTAACAGTCGATTACGGCTTCTTGTTTATGATATCTCAGCCGCTTTTCTCATTCTTACAATTCATTCATAGTCTAGTTGGTAACTGGGGATTTTCTATCATCCTTATTACCATAGTGGTTAAAGGAGCTATGTATCCTCTTACCAAAAAACAATACGAATCTATGGCCAAAATGCGCGCCCTAAAACCCAAAATGGATGCACTCAAAGAACGTTATGGCGATGACAAGCAGAAAATGCAAAAAGCCATGATGGAAATGTATAAGAAGGACAAAGTTAACCCTATGGGTGGCTGTTTCCCTCTATTATTACAAATGCCAATCTTCTTAGCCCTATATTGGGTGTTACTTGAAAGTGTTGAACTTAGACATGCTGATTTTATATTTTGGATCACTGATTTAAGTGCAAAAGACCCGTTCTTTGTATTACCTGTATTAACTGGTTTGAGTATGTATTTACTACAAAAACTGCAACCTATGACAATGACAGATCCTATGCAGCAAAAAATCATGCAGTTTATGCCTGTTGCTATGAGTTTGTTCTTCTTTATATTCCCAGCAGGTTTAGTACTTTACTGGTTGATAAGTAACATTATTACTTTGATTCAAGCTAAAATAATTTACGCATCTATGGAAAAGCGCGGCTTAAAGACCAAGTAATTTCATAATTTCGAAAAAAGCCCGTTTTATGCTATAACACGGGCTTTTTTGTGCTTACAATAAACAGTCATCACTCATAAAGCTTAGGGATCCACATGCCATCATTAGATATCGTTTCAGAAATTGATTTACCCGAATTACTTAATGCTGTCGACAACGCAAATCGAGAATTAAGCACACGTTTTGATTTTAGAGGTGTTGAGGCAAGTTTCGAGTTAAAGGAAAGCATAGTGACTATGACAGCCGACAATGATTTCCAACTCAAACAAATGCTCGATATCCTAAGAGGTACCTGTGTAAAACGTAATGTAGACACTGCAGCCTTTGAAGAAAAAGATGTACAGCACATTGGCAAAATTTACAAACAAGCCATTGCCTTTAAACAAGGTATCGAACAACCAGTAGCCAAAAAACTAATAAAACTCATCAAAGATGCAAAACTAAAAGTTCAAGCACAAATACAAGGTGAACAAGTACGAGTCACCGGAAAAAAACGCGACGATTTACAACAAGTTATGGCATTGGCAAAAGAAGCTGATTTAGAACAACCATTACAATTTACTAACTTCAGAGACTAAACAACACATGACTGCTATTGGATTATCATCACAACAAGATACTATTGTTGCTCAAGCCACTGCACCTGGTCGCGGTGGTGTTGGGATAATTCGAATTTCTGGCACTCTAGCAAGTGCCGCTGCACAAGCAATATTGGGTAAATTACCTGAAACCAGGAAAGCAGAATATCTACCTTTTTCTGACACAGAAAATAATCTTATTGATCAGGGCATAGCCTTATTCTTTAGAGCACCAAATTCATTTACCGGTGAAGATGTACTTGAATTACAAGGCCATGGCGGCCAAGTAGTTTTAGACATGTTGCTCAATGCTATTTTGAAAATACCAAAATTACGCATTGCTCGACCAGGCGAATTTAGTGAACGCGCATTTTTAAATGACAAATTGGACTTAGCGCAAGCTGAAGCCATAGCCGACCTAATTGATGCCAGCTCTGAACAAGCAGCAAAAGGCGCATTACGCTCCTTACAAGGCGCGTTTTCACAACATATTCAAACTTTAGTCGAGCAAGTGATCCACTTGCGTATGTACGTCGAAGCCGCAATAGATTTTCCCGATGAAGAAATCGATTTTCTAAGTGACGGTAAAATTCAAAAAGACTTAGAAACAATTATCCAGTCCTTTGAAACACTACGCCAGCAGACCAAACAAGGTGCATTACTCAGAGAAGGTATGCGGGTTGTCATTGCTGGTAAACCTAATGCCGGTAAATCTAGTTTACTTAATGCATTAGCAGGAAGAGATGCAGCCATAGTCACAGATATAGCTGGCACCACCCGTGATGTACTCAAAGAACATATACACATTGATGGAATGCCTTTACATATTATTGATACAGCGGGCTTAAGGGATAGCCCAGACAAGGTAGAAAAAATAGGTATTGAACGCGCCTGGCAAGAAATCCATCAAGCAGATCGTGTGTTGTTTATGTTGGATAGTACTGAATCGACAGAAACACATCCTCAAAAAATATGGCCAGAGTTTTACCAACAACTACCTAAAAATATCGGACTAAGTGTTATCCGCAATAAAATAGACCTTTCGAATGAAACTATTGGTTTTGATGATAGCGGTGACTACCCGGTTATTTCAATATCTGCCAGTAACGAACAGGGACTTGCCTTGTTAACTGATCACCTAAAAGATTGCATGGGCTTTAATGCAAGCTCAGAAGGTCAGTTTATCGCTCGCAGACGCCATTTAGATGCTATAGACAGAGCTGCGGAACATTTATATTTAGGCAAATATCAATTAGAAGAAAACCTTGCTGGAGAATTACTTGCAGAAGAGCTGCGCTTAACCCAACAACATTTAAATGAAATCACTGGTGAATTCAGTTCAGACGATTTACTTACAAAAATATTTTCTTCCTTTTGCATTGGTAAATAATCTGAACTCAAGGTAAATACCCTGCAAATCCATAATTCTCAAAATATGATTAGATAACCTAAAGGTAGTATTAGTAGCCAACACATCAATACGAATATTTTATTAAATAATGAATATTCTACTTCAGAAATTTGCGACGATATACCTACCAGAGGTCTCATAAAGTTGATCCTTTTTAATAATTCATAATTCGCGAAGCAAAAACTAACTGTTATCACTACTACGCAAAACGCCTCCAAGAAAAATCCCAACTTAAATGTACTTAGGTAAAAAGCCGCCACTATTAGTACACTTTGATGCAACAAATAGCTGGGATAAACCATCCGCGAAAAATACTTTAACGCAGAGCTTGGCTTATTTAAGTAAGCGTAGCCATAACCTAAAATAGCTAAGATCCATACCCAACGGTTGGCTAATAACAAAGTTGTTTCTATTGCAGCATAAACACCCGTTAATGGCTCTGACCGCAATTTCCAAATAAAGTGGTAATAGGCTAATAATCCCCCATAACTTGTTAAAGATAGACCCAGGGTTAAGCGTCGATACATCAGAATGGGTTGCCAGCAACTTTCTCTTTGCCAAATAAGATAACCCAACAAAAAGAAACAAAATCCACGAGCTATTCTTATACCTTCGTCAGACTCTGGAAATATCAATAGTTCAGCAACTGACAAACACATGACAGGTAACATAAAGATTGCTCCAATACCCAGTCGACTCCCGATACAATCAAGTACTTTATCTAATTTAGCTAAAGACAAAATCGGATGAAGTAATAACAATATTAATGAGAAGCACCACAATTCCCGTAAATACCAAAGGTGGTTAACATCAATATGCGGCAATATTCCCGATTGATATTCAGCAAATAGGGGATTATGTAGATCAAAAAAAGCCCTATAAAAATCCCAATAACTAAGATTGAGATCCCCTTTTTCCGTCATTTCCACATAAAGTTGCGGTGGAACTATAACTAATACACCA
This sequence comes from Paraglaciecola arctica BSs20135, assembly GCF_000314995.1. GTDB lineage: Bacteria > Pseudomonadota > Gammaproteobacteria > Enterobacterales > Alteromonadaceae > Paraglaciecola > Paraglaciecola arctica. Next base: position 53,136 of record NZ_BAEO01000002.1, on the reverse strand, counting down.
AATAATAATGGCAACAACAAACGCCAAGTTCGTGTTTTAGCAAAATGAATTAATGAATATTTTTGCAATAAATAACGAGAAGCAATACCAGAAATAAAAAATAAAAGAGGTAACCGCCATCTATTGACTAACAACATTAAATTTTGCAGTACTTCACTTTGATATTGGCTTTTATAGTGAAATCCCCAATCAGCAACGTACAACATGCCAATGTGATAAAAAATTAATACAGCAAATGCAAATACTCTTAACCAATCCAAATCATAACGACGTTCCATAAAAAGCCTATTTATCAATATTTAATACAGTCGAAATATTGGTTAAAACTAACTGGACTGGAATAGTTAAGTGCTCAACAACCATAAAATAGTGATATTAGGTGGAATATAGGGATGGTATTAGTCACAATGTACAATGCTAAAATTAATCAATCTACATAGTAAATAAATGGCAAAGTTTGAAATCATAGTAGGCAGTGTCTTAGGTGCAAGTGAATATGTCGCCGATGCATTACAAGAAGTTTTGTTAAGTCATACACATAGTGCACAAATCCATTTAACACCGCAGTTGTTGGACTTAGACCAAAGTGCCATATGGTTAATTTGTACTTCGACTCATGGCGCCGGTGACTTGCCAGACAACATCCAACCTTTTGCTGAACAATTAAAAACTCAAAATTTGAACAAACATGAGTTTTTAGTGGTGGGTTTAGGTGATAGCAGTTATGACACTTACTGCCACGGATCCGTGCAAATGGAAAATATTATGCAAACTGGTGGCGCTAAACTATTGTGCCCAGCCCTACATATTGACGTACTTAATCACCCAATCCCTGAAGATGCTGCTGTTAAATGGCTTCAAAGCTGGCTAGAAACTAATGAACAATCAGCATAATCACCCAATGAATTTTTATGCAATTTAATAAAGCAGAACAAACAGCCCTACTTCAGTCTTTGAGTAATGACGCCCGTATACTGTATATTCTTGGGATAAAACCTACTGCTGATGAATCTAGTGGTACAACGTCACCTTTAAACTACAAATCGTTGTTATCCATTTTAAATGCCAGAGAAGAAAAATTTACTTTAGGTCGACAAGTTAATAGTTTAATAAAAGAGCTGATAAGTGTTGGTTTAGTCAATTTTCAAAACGAAGTCGAACTTAACCATAGTTTTAACGGTAAAACCCTTGTTCTACCTTTAACTACAATGAAAGTAGATGAGTATTCAAAGTTACATCTAAATTGGCATACAATGCATCTTGATTGGTTGCCTAATCAAAAATTAATCAGCGATTTAGCGAAACTAGTTGGCATTATTGATTATGATTACACTACTAGTGAATTAGGTGATTTTATTGCTTATTGGTTAGGTAGGCCAGAGTCACAATTTAGCGAATACCAATGGACTCAAAAGTTTGTATTTAACTTGAAAAAAATGCGTTTAGCTCATGGATTTAAAAATGTACAAAAAGTAGGTCAGCAAATAGTCCAAACTAAGGCTGGTATTCTCGCTGACGACAATGCTAAAAATTTAGTGGCCAAATATAGTAAAACTAACACTTAATAAATTTTCATATTTATCATTCGGAATAATAGAACTCGTGGACAGTATTAAAGACAAAATTCAAAGATTAGGTAAAGCATTAGGTCGCCAATATGTTCCTGAAAAATATACCAACTATGCCGACTTAAGATCTGAGTATGAAGCATTAGCCAATCGTGATGTAAAACAATTACAACGAGAAGGCAAAAAGCAACGCATCCAAGATATTCAAGGTCGCTCTGAATTGAATCCTAAATGGACCTTCGCTAACCTCATTGAAGACAGTAATGATGTTATTGAAGCAGTCAGTATTGCTAAGTCTTTTATCGCCGCTCATGACGATATGAATTGGCGTAAAAGTGGTGCTCATATGATGATTTTTTATGGTGACTATGGTCGTGGAAAATCTCACACAGCCGGTGCTATAGCCCATGAACTCATTGAAAAATATGAAATTTCAGTTCTATATAGACAACTATCAACTATTTTGGAAATGCGCTTCTTTTCTTATGATTACAATGCCCAAGATAATGTTGGACAGAAATTTCGTGAAATTAACCAAGAATTACTTGATGTTGATTTACTAATACTCGATGAAGTATGTGTTAACGAAAGCGTGTTAAAGAAAAATGCCCAAAGCTGGTTAGGCAATGTATTAAGACAAAGGCTGGCTCATCATAAAAACTGTATTATGATCACCAACCACAACCTTGCTGAGTTAGAAAACGCCCTAGGTCGTTATTGTTTTGAGTCCATCAAAGAATACGACACCTACAAAGTAAAATTCTCAGGTCCTAGCAGACGTAACGAAATTATTCCTACTCAACCTGAGCCTCAGCAGCAACCACAAACCACATCAGGCTACCGTCCAAATCAAGTAAAATAGATGCTACTTGATATATATAAAAATCAACTTATTTAAACTTTTCAATAACTAGTCACGACTCATCCTTTGTTAATCAAAAATTACACAAAGGATATTAAAATGAAAAGAACGATCAAACTGATTACCTACTTAAATGCAGTATTGGTTTATCTTATCCTGTTTTACTCAACCTCACTTTTTTCCAAAACCTTCTCCGAAACATTTAATGTTAATTTGGGTGGTCTATTAACCATTCAAACCGACACGGATTCAATCAATAAACAGTTAACAGAAGATGCCAATCTGACTACTTCAGATGGCTCAATTACCGCTTATCTCATTACTGATATTCAAATAGATATTGATGCATCAACTAGTGGTGGACGAGTGAAAGTGACTTCAAAATAGAGGATAAAGTAAAAAAAGATCGATTCGAGGATCAATAAACGCTGCTGGCCCAAAATAAATATTAAAAACCAACGGTAACAGTATCAAGATCAACAAAATTTAGTTTCTTTTGATCTTTCCTTTATAAATCAGGATCTAACTGAGTATTAACGAATTTTTGATCACAAGTTACACACAGTTAGATCAAAAGATGTTATTCACTGTGGATAGTTTTATGTATAAGTCATGTAAAACCACGTTATATCCACTGTATACAATTTCAAGAAATACCCCCTGTGGATAAAAGCACTAGTTATACCCACCTTATACCAGTTTGATCAAACTTTATTCACATACTTAGCTTGCCTATAAACTATTGATAATAATAAGAAATAGTGACTTACCAACAGAAAAGTGGCTGCTTAATAATAGTAATAATAAACAAAGATCTAAAAGATCTTATAAAGATTACAGAGATCATAAAACAATAATTGAATAGATTTTAAGCATTTTACTTAAGCTCATTTCCAGATAGAATGTGCGCCCCATTTTACTCAGGGGAAATGATCATTTTAGCTTTAGAGGAAAATCATGTTTTATCAGCAACATTTTGATGTCATCGTTGTCGGTGGTGGTCACGCAGGAACAGAAGCCGCATTAGCCTCTGCACGCATGGGCGCAAATACTCTTTTGCTAACACACAATATTGAAACCCTAGGTCAAATGTCTTGTAACCCGGCAATTGGCGGGATTGGCAAAGGTCATCTGGTTAAGGAAATAGACGCTTTAGGCGGTGCTATGGCTATGGCAACCGACAAAGCTGGCATTCAATTTAGAACCTTAAATTCGAGTAAAGGTCCTGCGGTTCGTGCCACACGAGCACAAGCAGATAGATCCTTGTACCGTAATGAAATTCGTAAAATAGTAGAAAACCAAGAAAATTTAACCTTATTTCAACAATCTTGTGATGATCTGATCGTTGAAAATGATCGTGTTGTTGGTGTAGTTACACAAATGGGTCTTAAATTCCATGCTAAGAGCGTTGTTATCACCGTAGGCACGTTTTTAGGCGGTACCATACATATTGGTATGGAAAACTACAAAGGGGGCCGTGCTGGCGATCCTCCTTCGATCGCATTGGCAGATCGACTTCGTGCATTACCTTTTCGAGTTGATCGCTTAAAAACAGGTACACCGGCCAGGCTCGATGCCCGTACCCTTAATTTTGATGTGATGCAAAAGCAACATGGTGATACACCAGTTCCAGTATTTTCATACATGGGACAAGCTAGCGATCATCCACAACAGATCCCTTGTTACATCACCCACACTAATGAAAAAACCCATGAAATTATTCGTGGAGGATTAGACAGATCGCCTATGTACACAGGTGTTATAGAAGGAATTGGGCCAAGATATTGCCCATCTATAGAAGATAAAATTCATCGTTTTGCAGATAAAAATTCACATCAAATATTTGTTGAACCTGAAGGCTTAAACAGCATCGAGGTTTACCCAAATGGTATATCAACGAGCTTACCTTTTGACGTACAAATGAATTTTGTACGATCAATAATTGGTTTTGAAAATGCGCATATTGTGCGTCCCGGTTATGCGATCGAATATGATTTTTTCGATCCTCGCGATCTCAAACAAACCTTAGAAACAAAATTTATCAGTGGTTTATTTTTTGCTGGTCAAATTAATGGAACAACTGGCTATGAAGAAGCCGGTGCTCAAGGTTTGATCGCGGGTGCAAATGCAGCCTTACAAGTACAACAAAAAGACCCATTTATATTACGTCGTGATGAAGCTTATATGGGCGTGTTAATTGACGATTTATCTACTATGGGTACTAAAGAACCCTACCGTATGTTTACCAGTCGAGCTGAATATCGTTTGTTATTGCGTGAAGACAATGCCGATATTCGTTTAACTGCCAAGGGACACGAAATAGGTTTAGTTAATGAATCACGATGGAAAGCTTTCAATCAAAAATTAGAAGCTATTGAATTGGAAAGACAAAGGCTCAAGTCGACTTGGGTTTATCCTAGTCACGAATCAACCAAAGCCTTAAATGTTTTATTGAAAAATCCAGTAACCAAGGAAAATACTTTAGAGGATCTGATCCGTCGACCAGAAATGACTTATCAAACTTTGATGCAAATTGAAGCATTTGGGCCAGAATTACAGAACAAACAGGCAGCCGAACAAGTTGAGATCCAAATTAAATATGCTGGATACATAGAACGTCAAAAAGATGAAATTGCTAAAACATTACGTAATGAAAATACTTTAATACCTATGGATTTCGATTTCAGTCAGATTTCAGGATTGAGCAACGAAGTTGTCGCCAAATTAACTGATACCCGTCCAGAAACTATTGGTAAAGCCGGCAGAATATCAGGTATTACTCCAGCAGCTGTGTCTCTGTTATTGGTATATTTGAAAAAACATGGGTTGTTAGTAGGATCAAGTAATGATCAAAAGAAAGTATCTGCCTGATGAGTGATCAACAGGCCCTTGAAAATGATTTATTAACTGTTTTAAAAAGCAGCCTAAAAAATTGTCAATTAGTTGTCACTGAAGAGCAGCAACAGCAACTGATCCGTTATGTATTATTGATGCATAAATGGAACAAAGCTTACAATTTAACTTCAGTGCGAGATCCTCAACAAATGGTGATCAAACATATTGTTGATTCCATTGTGGTTGCGCCATTTTTAGATAAAACTCACTATATTGATGTGGGCACGGGTCCAGGATTACCAGGTATTCCTCTGGCAATTATGTGCCCTGATAAACATTTTATTTTGTTGGATAGTTTAGGAAAACGTGTGCGTTTTATGAAACAAGTCGCATATGAATTAAAAATAGACAATATCGACCCTGTGCAATCAAGGGTTGAAGATTTTGTACCTAATGTCGAAATTGATGGAGTATTGAGCAGAGCTTTTGCTTCACTAAAAGATATGTTGCACTGGTGCCAACATCTGGTAGATTCTCACGGAGTTTTTCTTGCATTAAAAGGTCAACTCCCAACAGATGAACTGAAAGAGTTACCTTTGGGATTTATTTTACAAGAAACAATTAAGTTAGACGTGCCTGGTCTTGAAGGCGAGCGTCATATTGTCAAAATTAAAAAACAATCAGTTGGCTAGGAGCTATTCCCCCGACATTTAGAAAATTAAATGTTATTTCTACTCTGGTCTTCTAAATAAATAAGTGGACGATTATTTTGGGCAAAATCATTGCAATTGCTAATCAAAAAGGTGGAGTAGGCAAAACCACAACTGCTGTTAATGTAGCTGCATCAATGGCGGCCACAAAACGCAAAGTATTACTTATTGATCTCGACCCCCAAGGCAATGCAACCATGGGCAGTGGGGTTGATAAATACAACGTTGACAATACTTGTTATGAATTATTGATTGAAGAAAAACCAATTGATGAGGTCATAATCAAAGAAACGTCTGGCAAATATCATCTTATTGCAGGCAATAGTGATATCACAGCCGCAGAAATTAAATTGATGGAAGTGTTTGCTCGTGAAGTACGATTACGCAATGCGTTAGCACCAGTTAAAAATTACTACGATTATATTTTTATTGATTGCCCACCTTCGTTAAACCAACTCACAGTCAATGCAATGGCAGCCGCCGATTCGGTACTGGTGCCAATGCAGTGTGAATATTATGCCCTCGAAGGACTCACTGCTTTGATGGATACTATCAAAAAGCTAGCGTCTGTGGTTAATCCGCAATTAAAAATTGAAGGTGTACTGCGCACTATGTACGATCCTAGAAATAGGCTAGCCAATGACGTATCTGAGCAACTTAAACGGCATTTTGGCGATCAAGTATACAGAACTGTCATTCCCAGAAATGTGCGATTGGCAGAAGCACCTAGTTTTGGCACGCCAGCCATGTATTATGATAAATCGTCTACAGGTGCAAAAGCCTATTTAGCTCTAGCAGGTGAAATATTAAGACGCGGTAAAGCGAATCAAGTAGCTAAATAAAGTTAGTGTAAATAATAAAAATGAATGAAAAAACTGAGGACAACATGTCGGCGAAAAAAAGAGGTTTGGGTAGAGGGCTAGACGCGTTATTGGCAACCAGCCAAACAGGCAGAAGTACTGGTTCAGAGTTACCTGAACAAGAAAGTGAATTGCAAAAAATTCCTATTGAGTTTTTACAGCCTGGTAAATATCAACCACGCAAAGATATGTCATCTGAAGCCCTCGAAGATCTCGCCGCATCTATTCGATCACAAGGGGTTATTCAGCCCATAGTGGTACGTCGAATTTCTGCTGATAACTATGAAATCATCGCTGGTGAAAGGCGTTGGCGGGCATCACAAATAGCCCAATTAGATGTTATTCCTTGCCTAATTAAAGATGTGCCTGATGAATCAGCTGTGGCTATCGCTTTGATTGAGAATATTCAACGTGAAGATCTTAATGCAATGGAAGAAGCTCAAGCTCTTGACCGCCTAATGGTCGAATTTGAACTTACTCATCAAGAAGTGGCGACTGCTGTAGGTAAATCTAGGACCACAGTGACTAACTTGTTACGTTTAAACAACTTAAACGAGGATGTGAAATTACTGCTAGAACATGGCGATATTGAAATGGGTCATGCTAGAGCCTTGTTAGCCCTCGAAGGAGACGCCCAAAATGAAGCCGCACAAACTGTTTCAGGCAAAGGACTAACAGTACGAGACACAGAAAATTTAGTGCGCAGATTATTAGAGCCTACTAAAGAAAAAGCACCGGTTAAAGAAGATCCTGATGTACAACGCCTACAAACAGAATTATCCGAAAATCTCGGTGCTCCTGTAGTGATTGCCCATAATGCCAAAGGCAAAGGTAAGTTAGTGATTAACTTTTCCAGTCTTGATCAGCTTGATGGAATATTAGGGCATATTAAATAGATTAGTGCTTAATAACTAAAGGTTATATTAAGCATAAGGTCATCCTATTTTGCTTTTTTTATAAAGTGTGTTGAACTTAAGTGCAACAGCTTGAGTTATAAATAACCTATAATCAATAATCCCTACAAAAACAAAGGGTTTGTAGGAATGTCCATATTAGTGCTTTTGTGCACCAAACTAGACTTTAGTGTTGTAAATTACCGTCAGTTAAGTATACTTTTGGCGCTTTTTGTTACGGTTTAAATACATAGAGGGTTCAATTGGCGACTAGCTTGGCCCAAGAAGGTCGACAGTTGGCTACAAAAGTGCTTTTTTATCAAAGCCTAATTGCCATTGTTTTAACCTTTATTTTTACCCTTTATTATGGGAAATATTCAGGGATATCAGCACTTTATGGTGGACTGATATGTGTGTTGCCAGGAATGGTATATGCCTACTTAGCGTTTAAATATGCCGGTGCTAGCCAAAATAGGTTAGTAGTGCGGAGTTTTAACAAAGGAAGCAAAGTTAAATTTATTTTTACGATAGTGTTGTTTGTGATGGCTTATAAATGGTCAAATTTACAACCTTTAGCGCTGTTAATCAGCTATGTCGTAACCTTAATGGCTCAATGGCCCATAATAATTTTCATGAGTCGCGTTAGTCGCTGAATATGCGAAAACGAGACTGAATACAGATTTTTAACTTTAAATTGTGGATGGTAAAATGGCAGAATCAGATGGCGGTCAAAGCGTCAGTGGTTATATTAAACACCATTTAACTAATGCTTCGGTTGGTGATGGTTTTTGGACTTTTCACGTAGATACTTTAGCTTGGTCAATAGTGTTAGGTTTCGTATTTATTTTAAGCTTTAGAGCAGTAGCTAAAAAAGCGACTATTGGTGTGCCAGGTAAATGGCAAGCTTGTGTGGAGCTAATTGTCGAGTTTGTAGACAATACTGTTAAAAGTACTTATCACGGTAAAAGTGCATTAATCGCACCTTTAGCATTAACCATTTTTGTATGGGTTTTGTTGATGAACTTCATGGATTTAATTCCTGTTGACTTTTTACCTTCATTTGCACAATTTATTGGTGGTCAGTTGGGTTATGACCCGCATCACGTCTATATGAAAGTAGTACCTACTACTGATGTAAATATGACTTTTGCTTTATCTATTGGTGTGTTTATTTTAATGATTTTTTATTCAATAAAAATCAAAGGTGTAGGCGGTTTCTTAAAGGAACTATACGCTCACCCTTTTAACACCCCTTGGTTATATTGGTTTAACTTCATTCTGGAAGTGGTGGCTTTATTAGCAAAACCTTTATCACTTTCATTACGTTTATTCGGTAATTTATATGCCGGCGAACTTATATTTATTCTTATAGCAGGCACAATAGGGTTATGGCAGTTGCCATTGCATTTCTTATGGGCTGCATTCCACTTGTTAATCATTCCATTACAAGCTTTTATCTTCATGATGTTAACTATCGTGTATTTAAGCATGGCAAGTGAAGAACATTAATTAGTTTGGTGCTAATTACAACAGCTTAGGCTGGCTCTGAGGAGTTGAGGCAGGATGCCTAAATATACAATTTTATTACGTTTTTTTATTAATCTTTAACTTAAACACAAGGTGAAAATCTATGGATGCATTAACTTTAGGTAATCTATATATCGCAGTTGGTATTTTGATTGGTCTATGCGCATTGGGACCAGCAATTGGTTTCGGTCTTTTGGGTGGTAAATTTCTTGAGTCGGCAGCACGCCAACCTGAGCTAGCAGCTACTCTTCAAGTCAAAATGTTCATCGTAGCTGGTCTTATCGATGCAATCGCGATGATCGGTGTAGCTATCGCTCTTTATATGTTGTTTGTACTTGGTGCTTAATAGTAGTTATCCATTTCTTTCAACGAACTATTAAAGAGGAGTAGCGGTCTTGAATATCAATGCCACTCTACTTGGTGAACTGATAGCCTTTATATTCTTTGTGTGGTTTTGCATGAAGTTTGTATGGCCCCCTATTATAGGTGCTATTGAAGAACGCCAACAAAAAATTGCTGATGGTTTAGCTGCGTCTGAACGAGGTGAAAAAGACCTTGAGCTAGCACAAGTTAAAGCCACTGATCAGCTTAAAGAAGCGAAAGCTCAAGCAGCAGATATCATCGAGCAAGCCAAAAAGCGTGGTTCAACAATTGTTGACGAAGAAACGCAACGTGGCCATTCCGAGCGTGAAAAAATCATTGCTCAGGGATACTCAGAGGTCGAAGCAGAAAGAAACCGTACGAAAGAAGAGTTGCGTCAACAAGTCGCAGCTTTGGCTATTGCCGGTGCTGAAAAGATCCTTGAACGTGAAATTGATGCTGCGGCACAAAGTGACATAGTTGCAAAACTTGTCGCTGAGCTATAAGGGAGTATGAGCTATGTCTGAATGGACTACTATCGCTCGCCCTTACGCACAAGCTGCGTTCGATTACGCGGTCGAGAATAAAACCGTTACACAGTGGCAAGAAATGCTGATGTTTACTGCTGAAGTTTCTAAAAACGAAACAGTTAAGTCTCTTTTAACTGGATCAGTGGCAGCAGAAAAACTAGCCGAAATTTTTAACGGCGTGTGCGGTGAACAACTCGACCTACAGGGTCAAAATCTAGTGAAGATTTTGGCTGAAAATAGACGTCTACAAGCGTTTCCTGAAATATCTGTTTTGTTTAATCAGCTTAAAGCTGATTTTGATAAAGAGATTGATGTTGATATTACTTCAGCAGTCAAACTCAAAAAACAACAACAGACAGATTTAGGTAAATCTCTTGAAAAACGTCTGGCACGAAAAGTTAAGCTAAATTGTAGCGTGGATCCTGAACTGATAGCTGGTGTGCTTATTAAAGCCGGCGACACAGTAATTGATGGTTCACTTCGTAGTAAATTAAACCGTCTATCAGACGCGTTACAAGCATAACGGGGAAAAGAGCATGCAACTGAATTCCACTGAAATTGCCGAACTAATCAAACAACGTATTGAGAAGTTCGAAGTAGTAAGTGAAGCTCGAAATGAAGGAACTATTGTTGGTGTAACCGACGGTATTATCCGTATCCATGGCCTTGCAGATGTAATGCAAGGCGAAATGATTGAGCTTCCAGGTAGTCGTTACGCTATCGCATTGAACTTAGAGCGTGACTCTGTAGGTGCGGTAGTAATGGGTCCTTACGCTGATTTACAAGAAGGCGTAAAAGTAAAATCTTCAGGTCGTATCTTAGAAGTACCAGTAGGTCGTAATCTACTTGGTCGTGTTGTTAACACTCTAGGTGCTCCTATCGATGGCAAAGGCGCAATCGATGCAGATGGTTTTGAACCTATAGAAAAAATTGCACCGGGCGTAATTGAACGTCAATCGGTCGACCAACCTATTCAAACTGGTTATAAATCAGTTGATGCCATGATCCCAGTAGGTCGTGGTCAACGTGAATTGGTTATCGGTGACCGTCAAACCGGTAAAACTGCTTTAGCGATTGATGCCATCATCAATCAAAAAGATTCAGGTGTTAAATGTGTATACGTAGCGATTGGCCAAAAGGCCTCTACTATCGCAAACGTTGTACGCAAATTAGAAGAACACGGCGCTATGGGTCATACCATTGTTGTTGCTGCTTCTGCTTCTGAATCTGCAGCACTACAATACTTGGCACCTTATTCTGGTTGTACCATGGGTGAGTACTTCCGTGACCGCGGTGAAGATGCTTTGATCGTATACGATGACTTGTCTAAACAAGCCGTTGCATATCGTCAAATCTCACTATTATTACGTCGTCCGCCAGGTCGTGAAGCCTATCCTGGAGATGTTTTCTATCTTCACTCGCGTCTTCTAGAACGTGCTGCACGTGTAAATGATAAATATGTTGAGCGTTACACTAAAGGTGAAGTAACAGGTAAAACAGGCTCTTTGACTGCCTTACCTATTATCGAAACTCAAGCAGGTGACGTATCAGCTTTTGTACCTACTAACGTAATTTCGATTACCGATGGTCAAATCTTCCTTGAGACAGATTTGTTCAACGCCGGTATCCGTCCAGCGGTTAACGCTGGTATTTCGGTATCTCGTGTTGGTGGTGCAGCGCAAACTAAAATCATCAAGAAGTTAGGTGGCGGTATTCGTCTAGCCCTAGCTCAGTATCGTGAATTGGCGGCGTTCTCGCAGTTTGCGTCTGATCTTGATGACGCAACACGTGCTCAACTTGAGCATGGTGAGCGAGTTATGGAATTAATGAAGCAAAACCAATATGCACCACTTTCGGTTGCAGATATGGGTGTTTCATTGTTTGCTGTTGAGAAAGGGCATTTAAAAGAGATTGCACTAGATAAAATTCTAGATTTTGAAGCCTCTTTACACTCTTTTATGAACAGTGAATACAGCGAGCTAATGAACACTATCAATACTACAGGTAATTTCGACAAAGAAATTGAAGCCACCCTAAATGAAGCTTTAGATAAGTTTAAAGCAACACAAACGTGGTAATCAATTGGACCGCTACTCTCTTAGTACAAGAGGTGGTGGTCACTATGTTGAATAATCGGAGATAGAGTTTATGGCTAGCGGTAAAGAGATAAAAGGTAAGATCGGCAGTATTAAAAATACGCAGAAGATCACCAGCGCTATGGAAATGGTTGCAGCGTCCAAAATGAAAAAGGCGCAAAACCGTATGGCTTTAGGTCGTCCATATGCTGAGAATATCCGCAGCGTAATCGGTCACCTAGCAAACGCTAACCTTGAATATCGCCATCCATATTTGGAAGACCGCGAAGTAAAACGCGTTGGTTATATCGTAATTTCTACTGACCGTGGATTATGTGGGGGTTTAAACTCCAACGAATTCAAAATGGTCGTGAAAGATGCGAAAAAATGGCAAGAACAAGATGTTCAAATAGATTTTGCTGCATTAGGTGCTAAGTCTGTTGCGTTCTTTAACCGTTTTGGTGGCAATGTTTTAGCCGCCGAATCGGGAATAGGTGATGCGCCAAGTATCAGTGAAATCATTGGTTTGGTACGTATCATGTTGGATGCATTTAATGACGGCAAAATAGACCGTTTATATTTGGTATTTAATAAGTTTGTAAATACCATGGCGCAAGAGCCGCAGATCGATCAATTGTTGCCTTTGCCTAAATCTGACGAAAAAGAATTACAACACCGTTGGGACTACATATACGAACCTGATCCAAAACCTATCCTAGATATGTTATTGGTTCGTTTTATTGAATCTCAAGTATATCAAGGCGTAGTTGAAAATGGCGCGTCTGAGCAAGCAGCTCGTATGGTGGCCATGAAAGCGGCTACTGATAATGCGGGTGATATTATTGATGACTTGCAATTGATATATAACAAAGCACGTCAAGCAGCAATCACTCAAGAAATTAGTGAAATTGTAGCTGGCGCTGCAGCGGTTTAGGCAATGGTTTTAGAATTTAAGAGGAATTAACATGAGTCATGGTAAGGTCGTCCAAATAATTGGCGCCGTAGTGGATATTGAATTTCCACAAGATTCGGTTCCAAAAATATATGACGCCTTGCGAATTACCGAAGGTGATTTGCAAGGTTTGACCCTGGAAGTACAACAGCAATTAGGTGGTGGCGTAGTTCGTACCATTGCAATGGGTTCCACAGACGGTTTACGTCGTGGCCTAGCTGTTGAAAACAGTGGTGCTGCAATTCAGGTCCCAGTTGGTGTAGCCACATTAGGCCGTATCATGGATGTGTTGGGTAACCCAATCGATGAAGCAGGTCCTATTGGTGAAGAAGAGCGTATGTCTATTCACCGTGAAGCACCTACTTACGAAGAACAATCAAGTTCAATTGAACTACTAGAAACAGGCATCAAAGTTATCGACTTGGTTTGCCCGTTTGCTAAAGGTGGTAAAGTTGGATTGTTCGGTGGTGCCGGTGTTGGTAAAACCGTTAACATGATGGAACTCATTCGTAACATCGCTATCGAGCACAGCGGCTACTCAGTATTTGCTGGTGTAGGTGAGCGTACTCGTGAAGGTAACGATTTCTATCACGAAATGAACGAGTCAAACGTACTAGATAAAGTATCTCTAGTATACGGCCAAATGAATGAGCCTCCTGGAAACCGTTTACGTGTTGCTTTGACAGGTTTGACCATGGCGGAAAAATTCCGTGATGAAGGTCGTGATGTATTGTTCTTCGTAGATAACATCTACCGTTATACTCTAGCTGGAACAGAAGTATCTGCTCTACTAGGTCGTATGCCATCAGCAGTAGGTTACCAGCCTACCCTAGCTGAAGAAATGGGTGTACTTCAAGAACGTATCGCATCAACTAAAACAGGTTCAATCACTTCAATCCAAGCGGTATACGTACCAGCTGATGATTTGACCGATCCCTCACCTGCTACTACTTTTGCTCACTTAGATGCAACTGTTGTATTGTCTCGTGATATCGCGTCTTTGGGTATTTACCCAGCGGTTGACCCACTTGATTCTAGTTCACGTCAACTTGATCCTCTTGTTATTGGTCAAGAACATTACGACACGGCTCGTGGTGTGCAATCAGTATTGCAACGTTATAAAGAATTAAAAGACATCATCGCTATCTTAGGTATGGATGAACTCTCTGAAGAAGATAAGCTTTCTGTATCACGAGCTCGTAAAATTCAGCGTTTCTTGTCACAGCCTTTCTTCGTAGCAGAAGTATTTACTGGTTCACCTGGTAAGTATGTTTCATTGAAAGACACTATCAGTGGTTTTAGCGGTATCTTGAATGGTGAGTTTGATCACCTTCCAGAGCAAGCTTTCTACATGGTTGGTTCAATCGAAGAAGCAAGCGAAAAAGCTAAAAATATGTAGTTTCTATCCATTTGGTTCTAACAATTTGTTGGGGCCATATGGACTTGAATGCATATTTATTTAGGAGGTTTTTATGGCAATGACCGTACATCTAGACGTAGTAAGCGCTGAAACCAGTATTTTTTCTGGTTTAGTCGAAGCTATTCAGATAACAGGTAGTGAAGGTGAGCTAGGTATCCATCCTGGTCACGCACCTTTATTGACTACTTTGTTACCTGGAATGGTACGTTTGGTTAAGCAATTCGGTGATGAAGAAAATATTTACATCAACGGTGGTGTGCTAGAAATACAACCTGGTACAGTAACTGTATTGGCTGATACCGCTATTCGTGCAGAAGACCTAGATGAACAAGCGGCTCTTGATGCGAAAAAACGCGCAGAAGAGCATATCGCTAATCCTACTGCCGATTTTGAATACGCCGAAGCAGCCATTGAGCTTGCAGAAGCTATTGCCCAGTTAAGGTTAATCCGCAAACTGCGCAAGTAAGTAAAAATATACACTAAATGTTTCATGTGAAACTATTTAAAAACCTAGCGAAATGCTGGGTTTTTTGTTTTATATGGATTGGAATAATACAAAAATTTGAAAGTTTGTAGCCAAACTTTGGTCTTAATTTACACTCCCTTAATAATTATACTGATTAACTAATTTAGGAAATATCGTGAAATTGAAATTATTGTTAGCACTTAACGCAGTTTTTATCCTATATGCATCTCAAGTGAATGCTGATAAAGCAATTTTTGCAGGTGGATGTTTTTGGTGTATGGAATCAGATTTTGAAAAACTAGAAGGAGTAACCGATGTTATCTCCGGTTTTACTGGGGGCAGTTTAGAAAATCCCACTTATAACGGTAATCATACTGGTCATTATGAGGCTGTTGAAGTGACTTACGACCCAAAAAAAGTAACCTATCAAGCTTTGCTTGACCATTATTGGGTTAATATTGACCCTTTTGATAACAGAGGACAATTTTGCGATAAAGGCTCTAGTTATCTAAGTGCTATTTTTGTTGCGAATACTAAAGAAAGGCAGTTTGCTGAATTATCTAAGCAAAAAGTGATAACCCAGTTTCCAGATAAGAAAGTAGTAACGCCCATTTTGGCTACTACTACTTTTTATCCCATAAAAGGTGATGAAAGTTATCACCAAGATTATTACAAAAACAATCCTGTTAGATACAAACTGTATCGTTGGAACTGTGGACGTGATCAACGCCTAAAAGATATTTGGGGCGATAAAGCAACACACTGATTAGGCGATTAGCTAAGGGCATATTTACTCGCCCTTAGCTAATTTTTCAAATTTCAAGCCTTTGGCAGTGCGGTTTTTAAAACCTGCCCAGTGGTTATGATCCGCTTTAGCTTGGCCATTTTCATCCTTGCTCCAAACACCATCGTTTGAATTGACTTCTAAGTTAAGATAAACATCCATATTCTTATCGTCTTTTAGGTATTTTCCTAACCAAGCAGTAACAAAGTGCTGGGCTATGTTATTCATACGTACCGTGTCCCATACGGCATCTGTGTAGTGTTCACTGACATTAAAACCTAGTTCTTCATCGAAGAAATAAGATTCCTCAGGGGCTGGCATAGGAGCTGCAGCACCGTGATTTGCATTTTCATAGGTCAACAATGCCCGGTCTACCTCTGTTGTACCTTGCCAAATAGCACGTACTCCTTTTTCGTAGCCTGAAACATCATCAACTGAACCCGCTGCAAATAACATAGGTATTTTTACCCCTTTTAATGTTGTTTGGTCCCATACTCCGTAATTCATTCCCCAAGGAGCAAAAGCTATGACGGTTTTGAGTCTTGGATCAGGAGATTTGTGCGCTTCATTATTATCTTGATGTATAGCTAATACGTTGGGTGGTAAACCCCATGGGTAATCTACGGCTTGTTGGGTTAAACCTCCACCAGCAGAAATTACCGCACCATAGCCACCCATAGAATAACCAATCAAAGCTGAGTTTTGGGTGTTAACTAAGTTATATAAAAAGGAAGAACTGTCCTTTGACATAAGTTCTATTTGATCAAGAGTAAATAGTTGGTCGAGTGGCCGATTGAGCAAAGTCGAGCCAAAAGCGGCTTTGGTTCGATAAGTTGAGTCTGTGTGGTCGATAGCTACTACTACATAACCTTTTGAAGCAATATTTTCAGTTAAATGAGACAGTAAAAAGCGGTTACCAGGATAACCATGGGAAACCAATATCAGCGGAAACTTTTGCTGCGTTTTTAGAGGTTTGGCATCGCGAACGGCCTTACCATCTATAGCAACTTGGGTTTTACCATCACGTAAGAATACCCCTAAGGTCGTTTTTCCTTTACTGTTTGCAACTGCTGGGTACCAAACCTCTAAAGTTAATGGGCGGTCATATCTAGCTAAATTTGTTGGTTTAGCTGGGTCAATTTGGATAATATCAATTTGCTGCGGATTAATAATTTTTAAGGTTTTTACACCTATGGCATATTGCCCATAAGCGGCTAACTCTGGCGCATCGGGCCGTTGAGTATCAATTCGATTTTCGGCAAAACTAGTGATACTTAAGCCAGTAAATACAACCAACAACAAAATTCTATTTGCAACACGATAAAACATATTTAGATTCTTATAAAAAATATCCAGTGCGGGATACAGTATGACGTTTTACTAAACTTTACTAGTTGCTGGAAACTAAATGCAAACAATCTAGAAAAGAATCATATTTCATCTATTAAACTTGGCTGTAAAGCTTCACTTAATTGTGCCAAATGGGCTCCAATAATATCGAGTTGTGGAGAATATTCTTGAGGTTCAAGTTTGCCTTGTTTAATTATTTCTTCCAAGGCTTTAAATGCCGACTCAGAGCGGACTAATGCACAATCATAGCTGGACGGGAAAAACTTATATAAATGTACTAAGGCGCTGTTAATTTCATTGTTATTAAGTGCAGAGGTTAAGTCATCAAGCGTTTGCTGTGAGTGCTTAATGAGATTACAAATTGCTCCTAAAAACTGTGCGGCACTATTGTGGTGTTTTACTATGCCTTGTGGAATATCTACTCCCGGCAAGTCAATGCACTGTTTGCTTAATGCTAGTACTTTTGGTAACTCATAGGTCACCGCTATTTCATCATCTTGCAAGGCGCAGTGTTCTATATCGGCAAACTTTTGAGCAATAATATCAAAACCAAAAGAGCCTGCAGAGCCTCTTATTTTATGAGCAATTTCGCTAATAATAGTTAAATCGCCTTGTCCTAAGGCCTTCTCTAGATTATCTACTTGGTCACGCAAATCCTGTTGATAATCCCTAATCAACTTCACCATATCACCTTGATGAAGGGGGCTATCAATTTCGCCATGTTTGCTAAGATAAAGGGATAATTTACTAATAAAGTCTTGCCGCGAAATGGGTTTGGATAAATGGTCAGAAAATCCAAGGCGCATATAATGTTCTATTTCATGTTTCATGTTATTGGCGGTTAGCGCAATTACTGGAGTGTGATTACCCGCTGCTCTAATTTGTTTAAGGGCTTCGGTGCCATCCATTTGTGGCATATGAATATCGAGCAAAATCAAGTCAAACTTTTGATAAAAAACAGTTTCCAGCACTTGCTTACCGTTTTCGACTTCTATGACGGTAATATTCATACGTTTTAATAATATGGAAATTAATTCGCGGTTATTAGGATGATCGTCTGCTAGTAATATTTTATTACCTATAAAATTGGGCAAAGTAACTGGCAGCACAGATTTAGTGGGTGTCGACTGCCATATTTCAGTTACATTATTTATCCAAGGAGAATCTTGCACTACAGCTAAGTTAATACTTAAGGTAAAAGTAGATCCCTTTCGTGGAGCACTAGCAACACTAATATCGCCACCTAAGCCATTAGCAAGTCGCCGAGATATGCTCAGCCCTAGTCCCGTGCCTCCAAAACGTCTATTGATTGAACTGTCAGCTTGAGTGAAGGGTTGAAATAACAGTTCCTGTTGCTGTGCTGATATGCCCTCTCCGGAATCTTTTACTTTTAATTGTAATAAATTATTGAGCACACTTACCGACAAACCCACATAACCTTGCTCGGTAAATTTTATAGCATTATTAGTTAGGTTAAATAAAATTTGTTTCAAACGTGTTGGATCGGTATTAATTTGTGCTGGTAGTGGAAACTCGTATTCCAAATGAAAGGCCAAGCCTTTATCTCTGGCTCGTTTACCTACAACTGACTCAATTTGTGCCAACACTGAAAACAAAGGTGTAGGTATTGATTCGAAATCGAGTTTGTTGGCTTCAATTTTGCCAATATCCAAAATATCGTTAATTACCCTTAATAAATGATTGCCATTTTCTGCAATAATTTTTGTCACGCGTTCTTGTTCAGCTTTATCAATATCACCCAGTAAAATACCGTCGGCATAACCAATAATAGAAGTTAAAGGAGTACGGATTTCGTGACTCATGGTAGCTAAAAACCGACCTTTTGCATTACTTGCCTCGATTAGGTCACTATTGGTTTGCTCCAATAGGTAATTAGCCTCTCTGAGTTCAGTGGTGCGTTGTTGCACCGTATGCTCCAGTGTGGCGTTCAGTTCGTTATTTTGTATCACTAATAGCCTTACCTGGGCTGCCAATGCAAATGCTAACAACAAACTGTCTAAACAATTACCTATTAGCCCCAACAAATAAATATTAACGTTTAACCCAGGTAACACCCCAAAGTTCATCAAATTCCCTACCATGTTCGGCAGGGCGACTGACAATAAAGCGAAAACAAAATATTTGGCCGGCGAGTAACCTCCCTTCCAGCGGCGAATGCCGGAATAGATACCCAAAATACATACCACTGAGGTAATAAGAGAGGCGAGATATAAACCTATACCTTGGCTATAGAAAGCAAAGGGCAATGAAATTGCTGCCAATAAGGCGGTTATTTTTAATGCTTTAGCCGTTTTAGGGGCTGATTCTTTTAGGTGTAAAAATTGAATGTTAAATAAGCAGGTAAAAATCGCGCCTATTATGTACGCGGGCATTAACCAATGTTCTGAGCTATCAAGCCCCGCATATTCTGGTACACCAAATACTGCTGCCCAGCCTAGGGCATAAGCCAAAGTGGCAAATGCATAGGTTAAATATTGGATATTGCGGGTGCTAGAAAAAATGAATAGGTTATATATACCCAACGCCAAACAAATGCCTAAGCTTACAAGCAATATGATGTTTTCTAATTGAAATAGCTGCTCAGCTTGCGCATTAGGTTTAATCAAAATCTTAATGGGAGCGAAAAAATATTCACTTTCAAACATCATCAGCAAAATTTTACGCTGACCGGGTAATATTTCGATTTTGCTACCGTAATGAAAATTTTGTTGGTTTTTTAAACCATGACCGGTTTTAGTTGAGCTAGCGAGGGGTTTGCTACTATAGGATAATATTTCTATGCTTTGTACTACAGAGCCATAAGGATAAACGAACCATTCATTTAGTTGTGTGTCGTTGTAAATTTCAAAAGCTACAGCATATTTATCACCAAATGTGTTGGTTGTTTGATGCGGATCCAAGGTGTTTAACCAAGTTCTCAGTTGATTCAGTTTTTGGGGGGGCGAAGATGCATTGTTCGTTAGTGAAAAATAGCTGACATTGTTACTAATATTCTGATTGTTAATGTTACTCAAATTAAAGCTAACAATATCCTTTTCAGTTGGTGCAGCTAGTGCACTCATCACTAAACAAAAGCAAAGCGTTAGCGTACCTATAAATAATTTGATTTGCTTCAAATTTAATACCACACATTTGGTGTTTAACTTTACAAAATATAGACCGCCGTGGCCTATCGTTGTCTAATAAATACACTTTCCTAAAACAGTTATACTTTAATCAATAATTCCCAAAAAACACAAAATTTCAATAGGTTATTATATTACGGCGGTTATCATTAAAACACTTCTGCTGCATTTTTGAAAACAGAGTATGTAGTGGCGTACAATTAATGTTGTGAGTATGCTCAAGCACATAAGCTACCGATTCAAGCGTTGATAGGCTACTTTGCTGAGTAGTACGCCTAATGCGATATTGGTTGTCTGGTGGATTGGCAAAATGCCAGCTGTCGCATAGCTGCAACCAAGGGTTGAGATGCCAGATTTTTAAGGCCTTGCGCCAAGATGCATCAATGAATATCAGCTGTTGATTTGTTGGGAAATATTTTTCCTTTTGTTGTGGCGAAGAAATCGATTCAACCGAGATGCTTTGTTGGTGAGGATAAAATAAACAATAATTTTGCGGTTTCTCAGTCACCATTTTTGCTAACTCTTCCCAGTCTGCAGGTGTTTCACCTTGCAAAACTGATATATTCTTTAATCCTAACGTTAACAACTTAACTGTGTTTTTTGCGTGTTTTGCTTCTTTAGGATGTTGTAAAATAATGATATTGAGTGGTGATGTGATGGGATGTATCCACGGACATAGACAGGTTCTCTGCGGGTAGTTACAGCTGGCACATATCTGTCTTTTGTTGGTTTTTAAAGTTGTCATATCTGCGAATTTTTTAGACCCATTGCAACTTATGCTTAGTATTTTTGAGCAGGCTTGTTAAATTTGGTAGTCAATGTGCTAATTATCGACTGCCTCTTACTAATATTATATGCTCACCGGAAACTGTTTGACTAAATTAACTAACGGTTTACATATCTTAGGTTTATCTCATGTCATTTAATAGCAAAGTTAACTAGATGCCAAATCAACAAACTAAACAACTCGATTTAGAGCAAATTCAAGTCCAATATCCTTTTGTAGTAACAAGTTGATTTATTGCTATGTCTGAACATCCTCAATACGCCAAAATTTGGCGAACTGTGCAGCTCATTCCTTTGGGTAAAGTGGCAAGTTATGGCCAAATTGCTGATCTTGCTGGGTTGCCAGGGCGAGCTAGGCTAGTGGGTAAATCATTAGGTTTTGTGCCAAAAGATATGGAAGTACCTTGGCATAGAGTTTTGCGTTCAAATGGACAAATTGCATTTCCCACAGGTTCTGAACAATCACAAAAACAAAGTGGTTTATTACAACAAGAAGACGTCGCCGTTTTTAACAACCGAGTTAAACTTAGTATTTTTCAATGGCAGCCCGATTTGGCAGAAATGCTTTGGAAATTAGAGTATTAGCCTAGTTTACAGAATAGTTAATCTTGCTCTTAATAGGTAAATCGTATATTTTAAATTTCTGCTGTTAAATATACTTAGTTGGGATTTGAGCTGTGTTAAAAACCATTGATATAGACGATGTCGAAGAAGGCATGTTCGTTGACTCTATAGCAAAACAACAAGGCACATTTAGGATAACCAGTCGAGGTAGAGTCACTTCTGCTGCCGCCATAACGCTACTAAAAAAGAAAGGAATTTTGTCAGTTGTAGTTGATATGAGCAAACAACTCAAACCCAAAGTTGTTGAACAGGAAGAACCAGAAGTTCCTGCTGCAGTGCCTGAGACTCCCCATAAAGTCTCTTTTGAATCAGAACTTGAAGTGGCAAGCAAACTTCATACTAAAGGGAAATATATACAAAAAACAATGTTGGAGAGTGTAGGTAAAAACTTGCCTGTAGACATTGCCATCCCAGAAGCATTCACTAACAATCTTGTATCCTCTATAGATCGTAACCCAAATGCCTTAATGTGCATGACAAAAATACGAGAAAAGGACACTTACCTTTTAGAACACTCATTAAATGTGGCTATTTTACTAGCGAATTTTGGTACCTATGTAGGCTTGGCTGAAGAACAAATACAAGAATTGGCTCTGTCAGGATTTTTGCACGACATTGGAAAGATTAAAATTCCTGATGACATATTGCATAAACCCGGACGTTTGAATGATCAAGAAATGACCATAATGAAGGATCATGTGTATTACGGCACTAAAGTGCTAATAGAAATGGGCATTCCCGAACCAATTGTTGAAACAATTGGCCAACATCACGAAAGGTTAGATGGTTATGGTTACCCAGAAGGTTTACGTGGCGCCGAAATCACCCAATTTGGTCGGATGATTGCCATAGTCGATACCTATGATGCAATAACCGCTGACAGATGTTACAAGGTGGGTATGTCATCTAAAAAAGCGTTACAAATTTTATTACAAGATGCACCTGAAAAATATGACGAGGGATTAGTAAAACAATTTGTGCAATGTATCGGTATTTTCCCTGTCGGCAGTTTAGTCAAACTCAGTAACGAAAAAATTGCCATGGTACTCAAGCAACATCCTGTGCATGCCACTAAACCCGTTGTTAAAGTATTTTATTCGATTCGAAGTAATCATTACTTGGAGCCCAAGGAATTGGACTTAGCTACAATCAGTAATGGCGTAAAAATTGTAGATGCGGTGATCGCAAGCGACTTCAAGCTTGATTTCAATAAGTACTTTAATGAATCAATAGTGGTCTAATACCAATCTGGAAAAAGCAAAAGAACTTAAAGTTCCGCAAAACTTTTTAACTAACCTTTGCTTCTTTTAATATGATTATAATCTGGTCAGTGGTCACATCCGAGGGACACACCCCCTTATTAACCAATTCTTCATGAATATATTCAGGATCATTAGACAAAAAACGAGAGCTGTTTTTCTGTACGTAACGCGTGAGTTTCTGCTGCAATTTTCGAGTTAAACAAGACATCTGTACATCTTAACCAGTAATACGCTAAAAACACCCTGACACATATCGCGACAGGCTTGCAAATATAAGTAAAATGCTTAACGCATTTACATAGCCGCACTCTAAAAGATAATCAAAAACTAAGCCAACAATTTTTTAATACTATAATTCAATAAGGTAGACCAAAATTGTGATCTTGTGGTTAGAAAGTTGTAAAGATAGTTGACAAAAAATTGCTAATTATTTTTGAGTTAAGCAAAGGAGCCTATCATTTTGTTGTACAACTGTAGTTATCAAAGAGGCAAAATTATTCGTTTAGTTCGTATGCTTGTGCAATTCATATCCCTTTAACTGCTCAAGCAAGAGGGCTAGGTTTAGTTTTACAGGATGAAAATTTATTTCTTAATCTAACTCTTGTTCCTTGCGTACTTTTTCGGTGTTGTCTTTTAGTCTATCTAATAGTTGGCACAACAGCCTTTGTTCTTGTTCACAAAGCACAGAGGCAAACATTTCAGCTTGTTGAGTAAATGTTGGATAAATAGTGTCATACAAGGCCAGTCCTTCTGTAGTTAACCATATAAAAGGGCTTTTTTTATGTGCATTATTAGGCATTTTAATA
This sequence comes from Paraglaciecola arctica BSs20135, assembly GCF_000314995.1. GTDB lineage: Bacteria > Pseudomonadota > Gammaproteobacteria > Enterobacterales > Alteromonadaceae > Paraglaciecola > Paraglaciecola arctica. The sequence goes on along the minus strand of NZ_BAEO01000002.1, from coordinate 29,320 downwards.
ATATAATTTTTAGCAGATAGCTCTGTTATAGCTCGACTAATATTAGCCTTATCTTGACGAATAAGATCGACCAACTTTTTAGCCGTTAATGGTCCCATTTTCCCTAGAGCCCCAACTACTCGCCATTCTCGTAAATTAATACCAAATTGTTCAACATTTTTAGGGCTACTTCCAAATGCCATCAAATTTGAAACAACAGTAACTTGATAACTGATATGTACCGCAGTAGGCATATCTTCGGTGACATAAGTTTTGCTTTTTTTAGGTATTGGCGCTGCTGATAATATTTTCACATCACTCATTATATCGATAACTCCTTTTACGGACTGAATTTTGGCGATTGACTGTTGTTAACCCTAGCCTATCTAGAATAACATTTTTATTAGTAGAGAAACAAAAGGACATAAAGCCGTCTCTGGGGACTAGTTGTAACTTGAATATATTCAGCGATTAAACACTAGAGCATATAGTTATTTCCAAGTTTTAGATCCTGATACTCCTGTCTGTATTTGGTAGGAGACAATCCAACATGTTTTTTAAAACTGCGGGTAAAAACCGTACTATCAGTAAAGCCAATCAAAGAAGATATTTTATAGATTGAATTCTCTGTTTCAATCAGCATATCTCTGGCTATATTGTATCTAACACCATCAAGTAGATTTTGATAAGTCAGCTGATGCTTTTTTAAGTAATACTGAATCGCTCTTGTGGTTTGATGTTGGCTTTCGGCGATATCAGTTAAGGTACATCGTTGATTTAAAATGAGTAAACTTCTAATGGATAGCTTAATTTGAGTTAATTTATTCGTATTAGAAGATTTACCTGTTAAGGTTAAAAAATCCTTGAGCGCAGTATTTAGCTTGCTGTTCTGGCCACTCATTTCAAGGGACAACTGTTTAATTGGGAAGATAAAACCATTGAATTTCATATTAAAATAGATGTCTGCACCCAGTATTTTCTTAAGATACTTGATATTGTTAGGCGCGGGGAAAGTAAAATAAATTTGTGACGGACACCATTTATTTTTAGTGATATTTTTAAAAAACTTAAACAACCTGATAATACCAAACAGAGTGGCTTGTGTAGTATCAATGCCCGAAATATCATCTATATGTGACTTAATATAGGCATTAAATTCATCTTTAGAAGGTTGCCATTCAAATCCATTGGTTCTTTTTAGCCTTTGCTCAAAAACTACTGATAATGCGTCATCAAATGAATTACATGACTTAGCTAATGAGTACATTAAACTTAAATGGTCATTGTTTTGTTCATTTGCCAGTAATGCACCAAAATACTGACAGCCTGTATACTTTGCACAATCATCGAGTACTTTTAGAGCTGTCGTTAAGGGGAGCTTATAGTCAGGATCTTTCAATAAATTGAAATCAAAATTTATTTCGTTCTCTAATAGTGAAATAGATAAAGAAAATTGTTCAAGCAGTATTTTATCAATCCCACTTAGTAAGGAAGCTCTTAACCATTTAGTGGGCATTTTAGGTTCTCCTTTATTTTAAGTCGCTAATATCTTCGTTAGATAGAGAGCCTATTTTTTCTATATGTATTTGTTCTAAATTGCTCACAAACTCACCTAAGTTTCGCAATATGTCAGTTTTTTGTATTTAAATGTCATTTCAAAACTAAGATTAGTGAAGTATCGTTGTCTAGTCAACAAATTCTGTAGGGTGAATATCTTCAATCAATTAGTCTGAACAAAGTATGTCTTTGCATGGCTAAGTCATTTGTTAATTGAACGCTCACCCAAATTATCACGAGAGGAATACATGAAATTTTATAAGTGTAAATTAGGCTTGGCGGTTACTAGCGCCTTGTTTTGTTCAGGACAATTATTAGCGCAAGATACTTCAGGTAAAAAAGAAGGCAGCCAAATTGAAGTGATTCAAGTAACATCGCAAAAACGTGTACAAAACATGCAAAAAGTACCTATTTCTACCCAAGCATTTACTGCTGATATGATGGAAAAGCTTGGTGCAGATACATTAACTGATTTAAACCAATCGAGTCCTTCTATTGAATTAGGGGGGTTAGGTAAGGGTAGCCAACAACAAATGGGTATTCGTGGCTTAGTTGATTTTGCACGTAATCCTGGCATCGACTCTCGAATGGGCATATACATCGATGGTGTATTTCAAGGGCGCTCTTACAGTGCCGATGTGCCGCTTTTAGGCTTAGAAAGTGTAGAAGTTTTGCGTGGCCCGCAAGGAACACTGTTTGGTAAAAATACAGTTGCTGGTGCGATAAGTTTAAATACTCGTAGCCCTTCAGAATTCTTCGAAGGTGAGGTAAGTGTAGAAGCCGGCAATCACGGAACTTACAAAACTGCAGCTTTTGTTTCTGGTGAACTGGCAAATAACTTATTTGGCTCTATTTCAGGCTCTTATCAATCATCCGATGGCTATTATAAGAATACATTTTTAGAAAATAACACGGGAGACTGGGATACTTCGGCGTCTCGTGGACAACTACGTTATGTCGCATCAGATAAACTAGAATTTATCTTATCCGCTGACTGGACTGACAAACACAGCGCAGTGCCCCTAGCGCAAGCAGAAAGTTCTGATGCGTTTAATGTTGCAGCTAATTTCAATACAGAGGACGATAGTGATAGCTGGGGTTCGGCCTTAACTGTCAATTACGATTTAGGCAATGACTATCTTTTCACTTCGATATCGGCCTACCGAGAAGCCTCATTTGCGACAATGGGTGATGATGATTATAGTGGGGCAAACCTAGTAAGCGTTTTATTTAACGAAGATTCAGAGCAACTCTCTCAAGAATTTAGATTAGTCTCGCCAAAAAATGATGTTTACGACTGGGTAGCTGGTGTTTATTACTTTGACAGTAATTTATCAAGTGATCGTTATGTCGAACTTGGAGCAGATCTCGTTGGCCCGGTAGCCGGAAGAATCATAGTCCCTACTACGCTCGATGATACGTCTACCGCTGCATATGTTCATGGAAACTATCGTTTTAACGAACTTTGGGAACTAACAGCTGGCTTACGATTTACCAATGAAGAAAAAAATGTCAATTGGCAGCAAAACAACGTTGCAAATGATCCTAATGTACCAGCAAATTTACCTGGCGGCGCATTAGGTGCAATTGATTATGCTGTATTTAAAGATGATTTCAGTGACTCTAATTGGTCACCTACAGTTGGGCTTAACTACTTCGCCACTAACGATGTAATGGTATACGGTAAAGTATCACGTGCTTATAAAAGTGGTGGCTGGAATACTGACTTCATGACTAACGGTTTAGATTTTTTTGCCTATGATACTGAATCGATGAACAATGCCGAATTTGGTATTAAGTCAATGATGCTCGATTACACCTTAAAAGTGAATGCGTCAGTGTTCTACTCTGATATTGATAACTTTCAAGTATTTCAGCGGGCCTTTAATGCCAGTGGAAACCCTGCTGTACAACTGACAAATGCAGGTGAAGCGCACACCTCTGGTCTTGAACTTGAAACAGTATGGATTGCAACTGACAACCTAACCTTTACCTTAAATACCACTTTTTTAGAAACTGGATATGACACGTTTTTAAGTCAAGGTGATGAGGACTACTCAGGTAATAAGTTTACATTCGCTCCAGACTTTAAAGGTTATTTCGGTGCTGAATACTTTGTACCAATAACAACCGGAGAGTTAACGATTAACATTGATTACAGCTATGCAAGCTCTCAATACACTACCCCAAATAACAGCGAGGCAGATGAAATAGATTCGTTTAAAACAGCTAATGCACGTATTACTTACCTAAGTAAAAATGCAGATTGGCAACTATCTGCATGGGTGAAAAATATTGCTGATGATGAGTACTTACGTAACACCAATCTTAATTTGCTAGGGGCTCGCCGCGTAACCTATGGTGAGCCAATTACTTACGGTGTTAATTTTAAATATATGTTTGAGTAATCACAGAAAAGTATGAACAAACGTTCTTCTAAGTACAAATAAACGAAGAAGACGTGAGTTCTCTGTGTTATTTACAGACAATATTTCTACTGTTTGTGAATTGTACATAGGAAAATTTATGATCGTAAATGGGTGTTTTAAAATCTTGTATTGAATGGATTTTACCCATTAATATCTAGAGCTTAATGACTCATTTACGATAAATAATTTATTTTTATTCGGTGTCTTACATCAACACCCCCTATAAATTCATCCAATATCAAGATTACAAATTAATGGACTGATTAAGTCGGTATCTTACGTTTGCTAGGGCATTTTAATTATGCCTCAACATAATATTCCAGACCTCATCACAATCGTCGAGGATTTTTCATGGCAGCATATGATTATATAATTATTGGAGGTGGGATAACGGGTCTATCCGTTGGTTATCAATTGTCAAAACACGCCACTGTTTTGTTATTAGAGCAAGAAAGTCACCCTGGTTATCATGCGACAGGCCGCTCTGCTGCGGTATTTTCACCTTTTCATGGCTGTGATAGACCAGCGTTGTTTTCCTTATCGAATGCCTCTAGTGATTTTTTCCACCAGCCACCGCAAGGCTTTTGTGAACACCCTTTGTTGAAGCATCGGGGGGTGTTAATGATTGCTGAAAAAGATAAGCAGACACAGTTAAAAGCAGCCTATAACAAGTTGCTTACCCTAGTGCCAGATCTGAAGTTTATTAACCAAGAAAGCGTGAAGGAAAAGCTCCCAGCACTTTGTAATGAATATAATCAAAATGCTATCTATGACGATAATGTTTACGATGTTGACGTGCATGCTTTACAAGAAGGGTATTTAAAAAGCATGCGCAAACAAGGCGCCGTCATCAAAACGAATCAAAGGGTAGACCAAGTAACTCAAAAGGATAACCTTTGGACAGTATCTACTGTGTCGAGTACTAATGAACAAGAATCTTTCCAAGCACCGGTAGTCATCAATGCAGCCGGTGCATGGGCAGATAGTATTGCAAAAATGGCAGGATTAACTCCCTTAGGCATTCAACCTTTACGCCGCAGTGCTATGTTAATTGACACCCCAAAGCCTAAAAATGCAGCACAAACTTATCAATCTGATGAGTGGCCTATGGCGGTAGAATTTGAAGAAAATTTTTATATCAAACCCGATGCAGGTTGTTTACTCATTTCGGCAGCAGATGAAACGTTATCACCACCCTGTGATGCTCAACCAGACGAGTTAGAGGTTGCTTATGCGGCGCATTACGCTGAGCAAGCATTTGGGATACCCATTCGAAAGGTTAATCATAGTTGGGCTGGTCTTCGCACTTTTGTCGAAGACCGTAGTCCTGTCATAGGTTATTCAGACGAGAAAAAGGGTTTCTTTTGGTTAGCTGGTGTGGGTGGTTATGGTATTCAAACATCCCCAGCAACTGGAAGGTATGCAGCGGCACTGGTCATGGGTCAAGATGTTCCCAAAGATATTTCAGACTTAGGTATGGACAAAACATTTACTTCTCCAGCTCGTTGCCATGATGGCGTTAATAAGGGGGATTAAAAGATGATGAAGTTTATCCGAACATATTTACTACCGGGTTTGTTATTTCAATCCGTAGTAATAGCTGGTGGATATGCAACCGGTAGGGAATTAGTCGAGTTTTTTCTGCATCTAGGTCCATTAGCAGGTTTACTTGCTATGGCTGTAACAACAGTTGTATGGAGTGTTGTTATCGCCGTAACTTTTGAATTATCACGAGTATTCAAGAGTTATGACTACCGTTCCTTTTTTCAAGTATTGCTCGGTCGAGCTTGGGTGTTATTTGAACTTTGTTACCTAACACTACTATTTTTGATACTCGCTATTATCACTAAAGCTTCGGGTGAAATGGTAGCAGCACAATTCGATGTACCCAGTTATGTTGGTACTACTGTTTTGATGTTTTCTATAACCCTCCTTACTTTTTATGGCAGCAACCTAATTGAAAAGGTTTTAGCTTCATGGTCATTTGTACTTTATGTGGTTTATTTTATTTTTCTATATTGGGGGCTTGGCCAATGGGGAGATATTATATTCTCAAAATTGACTGATCCTGCACTCAACGATATAGCCACATCCGATTGGTTTAGTAGTGGTGTAAAATACGCGGGTTATAACTTAGCCGTGATCCCTTCGATCTTATTTTGTATTCGACATCTATCTAGCCGCAAAGAAGCCATTGGAGCAGGTTTACTTGCTGGACTGTTGGCTATTATTCCTGGTATTTGCTTTTACCTATTGCTGGTTGCATTTTATCCATCGATTGAAAACGAAAGTGTACCCGTTACCTCTGTTTTGGCGGCACTGGATTCACCATGGTTTAGCTTAGTTTTTAATGTTGTTATTTTTGGTACTTTCATTGAAACAGGTACTGCATTATTACATGCGGTTAATGAGCGTGTAGCTGCTGCTTATCAGCACTTGAATAAACCTTTACCAAAATCATTACGTCCCACACTCGCCTTAAGTTTTTTATTGTTAGCCAGTTATTTAGGTAATGAATTTGGTTTGATTAACTTAATTGCACAAGGTTATGGGGTGTTAACTTACGGTTTTATCGCCTTATTTGTAGTGCCTGTGTTGTCTATTGGTGTGTATAAATTAATGACTCAACAAGACAGACCTATTTAATAAAACTTCTTTTTCTATTCAAGGTTTAAAGTATGAATCATCTCAAATTAAAAATACAAAAGTTAGCTATTCCGATAACAGTCGCCTCGGCGTTATTGTTTCCAGTTCATGCTATTGCCGATAGTGTTAGCGACAAAAAATACGATCTAGTTATTGTTGGCGGCCGTGTAATGGATCCCGAATCCAATTTTGATGGGATTAGAAACGTCGGTATCAAAAATGGAAAAATTGCCATAATTACCAGCGAAACTATCAAAGGTGCTAAACAAATAAATGCTAAAAATCATGTGGTTGCACCAGGGTTTATTGAAGGCCATCAACATGGAACCGATCCATTTAGTCGCAAGGTAAGTTTACGTGATGGGCTGACTACTTCTTTGGATTTAGAATCTGGAGCGGGCAATGTTGGCAAATGGTATGCCGATGCCAAAGGAAAAACCCAAGTCAATTACGGCATGGTTGTTAATGCTGCTTTTGCTCGGCTCTCGGTGTTAGATGGTCCAGAAATAGCAGCACTCGGTAATGATACCGGCGATTTATTGGGCCCTGGGGTGGTATATGCTGCCGCAGCTAAAGCAAAAAAAGAAAACCGCAAAATGGGCTGGTCACATATTGTTTCTTCACAACAGCAATTGGAAAAAATATTAGCTTATATCGATGAAGGGTTACGTCAAGGCGCCATTGGTACCGGTATTCCAGTCGGCTATATGAAAGACGGAATAACTCAATATGAAATGTTCAAATATCAAGAGCTAACGGCTCAATATAACCGTGTTTCAAATGGACATACTCGTTTTGTAGGTGTTATGCCACCTTCTGGAGGCATGTTAGGCGTTCAAGAGATGTTGGCTAATGCGATGATTTTAGATGCGCCATTTTTAGCGGCACACCTCAACAGTATTCAAGATTGGGAATACTCAATTCCATTAATTAATGCGGCTAAAAAACGCGGAGCTAAAGTATGGGGGGAAGTCTATCCTTACGGCGCTGCTTCTACTATTGCTGCAAGTGCCATCCTAAATGAAGATCAACTGCCATTAATAGGAATCACTTATTCTGATATCCGCAGTGTTGGCGGTAAACCATGGGATAAAGAAAGTTATGACTATAATCGTAAAAATAATCCAGGAAGTGTTGTCATTGTCCAAGTTAACCCAGAAGAGCAAGTTGGCGAATGGATATCAACACCCGGTGTGGTGATCGTCTCTGATGGTATGCCAGTTCAAAATGCTAAAGGCGAATATTATCCTTGGGACTCTCCCTATGAAGGCAAATCTGTTCACCCTAGAGCATCAGGTACTAGAGCTAAAGTGTTGCGCTTGGTACGTGAACAAAACGTTATGCCCTTAATGGAAGCCATTTCTAAAATGAGTTATTTACATGCAAAGTATATGGAAGAATTTGCTGGTGTAAGTGATTTTCGTTACAAAGGTCGTATGCAACAGGGGGCTGATGCCGACATAGTTATATTCGACCCTGCCACTGTCACCGATAACGCTACTTTCAACCCTGGAGAAGGCACACTGCCCTCCACAGGTATTCCCTACGTATTAGTAAATGGCACAGTTGTTGTGGAAAATTCGAAAGTACAAAAAGTGTTCCCTGGTAAACCTATCCGTTTTCCAGTGCAAGAAACTGGAAAACTAGATCAAATAGAGATTAACGTTAGAAAATAAAACGGCTGTACCAGTCACACTTAAAAATTATTAATACAATAGACTAGGAAATACAATGAACACTAAACCAGTTGGCGATAAAATTACTTTACCTAATGGCCAAGTTGCTCCATTTTCAAAAGCTTATAAAGCGGGTGAATTATTATTTGTATCCGGGCAATTAGCCTTTAATACAGATAGCACACTAAATACCGATGATATCGCCACACAAACAACACTGTGCTTGAAACAAATTGCCAACATCTTAGCAGAGGAAGGACTCACTAAAGATAACATTGTAAAACTGGGTATTTGGTTAACAGATAAAAATGACTTTGCTGAATTCAACAAGGCCTATGCAGAGTTTCTAGGTGATCACCGCCCTGCTCGTTCAACTGTTCAGTCACAGCTAATGTTGCCTGGCTCAAAAGTAGAAATAGAAGCCATTGCCGCCTACTAATATTGAATCATCGTATAAAAACAGCAACGCATTGAACATTATTGTTCAATGCGTTCTGTTTAAATGTAAATGCCTTTAGTTCCGCCTCCCAAACACAAAAACAAATTTTCCAGTTTAGGTAAGTGGGGTGGCTGCTTGCTTTTACTCGATATTTGCGATCTGCTCGCGCATTTGCTCAATCAATACTTTTAATTCTACCGCTGATTGGGTGATGTCGGTATTGATGGATTTAGAGCCAAGGGTATTCGACTCACGGTTAAACTCTTGCATCATAAAATCTAGTCTGCGACCAACAGCTCCGCCTTTTTTGAGAATTTTTCGGGTTTCGCTAATATGGGATAATAAGCGGTCTAGTTCTTCGGCTACGTCTACTTTTTGTGCCAGCATCACCATTTCTTGTTCTACGCGGGCTGGATCAAGTTCAATTTTGGCTTCTTCAAAACGCGCTTGGATTTTTTCACGTTGCCATTTGATGACGTCTGGCATGTGGGCAGTGACTTTTTCTACCTCGACGTTTATGCCGTCTAAACGTTGTTCGATCATGGCTTTGAGGTTGCTGCCTTCGGTGGCGCGTGCCTCGATAAAATCTTTGAGGGTGAGGTCGAATTCAGCCAGTACTTCGGCTTGAATACTATCCATATCAGATTCGTCGGCTGAAATGACCCCAGGCCAACGTAATACGTCTAAAGGGTTAACTCCGGCTGATTGGCCATGTGATTGTACCCAATCTGCGGCCTTCATTACTTGTTTGGCTAGATCTTCGTTTAGATTGAGTTTGCCAACGGCTGCATCGTTAGCTACAAAACGTAATGAACATTCTACTTTGCCTCGTTGTAACTGCTTGCGAAAACGTTCACGTAACACCGGCTCCATGCTTTTAAAGTGCTCAGGTAGACGGAAATAAGTTTCAAGAAATCGTTGGTTAACCGAACGCACTTCCCACACGGCTGTGCCCCAATCGGCTTTAAGTTCGCGGCGAGCAAAAGCAGTCATACTGTAAATCATTGAAATCTTCCTAAGTCTTGGTTGCAGACATTATACCATTGCCTATTAAGAATTGCGCACTCAGCGAGTTTTAAAGAGCCTTAATCAAGGAGTGCGAATGCTGCAGATATCGGGGTCCTTTCAAATTTATGTAACCCAGAGTCAATTTCTTTAAAACTCGCGATTCGGGAAATCTCTATGTGTGATGGTATTAACCCTTATTGTGACTTGGGACGAGAGTCTTGGAGTATTAATTAAAAATGATCAGCTTAAAACCCAAGATAATTTGTACGGAAGCCTTTATAATTCCGCGCACTATTATTTAGGAGAACATCATGCGTCCAAGTGGAAGAACCGCCAGTCAAATTCGCCCTGTTACTATTACCCGCAATTTTACCTGTCATGCTGAAGGCTCAGTATTGATTGAGTTTGGCAACACTAAAGTGTTGTGTAATGCCTCTGTGACCGAAGGTGTGCCACGTTTTATGAAAGGCAAAGGTAAAGGCTGGGTGACCGCAGAATATAGTATGTTGCCAAGAGCGACTCATACTCGTTCTGATCGTGAAGCTGCGCGAGGTAAACAAGGCGGACGTACTCTTGAAATTCAGCGTTTAATCGCACGTTCATTGCGGGCTGCAGTGGATTTAAAATTATTGGGTGAAAACACTATTGTGGTTGATTGTGATGTTATCCAAGCTGACGGTGGTACACGTACTGCTTCGATTACCGGTGCTTGTGTAGCTTTGGCTGATGCACTCAGTTGGATGCGGGCTAAAGGTATTCTAAAAACTAATCCAATCAAACATATGATTGCGGCCTTATCTGTTGGTGTTTATAAAGGTATCGCTATTGCCGATTTAGAATATCTTGAAGATTCTGATGCTGAAACTGATATGAATGTAGTGATGACAGACACAGGCAAGTTCATCGAAGTACAAGGCACAGCTGAAGGCGAACCTTTTGATCTTGGTGAGTTAAATGAAATGTTGGAATTGGCGAAAAACGGTATTCGTGAATTGTTCGACGAGCAAAAATTGGCTTTGAACTAGGACTTTATAATGCAAGATTATCAACGTAACTTTATTGAGTTTGCTCTAGCTCGCAATGTATTAAAATTTGGTCAGTTTACGCTTAAGTCAGGCCGTACTAGCCCGTATTTTTTTAATGCAGGATTATTCAATACTGGTGGTGATTTAGCCAAGCTTGGACAGTTTTATGCACAAACCTTGCAAGCATCAGGTATTGATTACGATGTGTTATTTGGCCCTGCATACAAAGGCATTCCTATCGCCACCACTACAGCAGTGGCGTTAGCCGATAAACATAATGTCGATAAACCTTATTGTTTTAACCGCAAAGAAGCCAAAACTCATGGTGAAGGCGGCAATCTAGTGGGTAGCCCCTTAAAAGGCAAAATCATGCTGGTGGATGACGTGATTACCGCAGGTACGGCTATTCGTGAATCCATGCAATTGATAGCAGCAAATAATGCGCAACTTGCAGGTGTTCTGATTGCTCTAGATAGGCAAGAGAAAGGCCAAGGTGAGTTGTCGGCGATTCAAGAGGTTGAACGTGACTTTGATACTAAGGTGATTTCGATCATTAGTTTGGCTGATTTGGTGGATTATCTAAGTGACAAAGCAGATATGGCTGCGCACTTGGCTAATATCCAACAATATCGTGTGGATTATGGGATCTAAGGTGAGTCAGTCTTGTCCTTTTGAATCGGCAAATTACCAATTAGACGCTATTGGTTTACGTTGCCCTGAGCCCGTGATGATGGTACGCCTAAAAATTCGTGAGATGCAAATCGGCGAGACCTTAGCCGTGAGCGCCGACGATCACTCGACCACTCGCGATATCCCCAGCTTTTGCCGATTTATGGAGCATGAGTTGCTGGATTTTCAGAGCGCCAACTCCCCCTATAAATTTTTGATCAAAAAAGGTCGCTAACTTAGCGACCTTTTATCTTCACTTACTGAATATTGTTTAATTGGGTTTGCGAAACTTGATGGTCCAGCGATCGGTATTGCCAGTAACAGACTTAACGCCTACCTCATAGCGTAATTCATCATCAGCACGATAGTGTAGGTCGCTATAATCAACCAATTCAAAGCCCGCTTCTTGGATTTCTTTTATTGCTAAAACAGGATCGACTCGGCGTTTGTTCGCTGCGTTTGGCTCTTCCATATGACGCGCGGTATGGTCTACTACGGCATAAACACCACCTGGCTTGAGAGCTTCAAAGGCTAACTTATTCATGTTGCGACGGCCTTGCTCTGCAAAGTTATGATAGTTACGAAAGGTCAGTACCATATCAAGATCTTTTACTCCAAGAGAATCAGCATCTAAAGAATAAAAGCGCTCGCCATCTTTACGGTAAAGTTTGGCATCTTCGGCAACAATTTTAATTTTTTCGAACCCAGATTCTTTAGTTAAGTCATTAATACGTCCTGTACCAATAGCTGCGTAATACTGGCCTTTTTCACTAACAACCGGTGCCAAAATTTTGGTGTACCAGCCGCCGCCAGGAATAAGCTCGATAATTTTCATATCATCCCGCAAGCCAAAAAACTCTAGGGTTTGCAGAGCTTTGCGGTTTTTATCTCGGTCGGTTTCTGCTTCGGCTCTGATTTCTGCTTTTAGTGCCGATTTGATTTTCTCTGCTGTAGCGTCAAAGTTATCTGCGGCTATTGAGCTGATGCTCGCAGCGAGTAACAATAATGGTAGAAATTTTTTCACTAATATAGCTCCATTGTTAGTTTATTTAAGGGGTTATACGCGACTATTAAAGACCTCTGCAATAAGGTTTTAATTTCATATTTTTAGGTCTTGTTATAACTCGCCTAGGCTAAAACTGTAATTTCCACTACTAAGCATGAGATGGCGCTTCCCATCTAACTCTTGCTCTTCTCCCAACTCAGCAAGTTGGTAGAAGACATTTTGATGTAAACGGGCCCATAAGTTTCTGCGGACTAAAACGTAAGGTAGATAATCACCAGTTTTTTTGTCTGCAAATATCTGTATAGGATTTTCAGAACTAACAATTAAATCATTGTCTGTGTTGGTCGTAAGTAACAACTTACCATCTTCTTTCTGCCATTGAGTAATGATAAGGGGCACGTCTTCAACTTGAATGCCTACCTTTTCTACTGGGGTCACTAAAAAGTAACTATCGCCTTCACGTTTTAAAACACTGGCAAAAAGTTTAACTAAGGGCTTGCGGCCGATAGGCGTGCCCATGTAAAACCAAGTGCCGTCATGTTTTATTTGTATATCTATGTCACCACAAAAATCAGGGTTCCATTTATCAACAGGGGGCAATGCAGCATTTTGTGAACTGATTTGCTGCTGAAAAGCCCCTAAGTCGAAAGTCGCCATTAAAGTGTTTCTTTTATTTCACGCAATTTAGCTTTAATGCGGCGCATGTTTTCAGGACCAGTACGCAACAATTGCTTTTGAGGTGCAGTTAAAGACTCAAGTTGAGTATCTTTAAACTTGAACATTACGCTTTCGGTATACACTTCAACCGGGAAAGGCACTTCAGGGGTATCTAACAAAACGTCAATTGCGTCTTTAAGTTTTTCTTCAAAGTTGTCAGAAGGGCTACCAATTTCAGAAAATATTTTTTCAATGGCCGGTTTGTATTCTTGATATAGCTGCAATAATGATGCTGTTTCGAGAGACTCAAGCACTTCAACGTAAGGCGCATAACGTTTAAAACTAGCAGGGTCTATCCATTCTTTATCGGCTTGCCTGTAAGTGCGAAATGGTTTTTCTGGCTTAACTAATATTCTGTTGTTAGCCGCTATTCCATCCTCAGCTAAGGTATTGGTCATTATAACGAAGCGCTCTAGTAGTGCGTCATTAATCAGTAAACGTGCGAAAGTGTCATAGTCCGATAAAGTTAATAATTTGGTCTTAATCGTACCGTCACTTATATCTAATGGCTCTGGCTCGGGGATAATTTCTGGCTCAGGTTGTTCTACTACAGGCTCTGGAATGAGCATAGTAGGCTGTTCTTCAATAACTGGCTCGATAATGACAGGCGGTTCAGGCATCACAATGACTGGTTCAGGCTCAGGTTCGCTGGGCCAAAACACAACTGCTAAAACTATAGCCAAAACTATTGCACCTATAGTGAAATGCGGAACTAACGATTTTTTTGATTCTTCGCTCATGATTTTCCTATTAACTAAATGTCTTTAATTACTTGGACACTTCAGCCTACTCAAAATTCAATCTAAATGATACGCGCAGAGTGTAAAATACTGTAATTGTATTCTTAACTGGACTGACCATTAATAGGCAATTAAACTGATTGTGTTGTTAACCTAACTTAAGACATGTGGAAGTAATGTGAATATTATTTTATATGCAGTTCCGTTTTTTTTCCTGCTGATTGTTATCGAAGTGTTGTTAGAAAAAGCTAAAGGTACTGATTATTACCGTGTAAATGACAGTATTAATAGCCTAACAGCAGGTGTGTTGAGCAGAATGGCTGGCATAATTAAGCTGTTAGTCCCACTAACCATTTATGTGGTGGCTTATGAGCAGATGGCTTTATTTCACATGCCATCGAACTGGTGGATGTGGCTGACTGCGTTTGTGCTTTATGATTTTTGTTACTACTGGAATCACCGTCTAGGCCACGAAATGAATATTTTGTGGGCTGCCCATGTGGTGCATCATTCAAGTGAAGAATATAACTTAACCACGGCTTTACGGCAAAGTGGCAGTAGCTTTTTCAGTTGGATTTTTTACCTACCTATGGCCATATTGGGGTTTGAACCTTTGGTATTAATTACTGTAGGCTCATTAAACCTCATCTATCAATTTTGGGTCCACACTCGGCATATTCCCAAGTTGGGTTGGTATGAATGGGTGTTTGTTACTCCGTCAAATCATCGTGTTCATCATGCGCAAAACCAAATCTATATTGATCGTAACTATGGTGGAGTGTTCATACTTTGGGATAGGTTGTTTGGTTCATTCCAAGAAGAATTAGATGAAGACCCACCTATATATGGTATTCGAAAAGCTTTGAAAAGTTGGAATCCGCTGTGGGCCAACGTACATGTTTATGCGCAGCTAGGCAAAGACTGTTGGCACGCAAAACGTTGGCAAGATAAATTTCTTATTTGGTTTAAGCGCACCGGTTGGCGCCCTGCCGATGTTGAGCAAAACTATCCTCTGGCTAAAGTTGATCTGACTAAATTTAAAAAGTTTGATATTCAACTGACTATGACTAACAAATTATATAGCGTTTTACAGTATTCATTGATTGTGTTTATTGGTTTGCTACTAATTATGAACATTGCAGACTTTACTTTAGCAGAGCAAGTTTTGGTTGTGCTCTTTGTGTTTTATTGCAGTATTTCTGCTGGTTTAGTGTTGGAAAATAACCCGCTAGCTATTTATTTAGAATGGATAAAATTCGCACTCATTATAATAACGCTAATAATTTATCCATTGCCTGTATGGATTGAATGGACATTAGGAATAAGCATCTTGATTAACGGTTTGTTTTTATTATTCAAGAAGCAAGACATTATCAACACTCCAGAGTCTATGATTAAGGCTCTTAATTAGCTTGTGGAAGCCTGCTTATTTTGTTTTTAAAGGCAGGCTTTCTATTGATAAGCAAAAACTAATAAGAAGAATGACTAAATGGATATAAACAAAGGGCTGATATTTTCCTTTATCTTCCTTAGTAGTGCGGCCTTATCTAGGGAGGCTCCTTTAGTCTCAATTCCTACTCATGATGCTTTTTTCTCTAGTATTGCAGAGCATTGTGGCAAAGCTTTCGAGGGAAAAGTTGCAGTAGATAACCAGCCTAGCGCTGCATTCGATAATAAATTGGTTATGTTTTTACGCAAGTGCAACCAAACTGAATTACAAATTCCCTTTTATGTGGGAGACAATGCATCCCGCACATGGATTATTAAAAAAACCGGGAGTGGTTTAAGTCTAAAACATGATCACCGCCATAAAGATGGCTCCGATGATCCTGTTACTATGTATGGTGGACATACACTGGACGCAGGTTACGACCAAATTCAATCTTTCCCTGTCGACCAATACTCAATAGAATTATTTGCTCAGCATGGTCTACCGCAATCTATCACCAATACTTGGCAAATTTATATCTACCCAGATAAGTTTTCATATCGATTAGTGCGTGAAGGAAGAGAGTTTAGAGTCGACTTTGATTTGACTAAGGCAATATCAGCCCCTGCCGAACCTTGGGGTTATGAAGCTATAAATCGCTGAATTCCGGAATATAGCTCCACTGTTATTTGTTATATGCCCATTTAACTTCCTGTGGGCAAAACCAGTTAACCTGATTCAGGTTGACTGGTTAGCTATAAAAGGCTTCAACGGTGCCTTTTAAAGTCATCAGTAGAGGTTGTCCTCGGCGATCCAACGCTTTAGGAGAGGGGATTTTCACCCAACCTTCACTGATACAATATTCCTCTACATTAATGCGTTCTTTGCCGTTTAAGCGTATTCCAATGTTATGCTCGAAAATTTCTTCCACATGATGTGGGCTACGAGGATTACTCGAAAGGCGATCCGGTAAAGCGGGTAACGACTTAGTATCGTTCATGTTGATGACCTGATTTAATAAAAGTGCGCTATTGTAGACAATATAGAATTAGCGCTCAAGAACAGAAGTAGAGTTTAAAGATTGTTGTTACTTTGATTATTCATTATGGACTTTATTGGCCCATTATTTTAAGCGCTAGGTATGGTGCAATGGTGAATACAAAAGATAGAGTTTTGTAATTTGCTAAATAATTAAAGTAAACAATGGCTAGCTCGTTTTCTGGAATACCGAACATTTTGCTATGAATGGAGGTAATGAACGACCTCATTAAAACTAGCATTATGCTAGCGAAGAGTAATATTCCAATATTTAAAATTGATGCCCATCCGAGTAATTCAGTTAGTTGCTCAAGTGTGATCATCATTATGTTCCTTATGCCATAGACTGAAGTGCATTAGTTGCAAGTTGGCTTCAATACAAGCTTTAGTCACTTACGTATCTAGCTCTTTATTGATCAAACCGAGTTATATAGAGCTAGGTCTCAAAGGCCGTGCCTAGTCATCTATATTTGTGAAAGTGTGAGTACACTGCCTTTTTTTAATTGGCAGTCCTGCTAATTGCTTGTGCTAGATAAGACTTTAACCTTTAAAGATCATCTTTAGTATTATGGATAAACAAATAGACATAATAAGCAGCCATAGCCACCATTATACCAATGCCAAGGATGGAGCCCCAAGCGACCGGGTCGTGTAATATTAGATCCCACATATGAATCACCTCTGTTAAATAACTTTTTATCAGAGGTGATTTTAGACAATTATCAAAAGCACATATTGATCTAAATCAGCTTTGTTAGAGGATTGTTAGTGTTCAAATTTTAATGTTAGAAGTTCAACTGAATCGGCAAAAGTTAGTGTTTGTAATTTGCCTTTACCTTCAACGTTAATGGTATTGATTTGCTCTGGCCAAAGATCACGTAGGGCGTTATGACGGATTGTCATATTGTCTAATTTGGTAGGTTGTGTGGTTTCTTGGTATACCCATAAAAATTTGCCATCTAGTTCAACTCCCACCATTTTTAGTGGTAGTGGTTGCTTATCACTATCAAACAAATTAAAGCGCTGATTAACATAGTCACCAAACTGTTGTTGGGTCTTTTTTGAGTCAATGATATCCGCATCTTTACCAAATATTTCTTTTACTGCATGTTCCGCATCATGCACCCTAAAACGGTGCATGATTTCGATATTTTCGGTACGCGGGTTAAACAACACAGTGCTAATTGCCGTTTTTTGTTGGTGGGCTGACAGAGAGAACGCTGCAAACAGCAGCGTTCCTATTGCCCAGAAAACAATCTTATTCATTGTTGTCTTTGTCGCCTTCTTTGTCATCTTCGTCATCGTCTGTTTTTAGCTCAGTCTTAATGTCTTGCATAATATCTCTAGATACTTTTTTGGTGCTATCTTTGGATTTATAAGCTTCGATACGTGACGGGATAATTTGACGTGGGTAATGGTTGTTATCCACATTGACATCAGCGGTTTCCCAGCGAGGATCTACAGTGACACTAACCAACTCTTTGTCTTTGTCAGTGATTATCATTTTATTCACGGCTTTAGGCGTACGGCGCCAAATTTCAGCAGGGATATATTGATTTTCTTTAGTGCCATCAGCAAAAGTTAGCTCTAAGATGATTGGCATCACCAAGCCCCCTTTATTGGAAAACTCTAATACGTAATAATTTTTATCTTCTTTAACTGCGCGTTCTAAGGCGATTTTTTCCCATGGGTCTAACTTCTTTAAGAACTTCTGGTAAGAGTTACGTTCTTTGTTAGTAACAGTAAACCTGTCATTTTCGTCGTAGAAGTCAGTGATATCTGGGAAACGTTCAACCCATAGTTTTTTGCCTTCAGCTTTATTACGTTCGTCGGTTAAAGACATAGGTTTGTCTAATTCTTCCTGACGTAAACGGTTAAAATCGATATCAGGATCCTTAGTATCCAGGCGCAACTTAGAAATTTTATCTATTGAGATGTCCACGTGATCCGTGCTGTAAAACCAACCGCGCCAAAACCAATCTAAATCAACGCCTGAGGCTTCTTCCATAGTACGGAAAAAGTCTGAAGGAGTTGGGCGTTTGAATTTCCAGCGCTGTGCGTATTCTTTAAAGGCAAAGTCGAATAATTCACGACCTAATAAGGTCTCGCGCAATATATTTAATGCAACAGCAGGTTTGCCATAAGCATTTGGGCCTAAACGTAATACGCTATCTGACTGAGTCATAATAGGCACTTGATTAGTGGATTTCATATAACTAACGATATCGCGAGGCTCTACTCCCCAAGGAATAGTTGGATCCCATTCTCGCCCTGCTACGCCGTCCAAAAAGCTGTTTAGGCCTTCATCCATCCAAGTCCATTGACGTTCATCTGAGTTAACGACCATAGGAAAGTAAATATGCCCAACTTCATGGATAACCACACCAATTAAGAAACGTTTTTCGGCTTGTGAATAGGTACGGCTGCCATCGTCTTGCAATTCAGTGCGAGGACCATTGAAGGTGATCATTGGATATTCCATGCCGCCCACCGGGCCATTGACTGATTGGGCTACTGGATAAGGGTAGTCAAAAGAAAAACGACTATAGACTTCTAATGTTTGGATCACGGCTTCGGTAGAATACTTCTGCCATAATTCGCCACCTTCTTTTGGATAAAAAGACATCGCCATAACCAAAGGTTGATCATTACCACCTTGTTGATGTCCTCGAGCATCCCACATAAACTTACGAGATGAAGCCCATGCAAAGTCCCGTACGTTTTTAGCGCTGAATTTCCATGTTTTAGATTTATCGGTGCCTTCTTTTTCGTTTTCTAAGGCTTCTTCTTCAGTGACAACAAATACGATGCGATCCGCTTTTTCTGCTTCTTTTAAACGTTTACGTTGGGTAGATGTCAAAACGCTTTTTGGGTTTTGTAATTCACCAGTAGAACTAACAATATGGTCGGCAGGGACTGTTAATTCAACGTCATAGTTACCGAATTCCAAGGTAAATTCACCGCGGCCGATAAACTCTTTGTTAGTCCAAGCTTCGTAATCAGTATAGGCATGTAAACGTGGGAACCATTGAGCTAACAAGAATATGTCGTTACCGCCTTCTCGTTCGTCATCAGGAAAATGTTCGTAACCAGAACGAGCTGATACCGCGTCTTCTTCTACAATATTGAAGGCATAATCGATAGAAAATTCGACTTGTTTACCTGGCTTAAGAGGAGCAGATAAGTCGATGCGCATATTGGTACCGACTATAGTATGTTTAAGGATCCTACCATTACTGTCTTTAACCGATTGAATGTCAAAACCCAATACATTGTCGTCAGTAAACTGTTGGCGGCGTAATGCGCCTAAACTAAGTTGTGCTGCTTTACCGCTAGAGGCAGTTGAGGTTGCTGGTCCACGATTACCGATGCCGCCAAAAGTGGTTGTCATGGCAGACATAGAGTCATTACGAAACTTATTCTGCTCCAATTGCATCCAAAGATATTTGAGGGTATCAGGCGAATTATTGTGATAGGTAATGTCTTGGCTGGCTTCAATTCGACGTTTTTCTTCGTCTAACTTAGCTTTGATTTTGTAATCTACCTGCTGTTGCCAATACGCATGGCCGGGTTCACCCGCTGCGTTGCGGTAGACATTAGGGGTAGGCAATGATTCATCTAGTTGACGAAACTTATCTTCAAAATCACCTTTAGTTTGGTTTATTGACGCATTGGCAGAAGCAAAGGCGGCAAGTGACAGCAATGCTATCGTTATAAGTCTATTAAGCATTATGTTCCCTGATTGTTTTAATATTAGCTGCAGCTATTTATTATTTATTTATCTCAGCTAACCATTTTATTATAAATAATTGGGTAATTCTTTCTCTAACTAATCGAATTACCCTAGTTCGGCTTCGATTTTACCCCCAAAACCCTTATTTTTATATGAATTTATCCTAATGCGCTTATTTTCGATCATAGCTTATAACTACATTGGCTTGTTTATGCAGTGTTTTGTCGTACTCTAGCCTTGTAATGTAATGAGGTAAGTAATGACCAAGATCAGCTGGAAACGAGCAGTAATTAAAGTAGGTAGTAGCCTAATTGCTCCTAATGATAATCAATGCAGTCAAGAGTATCTTAGACATATTGCAACGTTTATAAGTGAAAGTCGTAAACAAGGAAAAGAGGTGGTTTTGGTCTCTTCAGGCAGTGTTGCCGCTGGAAAGGGTAAAATTGCCTTTAAACATCGTCCATCTATTGCTGAAAAACAAGCTATGGCGGCAATAGGGCAAATCCACATGATGGCTAATTGGTCGAGTCTGTTCGATTGTGATTGTGCGCAAATCTTGCTTACTGCTGATGATTTACATAACCGTACTCGCTACGTAAACATCAAAAACACCTTGCGAGAACTATTAAAAAATCATGCCTTACCCATAGTCAACGAAAATGACACTGTGGCAATTAATGAACTAAAAGTAGGTGATAACGATAATCTGGCAGCTTATACGGCGTTAGTCGCAGAGGCAGATACCTTGATTATTTGTTCCGATATTAATGGACTCTATGATGCCGATCCAAGGGTAAACCCCAATGCGCAACTGATTCCAGAAATCACCAATATAGATGCAAGCATTTACCAATTAGCTGGTGGTGCTGGCAGTGATATGGGCACGGGTGGTATGTATACTAAAATTCAAGCCGCACAAAAATGTGTAGATTCGGGTATTCAAACCTTGATAGTTAATGGTCGAGATCCCATTGTATTTGAGGCATTGGCTAAAGGGCAGTCACCCGGTTCTTTATTTATTCCCAACAAGAGTTTAGTGAAAGCTAGAGACAATTGGTTAAGGCACACCTTAAAAGTCACGGGGCTAATTGAAGTTGATCAAGGTGCCAAACTAGCACTACTAGAAAAAGGTGCATCATTATTGCCCTCTGGTATCACAAGCGTCAGTGGTCAATTTAAATCAGGTGAAGCCGTGAATATTAATTTTGAAAACAAAGTAATTGCCAAAGGGTTAGTGCAGTATAGTGCCAGTGATTTAAAGGCCATTCAGGGTCTCAACAGCCAAAAAATAGAAGCTACTTTAGGCTACTCGTTCGGTGAAGCTGTTGTTCATCGCGATGATTTAGTGTTGCTTTAGACATATTTAGACAAAATTACCCAAGGATATTTAACATGACTTTTTCTATTACAGCCGCGGCTAAACAAGCTAAAAAAGCAGCGCACCAAGTTGCCAACTTAACGTCTAAACAAAAAAATCAATTATTAGCTGATATTGCTGAGTCTTTATTGGCAAACACCGCCGCTAT
This sequence comes from Paraglaciecola arctica BSs20135, assembly GCF_000314995.1. GTDB lineage: Bacteria > Pseudomonadota > Gammaproteobacteria > Enterobacterales > Alteromonadaceae > Paraglaciecola > Paraglaciecola arctica. The sequence goes on along the minus strand of NZ_BAEO01000002.1, from coordinate 7,703 downwards.
TTTAGTTGCCAATGAGAAAGATTTAAGTGCAGGTAAAAAAAATGGCTTAGATGCCGCGATGCTCGACCGCTTAGCCCTTGACCCTGCTCGTATTCAAGATATAGCCAATGCCGTATTAGAAATTGCAGCTCAAGCTGATCCCGTTGGTTCAATCTCTAAGATTGAACGTATGCCAAGCGGTATCCAAGTAGGCAAAATGCGTATTCCTTTAGGCGTGATCGCGATGATTTACGAATCCCGTCCAAACGTAACAATAGACGCCGCCGCATTGTGTTTAAAAGCCGGTAATGCTGTGGTGTTACGTGGTGGTAAAGAAGCCATACATTCTAATTTAGCGCTGGCCGAGTGTATTAAAAGCTCACTTTCTAAACAGCAAATCGATCCTGCTGCTGTGGTAGTGGTGCCTGACCCTGACCGCGCTGTGATGAACGAGTTAATGACGTTGAACGAGTCGATCGACCTGATTATTCCAAGAGGTGGTGAAGGGCTTATCCGTTTTGTGTCTGAAAACAGTCGTATTCCCGTTATCCAACATTATAAAGGTGTATGTCATTTGTATGTGGACAGTGCTGCAGATGAAACCAAGGCATTAGCATTACTTGAAAATGGTAAAACTCAGCGCACCGGTGTGTGTAATTCCTTAGAAACTTTATTAGTCCATCAAGATGTTGCCAAGACCTTTTTGCCCAAAGCTGCCGCTCTTTTAGCGCAGCACAACACTGTGGTGCATGCCTGTGAAAACAGCATCGAATATTTCAAAGGTGCACAAGCTGCCACCGAGGATGACTGGCACGCTGAATATTTAGCCATGGAAATTGCGGTAAGAGTGGTTTCAGATTTTGAACATGCAATTGAACATATTGAAGAATATGCCTCAGGTCATACTGAAGTCATTGCCACGCAAGACTATTCCACAGCACAGGCCTTTATACGCCGGATTAATTCAGCCGTTGTTATGGCCAATGCTTCGTCGCGTTTTTCCGATGGCGGTCAATTAGGTTTAGGTGCTGAAATTGGTATCTCCACCAGCAAGTTACATGCTTATGGGCCTATGGGAGCTGAATCACTTACCACAGAAAAATTTATTGTGATGGGTGACGGCGAAGTGCGCGAATAAACATAGTGATAAAACACTACTTGTTTGATTGGGGAGACACTTTAATGGTGGACTTACCCAATCAAACGGGCCCCATGTGTGACTGGCCAAAAATACAAGTGGTGGCGGGGGCAAAAAACTGTTTAAAGCGCTTAAGCCGAAATGCACAATGTCACCTCGCCACTAACGCCGAAGACTCCAGTGAAGTACAAATTCGCCACGCCTTAATACGCGCCGGGCTAAGTGAATTTATCACACAGGTTTTTTGCCGTGAAAACTTAGGATTGAGTAAAACAGATACTGGCTACTATCTAAAAATCGTCCAGCAATTAGGCGCTAGCCCTTCACAAGTGAGCATGCTAGGAGACTCCCTAGAAAAAGACGTCTTAGCTCCTATGGCCGCCGGACTAAAGTCGGTGTGGTTTAACCCTACAAATCAAAAATCCAGCCAAAACATCTTAATGGTTGAGCAACTTAGTGAGTTTGTTTGAAGTTAATACATTGCTTTAAGATTAATCTTAAAGAATGTGAATAATAGGCTTGTCATCATCAAAATCATCTTCATCCCAATCTGGATATTGTTCAGGAAGAAAATCACTTTTAGAGACAATGTTCGGATATTCAATATTCTCAACAGGGGCAAAAGGTTTTTTACGAGTTTTACTTATCTGAAATAGCCAGCTATCGCCGTAATCAAACAAGTAAAACATCTTTTTATCTTTGGCTGTTTGGATAAAATATTCAATACTTGTATCCACTATTCTTTGCTCATCACACTGAAAGCTATTACGCTCAAATGCTTGTAGTGTTTTAGCAATATAGAATTCATACATATGATCATTATCAAACTCAACTGCTTCTTGGATCATTAAATGTAAATCTTCTAAACTTGCGTCGCCATCTACTTCAATAACGCATTCCCAATGAATCTGTTCCAATGGGTTAGGCAGTTTAATATTTATGGTGTATATCATAAATATGGATAACTCTATTGACTGAATATGTTTAGTTTAAAGGGAAAATCCATCGACTAGCCAATTAGCAACCTCGTGCATTAGTAATGATAACGACAGGATATGACCGTTAAATATACATCTGATACTGCGTAAACCAAACGATTTGTTTCATCTATTCGTCTAGACCAAAAACCAGATAAATTTTCTTTTAATGGCTCAGGCTTGCCTATACCTTCAAAGGGTAAACGTTTGGCGTCACTAATTAACTTATTAATCCGTTTTAATGTTCTTTTATCTTGCCCTTGCCAGTAAAGATAATCATTCCAAGCCTCATCTGTCCAAGCAAGTTGCTTAGTCATTGGTGATGTCTCGTAATCTTGTTTTACCGGAATTATATTGCTCAATGGATTTTGATAAATGTGCAGCATTAGCCGGTGATTTTAGCAAATGAACCGTTTCCATTAAGCTATTATAGTGCTCCATTGACATGACAACTGCATCTTCAGCATCTCTTCGAGTTATCACGGTATAATCAACATCATTTACAACATTGTCCAGCACTGACTTAAGCCGATTACGAGCTTCAGTAAAAGATACAATACGCATTACACTACACCTCTAAGTTGTACAACTAATAAGACAAGTCTACATCAAGCTATTAACATGTACAATAATAAGACAGCTCTTGTATTTACAAGGATGATAAATACTAAACAGGTGTTTACTTGGCGTTACTTATATTGTCTGGGGGTGATATTCAGAAACTCACTAAAGTCTCTAGTCAGATGGGATTGATCAGCATAATCTAAACTCGCGGCCAACTCCGCCAAAGACAACTGCTGATTTTCTAACCTCTCTAACGCATGGTGTAGACGATATTTTCGGATCAACCATTTGGGTGATAAACCTACATAGGTTTTAAACAAGCGTTGTATATTGCGAACTGAGGTGTGGCAGTGTTCTGCAAGGATTTCAACACGGTTGATGTTGTTATTATTTTTTATATGCTCTGCAAGGGTTTGTACTTTGATAATTGCTGGATCTAATTGAATAATATTGTTTTGCAACTCATGGCTTAAATAAGCAACTGCTGCTTGGTCGTTCTTAGCGTTAAGTGTATTTTTCATTAGTTTTTGTTGGTCAATTTCGAAGATATCAGCCACTTCAAACTCACTATCTAGGGCTTTATCTAAAGGGAAATGAAGTTTTTTGGCCAATACGCCTAAGTTAAACTTCACTCCGATAATTTTGCCTTGCCCTTGCATGCTGTAACTATATTTTTTACTTACTGGCCCCAGCACTTTTGCACCTTGTTTGCTGATGATTAAATGCATATTAGGATCGGGTAAGTTTTGTTGGGTGTGTGCTGGTTTTCCTCGAAGATCCCAATCCACTAACCAAAATTGTTCAACTAAAGGTGCTAGAGCAGGTTCAGGTTGATAACGCCTTAATTGAAAATTTTCAGCGCTACGAGTTTGATGCAAAACACCGGATATTTTTTTGTCGCTGGTTTTCATTAATCGGCTTATTTGTCGTGTTTGTTCAATATTGATTGTTGATCATGCATTAGGCTTTTGAATTCGGCAAATAAAAGGAACTAATGATGCAAAACTTAACAGGTCAATTTCAAATAAAAGATTGGCAAGAGACAACCCAAAGTGAATATGAAGAAGGAAAACGCAGTTTAGCTAAGGTCAAACTTGAGTATAGCGGCGATATTGTTGGTACCAGCGACTTACAGTATTTATTGAGTTATCAAGCCGATGGCAGCGCTGAGTTTGTTGGGTTTGAAACTATACAAGCCAGTGTTAACGATATTTCAGGCTACTTGATTTTAAGACATCTAGGTCAATTTGTTAATGGTGTTGCCAGCAGTCAATTTGAGATAATACAAAGTTCGATTGACGACAATCTCATTGGCTTAAAAGGTGACTTTACCTCTGGTGAAAACGGAGTGGCGGGTTACACTATCCATCTAAACTAGCATAACTTTGGAGACCATATGAGCGACAAAATCAGCGGAGGCTGCCTTTGTGGTGCGGTCACTTATGAAGTTGAGAATGACTTTAAACGATTCTATTTTTGCCATTGTAAACAATGTCAAAAAATTACCGGCTCGGCTCATGCGGCTAATTTATTTACTCGCCACGAGGCGATCAAATGGCTGTCAGGCGCAAAGCATAAAAAACAATTTAACTATCCAGAACGTGACTTTACCGTGGTGTTTTGCTCTGAATGTGGCTCTGGTTTGCCTTTTGTGACTACCAGTGGCAAAGCCTTAATTGTGCCAGCAGGTAGTTTAGACGCCGAGCCGAACATTCAACCCAACGATAATATATTTTGGGCTGAACGAGCTAGTTGGTATGCTGAGGGTCAGCAAGCCAACAAGTGTGATGGCTTCCCTAGTTAACCTGAGTTTAGGTTAACTACTATGTGGCTTGCCACTTGCAGTTTGCTCTAACATTGCATAATAAAACTGAATTGCATTTAGGTAATCCTTAACGGCTATTTGTTCGTTTAGCCCGTGGAATTGTTTTAAGGTCTCTGGATTGAGCGAAACCATCATAAAGCGATAGATATTGTCAGATAGGTTTTGAAAATGTCTTGAATCTGTTGCCGCTACCACCAAATAAGGGGTAACTAGAACATTGTCGTCTAAACGTCTTATGGAACTTTCAATTAACTTAAATCCAATATTATCGGTAGGTGATACAGCTGATGCTTCATTGGCTAATTCAGTAGAAAGTGTCACTCTAGGGTCATCAATCACTCGTTCAAGATGTGCTTGAATACTCTTTATAGTGTCGCCCGGTAAAATTCTAAAGTTGACTACAGCTGTGGCAATAGTTGGCAGTACATTTGACTTAGTGCTGCCTTGTAACATGGTGACCGCAGTGGTGGTACGAGAGCTTGCTGCTGATATGGGGCTGTTAAGTAAAGTGTTAAGTATTAATGGTTCAAACAACCATAAATTGGCTAATGGCAAGCGCTTGGATAAAGGCATTGAATAACCAATGTTATCGAACATCAAGTCAAAAAATTCGAGTCGTGCATCAAATGGGTTATTTTCTACTTTTACTATGGCGCTGGCTAAAATCCCCGCCGCAGTATGTGCTGGTGGTTGTGATGAATGTCCACCCTCGCCTTTAACTGTTAATCTAAAATTCACTATGCCTTTTTCAGCTACACCCACTAGAGCCAATGGTTGAGTCGCACCCGGAATAATACCCTCGGTAATTACGCCGCCTTCGTCTAAGACGAATTCAAATTGGATGTTTTGTTCAGCAAAATATTTAGCTATGGCTTTTGCACCTTCACCGCCCACTTCTTCATCGTGACCAAAGGCAAAATAAACATCTCTTTGTGGTACTTTATTTTGCGTTAGAAACCATTCTAACGACTCCATTAATGCCAGTACACTTACCTTATCGTCAATTGCACCTCTGCCCCAAATTGCACCGTCTGTTACTTTTCCGCTAAAAGGCGGTTGTAACCATTGGTCTTTAGTTTGTTCGTCAACAGGCACCACATCCATATGCCCCATAAAAAGTGCAGGCTTGAGTTGAGGGTTTTGCCCTTTTAGGTGAAAAACCATGCTGTAATCGTTGAACTTAGTGAGTTGTGTTTTGGCGTGTGCTAATGGAAAAGACTGTGCCAAATGTTGATGAAACGCCAGAAATGCTGAATGGTCGAACTTGCTGGTATCGTCATAGGATATTGTGGGAATTTGTAGTGCTAGACTAAACCTGTCTATTGCAGCGGCTTTGTCTAAAGCAATAGGTGTGAGTGACTCGGTGACCTGATATTGATTGTTTTCAAAAACAGTTGTCGCTCGAAAAACCACGATAACCAATAACACAACAATAATGGTAGTGATGGATAGCAATATTTTTTTCATGTAATGAGTCACTTATAGATTTTATTGGGTAAACTTGCGGCTAGTATAACCTTTCATCAAGAGTAATAAATAGTTGTCTAATCTCGTTTTGTTTTCTGTTGTGGTGCTTATTTGGGGTTCCACTTGGCTGGCTATCACTTTTCAGTTTGGTGAAGTTGATCCGACGCTTTCAGTTGCTTATCGTTTTTTGATAGCTGCAATTATTCTATTTAGTTACTGCAAAATAAAAAAGTTATCGTTACGTTTACCGAAACATATCCACATCAAAATGGCCGGTGTTGGTTTATGTCTATATACCCTTGATTACACGCTTTTATATCAAAGCCAACAATACATTATAAGTGCGATTGTGGCCTTAATGAGCTCTGGTATGGTGTATATCAACGTATTGTTACGACGGGTTTTATTGAAAAAACCTATTCGCAAGGAAGTCATGATAGGGGCAACCTTAGGCATGTTCGGCATAGGTTTAATATTCTTACCTGAGTTTGCTAAAGTCAGTGCTAATCAATATCTGTTATTGGGTATTAGTTTAGCTTTTTCTTCGTTCTTTTTTGCTTCTTTGGGCAATGTTATCTCTGAGCGTATCCTTGATCATGGCACACCTGTCATTCAAATGAACTTCTGGGCCATGAGTTACGGGGTTATCTTTATATTCACCGCGGCCATGTTTAATGGTGCTGAGTTTAGTTTGCCAACCAACCCCAATTATTATTATTCGATGTTTTATTTGTCGGTATTTGGTTCGGTTTTAGCGTTTGGTGGCTATATGCAACTAGTTAAACAAATGGGCTCAGATAAAGCCGCTTATGTAGTATTGGTTTATCCCATTATTGCTTTGATATTATCGACTATATTTGAAGGTTATCAATGGCATGTAGAGGCTTTTATTGGTGTTGCAGTTGTATTGTTAGGTAATGCTGTTGCTATGGGGAAATTGCCGCTGCCATTTAGTAAGCGTGCACAAAAATCCTAATTGGTAACTGGGTCATAAATCTTGTTTAGTCAGTTGTTTATAGATTATTTCCTGTGCCAATTTAATATGCTTGGCCATCAGCAGCAAATACATGTTTTTGTCCTTATTTATGGGTATATACGCTTCCTTAAATCTCATAGTCTTGGGCTGAGCAAAAATATTACAGAATATTTGTAATATTTTTATGGCGTTAGAGACTAAGTTATTGAACCTATTATTTTAACCGCGTAGCGTAAATCTCGGGGGCTTGCCCCCGTGCTGGATAGTGTAAACTGGGTCTTTTTCCAGTTTATGCTATTCATCATATGGAACTTCAGAGAAATACACATCACGTTTATCGGTTAATGTATCACTTTGTTTGGATACCCAAATATCGACACAAAGTGTTTGTAGAGCCGTATCGCGAAGCGATGAAGGCGATTATTCGTAAAATAGGGTATGACTATGATTTTGATATCCAGGAGTTGGAAATTCCAGAAGATCATATTCACATGGTTATCAAAGGCGAACCCAAAGTAGCTCCTAGTCATGTAATGCAAGTTATAAAAAGTATCTCAGCGAGAGAGTTTTTTAAGTTATATCCAGAGATTAATAAACGATACTTCTGGGGTGGTAAGCTTTGGACACAGAGCTATTTCGTCGAAACGATTGGTAATGCCAATGAAGAGACAATTAGGAAGTATGTTCAAAACGAACTAATCGAGCTGGATAGTAAAGAAAAGAACGCCAAGCAGTTGGGTTTGTTTTAAAACTCGGTCGCTTGCGGCCGATTTTTTT
>NZ_BAEO01000003.1 GCF_000314995.1 Paraglaciecola arctica BSs20135 | reverse complement strand
TCTCGTAAATGCCAAATAATAAGTAGCAGCAATTCAGATTTCAGGTAATAAAAAAGGCATTCAGTCAAACTGGATGCCTTTATGAAAACTATATTACTTAACTATTTCTGTGGTCTAAAAATGTTATTGCTTTCAAAGTAACTAAAACTAAGCGTATAACGAACAAATTACAATAAACCGTTATTTGTCTTCAGTTTTACTGTTTTTGTCAGGATGACAGTCTTCATCATGCTCTGCAGCATCACCAACTACATCTTCTAGCCTTACTTTATCAACTGTTCTAAAGGTATTGATTGGACCTGACAATGAATACAAGGCAAACACTATAAAGAGTATTAAGGCTGGTTCGGTCGCAACCACAACAAAAATCAACATGATAAGTAATAATGCCACAAAAGGTACTTTGCCACTTAAATTCAATTCTTTGAAGGAGTTGTATTTGAAGTTACTCACCATCAATAGACCAGCAACACCTGTAATTATAGCAACTATGATCCCATAGTCCTGACCATTAATGTCATATTCTACCCCTACCCATATCAACCCCGCCACTAACGCAGCAGCTGCTGGACTTGCAAGCCCCTGGAAATAACGGCTATCGGCTACACCTATTTGTGTATTAAAACGAGCCAGCCTTAATGCAGCACCTGCCACGTAAATAAAAGCAGCGAGCCAACCAATTTTACCTAAACCCGTCAATCCCCAATTATAAGCGACAAGAGCTGGGGCCACACCAAAAGAGACCATATCGGCCATAGAATCATATTCCGCCCCAAACTCGCTCTGAGTATTGGTCATTCTGGCTACACGACCATCAAGCCCATCAAAAATCATCGCTACGAAAATAGCTACCGCAGCTGCTTCAAAACGACCATTCATAGAAGAAACAATGGCGAAAAAACCAGAGAATAACCCAGCGGTTGTTAAAAGATTAGGTAAAAGGTAAATCCCCCTACGTTTTTGTTCTGTCATTAATTACTCCTAATAAATATGTAAAACAAGATAACATATATGCTTGCTCCCTCGTAAGCCTCTTGCACGGCATACGCAAAGAATTTCATATATTATTGTGATTGCCCCATTAATATACGTAGGTATAAACACAAAATTAAGAAATACTTTCCAAGCAAGATATTTACTCGCATTATATATACATTAAACAGCGGTAAAATTTTTAGCCTCAATAATGAAACAGCAGCCTAAAACACTGTCAGCATATTTTACAAATCAGCAAGCTGATAAATTATACTGACCAGTACACACTTGTTTTATATGAATATTTAATTCTTGGCATGTTTTCTGCTTAGTTATTAAAAACCGGGTAAAAACCGGACTTTGTACTTAGTACATTTTGTAATTTTGGAGATTATTATGTTAGTAAGTCTAAAACATATACTTGCATTGGGGATTTTAGTTTCCTCAACCTCAGCACTTGCCAGTACCTATACTGCTGATTTTTCGGGGGTGAATTCTTCCAACACTAGTTACTCATCATTCAGTTATTCAGTTGGTGGTGTCAACATGACAATGACAGCGTGGTCAGACACTGAAAATAATTTGTCTAATAATGATACTGAACTGGAATCCGGAAGGTTAGTAAGATACGGCTCTGGTTGGGGCGTAGTGAATCAGGATGAGTCAAGTGGTAACTCGCCGGATCATAGTATGGACAATATGGGTAATTGGGTTGATTTTGACATGATACTGGTGTCCTTTTCAGAAGCTGTTACTTTGACTGGTGCTAATTTTAGTTGGTTATACAATACCTCTCAAACAGAAATATCAGTAGCCGCTATAAGTGGTGCAGTTGCTAGTGGCTTGGGTGGCTCTACTTGGAGTGATGTGGTCAATAGCGCTGGTAACATGTGGTCAGATTCTTCACATGTGTCAAATTATTATGCCGGCATTAATGCTGGGCAGACAGCGTCACAATATTGGTTAGTTGGCGCATATAACAGTATATTTAATACTACATTCAGCGGCGGCTCAACCCAAAACGACGGTATAAAATTATCTTCAATCGATTTTAATGTCACCTCCTCAGATATTCCTGAACCTCAAACAGCTTTGATAATGGCAGCAGGATTGTTCGCATTGATACTCAGAAGACGTAAACAAATAAGCTAGGTAAGCACAGTAAAAAAAAGACGACCTCGGTCGTCTTTTTTTGTTTTTAGTACCCGCGAATAATATTCCGAGGTAACATTGTGCAACTCATAATTAGAACGTATAGATAAACACTTGGAACTTTATGTTTAAATCGAATTTGTTTGGCCTTCTACTACTCATTTTATCTTTGCAAACCTTGGCGAACTCTAGCCAAGATTACGAATCTGCCATTAGTGCCTACAATGAAAAAAATTATAAAGAAGCCTATATACATTTAAAAAATAGTTTACAAAAAGATCCTGATAATCTGCCAGCCAAGATCATGATGGGCAAGCTACTTTTAAAAAACACCTATTTTGAGGAGGCCGAAACCGAATTTTATGAAGCATTGGAGCTAGGTGCGGATATTAATTTAGTCATAGAACCCCTAGGAAATAGCTTACTCTTTCAACATAAGTACGACGATATTTTTAGTCTAAATTATAAGGGAAGATTATCCAGCGAAGTAGCGTTTCAATGGATTTTAATTAAAACCGCAGCAAATATGAAACTCAAAAAATATATAGATGCCAGACAAGACTATATTGAGGCACTTCAGCTTTTTCCAAATAATATCAAGGCTTTGAATAGCTTTGCATCCCTTGAAATTACGCTCAACAAACTGGACTCTGCCGAAGCACTGATTGCTAGAGCCCTTGAAGTAGACAAAAAGGATCCTAGAGCTTGGCACTTAAAAGGTGAAGTGGCGAAAATCCGCAATAACATAGACTCGGCGCAAACTTTACTAGAAAAAGCGATTCAATTAGATCCGCAAGATCCCTTAATCAGACGCAGTTTAGTCGATGTGTATATCACCACAAAGAACTATGACGCAGCACAAGATCTAATAAAACTTATCCTTGAACAAACGCCGAATGATCCTATGGCAATGTTGCTCAATAGTTGGTTATTATCAGAAAAGGAACAAAATCTTGAGGCTAGTTCACAGCTAGAGGCATTGAGCAATAAGCTCTCCAATATTTCAAATGAAACGCTATTAAGCGAACCAACATTATTGTATATAAGTGCCCTTTCCTTCTACACCAACAACAAGTTAGAGCAAGCCTCCAGTCAGTTCGCTCAATATATTATCAGAGAGCCCGGCAACACCGCTGCTATCACTCTATTAGCGAAAACCTATGTCAAGCTAGGACAAGTCAAACTAGCCTTATCCTTACTCCAAGACAACCAGGCCATATTATTATCTAATCTGGATACGATGATTTTACTGGGAGAACTTTATTTGGTAAATAATAAGGCTTTCAAGGTGATTGAGCTTTTGTATCAATTACAGAAGGAATACCCAGCAGAGCCAAGTGTAGAACTACTTGAAATAAAAACAATGGCCGCCAGAGGAAAAACTCAGCAGGCGATTGATAAAATAGTTGCATCCCCAAACGGTTCCACTGACCCAAGGTTTCTACTTACCCTTAGTATGTTACATCTTGAACTAGAACAATTCGAATTAGCAAATGAGATAGCCGATGCCTTATTATCAGCACAAGGCGACAATCCTGATTTTTTAAATCTCAAAGCGGCTATTTTAATAAAATTAAAAAAATGGGACCTAGCTAAGCCTTTGGTTGAACGGGTTCTCGATAAACAGCCGTCCCATTTCTCAGCCCGTTTTAATCTGTCTACAATCTATGCTGTTGAGCAAAATTATCAAGCAGCCAATACAATTCTCAGTGAATTATCACAACAGCAAGACACCAATATTCAAGTCTTGATTATGCTAGCTCGTATGCAGGCACAACTGAACGATACTGAAAACGCAGTGGTTAATCTTCAAAACGCGTTAACCCTTCAATCTGACAACGTTCAGGCACTTGAGATTCTTAGTGGCATTTATCAACAAAACAATCAATTAGTTGAAGCCGTAAGGCAATTAAACAAGCTGACTAGATTGGATCCAAAAAATATCATTTATCATTTTAAAAAAGCTGAGCTTTACCTTAAACAGCAAGATGAAGTTAATTTGAAAAGAGAGCTTCGGGAGCTAAGGTCTTTGGCTGATGGCGAACCACAGCATTTATTTGCTCTGAGTAATTTACTTTTAAGGGCTGAGGATCCCGAGTCAGCGAAACTTGTAATAATTAAAGCGATACAATTATCGCCAGACAACCTGCATTATTCATTTGAGTATGCAAAGCTACTGCTGGTCCTCAAAGATTGGACCAAGGTTGAAAGCTTATTAATTGAGCTCAATACTAAACATCCCGACAATGCCAATATTAAGTTGCTCGAAGGAGACTTGGCTCTAGCACAAAAAAACACTTTACTGGCCGCCCAGAAATATTCTTCGGCATTACAACTTGATCCTAATTTTAACCAAGCTTTGGTTGGTTTTTATCAAATTACCCTGCAAGGTGTCGCTTTAGAACTATTCGATAAGCAAGTAAATAATTTACTGGATAAAAATCCAAACAATGCTCTGTTACGCAATCTATTGGCCGATTTCTATATTAACCTACATAAATTTGAACTTGCCAAACCTCACTATGAATTATTGCTAAAGGTTAAGGATTACCCAATAAAAGCGTATGTTTACAATAATCTGTCTAATATTGCCCTTGAAACAAATATTGTTGAAGCACAAGAGTACATTCAAAAAGCACTCGAGTTGGATGAGAATTCGGCCTCTATTCTCGACACCCAAGGCTGGATAATGGCTAAGCAAGCTAAATATGAGGAAGCCTTAACAATTCTGCGCATGGCTTTTAGTGTTGATTCTAAGGATCCTGCAATACGCTACCATCTTGGATTCATTCTGAATAAATTGGGCCGAGATGAGGAAGCCCGTAAAGAATTGTCAAACGCCTTAACCTCTGAAAAGAATTTTTATGAGAGGGAGCTAGCCCAACAATTACTAGATTCAATTTGATTGTTTTAGTAATAACAAAGTGGTTATTTTAAGTTAACAAAGCTCCCTATCTCAATAATGTTAAATCACGCTACATATCTGATTGAATTACAAAGAGTGATTCTCAAGCAATAAAAAAGGAGCCATCGGCTCCTTTTTTTAACAGTTAGAAATGAGTTAACTGATTATTCGTTACCTTCGGTAGCTTCTGGTGCCGCAGGCTTTTCAGTCAAATCTTTGATACTTAAACGTACACGGTTTTGACGGTCTATTTCAACAACCTTAACGTCTAGGATTTGGCCTTCTTCTAGGAAGTCAGATACCTTGTTAACACGTTCGTGAGCGATTTGTGAAATATGTACTAGGCCTTCTTTGCCAGGTAGGATCTCAACAAATGCACCAAAATCAACGATACGCGTTACTTTACCAGAGTAAGTTTTACCTGACTCAACTTCAACAGTTACTTGCTCAATTTTAGCAATAGCTATTTGAGCTTTAGCTAGTTCTGTAGCAAAAATCTTAACAGTACCGTCATCTTCGATTTCGATATTACATTCAGATGCTTCAGTAATAGCACGGATCATCGCGCCGCCTTTACCAATTACGTCACGGATTTTGTCTTTATCAACTTTCATTTTGTAGATGCGCGGAGCGAACTCAGACATCTCTTCGCGGTGACCAGAAATCGCTTGGTCCATCACACCTAGAATATGCAAACGGGCTTCTTTAGCTTGTTTTAAAGCAACCTGCATAATTTCTTGAGTGATACCTTCGATTTTGATATCCATTTGAAGTGCAGTGATACCATTAGTAGTACCGGCCACTTTAAAGTCCATGTCACCTAAGTGATCTTCGTCACCCAAAATGTCAGAAAGAACAACAAAGTTTTCATCATTTTTCACTAAGCCCATTGCGATACCTGCAACAGAAGCTTTGATTGGTACACCCGCATCCATCAATGCTAAAGACGTACCACAAACAGACGCCATTGAAGACGAACCATTTGATTCAGTGATTTCAGATACAACACGTACTACGTACGGAAATTCTTTTTCAGACGGCATAACCGCTTGAATACCACGTTTTGCTAAACGACCATGGCCGATTTCGCGACGCTTAGGCGAACCAACAAAACCAGTTTCGCCCACACAGTATGGAGGGAAGTTATAATGCAACATAAAGCGGCTATCAGTTTTTCCACTAAGGCCGTCTATCATCTGTGCATCACGCTCTGTACCTAAAGTAGCAGCAACGATTGCTTGAGTTTCACCACGAGTGAACAAAGCAGAACCGTGAGTACGTGGCAACAAACCAGTTGCAACATTAAGAGCACGGATCATCGCAGGATCACGACCATCAATACGAGGCTGGCCAGCAAGAATACGTGAACGAACTACGTCACTTTCAAGGGCATGCATCATTTCTGATACTTCTTTAGCGTTTTGACTTTCATCAGCAGCAACAATTTCTTCAACTGTTTTACTAGTCAAAGCATTGATGGCGTCTTTACGCTCCATCTTGTCAGAGATCTGATACGCTTCTGTCATACCCGCTTCAGCTAATTCTTTAACCTTAGTTTTAAGAGCAGTGTTTTCTGCAACAGCTTGCCAATTCCACGAAGGCGTGTTCACTTCAGCAGCAAATTCAGCAACCGCACCAATAACAGTTTGTAATTGCTCGTGACCGTACATAACAGCACCAAGCATCACTTCTTCAGATAAAATATCTGCTTCAGATTCAACCATCAATACTGCATTTTTAGTACCAGCAACCACTAGGTCTAATTGGCTATCTTCAAGTTCAGAAGTACGAGTATTTAAAAGGTACTGCTCATCTTTATAACCAACACGCGCTGCACCGATAGGACCATTAAAAGGCATACCAGAGATAGCTAATGCGGCAGACGCTCCAATAAGAGAAATAATATCAGTAGGGATTTCAGGGTTAGCTGAAACAACAGTGATGATAATTTGCACTTCGTTCATAAACCCATTTGGGAATAAAGGACGAATTGGACGGTCAATCAAACGAGACGTTAATGTTTCATATTCAGAAGGACGACCTTCACGCTTGAAAAAACCACCTGGAATTTTACCAGCAGCGTAAGTTTTTTCTTGATAGTTAACTGTCAATGGGAAGAAGTCTTGACCAGGTTTAGTATCTTTTTTACCAACAACAGAAACCAATACACAAGTATCATCCATACTTGCCATTACAGCTGCGGTGGCTTGACGAGCGATTACGCCCGTTTCGAGAGTAACAGTATGCTGACCATACTGAAAAGTTTTAGTAATAGGAGTCATTTTTATCCTTTATATTATTTAAAATTGTCCCTCTTAGGACAATACACTTTTTGCTTTCTTTATATCGCTTTCAAATGCGGCGCATAGTGTATACCCAAATGTGTTTGAAATACAGATTTGGGTGGTAAATATAAGGGATTTTGGTGAGGTATTGACATGAGAGTTGGGTTTAAATATGAAATGGCTATTACAGCGTTTGCTTGCTGGAATAAATCCCTATAAAAGTATTGGAAAACTATGGAATGGGTATTTTGAATTTGTTAAGTCATAAGTATTGTCACAACAATTAGAAGTAATCAGTAATAGCTAAGGCTTTCTCAAGAATTAATATAGAAAAAATAGCTCACCACTTCCTGTTATGGATCATTGTTGTTTTACTAAGCAATAAACTTCCCTGCTTTTGAGTCGTATATTCATTAATTTTAAAAATAATATCTTTAAACTGAATTTCATCACCTTGAAATAAACGTATTCGATCATTAATTCTTTCGTTATTCACCAATGTGCCATTCGAAGAGTGTAAATCCTCAATATACAGAACGTCTTCTTCAATTATGAACTTAGCCTGTAAACGAGAAATATAAGAACGAAGTAGCGTTATTTCACATTCAATAGCCCTTCCAATAGTGACACCATTATCGATTCGGTATTCTAAGCCTTTTACAGGTCCATTCTCTGCTTTAATATACCAACCGTCTAAGCGAACAGGAGCTTCATTTTTTTTATCGAGAGAAATGCGCTGATCAACTAAGGGAGCAATGTTGTTTAACATTCGCCGTTCTGAAAACGGGGCGATCCGCACAAAGCCATTAATGGTGAAGTTGTAGAACCATGAAACACCAATTGCCACGGGGAATAAAACAATAAAGATACCCAGCAACCAATAATAATAGTCATTGTGAATATCAAAAATAGGAAATGCCACAGTGCCAACTTGTATAATCATCCAACAACTGACTATGTATAGGACACAAGTGTTAAGCACATTTCGGCGTCTGAGCTCTCCATAGAAACGACTTATTTTGCTTTTTTGATTTTCCATTGTATCTAGCATATCTAACAATAAAAGAGAGTATAGGTAATACAATTTTAGTTTTATATTTATTTTAGAACAGTTCAAGTCTTTTCTACACTCATATGACAGATATTTTTAACTGAAATGAGTTAATACCTTTTTTATTAAACTAAAGCGCTACTCGGCTCTACATACAGTTCAACCTGGCCCTAATGCAATATTCTATTGATTAAGAATTGTGCGGTTTCTTCACTTTCAAATATCAAAACATAAGACTACTAGTTTTTAACTTTCTATTAACTTCGCTAATTTATTTGAAGACATCACTAAGAATAAACACTCTATATGTACTTCAATCATTCGAATCAACTTGCCCCCTTCTCTACTCTGTTTAAACTGTTTGCTCAAATATAATGTTAAGGACATGTTATGAGGTTAATTTTTGGATTAATGGTCTGCTGTACGTTGATGGCTTGCCAATCAACAGTAGTTGACGCTAAAAACACAGCTAGTATAGCTGAAGAAGTAGGGTTTTCAGCCGAACGTCTCGATAGAATAGCCCCTGTAATGCAAAGTTATATCGACCAAGGAAAATTAGCTGGCACATTAACCTTAGTCGCTAAAGATGGAAAAATTGCTTATTTAAATGCCCAAGGCATGCAAGATAAGGAAGCTGGAACACCTATGAGTGAAGATACCATTTTCAGAATTTACTCTATGAGTAAACCTATTACCGCCGTTGCCGCCATGACACTTTGGGAGCAAGGCAAGTTTCATATGTTTGATCCTATTGCTAAATACCTACCTGAATTTACCAATATGAAAGTGTATGTCAGTGGAAGTGGTGATGATATGGTTTTGGAAGATGCTAAAAGTCCGATCCGCATCATTGATTTATTTATGCACACGTCAGGCTTAAGTTATGGTTTTACTGGTAGCGAAGTGGACAAACTATATCAAAAACTATTGTCGGATCCCGACGCACTAACTCCAGAAAATTTTTTAGCTAATATTGCGTCTTTACCTCTTAATCATCAACCTGGAACAGCTTGGAATTATAGTTTTTCGACAGACATAATTGGTGCATTAGTCGAAAAGCTCAGTGGTAAAAGGCTTGGTGAATATATGCAGGACACCATTTTCACTCCTCTAGGAATGAAAGACACCGGATTTTATGTATCCGCTGATAAAGTACATAGATTAACTCAAATCTACACAGCCGACAGAAAAACAGGGCAAACAATTGTGATGCAAAATGAGCCTTTAGGTGATTATAAAAGCGACCCGGAAATCCACAGCGGTGGAGGTGGTTTGGTCTCTACCATTCAAGATTATTTTACCTTTGCACAAATGATGCTTAATGGCGGCGAAGTAAATGGAGTAAGAATATTAGGCCGTAAAACAGTCGAATATATGACCAGCAACCATATGCCAAAAAACATGCTCCCATACAGCCCGGACGCACAAGGTGAAGGTTTCGGATTAGCCATGTCAGTCACTACTGATGCTGATATGGCTGGTTTTATGAGCTCAACAGGAAACTTTGGTTGGGGTGGAATGGCATCTACTTATTTCAGAGTCGACCCAAAAGAAAAAATTGTTTTGATCTCTATGGCGCAATTTGTACCCATAGGATTCCATCGTTATCACGATGATTTTAGAAACCTTGTCTATCAAGCTCTGGTAGATTAAAAATTGTTTGATGCGCCTTCAAAGGGCGCATCAACACTTCTCATTCAAACTTAGTTATTTTTTATCCATCTAATGATTGGCTCATACAGATCTACAACAGTTTGCCCCCGACTGCGTTTTTTATATAACCGAGTAAACTCTTTATTAAATGCCTCAAATTTAAAAAAACCTCGTTTATTCTCCATGAAATTTTCCAATTGACTTTTAATGATTAAATACTCTTCATCTGAGTATGTTTCCATGGCATACAACAAAAATACTGACCAAGTCATATATTCGTTAAATGTGGAATAAGGTTTGTTGTAACTTCCCCCTTTGTACCATGAACTTAAATCAGATAATGCCAGGTTAATGTCATCAATGTAGTTATCTGAAACCGGATTTACATAAGCATGATCAATTTCTGTAAAAAATGTACGGCTCAGCTTTATGGCTCGAATCGAAGCTGAGTCAGCTTCATTTTCATAACGATTGGGTCCACTGATAAACATCACAGACTCTTTAAAATTATTATTTTTGTACATACGAGCACTATGCCGACCTGACCCTAATGGCGAAAAAAACACTTTATAACTCTGATATCTAGCAGGGAATTGCGATTCCAACCACTTCCAGATATTTTTTGGCTGAGTGTCAACCTGAAACTGTTTAGTCAAACCTAAATAATAAGGAGTCTGTTGTTGGTAGAACGTTCTAAAGCCACTGGTTTTTGCAAAGTTTTCTAACAATGTAATATTGTCTGCCAATGCGTCTTTGGCTCTAAAACCATTATAAATATCAGAACCTACTATTTCATCATTCACAAATACATAGGCTGGTCCATTTTCAACAAGGGAATAATAATCAACATTTTTTAAAGCATTAAACAGTGCATGATCCTTGAAAGGAGCAAACCATTTAATCATTGCCCGATAATAATCACCTTCTACTGGACTTCCATAATTTGTTTGATGAAACTTATCTGCCACGGCCAATACAATATTGGTTAATTCGTACACCTCTGGGATCTCAGCTGTTACTTTTCCACGGTGCTCTTGAGCATAAACAGCGTCATATTGAGCAGGTTTACCTTGGATGTTGAATGTTATGCTTTTTGTTTTATTATTTAGCTCTAAATATATTTTTTCAGTTTCTTTACCTTGATAAAAAATAGATAAACGTTGCTCACCATATTTCAATTCAGCCGTTGGTCTTGCTCCCCAATAAGTTAGATAAATGACTTGCTCATTTGGCAAAGAATCAAAATCCAATTCGCGACTAAAATACCTATCAGTGACTAACGCAAAATTTGCGTCTTCTAAGGTGATGTAATGATGGTGAGCAGATGAGTTAACACAACCTACGAACAAAAACATAAAAACCAGATATTTCACTTAACTGTAACCTTATAAATAAAACCCAAATAATTGATGCAACTACTTGCCTGAATCTACCGCGAGTCAGGCCGCCAAAAAACCTATAAGCGACAGTGCTATAGATAATGACAATGATATGCGGTTTTTTTCGTGCAAATTTTCATCAACTTCTTTTTTAACTATACTACAAAAAGTTATAGCAATATTAGTGAGATGTGATGACTGATCTTTTTGCTTTAAATTCCAGGAAACTCCTCGAACATGCCCATATTGGGGTGATTATTCATCGCTGGGATACCTCAGTTATTTACGCTAATCCAACGGCTTTGCACCTTCTTGGACTCAGCTATAAACAAATTATTGGTAAAGATGACTTTGATCCGCAATGGAACTTCCTAAATGACGCAGGGAAAAAGCTGCTCGTAGAGGATTATCCTGTTAATAAAGTGAAACGCACACAGCAGCGTTTAACCAATGAAGTGATAGGCGTAATTGACGTTTCAAACAATAAAATCAGCTGGTTTTTTATCAATGCATATTATGAAGGTGAGCCAGAAAGTCCTGATAGTTTTATTGTGGTGACTTTTAACGATATTACAGATTCCAAAGAACTCTTTTCATTTCAAGCCGTTGTTGAAAACGCCATGGATATAGTGATAGTCACCGAAGCGGAAAATATTCAACATCCCACAGGCCCGAAAATAGTCTATGTAAACAGGGCTTTTGAGGATTTAACGGGCTATACAAAGGAGCAGGCTTTAGGGGAAACGCCACGAATATTACAAGGAGCTTTGACCGACCAAGAATCAAAAAATCGCATCCATTCAGCTTTGCAAAATAATCAAGGCATAAACGAAACATTGCTAAATTACGATGTAAAGGGCAGACCCTATTGGGTAGAAATGAACATCATTCCATTAATAAATAAATACGGTGACGTTACACATTTTGCCGCCATTGAACGTGATGTATCGGAACGCAAATTTCACCTCGAACAACTCAAAAAGCGCAACCATGATTTAAAAGTATTAAAAAGAGATCTTGAATTACTGGTTGAAAAAAGAACATTAGAATTACAAAAAGCAAAAGCAACGCTTGAAAAAATAGCCTTCTTTGACCCCTTAACCAATATTCCTAATAGGCGATTCTTTATCGATCAAAGCAATCGATTAATACAATCCTGCAATCGAAGAAACGTAATGATTGCCTTTGGAATAATTGATATCGATGACTTTAAAGTCCTTAACGATACTTATGGACATAACCTTGGTGATACAGTCCTTGTTGATTTGTCGAACTATCTAAAACATTTTTTTAGGATCGACGATGCATTCTGTCGACATGGTGGGGAGGA
The DNA here is from genome assembly GCF_000314995.1 of Paraglaciecola arctica BSs20135. Taxonomy (GTDB): domain Bacteria; phylum Pseudomonadota; class Gammaproteobacteria; order Enterobacterales; family Alteromonadaceae; genus Paraglaciecola; species Paraglaciecola arctica. The sequence continues at coordinate 13,980 of NZ_BAEO01000003.1, read as the reverse complement.
GTTCGCTTTTGCTGTGGCGATTGAAAATGCCATTGATATAGAAAGCTTAGCAGAGCGTTTAATAACAGGCATTCGGAGTATTAGTATTGAAATAGACACAAATACCCAACTGTCGATAACGGTAAGTATAGGGATCAAACTTTGTAATCCATCCAGTAATCTCGATTTAGAAGTAGAGATTAAGCAGGCAGACATTGCGCTTTATCAATCTAAAGGAAACCACAAAAACAAATTTACTATAGTAAGTGACAGCTAGTAAATTTCTAATTATGGCTCAGCTGACACTGTATTATTGTAAGTATTATGTTTTCAGAAACATTGTTGATATCTACTAAAAATACCAATTAATATATTTTGGCTATTAATGTTAACCAGTTAAAACCGTTCAAAGTTATGACTGAGCCACTTAGTTTTTTCAAATTACAAATTCCTCTACCTATTCGATATAGATAAACATTAATTATCACTGTAGGCATCTCAACATCCTAAATTTTGTCAGCTTTTTTTACAAATAGATAAAGCCCAAAATACCACAATTTCATAACATACTGTTAAATAAGAAAATTAACTTATTGGTAAGGTAAATGCATAGATTTCTTCCCATATATGCATTTTAACTTACATATAGCCAAAATGCCTATATATCTCTTTGAATGAACTTAAAGAGAATAAAAACAAATTATTAGATTACTAATATCTACACTTAAACTTTAATTTTCATTAAAAAATTATAAAAAAGGAAGTCATTATGAAAGTAGTTAGCCGCATAGTATTAGCCGTTAGTTTCATGTTTGTCAGTATCGCAAATGCTGAAATCATTTTATCATTCGACCCATCAACACAAGTAGCACAACCAGGCTCTACAGTATCCGTTACTGTAATGATTGAAGGCCTAGGAAACGGCATTGATGCAACTCTGGGAGCATACGACCTATGGATAGGGTTCGACACTAGTGTTTTATCTTTCACTGGCTACAGTTTGTTTGATAACTTGGGTGGTGTTGCCGATTCTTTGGACTTAAGTTGGGGTGATACATTCGACCCAAATCTTGTCAACATTGCCGAAACCAGTTATTTGAGTGACGCTGAGCTTGCCCCTTTTCAACCAGCTAGCTTTGCTTTGGCCGAGCTGTTTTTTACAATTAACCCGTTTGCTAGTGCACAAACTACCGATTTATTTTTTGATTCAGGAGCCGTTTTCAATTCAGCTCAACTACCAACCGCTTTCACATTGAGTGGTATTAATGCATCAATTGACGTTCCAGCCCCGGCAACTTTGGCATTAATGGGTCTAGGTTTATTAACTCTGTTTGTTAGACAGAAGCGTTATTCATCAAGTTTCAAAAAATCTTAATTAAAAAACACGACTTAAAATTCAAATTAATAAAAAAGTAAAAATATAGAGAATATAGAAAATATCCTTCAAATGTCTGTAATTGTTGTCCAGATGGTTTAGGAATTTAAATATTTCAACGTCAATACAAGGAAATAAGCATGCATCATGTCAGTAAAATTGCAGCAATGTTGTGTTTAACGTTAAACACAACAGCGGTACTCGCCGAGAAATCGAAAGGCGCCGAAAACCTTCTAGCTGATACAGCTGGTAAAGCTCAAATCAGTGTCGATGAAAACACTGGGTACGCCCGTTTTATTCGTCTAACACCCAATTCGCAACTAGGCCCATTAAAATTACAAACACGCAGTAAATCAGGTACTAGTGGTAGCACTAAAGTGGATACTAGTGGCCTTTCGCTTTCATTTCTGCGCGACTATGGTAGTGCATTTGGGATCGAAAATGTTGATACTCAGTTGACTTTAGTCGGCACTAATCGAGATAAATTAGGCTCACAACATAGTATTTTCAAACAAAATTATAATGGTTTACCCGTTTTTGCTGGTGAATTAAGAACACACTTTAATTCAGACGGAGAAATGATTGCAGTAAATGGTAAATTTCTCACTGATATTAAAGTCGTTACTAAGCCCGTTATAACTTTATCGCAAGCAACCCGAATTGCTTTTCTTAGAGTAGAGCAAGATCCAACCAAAAAAGTTACCTCAGACAATGTAGGCAATAGAGAAGATAAAATGGGCACGCCCGCTGCTCTTTTGGTAAATTCCAGTACTTTAATGGTTTTCCGGGCTGGACTTATAAAGGGCACTCCGGGTCAGGATCATCTGGCATACGAAATAGAAGTTGTAAATAGTGCAGGTAATGTGCGTGAATTTGTTTATGTTGATGCGTTAAATGGCGAGGTTGTTGATCAGATAACGGGGATCCATGATGCACTCGATCGTAGAGCTTTTGACGCCGAAGGCGCGGCACATCCTGGCCCTAACTATTCTGGTAACCCATTTTGGGTCGAAGGAGATACATTACCTACTGCCGATATTGAAGCGGATAACATGATTTATGCGTCGGCCGAGACTTATTCATTATTTGAAAACGCTTTCGGGCGAGATTCATTTGATGATGCGGGTTCTACTATGGACGCTATTTTTAACCGTGGTGATGAGTGTCCAAACGCCTCTTGGAATGGTACTTACATTTCTTTTTGCCCAGGATTAACCACTGATGACGTTACAGCTCATGAATGGGCCCATGCTTACACTGAATATACCAATAATTTAATATATCAGTGGCAGTCAGGTGCATTGAATGAATCTTACTCAGATATTTGGGGCGAAACGGTTGACCGTATCAATGGTCGCGAAGATAGCATTGGTCCCGATGTTGCGCGAACAGACAATAGTTGTTCAGATTATACCCCGGGTAATAGCCCAGGATCAGGTGATGATAGTGTTCGTTGGCTGTTGGGAGAAGATGCAACGGCAGTTGGATTAACTGGTGCCCTGCGTGATATGTGGAATCCCACTTGTCAAGGTGACCCAGGTAAAGTAACCGATGCAGAATATTACTGTCTTTCAACCGACCAGGGTGGTGTGCACACTAACTCTGGTGTACCAAACCATGCTTATTCCTTGATGGTAGATGGTGGCAGCTACAATGGATTTTCAGACACTGGCTTAGGCTTAACTAAATCAGCTCACATCCATTGGGCCGCACAAAATATGCTTACTCCATCGAGTAACTTTTATGATCATGCTGATGCACTAGAAACTGCATGTACTGCTTTAACAGGATTGGATCTATCTGATTTAAGCAATGGTACGCCTACAGGAGAAATAATAACAGCAGGTGATTGCTCACAAGTAAGCGCTATTATTGCTGCGGTTGAGTTGCGCACACCACCCACACAATGTGGTTTTGAACCTTTATTAGCAGAAGCGCCAGCACTTTGTGAAGGTATGGGCAACGTGCAATCATTCTTTAGTGAAGATTTCGAATCTGGTGCTTTACCCGCTGGTTGGAGCGTTAGCTCACACGATGTAGCTAACCCTGCAACCTTCGATAGTCCAGGGTGGTTAGTAGTTGACGACTTACCATCTGGCGCGAACGGTGTTTTTGCAGCCTTTGCTCCTGACCTACTCGCTGGAGATTGTGGAGTAGATACAGAAGCAGGTGCGGTCAGCATAGACAGTCCACCAATCATACTTCCAGCCTCGCCTACACCTCATGTTGCATTTAATCACTGGGTTGCTACAGAAGCAGGCTGGGACGGTGGTAACCTTAAAATGAGTGTTAATGGTGGCGCATTTGTTGTGGTTCCAAGTGAAGCTTATTCATTTAATGCCTATAACAGTGCTTTGACTACGCCTACAGATAATCCATTGGGAGGTGAAGAAGCATTTACTGGCAGCGATGCCGGCGGTTTAAGCGGAACTTGGGGTCAATCGCAAATCGACTTATATGGATATGCTTCTCCTGGAGATACCATCCAATTGCGTTTCGACTTTGGTACTGATGGCTGTAATGGAACAACAGGCTGGTACGTTGAAAGTATAGAAGCATATTCTTGTTCAGCTGAAGCTCCACCAATTTGTGGTGATGCTCGACTTGATATAGGCGAAATGTGTGACGACGGTAATGCAGTCAATGGAGACGGTTGTTCTGCTAGTTGTCAAGTAGAAAGCGGCTTTAGTTGCTCTATCCCAACAGATGCAATAAACAGCAGTAATATTGTTGCAGACTGGAGCTTTGAAGGTGGTGTACCAAACGAAGATTGGTTAGCTAGCTCTACGTTTGCCGGTATCAATGAGTTTCCACTTTGTGGTCCTGGTAATGGTTGTCCAGCCGTACCAGTAAACAGCGGAAGTTGGGTAGTGTGGATCGGTGGATTATCTACCGGTGTAACAAGCAGTGTAGCGCAGAATATAACTATTCCCGCAACAGCTTCAGATTTAACATTAAATGTTCTGCGTGGCCTTTGCGACACTGGCCCTACCCCAGATTCTTTACAAATAAGTATTGATGGTGAGGATATTGGGACAGTCGAATGTGATGCAACCGACAATAATTATGTTGAACATAGCTTCTCTGTTGTAGGATTTAATGATGGAGGTGTTCATACTATTCAAATAGGTGGAACCGTTGGAGGCGTTACTCAACAAAGTAATTTCTTCGTCGACGATGTAGCCATTGAAGACAACTTACCTAAACCAGCGATACCCAGTGTTTGTGTTGAAGTTGTTACAGACATTGCATGTAACGTTGAGCCTGTTGGATTTGATACTGGAATTTCTCAAAGCTGGACCGTTGTCGACAATGCAGGAACAGGTGTTGTCTGGTCAAGTGTTGCGGATTCTGAAATAGGTGGCAACTTTACCGGTGGTTCAGGTGATGCAGCTACAGCCAATAGTGATGCAGCCGCATTTGTAGAATTCGACACTGAACTACACTCCAATTCATTTAGCTTAGTTGGCTTTACTGGAGCGACGTTAGAGTATCTTGTGGATTACCAAAACTTAGCAAGTCTAGACTTCCTTAATTTGGACATAAGTACCGACGGCGGCAGTAGTTGGGCTACAATGCTCAGTTGGAATGAAGATCATCCAGTGGGCGGTTTGTTAAATGCTGCTGGAGAACTTGTATCAATTGATTTAACTCATTATGCTGGTGAAGCTGATGTTAAATTACGCTGGCATTACTTCGATCCCAACAGCGGCGATTGGGATTGGTATGCTCAAATTGATAATGTGTCTTTAGCTTGTGACAATGTGCCACAGGCTCTAAGATGCGATGTTAATTTGGACGGTATTGTTGACCGTGCAGACATAATGTTGGTAGGGGCTGCTCGTAATCAAGCTGCAGCACCAGGTGACCCTCGCGATAATGATGGTGATGGTTTTATAAGCGTATCGGATGTACGCCAATGCACCCAGTTGTGTACCTTACCGCGCTGTGCTACTCCGGCTCCGGCTCCGGCTCCATAGTAGTAAACAATAATTAAAAACTTAAAAAGCTCGGCATAGTCCGAGCTTTTTCTTTTTTGGAAAAAACATTATGTTCAAACCAATATATATTTTTTTAATCGCTTTATCTGGATGTATTGCTGACAGCTCAACAATAACGGAAACTGTAACTGATACAGAAGTTTCAACCCAAATGCAGCAAAGTCCGGCGCTCGCCAATGCACAGCAAAACTCTGTAATTACAATAACTGTTGAAGAAATTGTAGACTATCAAAATTTGAAGTTACGTTTGATCGCTGTAGAAGATTCACGATGTGCAACTGGCGTTACTTGTATCTGGGCGGGTCAGTTGGTTGTAAAACTTGAAGTTTCAAATGAATACTCAGAGAAACAAGAAGTAAAGTTGATACGCAAACGCGAGTCTACAATGGCCAATACTTTTGGTTATAGTTTGCTTTTATTAGATGTCGAACCGCACCCAAAAAAAGGCAAAGATATTCAATTAAGTGATCAAGTCATTAAATTGAACATACAAAAAATTAATGGCAATTAATGGCATTGTTAATTTAGCCATTAGTTAACGAGATATAATCACAAATACCCATTATTGATGGTTCTGATCGTATTCTTGTATTTCACTCAGTCTGGTAAACTTTTTAAATGGTTGCAATAAATTATTGCAACCATGACCCAATAACTGAACTGGGGTTAACTACTCAAGCACCGATATAGGATCAGAAACCATTGGCTTACCCTGATTTATAGAAATTTCAACACGGCGATTGCGGCTTCGCCCCTGCGGATCATCTGCATCAACCAATGGATCCGTATCCGCTTTGCCAACCACTGACAAACGACTCTCATCAAAGCCGACAGCACGTCTTAATTCTTCAGCCACTGCCACCGCTCGTTGCGATGATAAATCCCAATTAGAACGATAGAGTTCATTTGAAATTTGCTGACTGTCACTGTGCCCAGATACTTCAATATCACCGGGCATTTCAGCTAACAAAGCGCCGATTTTACGTAGGATTGGAATAAATTGAGGCTGTAAAAACGCAGATCCGGCAGAAAATGAACCATTCTCCCGAATACGAATAGTAATTTGCTGACCCAAGGACTCCATTTCAATCGCACCATCAATAATTTGTTTTTCTAGTTGCTGAGCAACTTTGCGCATACGTTCAGCGACTTCTTCTTGACTGGCATTTTGACTGGTAGTTTGTTGTTCTGACGCTGTTTGTTGCGCTGCGCCACCTCTTTGTTCACCACGCTGTTTCTGTCGACCACCAGCCGAATCTTCATTACCCGCTTGGAACTCGAGCATTTCTTGAGTCATATCAATGGTTTGTTGCTGAATAGTATCAATTGGCGTGGGTTCTGGGCGGCCAGGACGAAACTCCATGGCAATAACACTGGTACCTTTGGGAATGTCTTTCACTTCGATTTTATTTTGTACACCAAACGCAAATTTCATCGAACCTGCGATTTGTTTGAACTTAAGTACATCCATCTCAGAGAAGGACAACAAGAGTACAAAGAAACACATCAACAGCGACATTAAATCAGCAAAAGTCCCCATCCACGCAGGTAGCCCTTCGGGAGGACATTTAGGGCATTCGTCTTCCATAATTTATTCGGCTTCTTCTGGTGAGCCACGTTTACTAGCGGCCAAGTAATTTTTCAAAATACCTTCAATTACTCGTGGATTCTGCCCATCAGCTATACCAATAATTCCGTCTAACACTAAACTCTGATTGAGTTTTTCTTCTTCTGCGCGATTACCTAACTTTACAGAAATAGGTAGACATACTAGGTTAGCTAACATGGCACCATATAAAGTAGTTAAAAGAGCAACTGCCATTGCTGGGCCAATCGATTTAGGATCATCCATGTTTGACAACATAGCGACTAAACCAACCAAGGTCCCTATCATTCCCATCGCTGGTGCAACGTCACCTAAACCTTTGAAAATACTTTTTCCAAATTCATGGCGTTCCGAGGTCATAGAGATGTCTTTGCCTAAAGTCGCTCTTACCACTTCCACATCATGACCATCTACCAACATATCAACACCTTTTTGCATAAAGGCATTTTCAATTTCAGCTTCTTCTAGTGCTAAAAACCCACCTTTACGCGCCGCATCAGCCATTTCCACAATTTTTTCTATTTGCGATTCAGGAGTCTCAATTTTAAACATAAAGGCTTTACCTGCAATCTTGCCGGCTCCAAAAAACTGCCCTAAGGTATATTGTGATAACACCACAAATAAGCTGCCACAAAATACAATCAAGATTGAAGGTACGTTGACAAACATCGCCAGTTCACCACCTTGGATCATCGCCATTACAACAAAACCAATGGCGCCAAGAATACCTATTATGGTTGCTAGATCCACATTATGCTCCCAAAAGAAATACAGCTATAAATACTTAATAACAAAGACCAACATCGTAGCTAATTGTTAAACTTAACTATCCACAATACACTAGAAAAGGCATATAAAATTATCTTTAATCACCCCATTTTATCGACAATCTTAGATAATTCTATAGTAACCATCCATGTAAATAATTTGAGAGCAATATTTTTTTACTTAATTGACCTATTTGATGATGTTTTTAAGGTCTATTTGAAAAGTATTTGACCGTCTTTTTTTGCTCAGGTAAGGTGCGTGCCACTTCAGAAATAGGTTGAAGAATATTATGACTACACGAAAAAAAACAGAATCACTGACTTTTGAACAATCTATGCTGGAACTAGAAACACTAGTCACTAAAATGGAACAAGGCGACTTGCCTTTAGAAGATGCGTTACAAAGCTTTGAGCGTGGAATTCAATTAGCTAGGCACAGCCAACAAAAATTAAAAGACGCTGAACAAAAAATACAAATTCTTACCACTCAAAATGGTCAGCAAACCTTAGACGTATTTGAATCTGACAAATGAATTTAACTGCTTTTCAACAAACTAGCCGCGATAGAGTCAATTCAACGCTAAAGCAAAACATCAATGCTCTGCCTGAGCATGCGCAAAGGCTTAAACAAGCAATGGAGTACGCATTATTAATAGGCGGTAAAAGAATGCGCCCCTTTTTAATTTATGCCACAGGCGAAATGCTTTCGGTACAACAAAAAGATCTCGATGGCCCTGCTGCTGCGATAGAAGCCATTCATGCGTATTCACTGATCCACGATGACCTTCCCGCCATGGATGATGATGACTTAAGGCGCGGACATCCAACCTGTCATATTCAATTTGATGAAGCCACCGCAATATTGGCGGGCGACGCTCTGCAAACCTTGGCATTTGAAATATTATGTGAATACCCGCTTTCAAGTGAATTAGCATTAAAACGGATTGAATTAGTCAAAATTGTCAGTCATGCGGCGGGTTACAAAGGCATGTGTGGCGGTCAAGCGATGGACTTGGCAGCAACTGATCAACATATAAGCCAACAACAATTAGAAGAACTACATGGCAAAAAAACCGGTGCCTTACTTAGTGCTTGTGTTGAGATGGCTATCGCTCTAGCCACAGATATTTCGCCTCAAAGTAAACAACATTTGCTGGATTTTGCCAAAACCATAGGTTTAGCCTTTCAAGTTCAAGACGATATTTTAGATGTGGTAGGTGACTCTGCAGTGCTTGGAAAACCACAAGGATCTGATCAGCAGCAGAACAAAAGCACCTACCCTGCCATGCTCGGATTAAAGCAAGCACAAGCTTATCTCGACGATCTACATCAACAAGCGCTTCAAGCTTTGCACGCTTTGCCTTACAATACCCAGATGTTGGTGTCTTTTACCGACTTAGTTATTCACCGTAGTTACTAAATAAAACTGTAAATGTGGCTGGATTAAATGAAATTTAATTAATTGATACCCATTTAATGACCTTAGATATTGCTCACTACCCTATCCTCGCCCAAGCTGATACTCCAAAAGAGTTAAGAGACTTGTCACAAGATAAACTAAAACAGTTGAGTGTTGAGTTACGTCAATATTTATTGACTAGTGTGAGCCAAAGTAGTGGTCATTTTGCCTCAGGTTTAGGCACAGTCGAGCTGACGGTTGCTTTGCATTATGTTTACAACACCCCTTTTGACCGCCTGTTATGGGATGTGGGCCATCAAGCCTACCCCCACAAAATTTTGACCGGTCGTCGTGAACGTATGCCTACAATACGTAAAAAAGGCGGCTTACATCCTTTCCCATGGCCACCAGAAAGTGAATATGACACTTTTGCTGTAGGGCATTCATCTACCTCTATAAGCGCAGCTTTAGGCATGGCCGTTGCCGCTGAAAAGGAAGCCTTAGGCCGCAAAGTTGTTGCGGTAATTGGTGACGGTGCGATGACCGCAGGTATGGCTTTTGAAGCCTTGAACCATGGCGGCGATATTGGCAAAGATTTGTTAGTGGTATTAAATGACAACGAAATGTCGATATCTGAAAATGTCGGGGCACTCAATAGTCACTTAGCCAGATTGCTAACTGGTAACTTTTTTAACTCTATCCGTGATGGAGGTAAAAAATTACTTAGCAATGTGCCACCCATAAAAGAATTTGCCAGCCGCGCTGAAGAACATATCAAAGGCATGGTGGTCCCCGGTACTATTTTTGAAGAACTCGGTTTTAAATATATTGGCCCGATTGACGGCCATGATGTGAATGCCGTAGTGGATACTCTGCGTAATATGCGCAACATCAAAGGCCCACAAATATTGCATGTGGTCACCAAAAAAGGCAAAGGCTACGAGTCAGCCGAACAAGATCCCATTAAGTTTCATGCCGTGCCTAAGTTCAATCCAAAAGACCAAGCATTACCCAAAGCAGCGCCTAGCAACCCAACCTTTTCTGCGGTATTTGGCGATTGGTTATGCGATATGGCCGCACAAGATCCTAAATTGATGGCAGTCACACCCGCCATGCGTGAAGGCTCTGGTATGGTTAAATTTTCCCAGCAGTATCCATCTCAATATTTTGATGTAGCTATAGCCGAACAACATGCCGTTACTTTTGCTGCAGGGCTTGCCAAAGAAGGTATGAACGCTGTTGTGGCCATTTATTCAACCTTCTTACAACGCGCCTACGACCAGCTTATTCATGATGTGGCAATACAAAACCTGCCGGTTTTATTCGCCATAGACCGCGCTGGCCTAGTGGGCGCTGATGGCCCGACTCACCAAGGTGCTTTTGATATTCCATTTTTACGGTGTATCCCGAATATGGTGATCATGGCACCGTCCGATGAAAACGAATGTCGTCAAATGTTGTACACAGGCCATAAACTACAAAAACCAGCAGCAGTCAGATACCCAAGAGGTTCAGCTACTGGGGTATCACCTGAACAACAAATGACGGCCTTAGAATTAGGTAAAAGCCGCAACATAAGAACCGGTGAAAAAGTCGCTATTCTTAACTTCGGTGTACTATTGCCCTTTGCCGAAGAAGCGGCAGAAAACATCAACGCGACAGTCATTGATATGCGTTTTGTTAAACCCTTAGATACCGACATTATTAATCAACTTGCAGCCAATCATGACTTGTTTGTCAGCCTTGAAGACGGCGCCATCATAGGCGGCGCAGGCAGTGCGGTGGCAGAATATTTAATGTCTTCTAAACATAGTAGCAAGTTGTTGCAGCTCGGATTACCTGATGAATTTATTATGCAAGGTACACAACAAGAGATGTACGTCGAACTAGGTTTAGATGCAGCTGGGATATTGGGTAGAATCGAAGATTTTTATAAATAAAAATATAATTGGATAGCCAAAAAGCAAAAGATAAAAGCTATTCACCACAGAGGTCACGGAGAACACAGAGGAAAAGCGCACAAAACGGACCGGTTACTAAGACTCCCAGCCTTTGGGTTTATCCATCTGCCGACATAAAAAGACTAATGTTGTTTATTTTACACTGAGCACGAATATTAACTGGAGGGCTGAATTAAAATGACTATCCAGATAGAGTTCTCTTTAATAAATCTACAGCTTTGCCCTTACTGGTATAACCAAAGCTATTTAATAAATAGAGGATCTGGAATTAACACCTGTTTGCCACTTAACTCTCCGAACTCTAGTTTTCGGTGTGCCTCTGCTATTTGAGACATAGGTAAAACCGGCGCTAATTCAGGATTGACTGTTCCGTTTAAAAATAAATTAAACACCTTATAAAAATCATCAAAAAACCACTGGGGCTGTTTTTTTCGGTTAATCAGTTATTGAGTAAAATGAATAACGTTTGCATAACTTGGCTTTAAAAAAGTAGCGTGCGGTTGTCAGCATGTACTTAATAAATGCTATTTTTGTGGGTTGTTCACCCGTAATTAATTCCGTCATACCATAAAAAACTAATTGGCCTTTTGGGGTTAAACATTGCTTGGACGAGTTTAAATGATTGCCACCTATACCATCAAACACAACATCCATGCCGCCTGCTTGTTGGCACACCTGAGCCACATTTTCAGTTCGATAATCGATAGGCTTTACACCATAACGTTTAAGCCGAGCATGATTTTTCTTAGATGCTGTCCCATAAAGCTCTAGGTTAAATGGTTTAAGTAATTGAATGAGTGCCATTCCTACACCACCAGCGGCGCTATGAATTAGAACTTTCTTCAGCGTAGCTGTTTCAATAAATGTGAGTTGTTGCCGGTGCAACATTTGGTAAGCGGTCACGTAATTCAACATAATTGAAGCGGCTTGCGGTATCTGCTCATTACTCACATTTTTAGGAAGCGGAACCACATGGTCTACCCCTATATTTCGATAATGGGTGTTATTGCCAATAAGTGACATAACAGCCACTTGTTTACCCACGGTTAAGTTAGGGTGTTTTATGGCAACGCCTTCTCCCAAGACTTCTATTACTCCTAGAGCTTCGTAGCCTAATACGACGGCTGGTTTTTTGATGTCGACATAAACGCCCCTACGAATGAGTACATCCGCCATGGAAAGTCCCGTAGCGAGAATGCGCAATTGAGCCTCACCTGCCTTAGGTGCAGCCAATTGAGTTTGTGTTGCAGTTATTACACTGGGCCCACCAAACTTACTAATTCGATATTCTGTGTTCAGCCTGTTTTCATTTGGAACAATCATATTTGCCTCTCTTTATTGCTCATTGCTTATAATAGAAACAAATTACCTGCCCACTAACTATTGATGAAATGGATTATATCTATATCATTCATTGATTAAACAGATAAGCCTAAATAACTTTAACTAAAGTAGTGAGCCACCTTATGGACTACAACCTTCTAAAAGTACTTAATGCAGTGGTCGCAACTGGCAATGTTACGCGAGCTGCAGAGCGCTTGAACTTAAGCCAGCCAGCAACCAGCAACGCGCTGGCTCGCCTACGAACCGCCATGGACGATCCCATTTTAATACGCTCCGGCAATACAATGGTGCCTACTGCGCGGGCTTTGCAGACAGCAGAGCAAGCTGAACTTATCGCCTCTAATATTGAGCAGGTGTTTTCGCCGCCGCCAGTATTCAATCCAAAGACGTCCTCACATCGTTTTACAATTGCATTAACCGACCATGGCATGCAAACCGTTGTGCCAAAGCTGTTACAAGAATTAGCAAATTTGGCACCTAATATAAAATTGGATATTCGCACCCTAGGCGAACAAGACTCGTTAGCATCTATTTCGAAAGCCCTTGTTAATAATGACATCGACTTTCTAATCTCTCGAAAAACCGATACACCAAAAGTGTTTAACAACTTAGATTTATTCACTGATCAGTTCGTGACGATCTCATCTGATACCCACCCTAGAATTAACGAGCGCCTGACAAAAAAAATGTACCTTAAAGAGCAGCATATTCTTGTCTCGTTCTCTGGAGACCGCCATGGTTTAGTTGATGCGGCATTGGGTCGAGAGAACAAAAGCAGGAACGTTGCCCACACCGTGAACAATTTTTTTAGCGCCGCACTACTAATTGATAAGACTGATTTATTGTGTACCGTCAGTGAAAAAATTGCTGGAAACCTAACGCAGAAATTTAACCTACAAACTTTCCCTTGCCCGGTTAAAATACCAGAGTTTAAAGTCGCAATGTATTGGAGTCGGGCTCAAGAAAAAAAGCCAGAACACCACTGGTTTATTTCCTTCATGGCTAATATAAAACAACAGTATTAAGAACCGTAAGACTACTACTTTAACAGGACAGCCATGATAATTTACTACTACTTTAACAGGACAGCCATGATAATTTACCGGGAGTTATCATGGCTGTCCTGTTAGTGGCTGGTCCTGTTAGTGGCTGATATCGACAAAGTCGATTCTATTACGATTGGTGATTTTGAAATTATTTCAACGAACCTGACCCTGCAGGACCATATAACACAACGCATATTCAAATGTGCCTGGCAGAATTTGCTCAGAAAAGTTAACGGGAATGAACTTGTTTTGGCAGGATAAATCAGGTTTGTAATTGGCCATGAGATATTATCTCTAGCGGAATAATATCTATTAGATCACAGTCAATCGACGCGTTCAAGGTTAAAAAACAAACAATTCAAACCTTATAAGAAAAACATGGAAATGTTCTTTTTGGGAGAAATTCTACAGCCTCAACGCTTTGCTAAGCGGCAATAAAATAGTTGGCTAAAATTAGCGAGGTACGAGCAAAAGCCAACTGTTTTTTGTCCTTGTTTAATTT
>NZ_BAEO01000004.1 GCF_000314995.1 Paraglaciecola arctica BSs20135 | reverse complement strand
GAATTGCTTTAAATGCAAAAGATATTGAATCACGGTGGACACACTGAGCACAGGAAAGCCTATTGATAATCCTAATAGTGTTCTGGCAAACATTGGGAGTCAATTAGCTGAGAACTCAATTAGATCGCACTTTAAAATGGAATAGTATTACAGCAATAAATCAGATTCTATTTTGAAAAACTCATCTGCTGCATTCACTAGGGAAGTGGCGGTAAGTTGTGGTACACCATACACTTGGGTTTTACAGCCATACTTTTGACTGACTTTTTTCAGTAATAAATCAAAATCTCCGTCACCCGATAATAAAATAATAGTATCTGCATTCTCGGCAGCTTCTAATACATCAATAGCAATACCTACATCCCAATCACCCTTAGCTGAGCCATCGCTGCGCTGAATATAAGGTTTAAGTTTTATATCAAAACCAATATGTTTAAGTGCGCTTTGAAACTTTTGCTGTTGTTCATCGCCTTTATCAATAGCATACGCATTGGCCATGATAATGTCGCCTTGATGATGTACATGTTGCCAGAACCGACGGTAATTAAATTGCCGGCCATAGGCTTGGCGAGTGGTGTAGTAGATATTTTGTACGTCAACAAAGATGGCAATTTTTTCCAAAGTAGGACACTCATAAGTAATAAACTGCATAGATCATAACATCTTTAATGTTTTGAGCTATTTACGGATAGTTGACCATTTAGTCTAATTAATAGTTGACTTATCTATCAAAGGTAAGTATGTTGTCCATCGGTTTGTAGAAACCCTCGCAATACAAACCTCCAATGTTATGTCTTTCCCTGATCCAGTCAGCCAACATTAAAAACGTAATCCTTAGGCACGACCTGCATATGTAGAGTTTAAAGTCCTATTGAATTGCAATAACAAGCTGAATTATCGTACGACGAATTAGTGAGTATTAAACATTCTGGCAAACATTATTTGCAGATGTCTTATCGAATTAAAACCTTAGGGTTTAGTAGTATCGTCAAAACTGTAATGAGCTTATTTTTAGTTTTGACTATTTAATGCATATATTTAAGAAGCAAAAAATAGTCATATTTAATGAGTTTAATTATGTCTTATACATATAACGGAACACAGATTTCGGTAAATTGCCCAGTGCACAATATCTCTGTGAATAAATCTAAAGTGGCATTTGCCGACAAATGTGGCCAAAAAATGGGCACTTTCGCAAACACCACTGAAGCAAAACAATTTGTCTCTTGGTTGCTTAATATTAAGTAAACCAGACAGCTACCAGCCTCGAGCTTCGAGTGAATAGCTAAAGACAAAAAAAGATAAGGGCATCATTTGTTAAAAATGATGCCCTTTTTGTTTGACATCAAAAAGTAGCGTGTAAAAATACTCTCGAAGCTTCTATTCATTAACCTTTTTCGAATAAGCTAAGCGATAAAGCACGGGCAGGATAAGTAGTGTTAAAATTGTTGAAGATATAATACCGCCTATTACTACTGTGGCTAAAGGCCGCTGAACCTCTGCACCAGTGCCCACGTTAAGCGCCATGGGGACAAATCCCAAACTGGCAACAAGGGCTGTCATTAACACCGGTCTGAGTCGGGTTAGCGCGCCATCAACGATAGCATTAACTAATTCCCCAGTTTCCAATAACCGCTGGCGTATAAATGACAACATCACTAATCCATTAAGCACCGCAATACCTGACAGTGCAATAAAGCCAACTCCAGCCGATATTGACAGCGGCATGTCCCTTAACCAAAGGGCAAAAATACCGCCCGTTAAGGCAAGGGGAACCCCAGTGAAAATAATCAAGGCATCTTTAATTGACCCAAAGGCAATCACTAACAAAGCCAAAATAATGAATAACGTGGCAGGCACCACAATAGACAACCGTTTACTGGCACTTTCCAATTGCTCGAATGTGCCGCCATAATCCAACCAATAGCCTACTGGCAAATCCACCTGTTGTGATATTTTTAGTTTTGCTTGCTGCACAAACGAGCCTAAGTCACGTTCTCGGACATTGGCCGTAACAACAACTCTACGTTTGCCGTTTTCGCGACTGATTTGATTGGGCACAGACGAAAATTTTAGCTCTGCGACTTCTCCAAGCGGCACGTATTCACCACTATCTGTCATTATTGGAATATCGCCTAAAGCATCAAGATCCCCACGAATGTCCTCAGCAAACCTGACAACTAAAGCAAACCGCCTATCACCCTCGAAAATTAACCCTGCCTCATTGCCACCAATCGCAGCATGAAGCCAAGTTTGTAGATCTGTAACGTCCAGCCCGTATCGAGCTAACATCACAGGTTTCGGATTAATAGTGAATATAGGCACATCGTCGACTTGTTCAATACGAGCATCGGCGACACCGTCAATGGTTTGTAGTACCGCCAATATTTCAGATGCTGAGTTGACCAAAGCATCTAAATCATCACCAAATAGTTTGATACCCAGATCTGCACGGACCCCACTTATTAATTCATTAAAACGCATTTGTATGGGTTGGGTGAATTCGTAATTATTGCCTGGCAATATGCTTAGATCTTTTTCAAGCATGGCCACAAAATCCTCTTTAGACAGGCTAGGATCTGGCCATAACTCTCTAGGCTTTAACATCACAAAAGTATCAGTGACATTGGGTGGCATGGCGTCGGTTGCCACTTCAGCTGTGCCTGTTTTAGCAAACACAGTTTGGACTTGTTGGTATTCCATTATTTTTGACTCAAGCAGTTTTTGCATAGCTATTGCTTGATCAATTCCCGTACCCGGAATACGCATGGCGTGAAGTGCAATATCGCCTTCATTGAGTTGCGGTATAAATTCAGAGCCTAGACGGGTCGCTAGCCAGATACAGATGATCACTAATATTGCAGCGGCAACCACAACAAACCATCTAAGTTTTAATGCAGCTAACAATACAGGGCGATATACAAATTTAGCGCCCAAGATTATCGGACTTTCTTTTTCGCTGATTTTCCCACCTAAGAAGATTGCGACAGCCGCAGGTACTAAAGTGATGGAAAATACCATAGCTGCAATCAACGCTATGATGACAGTAGCAGCCATGGGATGGAACATTTTGCCTTCCACACCTGACAACGAAAACAATGGAATGTATACAACTGTGATGATTAGCACCCCAAACAAGCTAGGCCGGATCACTTCGTTAGTCGCCTCAAAGACTAATTCTAATCTCTCTTTGAGTGCCAAGATCACGCCAGTACGCTTTTGCTGCTCGGATAATCGCCGGATACAGTTTTCAACAATGATCACCGCACCATCGACAATCAACCCAAAATCAAGGGCACCTAAACTCATGAGGTTAGCCGATACCCCAGTTTGTACCATGCCCGTAATTGTTGCCAACATCGCCAACGGAATAACCGCAGCAGTGATTAGCGCCGCCCGCACGTTACCTAATAAAAGGAACAAGATCACGATCACCAGAAAAGCACCTTCAAGCAGATTTTTCTGTACCGTATTGATCGCTTTATCCACTAAAGTGGTTCTATCGTAGACCGACTGAATGAGTACGCCATCGGGCAAACTGGTTTGAATGTCAGTTACTTTTTGCGCCACTGCTAGCGAAACCGCTCGGGAGTTTTCCCCGACTAACATCATCGCGGTACCCAGCACTGTCTCAATGCCCTCACGAGTGGCAGCACCTGTTCGCAGCTCCTTACCTATGGCTACTTTACCAATATCGTTAACCGTCACTGGAACCGAATCAATGCGTTTAACGACAACCTTGCCTATGTCTTCTATTGTCTTAAGCTGGGCTTGGGAACGTATCAATATCTGCTGTCCATTACGCTCTACAAATCCCGCTCCTTGATTGGCATTGTTACGTGCCAGTGCTGTGAGTAAGTCTTGCATGCTAAGGTTAAAATTGAGCATTTTTTGTGGGTCGGGATTCACATGATATTGTTTGGTATAGCCGCCGATGGCGTTAACTTCCGTGACCCCCTTAACTAATGCGAGTTGTGGTTTAACGACCCAGTCGTGGATTTCTCTTAGGGCCATAGCATTGTACGCTTGACCGTTACTTTGCCGTGCATCATCAGTAGCACTCAAGGAGTACATGTAGATCTCACCCAAACCCGTGGCAATGGGCCCCATCTCAGGCTCAAGTCCTTGAGGAAGTTGGCTTTTTATAGCGCCTAATCGCGTGTTGATTAGGTTTCTGGCAAAATAAAGATCGGTGCCTTCATCAAATACAGCCGTGACCTGAGATAAGCCATAACGTGATAATGAACGAGTGTAAGAAAGACTAGGAAGCCCTGCTAGCGACGTTTCTACCACAAAGGTTATTCGCTGTTCAGTTTCAAGTGGCGAATATCCCTGTGCTTGAGTATTGATTTGTACTTGTACATTAGTAATGTCAGGCACGGCATCAATAGGTAGTTGCTGATAACTCCATAAACCAAGTCCGCTGATAAATAGGATCAGCAGCAGCATGATCCCTCGTCTTTCTATAGACAGTCGTAGTATCGATTCAATCATGATTGCCTCTCTCGTAGTGAGCTGAGGTTTAAAGTCAGGGTTGGTAATCTTTGATTAGTGAACATGACCAGCTCCCGATTTTTCGAGATCTGCTTTAATCAGGTAGCTATTTTGGCTGACAATTATCTCAGCGGCTTCTAGGCCTGCTAATACCTCAATATTGATGTCATCAGAGCGACCAAAGTTAATAGTGCGAGGGTGGTATTCATTGTCCTTTTTAACAAAGACCACAGTTCGCCCTTCATACTTCTGAATAGCTATTTTAGGAATAAGCAATGGGGTGTTTATTGTTTCTGTACTAACTCGTGCTTTGAGCAATGCCCCTACAGGCCAGTTACCATCAGTATTACTTAGTTTTACAAAGGCTAAAGTATAAGGTTTGCCTTCAGATGAAGGAACGATATGACTGATTGATGACTCCTGAGTAAAGTCAGTATTACTGAGCCAGACTTTTTGCCCAGACTTAATGGCTGCACGTTGCTTAGGGAATATTTTTAATTGTGCCCACACATCATCATAGCTGGCAATTGAAAATAGAATTTGGCCGTTAGAAAGCTCACCAGCATTTGCATGCCTAGCTATAATAGTGCCAGTAAAGGGGGAGGTTACTTTATAGCGTTTAAGGCTCTCATTTGACTCTACTGTGGCCAACGGATCGCCGCGTTTGACCTTGTCACCAAGGTTCACAGTGACATCTGAAATGACACCGTCGAATCGGGCTCGAATATGACTAAGGGAAGCCGGATCGGTTGTAACATCACCAAATAATGTTGCTAAAATATTTAATTGCCCGGCAGATACGGCAACAGTACTAATGCCCGAAACCATTGCCATATTGTCCGACATCGTTACCATTTCTCCCTTGTGTTTGTCTTCACTAGCGAGACTCATAAAAGGGATCAGGAGCAGCATTATTACTGGAAACAATGCCATTTTATTAGTTGAATATTGTCTGTTCTGGTTAAAAAAATTCATGCTTATTGCTCTTTAAAAATAGGGGCTGAAGTGCTCTCGCTTGGCAGCGAAACTATGGAGATACCCGTCAATGCTTCGATATCTGCGCCGCGTTGAAGGGCTTTTTTTGCCGATTGAATTAACGCGTGTTGCGCATCCAATAACTCTTGTCGAGTGGACACCCATTCCAGATAACTGAACCGTCCATCTGTGTATGCCTTTTCAACTAAAACTAAAGCTTCTTTAAGTGGCGGAATGATATTTTTCTGAAACGTGGTCACTTCCAACAATGCACGGTTTCGTGCGTCAAGGGCTTGATTGATCTGATGGTATAGATTACGAAGGCTAGATTGCTTTTGTTGCTCAATTTGGTCATGTTTAGCTTTTTGCGCTTCATAATCACCTAAGTTTCGACTCTGCGTAAATAGTGGAACGCTTGCACCGGCAACAAACGCCATCTCATCAATTCCGTTTATCCTGCGAATACCTGCAGTCCAACTAACATCAGGTTGATTAGCGGCCTGTGTCAATCTCAGTTGGGCGTCTTGCACGCGCGACTGCTGGGCAAACAACTGAATATGAGGACTAGTTGCAAGTTCTGAGATAAGGGTTTGAAACGATGGTGATTTGGTTAATGAGAACAAATCACCTTGTACTTGAGTAAATGTAGGCTGCTGCTCGCCCCACATGATAGACAAACTTTTAATACTGGTTTGTAATTGTAGCTTAGCTGTCTGTACATCAAGTCTAGCTGCAGCCAAGGCAGCTTCAGCGCGCTTTTTCTCAAGTAAAGGGGAGGCACCGGCTTCGACTCTCCTTATGACCGCTTGATAGGTGTAACGTGCAAGTTGTGCAGCGTCGTTAACCGCATTGATTGTTTCTTGCCCCGCTAACACATCGATATAACGACGCATAACTTCTGCGAGAATATCCAGCGAACGCACCTGTTTTTCTACGTCTAACATTTGACGTTTAATGTCCAAAACGTTCTTTCTAGCGTGAATTTTGTTACCCATTTCGATAACAGATGATAAGGTGAGTGTCAGATCCATGTCTTTAATGCCTGCAACTTCGCCGCTACCGAGAAAGTTTTCTACTTCAACGCCCATAACATAACCAGGCTTTAGAGCAGCGGTTTTAGCTTCACCTGTAATCACCTGCTGCCTAAAATCAAACTCATGTAACTGGGGATTATTAGCTAATGTACGTTTAATGGCACTTTCTAGTGTCATTGGAAAGGTATTATCAGCATCATTTAACGCTGCGTAAGCGTTGCTGGTGAAACACATCACCAAAATACATAAGCACCATGCTCGCAGGCACAGATGCTTCTTAATAAAAGAAATATTCATTGTTTGTCCTAATAAAATTAAATACGACTGTGCATCTCAAAAAATATTTGGGATGCAAGTTTTAATAAATAA
Source organism: Paraglaciecola arctica BSs20135 (assembly GCF_000314995.1). GTDB lineage: Bacteria > Pseudomonadota > Gammaproteobacteria > Enterobacterales > Alteromonadaceae > Paraglaciecola > Paraglaciecola arctica. Next base: position 16,066 of record NZ_BAEO01000004.1, on the reverse strand, counting down.
AAGGACTAGGCTTTAGGTGGGCGTAACAATTGGTTAATAGGGGCGTTAATTACTGCTCGTAAATAATGAAATTGATGTGTTTGCAGTGCTAGAACACAGTTAGGTTTAGCATGTTGACCGACCCACTGAATGTGGGTGCCATTACAATGGCCGCAATGGTGACAGTCAGCTGGATTGTGGTGATCTGCAATAGAGTCTTCTTTGCCATCATCAACACTGTTATTTACATGGTCATCCGAGTGTTGATGTTCCTGCTGAAGATGCTGTGGATCAGTAGCATGAAAGTCTAACGAATTGGCTACAGCCGAAAATGACTGAAGTAATATCAGCATGATCGTCAAGTAGCTTACAAAACGTATGTTATTCATTTTACCTTAGTGGTTTAAATTAACTTCTACCGTGGATGTTATCAGACAAACCAAAAGCAAAATAGTCTCGAGCTAAATAGCTACGAGCTCGCAGCTATTTAGCTCGCTGCCTACACCCCTTGACTCGCAAGGTAACTATCATAGTCGCCTTTAAAGTCAACAATGCCATCTGGTTTCATGTCGATAATTCGCGTCGCTACTGTAGATACAAATTCTCTATCATGGCTGACAAAAAGTAGCGTGCCTTTATAGTTTTCTAAGGCTAAGTTCAAAGACTCAATAGACTCCATATCTAAGTGATTGGTGGGTTCATCCATCACCAAAATATTAGGTTTTTGCAGCATCAGCTTACCAAACAACATGCGGCCTTGTTCACCACCTGAAATGACTTTGACTGATTTATTGATGTCGTTTTGCGAGAATAACAATCTACCCAAAGTGCCGCGCATGACTTGTTCGTCGTCACCTTCTTGAGCCCATTGGTACATCCAATCCATCAGGGTTTTGTCTTCTTCAAAATCAGCCGCATGATCTTGAGCATAATAACCAATGTTACTATTCTCAGACCATTTAACGCTGCCAGCGGTTAAGTCAGTTTCACCCACTAAACATTTTAATAAGGTGGTTTTACCAACACCATTGGGGCCAATAATCGCCACTCTTTCACCTACTTCAATCATCAAATCCAAGTTTTTATAGAGTTCTTCATCATAGCTTTTAGCCAAACCTTCTACTTCCAAAGCCAAACGATGTAACTTTTTAGTTTCTTCAAAACGAATAAACGGGCTTTGACGACTTGAGGGTTTGACTTCGCCCAATTGAATTTTATCTATCTGCTTAGCACGTGACGTAGCTTGTTTTGACTTTGATGCATTGGCTGAGAAACGACTCACGAATGCTTTGAGCTCAGATATTTGTGCTTTTTTCTTGGCGTTGTCAGACAACAATTGCTCACGAGACTGGGTGGCTGCTGTCATGTATTCATCGTAGTTACCAGGGAATAAACGAATTTCGCCATAATCGATGTCTGCCATATGGCTACAAACTGAGTTTAAGAAATGCCTATCATGGGAAATAATGATCATGGTGCAGTTACGTTCGTTAAGCACTGTTTCCAACCAGCGGATAGTGTTGATATCCAAGTTGTTGGTAGGCTCATCCAGTAACATAATGTCTGGGTCAGAAAATAATACTTGAGCAAGTAATACTCTGAGTTTCCAACCTGGCGCGATTTCACTCATGGGACCAAAATGTTGTTCCACAGGAATACCTACACCAATGAGTAGTTCACCGGCTCTAGATTCAGCAGTGTAACCGTCCATTTCGGCAAATTCTGATTCTAAATCGGCTACTCTGATGCCGTCTTCTTCTGTCATATCTGGATTGGCGTAAATTGCATCCCGCTCGACTTTAACTTTCCATAGTTCACCGTGTCCCATTACAACGGTATCGATAACGCTGCATTCTTCGTAGGCAAACTGGTCTTGTTTTAGTTTACCAATACGTTCACCAGGGTCGACGGAGACATTGCCTCCAGAAGGCTCTAAGTCACCACCGATGATTTTCATAAAGGTTGACTTACCACAACCATTTGCGCCAATCAGGCCATATTTATTGCCATTGCCAAATTTGGCTGAGACATTTTCAAATAAAGGCTTTTCGCCAAATTGGATGGTAATATTTGCAGTTGTTAGCAAGGTCGGTCCCCATATTAATATTCAACTATTGTTTACCATCAGGCCCCTTATGTAGGTGACCTATAGATGGCAAAAATTCGGCGCGCATTATGCCACAAAAATTGCAGTATCGCTAAGGCAGCGATAGTTCTTTTTATACTTAACTTGAACTCAGGTTAATACGAGCCGCTTTCCTTACAATAATTACAATGCTGGATGGTACGGCTTATCCAGAACTCGGGTTATTTAATTTTTTAACAACTCAGATTTTAATAGGGCTAAATAACGACGCATCATACGATGACATTGTTTTACGCTCAAAATTGACGAGTCAGTATCCAGCTTGTTTTGGTAAGTTAATCGCAAATATAGTTGGGTTATATGGGTAAATGGATCACTGACTTTAGTTGGGTATTGTTCGTTGATTTGTTGGTTAAAGGCACTGGGTCCTTGCCAAGTGGCTCTTTGGGTTCCTTCCTTTTCAAAGGCACTTAGCGCCTTTAGGTACAAACGTTGTGTTGTGGCTACTCGGTTTTGTAACCAATGTGGAAGAAAAAACAAACCCAGTAACATTGCAATAGTGACTACTATACCTAGGCCTAACATAGATAAGCGTTCTGGGGTCAGTTTACCTAAAAGCGATTTAAATAAGTCGCGCTGCTTTTCACTATTAAAACCTAATACCCAGCGGCTCCAGTTATAGTCTAAGTCTGCTAAAAATAACCTGATATTATTAAGCCAAGCTATATTGGTAAGCCTGGCTAAGGCAAAGGGCGAGTCTGCTAAAAAACTGCCTTCTTCTTGCATAGCTTGACGTAAGCCAAATTCTATTCTATCTGGCGATACCAGAGCCGTTGGGTCGATGCGTTGCCAACCTGTTTTATCGCCCCATGTTTCTACCCATGCATGGGCATCGTATTGGTAGATACTCATATAAGGTGATTCTCCGGGATTTTTTACTAACTCACCGCCTTGATAACCTGTGACTATACGTGCTGGAATACCACCTAATCTCAGGGCATAGGCTAACGCGCTGGCATAGTGGCTACAAAAACCTGCCTGATTATCAAATAAAAAACGGTCAACTGGATCAACCAACATGATTTCAGGACGTAGGGTATACACAAAGGGGTTGTCCACAAAGTGCCTTAATACGGCATCTACAAAGTCATTATTGTTTCGGAATTGCGCTCGAAGCTTATTAACCCATTCTCGGGTTCTATTATTACCATTTGCAGGTAAGCTAAGATTAATCTTTTTATCGGTTACGCTAAGTGTTTGGCTGGCTAAGGCTTTAGGGTATGAGCGCACCGCATACTGATATTTATTCGCTAAAGGTTGCTGACTAAATAACAAAAAGTCACTGCTTTGCATGATATTTCTGCTGCTTTTGGGATCTGCTGGCACAGCTATGTCTAATGCATATAACCAAGGTTGATAGGTTGGCTCGGCAATCACTTCATAATTAAAAAAAGAACCAGTCAAGATGGGCTTAAATTGTTGTTTTATTTTTAATTGCAGTTCACGCATTTTCTTACGATAGCCGTGAACTTTCCAGGTTTTACCATCAAAGTCTTCCATCACTATGGCTCGCCAGTATAGTTGCTGAATTACCGGAGGAGTGTCTTCGAAGGTGGCTCGAAATGCCAATTCACTTGATTGTGAAAGGCGGGCAATATCACCTGGAGTAATTTGTTCCGATAGTCCTGTTTGTGCACCGTCAGCTTTGGGGGTGTGCCAAAGAGGTGACAATTGTGGCAGTACCAAAAACATTAATAAACCAATCGGTAAAGCCTGTAAGCTAAGTATTGATATGGTTTTTAGTTGTTTTTGTATCCTTATACTTGGCGCGTGATAACAAGCCAAACTTAATAATAGTGTCAAACATAACAAGGCATAAAATAAACTAAATCCAATAGACTGATTAAAAATAAAGCCACAACCTATCAAAAAAAACAAACTAATGACCAACTGATATACGTCTTTTTGACTGCGCATCTGCATGAGTTTTAAGGCACAGGCGAGGATCAATAAATTGACCATGCCAAAGAGTAAACCAGCACTCAAAGCTGAGTAAATTAACCCCAGAATACTTAACAGCGCTAATAAATTTAAGGTACGGATTGATGGCAAGTGTTTGTAATAATTGTAGTAAATAGCGCCTCTGATGACCGCACCACAAGCAACCAGTAATAATATCCAAGTGAGTACTGAAGAAAAAAGACTAAAGCTGACAAATACCAATGTCGCCGCTAATAATAACAATGCAATATTTCTAGAGGACTGCGCAGTGCCTTGATCGTTAGATTTTTGCTTCAGCCTCTTAAACATCTTCATCGCCCCATTTAGGAAAATAGGCTAATGCGTCTAAACAGGCGACTCGGTGACCATTACCACTATTGGGTGCAATACATTGTGCGCCTAAATCTAAACCAAAAGTTCGCTGAGTACGGCTCAATTCAATAACTTGATAACACAATTCACTGAGTTCTTGCTCTAATGCTGTTGCTAACTCTTGGCTGGGGTGGGGCAATGTTTTGTTTGTATAGTTAGCGGATAATTTAAGCCAACCTATGTGATTGCCTATGGAAGAAAACTGTTTGCTGACCATGCCTCGGCCCTTAGCCAGTTGTTTCCAAGCGACATGGTTTAAAGGTTCGCCTATTTGGTAGGTTTTGAGATGAGAAAAGTCATCGTGGCCGGCTTGTTCATTGGCCATTTCACCACTTTTTTTTGCGCTAGTGTGATCACTAACATGGAGTTGTATCTCACAAGGTATGGGTTTAGGGAAAACCGTTATCTGGTGACTAAAAGCCAAATGTGTCCAACAACGATATAAACCCAAAGGGTAAAAGCTTTCCACAGTGACTCTAGATAGGGTCAATTTACCTCGCTGATGACATTTTTGACTTAAGTTTATTGGATTAGTAAAAGCATCGGCATCTATTAGTGTACTTGACTGGATATGTTGCGCTTTTGCTTTTTTATTGGATTGTTTCTTAATGGCTTGAAACTTAAAATGTAATAGTCCGTTTGCAGGGGAGGTACCATCAATGTTGGCGTTTAACCAAAGAGGAATATGCAAATTGTCATCAACAAATACTTCAGGACACTTACCAATTTGCAAATGGATACGGGCAAAATTAATATAGCTGGCCAATAAGGTCACTAAAAATATCGCCAACAAAAAATAACACAACAACAACATCAAATTGTTTTGGTAGTTAGTGCCGAGCAAAAATAGCAGTACACACAAAGACAAAAATAATAGCCCAAATTTAGCTGGGAAAATAAAAATGTTGTGATGGTTTAAGTGATGTTGCGTAGCTGCAGGAATGCGCTTATTTAACCATTTGTTCCAGTAACTTTGTAATACCGTCATAACAGGGCCTAGGCTGCAATTGGGTCAATGGCTTCGAGCAACAATTTGCTTAAACTACCTTGAGCACTAAAGTCGCTAGAAGCGCTGCGTAATCTATGTTCAGCCACTGCCGGCAATATAGCCTGCACATCTTCTGGGATTAAAAAATCTCTATTATTAATAAAAGCCCAAGCCTTAGCTGAACTTAACAATGCCTTAGTCGCCCTGGGCGATAACGGGTTAGCGAATTGGTTGCTTTCGCGGCTAAAGGTGACTAAACGTAAGATATAATTAAGTAATTCATCAGACGCATGTACTTGGTTGGCTTTATTTTGTAATTCAATAAATTCAGCTATATCCATTACCGTTTCTACTGCATGTTGTACATTGCCCATTTGGGTTTTTAACATGCTTTTTTCAGCTTCTTTGTCGGGATAGCCCAACTGAATACGCATTAAAAATCGGTCTAATTGCGACTCGGGTAGAGGATAGGTGCCTGATTGATGTGATGGATTTTGGGTGCCAATCACAAAAAATGGCGAAGGAAGTGGGCGAGTTTCGCCATCCAAACTGACTTGTCTTTCTTCCATGGCTTCAAGCAAAGCACTTTGGGTTTTAGGGCTGGCGCGATTTATTTCATCGGCTAACACCAGTTGATTAAAAATAGGCCCTGGGTGGAAACGGAAGGTTTGTTCGTTGTTATCAAAAATATTGATACCTAACATGTCTGCTGGTAATAAGTCTGACGTGAACTGGATCCTTGAATATTCAAGGCCTAATACTTTGGCCAAAGTATGTGAAAGCGTGGTTTTTCCCATGCCGGGTAAATCTTCAATTAACAAATGGCCGTTAGCCAACAAACAAGTTAGTGCTAATTTAACCTGTTGTTGTTTGCCAATTAACACCTGACAGGATTGCTCTATGGCCATGGCCAATTTGTTATGCAGCATAGGGTAATGGTATCCGAAGAATTGGTATTTTTGGGTGAATCAATATTTTAGCGCAAATTCGCCTAATTTTTGTTGGTTTAGCTAATACTTGAGTATGAAATGGAATTAATCGATGAATTGATTGCGTCAATACGTATAATAAAGCTATGTGCAACGCTTGATAAATTAAATTCATGAAAAGTATTCAAATAGAAGACGATCTTTACCATTTTATTGCATCACAGACTCAAGATATCGGTGAAAGTGCATCGGATATTTTACGCCGATTAGTCATGCCTGAGTCGCTACTTAACACCGCTCAAGATAATAGTGTTAAAGAGACTAAGGTTTACACTATTGATAGTGATGTAAGCGATGTTCAAAGCACAGAGCCGACTTGTCAGGCTTCAGCTGTGTTTGCTGAACTTGAAGGGCAGCAGTTACAAGCCATTCCTAAGATGGTGGAAAGGTGGTTATTGGTGTTATCAATTATTCACAAACATCATAGCCAGCAATTCTCCAAAGTGTTGAGTATGAGTGGACGCAATAGGACATATTTCGCCACAGACAAAGACACACTCTTGGCCACTGGCAGCAGTACTAACCCTAAAAATGTGCCTGACTCCGTTTATTGGGTGATCACCAATAACAATACAGCGAAGAAAATTAACATGCTTAAAGGTGTGGCTGAACAAGTAGGCTTTAACCTATCTGAAGTAGAAGAATTGATTAAAATATTTGCCCCTGAACTTATATAACTAAAGGATCATTATGGCTCTTCATCCACAAGCAGGAAAACTCGCGAGTAGAGAACAGTTGGTCAACGTTGCTAAGTTGACTAGTGCCTATTACACCAGTCAACCTACCAAAGGTGATAGTACCCAAGCCGTATCTTTTGGTACCTCAGGCCATCGTGGTAGTTCATTGTTAAATACCTTTAACGATATGCATATAGCCGCTATCTGCCAAGCGCTGGCAGAATTTCGGCAAGACCAAAATATCACTGGTCCCTTGTATATGGGAATGGACACTCATGCGTTATCTGAAGCTGCGTTTTCAACAGCAGTTGAAGTGTTAGCGGCAAATGGTGTTGCTTTAGTGGTGCAGGAAAACCGCGGTTACACCCCTACACCTGTTATCTCCCACGCTATTTTGCAGCATAATTTGCAATATGATGTTGATTCGTCAAAAGAGCGAGCTGATGGTGTAGTGATTACACCATCACATAATCCACCTGAAGACGGGGGCTTTAAATATAACCCTCCACATGGTGGACCCGCAGATAGCGATGTAACTAACCTTATTCAGCAACGTGCCAATGAAATCATCAGTAATGATATGGCTGGGGTAAAACGTATGAGTTTGGCTGCGGCCTATGACTCTGCTTATGTAAAAGAAATTGATTTTGCTGAAGACTATATTGCGCAACTCGACCAAGTAATAGATATGCAAGCCATTGCTAAGGCTGGATTAGTCTTAGGCACAGATCCCTTAGGTGGTGCTGGTATAGGTTACTGGGACAGAATAGCTGAGCGTTATGGAATAAACATTGAGGTTGTTAATCGTAATGTTGATCAGCAGTTTGGCTTTATGCACCGAGATAAAGATGGAAAAATCCGCATGGATTGTTCTTCGCCCTATGCCATGGCCGGTTTGATTGATTTAAAAGACAAATTTGATGTGGCTTTTGGCAATGATCCTGACTTTGATCGACACGGTATAGTTACGCCTAAGAATGGCTTAATGAATCCTAATCATTATTTAGCTGTAGCCATTCAATATTTATTTCAACACAGAACCGAATGGCCGCAAGATATTAAGGTAGGCAAAACCTTAGTATCGAGTAGTATGATTGACAGAGTGGTCAAGGGACTAGGTCGTGAATTAGCGGAAATGCCAGTAGGTTTTAAATGGTTTGTACAAGGCTTATTAAAAAGTGAAATTGGTTTTGCCGGTGAAGAAAGTGCTGGTGGCATATTTTTGCGTCGTAATGGCAAACCATGGGCAACCGACAAAGACGGTATTATCTTGTGTTTGTTGGCAGCTGAAATTATTGCGGTAACAGGTAAAGATCCAGGGGAGCATTATCAAGCACTTACAGAGCAGTTTTCAGCGCCTGTTTATACCCGTATTGATGTAGCGGCAAATCATGCTCAAAAGCAAGTATTAAGCAAAATGGATAAAAGTGTCATTCAATCCACCGAGCTTGCTGGCGAAACTATCACTAATATTCAAACCCATGCTCCGGGTAACAATGCCGCCATTGGTGGAGTGAAAGTGAGTACTGAAAATGGTTGGTTTGCAGCTCGTCCATCTGGCACTGAAGAAATTTACAAGATATATGCCGAAAGCTTTAATGGTTCTGAACACCTCGATTTATTAGTGAATGAGGCCAAAGCTCTGGTCGAACAAGTATTTAAAACTGCAAATGTTTAAATTTTGAATTTAAAATGTTGATTTTGTGTTAAAAGCATACGTATTCTCAAGTGAATACGTATGCTTTTTTAGTTATTTAACGTTTATTTAACAACTTCCTGCAAAAAATCCTGCTAAAACTACCTTATTAAATTTATCTGTAATTTTATTACGTCATTAAATACCCGATTAAGACAAAATACGTTAGGGAAAATGACAACTAAATAAAGCTAATTTGAGGTGTAGTATGAGCGCGAAAAAGCCAGATCCTAAAACGTCTTCTTTACCAAACAAAGTCATGAAAGATGCGATTGTAAGACATCTACATTGTTCGTTGGGTACCGACGAAAATAAAGCAAATAATCACGCGTGGTGGAAAGCAACCTGCGCCTCAGTGCAAGAACATGTATTGGAGCAACTGCGTAAAACCCAAAAGTCTCATTATTTAAATGATACTCGTGCTGTGCATTATTTTTCTGCAGAGTTTTTGATGGGTCGTTTGATGTCTAATAACCTGCATAATTTAGGTTTATTCGAGCAAACTGATCAAGCTTTGAAAGAACTAGGTGTCAATCTCACCGACATTATGGAAGAAGAGCCGGATATGGCGCTGGGTAATGGAGGTTTAGGGCGCTTAGCTGCATGTTTTATCGACTCTCTAGCAACACTTGATTTACCTGCTATCGGTTATGGTTTGCACTATGAGCATGGCTTATTTCGTCAAGAAATAAAAAATGGTGAACAAATAGAGCGTCCAGATAGCTGGCGTGATTATGGTAACCCATGGGAAATATGTCGTCCTGAGTCAATTCAAGAAATTCCTTTGTATGGTTATGTCGAAACTAAATATGGCGAAAACGGCGCAATACAAAAAGAATGGCATCCTGGGCTGATTGTTAAAGGACTACCTTGGGATATTCCAGTAGTGGGTTATGGTGGTAAAACCGTGAACGTTTTGCGTTTATGGCAAAGCCAAGCGTCAGATTATTTTAACTGGGATGTATTTAACGCCGGTGGTTATGTGGATGCACAAAAAGAAAATGTGCAAGCTGAAACTATTTCTAAAGTGTTGTACCCCAATGATGAAACTGAAGCGGGTAAAGAATTACGTTTAATTCAGCAGTATTTCTTTAGTGCCTGTTCTCTAAAAGACATTATTCGTCGTTATAAAAGAGCCCATGGAGATGATTGGAGTCGTTTTTCTAGTCAAGTGGTGATCCAATTGAACGACACCCATCCTGCTATTGCCATTCCTGAATTGATGCGAATTCTATTAGACAGGGCTGAACTCGATTGGGATAGCGCCTGGAAAATTTGCAGTAAGACCTTTGCCTACACTAATCATACGTTATTACCTGAAGCATTAGAAAAATGGCCTGCCCGAATGTTTGAAAAGATTCTGCCAAGGCATTTAGAAATCATTTACGAAATTAATCACCGCTTTATGAGTGAAGTCGAAAAAATGTGGCCGGGCAACAACGTCATCAAGCAGAAGTTGTCGATCATCGAAGAGGGCAAAGAAAAGATGATCCGTATGGGTAACTTGTCGGTAATTGGTTCTTTTAGAGTAAACGGCGTAGCCGAAATTCATTCATCTCTAGTCAAGAAAAACCTGTTTCCTGAATTTGACAAATTGTGGCCAGAAAAGTTAACTAACGTAACCAATGGTATCACTCCTCGTCGTTGGTTGAAGGCATGTAATCCCAAACTATCTGCGTTAATTGATGAAAAAATTGGTAATGATTGGCCATTGCATCTAGAAAAACTAGAGCAACTGAGTCAGTTTGCTGACAATGCTAAATTTCAAAAACAATTTATGAAAATAAAGCATGAAAATAAAGTTATGCTGGCTAAAGAGGTCTTAACCTTAACAGGTATAGAAATAGACCCTAAAGCTATCTTTGATGTTCAAATTAAACGCTTGCATGAATACAAACGCCAACATCTCAATCTTTTACATATTATGGCGCTATACCGCCGCTTGTTAGAAGACCCTAAATACGACATGCAACCAAGAGTGTTTTTATTTGGTGCTAAAGCCGCTCCTGGCTATAAATTAGCTAAAGATATTATTTATGCAATTAATCAAGTGGCCGATAGAGTTAACAATGACAAAAGGGTCAATGGCAAAATTAAGGTAGTATTTTTACCTAATTATAGAGTCAGTTTGGCTGAGAAAATGATCCCTGCTGCTGATATTTCTGAACAAATTTCTACAGCAGGATTAGAAGCATCAGGCACTGGAAATATGAAATTGTCACTAAATGGTGCCTTAACAGTAGGTACCTTAGATGGTGCGAATATTGAGATAGCTGAAGAAGTGGGCGCCGAAAATATTTTCATTTTTGGTCTAAATGTTGATGAAGTGCACGAACTTGATCAAGTTGGCTACAACCCTTACAACTTCTACTACAACAATAAAGAAATTAAAGCTGTATTAGATTGGCTTGAAACTGATTATTTTACGCCTGGCAAACCAGGAGCATTAGCATCAATCAAGCATAGTTTGTTAGAGGGCGGAGACCCATACAAAGTCTTGGCTGACTTTGAGTCTTATTCAAATGCACAACAACGAGCCGATAAGGCCTATTGTGATAAATCGGGCTGGGCGAAAATGGCAATACTAAATACAGCACGCATGGGGAAGTTTACTTCAGACCGGTCAATTAAAGATTATGTTGAAAAAATTTGGAAATTACAGCCATGTGCAGTAGAGTAAATTTCTATACTTTGAAACGTTAAGCCAAATTGAGGTGTTTTGCACCTCGATTGATAAAAGCTCAAACAAGTGTTTGGGCTTTTATTATTATGGATCTGGGGGGGGCTAGTTAAAGTGATTTGCTTTCGGTAATTATCGTAAGTATTAACATCGACTTTGATTGATATATCAGTAGGTTTTAACGGGGCGATATTTTTCAATGCAGCATGAATCATTAATAACCATTCCCAATCGTTATGTATTTTTGGGGGAAATAGAACAGTTACTTAAGATAGATCCTGAGCAATCTTTGTTGTTAATTGATGTGGTGCGTTTTTCTGATGTCAGTAGCAGCTTTGGTTACGAATATGGTGACAAAGTATTATTAGAAATTGCTAACCGTATTGCATTTTTGTTTAACGATAACGCAATTTTTGGTCGAATTGGCGGTGATGTATTTGGTTTGATTTTGTCTGGTGGCCTGCAACAGAATCAACTTTATGATTTTTATAGCCATTTAATTCAACATTTTAAAATTCCAATACAATGTAATGATCACGCCTTTATCGCTGACTTCAATGTTGGTGCCGCATCTAATCCGAAAAATAATAGTGATATTAATCACTTTTTTTCTTTGGCTGAAACCGCATTAAAACAAGCAAAAGATAATAAATTTGATAATTTTCAATATGCCCAAAATTTGACTGATAACAGCTCAGGAAGAGCACTCGCCTTTAAGGCAGATATCACTCGAGCTTTGGATCAAAATGAATTGGAAATATACTTTCAACCTAAAATTGAGTTAAATACTTTACAGATCATTGGTGTTGAGTGTTTATTACGTTGGAATCATCCACTCGATGGTTTGATTTTTCCTGGTGCACTGATTGAAGCCGCTGAATCTTATAATATGATGAACGAGCTTGGTTACTGGGTATTAGATCAAGCCTTTAAGAGTGCTGCACATCTTAATAGTGTAGGGCTACGATTAAAAATTGCAGTGAATATGTCGCCCTCGCAATTATATGATTTGAAGTTTGCTAACAAGCTTATAAAAATGGCCCAAAAACATCAGGTGGAGTTATCCCAGTTTGAATTAGAGCTGACAGAAGATGTGGCTTTATCTAATTCTATTTTAGTTAAAAAACAATTATCACAAGTTCGCGCTCTTGGGGCGACCATAGCGATTGACGATTTTGGCAAAGGTTATTCTAACTTAGCCTATTTACGTGATATTGAAATTGACAGTATTAAAATTGATAAATCCTTCATTATGCAGATAGATGAGAGTCCAGTTAATCGAGCCATAGTTGAGGCGAGTAAGCTGATTGCTGAAGCGGCCAATTGTGAGTTGATTGCTGAAGGTATCGAAAGTATTCAGCATCTTCATATTTTACGTGAAATAGGCGTTTCATCTGGCCAAGGATTTTTGTTCTCAAAAGCGATCCCTATAAATGATTTTATTGAGCTAGCCAACAAAGATATAACAGTAGGCACATCCTTTGTGCGTGAAAACCAGCTCGCTTAACTTTGTTTGTAGAGCTTTATCCGCAGTTTAAAATACATGAGTTAGTGTGCTGATTAGCGTAATATTAGGTCTTTAGAAAACAATTCTGAGATCAACACTCACACACTATGCAAAATACATCTAAAACGTCCGTTCAAAATACTATTGAAATGTTAAAGCAGCAGGGAAATTTCCTTACTTTATCGCGTACTCAACCTTCACTTTTTGATACCTCCTTCCAGTTTTTTATCGATGCACACACACGAGTTAATGTGTTAGCTGAAGGGATTATCATCTTCGAAACTATTGCTCAAAGTGATAAAGACATCGTTATTTCTTGTGGTGTACATGGCAATGAAACGGCTCCTATAGAAATCTGCGATGATTTAGTCAGGCGTATTTTGATGGGTGAAATAGTGGTAAAACAACGAGTGTTGTTTTTATTTGGTAATTTACCCGCTATGGATATTGCGCAGCGTTTTACTGAAGAAAATATGAATCGTTTGTTTAGTGGTGAACATCAAAACTTAGCCGCTGGGCAACAGATGAATGATGAAAGACGCCGAGCAAAACAATTAGAAGATGTGGTTAGAAATTTTTATTTAGCAATGCCTGCAGAGCAGAACAGATGTCGTTTCCATTATGATTTACATACCGCAATACGAGCCTCTAAAAATGACAAGTTTGCAGTCTACCCATTTCAAAATGGTAAAGCTTGGGACAAATATCAACTACAAATTTTGTTAGCCTGTGGTGTGAATACTATTTTACTCTCAGGTAGTCCAACAACTACTTTTAGTTATTATTCAGTCAACGAACTAAACGCCAATGCGTTCACGGTTGAATTGGGTAAAGTGATGCCGTTTGGGCAAAACAATATGGATAACTTTAGTCAGGTAGTAACCACCTTGACTAAGTTGATTTGTGCTGAGGATTTGATGCTTAAAGACTATAATGATGCAGACTTTTTGATCTATGAAGTGAATCAAGTGATCAATAAACAACAAGCTGATTTTACTCTCAATTTTGCGCCAGACGCGCCAAACTTTAGTGATTTTCCAAAAGAACATTTATTAGCTCATGAAACAGGTTGCGAATATCGGGCGCAATTTGAAGGGGAAGCGATTGTATTCCCCAACGCTGACGTTGAAATTGGGCAGCGTGCTTTGTTAACTGTTATACCTACGCATATTTAAGGAATGACATGACTCATTTTGTGTTACATCCACAATTGTCCATGGATAGTGCATTAATCACCGAGCTAGATTTGTGTTCAGTACGATTGATTAAGGATGCTAATTATCCTTGGTTAATTTTAGTGCCCAGCGTTGCCAACATCAGTGATGTGATTGACTTAAGTGATGCCCATCAGCAAATCTTGTGGCAAGAATCAGCCCTAGTTAGCCGTGCTCTTAAACATTTGTTTACACCTGATAAGTTGAATATTGCCGCGCTGGGTAATATGGTGCCTCAATTACACTTACATCACATAGTACGTTATCAAAATGACGTAAGTTGGCCCAAGCCTATTTGGGGGCAAGTGCCGGCTAAGGCCTATTCAGACAACCAATTGGCCGAACGAATTGAGTTAATTAAGAATAAAATTGAAGCAAGGAGTGACAATGATAATAACAACCACTAATCAGCTAGAAGGCAAAAAAATAGAACAATATTTAGGTATTGTTGTTGGTGAAGCTGTGATGGGAGCAAATATATTCAAAGATATTTTTGCTTCAATCCGAGATATAGTTGGTGGACGTTCAGGCGCATACGAAGATGAACTGACCAAAGCGCGGAAGATTGGTTTTCAGGAATTAGAACACGAAGCTCGTTCTATTGGCGCGAATGCGGTTATTGGTGTTGATATTGATTATGAAGTGGTAGGTAAGGGGGGCAGTATGTTGATGGTGAGTATTAGTGGGACTGCGATCAGGTATGTTGATAAGTAGGTTGTAGCAGATAGTTTTAGTTAATGCCCTAGCGGGCTCCGCCATCCAGCGCGGTGTCGGCTTAATGTTTTGCACAAAATTAAAGCATGTGCTAACGCTTACCTGCATCTCGATAACTGCTCCTGCGTTATTCTACCTTCCGACGTCCATGTCGGTCGCATGCGGTTTTTCGATTAGCATCCATGTCAAACGACTTACTTTTCTTATTAAGTGCATCCTTGCACTTAATAAGAAAAGTAAGCAAAAAAGCCCGCTCGCCAAACTATGTTCTTCATCCAATTATTTCTTTGGTGACTTCTTTTGGCTGTTGAAAAGAAGTTACTGATTCGAATGCGGCCGCCGCGCGGGATTCGAGACAAAAACCATCAGGACGATAGCAGAAGCGTGCTTTAAATATTTTATGCTGCGGTTGCCAATACATACTACATCAATGAGTGATGTGTAAATCTAGTTCGTAGACTGTCGTTAACCACCATCCTTGTATTTGATCTTTGAATATCAAAGCTAGATTTGTCTTTTCAAAAGGTTAAGTTTATGAAATGCTGTAAAAAAAATTACCGGAATGTCGAGATTAGAATGATAGTAGAGTTTGTATCCAACCCGACTTTATTCTAGTAAACGGTTAGGCTTCAAGGACGCATTATTAAAACACTAATATATCTTTCTATTCTGATTCTTACTGGCTGTGCAACACCGCAAATATACAACCCTAAGAGTATTAATACACAATATTTATCAAATGTTCGTACTTTATCAGGTACGGGACTATTTTTAACTGCTGAATATAGTGCGTATGTTTTATATATTTATGATGTTAATAATAAGGAGATAACCAATAGAAACGCATTAAGCACCCAAATTAATGACATTTCTCTTCCCGCTGGCTTATATCATTTTCAAGTTAGTTGCAGAAATAAATGGTATCACGGAAGCGCCACGGCATCCTTTAAGTTAGAGCCCTCAAAAAATTATGAAATTACTTGTGAAGTGACTAAAGGTATTAACTTCTTGGGAATGTCTGTAGATTCAAAAGTACATTTAGAAATTAAAGAGGTGCTATAGATTTAGTTATCCCCGAGTTACATAGACATCCACAATAAGAATGAAGCCAATTACTCCCCTAGTTTTTCTCAACAACGTTTGTATTTTCCCTTTGGTAAAGC
>NZ_BAEO01000005.1 GCF_000314995.1 Paraglaciecola arctica BSs20135 | reverse complement strand
AGAAGCGGTCATAGCCTAACCGCTCAGTGAACGATCCCAATTAGCAGTAAACAGACGGTGAGGATTTTTAAGATATTACACCTCGCTGACGGCGCAGATATTGAATATATTACACGTCATTCCCTCGGAGGAGGGAACCCACTAACATTTACCGTGCAGCCAATTTAAATCTTTTAAAAACAGTATGATATTAGTGTATTTCAATCAATTTTAACTTTGGAAATAAGATACTTTATTGAAATCTACAGATGTTGTTGGAGGTTCCCGCCTTCGCGGGAATGACGGGGTATATACGGGTGGATGTTACCATCCGCTTATGCTTTAAAATTAGCTTTTAAACAAAACGCTTTTCTAGATAACTTATAATCTCAGAAGACTCATACAACCATTCAACACCATCATCTTTTTCGATGCGCAAACATGGGGTTTGAATCTTTCCACCGCCTTGCAATAACTCTTCACGATAAGGCGAACCTTGTGAGGCGTTACGTTTGACTATAGGCAGATTCATTTTATACATAGCTCTGCGGGTTTTTATGCAAAATGGGCAGGCAAAAAACTGATATAAAGACAGTTTTTCTATCTCTGTTGCTACTTGTTGTTGTGCTTCTGCAGTGCGTTTTAGTTTGAAACCACGGGTCACAAAATCAATAGCAGCAATGATGCAACCTAACAGGTTGCGAATAAGGTTAATCAATAATTTCATCTATACAGCTCAGTTAGTGAATTTGGGACGATTTAGGCCTAGCCATTATAACAGTTACCTTGTGATATTTTAAAGCTTCTTATCTTACTGTTATAAGTAGCAGTATTTTGGTGCATACTATTATTGAATTACGAAGGTGATGTTCGAGTTAAATAAAGTTAAGGCTGAATTGAAAGTGGAAACAGGTACAACAAAAAATATTGAAATTAATGCAGAGCCTATTGCTCTGTATCAAATACTAAAATTCGAAGCACTAGTATCCAGTGGCGGCGAAGCAAAAGCTGCCATTGATGATGGTAGGGTACTGGTCAATGGAGAAGTAGAAACCAGACGCCGTAAGAAAATAATGTCGGGTGATATTGTCGAATTTGAAGGTGAGCGTTTTAATGTAGTGTTGAAGTGAAAAAACATTTCACCTTAAACGTCGACTATTGAGTGTTATGGTGTAATGTCTCAGTTTCTAACGAACTTGCTTCTTCCTAATTTGTCGATTAACTATTGGGCATCTCTATTAGCGTTGTGGGTATAGGTCAGTGAAGCAATAGAGAGCGGGGCTCTCTATTGCTTTTTAACTTTTCTACTCGGCTATAAACTCGTCTTGCAAAGGTTCTGCAGTTGTTATTTCTTGCGACGCAAAGGCTTGATTATCACGTACATTCTTTTGCACAGTTACGGCGGCAAATATACTCAAAACATAGGCCATGGCGTAAAACCCTTTTTCACTAAGTAGTAATTCGGCATTGAACAAACCTATAGCTAAGAGGGCGATAGATATGCCTGCCGATGCCCATGAAATACTATAATAAATTTTTGAGGTGGCGATACCTTCTGCTTTGTCACGAATGGTTTTTTGTAACGACACCATTGAGAATAAACCGTATAAAATAATACATAAATAATAGCCTTTTTCATTAAGTGCCATGTCAGTATTGAATAGGCCTATTCCATAAGCGCCTGCACCAATGATTAAGGCAGCAATAGAGGCTAAAGTGTAAGACTTCGTTGGGGCTTGAGTTTTCATAATCACTTTCCTTTTCGGTCATTTTGTTAGGTCGTTGAACTGGCGCTACAATAAACACTGGTTAATTAAAAATAAACTGTGTTGATATTTGTAGCGATTATTACTACGAAAGGTATATTAATAATAAACTTTACCTTAAAGCATCTCTGTTTCGCCATCGGCATAAAAGGTGACGCCATGTTGGGCTAATTGATATTGGTCTAAGTACTTGTGAATTGAACCAAAAGTAGCAGTGGCAATTTTTCCTTGGTGATCTTTGGTTGTGACATCATCCATTAACAAAGAGCCAAACATCAATTTAAAACGACTCGTTCTAACGCGCTGAGCTGTGTAATAGGCGCGGGTATTTGTTTTGAGTTGTTTGATGTCAGTAGTTTGATAAATCGCGGCGTTTATCATGTCTAAAGTGTGTTCAGTGCAATTTTGTAATTGGCTATTCATTGGGTTAGCAATTACTGAGTATTTGGGGTTATGTAAGTTGCTATTTTTACCACCGGCAATTAATTCAATTAGTCCTGTTTGGATTTCGTCACTGGGAATAATAATCCCTGCTTTTAATGTTTGTGCCCCCCAGAAAAAATCCACTGGGTAGTCTTGCACTAGTTGGCTTCTATTTGGCTGACCATCAACCTGATATAGATTGTGGATCGCATAACCTTGAGCCGTTTCACCATTAGTTAGTTGAATATTTGAATACACTGCTATGGCAGTGTGAGTATAGTGAATGCCTTTAGGTAATTCTTTTTCAGGCCTACCCACTCGAGCAATGATAAACGCTCTAGCACCTTGGGCGGCCGCATACTTTTCTACATCTTTTGCAAACTTAACGATTTTTTCCGGTTCGATGACAGCTTGTTTGTTGGCCTGACTGCCAGCCCAAGTCGGCAAGCAAAATAAGGCCAATAAGATAAATACATTTATAAATTTCATGGTTTCATTCCTTTAAAAATAGACGCTGCCAAACAAAATTGGCAGCGTTGCTTTAACTAGTGACTATGAACAACGGTTTGTTTTTTCTGGGTAACAATCACTTTGTTTGGTGCAGGATCTGCAGTAATAGTGGTTTCGGTAATAACCAATGGGCCATGATGTGTATGGCTACTGGCCGAATTGGCGATAGAAGCCGCTGTTTGAACACTGGCTGCCCCAGCTGATAATGCTACGCTTCCCGCTACTACAAGCGGCACAGCAACCACCGCACTGGCTACTTGAGCTGTGGATACCGCACCATGAGCCACAGCTAACACAGAATGTTTACTGGCTTGGCCGCTATGCTGAGTTGAACCTTCAGCTTTTACAGCTACAGATGTAATAGAAAGGGTAAATACCAAAGCAATAGTTGTAAGTTTCATTGTTCTTCCTTTTGGGTTGTGAACGAGATAAAGATTAGGCTTTAGTATTTAATAGGTAAACACTGTTGTGTTTTGTATACTCATTTGACACTTTTGGTATAGTTTATTAATACCTTTCGATAAATTGAGGAAACTTATGAGTCAAATAAGTCAGGTTAATAAAACGTTGAAACAGCTGTTACGGCAACAGCAGATCACTTACAAAGATATTGCTCTTAAGCTCGACATGAGCGAAGCCAATGTTAAACGGATCTTTTCCACTGAAAGTTTTACTTTGCAGCGCCTTGAACAATTTTGTGACATTTTGCAGATGAGGCTATCTGATTTGTTCGTCTTAACCGAAAAACAAGTACAGCAAATCAGTCAGTTAACGGTAGAGCAAGAAAATCAGTTATTGGCTGATCCTAAGTTGTTGTTAGTGGCCGTGTGTGTGCGTGATGCTTGGAAGTTTGATGAGATCATCAATTATTACGCTATAGATAAACATCAATGTATTCAGCTATTGGCGAGATTAGATAAACTTAAAATTATCGATTTATTGCCGAATAATCATTTTAAATCGCTGATTGCCCAAGATTTTAGGTGGATACCTGGAGGTCCATTAGAAAAGTTTATGGAGCAGGAAGTCATGGTGAAATTTATGGCACCTAAACAAAATGAACAATGGCTGTTTCGTTTTTATCTGCGGGGCCGTTACTCCCAATCATCTATCGAAATTATTCAGCGTAAACTTAATCAATTAACCAAAGAAGCGGCTGTGTTGAATCAAGAAGATGCAGATTTGCCACTAAATAAACGTCAACATATCGGTATGCTTATGGCGATGCGTCCTTGGGAGCCATCGTTATTTGAGAATATGCGTAAATAGGGGGTAGTTAGATATAACCATACGACCTGAATCTTAGTGGATGCTTCAGGCCGTATGAGTTTTTATTATACAAGTTAAGCCTTATCTTGCCGTCCATCCTCCATCAATCACTAAGGCTTGTGCGGTGATGTTTCTGGCTTCATTGCTTAGTAAAAATGCGGCTGTTGCTGCCAATTCATCTATACCAATAAATGCTTTTTTAGGCATAGGTGCAAGCATTATGGTATCGACTACTTCTTGTTCGCTGATACCATTCTCAATAGCTTGGGCAGCAATCTGGTTTTCAACAAGTGGTGTTTTTACGTAAGCGGGGCAGAGTGTGTTGACTGTTACATCACAATCACCGGTTTCTAGGGCGAGGGTTTTAGCAAAGCCCAATAATCCGTGTTTGGCCGCTACATAGGCTGATTTAAATGGTGATGCCACTACTGAATGTACTGAGCCTATATTGATAATACGCCCGTAATTTTGCTTGCGCATGTTAGGTAATAAAGCTTGGCTTAGCATTGCAGGTGCCACTAACATTATATTGATCAGCAGTTGCCATTTTTCAGGCGGGAAGTCCTCAAGCTTACTGACGTGTTGTACTCCCGCATTGTTGATTAACACATCTACTGTTAACGGGAGTAGGGTGTTTGCTAGGTTAGCCACATCTTGTAAATTGGTGACATCGAGTTCAATTGCTGACGCGCCTATATCTTGTTTATGTAATTGTTCAACAGCTATTGTTGCTGCAGCCAAATTAATATCCGCAATGATAATGTGATGCCCCAAGCTACCTAAGTGTTGTGCAATACCCAAACCAATACCACTAGCGCCACCTGTAATAAGTACATTTCTTTTAGCCATGTCGACTCTCCTAGATATCTAATTTTTGAGTTAATGACTCTACAATTTGTTTAACAGCTTTAATTTGTTGGCCATTTTGGTTGGCATAGTCGTTGCCGGTATAACCCCACCAATCCCAACAGCCTTGGGGATTTAGCGGCATAAACATGGAGTTTTTAGTTTGCGGGTAAAGTACAACAAGATGATTAGCGTCTGCCCAATTATTTAAACCATTGTTTTCGACAAACTGGGTACCTACAGTTTGCTCATTTTGCTGACAGCCATGAAAACTAATATGTAATTGACAACTTTCACCTGTTTGACAACTTTTAGGAATATATACAAATCCTTGATTGGCAAGACTAGCTGCTTGCTCACCACCTAATAATTGTTGATCAATTGCAACTAACTTTCCTAGTGGTACGGCATTCCGTGCTTGAAGATCTGAGTACAAAAAAGTCAGCATGTTTCCTGCCGCATCATAATCACAATTACCTAGAAAAGGGGATTCAGATACATCACATTGTGCACCAGTAGCAAGGGTTGGAAAGTGGTGGGCAAAAGCTTTTTGGTTAACGTATTGCACATTTTTGGGTTCAATCCACTTAAGATATTGCTCTTGTAGTGCTTGCGTCACATTAGCATCAATTTTAGAGTCTTTTGTGCCTCTTAATAACCACACTTTACTGTTTTTTAGATTCTCTAATTTGGCGATTTTTTGTTGCTCTTCATAAGCTTCAGCTTGAAGTGTTAGATTTTGCTTGGTTGCGTCTGTACTTTTATTAACACATTGTGCAAGAGCCGTTTTGATACTGTTTTGGGCACAATAATAAGGCCCAGCAGCAATGATGCCTGCTTTGTCTACCCAATCAGAGTGCGCAATATGAAATTGATTAGCCATATAGCCGCCACTCGACAATCCTGATACACCAATATTGGTTAGTTCTAAGTTAAGTTTTTTGGCAGCAAGCTGACCACTATTGAAAAGCAAACAGCTTACCAATAAAATTGTTAGGTTTTTCATTTTCATCCTCTTTGATGATTGGAATTATTGTTCTATAAATTCTTTGATTTGTTGCGCTTTTTGACTGATGCCAATCACACCGTTTAAGTGACCTGAATCACCTGATAACTCTTGTAATTGACTATCCTTGCCTAGGTCTTGGAGTTGTTGGTTGGCCTCATGACTTAGGTATGGCATGAGTAACAAATCATTAGATGAAGGTAAAAATAGGCTTTTGGCTTTGATTTTTTTTAATCCCTCAGTAAGGTTTTTTCCATGACCGGCAATAAACAATTGAGATGCTCTGGCTAAATATAAAAGATGGTTAGCATCGACTAGTTTAGCCCTTGTTGCCGCCCGTTCTCTAAGCCAGTTCGTTATGGAATATGTGCCATTAATCGAATGCAGTGGCTCAGTTTGCAAAGCTTGATGATTAATTGCTTTTGTTTGCCCAATTTGATTAAACGCTTGAGGGGTTAATGCATCTTGGGTGATAAACATTAAGGCAGCAATTAAGCCCTCAGTGGGTGCTGTATGCTCATAATAATCACCATTTCGCCAATTAGGGTCGAGTCGAATTGGGATCGCCCAACGTTCTATTAAAGCTGTAGTCCATGCATCACTTTGGCCACTACCAATAACAGAGATCATTCTAGGCACCCAGTCTGGATAAGCGGATGCCCAGTCAATGGCTTGCATCGACCCCATAGAAGCACCAATGACTGCATGTAGTTTTTTGATACCTAAACTTTCGAGTACCAATTTTTGTACATTCACAAAATCTCTAATAGTTACAACAGGGAAGTCTAGGCCATAAGCCTTGCCCGTATCGGGATTGATTGACGCAGGGCCTGTGGTAATGACATTAGGATCTTTTGCAGCTAAATTAGCCAAACTGTCGACACTAATGACATAAAATTTGTTGGTGTCTATGGCTTTGCCGGGACCAATTAAGGCATCCCAATAACCGGCTTGTTTATCGTCTTTTGAGTATTTTCCAGCCGCATGGGAATTGCCACTAAAGAAGTGAGTTACTAATATAACATTGTCTTTTTGTGCATTTAGTTTGCCATAACTTTCCCAACCCACAGCCACTTTTTTAATGGTTTGGCCATTAAATGTTTTGAAATTGGTGGTCTCAAAACGTTGTTTGACCACCAATAACTCTGCTGATGTGAAGGAACTAAATAATAAGGCACCAAAAATAACTAAATATTTGATGTGTCTTAAGTTTGGGTGTTTCATATTTGTTTATTTCCCAATAAATATTTATGTAAAGCTAAATATAGCAATAGCTAGTGCAACGCCGCATAGTGGCACTACAACTGTCAGGGCGCCCAATGCCCAATATGCTTGTTGATGGGTTTCTTGACAGATAGCGCGAATGGTTGTTACCACATAACCATTATGTGGCAATGAATCTAAGGCTCCAGAAGAGATAGAGACAATTCTATGTAACTCTTCTGGGTCGACTCCTTGATCCAAATAACCGGGAGCCAGTAAAGGCAACGCAATGACTTGGCCTCCTGATGCTGAGCCTGTTAACCCCGCAATGACGCTTATCGCTATGGCAGCCCCAATTAACTCGTTACCGGGGATCTGTGCCATCACTTCAACAGCCGATTGAAATGCAACTGTAGATTTGGCAATGCTACCAAAACCCACTACTGCAGCAGTATTACCAATAGCAATAAGGGCACCAGTGGTTCCTGCAGTAACCGCATTTTGCAAATTGTGAAAATACTTAAAGTTAATCGCCATTAAACATAACACACCTCCACCTAGCGCAACTATTAACGCAAGTTGCTGAAGTGAGTCATGTAACAGAAAGGACAAAATCAACACCACAAAAAGTGGAATAATACCGGTGAAAGGGTGGGGGTAATCACGCTCAGGGATCACTGGATCATGATCACGTACTTCAAAATGTTCGCCGTTAGCCACAGCTTTATTGATCATTTTTCGCATCCACCAAAAACCAAAACTCGCCATAAATATGGCCACTACTAAGCTGACTTCCCAAGCAGCAAAAGGCGATGTGCCTAAATATTTAATGGGGATCCAGTTTTGAATTTCAGGCGAACCTGCCGATGTCATAGTAAAAGTGACTGAACCAAATGCCAATGCCGCTGGAATAAAGCGCCGCGGTAAATTGGCATCTTTAAATAAGCTAAGAGCCATGGGATAGACTGAAAATGCTACCACAAATACACTCACTCCACCGTAGGTGAGTACTGCACAAGCTAACACTACGGCAACCACTGCTTGTTGCCTGCCTAGTTTACTGATGATCCACCTCGATAACGAGTCGGCGGCACCGGTATCTTCCATAAATTTGCCAAACAATGAACCTAGCAAAAACATAAAAAACCAAGACGCTATAAAGCCAGAAAAACCTTGCATGTAGTTAGTGACAAAATTGATATCTCCGATAAAAATGGGTAAACCACTGGTCAGTGCGACTATAAGTGCGCAAAAAGGGGCAGCTATAAATAGGTTCATTCCGCGAATAGTTAATACTATTAACAGCAATAACCCACCTATTAGGCCAATTATACTAAGCATATTATGTGTTTCCTTAAAATTAAGTCTGTGACCGCAGACTAGGGCTGTTGCTCCTTCATATATCGATATATGAAAGATCAACAGCCCCTTAGAAAGGATGGCGCTAGTGTGTGACAAAGTTTAACCATTGCCCATAGTACTATGGTACTAAGGACAACAAGTTAGTTCTGGATTAAGGTTACTTAGACCGCAGCAAATAGAAAATAACAAAAACTATATCCGAGGACACATGATGAAAAATATAAATAACAAACAACGTTTGGCTGCTACTAAACAAATCTTTAATCAATCACTTTGCGCTATGGCGGTTGGAGCTGTGTTACTAACAAGCAGTAATCTGCATGCTCAACAAAGTGAAAATAAGAAAGGCCTGGAGCGAATTGAGGTCACAGCAAGGAAAACGACTGAAAGTTTACAAGAAGTACCTATTGCAGTGACGTCCATTGGTGAGATGGAACTAAACGCATTAGGCATAGCAGTCATAACTGAAATTCAACAATTTTCACCTAATACCACCTTACAGAATAGTCGTGGTACTAATTCAACTCTGACTGCCTTTATTCGTGGTGTTGGGCAGCAAGATCCTTTGTGGGGATATGAACCTGGAGTTGGCATTTACGTAGACGATGTGTATATCGCTCGCCCTCAAGGCGCAGTATTAGACTTGTTAGATGTACAACGTATCGAAGTACTCAGGGGTCCTCAAGGAGCCTTGTACGGTAAAAATACAATTGGTGGAGCGATAAAATACGTAACTAAAGAAATGTCCGGTGATACAGCTTTGAATATAGCTGGGACACTAGGTAGTTATGCACAACGTGATATTAAACTGACGGGTCAAGTGCCTATCATTGAAGACAAACTATTTGTAGGTTTTGGTTACGCCGACCTTACACGTGATGGATTTGGTGAGTACCTTGAATCTGCGCTGCCAGATCAAGACTTGGAAAACTATAACAAGGATCTGTGGGCCGCTCGTCTTAATGTTGAGTTTCACCCAACAGAGGAGCTGTTTTTTCGTCTTAGATGGGATAAAACAGAAGATACCTCTAATTCAAAAGGTGGATTTCGATTATTACCTAGTCGCCTAACCAATGCCCCTGTACCCGATAGTGTATTCGACTCTTACACCAGTATGCCCACTTACAATAAAGTTGAGTTGGAAGGTTATAGCTGGTTGGCACAATATGACGTAAGTGATGCGCTACAAGTCAAATATATAGGTTCACATAGAGAAAGTTATTCACCGACTAATATCGATTTTGATAGCACCGCATTAGATATTTTTGATGTACCAGCAGAATACACAGATAGTAATGATACTCACGAAATCAACTTAAATTATGCTGGGAATGGGTTTGGAGTTGTAGGTGGGCTGTATCTTTATGATGGTGAGTCTTGTGGTAACTTCGACGCTATATTAGGTGTGTTAGGTCGTGCTGCTTTTGGCACACCTGGACTCACCAGAGAAGTGTCGGGTTGTAATAATAGTGAAAGCCAAGCAGTCTACGCACAAGGTAATTTCGATGTATCCGACAAGGTTTCAGTTTCGGTGGGTTTACGTTATACCAATGAAGAGAAGTCCGCTTTTGTTAAAAATGGCCTGATTTTCGACAATGTTTATCCTTCCTCAGACTGGATCCCTGGTTATGTAAGACCTGAAGGGGAACTGGTTCCACAAGTTTTAGGTACAGATAGTAGTGGCGACGGTGTTTTAGATACGCCTGCCACGGAAGACTGGTCTCGTTTAACACCAAGTGCCAGTGTTGAATATCAATACGCACAAAATATAATGTTTTATGCCAGTTATGCCCAAGGTTTTAAGTCGGGTACCTTTAACCCAAGAGCTACTATTAATGAGCCATCTGTTGATCCAGAAATAGTCGACTCTTTTGAAATTGGTATGAAAAGTGATTGGAACGATAACCTACGTGCTAACGTCACATTGTTCGCCTTAGATCACAAAGACAGACAATATATCTCCGTTCTACCTGTTACTTCTCCTGAAGATTTACAACAAATCTTAGGAAACGTGGGCAGTTCAACAGGGCAGGGTATTGAAGCTGAAATCACTTATGCAGCAACCGATGAGTTAACTTTTGACATTGCCTTAGGTTATATAGATGCTGAATTTGAAGAAGTGATCCAACAAACAGATGCAGGTCCAGTGGATATTTCAGATACCTTTGCCATAGCTAATACACCTGAATATACCGCAAACTTTGCAGCCAATTATATTTGGTCGAATGATATGGGTGATTTTTCCTTTAACGCCAACTATTACTATCGCGATGATTACACTATTACCGAAACATCAAACAGCTTAATTACCCAAGATGGTTACGGAATATTTAATATGAGCGTGTCTTGGTCAAGCGTCGATGGACAGTGGTATGGCGGTTTACATGCCAAAAATTTAACCGACGAAGAATACGTAGTAGGTGGATATCAATTTGTCACCGAAAACGCTGATGATCCAACTGGATACACTGCGGGAACAGGCGGTGATAACACCTTAATCGGATATTATGGCGATCCTATGACTGTTAGTTTAACTGTTGGTTATAGGTTCTAATTTGTATTGATAATATAAAGGCAGCTTCGGCTGCCTTTTTGTGTTTATGCATTGGCTTAACTCCAAAATAATCATACCCTTATAGTCTATTAGTTGAACTCATCAGTTATTACCCCTAAAGGTTATATTAATGCATGCGAAAGCCATAGTTGCAGACGACCACCCCTTATTTCGCAGTGCCTTAAAACACGCTGTCTTAAGTGTATTAGGTGACAACATATTAGAATCTGCGAGTTTTGATGAAACGCTAGATTTATTAAACATTCATCACAATATCGAACTGGTATTTTTGGACTTAAACATGCCCGGCAATCAAGGGCTAACTGGGTTGACTGTGTTGCGTAACAATTATCCTGATGTGTTGGTGGTGATAGTGTCAGCTGAAGAACGCCCGGATATAATCAAAAAAGCCATAGACTTCGGTTCTAGTGGCTATATCCCTAAATCTACTCCCTTACCCATTATCACCCAAGCAGTAGAGCAAATACTCGATGGGCAAATATGGGTGCCTGAGGATATGCTCAACGACGTTAAGCAACTCAATAACGCCGAATACATCACTTTTGCTTCGCGCCTAGAAAAACTGACTCCTCATCAACTTAAAGTGTTACAGCTGATGGCAGACGGTTTATTGAACAAACAAATTGCTTATGAGTTACAAGTCAGCGAGTCCACAATCAAACAACATGTATCTGCAGTGCTAAATAAACTCGGTTTTAATAACCGCACGCAGGCTGGTGTGATGTTTAAAAGTGTGATGAGTACCGTTGCAGGAGGATAGCCTAATTATCTGCTAAGTATAATTAAGGTTTTTCAATATCATCTGCTAACCTATCACATATCTTACTAGTTTTTATTCACAGTTAACTAAGTTATTTGAGCTCCTTGTTAGTTCAAAGGTTAGTCTTTAGTATCAGCCGTAATTATTATTAATAGCAGGGCTAACAATGAGAATTAGAACGCTAACAAAAGCATGTTTAGCTCTGCAGTTCTTATTATTTGGTAATGTGGCAAGTGCCGCCGAAAAAATCACCGTAGCCTTTGGTGAAGTATTGGCACCATGGGTTTTGGTGGATACTAACGAAGGCATCATTGTGGACTTACTTAAAGCCGCAATGACACCTTTGGGTTATGAAATAGAACATCTCTATTTACCTTATGCTCGTCGTACTAAAGCCTATCAGACAGGAGACATTGATGTTGTCTCTGATATGAATTTGAACACCATCAACCAATATGGCTTAAAAGGTTTTTTTTCAGACATCGCATATTCTTATGAGAACTTCGCTTTTAGTCTGCATAAAAATAAGTATCACCTAACACAACTGAGCGACCTTAAAAGTTATAGTTTACTCTCATGGCAAGATGCGGCAGTGCATTTAGGTCATGATTATGCTGAGATGGTCAGTAAACACCCTCAATATGGCGAAACTTTTGATCAAGAAAATCAAGTGAAAATGCTGTTTTTAGAAAGATATGAGGTGATACAAATGGACGCTCATATTTTTGATTATTACCGGGTAAAGTTAGCAACATATGGCGTAATTGATATGTCCCAAAAAGTTGATCGTTTTGCCATTTTTGGCGCTAGTCCTAATGGGTTTTTGTTTAAATCAAAAAAAATGCGCGATGAATTTAATAGACAATTACGCTGGCTCAAATCAACAGGGCAATATCAAAAAATATTCGAACGTTATATGTAGTTCAGTTTTATTTTATATTTGAGAAGACTCAAATTGCAAAAATTTAGATGCAGAGTTCTAAATGCAATATTTGTAGGGCTAAGTCTAAGGTATTGGCGTTGATAGAACCTAACTTGATAATGATAAACTTATATGAATTGAGTGCACATTTTTGTCGATCTCTTGTTTGAATTATCCCAAAGGGAACTATGGAATATGACGTCAAAACAGATCAATGACACAAATCAGTTAAGACAATTAAATGAAAATCCTAATCGTATTGAGATGTATCTCAATACTGTTTTCAATAATTCAAAGGATCCAATATTTATAAAGGATGATGAATGTAGGTTGTTACTCGTCAATGATGCCTTTTGTAGTATGTTTGCACTGCCCAGAAATAAAATAATCGGCAAAACACTTGCTGAAACAGTGACACCGAGCGAGAGGGAGCATTTTTTATCAATCGATAGACAAGTATTGGCGGGAGGAAAGGAGGTTTTATGCGAAGAGACACTGACATTTAGTGGTGAGCAAACTAAGATAATTCTGACAAGAAAAAATCGATACACAGATCCCCAAGGTAACTATTTTCTTGTTGGCACAATTTACGATATCACTGAACGTAAACAAAACGAATTACGTGAAACATCCCGTACTCATGTATTAGAACTCATTACTAGTGGCGAAGCGTTACCAGTTATTCTAGGTAGCATTGTGAGTGCAGTTGAACAATTAAATCCAGAAATGTTATGTAGTATTTTATTACTAGACAATGCAGGCAAACACCTGTTGAGTGGCACTGCATCTAGCCTTCCTGATTTTTATAACGAAGCGATCCATGGAATAGAGATAGGTATTGGCGTTGGCTCTTGCGGAACAGCCGCTTTTAAAAATGAGCGGGTCATTGTTGATGATATTCAGACCCATCCTTACTGGGTTTCCTATAAAGAACTGGCAAATAGTGCGGGATTAGGCGCATGTTGGTCAGAACCAATACGTTCAACAACAGGGAAAGTGCTAGGTACTTTTGCTATTTATCACCACGTCGTTAATATTCCAACAGAAGCTGATCTTGTCTTAATTGAACAATCAGCGAATTTGGCAAGCATCGCCATTGAGAAAAAACAAGCCGAAGAGAAACTAAAACGTTCAGCCAGTGTGTTCTCCCACGCCCATGAGGGCATCATGATTACCGATGCCAATGCTAATATTACTGAGGTTAACGCTACTTTCAGTCAGATAACGGGCTACTTTCCTGAAGACGTTCTGGGAAAAAATCCAAACATTCTGCAATCTAAGCGACAAACGCCAGAATTTTATGCTGAAATGTGGACAGCGCTGAAAACACAAGGCCACTGGCGTGGCGAAATTTGGAACCGCCGTAAAAATGGTGAAATCTACCCAGAAATACTCACCATCAGCGCCGTTAAAAATTCTGCTGGTCTAGTGCAACACTACGTTTCACTATGCACCGACATTACATCGATGAAAGCGCATCAAAATCAATTAGAGCATATTGCCCATTACGATTTACTCACTAATTTACCTAATCGAGTGTTACTGGCTGACCGATTATCTCAAGCCATGTTGCAGTGCAACCGTCATCAGCAGTCATTGGCTGTAGTATTTCTAGATTTAGATGGCTTTAAACACGTCAATGATACAAATGGGCATGATGTAGGCGATGAACTGCTAATTGCTCTCTCAGTTCGAATGAAAAAGGCGTTACGTGAAGGTGACAGCTTAGCCCGAATAGGTGGTGATGAATTTGTGGCGGTATTAACTGATTTAACTGCAGTTGAAGATTGTGAACCGGTATTAGAGCGATTACTTTTGGCAGCGTCAAACCCTATCACAATTGGTAGCGTGGTTTTAAGTGTATCAGCCAGTATAGGCTTCACCCTTTACCCTCAAGATTGTGTCGATGCCGATCAGCTCATGCGTCACGCTGATCAAGCTATGTATGTAGCTAAAGAGTCCGGTAAAAACCGTTTTCATTTATTTGATACAGCCCAAGATGACGCCGTGAAAGTGCAACGCGAAAGCCTTGAAGCTATCCGCAGCGCATTAGATAACCATCAATTTGTGTTGCATTATCAGCCTAAAGTTAATATGCGTTCGGGCACAGTTACCGGTGTTGAAGCCCTTATTCGCTGGCAGCATCCAGAGCGTGGTTTATTAAATCCAATCGAGTTTTTGCCCATCATTGAAAATAATCCTATGATTGTCGAAATGGGGGAGTGGGTTATTGATAGAGCATTGACACAAATAAACCAATGGCAAAATATGAGGCTTAATCTCCCTTTATTCATCAGCGTTAACATTGCAGCGGTACAACTACAGCAGCCTGACTTTACTCAGAGGCTAACAACACTACTAGCAGCCCATCCTAATGTTTTACCGAGCTACTTAGAGCTTGAGGTGCTTGAAACAACTGCCTTAGATGATGTAAATCATGTTTCAACAATCATGAATGCTTGTATGGCGCTGGGCGTAAGTTTTGCATTAGATGATTTTGGTACAGGCTATTCGTCTCTGACTTATCTTAGACGGCTACCCGCTAATTTAATTAAGATAGATCAGAGTTTTGTGCGCGATATGTTAATTGATGCGGATGATTTGGCCATTGTAAAAGGTGTGATTGCTTTAGCTAAATTATTTAATCGTGAGGTAATTGCTGAAGGTGTTGAAACGATAGAACATGGCGCCGCGCTTTTGCAATTAGGTTGTGAATTGGCCCAAGGATATGGCATTGCCAGACCTATGCCTGCAGATGATATCCCACAATGGGTATCAAACTGGAAAGCTAATGAGGCTTGGCAGGTATAAAGTCTACTTGTGGCAAACCGACGGGACTCACAGCTGACAGCTTTACCCTTCAGTGCGCTACCCTTCGAAGCGGACAATGTATAGGTTCAACCTACAACATGATTTCTAGATGAGTCCTAGGTTAATGCCAAAAAATATTGTTATTGACCTGTAAAAACAATTAACCGAGAGCGCTTATTTCTGCAAGTGCCAGTTCAATTTCCTGTTCATTATTAAGCAATGAAGGCGCAAATCGGGCAAAACTTTGCCGATAGGGTGTACTACTCATAATAATGCCTTTTTTGTGCATCATTTCCACTACTGTTTCAGCCTTCATTCCTTTCACATCGAAACACACCAGCCCAGAGGAAAGTTCACTATTAGCTGGGGTGTAAAGTGTAACATGTGGCATCTTTGCCAGACCTTGCTTAGTTTGTTGGTTCAATTGATGAATGCGTGCTTGAACTTTGTCTTTACCTAATTGTAAATGCAGGTTAAATGCTTCTGGCAAAGCCCAGCGATGTTCAAACGAATGGAATCCTCCTGGTGACATGTGTTCGCCTAATGGCACTTGATCTTGTGTCATACCGCCGAGCCAAACCTCGTAAGACGCGCTAAAACTAGGGATCACCGGCTCGCTTTGTTCCCAAGCGCGATCATTCCCCCATACAACACCTGTACCTCTAGGACCAAATATCCATTTGTGTGTTCCAGCGACAAAAAAATCACATCCTAATTGACTCACATCCTGATTTTCAATGCCAAATCCATGCACGCCGTCTACACAAAATAATATTTGTTGCTTAGCCTTTCGCTTTTTATTGAGCTCTTTTATGGTGTCAGCCATAGCTCTTATAGGTAATTTTACACCTGTGGAAGAGTGCACCCAAGTTGCGGCTACAACCCGGGTTTCTGGGTTAATTGCGGCTCGAAGTCGTTTCTGAACATCACTTACACTGACTTGTGCTGGGTCTTCATATAAGGCGATACGTCGTACTTTGGCACCGGTGCGCTTTGCTCTAAAAGCCAGTGACATATCTGTAGAATAGTGATCATGCACGGTTTGTAATATCTCATCACCTTGCTGTAGTTTTAAGCCACTATAAATCAAGCCTAATCCCATTGTTGTGCTATCGGTCAGTGCAACGTTTTCAGCTTTACCACCCATATATTGGGCTGCAACTTTACTGATGTGAGCATCGATAGTTTGAAAATGATGGTGCCAATAATCCGATGGATTTTCATCAAATCCGCGACGGTGTTTTTCGATCGCATCAGATACTGGTTTTGGGTGTGAAGCCAACAAAAAAGTTGATAACTGAATATAATCTCGAGTAAGTGGAAACAAATTACGCAAAGCTTTCCAGTCTCCTGGTTTAATGGTGTCATTGTTAACATCCAGTACCGAAGTTGCTCCTAATATTGAGGCGGGGGCTAATAAACCCGTTCCTACACTAAGTCCCAACACATTTAAAAATTGACGTCTTAACATGTATCTTTCCTTTTCCAAATAAACGCAGCTGTATTAACAAGGTAATGCTTTATTTAGCCGCAAGATAAGAGTTTTGAGTGTAGTGTACATAGTGAATTTGTTCCTTTGCATTGCTAAAAAACATTTGGGCAGGAATAGGGTTTTGCTTGTTATCTCTATGATTCTATTCGTTGAAAAGTTACGTTAATGTGGTCTCGATATTTAATTTAGGCAAAGCAATAAGCTTAAAGGGCAATGGCAGAAGACAAGCTATTGGTATAATTGCTTGATAAAACGCTTCAAGGCCGCAGGTTTTATCGGTTTGGGCAAATAATGCAATTGGGCATCAATCGCTTGTTTGCGAATTTCTTCTGTTCTATCGGCGCTGCTTAACACCGCAGGTATACTCACTTGCCATTTTTTTCGAAGTGCTTCTGCTGCTTGTGTACCGGTTGCTCCGTTATCTAAGTGGTAGTCTAAAAACAATAAGTCTGGGCATGTTGGGCAATGTGATAATGCATCTTCAATGTTATCAAATGCATAAACTGTTGCTCCCCAGCTACCTAATAAATGACTTACTGCCTCGATGGTGTATTTGTCGTTTTCAATCAGCACTACTACTTTATTTGTAAGCAGCGCGGAAGAGTCGGCAGTTACATTGTTTTGTATTGCATCCGAGCTAGTCACAGCTAAACCCCTAGGCACTGTTATTTCAAAACAGCTACCTTGGTTAACTGCCGATTTCACCTCAACATTGTGGTGAAGTAGGGCACTGATA
The DNA here is from genome assembly GCF_000314995.1 of Paraglaciecola arctica BSs20135. Classification (GTDB taxonomy): domain Bacteria; phylum Pseudomonadota; class Gammaproteobacteria; order Enterobacterales; family Alteromonadaceae; genus Paraglaciecola; species Paraglaciecola arctica. The sequence continues at coordinate 95,173 of NZ_BAEO01000005.1, read as the reverse complement.
CGTTCTACTATGGTCAGGCCTAATCCCAAACCTTGATTGCTGTTGTGCTGGTCAAGCTGATTAAATTCTTCGAATATGGCTTTTTGTTGATTGAGGGCGATACCTTTGCCAGTATCGTAGATCCTAATTTTGAGATGTTGCTTCTGCCTTTTAGCGACTATCAGTATTTTTCCAGTGTCAGTATAGCGAATCGCATTGGAAATCAAATTTTGCAGTATTCGCCTTAGTAACTTTTTGTCTGATTGAATAGAACAGGAGCTTGCAACATATCTAAGCTCTAAGCCTTTACGCGATGCAGAAATAGCAAACTCTTTTACTAAAGGGGTTAATAAATCCTTTAGTTTAAAGTGTTGAATATTAGTGCTCAGTATCCCTGAATCTAGTCGAGTCATATCCAGTAGCGTTGATAATAGTTCTTCAGCGTTTGTAAGGGATTGGATTAAGTTTTGGCTCATTTCCGCCAACTCTTGATTAGGCGCTTTTTCTTTTATAAGAGACGCAAATAAACTAGCGGCGTTAAAGGGTTGCATTAGATCGTGGCCAGCGGCGGCAAGGAACTTAGTTTTGCTGTCGTTGGCTTTTTCAGCTTCTTGTCGCGCTTCATCAAGGGCTAGGTTGGCTGTTTGTAATTGTTCTGTACGCTCAATTACTCGGCTTTCTAAGAGTTGTTTCGATTGCTGTAATTGCTGTTGAATATTAATGTAGTCGGTAATATCACTATAGGTCGTCACAAACCCTCCGCCTGGCAGAGGGCTGCCGTTCACTTCTATGGTTTGTCCGTTTTTTTGCTCGCGCACGTATTTGTAATGACTACCAATACGCATGTACTGCATACGTTTTTCAATTTCAGCGTCTAGTTGTTCTTTTTTTCCAAAGAGTCCTCTTTGGGCGTTAAACAACAATAACTCTTTAATTGGGATACCCACTTTGATCAAGCTTGCAGGGTAGTTGAATAACTCTACGTAACGTTGATTCCAAGCTAAAAGAGACAAATTTACATCTACTACACATATACCTTGTTGGATATGTTCTACCGAGGATTGTAATACCTCATGATTAAAGTGAAAGGTTTGGCTGGCTTCTTCAACCAGTTCAACTAGTTCGGCCAGAGCAACATCTTTTTTCTCAGCAATAGCAGAGAGTAAAATTCTGGCGCTGACGTTACCCACTTGATTGGCAATTTCATTTTCTATGTTGGCGAGTAACTTGGGGCTGGCATACCCCGACCGTTGCTCGGTTGGCAGATTATTAAGTAAAAATTGATGACGATCTTTATCCAACACTTTTTCAGTGACAGCAAGTAACTTAGATATCTTAGTGGCTTGGCTTAATGTTGAAAACTGATGTTCCTTTTGATCGCCAAATTTCTGTTCTCGGCTTGCTGGCAAAATCAAACTGAAGAATACAAAACAAAACAGATTAACTAATAGGCTGAGCACAAAACCCGATGCGAGTTGTAAATCGTCTGGCGGTGGATCAAAATAATAACTGGCGGTAATGCTTGGCCAAAGCAACCAGTAAGCCCAACATAAAGCACCCGATACCAAAGCAATCATGGCAGCATATGTATTGCGTTTTTGCCAATATAGGCCACCAATAATAATGGGTAAGGTTTGCGATAAAAGTGCAATTGCAATAATGCCACTTTTTACTAATGGTGCCGTTTGGCTTATATCTAAGTGATACAAATAGGCGATACCCATTACTAATACAACAGTGGCTCGTCGAGTAAATAACACCGCTTTTGGGGTCAGGTTATGTTTTTGTAGTCTTTGTAATTGAATTTTTAGTCGAAGTGGTGTCACTAAGTTATTGGAGATCATGATCCCCATGGCTAAGGTCCCAACTATAACCATGCTGGTTGCAGCTGATAAGCCGCCAATAAAAGAGATAAGTGCCACACTAGTGTTACCAGCCTGTATGGGTAACGCTAGAGCGTAGGTATCGGTACTAACCTGTGTTGTTGCGTCAAACACTATATGCCCAGCTATACCTATGGGCAGAATAAATACTGTCATCAGGCACAAGTATAAGGGAAACAGCCAGCGCGCTGTTCTTAGTTCTTCACTACCATTATTCTCGACAAAATTGATATGAAACTGCCGAGGTAAACAAAACATTGAACATACCCCTAACAACATATGGCTTAGGTAAACCCAACCAGCAGAGTCAGACTGGATGATCTGTTGGCTTTTAGGGTGTAATTGCGCTTGACCAAATAAATCTAGTACCCCATCAAACATCACATAACACACATATATGCCAACAATCAGTATTGCCACTAACTTGACCAAAGAAGCAAAGGCGATAGTCAGCATCAAACCAGGGTGTTTATCGCTAGCGCTTAATGACTGAGTACCAAATAAAATGGCAAAAAGTGCCATTAAAATAGCCACATAGGCACCGACGTTGCCACTCCAGCTCACATCTATGCCTACTAGGATCGCGACACTTTGGCTGACCGAATCAAGTTGTAATGCAATATAAGGAATGACGCCGATTAAACACAATAATGTGACTAAGGCCGCCAGTAGATAAGATTTTTCAAAACGTAAACTAATAAAGTCGGCTAAGGAACTTACTTGGTGCTGATGACATAACAAACTTATTTTACGTAACACAGGATGAGCGAATAGAAATACTAGGATCACGCCTAAATAGGTAGGAACAAATGCCCAGCCATATTGAGTGGCTTGGGTAGTGGTGCCAAAAAATGCCCACGAAGTACAGTGCACTCCTAGCGCTAAACTGAAGATAAAAGGATGCTGTTGTTGACCCTTGTAACGTTTATCGGCCCAAAACGCCAAGGCAAATAGAACTAATAGGTAACAGAGTACTAGTGCCGAAACTGTCCAAACATTAATCATGTGCTTGCTAAAATAAACCGATAATTCAGTACTTTACCCCTAGCGAGTAAAATATGAAAGATGCCACATTGGCTATTAGTCATTAGTCAATGCAGATAAAACCAAAAAACATCAATTAGCAACCCTTGAAGCAATTAAATATAACCCCATTAACAGTGGCAGTTGAAAATTTGTGTAAAGAGTAAATGGAGCTAAACATGTCAAATGAACAAACACCTCAGCACGATGAAGAATTAGAAGCTGATATTCAAGCCGAGCAACAAGACTCAGAGCAAGAAGTTGTTGAGTTAACTGAAGATCAACAACGTATTGTTGAATTAGAAGCCGCAGTTATTGCCGCCGAAACTAAGTTGGCTGATCAAAAAGATTCAGTTATGCGTGCGATTGCCGATGCAGATAACGCTCGTAAACGAGCTCAGGGCGAAATTGATAAAGCTCGTAAATTTGCACTAGAAAAATTTGCCGGTGAGTTGTTGCCTGTCGCCGACAATTTAGAACGTGCGTTACAAGTGGCTAACCCAGAAGATGAAGCCATTAAACCTATTATGGATGGTGTTGAACTGACGCTTAAGTCGTTTTTTAGCACTATTGAAAAATTTGGTATGACAGTGATTGACCCTCAAGGGCAACCTTTCAATCCAGAGAAGCATCAAGCTATGTCGATGCAAGAAAATACAGAATTGCCACCTAATTCAGTGTTGGCAGTGATGCAAAAAGGTTATGAGATAAATGGCCGTTTGTTACGTCCTGCCATGGTAATGGTTACTCGAGCGCCAGAAGGCGGTGTAGATACCCAAGCCTAATTACTCTGCGTCTTTGAAGTAATGAATGGGAAAAATAATTGCAGTTTTGTGAAGGTTTATTTTCAATAATATGTTGAAAATATAAATAATAACCCCACAAAGTGTACAAGCTTTTAAGAACAATTTTTTGGAGAAAAACTAATGGGTAGAATCATTGGAATCGATTTAGGTACTACTAACTCATGTGTAGCAGTATTAGATGGCGACAAAGCCAAAGTTATAGAAAATGCAGAAGGGGATCGTACTACACCTTCCATCATCGCTTACACTCAAGATGGTGAGATTTTAGTTGGTCAACCAGCAAAGCGCCAAGCTGTAACTAACCCACAAAACACTTTATTCGCTATTAAGCGTTTAATTGGTCGTCGTTGGGAAGATAAAGAAGTACAGCGTGATATTGATATCATGCCTTACAATATTGTCAAAGCTGACAATGGTGATGCATGGGTAGAAGCGAAAGGCGAAAAAATGGCGCCGCCGCAGATTTCTGCTGAAGTGTTGAAAAAGATGAAAAAAACCGCTGAAGATTACTTAGGCGAAGAAGTTACAGCTGCTGTTATAACTGTACCTGCATACTTTAACGATTCACAACGTCAAGCAACTAAAGATGCTGGCCGTATTGCTGGACTTGAAGTGAAACGTATTATCAACGAGCCAACGGCTGCTGCACTTGCTTACGGCATGGACAAGAAAAAAGGTGACAGTGTTGTTGCTGTTTATGACTTAGGTGGTGGTACTTTCGATATCTCTATTATCGAAATAGACGAAGCTGACGGCGAACATACGTTTGAAGTATTAGCAACTAACGGTGATACACACTTAGGTGGTGAAGATTTTGATAACCAAGTTATTAACTACTTAGTTGCAGAATTTAAGAAAGATTCTGGTATGGATTTACGTAAAGATCCCCTTGCTATGCAACGTTTGAAAGAAGCTGGTGAGAAAGCCAAGATTGAATTGTCTTCTGCCCAGCAAACTGAAGTGAACTTGCCGTACATCACAGCTGATGCGTCTGGTCCTAAACACCTTACAATCAAGCTTACTCGTGCAAAACTTGAGTCTCTTGTTGAATCTATGGTTAAAGCAACACTTGAGCCGCTTAAACAAGCTTTAAAAGATGCTGATTTATCTGTAGGTGATATCAACGATATTATCTTGGTAGGTGGTCAAACACGTATGCCTATGGTTCAGAAGTATGTAACTGAATTTTTTGGTAAAGAGCCTCGTAAAGATGTTAACCCTGATGAAGCAGTAGCAGTAGGCGCAGCGATTCAAGGTGGCGTATTATCTGGTGATGTGAAAGACGTATTGTTACTTGACGTAACACCTCTTTCTTTAGGTATCGAAACTATGGGTGGTGTAATGACTACTCTAATCGAGAAAAACACTACTGTACCTACTAAGAAATCTCAGACGTTCTCAACAGCTGAAGATAATCAAGCGGCAGTTACTATCCATTGTTTGCAAGGTGAGCGTAAGCAAGCCTCTGGAAATAAATCTCTTGGGCAGTTTAATCTTGAAGGCATTCGTGCAGCACAACGTGGTGCACCTCAAATTGAAGTAACATTTGATATTGATGCTGATGGTATTTTACATGTGTCTGCTAAAGATAAAGACACTGGTAAAGAGCAAAAAATCACCATTAAAGCGTCTTCTGGTTTGAGTGATGAAGAAGTAGAACAAATGGTTCAAGATGCAGAAGCGAATAAAGAAGCGGATGCAAAATTTGAAGAAGTTGTTCAAGCGCGTAACCAAGCCGATGGCATGATCCACAGTACACGTAAGCAAGTAGAAGAAGCTGGCGATGCGTTGAGTGAAGAAGACAAAGCTGAAATTGAAACTGCCGTTGTAGCCCTTGAAGAAGCGGTTAAAGAAGGCGACAAAGAAGCGATGGAAGCCAAAACTCAAGAGCTCATTCAAGCTTCAGCTAAGTTGATGGAAGTGGCTCAAGCTAAAGCTGCGGCTGAAGGTGCTGCTCAAGACGGCGCAGAGCCGACAGATGCAGGCGCAAAATCACAAGATGATGATGTAGTTGATGCTGAGTTTGAAGAAGTAAAAGAAGACGACAAAAAGTAAATTTCGTCAGACAAATTAATTGTTGAAAAGACTCAATAATTTAACTCGGCGCAGCAGGTCACACTGACTGCGCCTTGTTTGTTTTAAGAATTTACAAAAAAGAATAACAATATTTTGTTGTTTAAAATAAGAACCAAAGACCGCAGGATACCGAATCGAGATGTCGAAGCGAGATTATTATGAAGTGTTAGGTGTGGATAAAAGTGCCACCGAACGCGAGATAAAAAAGGCTTATAAGCGCCTAGCGATGAAATATCACCCAGATAGAACACAGGGTGATAAAGCTATGGAAGAAAAATTCAAAGAAGTGCAAGAAGCTCACGAAATGTTAACCGATTCGCAAAAACGTGCGGCTTATGATCAATATGGTCATGCCGGCGTTGATCCTAATCGCGGCGGCGGCGGTGGTCAAGGCGGAGACTTTGGCGATATTTTTGGTGACGTATTCGGTGATATTTTTGGCGGTGGACGTGGTGGCGGTGGTCGTCAATCTCGTGCTCGTCAAGGTTCTGATCTGCGTTACAACTTAGAGCTTTCCCTTGAGGAAGCGGTAAGAGGCAAAAGTGTCGAAATTCGTGTACCCACACTAGTCGGCTGCGAAAGCTGTGACGGCTCAGGTGCGAAAAAAGGTTCAAGCCCAACTACTTGTCCAACTTGTCATGGTCAAGGACAAGTGCAAATGCGTCAAGGTTTCTTTGCAGTACAGCAAACCTGTCCGACTTGTTCGGGTAGAGGTAAAATCATCTCTGATCCATGTAAACCTTGTCATGGTCAAGGCCGCGTAGAAAAAACTAAAACCTTATCGGTTAAAGTACCAGCCGGTGTTGATACCGGTGATAGAATTCGTTTATCAGGCGAAGGTGAAGCCGGTGAAATGGGCGCGCCAGCAGGCGACTTGTATGTACAAGTACATGTGCGAGATCACAAAATATTTACCCGTGAAGGTAATAACTTGTATTGTGAAGTACCCTTAAGTTTCACTCGTGCAGCCTTGGGCGGTGAGATTGAAGTGCCTACTTTAGAAGGCAAAGTTAAGTTAAAAGTGACCGCTGAAACCCAAACCGGAAAAATGTTCCGCTTGCGTAACAAAGGTGTTAAGTCAGTGCGTAGTGGCAGTGTTGGTGACCTAATTTGTAAAGTGGTCATCGAAACACCGGTTAATCTAAGTACTCGTCAGAAAGAGTTGCTTGATGAATTAGAAGACTCCATGGGCAAAGGCAAAGATGTTGCTAAGAACCGTCCTAAAGAAAGTGGTTTTTTTGATGGTGTTAAGAAGTTCTTTGATGATTTAACTAATTGATAAATCGTTAGAATATATAAAAAGCCGCTTAATTTTAGCGGCTTTTTATTACATCCAAGACTTTTGACTGGACTCTACCTGATAGAGGCCTTTATCAATAAACTCATAAGCTAATTTTTCATCGATCATAGGCACAGTTAAAGAACCTGACGCTAGCACAAATTTTACTGTGGCTAATTGACGTCTCTTCATCAGTAAATTTTGTTTGAACTGAGTTTGCTGCAACTTGTAAGTGGGGAAACAATAGTAGTCTACACCAATTAAACCTTTCCTTAGATACACAAAATTTTGGTCTTTAGCGATACCCCAACGCTTCCAACGTAAAACCACTAAACCACATAAGCCGACAAACAAAACACTTAACAGTGCTGATATCATAAATTTACCATTCATCAGTGTGCTGCTAGTTATTATTAACCAAAGAGGCATTAAGACGTACACGATATTGCGAAAAATAAAACGCTTACTAATAGGTGAAAATGCATCATTGCCGACTAAAGCATTTAAGGAATTATCGGGGTATGCATCATCTATCAGTGCTTGGCATTCATGGGGTTTGATGGATGGCACAATGATCTTGCTGCTAGATGCCGATGCACTGAGATTTTTGCTAAAGGAGTTACTTTGTTCAAACTTGAGGTTAATACGCTTTAATAACACATCTAACCAGTCTTGTTTTTGTACTACCATTTGTAAACGACTTAAACCCATGCTGACTTCGTGTTTAGTGAATAATCCACTGCGTCTGATGTATTTGTCATCCAGTTTACTGAGGGTGTAACCGTAAAAACTGATAATAGCGCCAATCACCGAAAAACTTACCATTACAAGCATGACTAACATTGTTAGTGATAACGCATACAAACCCACTTCTAGTAACGAATGGGTTTGTAGACTAAATAACTCTGTTAAATCAATTCCTAAGCTAGTTATCCATTCGCCAATCGAGTCGAATATGTTGTTATAAAAGGGGGCTAACCCACCCAGAAAAATCCATATTCTATTGCTGGTAATGCCGTGGATTACTAAATCAGATAAATTCCGTTGGTTAAGCACTATTTCTTGGTGCGCTTTGTTACTTTCTGATCCACTTAGGGAGGCAGCTGGATCTGCAGACAGGTTTTCTAGATTGATATCACCTTCGTCTTTTTGAACTTGGTTTTGAATACGCGCCTTTAACTGTTGCGCAAAATCTAGTTTGATAGCCACCAATTTAGCTTCGTTTTTAGCCGAACCAGCGGTATCCAACTGTAAACACGCATGGCCGGTAAAACGATAATAAATAGGTTGTTCTATTTTGACATTTTGTACTCGGGAAAAGGGCAGGTTTAAATGTTTTTTACTGAATATTCCTGAACGGATCTCGATATTATCCTCAGTTAATCGATAGCGGTACACTTTGAAGCTAACAAAAGCAAAAAGTGTTAACAGCGTAAACGCTGCTAAAATAGCGGGTAACCAGATAAAAGGGTGTTCGAGCACACTTTTATAACTCACGGCAATTGCGGGTATAAGATAGATAATGTTGCTAAATAGATGCTTGAATACGCTAACCGCAAAATAAAAAATAGCGACAGGCGATAAAACTTGCCAGTCGTCTTTAATTTTTAAAGGAGCAGCAAGATCTCCGCTATCTAAAGTGGATGAACTTGTCTGGTTATCCATGTTTGACCACATCTTTATGCTGCAATATAAATTGACGTAGTTGTTGTGCTGTATCTACAGGCAAACCAGGAATTTCGAAAGTATGCATTTCACCTCCAGCGCTAAAGACTTGTAATGTGGCCAATCCGGCTTTACGTTCGATGGGACCGCGTTTAAGTTCAATATGCTGAATACGGGTAATGGGTTGGCTCACAACTTTTCGAAAAAATAAGCCACTTGTATAATGTAAATCTAATTCTCTTAGGGTATAGGATTTAACTTGGTCCCGAGCATAACTGAACCAGGTAATCAAAAAGCCTAATATAGCGACTGCAAAAATGACAAAGGGTAAAAAATTTAGAAAATCCTTGGGTAAATCGAAAAAAGGCTGAAAATAAAGTGCCATGGCAATCACACAAATAAAGAGGGTTAAGCCTAAGTTAAGTAGACGATTTAACGGTGCATATTTTTCAGATAATGATTGTTTATTTAGGTTCAATATTGCCGGTAACTGCTCAATAGGGACGGTTGCATTGGTGAAATTACTTTCTAACATGATATTCCAAAAAAGAGTGATAACAATGAGGTATTTTAGATGTAAAACTTAATACTATCTGACTTTTGAGGTTAATGCTTCTCTGCTTAGCTTCCTTATAAGAAGCTGAGGTTAGTTATTCAAAAATGTTAGCGTCGCCTTTACTGCATCAAAGTGTTAATTGAGGCACAATCGCTACATAGATTGCTAATAAAAATGAATAAATCACTATGAGTAATATTGCTATTTTCGGTGCCAATGGCCGTATGGGTCGTGTCTTAATAGAGGCTGTGGAACAAAGTGTTGATGATAATTTAACTGCAGCTAGCGTAAGAGCTACATCATCTTTAGTAGGGTTAGATGTGGGAGAGCTTGCGGGCATAGGTAAAAAAGGTCTAATGGTGAGCTCTGATCTATCAACAAATATCGAACAAATTGATGTGTTAATAGATTTCACCTTACCAGCGGCGCTTATAGACAATCTGGCTTTTTGTGTGGTGCACAAAAAACCTATCATTATTGGCACAACAGGTTTAAATACCGAGCAAAAAGCAGCGTTAGATTCTGCAGCCAAACTCATCCCTATTGTGTTTGCTGCTAACTATAGTGTGGGTGTCAATTTGATGCTGAATTTAGTTAGAAAAGCTGCTGCAGTGATGGCCGATACCGCTGATATAGAGATTTTGGAAGCTCACCATAGATTTAAAAAGGATGCACCTTCAGGTACGGCAATGGCGATTGGAGAGGCTATTGCTGATGAAATTGGTCGTGACTTAGCTGAATGTGCAGTTTACGGACGAGAAGGTGAAACAGGTGAGCGAGACCATAAAACTATAGGGTTTGCCACAGTGAGGGCTGGCGATGTAGTAGGCGAACACACAGCATTGTTTGCCGATATAGGTGAAAGGTTGGAAATCACCCATAAGGCATCGAGTCGTTTGACCTTTGCTAAGGGTGCGGTAAAAGCGGCAAGTTGGGTTATCGACAAACCAGCCGGTTTGTACGATATGGAAGACGTATTAGGGTTTAAATAGGTTAAGTTATTAACTAGAGAATCACTGTTTTTAACCCTTATGTATTAAAAGTATGGTTAAACGGTTATTTATGCATTTTTTGTAATTGTGAATAGACCTGAAACCCCCTTATATGTATAATATTGCGAATTTGCCAAAATTCAGTGAGATCGTTTAGATTTCACTTCATTATAATTCGCAAATTGACTAAATATTCATGTAAATCATGTGTTTATATGGGTATCTACGGGCTCTGCTTATTGTCTTAAATAGTCAGAGTCCTAGGTTAAAACTGTTTAATATCTAACCTGGAGGTTGATTTGGCTATTTCTGCCCTTTTAGTACTTGAAGATGGCTCTGTCTTTAAAGGTACTGCAATTGGAGCTTCTGGTGTGTCGGTTGGCGAGGTTGTGTTTAATACCTCAATGACAGGTTATCAGGAAATTCTAACTGACCCGTCTTATGCAGAACAAATTGTCACTCTTACTTACCCGCATATTGGTAATACGGGGATAAATTCTGAAGATTGTGAATCTAATAAAATTTGGGCTAAAGGCCTGATAATTCGTGACTTACCCTTACTGTTAAGTAATTTCCGTAGTGAACAAAGTTTATCTGATTATCTAGAAGAGAATAACATTCTAGGCATTGCAGACATCGATACCCGTAGATTAACTCGAATTTTACGGGATAAAGGTGCACAAAATGGTTGCATCATTGCCAGTAACACTCTTGACGATATTCCACTAGATGAATCTGTAGCCTTAGCTAAAGCACAAGCTTTTTCTGGTCTTAAAGGTTTGGATCTAGCCAAGGAAGTGACTTGTGATGAGTCTTACCAGTGGACAGATGGAAGCTGGGTGTTAGGCGAAGGTTACCAAACAAACTTAGATAACCCTAAGTTTCACGTGGTTGCCTATGATTTTGGTGTGAAACGCAATATTTTACGTATGTTAGCCGACCGTGGCTGCAAATTGACTGTTGTGCCAGCCAAAACAACGGCTGATGAAGTTCTAGCGTTAAAACCTGATGGGGTCTTTTTATCAAATGGTCCGGGTGATCCTGAACCTTGTAATTATGCTATTACCGCCATTAAACAATTATTAGAAACGAATATTCCTATTTTCGGTATTTGTTTAGGTCATCAGTTGTTAGCCTTAGCTAGTGGTGCAAAAACAGTTAAAATGAAATTCGGTCATCACGGTGCTAACCATCCTGTTAAGGATATTAAAGGCCAGCGCGTTATGATCACCAGTCAGAATCATGGATTTGCGGTAGATGAAAATAATTTGCCGAATACCTTAGAGGTGACGCATGTGTCGTTATTCGATAAATCTTTACAAGGTATTCATCGTACAGACAAACCTGCTTTTAGTTTCCAAGGGCATCCAGAAGCAAGCCCTGGGCCTCATGATGCAGCGCCATTGTTTGACCATTTCATAGAGTTGATGCAGCAAAATAAATAAAGCACGCACCCTTTAAAGTACAAGAAATTAGTAGAGTAATTAGTGACATGCCAAAACGTACCGACATAAAAAGCATCTTAATTTTAGGCGCTGGCCCTATAGTAATAGGCCAAGCTTGTGAATTCGACTATTCAGGTGCACAAGCTTGTAAAGCACTGCGCGAAGAAGGTTACCGGGTGATCTTGGTTAACTCAAACCCAGCCACTATCATGACCGATCCAGAAATGGCCGATGCCACTTACATTGAGCCTATTCACTGGGAAGTGGTAAAAAAGATCATTGAAAAAGAACGTCCTGATGCCGTATTACCCACTATGGGCGGACAAACGGCATTAAACTGTGCCCTTGATTTGAATAAATACGGGGTATTGGAAGAATTTGGCGTTGAAATGATCGGTGCCACGGCGGATGCGATTGATAAAGCAGAAGACCGAGAGCGTTTTGATAAAGCCATGAAATCTATTGGACTTGAATGCCCAAATGCTGAAATTGCGCATACTATAGAAGAAGCTTTTGATGTCAGTACACGTATTGGCTTCCCCTGTATTATTCGACCCTCTTTTACTATGGGTGGCTCAGGTGGCGGTATTGCTTACAATAAACAAGAATTTGAAGAAATATGTCGTCGCGGATTAGACTTATCACCCACTAGTGAATTGTTGATTGACGAGTCGTTAATTGGCTGGAAAGAATACGAAATGGAAGTGGTCAGAGATAAAGCTGACAACTGCATTATTGTATGTACCATAGAAAACATCGACCCTATGGGGGTGCATACAGGCGACTCTATTACTGTAGCACCAGCACAAACGTTGACTGACAAAGAATTCCAGATCATGCGTAACGCTGCTATTGCGGTCTTACGTGAAATTGGAGTTGAAACTGGTGGTTCTAACGTACAGTTTGGTGTGGATCCTAAAACTGGCCGTTTAGTGATTATTGAGATGAACCCAAGAGTATCTCGCTCTTCTGCATTGGCCTCAAAAGCGACTGGTTTTCCCATCGCGAAAGTGGCAGCTAAATTAGCCATAGGTTACACCCTAGATGAATTAGCCAATGATATTACAGGTGGTTTAACGCCAGCTTCGTTCGAGCCTACTATCGATTATGTAGTCACAAAAATACCACGCTTTAATTTTGAAAAGTTTGCTGGCGCGAATGACCGCCTAACGACTCAAATGAAATCAGTTGGCGAAGTAATGGCCATTGGTCGTAACCAACAAGAGTCATTACAAAAAGCCTTGCGCGGATTAGAAGTTGGCGTCAATGGCCTAGATTCTATTATCGATATAAATGCGCCAGACGCAAAAGTTACTATTATTCGAGAATTGCGCGAGCCGGGTGCTGAACGTATTTGGTATATTGCTGACGCCATGCGTATGGGCATGTCAGTGGATGAAATATTTGAATTAACCAATATCGATAGATGGTATTTGGTGCAGATTGAAGAATTGATTATTCTTGAACAACAAATACATGAGTCTGGATTATCTTCAATTGATGAAGACTTGATGAAAATACTCAAACGTAAAGGTTTTGCTGATTCTAGAATTGCTGAGTTAACCGGCGTCGATGAAGCTGACGTTCGCGAAGTACGACGTGGTTTTGATATTCACCCAGTTTACAAACGTGTAGATACTTGTGCCGCTGAATTCTCCTCGGATACAGCTTATATGTATTCCACTTATGATGAAGAGTGTGAAGCTAACCCAACTGACAATGATAAAATCATGGTGTTGGGCGGTGGTCCAAACCGTATAGGGCAGGGCATCGAGTTTGATTATTGTTGTGTTCATGCCGCACTTGCATTGCGTGAAGACGGCTATGAAACCATTATGGTCAACTGTAATCCAGAGACCGTTTCTACCGATTATGATACATCCGACCGTTTATATTTTGAATCAGTGACCTTAGAAGACGTATTAGAAATTGTACGTATCGAAAAACCTAAAGGCGTGATTGTGCAATACGGTGGGCAAACCCCACTTAAATTAGCCCGTGAATTAGAAGCCGCAGGAGTCCCCATCATTGGTACTTCGCCAGATGCGATCGATAAAGCAGAAGACCGCGAACGTTTTCAAAAAATGGTTAATAAACTTAATCTTAAACAGCCTGCTAATGCAACGGTTAGAAATTTGGAGCAAGCCTTAGTTGCTGCAGATAAAATTGGTTTCCCATTGGTTGTACGTCCTTCCTATGTTTTAGGTGGCCGGGCCATGGAAATTGTTTATGACATTAACGATCTTAAACGTTACTTAAACAATGCAGTTAAAGTATCAAATGATTCACCTGTATTGTTAGACCGTTTCTTAGACGATGCTATTGAAGTTGATGTTGATGCTATTTGTGACGGCACAGACGTAGTCATTGGCGGCATTATGGAGCATATCGAACAAGCAGGGGTACACTCTGGTGATTCGGCCTGTTCATTACCGCCTTACTCTCTTAGCGCAGAAGTGCAAGATGTCATGCGTCAACAAGTAAAAGCCATGGCACTAGAATTGGGTGTTGTAGGTTTAATGAATACCCAATTTGCTGTGAAAGACGGTCAAGTGTATTTGATTGAAGTCAACCCACGTGCTGCGCGTACTGTGCCTTTTGTATCAAAAGCTACAGGAATGCCAATAGCCAAAATTGGTGCTCGAGTCATGGCTGGCCAATCACTGGCTTCACAGGGCATTACCAAAGAAATTATTCCACCCTTTTACTCAGTTAAAGAGGTGGTACTACCTTTTGCTAAGTTCCAAGGTGTTGATCCATTACTAGGCCCAGAAATGCGTTCAACCGGTGAGGTTATGGGCATTGGCGATACTTTTGAAGAAGCTTATGCAAAAGCTAATTTAGGTGCCAGTCAGCCTATCCCTGTTGGTGGTAAAGCACTGTTGTCCGTTCGTTTGAATGACAAAAACCGCGTAATTGAACTTGGCCAAGCCATGGTATCTAAAGGATTTACGTTAGAGGCTACCAAAGGTACAGCGGCCGTATTGAATAAAGCGGGTGTGAAATGTAGCGTAGTCAATAAACTTAGCGAAGGCCGACCGAATATTGTGGACGCTATCAAAAATGGTGAATATTGCTATATTGTGAATACTACAGAGGGGCGCCAAGCGATTGATGACTCTGTGTATATTCGTAAAGAAGCGCTGTTAAATAAAGTCGCTTACACCACGACTATGAACGCCGCCTTTGCAACGGTTAATGCTAATAAGGCTGACGATAGAGCACGAGTCACATCGGTTCAAGATTTACACAAGCGTATCCACTAATCACGATCAAAATAGGGTCTGAATGTTTTTGGTTGAAAATAAACATTTAGCCCTTATTGATTAACTTCATAAGTTAGATAACAAAAATAAGAGAGTTGTTGATATGACGTTATATCCAATGACAGCTAAAGGAGCAGAATTGCTCCGTGAAGAGTTGAAATATTTAAAAACAGTTAAAAGACCAGAAATAGTGAAGTCTATTGCTGAAGCTAGAGAACACGGCGATCTAAAAGAAAACGCTGAGTATCATGCTGCTCGTGAGCAACAAAGTTTTTGTGAAGGACGATTGCAAGATATTGAAGGTAAGCTGTCTAATATTCAGATTATCGATGTCACCAAAATGACTAACAATGGCAAAGTTATTTTTGGTGCCACTGTGACTATTGTTAATGTAGAAACAGATGAAGAAATTACCTACAAAATAGTAGGCCAAGATGAAGCAGATATTAAGAATAACCTGATCTCTGTTGGCTCGCCTATTGCCCGAGGTTTGATTGGTAAATCGCTAGACGACATAGCCAATATTCAAACACCTAAAGGTAAGATTGAATTTGAGATCATCGCGGTTGAATATATCTAAGCCAATTGGTTTAATAATTCTATTTGATTGAAACGAGGCTATAAGCCTCGTTTTTGTTTTTTAACGACTGGTGTTTTAATCTGGGAGAGGAAATATGAAGATTGAAATACAGGTGACAGCTGAGGTGGGAGTTGTTTTGAATGTTGGTTTGAATGAACTGCACCGTGAGTCACGGATATTCATTTTTTGCGAAATTTCAAGGTGTTGATCCATTACTCGGAGCTGAAATGTGGTCAACTGCTGAAGTGATGGGCGTTTTGCTTAATCATTAGGTAGTTGCATCATTTGAGCGGCGGTTAAATAAACTGGACGATCTGACCGAGATTTTTTGTAAGCTCTTCACCCTCATTGAGATAGATCCAGATCCACTTATTAACACTGCTGTAAGACTATTTCGAATAAGGAATTGCTTTCTGAGTGAGCTATTAGATTGGTATTACCTTGGAATGTTGAAATCATATAAACGTCTTTCACCAGACAGATAAAAATGAAAGCATTGAATTAAAAAAGCCCTACTAAGTAAACTTAGCAGGGCTTGAATTATGTAATGTAAAACGTATTACATTCTATTACGATTTCAACAATTAAAAACGGATAGAAGCGCTAAATTGAACATAACGAGGTGTTTGATAACCACTAGTTAAACCAAAATCTGGTTCTGCTTGACCGATTTCGCCTAATTCAGCTATCTCGTTCACACGTGTTGTAGAATGTGCATCTAATACGTTAAATATGTCAGCTCTGAAATTAACTTCATAACTATCAGCGAATTCCATAGTGTAAGACGCACTAAGATCTAAGCGTGCAATCCAAGGCGTTTCACCAAAAGTCCCACGAGGACTAAAGGCATATGTTGGATCATCTGTCGCACAATCAGCAGTACATAGATAATACGTATCACCATAATCAGGTATACCATTTGGATGGCCTATACCCAATGCAGTGATTGGACGACCTGATTGCAATGAGAAGTTAGCACCTATTAACAAATTATCAGTTAAAGAATAAGATCCATAAACTTTAAATTGATGACGTTTGTCATTTGGAAGATTACCATAAGCACCATCCATCAAATCTGGGAAATCGAAGTCTTGAGTTAAGCCAGCATCTTCTTGAGCATTATCAGACTTAACCAACCCTTCTGAATTACCATAACTTTTAGACCAAGTATAAGAAGCACTCATTGACCACACATCATCCCATTGACGATCTAAGGTGAATTCCAAAGCATTATAAGTACGTGTAGCAGTTGGATATCCTAGTTCTTCACCAGTTAATGTAACAAAGGTATCTACCTCATGGTCACAATCTGTATCTGCTTTAATTGTCATATCTTCGCCAGGGTTACCTAGCACATAACCACCGCCACCTGGATGATCACAACCGTACTTAGCTTGAGTCACATGACTTATTGTCATGTCATCAATAGCACCGTTAAGTTCACGACGAATACCTTTAACACCCCAAGACCAGCCTTCACCTATAACGGCTTGGTAACCTAACATAAACTCGTCTTGATACATTGGGTCTAGATCTTGATCTACTATCCCAGAAACGTCAGGAACAGAACCATCTGCATTGAATTGGTCAGCACCAATTTGAGCACCATTGATTGCGGTTAGGTAAGGAATACCGTTGTAATCGTTAACATTGACACCTTCTAGTTCGAAGAATTGATAAACATCATATTCATTACCTGATAAACGAACGTTGGTATTGTTTGCTACTGGTAAGAAGTAACGGCCAATGTTTACGAAGACTTTAGAATCACCTTCACCAGTTGGATCCCAAGCTAAACCAAAGCGTGGGGCAATCATGTTGTCGATTTTAGCGAAAGTTTCACCCTCACCATTTTTATTATCGAAAGTCTCATTACGCACACCTAACTTTATGGTTAGGTTATCGGTAACTGTCCAAGTGTCTTCGATGTACATTGCTGTAGCTTCTGTTTCGAAATTACCACTTACAGTACGTAGACGACTACGTGAGTATTGCGTAACCCCTTCAGGTATAACTGCACCATTAGATAATGTTGCACCAGGTGTCCCATCATAAAGGAACCAGTATTTTCCATCTGGACCTGAGTATGCTTGAACACTACCAGAGGTATTGGTTTCGCTGTCGAAACCGAAACGAATTTCATGGTCGCCTAAGATATAACCAAAATCGATACGCATGGCTTCACGCTTATCGTTACCATCTTCAACAATATAATCGTTTGATGTGGCACAACCAGAGCTAGTAAAGCCTAGCTCTTGAACGTCTCTTGTGTCATAGAATAATTCACAGTCATTTTGAATATTACTTTTAGTTGTCAAAGTATATTCATTTTCACCGTAAAGTGCGCTAACTGTAAAATCGTCGGTAATATAACCAGTATATTTTAAAGACCAGTTATCACCACCTGTCTCTTCAAACGAAGTAGAGTTATAAGTGCGAGGCTCATACAAAAAGTTGTCTGTACTAGTAGTAGCACTATCAGAGAAAGCCAACAATTCTAACAAGTGATTTTCACTTATTTGCCAATCAATTTTACCACCCCAGAAAGCATCATCACCTGTTGCTTCATTGTAAGTCGTTTTTTCACCGTTGGTATAATCATTGGAGATATCACGTGGGTTATAGATAGCATAAAAGAATAATGTATCTTGTATAATAGCACCTGAAGCGTAGATATTACCTTGCATCTCACTTCTTTCATCATCACCATTGTAGATATAGTATTCGCCATTGGTTTTTTTACTATTTGGTGACTGCTCTCGCAAATCAGCTGGTTGCCAATAGACATTTGCACCAAATTTAAACTCATTGCTACCACGTTTAGTTACCGCGTTAACTACACCACCAGTTGAACGGCCGAACTCAGCTGAGTAACCGCCAGTTTTAACTTGAAATTGGTCATAAAATTCAAATGGAACATTTGAGAAACCTAAACCATTACGGAAGTTAGTTACATTAAGACCGTTAATGTAAACCGAGTTTTCAGCAACTGATGCGCCACCGAATGAAGCATAATTACCAAATCGAGCATCACCTTGAGTAACACCTGGCGCCAACAAAGCAACACTGGTTAAATTTCTTGGAACAGGGATACGCGACAATTCAACGGCACCAATATTAAGCGCCGATTCAGAAGATGTAACATCAACCATAGAAAAGGCAGATCCGTGAACTTCAATCTTTTCGATATTATCGCCTTCAGCAACCAAATTAAGGTCAACGTTGGTTGTTGCACCAATGCTAACAGTGATGTCGCCTTGAGATACAGGCTCATATCCAGCAACTTGTAAGGATACATTATAAGTACCGACAGGTAAGTTACCTAAACGGTAAGAACCGTTCGCACTTGTAGTTAAGCTTTTAGTATAACCCGTAGCTATGTTCTTCAAAATTACTTCAGCACCAGACACAGATTGCTGTGTCCGTGCATCAACAACAGTACCAGCGATGTTACCATCGTTATTACCAGCCATAGCTGGCATTGCTAGCCCTAGTGATGCAGCAATAGCTAACGCTGTTACGCTTTTCTTAAATGTAAACATGTATATACTCCCTAGTGTGTTTTTGCCGCTTAAGCGACTTTTTATTTATGAGCTGATAAAACTCAGACATGATGATATACGTAGAACAGCAAGAGGGTCAACTATCGGTAGCACCCAAAATCAAATAAGTTCCGTATTAACTGTAAATATTACATACATATTTAAGAAATATTTATTTACTATGGAAATAATGTTCTTCTAAGTTATTGTAAATAAATGAAAACTTTGATTATTAAATGCTTCACTTGGCAAACTAAATAACGCTGATTTTTGTAAAAAAATATTGCCATATTGGGAAATATTTTAAACCTTGTCGGATTTCTGACGTTCTTTGTAAATATATGTGTTCAATAGATCGTCATGTACATAAATCACTAGCAAACATTATCTGTTCCATAATTGCATGGCTGTATCGGCAATCGCTAGATTTTCAATCAACTCTGAAATTCAGTACCAACTCAGTAGCAATCACATCGTTTGTCTTTACGACACCTAGTAAAGCTATATTGTCTGCCGTTAGTTGTTTGGCCGCGTAAGGTCAGTTTATTCATGCTTTTTTGACTTTGCCCAACGCAGGCTTTTGAATGTTTTGTTAAAACTGGCGCATGATAAAATTTAGGTGTTTTTTGCTTCCTTACATATAGCTGCAAATACTTTAAGCCCTTCTTCAAGTCTATCATTCCAAGGTAGTCCGTAACTTAGTCTAATACAGTGTTGATAACGATTGCTGGGGGAGAACAACATACCTGGGCTGACACTGATATTTTGTTGTAAGGCTAACTGAAATACGTTTGCACTGTTGATCGAACTATCAAATTCCAACCAAAACACGCAGCCCCCCTTGGGATCGGAGATGCGAGTATTGTCACCCAAAAGTTGTTGTAGTTTGTTGAGCATGCGTGCTTTATTGGTCATTAAAACACTGCGCAACTGGGTGAGGTATCGCTCGTAGTCGCCACTTCTGACAAATTCAAATAATGTAATTTGATTCATATGTGATGATGAACATGACAAGGCGCGTTTTATCTGTGCGCACCTTTGGCTGAATTTCTGTGTGGCGATCCAACCAATTCTATATGCGGGGGCTGCTGTTTTAGAAAAAGAACTGCAGGTGATCACCAACCCCTTTTTACTATATTTTTGTGCAGGAATACCGCGTTTCTCGGTGAAGTATAAATCACCATAAACATCGTCTTCGATTAAGGGAATGTTTTTGTCTTCTAAAAGCTCAACTATTTGTTGTTTGGCTTCATCAGCTAACTCACAGCCTATAGGATTTGCGATAGTACTGGAAAAAATACAGGCTTTGACTGGGTGTTTATTTATGGCCTTTTTTACATCTTGAAGGGTTAACCCGTCTTCTGAACAAATAGGCACTTCTAACGCCAACATGCCAAGGTTTTCTATTAACTCTAAAATACCAAAATAGCAGGGGGATTCTACTGCAATCACATCGCCAGCTTTAGCCACACATTGCAATGCTATATTAAGTGCTTCTTGAGCTCCGTTGGTAATAATGATGTCATCGGGTGCCAAGGGCAGGGCGTATTCCATATAACTAAAGGCAAGTTGTCTTCTGAGTGGTTCGTAACCGGCAACTGCTCCATAGTGCAAGGCTTTGTCACCCATCACTGACATAACACGGCGCATGGTGCGATTAAGCGTTTTAGTTATAGGCAATGCCGCAACAGGGTTAGCAACGCCAAGGGCTAAGTTATGAGGTTGATGTATAGACTTAAATACATCCTCGATAAGCTGTTGGCGACTGACTGCCATAGGTTTATTGGGTAAACGTGCTTTTTTAGGTTGATCTGATGCATATTGCTGTGTAAGAAAATAGCCTGATTTTGGTTTGGCTAAAACTAATCCTTGTCGTTCTAATTCAACGTAAGCTTGTTTAACAGTGGGGATGCTTACAGATAGAGAAGCCGATAAATTACGTAAAGACGGTAATTTTTGTCCTGTTTGCAAAGTACCATTGCTGCGCATTTCGGTGATCAAGTTGATGACTTGTTGATACAAGTATGTACTTGGTTCTTTTAAACTGCAGATGCTCATGATTTATTGTTGGCTCAATCTGTATAGGTCTTATTTACAATTAACTGTATCTGTTTAGTTGCCAGTTGGCGAGGTAAATTAGCTGTTAGTATTTAATGGAATGTTAAACATCATGAGAAGCACAGTTTTATATATTGTTACGGTACTTATCTGGGGTTCTACATGGCTTGCCATCGAATTTCAGTTAGGCGTGGTAGCGCCAGAAGTATCTTTAGTTTATCGTTTTTCTATTGCTGCGTTACTGATGTGGGGGTACTGTTTAATTAAAAAGTTGCCCATGAAATTCTGTCGGAAAAATCACCTGTTCTTTATGGTATTAGCTTGTTGTAACTTCGGCTTTAATTACTTGATTTTGTACTGGGCGCAAAACTATTTAACCTCAGCTATGACTTCTATTGCGTTCTCAACGCTATTGGTAATGAACATTATTAATACCCGAATATTTTTTGGCAAACCCATCGCCCCACGTATTTTTATAGGCGCTATTTTAGGCCTAGCAGGCATTGTAGCGCTGTTTTGGCAGGACGTTAAAAGCCTAGATTTTGCCAGCGAAGCGATAATAGGCTTAAGCTTGTCGTTAGCCGGTACCTTCGTGGCTTCATTGGGTAATATGACCAGTGTACGTAACACAAAAAACAATATTGGGATTATGCAGGGCAACGCTTGGGGCATGTTATACGGTAGTTTATTTCTATTGATCTTTACCTTGTTTAACGGCTCTGAATTTAACGTAGATACTAGGCTTCCCTATATTGTATCACTGCTGTATTTGAGCCTATTTGGTACGGTTATCGCTTTTGCTTGTTATTTTGTATTGTTAAAAGACATAGGCCCTGAAAAAGCTAGTTATTCTGTGGTGTTGTTTCCAGTGGTCGCAGTAACACTGAGTATGATATTCGAAGGTTTTGTTTGGCAAACTAGCACCGTAATTGGTTTTGTTTTGGTACTGACGGGTAATGTAATAGTCCTCACCCCAATTGACAAAATCAAAGCATTTTTTGATGTCGAAAAAGTGGTTGAACAAAATTAGGCGGGCCTATGGCTCTCAGCCTAAAAATTTTATAAGTGCTTAGCTATTTAGTTTTCCTTCGATTTCTTTTGATACCAGCAGGCAAAAGCAAATATCACAAAAGACAAACACCATATTGTCCAATCACCGAACGAACGGTAAGGAGTGTAGCCTTTTACTTGTTGAATGGTATCACTCAGCACAGCTGCTTCAAATTGGGGTAATCTGCTTTGGATCTGACCTTGGTGATCGATAAAAGCCGTGATGCCATTATTAGTGGCACGTAATACAGGTAAACCAAATTCTTTGGCCCGCGCTTGGGCAATTTCTAAATGTTGTGCTGGGCCATGAGAACCGCCAAACCAAGCGTCATTACTAACAGTGATGATAAAGTCAGTGTTGAAATAGAGATTGGCTGATATCTGTCTAGGAAAAGCAATTTCGAAGCAAATGGCAGGGGCAAAGTGATAACCCTTTGCTTCTAAGTTCGCTTGTTGGTAATCACCGCGACTAAAGGAAGACATGGGTAAATCAAATATAGGGGCTAAACCACGTATCCAGTCTTCAAAGGGAATAAACTCGCCTATTGGTAGTAAATGGTGCTTGGCAAATCTATTTCCATGGAAGTAACGATATTGGCCTTTAGGTGCCTCGTTATTTGGATCATCTTGCAGCTTTTGCCCTAAACCAATTAAGTTATTATAAGCTTCTCGTGTTTCAAAGTTGTAGTTCACAATTCCTGTGATTAAGCCCGTATTGGTTTGTGCAGCTAAGTTGTCTATTTCATTCAGATATTCAGCGGCTATAGGTTCAAGTTGGGGGATGGCTGCTTCTGGCCAAATGACCACATCATTGTTCCAATGATCGGCCGTCATGTTTTTGTATTTATCCATGGTTGGCTGATCTTGTTCTGGTGTCCAACGTAGGGCTTGTTCGATATTGCCTTGCACCATAGCGATACGGACACTTTCGCCAGTTGGCTTTGCCCAGTGATATTGGTTTAACGCCAACCCAGATACAAATAACACTGAGACAATAACAGTACTAGGGAGCCACTTTTTATCAGCTAACCAAATAGCCAGTGCCGCACTTATTAATACAGTTAAACCTGTCACTCCAAATTCGCCTATGACGGGGAACCAACCAGTAAGGGGACCATGTATTTGGCTGTACCCTAAAGATAGCCAAGGTAAACCGGTAAACAACCAACTTCGTAGCCACTCAATGAGTAACCAAATAAAGGGCAGGGCAATTGGCCAAAGTTTATTATTAAAGTATTTAGTGACCAGATAGCAGCTTATGGCGGGAAATAACGCCAAATAGGCACTTAACAATAACATTAATGCTAGTGAGCCAATTAGTGGGACCCCGCCAAAATCAGCGATACTCACATGTACCCAACTCATGCCTGCGCCAAACCACCCTAAACCAAAAGCAAAGCCAAGCTTAAAACCTTGCTTGGGCAATGAACAGCTGAGTAAGTAAATAAAGCTTGTGAGACTTAGAAAGGTAACCAACCAAAATGAAAATGGCGCGTAAGCTAAAGTCAGCAAGGCACCAAATAAACAGGCTAGTGTCAGTTTTAAAGTGAACGACATGTCGTTCACTTTTTGTATAAGGTTCAAATTTTGTGTAATGCTCAGGGCTATTCTTCTGTTTCTGGTATGGTCACTTTTAACTGCAATAAGCGCCTTTTATCTGAGTTTGTGACTTTAAACTTAAGGTCGTTAATGGTCACTTTTTCGTCACGCTCTGGCATATGGCCAAAGGCTTTTAACACTATACCACCTATAGTATCCGCTTCTTCTTCATCAAATTGGGTTTCGAAAAATTTATTAAAATCTTCTAAAGATGTGAGAGCTTTAACAGAATAGGTGTATTTATTTAGTGGACGTATACCATCTTTATCCACTTCTTCAATATCATGTTCGTCTTCAATTTCTCCAACTATCAATTCGAGAATATCTTCAATGGTGACTAATCCCGACACTCCACCATACTCATCGACTACTATGGCCATGTGATAACGTTTTTGTTGAAACTCTTTAAGTAGTACATCTACTCTTTTACTTTCGGGCACAATAACAGCAGGGCGGAGAATATTCTTTAGTTCTAACTCTTTATTGGGGACAAAAGCGTACTCAAGTAAGTCTTTAGCTAATAAAATCCCTTCAATGTGATCTTTGTCTTCGTTGATAACTGGGAAACGTGAGTGGGCAGATTCAAGCAGAATAGGTAGAAACTCTTCTACACTTTGGTCAATTTCAATGGTTCGCATTTGTGCTCTTGGGATCATTATCTCCCGCACACGCATTTCGCTAACTTCCATTACCCCTTCAATCATGGCTTTGGTTTCGGGGTTAATGACCTCGCGTTGTTCGGCATCAGTGATGACTTCAAACAACTCTTCCTTATTTTTCGGCTCTCCCGTAAATGACTGGACTATTTTCTCTATCCAGCCTTTGTTGGCAGAACCGTTTGTAGATGGGGGGTTATCTTCGCTCATGATCTCGTTATTTAGGTTAGTTTTAGTAAAGCCTTGAGGCTTTATTAATTATTCAGACTGCATCATTAATGATTTTGGTAGGGGTCGTCAATGGCTAATTTCTGTAATATAGCGATTTCTATGCCTTCCATTTCTTGCGCATCTTGCTCTTCTATATGGTCATAACCAAGTAAATGCAAGGTGCCGTGTATTATCATATGTGCCCAGTGGTGGTTTAGGAGCTTGTTTTGTTGTTGCGATTCTTGTGTTACAACTTGTGCACAAATGACAATGTCGCCTAAAAAAGTAGACATAGAGTCATCTAATTGTGCACCATCCGGTAAATTCAATTCAGGCATTTCAAAAGGGAATGACAACACGTTAGTGGGTTTGTCTTTACCACGATACTGTAAATTAAGCTGATGGATTTCTGTAACATCCACTACACGCACAGTGATTTCTTTTTCAGTCATCTGTTGATGTAATAATAAGGTGTCTAGCCATAACTGAATATCTTCTTGTTTAGGGATATCAGCACAGTCACTGGCAAGTTGTAAATCTAAAATCGCGCTCATAGATTGTTCACTTAGAGGAATTTTCATCCTTGTTGGCAGCGGCTTCAGTGGAAAGGGCTTCTTGTTGCGCTTTTTTTGCTAATCGTTCTTTTTCTTGTTTGCCTTCATATTCTTCATAAGCCATCACAATACGCCCAACTACTGGATGACGTACCACATCATTGGCACTAAAAAAGTTAAAAGAAATGTCATTGACATCTTTTAATACTTCTATGCTATGGCGTAAACCTGAACGTACACCACGAGGTAAATCTACTTGGGTAATATCACCAGTGATCACCGCCTGAGAATTAAAACCAATGCGGGTTAAGAACATTTTCATTTGTTCTACTGTGGTGTTTTGCCCTTCATCCAAAATAATAAAGGCGTCGTTTAAAGTTCGACCACGCATATAAGCCAAAGGTGCCACTTCAATCACACTGCGCTCAATGAGCTTTTCAACCTTTTCAAAACCAAGCATTTCAAACAAGGCGTCATAAAGAGGGCGTAGATAAGGATCGACTTTTTGCGATAAGTCGCCCGGCAAAAAACCTAGTTTTTCACCGGCTTCTACGGCAGGACGAGTCAACAATATACGACGAACTTCTTGACGCTCTAAGGCTTCCACCGCACAAGCAACGGCTAAATACGTTTTACCTGTCCCAGCAGGGCCCACACCAAAACTAATATCGTGATTAATGATATTACTCACATATTGTGATTGGTTGGAATTACGAGGTTTGATAACCCCTCGTTTGGTCTTGATATGTACTTCTTTACCGTGGTGACCGGCTTCTGCCTGCTCCAAACAGTTAGCTTCTTGAATAGCTAAATGTACTTTTTCTGGCTCAATATCTGGGATCTGGCCACGAATAGGCTGAGTTTCCATATACAATAACTTAAGTAGTTGTGCCGCACCGCTGGATTGTTGCGATTGCCCCAATACTTTAAATTCGTTATTACGGTAGGTGATTTCTACACCTAAGCGACGCTCAATCTGTTTGATATTGTCATCTAGTGGCCCACACAAGCTGGATAAACGTTTGTGGTCTGAAGGCTCTAATACAATTTCATTACTTACAAGGTTACTCAAATGGTTAGTCTCTTTACTTAATAGGTTTTGTTGGAATTTTACTGAGCGACGGCAACTTGGCCTACACCCAATTCATCAACTTTATTCGGATTTTTAGCTAAAATAGTTTGTGGCGCTAATTCGTTACGTAAGTCCATCTGATCTTCAGTTCTGGTCACAGTACCTCTTAAAGAATTAGCAAAAACATCGGTAATTTTCACATCAACAAATTGCCCAATCATGTTTGGGAAACCTTCAAAGTTTACTACTCTGTTGTTCTCTGTACGTCCAGATAACTCCATAGGGTTTTTCTTTGATGGGCCTTCTACTAAAATACGTTGTTCTGTGTCGACCATATTTCTAGCAATACGCAGCGCTTGTTGGGTGATGCGTTGTTGCAACAGACTTAAACGGTGTTTTTTGGTTTCTTCTGTCACATCGTCAGGTAAATCAGCTGCCGGTGTGCCGGGCCTTGCGCTATAAATAAAACTAAAACTTAAATCGAAGTCCATGGCTTGGATTAAATCCATTGTTGCTTCAAAATCAGCATCGGTCTCACCAGGAAAGCCGATAATAAAATCTGAAGACATGCTCAAGTTAGGGCGAATTTTCTTAAGTTTTCTAATCTTAGATTTATACTCAATTGCGGTATGCCCACGTTTCATCAAGTTTAAAATACGATCTGCACCAGATTGTACCGGTAAATGTAAATGATCTACCAACTCTGGAATTTGTGCATAGGCATCAATGATGTCGTCAGTAAACTCAACAGGATGAGAAGTAGTGTAACGGATACGGTCAATACCATTGATAGAAGCTACTAGTTCTAACAATTCAGCAAAGGTGCAGATGCTGCCGTCAAAATTTGGGCCACGAAACGCATTGACGTTTTGGCCTAACATGTTGACTTCGCGAACACCTTGTTCAGCTAGTTGGGCTATCTCTAATAATACGTCATCTACAGGGCGACTGACTTCTTCACCTCGGGTGTAAGGCACCACACAAAAAGTGCAATATTTAGAACAACCTTCCATGATAGATACAAAGGCGCTAGGGCCGTCTGCCTTAGGTTCTGGTAGGCGATCAAATTTTTCAATTTCTGGAAAACTGATATCGATAACTGATTTGCTGCCACCTTTAATTTGATTGATCATTTCTGGCAATCGATGCAAGGTTTGTGGACCAAACACTAGATCAACAAAAGGTGCGCGCTGACGGATCGTTTTACCTTCTTGTGAAGCCACACATCCACCTACACCAATAATTAAATCGGGTTTGGTTTTTTTAGGTTTTTCCAGCGACCTAATTGGTGAAAAACTTTTTCTTGGGCTTTTTCACGAATGGAGCAGGTATTAAGCAATATGATATCCGCATCTTCAGCTGTGTCTGTGGTTTGATAACCATGAGTCGAGTCTAAGAGATCGGCCATTTTCTCCGAGTCATACTCGTTCATTTGGCAACCCCAGGTTTTAATAAATAGCTTTTTTGTCATAGCGGATTGTACTTACCTTTGGTAATCATTCTGTGCAGTAACTGGATAGACATTAGGTCTTTATCAAGCCACTAAAATCGAACAGAGGATTTTACGGGTTATTTGAGCTGATCGCTACATTTACCCAAAATTAAGCCGATAAATGTACTGTAAAGGCTGAATAATTGAATGACTAGCGCATATAACAAAATTAATGACGGCTAGCGCTTTTCAGATACCCACAAATCACTTAGCTTGGTATGCTATTGAACAAGATACATATTTAAAATATTAAGACCTCTCTATGCAAACTAAGCAAAATTTACAAAATATCCTCATTGGTAATATTGAAGTGGCTAATGATAAACCTTTCGTGCTTTTTGGCGGCATGAATGTTCTGGAATCTCGTGACATGGCGATGCGTATTGCTGAATATTATAAAGAAGTAACCCATAAACTGGGTATTCCTTATGTATTTAAAGCATCCTTTGACAAGGCTAACCGTTCTTCTGTGCATTCTTATCGTGGTCCAGGAATGGAAGAGGGGCTAAAAATATTTGAAGAGATTAAACAAACCTTTGACGTGCCTTTGATAACCGACGTACACGAAACCCACCAAGCAGCACCTGTGGCAGAAGTGGTAGATGTGATCCAGTTACCGGCATTTTTAGCACGACAAACAGATTTGGTGGTAGCTATGGCAAAAACGGGTGCCATTATCAATGTGAAAAAACCGCAATTTTTAGCCGCTCACGAAATGCGCCACATTATTACTAAATTTGGTGAAGCAGGTAATGACAAAATTATATTGTGCGAGCGAGGATCTTGTTATGGCTATAACAACTTAGTGGTGGACATGCTGGCTATGGACGAGATGAAAGCTTATGCCCCAGTTATTTTTGACGCGACTCATGCTTTACAAAAACCTGGTGGCCGAACTGATTCAGCTGATGGTCGACGTGCTCAAGCAGCACAACTTGCTAGAAGCGGCATGGCTTTAGGTTTAGCTGGATTGTTTATAGAAGCGCATCCTAATCCTAATCAAGCTAAATGTGATGGACCTTGTGCGTTGGCATTGGATAAATTAGAACCGTATTTACAGCAAATGAAATCATTAGATGAATTAGTGAAAGGATTTGCACCGCTAGATACAAGTGCTGAATAATAAATACATGTTAGTTAGTAAAGAGAATAAATGATGTTGTAAGTTTTGCTGTGCTAGGCACTTAGGGCCATTTATGGCGGCCTTAGCACAGCGATAACTTACTAATAGGTATTAACGAGCAGATAAATCTTTTAAGAATTTAGTCAGCGATGACTACCAAAAATTTGAATGCTGGTAGTGATTCATTAACGTCTTGCACAAGTGCGTTTGTTTGTGATTCAAGTGTGTTGATATTAAGCTGCTTGGTGACATCAGTTTTAATGTTAGACGCTTTTACGTTTGCTAGCATTTCATTGATGTTATTAACAATTTCAGCTTCAACGTTTATTTCCATTTTGCTTTCAAGTTGGATCCTTGAACGTTCAGCGCCAAGTTTTGCTGTGGCAGTTTGAGTAAAAAGTACTGTGGCTAAAAAAGCCAGTAAAGTGTAAGTTGTTTTCATTTTGTTAACCTGTAGTATTAGTAATGTAAAATAATAAGTTTTATATATTTTGTTAATCTGCTTTGTGACTATTATTTATTGTTTTAAAACAATAAATATTTACCACGTGAAGAATTCTATACCAACGCACTAATCTATTAAAATGACATTTTGTATGGTTGTGGATTAGAAAAACTAATGCTTTAATGGTGGCTGACTTATATTTATTTAGCTATTTGCCCATGAATCGCAGATTACCTCCTTTGAACTCCCTTAAAGCCTTTGAAGTAGCGGCCAGACATCTGAGCTTCACACGCGCAGCAGATGAATTGTTTGTGACTCAAGCGGCGGTGAGTCACCAAATAAAAGCACTGGAAGAGTTTCTATCCATGAAACTTTTTGTGCGAAAAAATCGTGCATTGTTTTTAACCGAAGATGGCCAGAGTTATTACCTCGATTTAAAAGAGATTTTCCAATCCCTTAACCATGCAACAGAACGTTTAGTGGCAAAAGGTGGAAAGGGCGCTCTTACAGTAGCGTTGCAAACCAGTTTTGCGATCCAGTGGTTAGTGCCTAGGATCAGTAAATTTAGCCAGTTAAACCCAGATATTGATCTTAGGATAAAGGCGGTTGATGGGGATGAGGGATTTTTAACCGATGATGTGGATGTGGCTATTTATTTTGGAAAAGGAAAATGGTCTGGGCTAGCGGCTGATAAACTACATACCGAATACCTTACACCTATGTGTTCTCCGCTGTTGTTCCAAGGCGATAAACCTTTAGAAAAGTTAGACGATCTTGGACAACATACGTTATTGCATGACTCCTCTAGAGATGCTTGGCAGGAATGGATCCGGCATTTCAACGTATTGGGAGTGAATGTGAATCATGGTCCCATTTTTAGTCATTCTTTGTTGGTTCAACAAGTTGCAGCGTTAGGACAAGGCATAGCTTTAGGCTACAGTTTTTTAGCCAGACCAGAAATAGAAGCGGGGCGGTTAATATGTCCATTCGAGGAAAAGTTAATCACTAAGAGTGCGTATTATTTAGTTTGCCACCAGTCTCAGGCTGATTTAGGTAAAATTACTGCATTTCGAGAGTGGTTATTGGCACAAGTGAAAGAAGAACAATATGATCAAGACTTTAGTTAATACTCCCCAAAAACCAATCGCTACTTTTGTTTTTGCCCATGGCGCGGGTGCCGGACAAAATAGTGACTTTATGCAGTTAGTGGCCGAAGGGTTAGCTAAACAGAATATTAATGTAGTACGATTTAATTTTGCTTACATGCAATTGGCCGAAGACTTGGGTAAAAGGCGACCACCCGAAAGAGCCGATAAATTACTTGCTCACTTTAATGCCGTATTGAGTGAAGTGGAGGGGAGTTTACCGATATTTATTGGTGGTAAGTCTATGGGGGGCAGAATGGCAAGCATGTTGTTGCAACAGTCGACTGCACTAGGCTGTATTTGTATGGGTTATCCGTTTCATCCACCGGGTAAACCTGAAAAACTACGTACTGAACATTTATTGGAAATTAAAAAGCCTGTACTGATATTACAAGGCGAACGAGACACCTTTGGTACCCGTGAAGATATTGGCACATATAAATTGTCTCCACAGGTTCAAGTAAGCTATTTAAAGGATGGCGATCATGGTTTTAAACCACGCAAAGCTTCTGGTTTTACTCTTGATGGCCATATCAACCTAGCTATTACTCGGACTGCTGAATTTATTAAGTCGCATATTTGAATAAGGTTCGCAGTATTTACTCAACTTAATCCACCCTTAAAAAAGAATCTTCACCACTGAGATCACAGAAGAAAAGCAGGGGTGTTGGGTTAAGGAGTTAGAACTGACGGGTTCTAATCTGCCAATACCTTACAGCCATGGCTTGCTGGCCGATTTAGCGGTTATAGCAGATTGCAGACGGTGAGGATTTACAAGCTATTACACGTCATTCCCGCGAAGGCGGGAACCTACCAATAGCTACCGTAAACTAAATTGATATGTTAAATAAAAATCACCACAAAGTTATATTCTCACTAATTTTTTAAGATGATGAAAACAAAGTACTTTAGCGGTTTCTCAGATGTCGTTGGCATTTTCACACAGCCTGCGCTCATAGCCGTCCATCCTCTCCTTAGCCGCAATAGATAATTCGAAAAATCAACTTGTGTGACCCAATCCATTTTCCTTTGATTTTTATTTATGTAGTCTTTATCAGTAATAAGTTATCGATAAACGATAACTTATATGTTGCTCTCGAGGTTTTCTATGATAGCCTTAACGCAATGAAAAATTATTGTTTAGTGGATTTAGTGGACTAATGGAAAAAATTGCAAAGGTGAGTTTATTAATCAGGCTGTTAATCGTATTGGTTGCCTGTTTAAATATTTTTGTCATAACGGTGGCGATTATTACTCAAAGTGATGCAAATTCTTCTGAACTATCTGTTGGAACCTCTCAATCCCATATTTCCCAAGTAGTAAACCTACCTAAATCTTCAGAGTCTTTTTCTAAGGAATTAAATGCAGAGGGGTTTAATAGTTATGCCATTATGCTTATCCCTGAATTTTTGTTCTGCCTGTTTATTTACTGGTCTCTGATTAAGCTTTTTGGCTTGTACCAACAGGGAGCGATATTTACTGTAATTCACATCAATCAATTACGTAATATAGGTACTTGTTTATTGGTGTGGTCTGTATTTGATTTACTTTACCCAATATTACTAATGCTGTTCCTTAGGATCTCTGGGTTATCAGAGTCGTTGCCATTATTTCTTTCCATAAGCTCTGATCAGTTGCTGAAACTACTCATTGGTTTAATTATCTTTGTTATGAGTTGGATCATGACAGAAGGACAGAAATTACAGCAAGAGCAGGAATTAACAATTTAATGGCTATTATCATTCAACTAGACGTGATGTTGGCCAAGCGGAAAATGAAGCTAATGGAATTAGCCGAATTGGTTAATGTAACCCCTCAAAATTTATCTGTACTAAAAAGTGGTAGAGCTAAAGCGATAAGATTTTCAACCCTTGATGCAATATGCGCTGCTCTCAAATGTAACCCTGGCGATATTTTGCTGCATCAGACAGAACAACAAAAGGATGAATAAAATGAAGTACCTAATTCCCATTATCACTATGACTTATTTTAGTTTCACCCCCGTGATGGCTGAAGAGCTACAACCGCAATATTTTTACGGTGCTGCTTTATCTCATGTTGATATGCTCGCAACTCCTGAGCAAAGTAAAGTGAGTGCTAAATATGTTCCAACGGTGTTTGTTGGCGTGGAATATGAATTTAATCTCGATAATGATTGGAAGCTTGAATGGAATAACAGCTTAAACTTTTCTAAAGCTAATATCAGCGCAATAGAGATGTCAGTTCCGGAATATTCTGCCTTAACTAATGTAGGTTTTTGGAGTCACGCTAAACTAAAATATACTGGTTTGTTTGATCATGCTTCCCCCTTTATTAAGGCTGGTGTGGGACTCGTAAATGTTGATTACTCCCTTGATGGACAAGCAAATAACACTTGGGATACCGCGACTAATTTACAAGCGGGGATTGAATTTGAATTATCTGAAGGATCAACTATATCGATCGGGCTTGGTAAGTCTAGCTACAATAAATTTTAGAATAAAATAGCTTCTACAAGCAAATTTCAGCCTGTGTTTTGGCTGACATCTCAACGTTTAATCAATCCTAGCCCTGTAATTGATAACCAACAGTTGTTGGTTTTTGTTATGATCATGACTTATGTAAATTCCAACAAGGTGTTTGTTGGATCCTAATCTATTATATGAGTCATTTTTTTGATGAAAATCCTATTAAGTATTGCTGCATTCAGCGCCATGCTGTCGGTTGTGTTGGGCGCCTTTGCTGCTCATGGCCTTAAAAGTAAGTTATCCGAAACATTGTTAAACACCTTTCAAACTGGTGTGCAATATCAGATGTATCACAGTCTTGCCATCATTTTATTGGTCATTATGTATCGCCAGATGCCTCAATCATTGTTGGTATATAGCGCAGGCTTTATGTTCGCTGGCATCATGTTATTTAGTGGTAGTTTATATATGTTGGCGCTCACCCAAATTAAATGGTTTGGCCCAATTACGCCTTTAGGTGGTGTTTGTTTTATTGTCGGCTGGGCTTTGCTAGTAGCCGCAGCCTTAAAAGGAGCTAATTAAACAATGGCCGGATTATTATTGTATTGCCGCAGTGGTTTTGAGAACGATGTGGCAAATGAAGTCCAAGATAAAGCCGCTCAATTAGACGTGTTTGGTTATTCAAAAACAAAAGCCAACAGTGGTTATGTTTTATTTAATTGTTATCAAGAAGAACATGCAGAGTTATTAGCAAAGCAGTTAAAATTCAACAAACTCATTTTTGCTCGCCAACAGTTTGCTTGTAAACAAGTACTTGAGAATATAGACGTGGCTGATCGCATTGGCCCACTTTTGGCTGCTTGTGAAGGATTTCCCTTATGTGGTGAGTTACGAGTGGAATATTCTGACACCACTGATGGCAGAGAATTGTCGAAGTTATGCCGAAAAATAAGCGTGCCTTTTAGGCAAGCTTTGCGTAAAAAGAACAAGTTAACCGTCAAAGATAATAGTAAAAAACCTGTATTACATGTGTTTTTTACCAAAACTGATAAAGTCTATATTGGTTATTCATTTACTCATAATAATTCTCCCTTGGCCTTAGGCATTTTACGTTTGAAGTTCCCCCATGACGCGCCAAGTCGTTCGACTTTAAAGCTTGATGAAGCCTTTCAAACTTTTATCCCTAAAGAAGAGCATGATGTACGTCTGCAAGGTGGTTTGTATGCCGTTGACCTAGGCGCTTGCCCTGGTGGCTGGACCTATCAACTTGTGCAACGTGGCATGTTTGTGCAGGCTGTCGATAACGGTGCTATGGATGAAGCATTAATGGAAACAGGGCAGGTGACCTATTGTCCAGAAGATGGCTTTAAGTTTCAGCCCAAGAAAAAGAATATTTACTGGTTAGTCTGCGACATGATTGAGCAACCGCAACGTGTCGCAAAACTTATGGCTACTTGGGTCGCAGAAGGCCGCTGTAAAGAAGCTATGTTTAATCTAAAGTTACCCATGAAAAAACGTTACGAG
Source organism: Paraglaciecola arctica BSs20135 (assembly GCF_000314995.1). Taxonomy (GTDB): domain Bacteria; phylum Pseudomonadota; class Gammaproteobacteria; order Enterobacterales; family Alteromonadaceae; genus Paraglaciecola; species Paraglaciecola arctica. The sequence goes on along the minus strand of NZ_BAEO01000005.1, from coordinate 60,706 downwards.
TCTGTTCAGGGAGCGTTAGCGATTATTGATGAGGTGATGAAGGCCAATCAAACGGGTAAATATCTAATACAAGCCAAACATCTCTATCACAATAGAGAAGAGGTCACGGTGCATTTGAGACTACCGTAGACAAACATAAAATCTTCCGGTTAAGTTAATCGGAAGATTTTAGATTGAGAAATTATTACTGATCTAGTGGAATACTAAATTCTTCGGATAATTCAAAATCACCTGTTACTTCGGTAATTTTATCGTCAACAAACTTAATAGTGAGTTCTTTACGGAAATCCTCACCGCGCTGTTTCATGCCACGCTTCATTTGATACAAGTAATACCATGTGTCGTGATCAAAAGCGTCTTCTAGAACAGGTTTACCTAGTACATATACAACCTGTTCCTTGGTCATTTCGATCCTAAGCTTTTTAACGTCTTTTTCGTCCAAAAAGTTACCTTGGGGGATATCAATTCGGAAAATCCAATCAGCACAGGCTGATAACATAATGGTGGCGGTTAATATAACTAGTAAATTCTTAAACTTCATTGTTACTCAATATCTCAGCATGTAAAAAAGCGAAAACGGATAAATGCGAGAGTAACTCACACTTATTTAGCGAAGCATCCTAACCCAGCCGCGTTAGCGCAATCAATGCTTAATTGTTATGAATTACTGATTTGTAACAATTCTTTGGCATTAGCTAAAGCAGACTCGGTAAGAGTATCTCCTGCTAGTAGACGTGCCAATTCTTCAATTCGTTCACTTTCTTGCAAACAAATCATGTGAGTTTCTGTGGTTTTTTTATCACTGAACTTAGTAACAAACATTTGATTGTGAGCTCGAGCTGCCACTTGGGGTAGGTGAGTCACACAAATTACTTGGGCACTTTCACCTAACTTACGTAATAACTGACCGACCACTGATGCCGTTGAACCGCTGATACCGCTGTCGACTTCATCAAAAATCATAGTGGAAATATCATTATTACTAGAACTAATCACTTGAATAGCTAATCCGATGCGAGACAACTCACCACCAGATACAATTTTTTCAAGATTATCTAAGGCTTGGCCTTTGTTAGTCGACACCACAAATTGCACCGTATCCAATCCTAATTTGTTAGGTGTGCCTTGGGTATGATGTTCTACAACAATTTTAAATACCGCATCAGCCATGTTCATATGATGAATATGCTGTTCGACCTGTTTAGCAAAAAACTTGGCGGCTTTTTGCCTAGATAGGCTGAGTTTGTTCGCCGCTTGGTGATACTGCTGTTCTAATTCCAATAATTGTATTTTTAATTCTTCTAACAATGAGTCGTCTTTGACTAACTCACTAAACTCAGTACTGAGTTGTTGATGGAACTCATATAATGCTTCAGGCCGAACATTATGTTTTCTGGATAAATCTAAGGCTTGTGAGTATCGCGCTTCAACGTTTTGCATACGCATAGGGTCGATTTCAAGCTGCTCGGTATAGGCTCTTAATTCGTTGGCAGCTTCGTCTATTTGAATGCTGGCCTCAGTTAACATAGTCACAATAGGCGCAAGACTTGGGTCGTGCTCTTGTAACTCAGTTAAACGGTCAACACTGCTTTGCACCGCTGATAAGGCATTAAACTCTTCTGCTTCGTAAAGCTGATGAAAACTAATTTGGCTTTGTTCTAGTAAGGTTTGGCTATGACTGAGCTTTTTATGTTCTGATTCTAGAGAAACAAATTCTTCTTCTGCTAAGGAAAATTCGTCCAATTCTTGGATCTGATATGACAACAACTGACTGCGATCGACACGCTGTTGTTGACCCTCAAGTAAGTGTTGATAATGCTGTTGCTGTGTTCTTAGGGTCTGATAACAATCCGCGACTTTAGTCAACAAAGTGTGATGTTCTGCGTATTGATCGAGCAGGTGCCGTTGATTATCACTTTTTAATATTTGTTGATGAGCATGTTGCCCATGAATGCTTAATAAAAATTGCCCTAGATTTTTTAACTGTTGCAAAGGTACTGGTGAGCCATTCACAAAGGCTTTAGAACGTCCCTCAGAGGATATAACGCGTCTAATCAACACTTCATTGTCATCTAACAATTCATGCTCTTCAAGCCATTTCAGGGCTCCGGGTAGCTGCTTCACATTAAAACCTGCACTTACTTCGGCTTTGTCGGCTCCTGTGCGTACCATGCTACTGTCTGCTCTGTCACCCAAACATAACCCTAAGGCATCAACCGATATCGACTTACCCGCACCTGTTTCGCCGGTTATGGCTGTCATACCTAAGCTAAAATCAACGTCTAAGGTTTTTACTACGGCGAAGTTACGAATGGATAGATGAGTTAACATTATTAATTCTCGATAAAGACATACAAAAAAAGCATGTTTAAATATACAGTAACTGTAAATATAAACATGCTTTTGCTTAGTGTCTAGTTATCTCTTCAAAAAAAGTAATGTTTTATTAGTAAAGTTTACTGCCCCAACCAAGTTTTGTGCGTAACACATTGAAATAGTTGTAATCTTTGGGATGGATTAAAGACAGTTTGGCTGGATTTTTACAGATAATGATTTCGTCGCCAGGTAAAACGGTTAGCACTATATGGCTATCACAACTGACTTGTAAATTGTCGGTGTTTTCGGGCGATACTTTCAATTTAACTGTACTGTTGGCGTCTACCACTATAGGGCGACTGCTTAAGGTGTGCGGAAACATAGGTACTAAGGTTAAAGCATCCAAATTAGGTGTAAGTATTGGTCCTCCACCCGATAAAGAATAGGCTGTAGAGCCAGTAGGTGTGGCTACAATTAAACCATCAGAGCGTTGGCTAAATACAAAGTTATCATCTAGATATACTTCAAATTCCATCATATGCGCTACTTTGCCGTGGTGAATTACTACTTCGTTTACTGCAGAGTCTTTGCTTTGGATTTCACCACCTCGATAGACTTCGACTTCTAGTAAGAAGCGTTGTTCTATTTTGTAGTCACCATCAAAAATGCTATCAAGTTGCGGTTCAAAATCATCGGGATTGATGTCGGTTAAAAATCCTAAGTTGCCACGGTTAACCCCTACCACAGCCACATTAAACTCTGCCAGTATTCTAGCTGCGCCAAGCATATTGCCATCACCGCCGACCACTATGGCTAAATCTGCTTGTTTACCAATTTCTTTAATATCAGCAGATTCAAAACCATTTTTATCTAATTCTTTTGCAGTTTTGGTTTCGACTAATACCCGACAACCACGTTTGGTCAAATAGACTATTAATGCCTTTAGACTTAAATTTGCACCTTGGTGTGCTTGTTTGCCAATTAACCCAACGGTTTTAAATTTCATTAAAAAACATCATAAATATCGGTTTGCCAGAGTATAACCACGTGACAGTTTGAAAGTCATATTTTTCATTTGGATAAATACCAATCAGCATAAAGAATTACGCTTCAGTGAGTTTTAAAGGAGCTTATTCAAGACGTGTGAATTTAATAATAGTGGTGTTATTTAAGATTCATGGACGTAGGCGCGGCCCTTTGGGAAAGCTCTAGCCGATTTTATGTTGATTGGTATAAATGATTGACGTCAGGATTTGATTTTCCATATAGTATGTCCACTAAATTTTTAACCCGCTAAAAAGAAGGGCACTAATTAATGGGGCCATTGATGTTAGATGTGTCAGGCTATGAATTGACACACGAAGAAATAGATATACTCGATCATCCTTTAGTTGGCGGGCTTATTTTATTTAGCCGCAACTATTACGATCAAAAACAGCTTTCTGACTTAGTAAGGCATACAAGAAGTGTTACGCGTAACGATTTGGTGATCGCCACAGACCATGAAGGGGGAAGGGTTCAGCGCTTTCGTGAAGGTTTTAGTGAAATTCCTGCAATGGGCAGTATTGCCCAACAAAACAATGAAAACATGCAACAGTCAGGCTATTTATGTGAGCAATTTGGTTGGTTAATGGCAGCTGAACTCTTAGCCTTTGATATCGATATTAGTTTTGCCCCAGTACTTGATATTCATGGTGTATCAGCAGTGATAGGTGACCGTAGCTTTCACCAGAAACCGGAAAAAATTATTCCATTAGCCAGCGAATTTATTAAAGGGATGCACCGTGCTGGAATGCGAGCGACAGGAAAACATTTTCCAGGGCATGGCAATGTACTGGAAGATTCCCATATCGCCATGCCAGTAGATAATCGTAGTAGAGAAGATATATTTGCCCTCGATATGGCTATTTTTAAAGCTATTAATCAACAAGGCTTACTTGATGCTGTGATGCCAGCCCATGTAATTTATCCTGATGTGGATGATTTACCCGCAGGTTTTTCACAAAAGTGGATCAAACAAATTTTGCGCCAAGAACTGGATTTTAACGGTGTGGTGTTTTCAGATGATTTGTCTATGCAAGGTGCCGTGCAAATGGGAAACATTGTTGAACGTGCTGAGCTTGCGTTAGAAGCAGGCTGTGACATGGTTTTGGTATGTAATGATCCAAAGGGTGCAACTAAGGTGATTGATGGCTTACCTTCAGATATGGAATTACAGATAAATAGTGTCGATAGAATTAAAAGCCTCAGAAAAGCAGCGGGTTCAGATTTTTCTAGTTTGAAAAAGACTACAGAATATCAAGCAGCCAACAAAGTATTAGATCAATTTTATGCAAACTCACAATAAGCTAATAATACTTTCTGTATTCAGCTCACTTGTTCTATATTTTGGCCTAGTTCTTATAGGTCAGCCTCACTTGATAGCCGCTACAGCGGCTATCACTTTATTTACTGCTATGTTGTGGGTAACAGAAGCCCTGCCTATACCCGTTACGTCTCTCATCCCATTTTTTGGCTTTCCTATGGCGGGGGTGTTGACCCATAAAGAGTCGGCATCGGCACTGGGAAGTCATGTTATTTTGTTGTTGATGGGCGCATTTATGCTCTCTAAGGCATTGGAAAAGTCCAATGTACATAGTCGTTTGGCTTTTTATTTAGTGAATGTTACTGGTGGTAAAAGTGCTAAACGTTTGGTGTTTGGTTTTATGTTGACCGCCGCGATTTTAAGTATGTGGATCTCTAATTCGGCTACTACTTTAATGCTTCTGCCTATAACACTAGCCGTATTACAACATGTAAAAGATCCCAAGCTGACTATTGCAATGTTATTGGGCATTGCTTATGCAGCGAGTTTAGGTGGTGTGGGAACCCCAGTTGGCACACCACCGAATATTATTTTTATGAGTGTTTACCTCGAAACTCAAGGCAAAGAAATAAGTTTTCTAGAATGGATGAAAACAGGTGTTCCTATCGTTGTTATTGGCATTCCAGTTATTGCTTGGTGGTTAACCCGCAAGCTTGAAAACACCCAAGAGTATATATTGCCCAAATCCGGTCCTTGGCAACCGGCTGAAAAGCGTGTGTTGATCACCTTTTTAATGGTGGCTCTAGCTTGGATGTTTAGGCCCTATTGGACGGTATGGCTAAATATGCCCAGTATCGGTGACAGCAGTATTGCTTTGGCTGGCGTGGTATTGATGTTTATCATACCTAATGGTAACAAAACTGAAGCTTTGACCTCTGCTAATAATCATAAGTTTGGTGAAGTGACGACTAAAGCTAAATCAGACAAATTACTTGATTGGGATACTGCAGTTTCGATTCCATGGGGGATGTTATTGTTATTCGCTGGCGGTATCTGTATCGCCAAGGCGTTTTCTGCTTCGGGGTTAAGTGCCTTGATGGGAGAGGGGTTATCGGGTTTATCTGGGTTACCTGTGCCGCTACTAATATTATGTATTTGTTTATTTGTGACTTTCTTAACTGAAATTACTTCAAATACTGCCACCGCTACGTTATTGATGCCAATATTAGCGGCTGCAGGTGTAGCAGCTGGAATTGATCCTGCATTAATGATGATGCCAGCAGCTATCAGTGCTAGTTGCGCTTTTATGTTGCCAGTTGCCACAGCACCTAATGCCATTGTTTATGGTATGGATAAATTTAGTATTAAAACTATGGCCAGAGAAGGTTTAATGTTGAATATCTTCCTGGCGTTTATCATCACTGCTGTGAGCTACCTTACTTTATCTTAATGTCATGATTATCGCTGAACAAAGCAATGACTAATGTTTACATCATATTGCAATCACTCTTAGTGGGTAAGAAATCGCAAAAATTTAAGCCAGTTTTTTCAAACTATCTACGAGTTTCTGAATATCATCGGCAGCGGTAAATACCTGAGGGGTTATACGGATACAAGCTCCTGAATGTAAACCTTTACGCACTACTGTAAAAATACCAAAATCGTTTTCTAGTGTTTGCTGGAGTTTTTTCGCTTCTTCAATACTGGTTTTTCCTGCCATTCTAAAGGAACTCATTCCTGTGGACGACATCTTGTCTTTGCCACCTAATACCTCAATATGAGGTAAGTTTTGCGCCTCGCTAAACCATAAATTACGTAGATATTTGAGGCGAGCTTCTTTATTGTCGCCGCCAATTGCGTGATGAAAATCTAACGCAGCTGGCACCGTCATAAAAGCCGCAAAATTTGCAGTGGCTGTATGGACCCTAGTATAGGCTCGACTGTTGTCAGAATCTGACTCACCAGGATAGGGGGCGATTTTTTCTAGTGTGGCTTTTTTCATATAAAGTGCCCCAACACCTACAGGTGAGCCTATCCATTTGTGTAAGTTAAATCCTGCCCAGTTCACTGCTAACTCAGGTATTTTATAGTCTATTAATCCCCAAGATTGAGCACAATCACAGATAACATCGATGCCCCGCTTGTTGGCTTCGGTAACTATGGCTTTTACGGGAAAAACCAGACCATGCTGATTGCTCACATGGGTGAGTAGCAGCAATTTAATATTAGGATGTTGCTCGAAGGCATCGAGATAACACTGCAACAACTGTGTTTGATCGGCAAATGAAGGGGTCAGTAATTCAATACTTGCCACACCTTGGTCTTGTTGTAACCAGTGCATGGTGGATTTAAAGCTAGGATAGTCACTGTCGGCCAGAAGTACGGCGTCGCCTGGTTTTAAACCTTGATATTGGCGAATTAGGTTGTGAATTGCTTCAGTAGCATTGCGGGTGAGCACTATTTCGCCGTCTTGTACACCAAGAGCTTGAGCCACTTTATGGGTTGCTTGACGCATATCCTCGGGAAAGTTTTTGCGAGCATAATAAGAGTTTTGAGTATTCACTTTTTTATTTGCTAGGTCATAGGCTTCTAGTACAGGTTTGGCCATTTTTCCCCAATAGCCATGTTCAAGATTGATAATTCCTTGAGTACTATTGTAATTAGACGCGACGTCCCGCCAAAACCCTTCATCAGAGGCTAATTTGTCAGCTGATTGGTTACCTGAATTTCCCAGTGTAAAAGCACTTTTAGCGCTTTGTGCTGAGGTCCCCATAGAAGAAATTGCTGCGGTGGCCGCGACGCCACTGAGCAATTGGCGACGGCTTAATAAAAATTCAGGGTGATCCATTTGTTGTACTTATTCTGTCTAAATTAGACTAACAATATAGCCTGCAATTGTGACAGTTAGACTAGTAATAATATATTTAGAGTTTTTGCTGGTTTAATGAGTATTTATTCTCCCGGTTTATTCAGTCAAATAAAATCTAAATAAAAAAGTGTTATTTTTCTGTCACTTATCTGTCACTTATCTGTAATGTAGTCATGACATTGTGACGCCCTTGAATACTCATATTAACTAATTCTAGGGTTTAAATTTATTATGTTTACGTTGTCTAAGATTTCCAGTGCAGTGTGTCTTGTGTGTGGTATCGGCATTTTAGTGCCAGTAGTGAGTTTCGCCGAAGAGGTGGCACAAGGCGAAAATAAAAATAACATGGAAAGTATTATTGTTACCGGTACCCGCTCTTCAGAAAAAACCGTGTTTGATTCGAGCGCACCAATTGATCTTATTTCCGCCAGCGAACTGAGCAGTACCGCCTCTGAAGACTTGTCGGATATGCTCGCACAAATTGTGCCTTCATATAAAGTACAACGTTTGCCTTTGGAAGACGGTCAGGTATTTGTCAGGCCCGCTACTTTACGAGGTTTATCACCTGATCACACTTTGGTGTTGGTTAACGGTAAACGTCGTCATCGTTCTGCTTTATTAGGTGCTAATGGTGCTCAGGCGCCTGATTTAGCGCAAATTCCCTCGTCTGCCATTAAACGTATTGAAGTCTTGCGTGATGGAGCATCTGCACAATATGGCTCGGATGCTATTGCGGGAGTGATAAATATTATTCTTGATGACGGCATCGATGTGAAAGGTTTTGCTCAATACTCTGAGTACAGTGAAGGTGATGGCGAAAACATTAGGGCGGGCATTAAAAGCGGGTTCAAATTAGCTGATGATGGCTTTGTTACAACCAGTTTTGAATACGCAAATGCCGAAAAAACCTCACGCAGTCGTCAGCGTCCCGATGCGATTCTGTTCGCTGCTGAGCACCCAGATGTTACTGTGCCTAGTCCAGTACAAAATTGGGGGCAACCACAATCAGAGACTTTCCGTTTGGCCCTTAATTCAGAGTTAAACACTCAGTTAGGTTTAGCCTATTTGTTTGGTACTTATGGTTGGGGAGAAGGTCTGACCGATTTTAACTGGCGTAATCCAGATAGCACCAGTGCATTCAATTTGACTGAGGTATTTGCTGATTTTGACCTAAGAGATATTTATCCTGCCGGTTTCTCCCCCCAGTTTACGCAGAATGATAAAGATAAAACTTTGAACCTGGGTCTTAAAGGAACCACTTCGAGTGACATAGATTGGGATATGAGTGCTGGTTTTGGAGAAAATAGCATTGAATATCGCATGAGTGACAGTATCAATGCGTCGTTAGGGCCTGCTAGTCCGACTGAATTTTATATTGGTGAGTTAATTCAAAGTGAAATCAACATAAACGCTGACTTCAATACTATATGGACTTCGTCACTGTTGTTTGATGCCGCTAACATTGCTTTTGGTTTGGAATACCGCAAAGAAACCTATGAAATAACACCTGGAGACTTAGCCTCTTACGATATCGGAGTGGGTGCTACTGTTGGTTTGCCCTCAGGTTCAAATGGTTTTCCAGGATTTTCGCCCAGTCAATCGGGTAAGTCGAGCCAAAATAGCCAGTCGGTATATGTGGATATTGATTTACCCATGAGCGAAAGTTTTACTTTGGGGCTTGCCACTAGATACGAGAAATATTCTGAATACGGAAATGGCAAAATAACAGGCAAGTTATCTAGCCGTTACGAACTTAATCAGGATCTTGCAATCCGTGCCACTTTGTCAACGGGATTCAAATCACCCACACCTGGACAATTGTTTAGTGAACGCACCTCACAAGGTTTAGACACTACGACTTTAAATATATTTACCTCAGGGCGTTTTTCGCCAGAAGGCATTGTCGCCAGTGTCATGTCTAAGCGCGATGATATCTCAATTAAGCCTCTTGAAGCAGAAGAGTCAACTAACATCAGTACTGGAGTTGTTTACCGTAATGACAGCGGTTTTCATAGCTCTTTGGATTTCTATCGGGTCGAGGTGGATAATCGCTTAAGTACTTCCGCAACCTATAACGTAACGGATGCGGAGCGAGCAGAGCTTGCTGGATTAAATGTTGTTGGTGGCGAAAGTATTACTCGGGTTAATTTTTTCCAAAATGATTTTAATACCCGTACTACTGGTGTTGATTTAGTTTTAGGTTATGCAATAGACGTGAGTGGTGGCAAGTTATCCCTAACATCGGCCCTTAATCATAATAAAACCGAAGTTCTCAATGGTAGTTTGGTTGACAATGATACAACCCGTAACCGCTTTGAAAACTTATTACCAAAAAACACAGCTAATTTCACCGCAAACTATTCTATGGATATGATCAGTTTGATGGCGAGAGTCAGATACTACGGCCCGTGGACAGATTATTCGGGTAACAGTGACGGTGATGTATTCCAAAATTTTGGTTCTGAAGTTTTTACAGATATTTCAGCTACTTATGATTTGAATAATGACATTACTATAAGTGCAGGTGCTGAAAATATCTTTGATTCTTATCCAGAAGAAGCGACCTATCAGGCTAACCGTGGTTTGATTTATTCACGTCATGCACCTTACGATACTGATGGACGTAACATCTATATCAAAATGGCATTTGAGTTTTAAAACAACAAACCTCCCATAATTGTAAAGCATAAGATCCAGTGAGCTAAAAGCACTGGGTCTTATTAATTATCAGTTTCAGGCTGCGCTTCTTCGTTTGGCCAACGATAACGATTAATTTTTACAATCATGCCAAATAGGGGATGGTCGAAATAATGTACTTGTTTGCTGATCACCCGCCTTAATTGATTAAAATTAGCACTTTGTAAAAAATTCGGTTGTAAAGAGCTAGGTTGTTGCAATTGGTTGTAAGCTATTGCACCTTGATCAGAGCTATTATTTGCTGAGTCCGCTACTGGTTGGGCTTTCTTCGGGTCAAATATAGGTTGTCTAAAATCTAAATTACTATCTATGTGTAAATAGGGCACTCGGCCTATTTTACGCAGATATACCGTTATTCCACCGTCTATTTGCCAGAGTTCTTTGAGTATGGCTGGAGCAGTCTTGATTGTTTGTTGTTCAGTTTCCAAATTGGACTGCTCAAAATTGATGGGCGAATCATCTGCTAGTGCAGCCTCAATTCGCGCAAATAAGTCATCAGTAACATCTTTTGATCCTGTGCCATTTATTTGTTGAGTCAGTGCTTGTTGCTGTTCAGTGGATAACAATGCTAATTCTTGTTCTGGTATATAAACTTCATGGGATGATGGATCCAAATTAGCAAATAAATCATCGGTATCTTTGATTAAAGGTAAACCATTGGCATCAAACTGATTTGCATAGTTTTTTCCAGCGAATAATCTGATTGTTTGTGAATTTTTTAGGCCAAATTTAACTTGTTGGCGCCAGTTTATATGTAGTATTGGCGAGATATTACGCTGCTTTTTAATCTTTTCGTACAGGTCGTTCATATTCATGTTTGACGAAGGTAGTAAAGATGCGCTGCGCTTTTGATGCCATAGTGTACCGTTAATGATCTCTGGGACGCGTTCTATATGATTTGCCGATTGGATGCTTGAAGCTGAGTTTTGTAATGCTGAAATTGATGCAAAAGACGGATCAATTTGTTCTGCGTAGGCACAAGGAAACTCGCTAGGAACTTGCCATTCTATAAACTCGACCTCAATCGGTGGTCTAGCTAAATTAGTTTTTGTCGTTAGCTCTAGATTAGATGGATTAACCTCCTCAGAGTCTACTGTTTGATTTAACTCTTTGTCATTAGAGTGTGAAAATATATCGCTAGTAGCTACTTCATATTGGAAATTTTCTTCGGATACTTTATTAGAGCTATCAGCTAAACCTTGGATTTGTTGCTTTTGGTTCATTGATAGTGGAATATTTGTATCGGGTGCTGGCAAGGGAAACGCAAAATCATGTTCATATTGTGTTTTTATTGCGTGTTGTTTTGATGCACGGCAATAGGTTAGGCCAGCCCGTAAGTAACTTACATCAGGTTTAATATAGGGCGTAAGCAAATCAAGGACGTCGCTGGATGGTTGTTCAAGTCGAGATTGTTTGAATTTTTCAGAGATATTGGCAGCCTCTAAATTACGTTCAAATAAAATCACTTCAACGTCAAACCACCACTCTTGCTCTACCGCGTTCGCAGGCTGCGCTAAAACACTGATACTAAGCAGGGCTGAAAGGGCTAGCTTTACAGAAAAAGTCCCCTTAACCAGCTGTTTTAGAGGATGAGTTGTCATGTTGTCAGTCATTATGCAGCTCTTAATTGTTGGCTAAACTCGGTTAGCATATTATTAAACAGTTCAAGTCTATCTTTGGCGGATTCAGTAGGCACGTTAAATTTAAGTTTTTGTGGCCCATCTAATTTGTATATTCTTGGTTGTGACTGAATTAATTTAATAATAAAGCCTGGGTCTATTTGTGTTTGTAGGGAGAACTCTACAAATCCACCTTTATTAGTACCTTCTATTTTAGAGATGCCTATTTGTTTGGCTTTTATTTTTAACATTGTCATGTCTAATAAGTTTTTAGCACTTTGTGGCAATAAACCAAATCTGTCTATCAGTTCTATTTGCAACTCATTGACTGCTCTTTCATCTTTGCAGCCCGCCAACTTTTTATACAAAGATAAACGTAGGTTCACATCAGGAATAAAATCTTCTGGGAATAACGCTGGTAAACGTAAATCAATATCAGTTTGTTCTGCAAGTGCGGCTTCCAAAGAGGGTTCTTTACCTTCTTTAAGGGCTTCTACTGCTTGATCCAACATATCCATATATAAGGTAAAACCTATACTAGAAATCTGCCCTGATTGACCGTCTCCGAGTAATTCACCGGCACCACGAATTTCTAAATCATGGGTAGCTAGAGCAAAACCAGCCCCTAATTCTTCTAAGGATGAAATTGCATCTAGGCGTTTCGCCGCGTCTTTGCTTAATCGTCTTCTATGTGGCGTAAGTAAATAGGCGTATGCCTGATGATGTGAACGACCTACACGACCACGCAATTGATGTAGTTGCGCTAAACCTAAATGATCCGCTCTGTCCATCACTATAGTGTTGGCTGATGGCACATCGATACCGGTTTCGATAATAGTGGTACACAACAACACGTTAAAACGCTGATGATAAAAGTCAGCCATCACTTTTTCAAGTTCACGTTCACGCATTTGACCATGGCCTATAGCTATGCGCGCTTCAGGTACTATTTCAGCAATTTCTTGAGCCGTTTTTTCAATGGTGTCTACTTCGTTATGTAAGAAGTAAACCTGACCACCTCGCAATATTTCACGCATGATGGCTTCGCGTATTAATCCTTTATTACGTTGCTGTACAAAGGTTTTGATCGGTAAACGTTTAGCCGGAGGTGTGGCGATAATAGACAAGTCGCGCATACCACTTAAGGCCATATTCAAGGTTCTTGGAATAGGTGTGGCGGTTAAAGTTAAAATATCTACATCAGAGCGTAGCGCTTTAAACTTTTCTTTCTGGCGCACCCCAAATCGATGTTCTTCGTCGATAATCACTAAACCTAGATCGTTAAACTTAAGACTGTCTTGCAATAAAGTATGGGTACCAACCACTATATCCACTTTACCTTCAGCAATAGCCGCTATGGTTTGTTTTGCATCTTTGGCACTGACAAAACGCGATAATACTTCAATCCTGAAGGGGCAGTTGACAAAACGTTCTTTGAAATTTTCAAAATGTTGACTGGCAAGTAACGTTGTAGGCACTAATATGGCGACTTGTTTACCCTGATTAGCAGCGATAAAGGCGGCGCGCATAGCAACCTCGGTTTTACCAAAACCTACATCACCACAGACTAATCTATCCATTGCATTGGCTGAGCCCATATCTTGGATCACTGCGTTGATAGCTTTTTGTTGGTCTAGGGTTTCTTCAAAAGGGAAACTATCACTAAAAGATTGGTATTCATCCCATGCTATTTTGAATGCATATCCGGGTTTGGCTGCGCGTCTGGCGTAAACATCTAATAACTGTGCTGCCACATCGCGGACTTTTTCAGCTGCTTTTTTCTTGGCTTTGGCCCAAGTTTCTGTGCCCAAATGATGCAAAGGCGCATGGTCAATATCACCGCCGCTATAACGGCTAATTAAATGCAAAGAGGCTACAGGCACATATAACTTAGCTTGTTTGGCATATTCAATGGCCAAGTATTCTGTGGTAATACCGCCAGCATCTAGTGTTTGTAAGCCTAAGTATCGACCAACGCCATGTTCAAAATGTACCACTGGTTGGCCTATCTGTAATTCTGCTAAATTACGAATTATGGCGTTTTCGTCTGTACCTTGGCGCTTATCACGCTTGCGCCTATGGCTGATCTTATGTCCGAGTAATTCGGTTTCAGTAATAAAAGCAATTTTGCTTTTGGGCTCATCAAGTAAAAAACTAAACTCGGCTGCGCCTACTGTGATACCAATAGGTTCGGCACTTTGCATAAAGTCATTAAAACTTTCAAAAACCTTGGGCCTAATCTCGGCTTTGGTGAGTATTTCTAATAAACCTTCACGGCGACCCGCTGATTCAGCACTAAACAACACTTTAACTTTTTGTTTCTGCCAATCTGCTACATGTTGTTTGAGTGATGTCCATGGCACTTTATTTTGGGGTTGTAATGCAACTTCATCTACTGGCGCAGTAGCAAAGTTATAGCTTCCGGTTTTTTCAGTCAGTGCTTGGTTTTGTATTTGTACTCTTGGCCACTCTTTTAAGGCGCCAAACAATTCCTCATAACGCAGAAAAATGTCTGCAGGATGTAATAACGGACGGGCGAGGTTATAGCGCAGTTGCTCATATCTATGGTTAATATCTTTCCAATGATTTTCATGGGCAGTCTGTAAATCACCATGTATTAAAACAGTGGTATCTTGATTAAGGTAATCGAATAAAGTAGCGGTTTTTTCGAAAAACAAAGGTAAGTAATATTCAATACCACCGGGCATCAGACCTTTGCCTACTTGGTAATAAATCGATTCTTTGCTGTTATTAGCGTCGAACTTGCTGAGATATTGCTGCCTAAACAACAAACTTGCGTCTTTATCTGTAGGGAATTCTCTGGCAGGTAATAATTTGATTTCAGCAACTTTGTCACCGGAGCGCTGAGTTTCTGGATCAAAGTGCCTAATGGTATCTACTTCATCATCAAATAAATCTATGCGATAAGGATGTTGACTGCCCATGGGGAATAAGTCGATGATACTGCCACGAATAGAAAACTCGCTGTGACCCATGACTTGGTTTACGTGCAAATATCCAGCTCGCTCTAGTCCTGAACGAAAATCATTAATGTCTAATTTTTGATTGACCTTTAATATCAGTAAATATTTACCAATGTAATCTACTGGCGCCATACGCATCATTAAGGTATTGATGGGTACTATAAATACTCTGCGTTCGTTTTGCGTCAGTTGATAAAGTGTTTCTAGACGTTGGGAAACAATGTCTTGATGAGGTGAAAAGTTATCGTAGGGCAGGGTTTCCCAATCAGGGAATAGTTGCACATCAACAGCTTGATCCCGCAAAAAATAATCGAGTTCTTTTTCAAGTTTGATCGCACTAGGTGTATCTGCGGTAACTAATAATATCGGACCAGTGGCTAGTTTTGTGGCATTGGCTAAGACAAGAGCCGTGCTGCTGCCTTGGAGATTACCCCAATGGCGAATATCATTTTTAGTTTTAAGAGTATTGTTCGGTAAAGGTGGTGAAAAAATACTGTGAGTCATTAATAATTTTCGTTTTAGTTCTTTTTAAGGTTTTCTTGGTTCTTGCGTTTGCGTAATTTAGCAGCTTGCAAATGTAAACTGGCTTTGACCAATAAATCTTGGTCTTCTTCACGGATACGGGTAAAAATCAAGGACACATGGTACGTATCATCTTCAGGCTTACAAGCAATAACTTCAGCAAAACAAAAAATGGCTGAGGCTTCTTCTTTTAGGAATAATTTAAGCTCGATTGTAGCGCCTACTGATAATTCGTTTTCACTCTCAAGTACTACACCCCCTCCACCAAATTTTAATGATTGAAAGGTTTGTTCATGTTTTGTGTGTTGTTGCAAAATAAGAGACATCATCAAATCAATTTTTCGTGATTGATGATTGAGAAAATCAGCTAACTCAACCGCGTGTTCACCTAAGCGGCGCAGTGGTCTTAAGGCTTTAGTATCAATGCCTGATATTTCACTAGCAATTTGGAACTCGTATGGCATATGGTGATGTAAATCATCAATATCAGGCAAAATAAAATCATCTTCTAATAAACGCATATTGACTGGAATATTGTGCTTGATCATGAAAAATTCATCAAATTGTTGATGCTTTTGTTCAAGCGATAAGTTTTGCATTTTCTCTCCCGGTTTTGCTGTGCTTGTTAGATTTACTTCAGGCACGTATTATTCAACATCATTCATCAGTATACCAACAGTTAAACCGTAATTTTTAACTGCTTTGTTGTTATAAGAGTTTCATTTTTATGTTTTACCCACTTTCAGCCTTTATTGGTTTACGTTACGCCAAAGCATCTAAAGGCAGTCATTTTATTGCATTTATCAACTTTTTCTCTGTGGCAGGCATTGCCCTTGGGTTGATGGCATTGATCACCGTTTTGTCAGTAATGAATGGTTTTGAAGGCGAGCTTAAGTTACGTAATTTGGGGATCACTCCCCATGTGTTAGTGCAAAAAAAATCTGATACAGAATTTAGCCCTGATGGGTTTAAGCAGATTGAAGGAGTCATTGGTAGTGCACTGCAGATAGATTCGGAAGGTATAGTTCAATCTGCTACAGGGCTCACAGGGGTAATGTTTCAAGGCATTCAACCAGAGGTCATGCAATATTTGTCTATTATTGCTGAGAATATGGCGATTGGTCGTTTGAGTGATTTGCATAAAGGTGAATATGGGATCGTCATTGGCCGCGCTCTTTCTATCAAATTGAAGTTACGGCTTGGTGATCCAACCCGTTTAATCTCTTCAGAAAATAGTTATTTTGGGCCTTTTGGGCGGATTTACAGCCAAAGAGTGTTCCACGTTGTTGGGATATTTGATTTAGGCTCAGCATTAGACGATAAAGCTGTGTTTATGCATATCGATGATGCCGCTAGGTTGTTAAGAAGTAAAACCGCAACCTTAGCCCAAACACGTTTATTTTTAGCCGATGCCTTTGATTATAAAAGTGTCGTTCAAGCTCTAGAGGCACAAGGTTATAGCTCCACCAATTGGCGAGACCAGCAAGGTGTGTTATTTGACGCTGTGAAGATGGAGAAGAACATGATGTCATTAATGTTGCTACTGATCATCTCAGTGGCAGCTTTTAACATAGTGTCGGCTTTAGTTATGGTGGTAACCGAGAAACAAGGTGATATCGCTATACTCTTAACCCAAGGCATGACTCGCAATAATATTATGGGTATCTTCCTGTTTAATGGCATTTACAATGGCATTAAAGGCACGGTCATTGGTGTTGCCGCCGGTGTATTGTTAGTGACGCAAATTAATAATGTGATCAAATTATTCAATTTTCCAATATTTCTAAGCCCAGACGGGCAGGGGGTACCCACCGATTTACAATGGCAACAAGTTGTATTTCTTATTGTTACCTCACTTATTTTGTGTTTTCTGGCTAGCCTTTACCCTGCGTATCGAGCGGTCAGGGTTAATCCGGCAGATGCTTTAAAATATGAATAAAGCCAGCTTCGGTATACAATAGCAGGCTAATAGTTATATTTTGGGGCAAGCGCGCTCTAAATTTTTAAGGTTTATCTAATGGAAAAAACGTTTATCACTGCACAACAGTTACTTGAAGATTCGTTTCGAGTGGCAGCCCAAGTTTTTGAAAGTGGCTTTCGCCCACATTTTATCATAGGTATTTGGCGTGGCGGCGCACCTATAGGCATAGCTGTGCAAGAATATTTCGATTTTAAAAAAGTAGAAACAGACCATATCGCGGTACGTACCTCTTCTTATTATGGAATTGATCAACAGTCTAAAACCATTAAAGTGCACGGTTTACATTATCTGATTGAAAACGCCAATGCCGAAGACAGCCTATTGATTGTGGATGACGTATTTGATTCAGGCCGCAGTGTCCAAGCCTTGATGAAACAAATTAAGAGTTTGTCTCGTGCAAATATGCCAAAAGATGTGCGTATAGCTTGTCCGTATTACAAACCACAAAATAACAAAACTGATATTGTGCCTGATTATTTTGTGCATGAAAGTGACGAATGGTTAGTATTCCCTCATGAAATATCGGGTCTTACACCAGACGAAATCATCAATGGCAAAACAGATTTAAAAAATGTTATGCATTTACTAAAACAAGATTAATCAATTACTATTTTGGTTTAGTTTCAAATTAAGACAATAAAAGACAGGCGACTGTCTTTTTTTTGTCCGAAGATAAAAGAGTAAACTAGGTATGGCTTACCCTGAGCTCAAGTTAAATAGATAAAGATCCGCAGAAACAACAGTCCGATTAGAGTAAATATGTGATTCGAGTAAATATATAGGTGCGACAATATGTCACATTGTCGCACAACTATAAGACCCTATAATAGCTGAAAAAAACGAGTTAATTCATTTTGAAAGCCTTTATAGACCTTATGTTAAAGCCATTTATCTTGGCTTTTTTGTTGTTATCTTTTAGCCTTTTTGCTCACGATTTTAATGCCGGCCAGATCGAAGTTAATCATCCGTGGGCGAGGCCAACCGCACCTGTTGTCAAAACGGGAGCGGTTTATCTAGTTATCAATAATCCAACTCATCAAGCTGAACTTCTATTGTCAGTAGAGGTGCCATCAACTATTGCTGAGTTGGCTCAAATACATCAAACCGAATATTCTCAGAACATGGCTAAGATGCGTGAAGCGCATAGTGGTTTGTTGATCCCCGCTGAAAATAGTCTCGAACTCATACCTGGCGGCAGCCATATCATGTTAGTTGGGTTAAAAACGCCTTTAGTCGAAGGTGAAAAATTTCCCATGGAATTACGCTTCGAACACAGTGGTGAGATAACAGTAGAGGTCTGGGTTGAGGAAAGGTTAACCCCTAATGCTGCTACATCTAATCACTCCCACCACTAACACTTAAATCTATTTATAAGAGAAATTATCATGCAATTAAATGTCAATTTTAAACCTTTCACTATCGCCTCCTTATTGGCTGCGTCTTTATTAAGTGCTTGTGGAGGAAGTAGTTCTAGAGACAATGACGATGTGAAAAATTTAGTTCCTCGTGCTTTTAGTCTTAATTTTAAAGCCATGAGTGGAGTAGAGGAAATTGATTGTGACACTATGTATTCAGGTTATGGCGATGATCAAAGTTATAGTGTCGGCGTCAGTGATTTACGTTTTTATGTAAGCAACATCAAGTTTTACGACCTTTATGATGTTGAGATTGAAACCACCTTAGATGAAAACGACTTTCAGTATCAAAATGAACAAGGTTTTGTTGGTTTAATCGACTTGACCAGCAATGCTACTGGATCATGTGCTTTAGATTCACTTTCCGGTACATCGCGTACAAATAGCCTGATCTCTGGTACTTATATAGATACCGGTGTGGCTAAAGTTACATTCGATTTGGGCTTGCCTCAAGCAATGATGAAAGAAGTTATTGCCACTACTTCAGTTGAAGACGCACCTTCTCCTTTAAATGAAATGTACTGGTCATGGGCCAGTGGTTATCGTCATTTTCTTATGAACTTTACCATTGAAGATACCAATGGTGTCGCTGGTAATGGCTTATTGCATATTGGTAGTAAGAGTTGCACAGGTGATGGTTTGTTAGCCCTTGAGACTCAAGATGAATGTGACTACGTCAATACGCCAAAAGTAGCGTTAAATAATTTTAACCCTGCTATCAATACAGTGGTGATTGATATGCAGAACGTTTTAGCCGGTTTAAGGTTTGCTCCCACAGCAGCAGGTGTTGATGTGCCAGGAGTAAGTTGTCATTCAGCTCCAGTTGCCATGCAAGCAGACTGTGGTCCTATCTTTGAAAATATGGGGATATCTACTGAAACCGGCGAAAGTGTCGCAACAGATAATTCCACCGTTACCGCTGAATAAGTGAATTGGGGTTGACCTTAGTTAACCCCTGAATTTTGTAAGAGACTATATGAAGTTTATTGTAGTAAGTTTTATATTGGGTATTTTGATGAGCTGTAATCAATCATCAACTACTTCAATAGAAGAAAGTTCACAACAGCAATCCATAAGAGATCTGCTTGAGCTGCCAGCACATATTTCTGCTCCCGCAGTGCCGGAATATAACCCCTTAACCGCAGAGAAAATAGCACTGGGTAGGTTTTTATTCTATGACAAAAACTTATCTGCTAATCAAACTCAATCTTGTTCTTCTTGTCACTTTCAGGCGCTAGCCTTTAGTGATGCGGTGGAAACGCCATTTGGTTCTACGGGTCACCAACTTACTCGGAACAGTCAAAGCTTGTCTAATGTGGTTTACCATTCAACTTTTACTTGGAGCAACAATGGCTTTTTAGAGTTAGAAGACCAGCTAAATGTACCCATTAGAGCAGATAATCCAATTGAGTTAGGGGTGACTGATCCACATATCGATGACGTGCTTGCCCGATTTGATAGTGATCCTGATTATGTGAAAATGTTTACAGCAGCCTTTCCAGACAGTGAGACAGGTGCAAGCATTAATAAGGTTATATTTTCTCTAGCTAGCTTTTTGCGCACTATGATCAGCGCCGATAGCGCATATGACCAGTATTTATTGGGTGATACCACAGCTTTAACCGAACAACAAAAGTGGGGATTTAGTTTATTTAACGGTGAGAAATTTGAATGTTTTCATTGTCATACTGGCATTAATTTTTCTGTGTCTTATCGTGATTCAAATACCACAGAAGGTACTATTCAATATCCATTTTTTAACAACGGATTATACAACGTCGATGGGCAGGGGAGTTATCCTGCTGAAGATCAAGGTTTGTATGACCTAACGTTAGACTTGGCAGATCGCGGCATGTTTCGCCCGCAAAGCTTACGTAATATAGAGTTGACCGCACCTTATATGCATGATGGCAGTATTGCGACATTACGAGAAGTGATTGAGCATTATGCTAGAGGAGGTCGCTTAATTGAAAACGGCCCAAATGCTGGAGATGGTAATTTAAGTCCTTTGAAGTCGGGCTTAATACTACCCTTTGTTGCCACAGATGAAGAAATCGACGCAGTGATAGCCTTTCTTGAATCTCTTACCGATTACAAATTTATCAATAACCCTAAATTTTCTGATCCATTTGAAGAATAATAATGAAAAATCATATTGTTACCCTGTTGTGTTGTGCATTTTCGACGGTAGTCTTTGCTCATGAAAATCAGCAATCTAGCGCTCAGCCTGATTCAATAGTTGTTAAAACGGCTGTTACTTTTCGAAGTGATGAGGCTTACCCAACTGATCAAGTGTGGCAATTACCCGGCGTATTAATGGGCGGTGAAGCTTTGCCTGTGGAACAAGGAGCTAGTTTAGATGATGTTCAATTGTTGGGTCATTTAAATGTACAAGAACGTTATTTTGTCAGTGCTAAAGTTGGGGCTCATAGTCATGATGGAGCAACCGAAGTCGAGTTAGAAAACTTGTGGTTTGGGGTGAGTGCTGAGTTGCTTGATCAGCCTCTATTATTTGAATTAGGCAAAATGTCTACCAAGGTTACACCAACAGCTAATTTTCATGCTTCAGGGGGAGCTTTTAGTGAATCTCCTTTATTAGCAGACGTGTTTTTTGGTCGACATTTTATAGATATCGGTGGCAGAGCCAGTAGTAATATATACGGTCTAATTTTAGGTGTTGAAATATGGAATGGAGATAATTGGCCTGCGACGTCTGGTGACGGCGCTGCGTCATTATATATTCATTACCCATATAAGAAGGGCGGTTTGAATGCTCAATTAGGCTCTTGGTTAATGTCCAGTCGCGCTGAAAGTCGCACAGATCAACGTTATCAAGGAGGGCATAGTCACGGCGATGAGCAACTTAGTGCTAGTGATTTGGAATTTACCGGTGATACTTTAACCATGGGGGTGTTTGCTAATCTGCAATGGAAATTTAAGCCCATTATTCTAAATGGTGAATTTGAATGGATCCGCGCCGATATTGACGCCCACTTGGTCGACACAACACAAAGTGCTGTTTTTGTGGCAACACAAGATGGTTATAAGCTGCAATTTGGTCTGTCTTTAGACAATCATAGCCTGCAAGTTAAGTACGAACGTTTAGTGGTGGATAATAGTTTTACGCAAACATCGCAATTATTTATCCAATCTAGCGGTTTACATAACCAAGGATTTGAACCTGAAAAATTGGCGGTCGCTTGGACATGGGATTTTTATCAAGACTTTAAATTTCGTACCGAATGGTATCAAGATGATAGCCATGAACAGCAGGGAAGTCGTTGGTCTCTAGGTTTAGTTTGGCAGCATAAGCTGTTATAAATGTTTGTAACTTTGCTTAAAAATATCTAAACGCCCCATGTCTTTGTCTCATATGCAAACTAACCGTCAGCTATTGCAATTAATTAAGTTGCGCAATGGTTTTATCGCTCTGCAATTATTGGTTGTTTTAGTGGCGGAGCTTTGGTTCGAATATTCGCTGCCATATACCACTCTTAAAATTATTGTTGGAGTAGAATTAGCGATTAATATTGCCTTGTTTTATTATTATAAAGGCAATCGTAACGCCCATCCTATTGAGTTTTTATTGCAAGTTTCACTTGATATATTGTTTCTCACTTTGTTGTTGTATTTTTCTAACGGAGCGACTAATCCGTTTGTTTCTTTGTTGCTGTTACCTGTGGCTATTGCAGCAGTAACATTGCCGAAACCTTGGTTGTTGTTTGTGACTTTTATGGCGCTGGCAGCGTACTCGACTTTGTTATTTACACTTGATCATCAGCAAATGCATATGATTGACATGCAACAGCATTTTGTTGGTATGTGGTTAACTTTTGTTTTGTCGGCTTTGGTAGTGGTATTAATAGTGGCATCACTTGCTCGGGCTATGCGTCAGCAAGAACGATTAGTGAGTCAGTTGCGTGAGGAGCAATTACGCCAAGAACAATTGGTTGCTCTTGGTACATCCGCAGCTCAATTTGCTCATCAAATGGCTACGCCATTAGCCACGGCAAATTTATTGACAGAAGAACTTGAGTTGCAACACAACAATCTATTTTTAGCTCAATTAAAAGAACAGATAGGTTTATGTAGTAAACGTTTGCAGGATTTTCGAGTCATGTCAGAAGAGTTAAAACAAAATAGCAGACGTCAGATCCCATTAAGCCAATTGTTTTTTCATTTACAGCAAGATATACAGCTAAATTTTGCTGATGTTCAGGTATGTTATCAATTTGATAATTCTGAAGCTTTCGCTGTGTATACCGATTCCACACTATTTCCAGCCTTACTAAATTTAGTACAAAATGCGGTGCAAGCTTCAAAACAAAATAATAACCACAAGATTGAGATGTCGAGTAAAATAGAACAGCAACAACTAGTTATTACTATTCGTGACTTCGGTAAAGGTTTATCCGAGGAAGCTTTACTTGAATTAGGCTCTACTATAGTACAAAGCGATCAGGGTTTTGGTATGGGAGTGTTACTTAGCCACGCAACGTTAGAACGATTGGGCGCACAATTTCGCTTATATAATCATTCTGAAGAAGGGGCAGTCGTTGAAGTTGTCATGAACTTGGTGGAGCTATCGTGAAATCTTTATTATTGATTGAAGATGAGCAGAGCTTCGCAGATATATTACTGAGGCGTTTGTCACATTATGGTTATAAGTGTATCCATGGAATTAGCAATGAGCAGGGTCTAGCCTTAGCAGAACAGCATAGTCCAACACATCTCATTTTGGACCTTAAAGTAGGCAACCAAAATAGCTTGATTATTTTACCTCAATTAAGGGCGAAATTACCCAAATCTAGAATTATTTTACTGACAGGCTACGCCAGTATTGCCACGGCTGTAGAAGCAATTAAAGCAGGTGCCGATGACTATTTATCTAAGCCTGTTGATACTAAAACCTTATTGACAATGTTAGATGGTGATAATAAAGAAAATCCAGAAAATAAAAATAATGAAACAAATATTATGTCTCCGTCTCGACTTGAATGGGAACATATTCAACAAGTGTTAAAATCAAATCTCGGGAATATATCGGTTACCGCTAGACAGCTTGGTATGCATCGCAGAACCTTACAGCGCAAACTGTTAAAAAAGCCAACTAGTGCATGAAATGGTAATCGGCTCCAAAATAGCTTATAGAAAGTTGTTTAAATGCTTATACTGATAATATGAATGTATATTAAGGAAAGTAGATGGATCGGCAACAAGCTAGAGAATACCTATTAAGTAAACCTTTTACAGTGGAAACCTTTCCTTTTGGAAAAGACGTGTCTGTATTTAAAGTTAAACATAAAATGTTCGCGACTTTATCCGTGGGTAAAATGGGCAAAGGTGAGAATGAAAGTGATGATATTTGCTGGATGAACCTTAAATGTGATCCTCAAGAAGCGATAATGCTTCGCGATATCTTCCCATCCATTATCCCCGGTTACCATATGAGCAAAGTACACTGGAATACCGTAAAACTTGATGGGTCAGTGCCTCAAGGGGAAATTCAGCGGATGATGGATAACTCTTATATGTTGGTAGTGAGTAAAATGCCCCAAGCAGACCAGCAGTCAATTAAGTTACATCTATAACAATGGATATTATCTGATAGATTTTTAATACTGATCTCAGAACAGTTATACCAATCTCATTAAATAAGAAGTGACATAAAATTATTTTTTGTCACTAAATTTTAGTGTAAAGAAAAATAATAGAAAGTAACTAACAAAGGCAAACCAATAGGGTAGGGCTCCGTCTATTGAATAGAGATAAGTACCTAATAAGGGACCAACTGTAAAGCCTAATGGCCCACATGCACCGGCTACCCCAGCAACCGCGCCTTGCTCATCTGATGAAACAGCAACAGAAACACCAGCCATAAATCCCGGCCCCGCAAGTCCCATTCCTAGCCCTAGAATACACATTGATATTATATACATAGTTTCAGTTTGGCTTAAGGCCATTATGGCAAAGGCTATCATCATAATAGGCATGGATATTCTAAGTAATACAAATGGCCTTACATGTAATCTGGGTATAACCAACAATTGCACAAATAGGGCGGCGGCAGCGGAAAACATCAGGCTAATTCCAACAATTTTGGCGGTTTGGGTGCCATCAAGGCCCAATACATCTTGAAAGCGAAACGCGATAGTTTGTTGCACAATGGCAAAACCCATAAACAAAAATACCCCAGCGATCACCAGAGGAAAAATTCTTGGATCTGTGTACTTAAGTTTTGCTGGCTTTTTTATGACCTTAGGTTTAGGTAATTCTGGCAAGGCATAGAGTGTTAATACAGCCGCTGCTAATGTTAAAAATACTGAGAAATACAGTGGTGTAAGTAAGCTAATACTGGCGAGTAATCCACCAATGGCAGGCCCCATAATAGAGCCAATATTTCCCGCAGCACCAATGGCGCCCATTCCTTTAATTCGATCCGCTACAGTGGTTATATCAGCCATGTAGGCGTTTGCTGATGGCGCTACGGCTGCCATTACTATTGCGTTGGCAACACGAGTAACAATTAACAGTATCAGAGCGGTTATCGGAATTAGATACCCTAAGAGAGCCGCTTGAAACACACTAGCAAACAACACAGTGCCAACAGAATAACCAAATAGACCAATTAACAGGATCTTTCTTCTGCCCCAGAAATCACTGGCTCGCCCCCACAATGGACTAACCAGAAACAGCGTTAAGGATGAAGAAGATATAATGGCACCAATTTGCACCTCAACTAGGCCCACTTCTCTTCCGAGCGGGGCTAATATGGCGAACAATACTGTTTGCGCAAATCCCATAGCACCTGCCGCTAATAAAAGTGTGCGTTTGGCTAAGGCATTAGATTGAGGGTGGCTCATAGGTATTGAGAATACGTCATAGGTACAGATGTCTGTTCACAGATCCGGTAGCGAGAACTCCGTAATTCATATTTACTCGTTACTTTAGGCACATAAGCCTCAATGTTTGCTTTGATAGGGGTATTTTCATAGTTGATTTTTATATGGCCAAGATGCCATTTAGTGTAGATCCTAGCGACTAAACACAATTAAACCAATAGTCTTTATTAATACACACAACTTATCTGAAGTTATTCTATATCCAACAATTGGTTATTAATAAAGTTTAACTATGTAATTGGATCACAATTGTTGTGTTATTTAACTTGAACTAGGGTTAGTAGGATTAATAGAAGAAAAAATAATACAGTTATCAACCACAGAAGAATAGCTCAAACTAATCCGATCAAGTATATAGTTTTGGTTAAGCCTCCAGGGCTTTTCGCGGCCCTGTTTAGGGATTTTATCTAATGCCCGAAGAATGTACCCAGAATTAAAATCAATAAAAGGCACAGCTTCAATGCCCTTAAGCGGCAATACCGGCTGACAGTATTGATGTTGATGTTTGTCCATATGATTAATTAAGCGGCATACATATTGACCCACTAAATCTGATTTAAGAGTCCAAGAGGCATTAGTATAACCCATTGAGAAAGCGAAGTTAGGTAAGCCACTTAACATCATGCCTTTATAACAATAACTGTCGGCAACTCTAAATGGTTTGTGGTCAATGCTTAGCTCATAAGAACCGAGTAAATCTAATTTGAGGCCTGTAGCCGTCACAATAATATCGGCGTGAAGCTCTTCGCCTGATTGCAACTTAATACCAGTAGCGGTAAATGTATCTATAACTTCAGTGACCACACTGGCCGAACCATTTTTTATGGCAGTAAATAAATCACCGTCAGGCACTAGACATGCCCGTTGATCCCAAGGTTGATATTTAGGTTTAAAGTGTTTATCAACTGGGTAATCTTCTCCTAGCTCATCAATTATGCCTTTCCGTATCACTTTTTTGACTGACTCGGGACGTCGTCTAGACATGCTATACATAAACATGCCCTGAAGTATTTTTCTCCAGCGACTTAGACTGTAGGCTAGTTTGGCCGGTAGATAGCGGCGCATAGCATTAGCAAAAACATCTTGTTCAGGTAGCGAAGCAATGTAGGTAGGAGAGCGCTGTAACATAGTCACATGTTTAGCTGTAGCAGCTAAAGCCGGAACAAGGGTAATAGCAGTCGCACCGCTACCTATTACAATCACATTTTTATTTGTGTAATCAATATCTTGCGGCCAGTGTTGTGGGTGAATAATATCACCTTCAAAGCTTTCAACACCTTTAAAATCAGGAGTGTATCCCTCATCGTAGTTGTAATAACCGGCACCAGAAAAAAAGAAACGGCTAATATACTGGCAGCATTCTCCTGTTTGCAGGTTTTGTACTTGAGTATGCCATTTTGCATGAGTGCTATCCCAGTTGGCTGAGATGACTTTATGTTCAAATACTATGTGTTCGTTTATACCATTTTCAGTGGCGGCTTCAGCGATATAAGACTTGATATCGGCGCCTGGTGAAATAGCTTTTGGGGAACGCCAAGGTTTGAAGTTAAAGCCGAATGTAGACATGTCGGAATCAGAACGGATCCCCGGATATCGAAATAGATCCCAAGTACCGCCTAATGCGGCTCGAGCTTCGATAATTGCGTATGATTTATTGGGGCAATGTTTCTGAAGATGGTATGCCGCGCCTATACCAGATATGCCAGCTCCGATAATTAGCACATCTACTTTATTGGTTTTTATACTCACTTCAGCAATTTCCTTTTATGACAATGTTTTGCGGCAAGACACTATTAATAGCATATTTATTGCCCAATGCCTTCATCCAATATAGTGACCTTACTGATTGATTTTAATAAACATATAAATGACAAACTTCCATGGCTTTAATCACTAGAGCGAGAAACGTTCTCTCAAAAAGTGCGCAATACCATCTTTGTGATTATGCCCAATTACGGCGCTCGCAGAGTTCTGAACTTCAACTTTTGCATTCTGTGGGGCATAACTTTCATCTGCAAGGGCAAACATACTTAAATCGTTGTCACCATCTCCAAAACAAATAATCTTGCTAGCACCCAATTGCTTTTTCAAATTGGTAACTGCAGCGCCCTTATTAGCGTATCTATGATGAACATCTAACCACCAAAAGTTATTACCCTCTAAAGCTGCCCCAGAATAGGCAACTAAGTTTTTATGGGAATTAAATTCTCGCCACATCTGATGGATAGGTTCAGCAGTGCCAATCATACTAATATTAGTTACCTGACTATTAATGGGTAAGGATCCGACCGGCAATAGTTTAGCTTTGGTGTTAGAAAAGTAATTATTGATGAGTTCATTTTCTACATCGTGACGTGTTTCTGCATGAAAAATATAGTGATGATTATTATCGATGACATTAACAAAAGGCGTAATTCCTTGTGTAAGGGCAACATCAAA
The DNA here is from genome assembly GCF_000314995.1 of Paraglaciecola arctica BSs20135. Taxonomy (GTDB): domain Bacteria; phylum Pseudomonadota; class Gammaproteobacteria; order Enterobacterales; family Alteromonadaceae; genus Paraglaciecola; species Paraglaciecola arctica. Next base: position 32,657 of record NZ_BAEO01000005.1, on the reverse strand, counting down.
AATAGTTGAAATTTCAGCGTTGTTAAGAAGGTTTTCGAGAGTCAGTTGTTGGGTGTTAGGATCCCATACTGCCACACCATTATTGAAAATTTGCGGTAATACAAAATCATGACCGTCTACAATTCGTTGGGCTGAAAGCATAGTGCGGCCTGTTGCCAAAGTATAGGCAATGTTTTTTTCGCTTAGCAGAGCGAGTGTGTCTTTTGTAAAAGTGGATATTTCAGATGCGTCATTTAATAGAGTGCCATCTAAGTCAAAAATAATAAGATCCATAAAACTTTTTATAACTCAAAATTACGAGCTAAGAGCTAGCTCTAGATTAATGATAAATGTTAACGAATTTAAGTACGAGTAGCACGGGAATTTAGTTTATGTGTGTTAGCTTTACGTGTTTTCTTCTACGGGATCGCTGTGAACGGAAAAGGATGGTTTTAAGGCTGCGTAAACAAGCAGCCTTATAAACTTTTATAGAACACACAAGTACGTGAATGCTTGTGGATATATTTTGATAATCGCCTGAACGTTACAAACCAGTATGATACTGACTGACTGTTGAATCAGTTACCATGCTATTTAAACGCTGTTCTACCTGTTGTTCACCGGCTAATAACTGTTCGAATTGGCTAATTAATTCTACTTTGTCAGGCGAGGCCTTATTTCCGGCACCAATATTGGTTAAATCAATCATGAAACCATCAAATAAATCAGACAGATCATTAATAACCTGCATATTCAGAAACTGGTCATTGTTGTAGATACTAGGGTAACCCGCTTTTTGTTTATCAATCGCAAAGGACACACCTTTAAGATTGGTAATGCTTGTTGATTTATCACAAGACAACATACAACCATTATCGATCCGCGGTTTTTCACAGCCCACACTTTGTTGGAAGAAACATTGGCGGCTGGTCATTAACAAAATCGGATGATAAATACTGTAGAACAATTTAAAGTTAGCAGGGCGGGCAATGTTTTGCATTTGTTGTTTATTCAGTTCATTAGAGATAAACGCACCGCTGCAATCAAACTCTTCCTGCATCGCCATTAACGCATAAGAATTAGTGGTGTTTAAAAATGGGCCCGCAATCCATTTAATGCCTAATTGATTTGCCCGGTAAGCGATGCCGGTATTGTTAGTGACAATTAGTGGCGGCATAACTTGCTCTAAAATATTAATCGCCACGTCATAGTCTTTACCTATTAATACCGCTGGAAACCAAGGGATTAAGCGAGGATTAGCGCTTAGAAAGGTAATGTATTTAGTGCAATCACGTTTATAAGCGTCAGGTAATTTAAAATAAATGTCAGCGCTGGTGGTATCGGTTAAATAAGCATCCGACTCGTCACTGATCAATATCGACAGCTCCGCCTGAGTATTTTGACTATCTTTGGCATGCCGTGCTAATGGCGGTAATTCAACTGCAGGTATTAACGGCTTTGAATCATTCAGTAAACGTGCAGCTTCATTTTTTAATAATGTCAGCTCTTTAAATGGGATACTTAAGCCAGCAGATAAGTGAGTCATATCCATTTCTTTAAGTACATATTCAGCCGTGGCTAAGGTTCTGAAACGTTTCTCTAAAGTGGCTTGATCTATAGCATTGTGTTCGCTTTGAGTTAACAAACTGGTTGATTGAAGCTCAAAATGTTTGGTTGCTTCTATTGGCATATTAACTGTTGAAGTCTGCTCTTCAGAGGCCGTGTTTGTGCTCACTGTTAGAGTTAACGGACTGCCTGCTTCACCTGCAAAACTAAGAGTTAAAGGTAATTTATCAATGCTTAAATATTGAATTTTGTCTCTAACCAGATCGTTAATTTCATTTTTTTCTTGATACAGAGACTGTTCTACTTCTTGTATTTGCACCACTGAAATCAAATTGCTGTCTTTAGCTGCACTGGTTTTGCTGTCCCCGATTTTAGCTAAGGCATGGTTTTTTGTGTTGTCACGTGGATTATCGATAAACATAGACTGGTTTAGATCACCACGTAAAAAGGCGTTCGAAAAGTCCCGATTAAACACCTTATACAAGCGTTCACCATCTTCCAAAAGTTGACCTGTTTTCATAAAACCATCTATCTGTTTACGAAAACTATCCACCACAGTATGTACATAACTTGCACCTTTGATGCGGCCTTCAATTTTGAATGAATGCACACCAGCTTCTATCAAAGCCGGTAGGTCAAAAAAGGCTGAGTTATCTTTAATATTCAGCGGGAAATTATGCCCAGATTCTGTGGTTTCGTATTCTTCTCTACACGCCTGACTACAACGGCCGCGGTTGCCTGAATTACCTACGCTAGCAGAAGTTGAATAACATAAACCAGAAAACGCTACACAGAGCGAACCATGTACAAACACTTCTGACAACACATCATGTTCAACACACACCGCATTAAGGGCGGTAATTTCTCGCAAGTTTAACTCTCTAGAGAAATTAACCCGTGAAGCCCCTAGCTTTTTAAGAAAGCCAATTTGCCCCGCATTGTGGGTAGTCATCTGGGTGGATGCATGAATATCTAAAGTGGGAAAATGATGCTTAATCAGATTAAACATACCAATATCTTGCACAATCACACCATCAAGGGTGGTATTGACCAACTTGCTTAGTAACTTAGCTAGGGTGGTGAATTCTCGTTCTAAAATCACAATATTCAGAGTCAGAAAAATCTGGCATTCATATTGGTGAGCAAGCCTGATCACCCCTACAAGTTCATCAAAGGAAATATTAGACGCACGATTACGAGCATTAAAGGTATCTAAACCGCAATACACCGCATCAGCACCAGCAATAATCGCCGCTTTAATGGCATCAACATCACCGCCTGGGGCTAATAGTTCAATTTTATGCTTCATGTAGGTAAGTTTTGGCCTGTTAATTTTAAAGCGCGGATTTTACCCGTATATTTAGCGAATGAATATCGCTAGAGTAGATTATTCTACGTATTCATTACAAAGTGCCCAAATAAGCCAGAGAAATAGCGAATAATACAAAATATGCCAGCCCTTATGCCACTACCCATACTCTATTCATTAAGAAATTGCCCCTATGCCATGCGAGCGAGGATAGGCATATATAAAGCCCAGCTGCAGATTGATTTAAGAGAAGTGAATCTCAAGCAAAAACCGGCTGACATGCTCGCGGCTTCGGCTAAAGGCACCGTACCTATTTTAGTTTTGGATAACGCACTACAACCCCCAACGGTGATTGACGAAAGTCTAGACGTGATGTTGTGGGCGCTGACTAAAAACGACCCTGATGATTTGTTGCACGGGTTTGATCAAAACGCGTTACCTAAGATGTTGGATTTGATCAGATTATTTGATGATGAATTTAAAACTTGTTTAAACGCTTATAAGGCGGCTTCACGCTACCGTGAAGATAACGTAACCGAATGTAGGCAGGCCTGTGAGGTGTTTATTCAAAAGTTGGAAAATCGCTTAAGCGACAGTGCTTTTCTAATGTCAGATCAGGAAAGCTTGGCAGATATTGCCTTGATGCCGTTTATTCGGCAGTTTGCTAAGGTTGAGCGGCATTGGTATTTGCAAGCGCCTTATCCGCGGGTGAGGGAGTGGTTGAATTTTTATTTGCAGAGTGGGATGTTTACTAGGGTTATGGGTAAACATGAGTTTTGGATTAACGCCGAGGACTAATAGTTGGTGAGTTCTGAGTCGAGAGTAGGGCAAAAGTATTGGCATCGCCGATAACTGCTTTGGTGGCTCCGCCACTGCTTTTTCCGCCTTTAAAGTTTCAGCTAAAAATGGCTTATTCTTGGGGCAAATGACAAGGAAGTCATTTGAGTGAAGCTTGAAGGGATACATTCGTAACGACCCAAGAATAAGCCATTTTTTGCGGTTAAATACTTTAGCAGCGAGCGGCATTTCTTGGTTACTTCTTTTGGCTGTTGAAAAGAAGTAACTGGATTGAAGGGATTCGAGACAAAACCATCAGGGATAATGGCGCGAAGCGTGCGCTTAGTATTTTATAAAGATAAAGCATGCGCTTACGCTTACTGCCTTCCGTGGCAGGTTTCTCACAGAATCCCTTCTGTGCGACCTACTTTTTTGCTACAGCCAAAAAAAGTAGGCAAAAAAGGCCGCTCGCCAAACTATGTTCTTCATCCAATTATTTCTGAGATTTAGCAGGTCGTCGTAATGTGCTCCCGGCACTCTACGACTCAATTTACATCCATGTAAATTGACCTACTAAATCTCAGAAATAATTGGCGAACATAAATGCGAGGGTAGGGCAAGAGTGGTGTCGGAGGCACCAAAGCGAGTTTCGATAAAGCCGATTTTTTGTTTTCTTACGATGTGTGTCCATGTAATTACTTTCGAACAGTAGCTCAAATCAATATCCCAGATAAATCGATAAGTCATTGAAATAGCTGGCATGCTCAATTATTGTCTTAGTATTAACAAATTACTGGCTGAGAATGATAAATTCTACAGCCTCGTTATACACCACTATGAATAAAATATTTTTGTTGGGTCTTATATTTGCGTTAGGAGTCACTGGGTGTTCGTTAACTCCAAAATTAACTTCTATTCCATATCTATCAGCAGAAGAGGTAGAAATACTCGCTGAGAATTATATCCAAAAAGAACACCCTAAAATTCAAATTGAAAAGTACATTTTATATTCGCTAACTTTTGACTATAAAAATAGCAAATGGTCATTACTATATTTCTGTAAAAAAGAGTACGAAGATGGCGCTGGTTGCAGCTACAGTGTTTCAATGTCTGATTCAAAACCAACAAAGTTTATATTTTGGGGTGGAGTGTAGGTGTATAACAAAACAATGTTGTCGCCAGCAAGCTGGCTGGGACAAATACTCGCTGCGCTCGAATTTGCCCCAAATTGTAAGCGTTAGATGCACTTGGATGTAATCATGAAATTCGTAGTTTTAATTATGCTAGGTTTACCATTCCAGATCATCGCTTCTCCTCCCCTAGAGTCATTTCTACTTAATAAAGAAAATTCAAGCGAACTTGGTTTTACTTATACAGTATCAAATGAAAAACATGCCAAAATGATCGAGTTACAAGGACCATCGGAGATAAACAATGGCTGTAAACCGATTGCCTCTGGTAACTTTGTGTTAAATGAAAATGGTGATGAAATTTCAGGTATCGTTGTTAAAGTTGATAGTGTTAAAGATCCCAATAGTTTTGGGTTTGTTTCTCACCATTCACAAAATATATTAGTCGTTTTTATCGATTATATTTGTCCAGAAGGTCGCAAGTCAGAGAGTCGTCGTTATGAAATATCAACTAATTGAACAACGTGTATCTAACAAAACAATAAACAACGTTCGCTTCGCTCACTGGGAAAAATCCTCGCTGTCGCTCAGTTTTTCCCGTTATTGTAAGCGTTATGCGATTTTGCAGTGGTTCATCTTTTAAGCAGAAGGATTAAATAAGTTAATGACCAATTCAAGTGAACTATATGCTCGCGATGATTTTGTTGCATGCGGCTGGAGCTATGATGTACTAGCTGAAAATCATTATGGGTACTCTTCTGTTATGCGAAGCCTTGAAGAGAGTGCTAAGGAAAAGTTAGAGTCAGGGTTAGAGGAACAGAGAAAAATCCTGAACTTATTAAGTCGTTCTGCCTCAATGATGCTTTCACCTACCAGCTTAAATGAACCTTTCAAACCTTACTTTCAAGACTTCCAAGCAGGAAGACGGTCACCGCTTCCAGAAGACTTTACTGAAGGCGAACTGCAATTTTTTGATGAAATTTTGGCAGATGTTAAACCTGCGGGGTCAGGTTCGTTGAAAGTACGCGATGCAACAAATAAGGCATGGGAGTTAGGTAATGATTCGTTTATTGAACAGGTTGCTAATACCTTATCTAGAAGAGCCAAGCCATTACCACAAGGCGGTGATAGGAGATCTAAAGCGTTTAACTCATCCAAACCGAAGTGACTTTTATTTTTCAGCGAACCTGACCCCGCAGGTTTTTTTTCAGCGAACCTGACCCCGCAGGTTTTTTTTTGCTGTTGAAAAAGAGTATCTGGTTCGAAGGGATTCGAGACAAAAACCATCATGGATGATGGCGCGAAGCGTGCTCTTCTAGTTAGACACAATCTCAAATACATAAGCTGCCCCTGATTCATTGCCTTGGTCATCATTACCCGTTGCGCCGATTAGCGCTGTGTTGTTAGACAGTGCAACGCTGAAACCAAATACATCACCGGGGGCGCCGTCATCAGCGGTTAAGTTGGCTTGGTGGCGCCATAAGCCTGCGGTTCGTGAAAATATGTAGGCTGAGCCTGAGTTGGCTCCTTTATCATCTTGATGCATAGCGCTAATCAAAGCGGTGTCACCAGAGATTGCTACGCTGCGACCAAACCTGTCATCTGATGCACCATCTGGTGCAGTCAGTTTTGCCTGTTGCTGCCAAGTTGTGCCCGTGCGGACAAATACATAGGCTGAACCAGCATCAACGCCCATTATTTCGTCATCATCTCTGCGAGCAGATATTAAAGCGGTGTCGCCAGACAATGCGACTCGCACCCCAAATAAGTCTGTTTCTGCTGCATCCGCTGCCACAAGTTTTGCTTGTTGACGCCAGCTTGTGCCAGAGCGAGTGAAAACATATACAGCACCGGCATTAGTCGCTTTTTCATCATGCAAGTCAGCTCCAATTAAAATGGTATCGTTGGCAAGCGCCACACTAATACCAAATACATCGCCTGCTGCGCCGTCTGGTGCCGTCAGTTTTGCTTGTTGCGCCCATGTTGTGCCCTTGCGAGTAAATACGTAAACCGAACCAGAGTCTTTGCCCTTATCATCGTCACGGGGGGCGCCAATAACGATTGTGTTGTCTGATATCGCAATGGCTTGACCGAATGCATCGCCTTTTGCCCCGTCGTTGGCTAGCAGTATTGAATGCTCACTCCAGATTGAACCTGTACGTTTAAAAATATAAGCGGCGCCCGAATCTTCGCCATTTTTATCATGACGACTGGCGCCAAGCACGGCAGTTTCTTGAAACAGCGCTACGTTACCTCCCAGCGTGTCACCGGCGGCACCTTCTTTTGCGGTCAGTTCAGCTTGCTGTAGCCAACCGTTTTTTGTGCGAGTGAAAACATAGGCAGAGCCTGCATCAATACCATTAATTTCATCATCAGATTTATATGCACCCACTAATGCTATGTCGTTGGAGATAGCCAAGCTAAAACCAAAAAAATCCTCAGCGGCACCATCAAAGGCCACCAGCTTTTGTTGTGACAATTTGGTTTGTGCATTTGCCGTAAAGCATAAAGAAATAAGCAGGCACCCAAAAAGGATTGCCCAGTGCTTTTGATTTGAACGCAGATTAAATGTGTTAAGCATTGTGTTGGCCTTAATGAATGATACGCAGCGTTACTTTAACTGACATACAAACTTATCCAATTATGCTCTCATTAAAGAAGTGGTTAACAAATCTTAATGCGTTAGAACGAATATCTAATCGGACAAGTTGATTATAGAGAAAATTGATTATAGAGATCCGCATCATAAAGAAGCCAAAAACGGGAAGGTGTTTATTTAAACAGTTAAACGAATACTTTGTTTATTGACAGTATTTAATTGGATTTCACTTTGACGTTGGAGAATGCTTTGTGCCTATTATTACAATGGGTGTCTCATTAAAGGCTCTGTTGAGAACTATGCTGCTTTTAAGTATTCAGCTCTGGCTTCAGGGGCCGAGCATAAGTATGCTTACTACTTATCATTCTAATTAGATTACAAAGGTCGTCACATGAGAACAACAATAATACTCGCTATGATCCTGCAAGGTGTAGCAACAACCGCTAGCTCCTTTGCCTTTGCCGCAGATTTTAAGCGCGATAATATTGCCCTGCGACCAGCTCATACTTATTCCATAGTGGCGCGGGATCCGGTGAGCGGGCAGTTGGGTGCTGCGGTTCAATCCCATTGGTTTTCTGTAGGTAAGGATGTTATTTGGGCACAGCCAGGCGTTGGTGCTGTTGCTACGCAAAGTTTTATCGAAGTGAGTTATGGGCCCTTAGGTTTGGCCGCAATGGCAGCAGGGAAAAATGCTCGTGACACTTTGCAGTCTTTGTTGGATAAAGATGAGCATCAGGATGTCCGTCAGGTGGGTATGATAGATGCAGATGGTGTCACTGCCGTACACACAGGCGACAAAGCCATTATTGCTCATTGCAATATGCTGGGAGAGAATTTTACGGTACAGGCCAATCTAATGGAAAATGCCACTGTGTGTGAGGCAATGGCCGATGCCTTTTCTGCCAGTAAAGAGGATTTAGCCGGGCGCATGATGGCGGCACTGGAGGCGGCTCAGAATGCCGGGGGAGACATTCGTGGTAAACAGTCAGCGGCCATGCTGGTGGTTGAGGGCGAAAAAGGCACTCCAGTGTGGAAGGGGCGGTTAGTTGACCTGCGCGTTGAAGACAGTGTCGACCCCATTAAAGAATTGAGTCGTCTGTTAAAGGTGTCTCGTGGATATACTAAGATGACTCAAGGCGATGACTTTATGACAGCGGGAGAGGTTGATAAAGCCCTGGCTGCTTATGCCGACGCCGAAGTCATGATGCCGGAAAACCATGAAGCTGTATTTTGGCACGCGGCAACACTGGCGGCGAGAGGTAGGGTGGATGAAAGCCTGCCACTATTTAAGAAAGCCTTTGCCATGCATCCACCGTGGAGAAAATTGGTACCACGACTGCCTGCTTCGGGCTTATTACCTGATGATAAGGCTTTGATAGATAAAATCGTATCTATGCGGTAAGGGAATAAATACACAGTAGTGTTTAGGGTAAGAAAAGTGCTCTGCTTCCCTAAGTGCTACTTAAACCTGAGGTCCCGCAGCAACCAATACACAACTGTCCTCGGTGTCGGGAAACTTTACAAAATCGTCCACAAACAAGGTGCCTGAATTATAGAGATCCCCACCATCAAGAAACCCAAGACGACAAGAGTCTTTACTTAAACCGCTAAACGAATACTTTGTTTATTAACAGTATTTAATTGGATTTCACTTTGACGTTGGAGAGTGCTTTTTACCTATTATTACAATGGGTGTCTCAATAAGCTTCAAGTTGCTGCTTTACGACCCATTATTATCCACTTTTCGCTTCTACTTCAAGAAAGCCTTAGGCTGTAAAGGCACCTAAACCAAGATATTTTCCGGTAATAACACAGATTTTTTCTTTCATAGAAAATAGATGCTTCAAACATTGAGTTCTCTCCTAAAAGTATCGAATTAATTTACGAAAGAAATCACAGTGGAGAATATTTTTTAGAGTGATGATCAATTAATTTGTTGGGTTAGGTTTTTTGGAAAAACAATTAACAAGTCATCTATTGTAAATAATATTAATTCATTCTAACTATCTGATTAAATTGAAATAAGTGTTTTAATGGTTTGCTGCGTCAACAACCTTTGATTAGTTACGACATCGTTTTTATCTATTTAAATTTGGTTTAGAGGGGGCAGGACACCCACTGGTATCCAGCTGTAAATAAGTTAATATTTTGAAAACTAAACGTTTGGATTCCCCAATATTATTCTGCAAATAACATTTGATAGAGTGATTTAAACTGGGTACTCAATAGAAGTCCGAGATGAAAAAATTAAAATAATGATAGGGGAGAGACCTTTTGGAATTACAGGATAAGATTATTGTCATCACTGGTGCTGGAAGTGGTATTGGTCGAGCATTAGCTGTTCGCTTTCATGCACAAGGTGCTAAGAAAATTATTGCTGTGGATATCAATCTAAGCAACGCTCAAGACACTGCCAATATGGTGAATGGTGTTGCGATGATGGCGGACGTGGCTAAAGAAGATGATATCTCCCGGGTGATTGAAGAAACGGAAGCCAATATAGGCGCCATTGATTTATTTTGCTCCAATGCCGGTGTGGCTTTAGGAGAAAACATCGATTCCTCTAATTCTGAATGGCAGGCATCTTGGGATATCAATGTTATGTCTCATGTCTATGCTGCGCGACACTTAGTGCCTCGTATGGCCGCAAGGGGAGGTGGTTATTTATTAAATACTGCATCTGCTGCTGGTTTGCTTAACCAGATTGGTGGTGCGGCTTATGGTGTTACTAAACATGCTGCTGTTGGTTTTGGTGAGTGGTTAGCTATTCACCACAAACACGAAGGGATCAAGGTGTCGATGCTCTGCCCACAGGCCGTAAAAACTCCGATGACCGCTGTTGAAAATGATGCCATTGCAGCTGCTGCGAGTAATGGCATGATCGAACCGGAAGAACTTGCTGAATGTGTTGTTGAAGAACTTCGCAAGGAAAGCTTTTTGATTTTGCCTCACCCTATAGTGCTGGAATATATGCGCAATAAAACCAGTAATTACGATCGTTGGATTGGCGGTATGAATAAACTTATGCGTCATATTATGGGTATCGGTAAATAAACAAGTCGTGTGAATGAGTACTGGGATACGTGAAATTAACGATGCTTAAAAGCGTTATGCACAATCATATTCTATATGTATCCGCTCAATATAAATTTAAGTAAATGAAAGAATAAAGGAGTTAAAATGAGTTTTTCATCCAATGTATTAAGTATCGAAAAACAGGGGCAGGTCGGCATAGTTTGGTTAGACCGAGAAGCTAAATTCAATGCACTGTCTACAGAGTTATGGTCAAGCATTCCCCATGCCCTTGACGCCCTGTGTGAAGACGGCGAAATAGGTGCGATAATTCTCGCAGGGCGCGGCAAACACTTCTGCGCTGGTATCGACCTGGTTGAAGACGGCCTAAGCGCACATAAAAAGGCTAAGGCCCGCTCCAAAGCTGAAGCCAATATTCAACAGTTAGCCAATACTCAAAAATTTCAGGCTGCCATAACGGCTATAGCCGACTGTGCTGTGCCCGTTGTAGCCGTAGTGCAGGGCTTTTGTCTTGGGGCTGGTGTCGATCTGATTACTGCCTGTGATATCAGAATAGCCAGTGCATGCTCTGTATTTAGCGTACGTGAAACACGACTGGGTCTGGTAGCTGATGTGGGTACCTTACAACGCCTACCTAAGATACTGAATGCGGGTCATGTTGCCGAGTTAGCCTATACGGGTAAAGATATTAAAGCCGACCGCGCGGAGAAAATTGGGTTGGTCAATGATGTTTATGAATCAGCCGAAGCTACTATGGCTGCTGGTATGGCCCTCGCCAATGAAATCGCCGCTAACTCACCTATGGCAGTGCGCGGTACCAAGTTTATTCTGCGTAAGTCTGAGGACATGACCGACGAACAAAGCTTAATGTTGAACGGTATGTTCACTATGATGACGAGCTTACAGTCGAATGATTTACAAGAGGGGATAAAGGCATTTGCTGAGCGCCGAGCGCCCAAATTTACAGGTAGCTAAATAACTAGACGAGTGACAGATGAAAATGACCAGCGGGTCAGCCGTTGTCAACCGTGCGATAAAAGTCGGATCGCTTTTTAGCAAACATTACAGTTTGTGTACCCTATAGAGTGTCCCGGCTTTTATTCGCTAATTGACAGATTTATCAAGCCACCCATCAGATTTATCAAGCCACCCATAACAATTTGACGACGATTTATCAAGCCACCCATAAAAATTTGACTAAATTTGAAGACAAGCTAGGCTTTGATTAGGAAATAAATCAAAGGATTGATGTCATGCCCCAGCCACGTAGTAGTCAAATTTGTTTATCGGATACCCCATTTTATCATTGTGTTTCCCGTTGTGTACGGCGTTCTTTTTTGTGCGGTGTGGATAGTTATTCAGGTCAAAGTTATGAACATCGCCGTGGATGGGTTGAAGAGCGGTTGTTGTTTTTATCTTCAATATTTTCAATTGATATATGTGCTTATGCTGTGATGAGTAACCATGTGCATGTGGTGTTACATGTGGATGTACAACAAGTGATGGCTTGGACAGATAATGAGGTGGTTGAGCGCTGGCACCGTCTACATAAAGGCACATTACTCACTCAAATATTTGTAAGGGGTGACACGTTAAGCCAAAGTCAACAACTCACCTTAGATGACACCATAATCGAGTATCGCAAGCGCTTACATGACATTAGCTGGCTGATGGGTAACCTGAATGAACATATTGCCCGAGAAGCCAATAAAGAGGATGACTGCACAGGCAGGTTCTGGGAAGGACGTTTTAAATCACAGGCTTTATTAGATGACGCCGCATTACTGTCCTGTATGGCCTATGTTGACCTTAACCCTATTCGAACCAAGATAGCGGATACCCCAGAAGCCTCAAAGCATACCAGTATTAAAAAACGCTTAGAATCGATAACAGACCTCAACACAACACCTTCACTGATGTCTTTTGTCGGTAACCCCAGACAAGATATGCCAAAAGGCATCCCTTTCTCACTCAAAGACTATTGTGAGTTAGTGGATATAACAGGCAGAATAATCAGAAATGACAAAGCAGGGCATATAGACCATCAACAACAACCCATCTTACAAAGGTTAGGCCTATCAGACGACCAATGGCTCACCCTCACCACAGAGTTTGAAAAGCATTTTTGCTATGCAGCTGGTGCAGAAATGATGATGAACCAATTTAAAGCGCATACAGGTCATCAACGCATTCGAGGAATGGGTAAAGCAAAAACATTACTTCGCTGCGCATAACCTTAATAAAGCAGTCAACTTATAGCCAATAAAGCACCGCTGTACCTAAAATACCGATAAAAGCCAATTGTTCTCACCAAACAAGCTGAAACTTTCCCTTTAGTCTCATACCCCAATCAATCCAAACATTTGAACGCAGAAAATCGATATTTAATACTTCGGCTAAACTCAAAATTTTATTATGGGTGGCTTGATAAAGAAAGGGAATGATCTAATAAATTTTGGTAGTGGATCTGTCACAACATGTGTTTTACTGCTGGTATAATTAATTTTTATGTAATTGATTCTATAATTATTTAAGTAATGACATTTTCCCACACTAAAGCAATTACTACTTTTACCTTACTCTTTATGCTAATGGCTGTCATTTCGCTTATCGCCATTAAAAAGCTGCAATATTCTGCCTCTACAGCCCTTGCTGCTCGTACAGCAAGTGTTTTAGCTTTAACGATTAATAAGGCTAGAATTTCTTATAGCCAAAATTCTGTTGCGGCCTTACGTGATCACCCCGATATCTCAGTGCAGGCCCTGTATCACGGAAAACAATATGCCATTCCAAACCCTGCAACATTTGCTATTGAATTAGGCGTAGCAATATCAGATCCCGATAATGGGTTGATACTGCATACTTTTAGTAACTATCCTTTTAGCAGTAGGCAGAGTAATGCCGGGCCACAAGATAGTTTTCAAATCGCAGCATTACAAAAGCTGAACTCGAACAATCGAGTATTTGAACGCGTTGAAATGATCGGAAAAAATAATGTTCTTCGACACGCTGAAGCCATTTTTATGGAAGAAAGTTGTGTTGATTGTCATAACTCGCATCCTGACAGCCCAAAAAAAGATTGGCAAGTAGGTGATATGCGCGGAGCGGTTGATATCAGTATGCCTCTTAGCACTGATGATGAAGAGTTAACAAATACAGTCCAGTATGCTTACGTTATTTTTGTTGCTTTTTCAGTAATAGGATTGGTATGTATGTTCATTACCATAAAACGAGCAAATAATTTATCCACCGAGCTAGAACAAAAAGTTAAAGAAAGAACGGTTATATTAAATAAACTTGCTCGCACTGACTCATTAACGTTAATTGCTAATCGTCGATATTTTGAAGAATTTAGTCAGGAAATTTTCAATAAAAAATCTACATGCGCTTGGCCAGTCGCATTATTAGTTTATGATTTGGATTACTTTAAAAGTGTTAACGACACCTACGGGCATAATATTGGTGATGAGTGCTTAAAAGCGGTCGTCAATGCCGTTAACCTAACTATGAGGAATAGTCAGGACTTTCATGCTCGAATAGGTGGGGAGGAGTTTGCGATTATTTTACACGGTGTAACTAATATCGAACTAGAAAAGATTACGCAACTAATATTAACAAATGTCAGTAATGTCGTTATACCTGCAAATGCTGATATTCACATTACTTGTAGCATTGGCTCAACACTAGCGACTCGTGACAGCAATCCAACAATGAAAAAAATGATGGGCCTTGCAGATAAAGCACTTTACCAAGCAAAGCTTAGCGGTCGAAATCAGGCTTGTCATTTGGACTATATCGATAGTCCATAACATTGGGGAAAGCTACTCTTTCAAAATAAGTCATTATGACTACTTAAACCTGCGGGATCACCCATAAGTCGGCCGTTGTTTTCAGTGCGATGAAATAGTGATGATTGCAGATGGAAAAATAACAACTTTTTCAGTTTACTTAACCAACCACTACAAACGCTACTTAAGTCTAATAGATTAAAACCTGATTTAAACTAAAATGGCGTATTGCGAGAAGTCGTGTCTTAAGATTATGAATAAAATAAATCTACTGTAGTGAAAGTTTTCACTGAAAACATAGTTCCTTTTTTTGCTTTAAATCGATGGCAGAGTGCCTAGAGTAATAAATAATAAGGAATCTAATCATGCCTCGAAATCAATTTGTGTTTGCAGCATCTCTTAATAACACCGATATATTGGAAAGTATTCTTGGCGACATAGTGGTAGATAATGCTTGGGAAAGTTTTGTTGCGGCGATAGAACCTCAAATCAAAAGTTTGTTTTCAAGATACACCAACATTTCTGAATTTACTTATGCAGACTATTCATTTTTTATGTTTATTTCAGCGCCGGTAGATGATGTGATGTTTGATATGCAGGAACAAAAAACTGTGTTGATACCACTCGCTCAAAAGTATTTTAGAGAGATGTTTATTGCGCATTTTGGTGGGAGTAGTGGTAGAAAAATCGATTTTTCATTACTTTATACCTTTGTTACACAACCTGATCAATTTACCGTAAATAATATCCAAGAAACTATCGCGAAGGAAGGAATAAGCGATGCGTTGCTGATAGAAAATTTTGATAAACAAGTCTCCCTTATTGTGATATCACGCGCCAAGAATTTATAGAAATACTAGACAAACGGCAGTTGCAAACTTATGTGCAGTCGATTGTAGATTTGCAAAATAATTCTATTGTTGGGTACGAAGTATTAACCAGAGGTCCCGAATGTTCAGTTGTAGAGCGAGCCGATAAGTTATTTGGCTCGGCGACACATTTTGGTTTAACTCGAGAGATAGAGTTTGCTTGCGCTAGACAGGCATTAACGTTTTTACCGCGCCTCCCCAATGATAAGTTTTTGACAATTAATGTAGGGCCAGAAGTTTTGGCCAGTGATGAGTTATTTGCATTATTACAAGATCCACACATAAGCCCGTTTCACAGCCAGTTGGCATTTGAATTAACCGAACATCTGCCTCTAGATGATCTGGATAAGGTTACTCTGGCTGTTAAACGTCTACAAAGTATGGGAATTCAGGTGTTACTTGATGATACTGGTTGCGGTTTTTTCGATATCAGCACCGCTGAAGTCCTTCGGCCAGCAATAGTAAAGTTATGCATTACTGTTATTCGACGTATAGAATTGGGCGATGTGATTGAGAAAGAAATCACAGCTACGCGACAACGTTTAGATATGTTGAACACTAAAACTTTAGGTGAAGGTGTTGAAGACGCCTTTCAAGCTGAAACACTTAAACGTGCAGGAGTACAATATGCACAAGGCTATTTTTTCGATGTACCTAAACCTATCGAGCAAACTTTGAAGGCAAGCAAAGTGGTTACCAAAAAACAGCTAAAGACCGCTGTTTTTATAAGTATTCTTGTAGGAACAATACTAACATTGATAAACCAGGGAGAGGCGTTAATAGGTGATGCTGAGATAAATTGGTTCAAGGTTGTGCTCACTTATATCGTTCCCTTTTGTGTGTCATTGTATTCGAGCGCTGTGGCACTACAGGATACAAAATAAATATACCCCCCTTAATTTTTTTGGATGGCTTACTTCGTCCAATTTCACATTGGATAGATAATAGATATGTTAAATAATCTTAGTATCAATAAGCGTCTACTTGTTGGTTTTAGTGTTGTCACTTTGCTTATGGTAATTCTCACTATGGTGGGTATTTACCGCGTTAATATGATCGGTAGCACATTAACAACAATGACTAACGTTAATGTTGTTAAGCAGCGCAATGCGATTAACTATCGTGGCAGTGTCCATGATCGTGCTATTGCTATTCGTGATCT
The DNA here is from genome assembly GCF_000314995.1 of Paraglaciecola arctica BSs20135. Lineage (GTDB taxonomy): Bacteria > Pseudomonadota > Gammaproteobacteria > Enterobacterales > Alteromonadaceae > Paraglaciecola > Paraglaciecola arctica. Next base: position 16,445 of record NZ_BAEO01000005.1, on the reverse strand, counting down.
CGCCACTGCCGAAAATCCAGCAAACATTAAAATACATATTGATGATATTAATCGTCTATCTGAGTTTTACGCGTCATCCCAGAAAAATATGCAAACAATGCAGACATCTGGAATTGATTTTAGCAGTCAAGAGATCTTGTTGTTAGAGAAACTCAATAACTTACAAACAAAAACCGAACGTTTGATCAAAAACATAATTAAAACCAAAACGGGTGAATCGAGCGAAGATGCTTTGGTGTTGTTAAAAAATGGTGGTGGCCAACTTTTTGTTAAATGGCTAAATACCATCAATGGGTTTATTGATTTACAAGAAACGAAAAATATTGCGGCGACCAATGATATTTTAGGTTATGCTTCTAGCTTTAAAACCATTATGTTGGTGTTAACGCTAAGTGCTTTGGCCCTGGCAGTTTTAGTGGCTTATATTATTGCCAATAGTATTAAATCATCTCTTGGCGCGGAACCCTCAGTTGCCGCAGAATCACTGTCTCAGATTGCCCAGGGTAATTTAGTGCAAACCCTGAGTACGGCCCATAAAGTGAGTATGTTGGCAACAATGGCAAAAATGCAGGATCGTCTGCGCCAAACAGTGCTTGAAATTGCCGCCGCTTCACATGATTTAAAAATACAATCAACTATTGTCACTAAAGGCTCTGAAGACATAATATTGCTTGCTCAGGAGCAAGATCAGTTAACGGTAAGTACACGCACCCGTCTCAATGATATTAAGATAAATATTGTTGATGTAGCAGAAACCGCTGCCAAAAATAAAGTGAATGCAAAGCGCATGGTGGAAAGGGCAAGTAATGGGATCGACTCCATGTCATTAAGTGTGGATGCCATGCAGAACGTGGCGAACACTGTGGCTCAAGCGGTAGAACAAATTAGCAAATTAGAGGCGTTGACTAGTCAAATTGGTGGCATAACCAATGTGATTAATGGTATCTCTGACCAAACCAATCTGTTGTCTTTGAATGCTGCTATTGAGGCTGCTCGTGCAGGTGAGTCAGGGCGTGGTTTCGCTGTAGTTGCCGATGAAGTAAGGCAACTTGCCATACGTACAGGAGAAGCGACCAGAGAAATTCAATCTACCATTGAAGAAGTGCAGAAAGAAACTTCAACTGCGGTAGCTGTGATGCAAAATACTTTACCTAAAGTGGAAGATGGTCAAACTAAGACGCAAAATGCGATGAGTTTGTTGCAAGAGATTGAAGAAAACGCCAATAACTCTTTTGAAAATGCAGCATTAGTTTCTGACACTGCGAGTCAGCAAGTGGATGTTATTAGCACGATAACTGAAGTTATGGCGCAAATTGATGAGATAAATAAAAAAACGGTTTATTCGTTAGAGCAAAATAATGCAGCAAGCATCGCCTTGGATAAACTCGCAGAAAAATTGAGTAAAGAAGTAGGTTTCTTTAAAACGGTTTAGTTCTTATCGCGTCGTAAATATGCTCCTACAAAAAAAGGCCTTTTGGCCTTTTTTCTATTTTACTAAGGCTGATTTTGTTATGTTGCGTAACAAAGTAAGCTTAAAAAGAAGTGAAGAATATGCAAGATTTTGATCTTATCCCGCGGGCAATTATTACACATTCACCCACACTGCTAGAAAAGTTACCGAGATTATCCAGTGAACTAGGCTGCAATCTATATGTAAAACGGGATGACTGCACTGGCTTAGCTGGAGGTGGCAATAAAGCCCGCAAGCTCGAGTATTTGATTGCAGATGCACAACACCAAGGTGCTGATACATTAGTGACTGTTGGTGGTTATCAGTCAAATCATGCCAGGCAGACTGCAGCAGCGGCCGCCAAATTTGGTTTTGGTTGTGAATTGGTTTTAGAAGACGTAGCAGGTACCCCAAAAACGGATTATTACAATAATGGCAATGTGTTACTCGATAGTTTACTTGGAGCGAAAATTCATAGAGTAAGCTTAGGTGAAGATTGTAGCGCCTATGCAGAGACTTTAATGCGTTCATTAAAAAGTGCAGGTCGAAAGCCTTATTTTATTCCGTTGGGCGGCTCAAATGTAGTGGGGAGTTTAGGTTACGTACGCTGCGCTAATGAAATTTTACAGCAAATAAGCGCTGAAAATATTCAGCTAGATCAAATTATTTTAGCTACAGGCAGTGCTGGTACACAAGCGGGTTTGTTAGCTGGTCTTATTGCCGCAAAAATCGATATACCTGTACTTGGCATTGCAGTTAGCCGTTCTACTGAAGAGCAGCAGCAATTAGTTGATAGATTATTGCGAGAAACATTAACCTACCTAGGTATCAATCCTAACGAAGCTCAGGGTAGGGTGGTAACCAATGGTAATTATTACGGTGAAGGTTACGGTATACCTACACCTGCAATGATTACTGCGGTGAACCGCTGTGCGCAACTTGAAGGGGTATTGTTAGACCCTGTTTATACAGGGAAAGCTATGGCTGGTTTCATGGATTTGTGTAGCAAAGGTATTATTAAACACAATAGTAATCAGCTGTTTTTACATACTGGTGGCAGCCAAGGACTATTCGGTTACCGCGAAACGTTTTTAGCCTAATAATTTTGTTTTTATTCTAGCTCCTTAACCAGCCGCTGTTTTTAAATACACTTTAGCTGCTGGATAAGATCCCATGTTTTTTACTTTAGCTACTTTGTTAATCTCCGCAATGGCCTCAGCGACAGCTTGATCTGCAAAGTGCCCTTGGATATCAATTAAGAAGTTATATTGACCAAACTCAACTTTTGTTGGTCTTGAAATAATGGAGGTCAAATTTACTTTTCTGGATGCAAATGAAGTCAGTACCTCTGCTAACAGGCCTGGCCTATCGTGATCATCATGAACGACTAAGCTGGTTTTCCAGTTGGAATGAGTATTAATATCTACTGCTATTCGCTCTTTAGATAAAGCCAAAAACCGAGTTTGATTGTTTTTGTAGTCATTTACGTTCTCAACCACTGTATTGTAATCTGAGTGAACAAATGAATCACTAGGCACGATTGCCGCACTATTAATTGGTTTATCAATAAGTCTATTAAGAGATTCGATATTACTTTGAGTAGAAGTGATATGAGTGGTGCCTAATGTATCTATAAACTCTGAACATTGCCCTTCAGCCACAAACTGCACAAACAGTTCTTCTATCTTTGTTAAATCTACAGTATTACTGATAAAGGAAAATTGAATAGGTAGCAGGATTTCTGACACTATGGTTAGTCGGCTATTAATCAAATGATCTAACACTATAGATACAAAACCTTCCGAAAAATTCTCAATAGGTAAAACAGCAAGGTCGTTGCTATCACCTACAGCGTTAAGTACTTGTTTAATAGAACTAAAATATTCAATTTCATGAGATGTTTTGTTTTCAGTTATATATTTTAATGAGGCAGATTCGGAAAAGGTCCCTTTGGGACCAAGTGTGGCTAATTTATTCATATTTTGAAATGTACATTCCCATCAAACGAAGATAAATAGTGGTTTACACTAAAATTGCTAATGACTTTTATTAAACTAATTTAATCCCATTTTTAGCTATTGTAAATAACCCTAAATGCATAATATATCTCACTAATCGGCAAAGCTGTTGTAGCAGTCTTTATTAACTCATCCTTTCATGTAATACATAACAGCACTATCTAAAACAGTGACTTGGGAAATAACTAAATGGGTATATTTAATTCCACCTAAGGTTTATTCGTTGTTAGAAAACATTGCTTATATCACTTTTTGTTTTAGGTTTGATATCATAGCGTTAATTATATCTTCACCTAAATAGTCATCATTCCATGTCTCTGCTGTTATTAGAAAATTGTCACCTAGTGTTAGATGGTCATTATCATCTCAATATAGAGTCTTTAAACATACAAGCCTTACAACATACGGTTATCTTAGGTCCTAACGGTAGTGGTAAATCCGCTCTTGGGGCTTTAATGGTTGGTGAAGGAGAGCTGGTAGAAGGGCAACGCCAAGTGACTTCGAGTATTGCCTGGGTGTCAGTTGAGCAGCAACAAGCGTTAATTGAGGCCGAAAAGCAAAAAGATTGCGCCGATATTCTCGATATCATTCCTGTACCCACAACAGTGCAAGAGATTTTGTTTGAAGGTTTGAAGGTTTCTGATATTGAGCAGGGTTTAGTGGAGCGCGTGAGCAGTGTGTTTTCGCTCTCAGGGATGTTGCAGCGTTCATTTCGTGCATTGTCTACAGGCGAAACCCGCAAGATATTATTGGCCAAAGCCTTGTTAAGCCAACCTGAATTATTGATTTTAGATGAGCCTTGGGATGGTTTAGATACCCAAGCTTGTGTTGACTTTAATGAGCTACTACTAGAAATGACTGCCAAAACGACCTTAGTCCTAGTGCTCAATCGTTTAAGTGAAGTGCCGAGTTTTTGTCAGCAACTTGTACTGATGCAGTCAGGTAATATTCAGTGGCAGAAACAAGTAGAAGACGATCTGGCTGAACAACTTACTGATATCAACCAGTTGCAACATATGCAGCAACAAGATTTAGTATTGCCACATAAAGATAGTGATAGTTTTGCACCTCATCCCTTAGACGCAAACGCACCACTGGTGAAGTTAACCAATGCAAAGGTGAGGTACGCTGATAATATTATTTTTAGCAATTTGAATTGGACCATTCAATCGCAACAACATTGGCAAGTAACCGGTCCAAATGGTTCAGGTAAAACCTGCTTATTAAATTTGATAACTGGCGATCATCCACAGTGTTATGTAAATGATATTTTTGTATTTGGTTATCAGCGGGGAAGTGGTGAAAGTATATGGGAAATCAAACAATACATTGGGTATCTGTCTAATGCGTTTCATTTAGATTATCGGGTGAACTGCTCGTTGTTACATGTGGTGTTATCAGGTTTTTACGACAGTATTGGTTTGTATCAACAAGCGACTAAGAATCAAGTTATATTAGCGAAACAATGGTTAACCTTGATGGGATTAGATGCTCAAGCCGCGACACCTTTTCAAGAATTATCCTTTGGCGATCAACGTATAGCATTGATTGCCCGAGCCATGGTGAAACACCCAGCGTTATTAATTTTAGATGAGCCTTGTAACGGCTTAGACGATATCAACCGCCTTAAAGTCTTAGCTCTTATTGAATTGTTAGCCCGCGAAGGGAGTACCACTTTATTGTACGTGAATCATCATCAAGAGGATGTGATCCCTAGCATTAAACATCATTTGTCGATGACAGAATATAACGTGTGACGTATCACTTAGTTACAAAACACGGATCCTTGCCTCATAAGTGATCATTATGTTTGGGTCTTATTCGCTAAAACTTCTATTCGCACTTGTTGATCATACTGTGATTGGATACATCATTATTTTTGAGGGATAGTAACTGTCATCTAGCTATTTGCAAGTGACAAAAAGTTTGCAGGATCTTTAATTTTTGTAGAATTGGCAACTGTTAAGCCTATTCAATTAATCGCGCATTTTTAACAAGAGGGCATAATGAAGATAATTAGCACAGAACAAGTACAAAGCAGTTTAAGTTTTGCTGAATTAATCCCACTGCTTAAACAACGTTTTAGTCAACCGTTTTACATGCCACAAAGGCAAGTACTGCAACTAGACCCTGAAGATAACAACAATCATGATGCATTTGCCTTATTACCTTCATGGAATGAGGAGGTGATTGGCAATAAAATGTTTACCTATTTTCCAAACAACAGGGCTAAGCATGACTTGCTTGGTATATATTCAAAAATCATGCTGTTTCGCCGTGAAACAGGTGAGCCTTTAGCCCTTGTAGATGGGACAAGTATAACTTATTGGCGTACTGCTGGTATTTCGGCTTTAGCCAGCCAACTGTTGTCACGAGAAGACTCTCAACATCTATTGTTATTTGGAACAGGTAACTTAGCGGCTTATTTATTACATGCACATATTAACGTTCGTGCGTTGAAAAAAGTAACCATTTGGGGAAGGAATGCCGATAAAGTTCAAAAACTGATTAGTGAATTTAGCTCTTTATATCCAGACATTAGTTTTTATCCTAGTGTCGACGTATCTCAAGAAGTGCCGCATGTTGATATTATCTGTTGTGCCACAGGTGCTAAAACGCCATTATTTGATGGCGACCTAGTTAGCAAAGGTTGTCATATTGATTGTTTAGGGAATCACATGGCCGATGCTAGAGAGTGTGACAGCGCCATAATCACTAGATCTCGAGTATATGTTGATAGTCTAAGCAACACTCTAAGCGAAGCCGGGGAGTTACTTATACCCATTTCAGAAGGTGTTTTCAAAGCGGATGATATTGTGGGGGAATTAGCCGATATGTGTAAAAAACCTGAGATCCTAAGGCAATCGCCAGATGAAATAACCTTGTTTAAATCAGTGGGTACTGCTGTTAGTGATTTAATTGCTGCTTATCTGGTTTATCAAAAGAATAGCTAAATACTACAGAGCTCGAGCTGCGGTGAAGGTTCCCCATAATGCGTGTTTTTGACACAAGTTTTGCGTTGCTGGAAACGCAGAGATTGAATTTCGGCACCCTAGTTGAATAAAAATTAAATCGACCTAGGGTTCAGATTCTTAAACCGTATTTGAGTCTGTAGATGAATAATAATCTATGACTGTTAAGAACTTTGCTCTGTAGTTCAATGAATGTTGTAAACGAAGTAAAAAATTGGCACATTGTGACGTGTTAGATTGATTGCTAAGTAATCAATCTAAAATAATGTAGCGTAACGTGCTTTTTAATACCTTGCCCAATCCAATTTAAATACCTTGCTAATCTGCTGTCGATTGACAACAATCTGCAGTAGAAATTTATTTGTTTTATAGAATCAATGCAATCAAAACTATCCAATACATTACGTCAGCATTTTCCCTATTTTTTCAGTCCAAACTCACAAGGCCGCGTGTATTTGGATAGTGCTGCTACTAGTCAAAAATTGCAGTCGGTTATCGATATTACCCAGCAGTACTACCAAGAGCGTACAGTGAATGTACATCGCTCTAGTCACCAGCTAGCGGCTAGTGTTACTGAACAATTTGAGCAGTCACGCAAGACTATTCAGGGCTTTATTGGTGCCAAGAGCCATAAAGAAATTGTCTGGACTAAAGGTGCCACCGAAAGTATTAACCTTGTGGCCAGTGGACTCGCTAAAGGTCACTTTAAAGCGGGTGATAGTATTTTTGTCTCAGCCTTAGAGCATCACGCTAATATTGTGCCTTGGCAACAAGTCGCACAAGCGAATGAACTGCAACTTAAGGTGATGCCGGTTGATGCTAATGGTGTGTTAAAACTTGATGAATCATTACAACTAATTGACTCAACTACCGCTTTGGTTGCTGTAGGTCATGTATCTAATGCCCTAGGAAACATCAATCCCATTGCAGCTATTATTGCTAAGGCCAAAGAAGTGGGCGCTTTAACCCTAATAGACGGCACCCAGGCCGTCAGTCATTTAGCTGTCAATGTGCAACAGTTAGACTGTGATTTTTATGTGTTTAGCGGCCATAAAATGTTTGGCCCTACTGGCATAGGTGTGTTGTATGGTAAATACGCTTTGCTTGAACAATTACCGCCTTATCAACTAGGTGGTGAGATGATCGAAAAAGTCAGTTTCGAACGCACAACCTTTCAACCACCACCGTTAAAATTTGAAGCCGGTACACCAAACATTGCTGGGGTTTTGGGTATAGCGGTTGCTAGTGAGTTTATTCAAGACAATAGAATGGTTATGTTGGCACAAGAGCAAAACTTGTATCAGCAATTACTTGCCACTTTGACTGCTATTCCACAAGTTAGGTTATGGGGTGACAAGGTTAACAGTATTTGTGTGATGTCTTTTATTGTGCAAGGTGTCGATCAGTACGATTTAGCGGTGTTGTTAGATAAACGCAATATTGCCGTTAGAGTAGGGCATCACTGCGCTATGCCTTTGATGAACGTGCTAGGTATCGATGGGACTATTAGAGTGTCATTGGCGGCTTATAATAACAGTGCTGAGATTGAAACTTTTGGTACTGCGCTAATTGAATGTATTAGTTTGTTAGATGACTCAGTAAATCAAGTTACGGCTGATGATACTGTATTCGAACCAAAACAAAACAATCTGGCTCCTATAGCAGGATCAATTAAACAAGCAAAAAGTTGGGATCAAACCTACAGACAACTGATGTTAGCGGGTAAAGGTTTAGTCAGATTGCAAGATCAATACAAAACGGATTCAGCAGCAGTACATGGCTGTGAAAGCCAAGTGTGGATTCGCTGTTGTATGCTTCAAGACACAGTTGTACTAGAAGGTGATTCAGCCAGTAAAATTGTTCGTGGTTTATTGGCTGTGTTGTTCGAAGCCTTGTCAGGTAAAACCGCCAGTCAAATATTGGTTTTTAACTTAGCTGATTACCTAGAAACATTACAGTTGGGAAAACACCTGAGCCAATCCAGAGGCAATGGATTAACTGCTGTAGTCGATAAAATTACTGAATATTGCCAATTACACCTACAAAATCAGGAGGCTTGATGTCAACTAATAAGCAGCAAAACCCAGCAAGTTTCCCATTCAATAAAGTCTTAGTTATAGCTGGGTTTATTATACTGTTGTCAGTATTAGGCTATTACGGCAACAAAACCGTTCAGACCTACCTAGGGCAACAAGCCATAGAAGAAACAGGACTTGATCAACGTACCTTAAAACAAGCGTTAGAAGTAGCCAAAAGCTCTAATAAATTAGTACTAACAGACATGTCCGCTATTTGGTGCCCATCTTGCCGTAAATTAGACAAACAAGTGTTCTCTAATGAGCAAGTTAAATCCCAGATTAATCAAGATTTTGTTTACGCAAGAATTGAGTATGACTCGCCAGCAGGCGAACGTTTTATGCAAGATTACCAAGTAACAGGTTTTCCCACTTTGTTGATATTAAATGCAGAGGGTGAGAATTTAGTACAGTTACCCGTAAGTTATGAGCCAGAAGCCTTTTTAACCACATTACAAAAAGTCGTAGCCGCTATTCCTCCGCTATGATTTGCAGCTTATTGAATTTTATATTTATCTACAAAAGCCTGACAATCCCCAGTGTAAGTGACATCAATTAAGTAATGGATTTTCCATTCACCATTAATCTGTACCAATTGAAAGCTGTTACTACCACAATGACTCAATTTATCATTAAGATAAAAAGCAAAGGGAGTCCAAACACTGGCCAATTCATTTTGTTGGTTAATGATGACGGCTAATAAATGTTCATCTAATTCGGCGGTATTTGTACTTATACTGAGTGCAAATTTTTTTACATCTGTATTGGTAATCTCACCTTTAGTAGTAATACGTTGCAATAATGCTTTGCTGGTGAATTGAGCCAGAATCTTGTCTTGATCATGTTCACGCATTGCATCGAATAGTTTGTAGATAGGGCCAGTAACAGCATTGTCTTTTTGTGTTGGTTGTTGCAAATCATGAGCAAGGCTTAGCTGACTTAAACTAATTAATGTTACGACAAATAATGATCTAGACAGCATGGTTTTCATAAGTGATGTTTATCCATTGGTTTTTTAAAGTGACTGGTTTGTTCACCGTTTTAATGAAAAAATGTCTTCGACTGTTACATTTAATACTTCAGCTATTTTTAAAGCTAAAACCGTTGATGGAATATAAATACCGTTTTCTACAGTATTAATTGTTTTTCTACTTACACCTACTTTTAATGCGAGCTCTGCTTGAGTTAAATTATGAACTGCACGATGTATTTTTAACTTATTTAGTAACTCCATGTTTATGCCCGCAGCTCTAGTATTATGTGGGTTATTAAATATGTAGACACCCCGGAAACTAATGAAAATAGAGAAGTAAAAGCAACACCTAATGAAAATACAAAAAGATCAATAATTAACATAGATAAATTACTGATCATTAGCGCAATAAATCCAAATTTTGCGGCTTTACTTGAATGATGCTGAAAGCGTTCATCATTAATTAAGTGATTTTGATCTCTATATAATTTGTAATACGCGATCCAGTCTTTGATATTAAACAATAGCCATAATGTACAAATTATAGAAGTTATCAGCACCCAAGTTTGTGTTTTGAAAGGTGTTTGATTTACCAACATTGAATAAAAGATCCCAGTGCTCATGCTTAGAATCAAAAATAAGCAAAATGACATACTTGATACATGAAACCGAGAAATAATCGAAAAACTATCATTTTTCATATCCACTTCCTTAATAAATGTATTTTGAATAATGTAACATATATCGCCCATTATGAAACCTTAAGGTTACATAATGGGCGAATTAAATAAGAACTTTGAGGATTTTGAGGTTCTTTCTTCTTTATTTAGAAGAGCCAAGGCTAATCGAGACACCCATAGTAACAATAGATAGAAAAATGGCCCAGCTTCAAATTTTGTATTTCTTTATTATGGGTGTCTCTGTAATTCGGTGATGGGTGTCTCTGTAATTCGGTGTATTTATAGACCCAACCATAAATTTGGTATTTAAACTCCCCCCATTTTAAGAAAGTAGCAAAAGCTAGCTATCTAGACACTTGGAGTGATAAAATTTCTGGTAGTCCTGTTGTTTTATAATTTTTCAACAAGGTCGACTCTGTAATTAATCGTTCATTTTATTCCTAATCTGTAGGGGAATAGCAACATCTACTGTCAGATATTTTTACAAATCGTACATTTCTAATTTCGGAAACTAATCTAACTGGATTACAAAGGCCTGACTCCACTGGTTAGTGGCTTAATCAGCTGAACTTGATGGAAAACCCTTCAGTAAGCTGCTTCACAAAGCCTAAAAGTTGTCATTATTTTTTACAATTAGTCCCTATTACAAATTCAGGGCGGTATTGTATCTAACTGATTATTAACATAAATATTTTTTGGTGCCAAAATTGCTAGGCATTAGGGATAGCTATTCAAACACCAGCGAGCAGTAGGCGGATTTTGAAGTAGTAAACGGCTATAACTATTGTTGCCAATATTTTTGTTATTGGCTTATGAAGACTTACGGATGGAGTAAAACATGAAGAATAGAATAAAAAAATATCTAGTCGGCTTATTGTTGGCTATACCCTTAACGTTAGGGAGCAATTTGGCAAATGCAGCACTAATCAAAACCGCGCTGGGTATTGTTATCGACGGCTCGGGCAGTATATCAAGTGCCGATTTCGCTACTCAAGTTGCCGCCTATGGTGCAGTATTTGGCGATGCAAGTGTCGTTAAAGCCGACGGTAGTGTGGTAGTTAATGTCATACAATTTTCAAGCGGTACAATTTTAGAGCAAACGGCAATCCGCCTGAATGATGAAACCGATCGTGCCACACTACTCGCGAGTATTGCAAGCATGAGTCAACCGAATAGTGCCACTAACATTGGAGGTGGGGTTGCTCTTTCACAAAGCGATATGGACGCGTATTTGGCAGGGTTTGCAGCAACTGACTTTGCAGTAGATTTTACGAAACTCATCGATGTTTCTACTGACGGCGCCCATAATACTGGAACAGATCCAACAGCGGCCACAACGAGTGCGCTTGCGGCAGGGTATTCGGCGGTAAATTGTCTGGGCATTGGTGCTTTTGCTAATTGTGGTTGGAATCTTACCGGTCTGGATTTTGTAGCTACTACATTTGCTGAGGTAGAGGCCGTCTTAAAAATCAAAGTAGGTACCGAATTAGGTACCATCGATGTTCCTGAGCCAGCGACTCTGTTCCTACTTGGTCTTGGCCTGTTCGGCATTGCTACCGCACGATACTCAAGAAAAGCGTAATTAACGTTTTCTAATACCAGTTCATTGTATTATTAAAAAACAGTAATCATAGGGTTGCTGTTTTTTTTTGCTCAAATTTAATTTGGGTAGAAACTTGACCTTACAGGATTGTTATTAAAATTTTTTTTGGATAAATGCTCTTCCAATCTTATATTTTATTACTGTTAAGGACTATCTTAATGATATTGATTCGCATTATTCTTTGTGCTCTAATTGCCGCAGATAAATATTTAAACTTTTTAGGAAATATTCGTAATGCGGACAACAAAGTCATCGCTATCACTAGCAATTACGCTAGCCTTGTTATCACTAAATACTGTTGCTCAACAGCAAGATAGTGCTGAAGAAAGTAAAGATCAAACAATTATGCCTACCATGGAAGTTATCAAAGTATTCGGTAACGCTAACTCTGTAATATTGGAGCATACCGGTTCTGTTGTAGTCATAAATCGCCAACAAATAGAAAAAATTCAGCCTCTATCCACTGAAGATGTTTTACGTCGTATTCCAGGTGTCAATACTAAAAGTGAAGAAGAAAGCGCGATTGTTGCAAACTTTGGTATTCGTGGATTATCTGCGAGTGAATCAAAATCCCTTATGTTAGAAGATGGTGTTCCAGTCGCACCAGGTTTATTTATTGGTAATGATCGTTACTTTAATCCTCGTGTTCAACGAATAGAACAAGTTGAAGTATTGAAAGGTTCATCGTCACTTCGTTATGGTCCGTCAACTATCGGTGGTGTAGTCAACTATCAAACAAAAACACCTGATGATGGTGTAATGCTTACGGGTCGAGCTGGCTCGTTTAATATGCAAGAAATCAGCCTAGAAGCGGGTGGGAAAAACGAAGCCGGTGATGCTTTTGCTGGCATTGTGGCCACCCATGCTACCAGTGATGGTTTTATGGATAAAGGCTACGAAATGACTGATGTCATGGCTAAGGCAGGGGTTATTTTAAGTAACGACCAAAAGGTTGGTATTAAAATATCACGCTATGAAAATGACGCTGATATTTCTTATCGCGGTTTGTTAATGGACGATTATTTGGCGGGTGCCGATTATAACCCAGGTGCAGATGATAAGTTTCTAACAGATCGTACTGCTTTCGATATCAATCATGAGTGGGCTCTTTCCGACCAAGCAACATTGAAAACTTTAGTTTATTGGAGTGAAGTAACTCGTGATTATTGGCGTTATGACGTCGATACCGAAGCTTCGAACTCTGCAGATCGATGGGTTTATAAAGACACCTTATCAGGTAATAACCGCTCATTTGACCGAGTTGGTATTGAAACTCGTTTAACGCTTGATCATCAGTTATTTGGTATGACAGCAAATAGTGAGTTCGGTTTACGTTTCATGCAAGAAGAATCAAATGATACCCGTATTCGAGCAGAGCGTAGTTCTGATCGAACCGGTGTAAATGACCGACACAGAATTGACTCTGCAGACAGCTATGCAGCTCATGGGCAAACTCGTATTGAGTTGAACGAACGCTTTGCTATTACGCCGGGTTTGCGAATTGAATCATACGAACAAAAGCGTTTGATATTAACAGATGATAATAGCACTGCTAAAACGAGCAATACTGAATTTTTGCCAGGTGTAGGTGCTACTTATAACCTAAGCGAATCTGCACAGTTTTACGGTGGTGTATATCGAGCATTTTCACCCGCATCTAATGGTGTAGCACTTGATGGTCTGATGGACCAAGACTTAGATGGCGAACGCTCAACTAATTATGAATTAGGACTTCGTGGCAATCAGGGCGATGTCAATTATGAAGTTGCTGCTTTTGCCATGGATTTCAGTAACCAAGTAGTTACTGGTAACAGTGATCCAAACTTATCGCAGTCTAATGGTGGTAAAACTGAACATTTAGGTATGGAGTTCATGTTAGGTTACAAGCTAGGCGGTGGTTTCAGCATAGATAGTAACGCTACTTGGGTTCCTACTTCAGAGTTTAAAAGTGGTGAAAATCAAGGTAATCGACTACCTTATGCGCCAAAAATTGTTGCAAACCTGGCGTTTAACTATCAACAAGAGAGCTTAAGCACGGCGTTAACTGTCCATCACCGAGGTGAGCAATACGGTGATGCTAGTAACATTGAAGAGATCCCAACAGATGCTGCAGGTGGTATTTGGGGAGGTTTATTGCCATCTTATACGCTGCTAGATTTAACTGCACAATATAATTTATCTAATAATTTACGTTTATTTGGTGCAGTAAAAAACCTGACTGATAAACGTTACATTACTGGTTTACGTCAAGGTATTTATGTTGGTCCAGAACGATCACTAGAAGTTGGTGTAAGGTACAAGTTTTAAATAAGCAATGAAAGCTGTTAAGCATTAAAAATAAGCGATATTTTTTGTCATTAAAGTGAAGAATATGACATCGTTTTCTTAATGCTTAACAGCATCAGTTATGAAGTCTAATCGTGAAACCCATAGTAACAATATCCAGAAAATGATCCCCAAGTTCAAACCACTTAGTGACGCAACCTAAACAAAACACTTATATAAATTCTTAGGGTAAATGCTCTTCAAATTTTGTATTTCTTTACTTTGGGCTCTGTTATTTCTCTTAAACGACAGGTTATATGCCGTAATCTCGTTCTACTTTCGAAATACGAACCTTAAAAGAACTGTACCAAGACTTACGACCCTTTTTATGAGCTTTTAAATGTTCAGAGTTCGCTTTCCAATTTCTAATTGAATCTAAATCAGCCCAGTAAGAAACAGTTATTCCAACATCTTCTCTTGCTGATTCAATACCTAAAAAGCCTAGTTGTTGTTCGGCTAGCTCAACCATTCTATCTGCCATTTCTCCATAACCATTTTCACCTTTGGTTCTTGTAGATGTAAAAATTACAGCAAAATATGGAGGTTTAGGTGTATTAGCGATAACTGACATATGTGTTCCTAGGTATATAATGCTCAGCCCAGCAACTGCCAAGCGGTAGTGATTTATGAAGCGAAACCACAAAAACCAGTGGAGGTTTGAGCGTATGTTTGATGCTGATTGTTATATGCGAACACCGGTATCGCCAAAATTATTAATGAAATCATCTATTTCTTTAGCCGATGTAATTCTAATTATAACTTTACCCTTACCGCGAAGCTGAATCTTTGAGAACAACTCAGGAGTCCAGAACTTTGGGGATAGCCGCAGATATTTCCAGCTTGCTAGGGTACCCTTTAAAACCGAGCTACCTTCTGGCCATCCTTCGGGTTTGACAAAAAAGCTCTTTAATAGCCTTTTAGTAATCCACCAGTAATGAACATAATAGGGAAGGTCGATGTAAATCAGCGTATCAGCGGCATCAATACGCAACCAGAAAGATCCTAATGTACCAAGCCCCTCAACTATCCAGTTTTCAGTGTCTATTAAATCTGCATGTTTACTTGAATATTCTTCAGGTGTAACTCGCTCGCCGTTGTGTTTGTATTCGATTAAATCCAACGGGAAATGTTTGATACCTGTTCTTGCCGAAAGATCCCTGCTTAGTGTTGACTTTCCACCTCCAGGTTTACCAAATACAGCAATCCTTTTCATTTAATTGATGATCCCTTTTAAAAGTTTCATTATTTTTTTAAAGTGACAGTCTTATTAAGTTTGGCTACGAAAAAGCCGTCGCTTTGCCTTGTTAAATTATCATAACAACATATGCAGTAATGGATAAGGCTTGCCCTGTCCATCAACTGGAGATCGCCCAGTTACCGAAAAACCAATATGTTGGTAAAAACCTAGCGCTTGCTGATTCTGTTCATTAACATCAACTTTGGTTGCACCTTGGGATTTGATGGCATAGGAGGCTAACAAAGTACCAATACCTTTACCACGCACATCAGGTGAAATGAATAACATTTCAATATTGTTATTATGTACACCACAAAAACCCAGTATTTCACCATTACTATTTTTGGCACATCTTAAATCAACAGAGTCAAAATACTGCTCTAAGATCAGCGGTTTTAATGCCTGAAGATCTTCTTCTGTCAAAAAATCATGGGTGGCTCTTACCGATGATTCCCAAATAGCTAGAAGCGTAAGGTGATCTGCTTTTTCTACGTTCTCAATATTCATTACCAAACCTGATTTAAAGTTAAATGCCACCTAAAGCGGCTAAATAAAGTTGGTGAAAACAGCCAACTGGTTTAGTTCCGACTTAAATTGCTTGTTAAACAAATTATTATAGATAACTGAATAGGCTTGCACCTTGAGTTTCACCGTGATTTGTACGTTGATCATATTGTTTATTTAGTTCGTCTAATTCAGATAAATATCCATGTCCAATAGCATTAGCTTTTATCTCCAATGCAGAACATTTAGTTTCAGCTGACATATCTAAAATAGTACTCTCAATTTTTTTAGCAATTTTAAGAGCTAGCTGATGATGCCCTTTTTCATGTAACACTAATTTTGGATACCACTGATTCCATATTTCATTCACATCGACTAGGTTAGTACCCAGTTTAGGAAGAGTATATGTAGTATTTACATCCGTATTTGCGGAAGTAATCCAACAACTTTTATTATTATATTTCCATCTAAAATTCCACTTAACATGAGAGTTTGCATATCCATGAAATTTTTCACCGCTCTCTGATATAGGAGTTGTCTTATTTAAAGAGATAAGTATTTCAGCTTTAGAGTAAGGATGAACAAGATAAAAATCGTAATTTTCAGTG
>NZ_BAEO01000006.1 GCF_000314995.1 Paraglaciecola arctica BSs20135 | reverse complement strand
GCACAGAGTACACAGAGAAAAGCAAAGTTAAATGCAGCTTCGCCGAAGGGACAAATGTAGTTTAGTAGCTCTGGTTAATAAATTCGATATAACGTTTCGCAGTGACATGAGGGAATATGAGACGTTCGCGGACTTATCTATCTAGATAAGTCCCACAACTTTGACAGATTACAATACGCCTAAAGCTGATTCTGGACTTTTCAACAATACAGGGTAATGTAGCTTGCAAGGTCACACTAATAAACCGTTAGCCATTTATGGAAGTTTTTGTGATAACTCGAACAAAGGAAATTAAATGAAATTGGCGGATAAAATAATCCCTATCATTCTGATTTTGGCTTCATTTATAATGATAGGCTTATCTATATATGTGGCGAGTCAAAGGGATTTAACAAGTCTAGAGAACACACTCCTTCAAGCTTTCTCTTTAGCTTTTGGGCTAATTGGTTCATTTCAATTTGGAAAACAATCAGCCAAAAATGCGGCTAGAGATCTTATAAAGCCTCATGCGAGATCGGCTTTTAGAAGGTTAATTTCACTGTATGAAAGTTTATCTCGTGTGGGTTATGAAATTAACGGGGCTAGTGATGGTAGAGATTTAAATATTACTATGGGAAAATTAGAAGCAATAGTAATTGAGCAGTTGGCAACAGCTGATGATGCTATTGAAGATTGGAATGACATCGTTCCAGATGAAGTTGCTGAATTAAAAGATAAGTGGAAGGGTTCTAACAATCATGTCAAATAAAATTAGAGGTAAAGTAGCTAGAATCCTGAACTCAAGAGAAGTCGCAATTACAGTAGGTTCTGAACATGGAGTTAAAGAAGGAATGTACTTTGATGTTATGGATCTAAATGGTGAAGATATTACAGATCCAGACACTGGTGAAGTACTAGGTTCAATTGAAAGGCCTAAAGTTCGAGTGAAAGTTACACAAGTACAAGAAAAACTGTCGATTGCTTCTACATATAAAAAAGAAAAAGTTAATGTGGGCGGGTTTGGACATACTTGGGGTGATTTAGGCACTGTTTCAAAGTCACTTATGCCACCCAAATATATTGTTAAACACGAAACTTTGAAAACAGATGAAAAAACTTGGGAAGACCTAGACGAAGATGAAAGTTATGTAAAAACAGGAGACCCTGTTTTGCAAACAATCGAACCATCGGAATGAAATTGCTAACTAGCTGCTAGAGCCTGTAACAAATATAATGGACCAGCTAATAGTTGGCTGTTTTTCGTTCATCAAACATTATAGCCAATTATAATTTCGGCTTATTTAAACGCTAGAGCTAGTTAATTTTAACTCCTTTACCCAAGTAATGCTCTCTTTCCATCAGTTTTCCTCTGTGCTCTCTGTGTCTCTGTGGTTCAAATTCTTTTGCTTTGAAATAGAAGTCTTTTGCGCTTGAAATGTTTTTGCGGGAGGGCAGATAACAAATATTAAGAAGGTGATATCAGACTCTGACATCACCTTCTGTCAATAATTGCTTAAACCTGCACAACTGAATTATCAGCAAAAGCTACAGATGAAGGGATATAGGCATCAGCCTCCCAATCATTTTCCCAGGATTTGTCATCTAGCAAATACCTAAACTGATACTGCGAGTCTTTCGCTAGGTTAACTGTGGTAGTAAAATCACCATTTTTTAGCTTTTTCATCGGCTCGGATGACAGGTCCCATTCGTTGAAATCTCCTACTAACCGAACAGATTCAGCCGCATGTGCTTGCTCCTTGGACAACTTGAATGTCACTTTGCATACCGCTTTAGATTTCAAATATTGTTTTTTAAAAGCCATCGTTTTTCTCCTGTATATCGGTTGTGTTAATTAAACTATCGTTGTTAGGCTCTGTTTAGGTGGAGCCTAAATGTTCAAAAAAAGTGCAGCATTGTTATATTTTGATGCAACTGACAAATTATCATTCAATAATAAAACAAATAACTCAAAGCATTGATATATCGTGCTTTTATACATGAACATCATTTGTATCAATACATTTTGGCTATTTTACTGACAAATTATGACAATCAGCAATAGCTCCATTAACTTTAGAGCAAAAAACGTGCAACTTTTTTGTTCGCTCTTATAGCCAATACTCATACCAGCCCAAATCTGTGTTCAAACCACTGGCGCACAATAATGCCTGCATATCCATTTGTTAGTTGGCGTCGCTGTTGCATTCTCTTAGGAGTTAATAGAATTTTGACTTAGCGTCACTTTCTTTTAATTAGGGGCGGGTAAATATTCGCCTTGCTTAAACCATTTTAAGCTGCGGTTGGAACCGTCATTTCCAAATTGTTTGAGTTTATCGTTTAAACTTTTTTGCATACTGACTGGGAGATAGCCCTGTGTGCTTTTTAAATAGCCGAGTAAATGAGCTCAAGTCGTCGTAACCTACTTGGGTGACTATACGCTCTACGCTGCTGTTGGTAGTTTCCAGTTGTTTTTTAGCGGCTTCAACTCTTAAGGTTTGTAAATATTCTAAGGGATTATGTTCGGTGGCCTTTTTGAATCTACGATTAAAGGTTCTTAGGGACAGGTTAACCAATAAAGGTAAGTCACTCACAACTATCCTATGGCTGTAGTTTGCCTCTAGCCACTCTTGTACTATCAATACATCGGGATCTTGATGATATTTTTTAGTGAGAATATTGGCATAGGCTACTTGTTCGCCTCGATAAATATCAATGACGTGGGCTTTAGCCGTTGTTGTGGCCACATCATGGCCACAATAACGCTCAATTAATAACAATGCTAAATCAAACCATGCCATGCCTCCTCCAGAACAGTAGATGTTTTGGGCGGAGGTGATCATTTTTTCTGCACACAAATTGACTTTGGGATAGCGAGATTTAAACAAGCTCGCATATCCCCAATGAGTTGTGGCTTCTTTGCCATCTAAAAGGCCTGCTTCTGCTAATAAGAATGCGCCGCTACAATTGCTGGCAATATCAGATTGGTTAGCAAAGTGTTTTTGAATATGTGCCAATAAGGCTTGGTTGTTATTAATGACGTTAATGAGTTCGCCGCCAATTGTTGGGATCAGCAATAAGTCTGTGTGTTCAACGTCTTCAATTGCAATATGGCTATGGATTACCAGTTGATTAATACAACGCACAGGACGCTTTTTAATGGACGCAATCTGTACTTCGAAAAAAGGTGATGGTTGCTGTCCTTGCATACGTTGCCAAGTGACGCCAGCTAACGCAAACAAATCGAGGGCGCCTGTAATGGCACTTGCATAGGCTTGATCAAAGCCTAGAATGGTTACTTTAAACACTGTAAATAACCGCAGTGATTAGTCATAAATAACACCTCGTTATAACTGTCATAAATGACCATTAATATGTCATATATGACAATAATAGCGAAGGGATATTTTTGTCAATCTATCGCTATCATTTAGAATATTTACAGTCTTCATCTGTAATCACTGGTAAAGGTTAGGCAATATGAAAAACGAACTAGTAAAACGTAAAGAATTAGCGTTTCAATTATACGAATTATTGGATACAGAAAGTCTTTGTGGGCGAGACAGGTTTGTGGAACATAACCGCGAAACATTTGATGCGGTTATGGATATAGCAAACAAAATTGCTACAGAAAAGTTTGCTACCCACAACGCCAAAGGTGACGCTTATGAGCCAACTTTTGACGGTAAAAAAGTGCATATGATCCCTGAGGTAAAAGAAGCCTTTGATGCTTATGTTGAATCAGGACTTATTGCAGGGCGTTTTGACTTTGATGAAGGCGGTATGCAATTACCTGAAACTATAATGACTGCTTGCGCCGGTTATTTTATGGCAGCTAACCCATCAAGTACTGGTTACCCATTTTTGACTATTGCTGCGGCAAACGTAATACGCAATTTTGCATCTCCGCAGCTTAAAAATGCTTTTATGCCTAAAATGTTAACCGGTGAATTTACCGGCACAATGGGATTAACAGAGCCCCATGCTGGTTCGTCTTTGGCAGATATTCATACCTCAGCGATTAAACATGAAGATGGAAATTATCGCATTAAAGGTAATAAAATTTTTATTTCTGCTGGCGATCATGAATTGTCAGACAACATAGTGCATTTGGTTTTAGCAAAAATTCAAGGTGCACCAGCCGGCGTCAAAGGTATTTCATTATTTGTGGTGCCGAAGTTTCGTCTCGATGAAGCTGGAAATCCTGCAGAACGAAATGATGTCGCCTTGGCCGGGCTTATTCATAAAATGGGATATAGAGGAACTACCTCTACCGCACTAAGTTTTGGAGAAAACCAAGACTGTCACGGTTATCTTATTGGCGAGGAACATCAAGGTTTACGCTATATGTTCTTAATGATGAATGAAGCGCGCTTGGGTGTGGGTTTTGGTGCCGCTATGGTTGGTTACAGTGGTTATCAATATTCACTAGAATACGCTAAAGAACGCACCCAAGGCCGCGTAGCTCCTAATAACAAACCCACAGATAAACCAGCTACTATCATTCAGCATGGTGATGTGAAACGTATGTTATTAGCGCAAAAATCCTATGTTGAAGGGGCTATGGCTCTATGTTTTTATGCCGCGCGCTTAGTTGATGATTCACACACTCTCACAACAGATGATGAAAAAAGACAGGCCTTTGAGTTACTGGATTTGTTGACACCTATAGTTAAAGCTTGGCCGTCAGAATATGGCCCTAAAGCCAATGATTTGGCGATACAAGTATTAGGCGGCGCAGGTTATACCCGTGAATACCCGGTTGAACAATGCTGGCGTGACAACAGACTTAATCCCATTCACGAAGGTACTAATGGTATTCAGGCTCTGGATTTATTAACTCGAAAACTTTGGCAAGCTGATGGTGCAGGCTTAAAATTATTGCAACAAAGAATGGAAGCCGATTTTGCTAAGGTTACAGGTAAACAAAGTCAGCAGTTGATAGCCAATTTATTACCCTATATCCAGCAGATGCAGTCCTTATTACCAATGTTAGGGCAGCACTTAAAGTCTGAAAAACTGCCTACATTGTTAGCTAATGCCACATGTTTTATGAATATATTTGGCCAAGTAGTGATGAGTTGGATGTGGATACGCCAGGCAAATGTGGCTGAAAACGCATTGAAAAATACAGCTTTAACTGATGAAGATAAGGCGTTTTATTTAGGTAAAGTACAAACCGCTAAATATTTTGTGCGCTGGGAGTTGCCTGCAGTGCAGAGAGACATTGCATTATTAAATGATATGGACGACAGCTGCAGTGAAATGCAAGCCGAATGGTTTTAATCGATTCGACCACGACCATATTGCAAATTAGATAAATACGGAAACATTATGAAAAATAAACAGTTTTTATTAGCAGCACGACCAGTTGGCCTTCCTACTAGGCAGAATTGGGACTATGTCGAAACCGAAGTGGCA
Source organism: Paraglaciecola arctica BSs20135 (assembly GCF_000314995.1). Lineage (GTDB taxonomy): Bacteria > Pseudomonadota > Gammaproteobacteria > Enterobacterales > Alteromonadaceae > Paraglaciecola > Paraglaciecola arctica. The sequence continues at coordinate 170,028 of NZ_BAEO01000006.1, read as the reverse complement.
GAGTTAGCCGACAATCAAGTATTGATACAAGTGGAGTATATCTCGTTAGATCCTGCCATGAGAGGTTGGATGAATGACGGTAAATCCTATATTGAACCAGTGCAAATTGGTGCGGTTATGCGCGCCGGTACCGTAGGTAAAGTACTTAAATCAACTAGCAGTGAATTTTCAGAAGGCGATTACGTCTATGGTCATTGTGGTGTACAGAAGTATGCAGTTGTGGGTATCGAAGGGCTGCATAAAATTGACCCCAGCTTAGCGCCATTAGAACGTTATTTAGGTGTATTAGGTATGCCTGGAATGACAGCTTATTTTGGATTGTTGGATACAGGTTTACCTAAAGCAGGAGAAACAGTAGTAGTTTCAGGTGCCGCTGGAGCAGTGGGATCAATAGTAGGGCAAATCGCTAAGATTAAAGGCTGCAGAGTTGTAGGGATTGCTGGCGGCGCTGATAAATGTGCCTACTTAGTAAATGAACTAGGTTTTGATGCAGCAATTGATTATAAAAGTGAAGATGTGCAAAAGGCGCTTAGAGCTGCATGCCCTAAAGGCGTAGATGTGTATTTCGATAATGTGGGCGGCGACATTCTTGATAATGTTTTAACCCAAATACGTATGAAAGCGCGGATAGTGATTTGTGGTGCTATCAGTCAATACAACAATACAACGGCTGTTAAAGGTCCGTCTAATTACCTTTCGTTACTAGTCAATAGAGCCAGAATGGAAGGCATAGTGGTGTTTGATAATGTGGCTAACTATTCTAAAGCAGCAACCGAAATGGCCGGTTGGATTGCAGAAGGTAAATTGATTGCTAAAGAACATGTTGTTAAAGGTATTGAGCACTTCCCAGAAACCTTATTGATGTTATTTAACGGCGAAAACATGGGTAAACTGGTGCTTAAAGTTGAAGCCGATTAATAATTCCAAGTTTGAGACGAGTTCACAGAGAGATAATGCTGTATGAAAAAAGATATTTTTGATTTAACCGGTAGAGTCGCCTTAGTTACAGGTGCAAGCCGTGGTATTGGTGAGTCGATTGCAAGATTACTAGCCGCTTATGGTGCGAGAGTGATTGTTTCTAGTCGCAAAATTGATGGTTGTGAAGCCGTAGCTCAAAGTATTCGAGATGACGGTGGTGATGCAGTAGCCATGGCCTGTCACGTAGGCGAAATGGCACAGATTGAAAACATCTTCGCGCAAATCAGTGAAAAATATGGGCGTTTGGATATTTTGGTTAACAATGCAGCCGCTAACCCTTATTTTGGGCATATTTTGGATACCGATTTAGCGGCCTATGATAAAACCGTTGATGTAAATATTCGTGGTTATTTCTTTATGTCTACTGCAGCCGGTAAAATGATGAAAGAGCAGGGCGGTGGTGTGATTTTGAATACTGCATCTGTAAACGGTATATCACCAGGTTTGGGGCAAGGTATTTATTCGATTACCAAAGCGGCTGTTATTAGTATGACCAAAGCATTTGCAAAAGAATGTGGTGGCTTAAACATTAGAGTTAACGCTTTATTGCCCGGTTTAACCGAAACTAAATTTGCCTCAGCGCTTACAGGTAACGATAAAATCCTTAAAACAGCATTAATGCAAATTCCATTAGGTAGAACCGCACAGCCTGATGAAATGGCCGGTACTGTATTGTATCTAGTCTCAGACGCATCTAGCTACACTACTGGTACTACTGTTGTGGTTGATGGTGGATTTTTAAGTTAGGCTCTAATTGAGTATAAAAGTTTATCGACGGCAACTATTTAGTTGCCGTTTTTATTTCCGCAAGTATTAAAGGTGCTACTCACTTAGTTGTAAATCATGACAACTCTTTATGGCCCGCAAACAAGGGGTACCTAAGATGTTAAATTCTATAGGTTTTGTTTTGCCAAATGACCCTGTAATGCGCTTTAATAGTGTTGGAATATATTTCAATATTGTCTAAGGTTTACTAAGTGTTAAAACTAAATAAAAAAGGCTTATTATTAGCTACTGCCACTTCTTTTCTATTTGCCTGTTCGGCAACCCAAACTGCGGATCCCATAGTTAGTAAAACTGTTGAACCGCCGCCGAAGGTAATCAAAGCTGCACAATCAATTGCAGCTAATAATCAATCTAAGCTATTAACGTTAGAACAAATTATGGCTGATCCTGATTGGATGGGTCGTCAACCCACTTCTGCATATTGGGGCGACAATAGCCAAAGTGTTTATTACCAACAAAAACAGCAATCTTCTCCTTTGTCTGATTTATGGCAAAAATCTATAAATGAAAAAGGTAATGGTAATAAGGTTGAATTAGCACAGCTACATTTACACGCCTATGAAGACCGAATTTTGAATCAAAACAAAGATACTGCCGCTTGGGTGTTTGAAGGCAATATCTTTGTTAAAAACCTCGCTAACAATAATCTAAAGCAGCTCACAAAAGATAATAGGCAGCCTCACAATCTAGTCTTTCTTAATGATGGGCGTTTAAGTTTCCAAAGCGGTAATGCTATTTATGCGATCCACCCTGAGCAGGGGTTATATGAGCAACTGGTCACATGGCAGTTTGCTGATGAACCTACTGCTGTGAAAGATCCACAAGATTATATTGCCGAGCAGCAACAACAACTAATTGAGGTGGTGGCGTTAAAACGTCAACATAAAGTAATACGCTTTGAAAAAGAACAACAACTTGCGCTTCAAAATAAGACCTTAGCACCTGCTAATTTTTATTTTACAGAAGGCAATGAAACGGTTGAAGTAAGTTTATCACCTAACGGCAAATGGCTTGTATTGGTAGAGCAAGAAGAGTCTAGTTGGCGCGATGATGATGACCTTATGCCTAATTACATTAATGAAGATGGCAGAATAGCCACAGACGATGTACGCCGCAGAGTCGCAGACGCAAAAACAGGGCATCACAATTTATGGTTAATTAACCTTGAAGATAGGTCAAAACGAAAGCTCAGTTTTAACAGCCTACCTGGATATAACGAAGACGTTTTGGAAGCAGTGAAACGTGAAAATGCGCAAGCCAAAGGCGAAAAATATAGCACCAACCGTCTACCTCGAGACATTGTGCTTATGCAAGATTGGTATTGGTCACAAGGCCCCATTCAATGGCATAACAAGGGTGAAAATGTCGCCATTATGTTAGAAGCATGGGACAACAAGGATAGATGGCTAGTTACCGTTAATAAAGAAGATGCAACCTTAGTTAATCAACACAGATTACACGATGATGCTTGGATCAATTACAAATTTAACAGTTTTGGTTGGTTAAATAATACTGATGATTTGTACTTTTTGTCTGAACAATCTGGATATTCACATCTTTATATTAAACCTTTAAAGGGCCACGCAAGGGCAATTACGGCAGGTAATTTTGAAGTTGATGCTTTAACATTAACCTCTGACGATCAATATATGTATTTTAAAGGCAATAAAAAACATCCAGGCATATACGAGATATACAAGGTTGCGTTAGCCGACAATACTCTGCAACAAATAACCAATTTGAATGGCATGACTGATTATCAATTAAGCCCTGATGAAAAGTCATTATTGCTGACGCATTCCAGCTTAGTTCGCCCGCCAGAATTATTCTTACAGTCGGTGGCGAATCAATCGGCTGTACAGCTTACCGAAACCACTAGTCAGGCTTTTTTAGACATCGATTGGCTTGCTCCAGACATAGTGCCGATTAAATCCTCACACACACAACAATCTATTTTTTCGCGGGTGTATACGCCCAGAGACATGCAACCCGGACAAAAACACAAGGCGGTAGTGTTTAACCATGGTGCGGGTTATTTACAAAACTCTCATCTAGGTTGGTCGGGTTATTTTAGAGAATTTATGTTTCACAATCTGTTAGTGCAACAAGGTTATGTGGTACTTGATATGGATTATCGAGCCTCAGCCGGTTATGGCAGAGATTGGCGTACTGCTATTTATCGACAAATGGGCACGCCCGAAATTCAAGACTTAGAAGACGGTGTTGATTGGTTGGTAGAAAACCTTGATGTGGATGCAAAAAGAGTAGGGACTTATGGTGGGTCTTACGGCGGTTTTATGACCTTTATGGCATTATTTAACTACCCAGATTTATTCCAAGCTGGAGCAGCATTACGTCCTGTCAGTGATTGGGCACACTATAATCACGGTTACACCTCGAACATACTTAACACGCCAGACGTTGATCCTATTGCCTACGAAAGAAGTTCACCTATTTATTTTGCAGAAGGATTAGAAAAACACTTACTGATCAATGCACCTATGATAGACAGTAATGTGTTCTTTGTGGATACAGTAAGACTGGTACAACGTTTAATTGAATTAGAAAAACAGAACTTCGAAACAGCAATTTATCCAGTGGAATCCCACGGTTTTGTGCAACCTAGTTCATGGTTAGACGAATATAGAAGGATATACAAGTTGTTCGAAACTAATTTATAGATAATGCGCAACACATTGGTAATAAATACATCAATGTGTTGCCCAGTTTTGAAGCAGGATAACTTAAACTTTGATTAATAAAATTATTCGCTGCCACCAAAAGCAGCAAATACCTCTTCTCCTGTCATCATTTGGGTCTTATTAGCAAACTCATAATAATCGGGCTTTTCTTCTATAAATATTTGAGTGGTGAATTCTAGGCTGACATCAGTATCAAATAGACCGGCAGGTATATTATATTGATGGGTCTGCTTAAGACGGTAAAACAAATGTGTGCCACAGTTTTTACAAAATCCTCTATCAGCCCACTCAGACGAATCATAAGTTGTTATATATTGTTGCCCTTCAAACACTACTTCTGAGCCGCAATCCATAGCTAGTAAAGAACTACCAGACCACTTTCTGCACATAGCACAGTGACAAGCATCCACATGGGGTGTCACTTTTTGGGCATTAATGGTGACTTTTTTACATAAACACTTACCACTCATTTGCACTGCTTGACTCATGACAATTCCTTCTTAGTTCGAATTTTATCTAGTATAAAATAGTACATAATTATGATGCTGCCGGTGATGGTACCGAACAAGTGAGCGTCAACCGCCACATTGGCTGCTATCAACTGGGCTACATCTTCACTGGCTCCGTAGATTTGTTCATGTAGTACTTTAATCCATACACCAATTAGCAATATCCATCCAGTTTTGAATTTGTTGTGGATATCGAAATAAGCACCAATTATAAACAAGCCATGGAGTACCCCAGACAGTCCAACATACCATTGCATTTGTGGGGCAAATAAATACAAGCCGCCTGATGTGCCTAAACACAACAACAAAAATATAATCAGATAGCGTGATGTTTGGTAGTAGTGACCATGCAAGGCCCACAATAAAGTTAAGCCAGCGGTATTCAATAACAAGTGTACTGTGTTGGTATGCAGGAAATGGCCGGTTATAAGTCGCCACCACTGAAACCCATTAAGCTGCTGTCTATCATAAGCGAATAATTCACTGCTCATAGGCTCTGATAAGGCCAATATAATGCTAACTATGACAATAAAAAGGGGAGCGAGGCTGTGTTTTGTCTGTACAGGTAGATTGAACATAGTATTTTAATGGATTTAGAATAAACCTATGGTAACTAATTTCTAATAATTAAGTTAGCTTGTGTTGTTGTCATTGTTACTTATTAGACAAAAATATTATTGGCTAATAAAGATAACTATTTGCAAAAGTAGGCTTGCCTCGATAGTGTTCGCGCCTATTCTAAGTTGTTTGGAAAATCTGTGCGTTTAATTAAACCAACCTTTGTTTTTTGTTTAGCTGTTTTGTTAAGTTTATCTTCACAGGGTGAACAGAAACGAGAAGATCGAGAGCCAGAAGCGGCAACAGGACTACAACAAAAGAGCGCATTTCACTCAAAAGAGTTTATGGTTGTAGCGGCTAACCCATATGCATCTTGGGCGGGTAAAAACGTATTAGTTAAAGGTGGAAGTGCAATTGATGCCGCCATTGCAGTGCAAGCTATGCTGACATTAGTCGAACCTCAGTCTTCAGGTCTTGGGGGCGGTGGCTTTATTCTTTACTGGGATAATAAAGCGAAAAAATTGCACACCTTCGATGGTCGCGAGACAGCCCCTTCTAAAGCCAAAATAGATCTATTCCTAGAAAATGGTAAACCGATAAAATGGATTGATGCTGTAGTAGGTGGAAGATCTGTTGGTGTACCAGGGGTCTTAAAAGCATTAGATATGGCCCATAAAGAATTTGGAAACTTAGCATGGTCAGAGTTGTTTGTTGATAGTATTGCGCTGTCGAAAAATGGTTTTACTGTTTCAAATCGCCTCGCATCTTTGCTAGAGCTGAAAATCCATCCTGGTTTGAATCAGTTTAGAACCTCCTCGGTATATTTTTATCCTAGCGGTAAAGCACTGACAGAGGGCACAGTCAAAAAGAACTCCGCCTTAGCTAAAACGTTAACCACCATAGCCCAAAATGGCGCAGATAGTTTCTACAAGGGTAAAATTGCTGAAGATATAGCAAGAGCTGCCCAGTTTTCCATTATTAACCCGGGTTTGATAACGTCACAAGACATAGCCGAATATAAAGCCGTTAAACGTTCACCCGTGTGTGGCAGTTATCGTTCTTATCAAGTCTGTGGAATGGCGCCGCCTAGCTCTGGTGGCATAAATGTATTGCAAATTTTACGTACTCTTGAGCCATATAATATTGGTCAATACCCTATCAGTTCAGCGGCGGCAGTCCACTTGTTTACTCAAGCATCTAGGTTGGCCTATGCAGACAGAGAAATGTACATCGCCGATAGTGACTTTAGCCCAGTACCATTTAGTGCTTTGCTCAGTAAACGTTATTTGCTTGAGCGCTCCAAGAAAATCAGTTTAGATAAAGATATGGGCAACATATTGGCGGGTAAACCTTTTCCTACAACGAATTTTTCAAAAGGTAAAACTCATGAGCAGCCCAATACCAGCCATTTTAGTATTGTAGATAAAGAAGGTAATGCAGTGTCGATGACAACAAGCATTGAATTTGCCTTCGGTTCTGGGGTGATGGTTGATGGTTTCTTACTTAATAATCAGCTTACAGATTTTTCTTTTAATCCTTATAAATATAACAAGGCTGTATTGAATCGAGTTGAGCCTAAAAAACGTCCTCGTAGTGCCATGAGTCCAACTATGGTGTTCGATGGGGAAGGCCAACTTACTCTTGTGTTGGGGTCGCCTGGTGGTAGTCGTATTGTGAGTTACGTAGCACAAACTATCATGGGGGTAGTCGATTGGGGCCTAGATATCCAACAAGCTATCAATTTACCTAAAGTGACCAATAGAAACGATTATACGGCGCTGGAAAAAGGTACGTTAATTGAAGAATTAAAGCCAATACTTGAAAAAATGGGTCACAAGGTACAAGTTAGAGAATTAAACAGCGGTCTACATGGGATCCAATTAGTTGATGGTGTGCTAATTGGTGGAGCAGATCCAAGGCGGGAAGGCGTGGCTGTGGGGTATTAGGCCTACTCTAAACTAACTTCATCTACCTTCCAGTCATTACCTACTTTTAGAAGTTCGACATTACGCATATCTTTAAATATGTCACCATCGAGTTCGCCTTCAAAAAATATAGATATTTGCGCCTCTTTAGCAAATTCATTTCTGCCTGCGCTACGGGATCTAGGTTGAATAGTTACCTTATCAAATCGCATATTTAACACATGTTTTTGAACACCTTTATTGGTGTGATAAGAACGTAACAAGCGCTTCATTTTAGGGGTGCTTACCTTAATGGCGCCATCAATTCCTTCACTATGATAAATATGATCAAAAAATTCTACTGCAGTGAATTCAGGGTTGCCACTGTCTAACATGCCGAATTTGCCTCCACCTTGCTTAGGTGAGTCTTGACCACATGCACTGCATAAAACTGCAAATATAAAGATAAATCTGATATTTTTTAGCATGTTACATCCCATTTTTGGTTGATGTTATTTTATCAATGTAATCTTATCTTATCCTGTTTTTGGCATCATCAAAAGAAAAGGGAGGCACAAGCCTCCCTAATTATATAAGGTTAATGTAAACAGTATTTACTTAACCCTGCAGTTTTTGCCATTATTGGACATTTTCTGAATCAGAAAATTCACCAGCAAATAATGGGCTACTTAGGTAACGCTCTGACGCGCTGGCCAAGATAACCACTATGATTTTGTTAGCATTCTCAGGTTTTTCTGCCCAACGTTTCGCTGCAACTACTGCTGCTCCTGAAGAGATCCCCGCTAATATGCCTTCTTCTTTCATCAAGCGATGTGTCATAGCCATACATTCTTCATTACTCACTTGTTCAACAGCGTCAACAATGTCTAGGTCTAAGTTACCAGGGATAAAACCTGCACCTATACCTTGAATTTTGTGGGGCCCAGGTGTGAGTTCGTCACCCGCTTTGGCTTGAGTGATAACAGGTGAATCTGTAGGTTCAACTGCTACTGTAGTAATTGCCTTGCCTTGAGTATTTTTGATGTAACGACTGACACCAGTAATGGTGCCACCTGTGCCTACACCAGCAACAAAAATGTCAACTTTACCGTCTGTATCATTCCAAATTTCTGGGCCAGTGGTTTTTTCATGAATTTCTGGATTAGCTGGATTTTCAAACTGATGCATAGGAATATATTTTGATGGATCAGAGGCAACAATTTCATTAGCTGCAGCAATAGCACCTTTCATGCCTTTAGGCGCTTCAGTCAAAACCAAGTTTGCACCCATGGCCTTAAGTAATTTACGACGCTCTAAACTCATTGAACTAGGCATTGTCAGGGTGATTTTATAACCTCTAGATGCAGCAACAAACGCCAAGGCTATACCAGTATTTCCGCTAGTTGCCTCAACAATTTCATTGCCCGGTTTAAGTAAACCTTTTTTCTCAGCATCCCAAATCATATTTGCGCCAATACGGCATTTAACACTAAAACTAGGATTTCTAGATTCAATTTTTGCGTAAACGTTGCCGCCTGTAACACGATTAAGTTTAACCAAAGGTGTTTTACCAATGGCGAGTGAATGGTCGTCGTATACTTGCATAGTTATTTCCTTGCTTAATTTTTCTATTTTTTACAGTGTAACCCTGATTAGTTCACCGTCAATTGGTAATTCTTAGGGCCTATATATGAAACAACAACAGGCTCTATAAGTATTATTGATACATAAAGCCTATAAAACTGTTTTATCATAATGACATTCATACTTATAGGTAAGGGTAGAAGGCTTTATTTAAAGAGCTATTTCGCTATATCTTATGGTTAATCATATGTTAATAATTTTTGAGGATTTACATGGCGTTTAAAGGAACAGAAAAATATATTGCGAGTCGTGAGTTGCAACTGGCTGTCAACGCGGCTATCACCTTAGAAAAACCCTTATTGATTAAAGGTGAACCGGGTACCGGCAAAACTATGTTGGCAGAAGAGTTAGCAAAAAGTTTAGATGCTAATTTGATCCAATGGCATATCAAATCGACTACTAAAGCGCAGCAAGGCTTATATGAATATGATGCTGTTTCCCGTTTGCGTGACTCACAGCTAGGTGATGAAAAAGTCCATGATATTGGTAACTACATAGTCAAAGGTAAGTTATGGCAGGCATTTGAAGCGGAAAAACGAACCATATTATTGATTGACGAAATAGATAAAGCAGACATCGAGTTTCCAAATGATTTGCTTTTAGAGCTCGATAAAATGGAGTTTTTTGTTTATGAGACTCAGCAGTTAGTTAAAGCCAAGCAGCGTCCTATTGTTATTATTACTTCAAATAATGAAAAAGAATTGCCTGACGCGTTTTTACGTCGTTGTTTCTTTCATTATATTCAGTTTCCTGATGCTGATGAAATGCGCCAAATTGTGGATGTGCATTTTCCTGATATTAAGAAAGTATTACTTAACCAAGCGCTGCAATCATTTTTTGACCTGCGTGAAGTACCAGGGTTACGCAAAAAACCCTCGACTTCAGAATTATTAGATTGGTTAAAATTACTGGTAGCAGAAGATATTCCAGCTGAAGCCCTACAAAACAAAGACGGCAAACAAAGTATTCCACCACTTTATGGTGCTTTGTTAAAAAATGAACAAGATATTCATTTGTTTGAAAAACTGGTCTTTATGGCGCGTCGTTAATGTTAGTCGATTTCTTTTTTAAACTCAGAGAATACAAGTTGCCAGTGAGTCTAAGGGAGCTTTTAGACTTGCTTAACGCGCTAGAAAAAGGCGTGATATTTGCCAGTATTGATGATTTTTATATCTTGGCAAAAATGATAATGGTGAAAGATGAAAGTCAGTTCGATAAGTATGATCGGGCCTTTGCTGATTATTTTGAAGGTGTGCAAAGTATTGACCTATTCGGTAAAGACATCCCCGAAGAATGGCTAAAAAATGCCTTGGAAAGACATTTTAGCGAAGAAGAAAAAGCCCAGATAAAAGCTTTGGGTGGCCTTGAAGAGCTAATGAAAACGCTTAAAGAACGCTTAGCTGAGCAAGAAAAACGCCATCAGGGGGGCAACAAATGGATTGGGACGGGGGGCACATCCCCCTTTGGTGCAAATGGATACAATCCAGAAGGTGTCCGTATTGGCCAAGAAGGTAACCGAAATTTTTCTGCTGCTAAGGTGTGGGACAAACGGGAGTTTAAGAATCTAGCTGGTGATGTTGAGTTGGGCACCCGAAATATTAAAGTTGCGCTTCGTAAACTTCGTAAGTTTGCTCGGACAGGTGCTACCGAAGAACTAGATATTCCTACTACCATAGGTGCTACCGCAAAAAATGCTGGGTTTCTAGACATTCATATGGTGAAAGAGCGCCACAACGCGGTTAAAGTCTTAATGTTTTTTGATGTGGGTGGCTCGATGGATGCTCATATTAAAGAATGTGAAGAGTTGTTCTCAGCTGTGCATACGGAATTTAAACATCTTGAATATTTTTATTTTCATAATTGTGTATATGAAGGTGTATGGAAAGACAACAAAAGGCGTGACAGAGAAGTTGTACCTATCGCAAGTGTTATTCATAAATATGGACCTGACTACAAATTGATATTTGTTGGTGATGCTACTATGGGGCCTTATGAAATAACCTATCCAGGCGGCAGCGTAGAACATTGGAACGAAGAAGCGGGATCAGTGTGGATGCAACGTTTACTTAATCATTTTGAACATGCAATATGGCTAAACCCGCAGTTAAGTCAATATTGGAATTATTATGCTTCAGTCAGCATAATGAAAGAACTGATGACCGACAGAATGTTTCCCCTTACGCTAGATGGAATAGGAGAGGGGATCAAAAGTCTAACTAAAAGAAGTGGATAAAATAACCTGTAATGGAAAAGCCCAGTATCACACCGACTCGTCAAGCTGACAGTCAATCACATCTTACGCTAGAGTCTGGAACGACAGACTCTAGCGCTGACAATGAACATTTAACGCCCAAAGAAACCCGACAAATTGTCACTCCCTATGCATTTTTTGTGGCTGATGAATTATTAGGTACACCACTTGCTGGGCCATTTCGCCGTGGTTTTGGCATGCTTATAGATTTGTTTTTTGTGATCTTATTAACGCAAGTGAGTAGCTTGGTCTTAGCCGCCATAGCTGCTTGGACATTTTTTATAGCGGGTAATCGATTAGAAACCCAAAAACGCTTCAATGTGGTACGAATTATGTTGAGGTTATTGGTGGCTTGGTTGCTATTTGTTGTAGCTATGGGCATTGTTGATGAGATGACTGATAACAACCCTTTGAATGACAAACCAACTGAAGCGTCAGTTAACAATGTCAAGGGTGTTGATGGTATAGGGTTAGTTGCTTTAACAGCAAAGTATCTGCTAGATACCAAAGCACTAAAACAACAAATTCAGCAAGGAGAATGTAAACCTGCTTTCAATTGTTTACAAGACTTAGGTGAAAACCTTATCCAAGATGTTATTGCTTCAGGTTTAGATGAAAATGCCATAGAGGGTGTGTTGGACGGATATGTTGAAGGAGTATCGGAGAGCATTAATGATGATGAGAAACAGCAATTACAAAAGTATTTGAAACAGTTTGCTGTCACCAACAAAGCGGTTACGCCAGTTAACGAATTTGTGCCTTCAGAAGTTGAAGATATCATTTCAGAATATTCTAACGATGAAGATGAAAATAAGGAGTCAAAGGGATTGCTTGCTCGGCTAGAAAATTGGGCGGAGGAATTAGGTTTAGGATTTGGGTGGGCTGCGTTTTATTTCAGTATATTTACTGCATGGTGGAAAGGTCAAACTCCTGGTAAAAGTTTACTGGGAATGAAAGTTATCAAACTTGATAACCAACCGCTAAATTTATGGGAGAGTTTTGGTCGTTACGGCGGATACGCAGCTGGTTTTGCCACTGGACTAATGGGGTTTTTACAAGTTTTTTGGGATCCCAATCGCCAAGCTATTCAAGACAAAATTTCTGAGACTTTAGTGATTGATTTACGCAAGCCAAAAGTGCCCTTTATTAAAGAAATGGCGGAATAATCCGGATGGCAAATAGGATAAGTCAGCTACTCAGCCACTGGTCTGAGAACCGGGATAAACATTTATGGGTATTGGCTACTATTATACAAACTGACGGCTCGTCTTACCGTAAGGCTGGTGCCATGATGTTGATCAACGATATGGGACAATATTTTGGTTTATTAAGTGGTGGCTGTTTGGAGTCGGACATAATGCGTCAAGCAAGGCGCTGTTGGGACAATCAACAAAACCGTATTATAGAATACGATATGCGTGAAGAAGAAGATCTTGCTTGGCAACTAGGTATAGGTTGCGGGGGCATGGTGAGAATACTGTTGCAACCTGTTAATGCTGATAATGATTATCTGCAACTTGATGTATTAAATGGCTGTTTAGAACAAAGACAAAAGGCCGAATATCATCAACAAATCGATGAAGGTTTACCGCTAAATAAGGTGTTGGAAGTAATTGACAAGCAACAAACCTTAGCGGCAAGTATACAAGTAGCTGGTGCGGTTGAGTTTTTTGTACAGCAACTTAGTCCAGCCCCATTACTGGCTGTATTTGGAGCAGGTGTGGATGCGAAACCAGTAGTGTCCATAGCTGCAGAACTAGGGTGGCAGGTATTACTTATTGATCCTCGAATGGGTTACGCAAAAACTGAATTTTTTACCAAAGCCAGTCAAATTATTCGTCAACCATTTGTGGAACTGCAAAGCGCAACTTGGTTGCAGCAGATAGACGCTGCCTTGATATTAACGCATAACATAAAACTTGATGCATCAGCTTTAACATTAGTGCAAAGCAGTAGTGCTAAATATGTTGGATTACTCGGGCCAACACATCGGACGGACCGAGTGTTAGATATCGCTAACTTAACCAGAAATGATTTAACTAAACCTTTGGCTAACCCTGTAGGTTTGCGATTAGGCGGTGAATTACCTGAATCCATCGCGTTATCCATGTTAGCCGAGGTGCATGCAGCGTTAGAAAACGCCGACGGTTTGTCTATCAGTGGCGTATTAAATCAGTGAAAACCGAGTTGTTATTATTGGCTGCTGGTCAAAGTAAACGTTTTGAGGGAATAAAGCAGTTAACTAATATTCATGGTCAACCCATGATCTGCCATTGCCTGTCACAATATTATCAAGGTGATAAATGGATTGATGGCATAGACAATGGGCATATAGCGCTAGGCTCAAACGCCGCTTTGATAATTGATGTATTACCACTAAGCATCAATAAATATGTCATTAATTCTTGGGAAAACGGCATGGGCCACACTTTAGCTAAAAGTATACAATTCCTTGCAAGCGACACCACTCATGTATTGATTGCATTAGCCGATCAAGTATTGATAACCCAACAAATGATTATGGATATGTTGAGTCAATCAAAGAATTACCCGCAAAATATTATAGCGGCAAAATATGCAGGAAAAGTAGGGGCCCCATCTATTTTTCCAAGGGAATACTTTGCTGAGCTAAGTCAATTAACCGCTGATAGAGGGGCGAAAGCGATACTAGGGAAATACTCACAACAGGTTATCGCTATAGAAATGCCAGAAGCTGCATTGGATATTGATACTCAAAAGGACCTTATAGGGATTGCTATTAAAGACGCAAAAATCAAGCATTAGCTAAATTTACATCTACTTCTAAATTGACTCATTTATTATTTATATTAGGTCGCCTGATCTTGTGATTTCAGGGGGGAGCATTTCAACGTCACCACCAATTTATTGCAATAAATTGGTTTTAGCTAAGCTGAATTCTTCATCACTTAAATATCCTTGCTTATGTAGGTGTACTAACTTCTCGAGAGCATTAACGACTTCAGTCTTTGGAGTAGACTGAGCTTCAGGTTTTAAGGCTTCTGGTTTTGGTGTTGGGAGATTTGAGCTCGCTAGCATTTTATTTGATTTGTTAGCATTATTGTTTCGACTCGATGCTGGATCAGCAGTTTGACTAGTCGCCACAGGAATATGACGGTGGGGGAATGTAACAACAGGAACTATCCGAGTCTCAGTCACTTTGGGATTGAGCTGTTTTGAAATTACCCAGCACAGATCAATGAGTATATCGACACACCTATAGTATTTGGTACCCGTCACTCTATTATTACCTTTTCTAAGGTATAGACAAACAGGATAACTAGCATCTGTATCCGATAATATGACCTCAATTTGACGAGTTTGCTCAGCGCCCATTTTCATATTTTGCTCTTTGGTGTAAAGGGCTCTTATCTCTGTTTCTTTTAGATTACTAATGGCGTTTCCAGCTTCGCTATCGATAATAGCTATAACTTTACTATTTAATAAAATTTCACAGCGAATGATGTCTTTTAGGTTAAGGGGTTTGTGTTCTTTCTGCTGATTAATTTTATACAGTAAAATGCTTTCTTTTGTTTGTAGATATTCAAATCGAGCATATTTATTATCTAAGGGATCCAAAGCTAGTTTGTGAACAAGATTGTTGCGTTTAGTAAAAAATAGAACGGCTATTAAAACTGCCAATATACTGATAAACAAAATAATATATGTAGCTTCAAAACCACTAGATACTGATCCTGAATCATTTGTTTGAATGACCTGTGAATTAGTTGATTGCAGTGAATACAGTTTATTCTGATGATGGTCAAAAATGATTATCTCATTTTCATTATTTTGGCTAATGCTAACATTCGTTCCTAATATTATGCCTTGTGTGGCGCTGACTTCTTCGATTATTGGTGATTCATTACTTAATGGTTCAAGTGGGCGGGAGGTTAAATACCACTGGTCATCTATCAGTGTGAAAAACACCATTTTATTTCTGAGATTAAGAAAATTACGGCCTTGATAAAGTAACATTGGTGACATTTTGTTGGTTTGCTGCCAAAGAAAATCGGGTTGAGCTTGGGACTGCAAATCATCGCCAACCTTAGCTTTGCTTAACCAGTGTTGCACATTATTGTTATGTTGGATGAAGATTGATTCATGACTATTTTTAGCCCAAAAAAAATGTTGAATATCATGAGCGCCCATTACTACAATTTCACTATTTATTTCAGGCGTTTTTATAAAAGGATTATTCTGAGAAATAGTATATTCTCGGGTACCAAACATCAGCGGATAAATACGTAATATCACTCCTGAGTACAAAGAATGCGTCTTCAGTTCATTGTCGTATTTTAGTGAAAAATACAGTTGACCATAATCAGGGTTCCATGGCTTCTGATAAAGATCAAAAGTGAGCTGTTGGATCCCCTTGTCTTTGGATGTGATGGGTATACGTAATACTTCTCTTTGAGTTTCTGGATTTATCTTTTGTTTATCAAAATCATATGTCCAAGCAGTGATCACAGTTTCAAAGTTAAAATTGGTTTCAGTATCAATATCAGTATCAGACAGACCTAATCGGTTAGTGGATTTATCTAGCTCGAATTCAGTGGTATGTGCGGTATAAAATGTGGCATATCCTGGTTCTTCAGACAAAGAAAAACTAGGGTGAAGGCTGATAGCAGTAAGAGTAATAAAGGTTGGGGTATTCGATTCTAGAGGCAAGTTTAAAATAGCGTGTTGATTATTTGGCTCATCTTTATCAAGTAAATAAATTAGTCCATTATCTTGCGCGACAAAAAACACCTCTTCTAAGGGGCTCACTAACGGCGGCAACCATACCGCATCAGATTTAACCTCACTAAAGCGGCTGAAATCAACAATCAATTTCATTTTATATTGTTCGGCGAAAACTAATTCTGTAAAAAACATGGAGCAGATTGCTATTGTAAAACAAACAATATACAAATATATTTTCCGAAAATTGATATTCGTGTGCTTATACAATTTAATTTTTAAATACCTGACATATGAATTTATAGTAAGTCACATTTTACGCTCCATTTTATATTAACTCATATATTACGTTTTTATTTTATAATTAAAATCAGCTATTTAACGCGAATAAGTTATGGTTTGTCAAACCAAATTAACAGCTAATAATGGTCCCCAAAATTTTACCTTAGGGGTAGTCTAAGCAATCTACTCAAATAAGGGATCTATATATTTGTATTGTTAATCTTTTCTGTCAGCATTTTTAATTGATGAATATTACAGCATATATGACCCTAAGTTCATCTTTATAAGATGATGCTGCTGCCTCCAAAAGAGAAAAATCCTTGTGACTATTTAACAGTTAATGGACTATAGGAACCATCATTTAGTGACAGCATAAATTATTGTATTTAGGCGAATTTAAAATAAAAAATGAAAATATTCACAACAGAAAAATATAGTGATGATGAGTTATTACTCATTGAGTCTGAACATAGAAAAGCTTATTTGAAATTATTTAAGAGCACCTTATTTGTACAAGGGCTTTTCCCAATTGTTTTATGTTTTGTATTTTATTCGCTGATTTCCAATACCATCTTATTTGGTTGGTTGTCTGCCATCTTATTTACCACGCTGATACGCGGTTATTTAACCTATGGTTGGTATAAAGCCAACTTTAATATCAACCAAACTCGTATGTTTGAAGGGCTTTCACTAATATTGTCGTTTGTAGCAGGTTGTCTATGGGGAATGACAGTTCTGATTGTAGACTTTAATCAATACCCTGAAGCGTCTGTTTTTTTAAATCTTATTATATTTGGATTAGCTGCAGGCTCTGTAGGTATAGGTAGTTATTGGTTTGCATATTTTCTCGTTTATAACATAGCCGTATTCTCCATTTATACTCTTGGTTATTCCATCGCCATGGATGAACCTCATTATTTACTGGCGATATCTATCTTACTATTTTTAATTTTTATGATCCAAATAGCGTTGGTGTTTCATCGCGGTAACGCTCAAAACATTTGGCTTATTAAAAGGAATCAAAAATTAGCCGAAAATTTAGAGATTAAAAAGAAGGAAGCTGAAAACTTTGCTGCCTCAAGAACCCGGTTCTTAGCCTCTGCAAGCCATGATTTAAGGCAACCACTGCAAGCATTAAATTTTTTCCTCTCAGCTCTCTATCGAGAATTAAATTCTGACAAAGGGCGTGAGCTTTATATTAAGTTAGAAAAATGTGCTGAAGGGATGAATGAATTATTAAGTTCAATATTAGATGTTTCAAAACTAGACGCACAAATTGTTACCTTAAATAGAGAAGCTTGTAGTGTTGGGAGTATATTGGATAATTTAAAACAACAATTCCAAATGCAGGCTGATGAAAAAGGGTTAAAATTGCTTTTTCATTCGAGTGATCATTATGTTTATACCGACCCTATTTTGTTGCAACGTATCTTAAGTAATCTTATTTCAAATGCGATTAATTACACTAATAATGGCAAAGTCGAAGTATTACTTACTCACAAAGATGGTTTATTGATAGAAATTGCAGACACTGGAGATGGATTAACTGAAATCGAACAAGAGCATATTTTTGAAGAGTTTTATCAGTTAAATAACCCCGAACGTGATAAAAAGAAAGGCTTAGGATTAGGATTATCTATAGTAAAAAGACTCTGTCAGTTAATGAATATTCCTATCACACTGCATTCACAAAAAGGAAAAGGCTGTTGTTTTAGTATTAAGCTACCTCTATGTAATGCCCCAGTTTTACTCCATGAAGCTCCAAAATATTCACTGCAACAGTACACTGAAAATAAAAAGATACTGGTTATTGATGATGAAATTACAATTAGAGACAGTCTAAGTGAACTCCTCAGTCAATGGCAGTGCCAAGTTATAGCTGCTGAGTCTGCGAGTGAGGCTTGTGACATGATTCAAAAACAACAATTTATCCCTGACCTTATTATTGCTGATTATCGATTACGTGAAGATAAAACCGGTGTAGATGCGATCAATCAAGTTAAAAAATTACTCAATCAAGAGGACTTGGCTGCCATTATCATGAGCGGTGATACAGAGCCTAAGCGTTTAAAAGAAGTCGCACTAAGTGGTTATAAATTATTACATAAGCCAGTCAAACCGGCTCACTTAAGAATGCTAATACAACGACAGTTCATGTAATGCCGTTTTATTTTAAGGAGGGTTTACTCAGCTATTCTATTAGAACTTTATTAAGCTGTGATCTGAATTAATAATGCAAACACCAGAGACAACCAACAATAGCATTTTTAACTTTGCTCTTTAAAATCCAAAACACTACCCAATATCTGAGGCATGAAACAAAATAAACGACTATCCCAAAGTATCCTCTATTCAGTATTCGCTATTACTATACTGTGGTGCATTAAATCGGCTGAGATATTATTTGCTTGGAATTTATCTTTTATGGGCCTAGTACCTTTAGACGGTGCAGGGGTCTTAGGTATCCTCACGGCTCCTTTGGTTCATGGGTCTTTAGAGCACATCTTTAATAATACTTTTGCCATCCTGATATTGGCCAGTTTTTTGTATTATGGTTATCCCAAGTCATGGTGGAAGGTTTTAAGTCTAGTGTGGATCCTGTCGGGAGTAGGGGTGTGGTTGTTTGCTCGTCAAGCAACCCACATTGGGGCTAGTGGTATAACCCATGGATTGTTTTTCTTTTTGTTTGTTGCCAGTATATTTCGCCGAGATAAAAGTTCGGTGGCCATTATGATGATTGCTTTTCTGCTTTATGGTGGCATGACTATGACTATTTTTCCTAGGGAATCTGGTATATCTTTTGAGTATCACTTTTTTGGTGCAGTCGCCGGTGTTATTGCTGCTTTATTATGGCGAGATAGTGATCCTAAACCCGTGGTTCAACGCTACGACTGGGAAGGCGAATCCGCTGATGATGAAAGTGACATGCTTGATGAATGGCAAGAATACGAACCAGAAGAAATACAAGACAACCCCCGATTACATTAAGGAACTCCATGCATCCAACTACATCCCCGATAAAAAAGCCGTTCACTTTGTTATTACGAGTTAGGTATGGTGAATGTGACGCTCAGCAAGTAGTGTTTAATGCCCGATATGCAGATTATATAGATATTGCTATGACCGAGTATTTCAGGGCAGCTGTGGGTGGTTTTCAAGAATTACTTGATAAAGGTTTAGATAGCCAAGTGGTAAGCTTATATATTGATTGGCATTCATCTGCGAAGTTTGACGATGTTCTGGCAATAACTGTGTCATCAACAAAAGTTGGCAATACTTCCTATGGTTTTGAAATAGTGATCACAGATTTTAAAACTCAAAAACTTATCGCTAAGAGCACTACTACTTATGTAATGGTCGACACGCAAAACTATCAAAAAACGTCAGTTCCTGATTGGTTGCGAGAAAAATTATCGTCATCTCCTGAAATAGCTTTAATAAATCAAGCGGGTGTTGGCGTTTAGTGTGAATACGTATGCATTAAGTTGTTGATTTACCTAGACTCAAGGTATTCTCTATTGTAACAGTTTACTTTTTATTAACAGTTGTGAATTAATTGCACTTCAGCACTATTTCACATCTGTATTAGAGAATATTTGATGCAAAAAACAAAACCCCAGTTAAATTTTTGGCAAATTTGGAATATGTGTTTTGGATTTTTAGGGATCCAATTTGGCTTTGCGCTGCAAAATTCTAATGTAAGTCGAATATTCGAAGCCTTAGGTGCCGACTATAGTAATCTCGCCATTTTATGGGTTGCAGCGCCCATTACCGGTTTAATTGTACAACCTATTATTGGTTATATGAGTGATAACACTTGGAACCGTTTAGGTCGAAGACGGCCATACTTTTTATGGGGCGCCATTGCCGCTAGTTTTTCATTGTTCATTATGCCCAACTCACCAACACTTTGGTTAGCCGCGGGTATGTTATGGATAATGGATGCCTCGATTAATGTGTCAATGGAGCCCTTTAGAGCATTTGTGGGTGACATGTTGCCTAAAAAGCAACGGGCCATGGGTTATGCCATGCAAACCTTTTTTATTGGCGTAGGCGCAGTGGTGGCCTCGGCCTTGCCTTGGATGATGACCAATTGGTTTGATATTAGTAATGTTGCACCAGCAGGTATGATCCCAGACTCAGTGAAATTTTCGTTTTATGCCGGTGGCAGTATCTTTCTAGTGGCTGTGATTTGGACAGTGTTATCAACCAAAGAATATTCTCCCGAACAACTAGCCGCCTTTGAAGAAGCCCAGGCTGCTAAAAGTGGAGCGTCCATTGCACCACAAGAAGTACGTAGCAGTGCTAAATATTTTAAAGGTGGGGCGGTATATTCAGTTATTGGCTTAGTGTTGTACTTGTTGATTGCCGCCAATATAGAAAGCTTAGATCAAAATTTATACATAATGGCAGGTGGATTGGCTGCATTTGGTGTATGCCAATTAGTGGCTGGTTATTTGCGAAAAAATGAGCGCATTAACAATGGCTTTTCGGAAGTTATGAACGACTTATTTGCTATGCCTCAGGCTATGCGTCAGTTGGCCGTTGTGCAGTTTTTCTCTTGGTTTCCATTGTTTGCCATGTGGATCTATACCAACTCAGCTGTTACTTCTTTCCACTATTCAAGTACTGATGTGACGTCAGCAGTATATAACGAAGGGGCTGATTGGGTTTCTATCCTAATGGCTACCTACAATGGTGTATCAATTTTCGCCGCGATTATTATTCCAGTAGTTGTGCGATTCTCTAACTTACAATTTGCTCATCTGATTAATTTGTCGCTGGGTGGTATAGGTTTTATCTCCTTTATATTTATAAAAGATCCAGCTTGGTTAGTGTTGTCTATGGTTGGTGTTGGCTTTGCTTGGGCATCTATTTTGTCGGTTCCTTATGCCATTTTATCTAATGTACTGCCCGCCAAAAAAATGGGTGTTTATATGGGCATATTTAACTTTTTTATTGTTATCCCACAAATATTAGCGGCCAGTATTTTAGGATTTTTGATTACTAAAGTATTTGATAATCAGCCTGTTTACGCTTTAGTGATAGGCGGTTGCAGTATGTTGATCGCGGGTGTGATGACCCTACGCGTCAAAATCCCAGAATAGGAGTCAAACCTTGTTAGCTTCCAAATTAAAATTGTTCAGTATCAGTTTGGCGACCGGCTTATTTTTGCAGGCTTGCCATTCGCAAGATAAACAGATGGTAAACAGTGCCAACACAACAAGTGATACAGCTGTACAAGAGTTCTACGGAACCACACATCCTTTTGCGCAAGAAGCCGTGTATTTTGTTATGACAGACCGTTTTGTTGACGGTGATCCAACTAATAATCAAATAGCACAAGGCGAGGAATTCCCTACTTTTAATCTTCCATTGCTTGGGGAAAATGGAGAAACCGCCAATGTGGGTTATTTAGGAGGTGACCTTAAAGGTGTGTTAAACAATGGCCAATACATTAGCGATATGGGCTTTACGTCTGTGTGGTTAACGCCTATTTTGGACAATCCTGACCAAGCTTTTTCTGGTGGTGAACCAATAGAATTTGGAGGCGCCTTTAAAGATGGGGGAAAAACCGGATACCACGGATATTGGGCAAATAATTTTTATAAGATTGATGAACATTATCCTTCTAAAAACCTAGGTTATAAAGAATACACTCAACAAATGCGTGAGCAATTTGGTTTGAAGTCAGTGTTTGATATTGTGGCTAATCATGGCTCACCTTCTTTTGATATGCCTGAAGATCAGCCTAAATTTGGTGAACTCTATGATATTGACGGTAATTTAGTCGCTGATCATCAAAACCTAAAGCCGGAAGAATTAGATGGCAACAATCCTTTGCATGATATGTTTCGTCACACCCCAGACATTATGCAATTATCGAATTTGGATGATCGCAATGCAAAGTTACAAGATTATTTAATTAACTCCTATTTATATTGGATAGAGCAGGGGGCAGATGCTTTTCGCATTGACACGATTAAACATGTCCCGCATCCGTTTTGGAAATTGATGTCTGATAAGATCCACGCAAAACATCCAGATTTTTTTATGTTTGGTGAAAGTTATGACTTCAACGCAAATTTTTTGGCGCAACATACCTTACCCAAAAATGGCGGTATCAGCGTATTAGATTTTGTAGGTAAACAAGCCATCGTCGAAACCTTTGAAAATCCTAAAAGTGATTATGGTGATCTCGAAGAGTATCTGCATTTAACCCACGGGCCTTATACTAATCCCTATGAGTTAACTACTTTTTACGATAACCATGACATGCCTAGAATGAATACTTCAGATGAAGGGTTTATTGACGCCAATAATTGGTTATTTACCAGCCGAGGTATACCTGTGATTTATCAAGGTTCTGAGATGGGATTTATGCGGGGTAAGGCCGAGCACCAAGGTAATCGAAATTATTTAGGTCAAAGCAATATAGAATTGGCAAAAAGCCATAAGATTTTTCAGAGGTTATCTAAAATCGCTAATGTGCGTAAGCAGGTAGCAGCTTTACAAAGTGGTTTACAAGTTAATGTTGAATTGTCAGGTGACAAAGCGGCATTCTACCGTGTGTTAGTCAAAGATGGAGTCTCTCAAACAGCCTTGGTTTTATTGAATAAAGGTGATAAAAAAACCGATTTTGTAATTAAAAAGTATATGCAGCCTGGACGTTGGCTAAGCCAAATATCTGATGATACGGTGAACATCAATGAGTCTAAACTTGAATTGCAGAGCAGCGTTGCAGCTCATGGCGTACAGGTTTGGTTGCGCCAAGGGCCCATTAAAAACCCATTACTACTGCTTGAATTACAACGGCTGATGGACAATAAATAACCTGATTATAATGCGAATAAGTTAGGTTTGTGCGCCGCTGGATCGGCGCACGACTAAATCTACTGGCATAAGGTAATGAGACACCTCTTCACCACTAATTAACCTTAATAAACTATCGACTAAGATTTCCCCAGCCAGTTTAGTATTTTGATGCACAGTGGTGAGTGCTGGGTTAGCAAAACTAGAAATAGGGATGTTATCAAAACCTGCAATAGCTACGTCCTCAGGGATACTCAGACCTTTTTCTTGTAAACAACGTAATGCGCCTAGAGCAATGAGATCACTGGCGCAAAACAAAGCATCAAACTTGTTGCCTGAATCTAGTAACCTTTGTACTCCTTGATAACCTGACTGTTCTGTAGAAATAGCGTCAAATTGCATGGCATTATTAACTTGCAAACCTGCATCTTTCAGGGCTTGGCAATGACCTAAATAGCGTTCTTTAAACTCAGGTGCTTGACTGCCTGCTTCTCCTATAAAGGCAAACTGGCGGCGCTGCATATTGAGCATATGTTGAGTCACATCAAAGCCACCCTGCATATTATTACAGCCAATAGACACCCCAGCATGATCGATATCATGGGCTCCCCATCTAACAAAATGAGTGCCTTGTTCTTCCAATTTTGTCAGTTTGTCTCTGTAATCAGTATAATCTCCATAGCCTAATAAAATAAGGCCATCGGCTTTGTTAGAGTCCTCATATTCAGCGTGCCAATCATCGTTTAAGTTTTGAAAGGAAACCAATAAATCGTAACCGGCTTTGGTACTCGCTTTGGTAATGCTGCCTAACATAGATAGAAAAAATGGGTTGATAAGTGAATCGTCTGAGGTGGGATCTTCAAACAATAACAGTGCAAGCGTCAAGCTGTGCTGGCGCCGTAAATTGCTGGCGTTTTTATCCACCTTGTAATTTAATTCTGTGGCGATCGCTTGGATCTTGTCCCGCGTTTCTTTATTGACTAACGGGCTGTCGCGCAACGCTCTAGAAACAGTAGACTGGGATACACCTGCTCGATGGGCAATATCAAAAGAAGTAGCTTTATCTCTCATAGTGGATGGGTACCAATTTCCTAATCTAAAGTGAACAACAATAATAATTACTATATTTGCCAGTATCTTAGATTGTTTCTTTAGCATTTAACAACGACTTTTCATTATGAACATAAGGCCATATGGTAATTAACTACCTTTAGGCTAGATAAAATAGCTAATACAGAAGTAAAAACCCTTATCTTGATATTCGATACTGGTATAATATCCGCCTTCATTATTCGTAGGTTTACCAAGAGGGTTCATTAATGGCCGAGGCCGACAATCGTCCGACCAATTTTATTCGTCAAATCATAGACAAAGATATTAGCGAAGGTTTACATACTAAAATACAGACTCGCTTTCCACCTGAGCCAAATGGTTATTTACACATTGGTCA
The DNA here is from genome assembly GCF_000314995.1 of Paraglaciecola arctica BSs20135. Taxonomy (GTDB): domain Bacteria; phylum Pseudomonadota; class Gammaproteobacteria; order Enterobacterales; family Alteromonadaceae; genus Paraglaciecola; species Paraglaciecola arctica. The sequence goes on along the minus strand of NZ_BAEO01000006.1, from coordinate 145,450 downwards.
TGCTAAGTCTATTTGCCTTAATTTTGGTATTGCCGAAGATTATCAGGGGCAATGTAACCTAAGGTTTGACGATACTAATCCCGAAAAAGAAGACATCGACTATGTTAACGCCATACAACAAGACGTGTCATGGTTAGGTTTTAGTTGGAATGGTGATGTGCGTTATTCGTCGAATTATTTTGATCAACTATATGGCTTTGCCATTGAGTTAATCAATAAAGGTTTGGCCTATGTGGACTTTTCAAGCCAAGAACAGATGCGTGAATTACGCGGTACGCTAAAAGAGCCAGGTAAAAATAGTGCTTATCGTGATACCTCTGTCAGCGAAAACTTAGCTTTATTTGAAAAGATGAGAGGCGGTGAGTTTAAAGAAGGGGAATGTCTACTTAGAGCTAAAATCGACATGAGCTCAGCTTTTATGTGCATGCGCGACCCAGCCTTATATAGAGTTCGCTTTGCTCATCATCATCAAACAGGTGATAAGTGGTGCATTTATCCAATGTACGATTTCACTCATTGTATTTCTGATGCAATTGAAGGCATAACTCACTCGTTATGTACCTTAGAATTCCAAGATAATAGACGTTTATATGATTGGGTCCTGAGCAATATCACCATTGATACCACACCGCATCAATACGAATTTTCAAGACTGAATCTTGAATATACAGTATTGAGCAAGCGTAAGTTGATCCAACTGGTTGAAGAAAACCAGGTCAATGGTTGGGATGATCCACGTATGCCAACTATTGCCGGATTACGCCGCCGAGGCTACACATCGGCCTCTGTGCGTGAATTCTGTAAACGTATTGGTGTTACCAAAATGGACAATATGGTTGAAATGTCCATGCTTGAATCTTGTTTAAGAGACGAGTTGAATGCCGATGCTCCAAGAGCTATGGCGGTTCTTGAACCTTTGAAACTGGTGATTGAAAACTATTCAAGTGAAGACCTTGAAAATTTAGTTGCGCCAAACCATCCGGCAGATGAATCAATGGGCAGCAGAAATGTGCCTTTTAGCAAAGAAATTTATATCGAAGCAGAAGATTTCAGAGAAGAAGCCAACAAGAAGTTTAAACGTTTAGTATTAGGCAAAGAAGTACGCTTAAGAAATGCCTATGTCATTAAGGCTGAACGAGTTGAAAAAGACGAGAATGGAAACGTCACTACTGTTTACTGCAGCTACGATAAAGATACCTTAGGCAAAGACCCTGCGGATGGACGCAAAGTTAAAGGTGTGATCCATTGGGTGTCTGCTTCACATGGTGTTGCAGCTGAAATACGTTTGTATGACAGATTGTTTAAAGTCCCTAATCCTGCTGCGGAAGAAGATTTCTTAGGCAGTATTAATGAAGAGTCTTTAATAGTTAAGCAAGGGATAGTAGAGCCTAGCCTTGTTAATGCACAACTGAGTGTTCCAGTACAATTTGAAAGAACAGGTTACTTTTGCAAAGACCAAGATAGCCAAGAAGACAAATTGGTTTTTAATCGTACGGTTGGATTAAGGGATACTTGGGCTAAAATGGATCAAGGAATATAAACTAGCTAATAAAACAAAACCGGACGGCCATGTCCGGTTTTTTTATGATTTTACTTTAATCTAATGGCTTATTTCGAGTTCAGGTTATTTAGGTTGAGCTTCGAACGTTTGACCATTTTCAGAACTTGTTTTATCGTCCATTAAGTACAAATATAACGGCATTATTTCTTCAGGTGTTTTTAAATTTTCTACATTTTCAGCAGGAAATGCTTTTGCTCGCATCGCCGTTTTTGTGGCACCTGGATTGATACAATTAAATCGAATGTTACTATTCTCATACTCATCAGCCAATATTTGCATCATGCCTTGAGTAGCAAATTTAGAGATTGAATAGGGTCCCCAGTATGCTCTGCCTTTTAATCCAACACCTGATGTAGTAAATATTACCGAACAATGAGGCGCCTTTTTTAATATGGGCAATAAGGCTTGAGTCATTAAAAACTGGCTGGTGACATTAACCTGAAATACATCCTGCCAATCTTGCTCACTGATCTGCGTAAAGGGACCTAAATGCCCTAACATGCTGGCGTTATGCAACAAACCGTCTAAACAACCAAATTGATCGCTAATAGTATTGGCCATATCTCGATAATGTTTTGCAGTAGCACCTTTTAAATCCAATGGCACAATAGCCGGTTCATTTCCTCCATTGTTGATTATTTCGTCATAAACACTTTCTAACTTAGCTACCGTTTTGCCAAGTAAAATCACGGTTGCTCCATACTTTGCAAAGTGTAAGGCCGCTTGTTTACCAATGCCGTCTCCGGCACCTGTAACTAGCATGGTTTTATTCTTTAAATAATCTTTTTGTGGAGTGTAAGTATGCATAATAAACATCTAATCAAATCAATAGTGAAATGGTATCACTGAACTACGGGCCTTAGAAAGTCATAGGTCAACAGTTGCCCATTATTTTTGAAATAGTTTTTATCGAGGCTTTGCAAACAATCAATAAAGACAATAGTAAGCAAAGTTATTATTTATTGTTACAGGTGGAGCAAATATAGTGGTTTCTGATATATCAGTGGTCGAAAACTACGGATACAATTAGACAACTCAAAGCCAAGTGTTGTAGTTTGGCTTTTTTTTTACATTTTTACCCCCATATCAGCCAAAACATTTTTTAGGAGTAAACCCGTTTGGAATTTTTATACGAATATGGATTGTTTATCGCCAAAGCATTAACGATAGTAGTGGCTATTCTACTGACGCTTGGAGGCATAATTAGTTTAGTCAGTAAACAAAAACAAGGAAAAGGCCACCTTGAAATTAATTCATTGTCAGATAAATTAGAATCGATCACTGATTTTGCAAGAGGTGAATTACTCAACAAAGACGACCTTAAATTATTTCAAAAAGAACAAAAGAAAAAATTAAAGGCTAAAAAGAAAGAGCAAAAAAATAAAGATACCAATGAGCCCCAAAAAGGTCAGCTTTTTGTTATCGACTTTTCTGGTTCTATGGACGCCCATGAAGTGGATTACCTTCGAGAAGAAATTACCGCTATTTTATGTGTAGCTAAGCCTGAAGACGAAGTTTTAGTCAGACTTGAAAGTGGTGGCGGGGTAGTGCATGGCTATGGTTTAGCGGCATCTCAGTTACAAAGAATTAAAGACAAAAATATAAAACTTACTATCTCTGTGGATAAAGTCGCGGCAAGTGGTGGTTATATGATGGCCTGTGTAGCAGACCATGTATTTGCGGCCAAGTTTGCCATTATCGGCTCTATTGGCGTAATAGCCCAGCTACCAAACTTCAATAAGTTGTTGAAAAAAAGCAATATAGAATTTGAACAACATACTGCAGGTGAGTTTAAACGCACCTTAACTATGTTTGGTGAAAACAACGACCAAGGACGGGAAAAATTTAAAGAAGAGCTTGAAGAAGTGCATCACATGTTCAAGGACTTTGTACAATCACAACGACCAGAGTTAGAGATTGCTAAAGTGGCAACAGGTGAATATTGGTATGGAATTAAAGCTAAGGAGCTTGGTTTAGTTGATGATATCCAAACATCAGACGACTATATTTTGGCTGCCAATGAAAATAAGAAAATTTTCACTGTCAAATATAGTATGAAGAAAAGTTTGCCAGAAAGACTAGGCTTAGCGGCTAGTATCTCAGTTGAGTCATTGTTGATGAAACTATGGAGCAAAAGTGAAACAAACTTTCGCTAAATAATATTCTTTTGTGGAGAAAGCAATGGTGCTTTCTCCAGTTTTTAATAATTAAGGTACAAGGTACCTAAACCGATAACTACACTTAAAATCACTAATAATACTGCTAACAAATCTCCCCTCAAGCCCTGATAGACAAGACACAAACCAAAATCCTCTATCAAAAAATATATATTTTTTATTTTCCGTAATTTGTTTGTTTTTACGGTATTACGGGTATATAAATTAACTACGCCGTTTTTTTGTACGGACGTCAACAGGGCACACAAAGCACTTAATTGGTCTATTTATATGGTTACTTTTGTACCTAGGCTATTTAAGCATTATAAAAAAATATTAAGCTGGAAAACAACTATGAAAACTTCAATAACTAAACTAGCGAAAAATATTCGTTATGTTATCGCAGCATCTGCCGCGGCGAGTGTTGTATCGATATCCCCCGTAATAGCTCAAGAAGCTGGCTCAGATGATAATGTAGAAAAAATAGCAGTTGTAGGCTCTCGAGCCGCACCTCGCTCTGTAGCTGACTCACCAGTACCCATTGATATTATTGGTGGAGATGAACTGTCTAAATCAGGTTCAGTGGATATGCTTGATATGTTAATCAGTGCAGTCCCTTCTTTTAATTCACGAACACAGCCTATTTCAGACGCCGCGACTCTGGTTAGGCCGATTAACTTGAGAGGGTTATCTTCTGACAGTACTTTGATTTTAGTTAATGGAAAACGACGTCACAGAGCGGCAGTTATAGCTTTTCAAGGCGGTGGAATTAATGACGGTGCACAAGGCCCTGATATTTCTGTTATTCCTAGCGCAGCGTTAAAGCAAGTTGAAGTACTTAGAGATGGCGCTGCAGCGCAGTACGGCTCAGACGCTATTGCAGGCGTAATGAACTTTGTACTTAAAGATGCAGCTGATGGTGGCTCGTTATCCATTAAACAAGGTGAATATTACGAAGGTGATGGGGATGCAACTATTATAGACGGTAATATTGGTTTGCCCTTGACTGACGATGGTTTTGTTAATTTGAGTTTTCAACTTAAGAACGCCGATGCAACCAATCGCGGTGTCCAACGAAGCGACGCTCAAGGATTAATTGATGCAGGGAACACAGCTGTAGGTAACCCAGCCCAAACTTGGGGTAATCCTGAGATTAATGATGACCTTACTATATTTGCTAATGCTGGTTTTGATTTAGGCGATGACAAAGAAGTTTACATGTTTGGTAATTACTCTGAACGTGATGCTATTGGCGGCTTCTATTATCGTAACCCACATAACCGTGGCAATGTATATTCTGTTGATGATGGTGAGACGCTTCTAATTGGCGATATAGGTCTATCACAAGGCCTAGAACCTTCATGTGGGACGGTACCGGCAAACGTACCTAATGTACTTAATACTGATGCTTATCAAGAAATGGTAGCCGACCCTAATTGTTTTGCAATGAACCAAATATTCCCTGGCGGCTATACTCCAGCATTTGGTGGTACTATTAATGATACCTCTTTGACTGTTGGTACAAAAGGAGAAATAAAAGAAGGGTATTTGGCCGACGTTATGTTTGACATTAGCGGTTCAGTTGGACGAAGTAAAGTATCTTTTAATTTAACAAACACACTTAATCCGTCATTAGGTTTAGATACACCAACGAGCTTTGACACGGGTAAATACATTCAGTTAGAAAAGACATTTAACTTGGATTTAGTAAAAGGTATCGAAGCTGGGTTGAATGAACCCATTAATTTTGCAGGTGGGTTTGAATGGCGTCAAGAATCCTTTGAAATTGTTGCTGGTGAAGAAGCCTCTTGGATAGCAGGACCATATGCAGATCAAGGCTTTAACATTGGCTCTCATGGCTTTAAAGGTTTTGGCCCTGAAGCCGCTGGTAAGAACACTCGTCGAAATATTGCATTTTATCTAGATGTTGAAGCTTATGTAACCGAAGACTTATTAATCGGTGGAGCGGTGCGTTACGAAGATTTCTCATCTTTTGGCGACACTACAAACTACAAGTTAACGCTACAATATACTCTTACAGATGAAATTTCACTTAGAGGCTCAACCAGCACTGGTTTTCGTGCGCCTACTGTAGGACAAGCTAATGTGGTAAATACAGCAACATCAATCGTAAATGGTGATCTAATTCAAAGTTTCACAGCTCCTCCTACCGATCCTTTGGCAGCATTTTATGGTGGTAAAGAGCTTACTCCAGAAAACTCCACGAGTTTTGCATTTGGTGGTGTATATCAGTCTGGAGATCTTTTCTTTACCTTAGATTATTATAATATCGAAGTTGAAGATCGCATTACACAATCAAGTCAAATTACAGTTCGTCCTGAAGATTACGCACAATTAGAAGCTATTGGTGTTCAAAATCCAGAATTAACTTCCGCTGTAACGTACTTCGCTAATGATTTCGATACAACGACTCAAGGTATTGATATTGTTGCTAATTACTCAATGGAAATATTTGATAGCGGTGATACAAAATTCGCATTAGCTTTTAACTGGAATGAAACTAGTGTTGATAAATTTAACCCTGATACAACGAGTGACGGTAAAGTAAAACGATTAGAAAAAGGTATGCCTAATTATCGTTCTACTTTTACTGTTTCACAAGATTGGGATTCTGTAAGTATGTTTGTACGGGCCAACTATTTTGATAATTATTATGCGACTCACGCTGATGATACGAGTTTTGGTTGGTCTGGAATGGCTAGTGCTGCAGTCACAATTGATTTAGAAGTTAATTACTTCTTAAATGATCAAATAACCTTAAGTGCAGGTGCAAATAACTTGCTTGATCAAGAAGCTGAGAAATTAAAAGATGATGCTTATGCTGTTGTCGGTGGGGCTTATTATGAAAGTGGACCATTTGATTACAATGGTGGTTTTTACTATGTAAAAGCTACATACAACTTTTAAATTAATGTAAGTATAAAACCTTGTTATAATAGACAAGGTTTTTTCTAATTATTAAAGGAAAGTGATATAAGTGAATTTGCTTACTATGGATCAATGAATGACGCATAAATCGACAATGGAAATGACATTCTTAAAGTGTAGTGCGGTTTTGGCTAAAATTATAGGTGGCATTGTTAGAAGTGATGACGTTGAGGATATTGTCCAAGAAACTTTTATCAAGAGTTATGAAGCTGGTCTCAAACAAGAAATAAAGTTTGAGCGAACGTACATGCTAAAAACCGCTAGAAATCTGGCGCTAAATCATATTTCCAGGGCCAGTGAACGTAAAAATCAGTCATTGGATGGTATGAAGAGTTTACCTAATGATTTAACCAGTAAAAGTTTAGAAAGCCAGATCGAAAGTAAAGAGCGCTTCTTAAATTTTTGCAGAGCTACAGATACCTTATCAGTAGAAGTTAAGCGGGTGTTTTTATTGAAAAAAGTTTATGCCATGAGTCAGAAGGATATCGCTAGATATATTGGCTTAAGTGAAAGCACAGTTGAAAAACATGTGGCTAAAGGTTTGTTGCAATGTTCCTTATATTTGCAGCAATTATCCAATTCAGATGTAGAAAAAGCTGCTACTGTAGTTAAACACAATGAAGCAGTCAATAAATGAATAACATCCGAGCATTTAGTAACAAGCAAGATATCCAACAACAAGCCTGTGAATGGATCAGCCGATTTGACCGTGGTTTAAGTGAGACCGAGGAACTGGCCTTTGCTGAATGGGTAAACATCAGTAAAACTCATAGACAATGCCTATTTGAATTCGCCCAAACATGGGACGAGTTAAGCGTATTAAATGAATTAAATACTTTATTTCCGTTACGAGATAGTCACCACAGACAAACCAATACTTTTAGTAAAAGAACCAATATGAATATTGCCGCAAGCCTAGCGTTTGTATTGATAAGTTGTTTCGCCTGGTTAGTTAACACCCAACTTATGTCCTCTATGGATGATCCATCTTTGGTAGTGCTTGAGGCTGAAACAAATGTAGGTGAACACCGAGAGTTATCCTTGGCAGACGGATCAGTGATCCATTTAAATACTAATAGCCAGGTGTCGATTGATTTTTCTGATACCCATAGAGATATTCATCTTATTCGTGGTGAAGCTCACTTTGATGTTGCCCATGATGAACAAAGACCATTTATTGTTACAGCGGGAGATAATACTGTAACAGCAGTAGGCACCGCTTTTAACGTACAAATCACTAACCCCCACGAATTAGAACTGTTAGTAACCGATGGTAAAGTATTAGTCAAAAACCAACAGGAAATTAATTCTATTCCTACCATTGCCGAATCATTACACCCACTCGATGGTAATGGGGAGTTAATTGTAGCGGGACAAAAAGCGCTGATTAACCAGCAATCTATACAACAACAGACCTTATCGAATGAACAAGTTCAGAGTGATTTAGCTTGGCAACAAGGTATGTTGGTATTCCATGGTGAACCTTTAGCCGAAGCATTACAGGAAATAAGCCGTTATACATCCATAACTTTTACTTTAGCCGATGAACAAGTAAAACAAAGGCGTGTTGCAGGATATTTTAAAGCAGGGGATATTCAAGGATTATTGTTTGCCCTTGAAAACAACTTTAATATTGTTTATTCAAAACGTGATAACCAAACGATAGTATTGTCGTCGGGTTCTTAGTTCATGATTAATTAAATATCAAGATGCCAAATTTGCTATATTTTGGCCGTATTCTAAATGAGATCAACGTGCTAGACTGCAAAATTGAATTGTGGTCAGTTTCTTCTGTGCTCTTATATGCGTTTATTCGTTTTAATAATAATTGTAATTTCATATCAGGCGATTGCCAATAATAAGTATCAATTTGATATCCCACCTCTAACGGCAGATAAATCTCTTATCTTGTTTGCCCAACAAGCCAATACCACGCTTTTATTTCCTATTGAACTTGCAGAAAAAGAAATTACTAACAGTTTAAGTGGTTATTACACTATTGAATTAGCATTAGTAAAACTATTGGAAGGCACTGCTCTATATCCTGTTAAAGATAAAAAGGGGCTGAGCGTAAAAACGATAATGCAAGTTGATCCAAGCAATTTACAGGATTTAGCAAACTCGGATATAACAGATGATATCTTTTACTTAAATGGCATGGAGAAAATTGCAGTAGTAGGAACCAGGTCTGCACCCCGTTCGGTAATTGACTCACCCGTTCCTCTGGACATAATAGGTGTCGCTGAATTTACCCAACAGGGATCAACAGATATCACTTCTATGTTATCAACTTTGGTGCCTTCTTTTAATGTTAATGACCAACCAATAAATGATGCCTCTAGTTTAGTACGACCCGCTAATCTAAGAGGTATGGCTTCTGACCATACCTTGATTTTGGTAAACGGTAAAAGACGACATAGATCCTCTGCTATTACCTTTTTAGGGGGGAGTTTATCGGATGGTGCGCAAGGTGTTGACATATCAAATATTCCGGCATCATCTCTACAACAAATTGAGGTGCTTCGTGATGGTGCAGCCGCACAATATGGTTCTGATGCCATAGCAGGTGTGATTAATTTTGTGCTTAATGATAATAACCAAGGTGGCATGTTTGAGGCTAGGATAGGCCAATTCGGTGAAGGTGACGGTGAATTAGTACAAATTCAGGGTAACTTAGGTTTTGCCATCGAAGAACAAGGATTTGTAAACATCAGTACTGAATATAAGCAACAAAATGAAACCAATAGGAGTGTTCAAAGAGCAGACGCCTTGGAACTGATTAATTCAGGTAATGATGGGGTTGCTGACCCAGCGCAAGTATGGGGTAGTCCTAAAGTAAACTATGCGCTTAAGTTTTTAATTAATATGGGTTACGAGTTTGATTCCGCCATCGAACTTTATTCTTTTACGAATTTAGCTCAAAGGAAAATCCAAGGTGGCTTTTATTATCGCAATCCACAAACTCGAGACGGTGTATTTAAAGGCAGCCCAGATGAAAATGGTATAACCACATTATTGGTTGCTGACCTAGACGGCATTGAACAAGGGGTTAGTTGCCCGCAAGTGTTAATAACCGATAATAATGTATTAGATGATAGCGATTATTTGCTAATTGCTGATAATTCAACGGCAATAGGACAAAATTGTTTCTCGTTTAATGAAATATTACCCGGTGGTTTTACGCCTCAATTTGGCGGCACAATTAGCGACGTATCATGGGCGTTAGGAATTAAGGGGAAAACAACATCCGAGTGGGATTACGATCTGAGTATCGGTTTAGGTTATTCTGAAATTGATTACTCGGTAAGTAACACCGTTAATCCATCACTAGGTCCAAATACACCTTTTTCTTTTAATCCGGGATTAGCTAGCCAATTAGAAAAAAATATTAATCTAGATTTATTCAAACAATTTAACATAGATGAAGAGTATCAAATCAATTTTGCCACAGGTCTCGAATGGAGAAGGGAAAGTTATCGTCAAAAAGCAGGAGACTTAGAATCTTATGTAGTAGGTGATTTAGCTTTCGATCCAAGTACGGGATTGACTCAAGGATTTGGCGTTGGGTCTAATGGTTTTCCAGGATACAACCCCCAATCAGCAGGGAAGTGGAGTAGGGGGAATTGGGCCATTTATGGTGATTTCGAAATACATATGAGTGATGCCTTTTTATTTGGTGTAGCCGCTCGATATGAGAACTTTAGTGATTTTGGTTCGACTCTTGACGGTAAAGTGTCTGCACGCATGATATTGAATGACTCACTGACATTACGAGGATCCCTGAGTACTGGATTTAAAGCCCCTACTGTAGGGCAAAGTAATGTTGTTAATGTGACCACAGCATTTTCACCCGATGGATTGGAGGATCAGGCGACATTACCACCCACTAATGCCATTTCCATCCAACTTGGCGCTACCCCTCTGCGACCTGAAGAATCAATCAATACTAGTTTCGGTTTAGTAGGAGAAATTGATAAACAGCTTTACTTCACATTGGACTACTTCAATATAAAACTTCATGATCGTATCAGTACCACCTCGGCATTAACTTTAACTCAACAGGACATTCAAACTCTAGTAGCAGCGGGGAGCACAGAAGCCATCAGTTATGGTAGCGCAAAATATTTCACTAACGATTTCGATACTAAGACTCAGGGCTTAGATTTGGTCGTAAATTACGAAACCTATCTGTTTAATATTCCAAGCCGCTTAATGTTTACCTACAACTGGACAGATACACAAGTGGATAGAGTGACCTTATATACTAGAACTGGAGTTGACGGCTCGTCTTATTTGGAGTCAAACCTTACCCCACAACGTATACAAATGATTGAAGATAATCTACCTGCCGACCGGGTCAGTTTGTCGATAATCCAAGCGTTTAATAAAATTAGCAGCAATATTCGACTTAATTTTTATGGTGGCTTTTATGAAGACCACTTAGATGCGGCAGCAGGTTTAGATATTTATGCAGGATCAGAATTAACCCTAGATGTAGACTTAAGTTATCAACTCGATGCTAACTTTAAACTATCATTAGGCGCAAAAAACCTCTTTGATAACCGCCCTGATAATAATCCATTCAGTGGTGACGCCGGTGCATTATACCCCGCCACTTCACCAATAGGAATTAATGGTGGATTTTACTATTTAAGGGCAATTTATGAATTTTAAAACCACCACTCATCTTTATTGGTAAGTGGTGGATACTGTAGATTAATTGAATCTTAGGTAATATTAGAAACCGCAGGTTCGTCCTTGGTTTTGCTCGTCTAGCCATTTCTTTAATGGCGCAAAATAATCCAGTATTGCGCTGGCATCCATCTCACCTTTTCCTGTCAAAGTAGTCAATGCTTCTTGCCATGTTTTACTCTTACCCATTTCCAACATGTTGTTTAATGCTTCTCCCGCTTTTTTGCTGCCATAGATAGAGCAACGATGTATGGGATCGGTATTACCCGAGATATCACACAGCGTTTTATGGAATTGGAACTGTAGAATGTGGGCTATAAAATAGCGGGTATAAGGGGTGTTTGCGGGTACATGATATTTAGCGCCAGGGTCGAACGCATCAGGTGCGCGGTCAACGGGTGCCATAACGCCTTGGTATTTTTCTCTTAGCTGCCACCACACCTTGTTATAATCTGCTGGTTTTACCTCGCCTGAAAATACTTTCCAGCGCCACTGATCGACCATTAATCCAAAAGGTACAAAAGCAATTTTATCCAGCGCTAATTTAAGTAACATGCCGATATCATTTGATGCATCAGGAATATTGTCTACTAAACCAATTTCTTTTAAATATTTAGGGGTGATGGATAACGCTACTGTGTCGCCAATTGCTTCATGGAAACCATCGTTGGCTGATTCTCTGTATAATAAAGGCTGATCTTTGTAGGCTCGCTGATAATAGTTATGGCCTAATTCATGGTGGATAACCGCAAACTCTTCGCCCGTTTTCTGAATACACATTTTAATGCGTAAATCATCTTTATCGTCTAAATCCCAGGCAGAGGCATGGCATACTACTTCGCGATCAACGGGTTTAATAAACTGCGAACGTTCCCAGAAAGTGTCGGGTAACGGGTCAAAACCCAAAGAAGAAAAGAAAGATTCAGCCTGCTTAACCATTTTAATTTCATCATAGTTGTGAGTGGCTAATGCTTGAGTTACATCAATGACCTCTAACGCTTGTTTAGGTTTTACTATGTCATAAATATTACCCCATGACTGTGCCCACATATTACCTAATAAGTGCGCAGGTATGGGTTGGTCTTGTGGCACTTTATCTGTGCCATATTGATTACCTAACTCGGCTCGAACATGGCAATGCAAAGCGTCGTAAAAAGGTTTGACTTGACCCCATAATCGATCTAATTCAATGGCAAAATCGTCAGCTGGCATATCGTAGCTACCACGCCATAATTCGCTGATATCAGCAAAACCTAATTCCTTGGCACCTTTATTGGCCAAAGCGACTTCCTCTTCATATAATGCTTTCATAGGTGGTGATACGTTGCGCCAGCCTTGCCACATTTCTAGTAATAGTGCTTCATCGCGGCTAGTCGACATAATGTTGCTCATGTCAGTTAATCCCATGCAGTCATTTTCAGTTCGACAATATTTACCGCTACCATACATGCCTTCCAAATCCGAAGTGATTTGTGACAAACGAGCTGATTTTTCTGGGTCTGCAGGTGCTGGTAATACTAAACTATTACGCATTAGATCTAATTTTCTGCGAGTGTCAGAGTCTACTTCTACCTTATTAAAATTAGCCGACTGCTTAGCTAACTTAGAAGATAGACTGCTATGTTTTTCAGAAATATAAGCGGATAAGGCCGCGGTATCTTGATTAATATGCGTCTGATAGACCCAAGCGGCTTGTGATTCAGGTAACTTTAACTTTTGTAAATCTTGTTGTGCCTTTGCAACAAACTGTTTGGCATCTTCACCATTAGGTTTAGCTGTATTTGCAACAGTGCTTGGCTCTTGATTACAGGCTAGTAAAGCGATAGATACGCCTAACATCATCGCGCTCAAAGGGGCATTTAACATGTTTTCCTCTTAGAATTGTTGTTGGATAGGTACTTAAGCTAATTTACCTCAAAATCTCTTATATAAAAGTACAACTGACAAAATAACGGGTAAAACGTCTTGGTCTACAATGGATTAGGATAGATATCATCTTATTGGTGAGTAAGTAGTGGATTTATTCTTTTTATTGTTGGCTATAAAAAGAATTGGCAAGACCCTGTTTTTAATATTGATTTAGTATTTACATCTTGATTACAATTAATATACAAATACATTATTTGTGTTTGTATTAGTTATAGGCAGATAAATGAAAGATAGAAATCATTTAGGCAATATTGGGCTGATTCATCAGGTTAACATTATTGAGAATGGCCTGATTGATATTCCAATGCTACAAGTCTTACAACCAGATGGTTCAGTGCATTCAAAAGCAGACTTGCCTGAAATTACTGAACATTGCGCACTCAAAATCCTGCATACCATGCAATATATTAGGCTTTTAGATGAAAGAATGGTGGCCGCTCAGCGCCAAGGTAGAATAAGTTTTTATCTCGCATGTACCGGTGAGGAAGCCTCAACAATAGGCAGTGCTGCGGCGCTTGAGCCACAAGATATGATTATGTCGCAATATCGTGAACAAGGTGCACTGGCTTACCGAGGTTTTACAACTAAAGAATTTATGGATCAGATGTTCAGCAATCAAAATGAGTTAAATAAAGGTAGGCAAATGCCTATCCATTATGGCTCTAAAGCCCTTAATTTCATGACTATATCTTCTCCATTAGGCACTCAAATCCCCCAGGCTAGTGGTTATGCATATGGTCAAAAAATGGCTGGACTTGATGCGGTAACCATTTGTTATTTTGGTGAGGGCGCGGCTTCAGAAGGTGATTTTCACGCTGGCGTCAATATGGCAGCAGTACTGGATTGTCCGGCCATTTTCTTTTGTAGAAATAACGGCTACGCTATTTCAACTCCTTCTGAAGAGCAATTCGCTGGTGATGGTATAGCTTCTAGAGGCATAGGTTATGGGGTGCGAACTATACGAGTAGATGGAAACGATGTATTAGCGGTTTACTCAGCTACCCAAGCAGCAAGAAAAATTGCCTTAGAACATCAATGCCCAGTGTTAATAGAGGCCATGACCTACAGACTTGCAGCGCACTCAACCTCTGACGATCCAACAGGCTACCGCTCCAAAGATGAAGAAGAGCGTTGGCGGTTAAAAGATCCGGTTCTGCGATTTAAAACATGGATAGATGCCAAAGGTTGGCTTAATAAAGAGCAAAACTTAGAATTTATCGAGCAAACCAGACAAGAAATTTTAAAAGAACTTAAACTTGCTGAACAAGTGCCGATTTGTCCAATAGAGCAAATCATTGAAGATGTTTACGACACACCACCGTGGCACTTAAAAGCACAATTAGCTGAGCTAAAAACACATATCAAGAAGTACCCAGAAGCCTATCCAAAAACGTCAGGGAGGCTATAACATGGCTAAAATGAATATGCTACAGGCTGTGAATAATGCATTAATCACAGCCATGAACGATGACGAAAAAGTCATGGTTTTTGGTGAAGACGTAGGCCATTTTGGTGGAGTGTTTAGAGCAACTAGCAACCTACAACAAACATTCGGCAAAGGGCGCTGCTTCAATACACCTTTGACTGAACAAGGCATAATTGGTTTTGCTACAGGACTTGCTTCACAAGGCTCTGTGCCTGTTGCTGAAATTCAATTTGCCGATTATATCTTTCCAGCCTTTGATCAAATTGTGAACGAAACTGCTAAGTTTAGGTATCGCTCTGGTGGCCAGTTTTCTTGCGGTACATTGACTATTCGCACCCCTTACGGTGGTGGTATTGCCGGTGGTCATTACCATTCTCAGTCACCTGAAGCATTTTTTGCTCATGTACCTGGAATGAAAGTGGTTATCCCGCGAAATCCCTATCAGGCAAAAGGTTTGTTGTTAGCGTCAATTCGTGATGACAATCCTGTTCTGTTTATGGAGCCGAAACGTTTATATCGAGCTTCAGTTGGAGAAGTGCCTGAAGATGATTACCAGTTACCTCTTGGCAAGGCTGATGTTATTAAACTTGGTTCTGATATCACGTTATTGGCATGGGGAGCACAAGTTGAAATTATAGAAAAAGCGGCTGCTATGGCAGAAGAACAGGGGATCTCTTGTGAGGTAATTGATTTACAGAGCATTTTACCTTGGGATATTGAGACAGTATGTAGTTCTGTTGAGAAAACAGGGCGATTATTGATCAATCATGAAGCACCACTAACAGCTGGCTTTGCTAGTGAAATAGCCGCCAGTGTGCAAGAGAAATGTTTCCTTCATCTTGAATCGCCTATATGCCGAGTTTGCGGATTAGATACTCCATATCCCTTGGCTCATGAAAAAGAATATATGCCAGATCACCTAAAAACCTTCGAAGCGATAAAACGCACCGTCAATTTTTAGCGTTATTTAAAGGTTATAAGACTATTTTTAGCTCAATTATAAGGAGCAAACTATGCAAGATTTTATTCTACCGGATATTGGTGAAGGCATTGTGGAATGCGAAGTAGTCAAGTGGTTAGTCGCTGACGGCCAGAACATTATCGAAGACCAACCCGTGGTTGAGGTAATGACTGACAAAGCACTTGTAGAAATTCCTGCCAAGTACAGTGGTGTGGTCACCAAACTTTATTATGCCGAGGGTGATATTGCAAAAGTGCATTCTCCATTGTTTGCTATGCAGATTATTGGTGAAGACGCGCAACAGTCGGCTCCAATGATACAGAATCAAAACAATGCAGCTAAGCCTGAAGATAATAAGTTTACTGCTACTCAAACTCATATGGATAGGGTTAAACCAGAGTCAGGAAAAGCATTAGCTAGCCCTGCGGTTAGACGCTTAGCCAGAGAATTAGACATTGATTTGTCCAAGATAGCCGGCAGCGGAGACAAAGGCCGAGTATTAAAAGATGATCTTAGTGCAAGCTCATCACCAATCGATCAATCTGCAGCTATCATTCCAGTGACAACAGGCGGAAAACGAGTAGAGCCTATTCGTGGCATACAGGCCGCAATGGCAAAACATATGATGCATTCAGTTTTCACAGTGCCACATTTTAGTGTCAGTGAAGAAATTGAAATGGATAACCTGATGCAGGCTAGAGCGCAACTCAAAGCGTCTTTTGAGAAAGAAGGCGTTAAACTCAGCTTTATGCCATTTTTCATCAAAGCGATGTCATTGGCATTGGAAAAATTTCCAATAGTTAACAGCCAAGTTAATGCTGATTGTTCAGAAGTGACTTATTTTGAGGATCATAATATAGGTTTAGCAGTTGACTCTAAGGTTGGTTTAGTCGTTCCCAATATTAAAGGAGTGCAGCATTTGACCTTAATGGAAGTCGCTAAGAAAACTAACGAATTAGTAGACTTAGGCCGTCAAGGAAGGTTAAGTAGTGCTGATCTCAAAGGTGGTACTATCAGCATTTCTAATATTGGTGTACTAGGTGGTACTGTCGCCACACCGGTTATTAATGCACCTGAATCAGCCATTGTGGCTCTTGGTAAAATTCAGCGACTACCAAGATTTGATGAAAATGACGCAGTGAAAGCGGTTAATATCATGCACGTGAGTTGGTCGGGAGATCATAGAATTATTGACGGCGCGACTATGGTGAGATTTAACAACCTTTGGAAATCTTACTTGGAAAATCCCATCACTATGTTAGCTATGACTAGATAAGCTATAAATTTTATTTCAAACCCGCTAACAGCGGGTTTATTTTTGCTTTAGAATTAACAGCATCATTTTTAGTAACCCCATTTATGAAGGAATTCACTATTGTTAAGTTATCGACATAGTTTTCATGCAGGTAATCATGGAGATGTCTTAAAACATCTTTGTCAGATGTTGCTTATCGACAAGCTTAAAAGCAAAGATAAAGGGTTTTGTTATTTTGATACCCACAGTGGTGCAGGGGTGTATCAGCTGAATTCTGAAGAATCCCTTAAAACCAACGAATTTAAACAAGGAATTGACCGCCTGACAGGGCATTCAGTACAAAATAAAACGATTAACAACTATTTGTCTTTAGTCAGCGCCTATAGAGAATTTAATCAATATCCAGGTTCACCAGAAATCGCTAAATCTATGTTACGTCCACAGGACAAGATAATACTGATGGAATGGCACAATCAGGAAATACAGAATTTAAAAAGTAATATGGGTGGTAAAAATATCGCTATTCATCATAGAGATGGATATGAAGGTTTATTAGCCTTAACACCACCAGATATGCAGCGAGGTATAGTACTGATCGATCCTTCTTATGAGGTCGCTAGTGAGTATCAACAAGTTGTTGATACTGTTGTCGCTGCCTATAAAAAATGGAATTCAGCAATTTATGCGATTTGGTATCCATTAATAAGTGATAGGAAAACCTCGGATTCAACTTTTGACAGCAGCACCAGTAAGAAAGGTAAAAGTGAGACTATGCTAGAAAACCTCACTCAGCACTCGTTTAAGAATATGCTTAAAATTGAGTTATGCGTAACCGGTGCCAATCAGGCTGGAGGCATGTATGGCTCTGGCATGGCTATTATTAATGCTCCTTGGCAGTTAGATAAGCAAATAAGAGAAAGTTTACAGGAGTTGACACCATTAATGGCACAGAATGATAGCGCGTCATTCACAGTTGATTGGTTAATTGAGGAATAATTGGCAACCCTGTGATGCTGACACCTGCAAATATTAAACATTTTTATATCCCCGATGAACAGTCTATTTATCTGCTGTCCCATAAAGATGCCAAAAAGCTAAAAGACTGGTTTAAGTTGTGTACCGAGCAACTGCAACTACTGGGTTATCAAGATATTGAATTGATTGGCAAAGGAGCCTTTGGTTTTGCTTTCGCGGGAACAGTTACAAAAAAAAATGCTTCTCAAAATAGTACTTTGCGTGAGCAGCAGGTGTTTAAATTTTCTAGAATAAATTTACCTCAACACGTTCAAGACCGATTAGAAGAAGAAGCTTATATGTTGAGCTTGGTCAATCACCCCTATGTACCTAGACTAATTGAATATCAGAAGATCAAAAAACAATCTATTTTAGTTATGGACAGGGCCAAAGGTGCAGATTTAGAGAAAATATCTCTTAAATACGGCCCATTGTCGGTACGCCTAGTGATTAAAATAGCCGCACAACTGGCGGATATATTATTGTATTTACGCGGGCATCAACAACAAGGTCAAAGTAAACCAATAGTACATGGGGATATTAAACCATCAAATATAGTTTTTGATGAAATAAGCGAACAAGTTGGGCTGATAGATTGGGGGTCATCTGTTTTTGCGCAAATTGACCATCAAGGACAGTTTGTTGGTAATAATGTAATGGATTTAATGTCTAGTGACATGCAACAAACTAATGCTCGCCTAGGAGATGTCTATTTTATTGGTGAAGAACAATTAAACGGTGGTTTATCTTCGGTTCGCTTTGATGAACAAGGATTAGCAAGTACGCTGTATGCCTTGGCATCAGGTCAATCTAGTCGTTTTGGGCATAAAGTTATCACCCCAAATTCCATTGGTTTACCTCAAGAACTTGCCAAGACGTTAACCGCAATGATGAGTGACTCTCCAAAGTTGCGTGAACAAGGAGGGGATTATTTTATTCATAATATGCAATACATGAAAAATGTAGTGTTGAATGAAAAGATAGAGCATGCACATGTGTCGTTGATCCCCTGTAGAGTAAGTCCCTTTGAAAAAGAAATTGATACTGTAGTTTACAGTTCTCGAAAGTCATTTTTAAGGATTGAGGTTTACCAAGCAGAACAAGATCTTAGATTAATCGATGACGCGCAATTTGAGCGTTATTATAAAAACTATATGCAGGGCATGGGCGATACTGAAAAAGCTTTCGTGGCTGCGGTCAGTCGCTTAGGTAAGTATCCTGTTGTAGGTGGTCTAGCGGTAAGGTGGGAAGCAAGCGGGGTATATATAGATTCTAACCTGAATTTGTATGATGTAACCCTGATTAAATCTTTTGAAGCGTCTCTTAATAATGTTGTATATTTCGCTAGGGCAATTAATCGAATCGGTGTTTTTAAGTGCTGTATGTTTAATGCTCGAGATACATTACATGTTGAACGAAGTGATGAAGACAAACCATTTATGCCAGATAAAAGTATGCAAATTCCCTATGAATTGAGTGCGGTTTCACTCACTGAGCACGACAGTCGTATGCATTCTTATTTTGAAGATGGTGATGATCCTGACGAATTATTAACGCTTCCTAAACAATTAATGGCAGTGATCAGGCAATTAAACAGTATCCATCATACCGGCTGTATCATATTTGAATCTTTACCTACACACCTTAAAATACATAGTGATTACAAGTTACTTAACCATGGTTTGGAATTAGAGTTTAAGAGTTTATTAAAAGATGTGATTGATCTTATTCCAACTATTAAAGGGCTTGGGATCTCAGGCTTTATGAAGTTACCATTTAAAGACACCAGATTTTTTACCCATCAAGGTCAATTACCTGATAAGTTTTACCCTAAAGATCCTTATCAACTTACTTAGGGTAAGATCCCATAGTGTACTGAATAGACTGAGAACTTATGTCAGAAGTAAAATTAGTAGAATTATTAACCTTAGACAAACTTGAAGAAGGCTTATTTCGTGGTCAAAGTTGGGATTTAGGTTTCCGAGCGTTATTTGGTGGTCAAGTATTAGGTCAAGCGCTTGCCGCCGCTCAGCTCACCTTACCAGAAGGTCGTATCTGCCATTCATTTCATAGCTATTTTTTGCTTCCGGGCGATGCTAATAAGCCAGTTGTGTTTGATGTCGAAAACGTGCGTGATGGTCGCAGCTTTTCAACTAGAAGAGTGATAGCCATTCAAAATGGTAGAAACATATTTTACATGACCGCTTCTTTTCAAACGCCTGAGAAGGGGCTAGATCACCAATATGCCGATATGCCCGATGTGCCGCAACCGGAGGATATTAAATCCGATATCCAAGCCTTTGGTAACAATCAAGCTATGTCAGATAGAATGTGTGAAAGTGCTGGGTATCACAAACCTATTGATATGCGCACCGTTGATTTTGTTGATCCTGATAAAGTCATAGTGCAACAACCCAAACGTTACATTTGGATGAAGGCACAAGAAGCATTATTTGGCAATATTAACCTTAACCAAGTGATGTTGGCTTATGCATCAGATTATCATTTTTTATCAACTGCACTTCACCCTCATGGTGTGTCGACTAGCGATAAAAACCTGATCATGGCAACTATTGACCATTCGATGTGGTTTCATCATCCATTCGATTTTGACGAATGGTTATTATATTGTGCTGAAAGTCCCTTTTCTGGCGGTGCCAGAGGTTTAGTGAGAGGGCAGTTTTTTAATCGACAAGGCAAATTGGTCGCTTCAACAATGCAAGAAGGCCTAATGCGTAAAATAGGAGATAAGTAATGATTTACTCTTTGGGTGATGATCATGTTCAATTAGCAGAGGGAGTATTTGTCGCCCCTGGTGCCCACGTCATAGGTAAAGTCGTGATGAAAACCAATAGCAGTGTTTGGTTTAATACTGTGGTGCGGGGCGACTGTGATGTCATTACAATTGGCGAAGATAGTAATGTGCAAGATGGAGCAGTGTTACATACTGATTTTGGTGTGCCTCTAACCATAGGCAAAGGCGTTACCATTGGTCATAAAGTCATGTTGCATGGTTGTGAAATAGGCGATTACAGTTTAATTGGGATCAACAGTGTGGTGTTGAACGGTGCAATAATTGGTAAGTATTGTGTAATAGGCGCTAACAGTTTGATTACTGAAAACATGCAGATACCTGATGGTTCATTAGTTATGGGATCACCTGCTAAGGTCATTAAACCAATCCCTGAACAGCAACAAAAGATGCTCGAACAATCAGCGGAACACTATGTTAAAAATGCTAAACGATTCTCTTCAGAATTAAAGCTATGTTAGGTTGACTTGGGCCCAGACAAAAAAATGCCCGAAACTATTACTAGTTCGGGCTTAGGGGAATGGCTTTGTTAGAGCCGTGCGCTAAGTATAAATTCTTACACCTCTAAACAAACAATCATGAGGTTTGACTAATAACTATAGACCAAGCCTGAACAAAAAATGAATAATTTTCAAATTCATTTCAATCATCAATGAAAAACAATATCTTATGGCGCTTTGTGAGCAGTCTTAAGTATTAAAAGTTAATTCGATATTCAAGCTAAGAATGCATTGAGGTATAAGTATTTATCTTACCTATGCTCGGTATGCTTGTCTTGAAGCAAAGCGTTAATCCTGTAAAAATTACATTATAAATTAGCAAAGTTTTGGAGTACTTAATGTCGCAGTCATTTTCATCGTTTATACCACCTACACGTGTACTAATGGGCCCTGGCCCTTCTGATGTATATCCTCAAGTTCTCGAAGCTTTGTCTAGACCGACTATTGGTCATTTGGACCCAAAATTTGTCGATTTAATGGATGAAGTCAAACAGTTATTACAATACGCATTTCAAACCAACAATGCGTTAACTATGCCAATATCAGCACCAGGTTCAGCCGGTATGGAGGCTGTGTTTGTTAATTTAGTTGAGCCTGGCGATAAGGTTATTGTTTGTCAAAATGGTGTGTTTGGTGGCCGTATGCAGCAAAATGTTCAGCGCTGCGGTGGCCAAGCGATTATGGTGCAAGATGAATGGGGGAAACCTACAGATCTTAATAAAGTCAGGGAAGCTCTGCAGGCTAATCCCGATGCTAAAGCATTGGCTTTTGTTCATGCTGAAACTTCGACTGGTGTCTTAAATGATGCTAAGGCGTTGTGTCAAATAGCCAAAGAATTCGATTGTTTGAGCATAGTTGATGCAGTGACATCGTTAGGAGGTAGCGAGTTAAAAGTGGATGATTGGCATATAGATGCGATTTATTCTGGTACCCAAAAATGTTTATCATGTGTTCCAGGCTTGTCTCCTGTGTCTTTTAGTGAAAAGGCTATCGAAGTAATTAAACACCGTAAACACCCTGTGCAAAGTTGGTTTTTAGATATGGATCTAGTAATGGGCTATTGGGGAAAAGGGACGAAACGCGCTTATCACCATACCGCGCCAGTTAACAGTATATATGCGCTACACGAATCACTGCTAATATTGCAACAAGAAGGCCTAGAACATGCATGGGCTAGACACCATCAAAACCACCTTAGTTTAAAGTCAGGGTTAGATAAACTGGGATTGGAGTTGGTTGTTGAACAGAAATATCGTTTGCCACAATTAAATACTGTACGTATTCCTAACGGTGTTGATGATGGACAAGTTCGTAGTAGATTGCTAAATGAATTTAATCTGGAAATAGGCGCGGGCTTAGGAACATTGGCTGGCAAGGTATGGCGAATTGGTTTAATGGGTTGTGGTTCAAGCCAAAAGAATGTCGATTATTGCCTTTCTAGTCTAGAAGCGGTACTTGGCTAAATTGTTCATAGTTTATGAAATAAACTTAACGAACGATAGAAAAGTGTCTTGATATATTTTCTAGTACGCGGATCTTTAGAAGTCATGACATGCCCATTGACCGGCACAAAAAATAAATTAAAAGCAAATTAATGATAAAAACTCTGTCGCCGTGACCGAGTTTTTTATTGTTAATAAACACTGTATATTAGATATAAATAGCATCAAGTAAAATCCTAAAAGCGCAAATAATGAAACTACTAAAATTTACTAGCATTGCAATCGCCAGTGCATGTTTGATTGCTGGCTGCAGTAACTCCGAAAAAGAACAACAAAACAAATTGGAAGAAAGCCTCCCCATGACAGAAAAGGTCGTAGAAGCCCCCTTGTGGTTAGAAGAAGTAGAAGGCGAACAAGCTCTAGCTAAAGTTAATGGGTGGAACAAAGTTACCCTCGATAAATTAATGGCTGATAAGCGTTATGCTCAGTTTCTAGAAGCTGGATTAGAAATCGTTAATGCGAAAGATAAAATTCCTTATGGTACTTATAAAGGGGGTTTTGTTTACAACTTTTGGCAAGACGAAAACCAAGTTAGAGGCATGTTGCGAAGAACCACTTTAGATGAGTATTCTAAACCCCAACCTAAATGGCAAGACTTGCTGAGTATAGATGCTCTATCTGCATTAGAAGAAAAAAACTGGGTTTATAAAGGTTCAGAATGTTTAGAAAGTAATTATGACAGGTGCCTTTTATCCCTGTCTGATGGTGGTAAAGACTCAGTTGAAATGCGCGAATGGGATCATTCAAAACAGGATTTTGTTGAGAATGGCTTTGTTATTCCTGAGGCTAAAACAGGTGTCAGTTGGAAAGATATTAACAACATTAATATTGCTACTAATTGGGACGATGATTCTCTGACCGAAAGTGGTTATCCTTTTATCATTAAGTCATTACAAAGAGGACAACAACTTACAGACGCAAAGCATATCTTTGAGGGAACTAAAACCGATGTAGGTGTATGGCCATTTTCTATTAAGTTCGGAGATAGAAATTTAAACATGGTAGTGCGCGCGGTAACATTTTTTGAATCAGAATATTTTTGGCTCCCTGATGATGGAAGCCAAGCCATTCAATTACCCATTCCTCAAAAAGTTAGCATTGAAGGTGTTTTCAAAGGGCAACTAGTGTTATCTCTTAAGCAACAGTGGTCTGCGCTGAACTCAAAAGAAACCTTTGATAGTGGTGATTTAGTGTCTTTTGACCTAGAGCATTGGCTGCAAAAGCAAGAAATAAAAGACTTACATCTGGTTTACCATCCCAACGAAAGATCCACTGTTGACGGTGTATCTATTACGGCCAATAAACTAGTATTAACTCTGTTAGAAAATGTAGTCAGTAATATCTATGTTTATGACTTTAATAAAAAATGGTCACAGCAAAAATTGGCCATGCCAGAAAATGGTTCGATGTCAGTTTCATCAGCCAACCAAGATAGCGATATTATATTTATTAACCAAGAAAGTTTTGTTGCGCCTGACACCCTATTTAAAGTTGATGTTAGCAATGTAAAAATTGCTGCGATTAAATCTATCCCAGCTCGTTTTGATGCGTCAAATATTGTAGTAGAGCAATTTCAAGCTAGCTCAAAAGACGGCGAAAAAATTCCCTATTTTGTGGTTCGACAAAAAGACATTATATTTGATGGCACTAACCCTACCTTGCAATACGCTTATGGTGGCTTTCAAGTCTCACTAAAACCTAGTTATTCAGGGCTACTTGGAAAAAACTGGCTTGAACAAGGCGGTGTTTATGTATTGGCGAATATTCGTGGTGGTGGTGAATTTGGTCCAAATTGGCATCAAGCCGGACTTAAAACCAAGCGACAGGTTATTTTTGACGATATGATTGCTGTTGGCGAAGATATAATCGCCAAAAAAATCACCTCTGCCAAACACTTAGGCATAATGGGGGGGTCTAATGGTGGTTTGTTAATGGGCGTGATGTACACCCAAAGACCAGATTTATGGAACGCTGTAGTCTGTCAGGTACCTCTGTTAGATATGTTGCGTTATCACAAGTTATTGGCAGGGGCGTCTTGGGTTGGTGAATATGGAAGTCCTGATATCCCAAATGAACGAGCGTTTTTAGAAAAAATATCTCCACTACATAACATTGATCCGCAGGGTGATTACCCTTCAATTATGTTTGTAACCTCTACTAAAGACGATAGAGTGCATCCTGGACATGCGAGAAAAATGGCTTACATGTTAGAACAGTATGGACATGATTTTGAATATTATGAAAATATTGATGGGGGGCATTCAGCGTCAGCTAATTTGCAAGAAAAAGCCAAAAGAACTGCATTGGAATATACTTTTTTATCTCAGAAGTTAATAGATTAGAATCCTCCATGGCAGCTTAGACCTTAAGCTGCCATCGTCAAAGTTTTCATAGTCGATTCATTAATCATTCATTAATCTATAGGCATGATATATCTAATTCATTCAGAATTTTCTATTTACCGAGGTAATCTATGCGTATATATTTTTTAGTTTTATTCACATTAGTGTTTAACAGTGCAATCGCCAAAGACCATTCTAGGGTTCAACAACAAAGACAAATTGAAGTAACAGGTGTAGGTAGCGTTTTTAGCGTGCCTGATCGATTTAGTTTCAGCATGTCTATTGAACAAAAGGGAAGGGTAGCAGCTGAGCTCAATAAGGCTATAGTTGAAAAAACCAATGGGGTAGTGCAGGCCCTGTTAAAAATTGGAATTGATAAAAAATCACTGCAATCATTGCAGGTGCAGTTTAATCCTTGGGTGGAATATAATGGTCAAACTCAGGAACAAAAAGGCTTCATTTTAACCAGGCAAATTACCGTAACAGTGAATTCTTTATCACAGTACGAACAATCAATAGATACAGTATTAAACCTGGGCGTTAATAATATTAATCAATTTAATTTTACAAACAGTCAAGCGGATGAAAATTATCAAGTAGCATTAAATCACGCTTTGTTAAATGCTAAACAGCGTGCCACCAATATGGCTAAAGTATTAGACTTGAAAATAGCCGGAGTGATATCCATATTAGAGCAATCTATAAGTGAAGGTACACCAATCATGATGCAATCCAGACAATTCAAATCATCTGAAAGCTACCAACCTGGAGAAATGTCTACACAGGCAAATGTTAAAGTGATTTTTGCACTGCAAGACGGTACATAAATAGTTGCGTAGATAATTACATTAATAGTTACATTTTAATTAGGTTTTAATTCATGACAGAAAATAAGCAGCAACACTATGCTCAATTGGCTCAACAAGTCGAAGCTATAGTTGCTGGAGAAAAAGATTTAATCGCCAATATGGCAAATATCAGTGCGATACTTTATTGGGCATTAGAGAATGTCAATTGGGCTGGTTTCTATTTGGTAAAAGATCAGCAATTGGTTTTGGGGCCATTTCACGGTCAACCAGCTTGTATTCGTATTCCAATTGGCAAGGGAGTATGCGGTACAGCAGTATCAGAAAAATCCATACAGTTGATTGATGATGTGCATCAATTTTCAGGTCATATTGCTTGTGATGCCGCATCTAATTCAGAAATAGTGTTGCCTATTGTACAAAATAAGCAAATTATCGCGGTATTGGACATCGACAGCCCAGATATTGCTCGATTTGATTTAGAAGATAAACAGGGTTTAAGCCGAATTGTAGAAATATTGCAAGCAAGCTTATGCCATGGAGATGATCTTGAAGCTAAGGAAGTTGTAAAGTGAAACATACCATTGATATTCAAGTTGTACTTGCAACCGTTGAAGATATGGATTTTTGGGATGATAGGGCTGACGAAGCGACAGATCGGATGAATACAATTCTTCATTTGCTCTACGATAAGGCAGATGAAGACATAAATTCCACATCTTTAGAGAATATGATCCAATATATTTGGGAAAATTGGCGAGAAGATGCACATTTACTCGATATAGATGAAGATGATTTGTATGACTGGGTTGACCAGCTTCTAGCAACTTGGGATGATGAGCACCAAGAACCCCGTTAACGAACTAACTAGAAGACTGAATGGACAATCCACAAAAATTTTCGAACAGCAAAGAAGTTATTAATTTCTTAGTTGAGCAATTTCCCACTTGTTTTAGTAATAAAGGTGATGCAAAACCTTTAAAAATAGGTATTTTTCAAGATTTAGCAGAACGTTTAGCAAATGAAGAGCGAGTCAGTAAAACACTGCTACGTTCGTCATTGCGGCACTATACTAATAGTTGGCGCTATTTGCATAGCATCAAAAAAGGTGCGCAACGTATTGATTTAGATGGCAATGATGTCGCTGCTATTGAAGATGAACACGTAGAACACGCTAAAAAGCAACTTGATGAAAGTAAAGCTAAAGTTGCCGAAAAGCGTAAAGAACAAAAAGCAGATGGTGCCGATGTAAAGAATACTTACAAAAAGAAAGACGCTCCTAAATTTAAACCTACTTCTAAAGTAGTAAAAAAAGAACAAACTAAGGTAAAACAGCCTCCAGCTGAACGATTAGAGCAACAACATATCGTAGAAGGAACCGCTGTAACTGTGAAAATTGGCAAGAGTCCAATGCCAGCAACTATTATTGATGTCAGTAAAGATGGCATTCAAGTGCAACTTGATACAGGAATGGTGGTCAAAGTTCAGTTGGAAAACCTGAGGTTGGCTCGTTCTAAAAGGTAAAATAATGATTAAATCAATTCGTATTTCTGTGGCATCAGCATTATTGGTGATGAGTTCTGGCTCTATTGCGATAGAGAGTAGTTTGGGTGTTAAAGACTTACCCAAACTAACGCAAGAGTCGCAACATGTGGCTTCGGCAAAAAGGGTGTCCTCGCAATTTTTACGAGCTCACTATAAACAAATTGATTTAGACGATGAATTATCGCTTAAGATATTTGATCGCTTTATTCGTTCGTTAGACTTCAATCGCAACGTATTTACCGAGAAGGATATTCAAGGTTTTGCTGCGTATAAAACTAAGTTTGATGACGCGATTGAGCGAGGTAATTTAAGTATTGCTTATGAAATTTATCAACTCAATATGCAGCGCCGTGCACAGAGATACGAATTTGCTTTAACCTTATTAGATAAGGAATTTAACTTCGAACTGGCTAATGACAAGTTTGTTTATGATCGTGAAGACGCAGCTTGGCCAAAAAATACTAAAGAGTTAGATGAGTTATGGCGCCAAAGAGTTAAATATGACGCCCTTAATTTAAAACTAGCCGGTAAAGACTGGCCTAAAACTCAAGAATTATTAACAAAACGTTACGAACGCGCCATCAAACGTTTAACACAAACCTCTAGCGAAGATGTGTTCCAAACTGTGATGCAATCATTTGCACGTAGTATTGAAGCTCATACTAGTTATTTATCTCCACGTAATGCTGAACGTTTCCAAATGGAAATGAATCTCTCTTTTGAAGGCATTGGTGCTGTATTACTTAGTGAAGATGATTATACGGTTATTCGCAGTGTTGTTCCTGGCGGACCTGCCGACTTATCTAACAATATTAAACCTGAAGACAAAATTGTAGGCGTTGCTCAAGATGACGAAGAGTTTATTGATGTTGTAGGCTGGCGCTTGGATGAAGTGGTGGAGCTTATTAAGGGGCCTAAAGGCAGCATTGTAAAACTTCAATTGGTAAAAGGATCTTCTGAATCCTCAGTGCCAGTGGTTGTTAAGCTCACTCGTGACAAAATTAAGCTTGAAGATAGAGCTGCAAAATCTGAAGTTTATATCCCTAAAGATGGTCCAAACAAAGATCAGAAACTTGGCGTTATCACAATCCCTTCTTTTTATAACAACTTACACAAAGACGTTAAAAAAGAGATCGACAGTCTAAATGAACAAGGAGTTCTAGGTGTAATTGTTGATTTGCGTGGCAACGGTGGAGGCTCTCTAACCGAAGCGACATTACTTTCAGGCTTATTTATTGATAAAGGTCCTGTGGTGCAAATTCGTGACGGCGCTGGACGTATTCGTTTAGAAAAAGATGTTGATGGTAAAGTATTTTATAATGGACCCTTAACAGTATTAGTTGACCGTTACAGTGCGTCTGCGTCAGAAATATTTGCTGCGGCCATGCAGGATTACAATCGAGCTATAATATTGGGCGAACAGACTTTCGGTAAAGGCACTGTGCAACAACACCGTCCCTTAGGTCGAATTTATGACTTATATGAAAACCCATTGGGCAGTGTGCAGTTCACAATAGCCAAATTTTATCGAATTAATGGTGGCAGTACACAGCATAAAGGTGTCATTCCAGATATCTTATTTCCTTCAGTAATAGAACATGCGGACTGGGGCGAAAGCCAAGAAGAAAATGCTTTGCCTTGGGACAGTATTGCTAGGGCTAATTACACCACTTTTGGTGAAAATAAAAATACCCTTAAAGGCTTAACAGAACTTCACAATCACAGGATTAAGACAGAATTCAATTATATCAACGAAGATATAGTGCGATACAAAATTAAAAAAGAAGATAAAACAATTTCTTTGGTCGAAACCGAACGATTAAAAGAAAAGGCTGAAATTGAACAACGTAATCTTATTCGTACTAATGAACGTCTTGCTCGTCTTGGTTTAGAAAAAGTAGAAAACTTAGATGACCTACCAGAAGAGCTTGAATCGGTGGACCCGTTTTTAGAAGAGGCTGCGAATATTACCTATGATGTTTTAACCATGGGTAAATACGCAATTACTAGCAAAGAAGATTAAAAAAGAGGCTGCGTTAAGCAGCCCTTACAGATTCAAAAATAATAATAAAAATAATAAGGGAAACACATGGCTGCACGTGGAGAGTTTTCGTCCCGAATGGGGTTTGTTCTGGCTGCTGCGGGTTCGGCGGTAGGATTAGGTAATATATGGGGGTTTCCAACTCAAGTTGCTAGTAACGGCGGCGCAGCATTTGTACTGGTTTATATAATTTTGGCTTTTCTTTTGGCTTACCCAGTACTGATGGCAGAATTAATCATAGGCCGCGCCACTCGTTCGAATATGGTAGATGCACTAGGTAAAATTTCTGGTAGTAATATTGGTCGTGCAACGGGTGTCTGGGGTTTTATCACCGTTTCGTTAATTCTCTCGTTTTATGCTTTAGTCGCTGGCTGGATGCTGTCTCACTTTTTGCAGACTATCAGTGATATGTTTGGGCAAGATGCCATTTCAACTTGGTTAGTATCGTCTTCTTACACTAGAGATATTCTATTCTCTGGTATATTTCTATGTTTAACCGCCAGTATAGTAACTGGAGGCGTTAGACAAGGCATTGAACTATGGTCAGTTCGTTTAATGCCAGCTCTTTTCATCATTATTGCCTTATTGATTATTTATGTATCTACATTAGACGGTGCAGCTGCTGGTTGGAAGGCCTATTTGCTTCCCAATTTTAGTTTGATCATGGAGCCGGATTTATTAATTAGCGCAATGGGTCAAGCCTTCTTCTCCATGTCATTAGGGGTCGGCACTATGTTGGTATACGGCTCTTATGTGAGTAAAAAAGAAAACTTACCGACCTTAGGTGCTTCAGTTGCTTTAGTTGATATTGGCGTCGCTATTTTAGCTGGAATGTTAATTATTCCGGCTATGTACGTGGCACTGCATAATGGCGTGAAAATATTTTCTGAAAGTGGCGCATTAATAGAAGGTCCTAATCTTATTTTTGCGGTCTTACCTTCATTATTTGAAACCATGGGCAGTGTTGGGGTGTTTGTCGCCTTTGTGTTTTTCGCCTTAATGATAATAGCCGCACTCACATCATCCATATCCATGTTAGAAGTGC
Organism: Paraglaciecola arctica BSs20135; assembly: GCF_000314995.1. GTDB lineage: Bacteria > Pseudomonadota > Gammaproteobacteria > Enterobacterales > Alteromonadaceae > Paraglaciecola > Paraglaciecola arctica. The sequence goes on along the minus strand of NZ_BAEO01000006.1, from coordinate 114,914 downwards.
CTGTAGCCTATGTAGTTGAAAGTAAGGGGATAGATAGAAAACGGGCGGTATGGTCATTAACTCTAGTGGTATTTGTTATTAGTTCAACCATAGCATTCAATATGGATAGCTTATTTGGCTTAGTGATAGATTTAACCACCAAATATAGTCAGCCTTTACTGGGTTTAGTGTTATGTATTTTTGCCGGTTGGGTATGGAAACGGGACCAAATATTGAAAGAATTAAAAGAAGGTAATGATCAGGCTGAACATGGTTTATTCTGGAAAATATGGCCTTGGTATATACGTTTTGTATGCCCAGTGGTTATCGCTATTATGTTTTACCGTTCGATAGTGGCTTAAAACCCTAACATAAATTTGAATTCCATTTAGACTTTCAGGATTGTAAAACCTTATGACAATTGAAAAACCAAAAGTAGAAGCATCGTTATCTGATGCGCTTATACCCATTGTAATATTGGTCATTTTGTTAAGCGGCTCAGTATATTTATTCGCAGATAATTCCTCTTTTGGCCCTAACCAAATTGCCTTGTTGGTCTCCATGGGCATAGCAGCCTTGATTGGATTAAAAAATGGTTATAGTTGGGATGATATTGAGCAAGGTATAGTCAAAGGCATATCTCGTTCCTTAGGAGCCATACTTATATTACTGGCTGTTGGTTCATTAATTGGCACTTGGATGTTGGCAGGTACAGTTCCCACCCTTATTTATTATGGCTTGGACTTATTAAACCCTTCGATGTTCTACGCCGCTAGTTGCCTTATTTGTGCCATTGTCGCCATGAGTATCGGTAGTTCATGGACCACAGCAGCAACAGTAGGTGTAGCTCTGATGGGAGTGTCTATAGGTATGGGCATGTCAGAGGCGGTTACCGCTGGCGCTATTGTGTCAGGCGCCTATTTTGGTGATAAAATTTCACCACTTTCAGAGACGACAAACTTGGCACCGGCTATTGCTGGGACTAACTTATTCGAACATATTCAATATATGCTGTGGACAACTGTACCCAGTATTATCATTACGCTGATTTTATTTGTGATCATTGGCTTAGGAGCTGATTTACCAGATTCAGCCACTGGCATCGAAGAAATGCAAACCTTGTTACAGCAAGAATTTAATTTGGGCATACATATGTTAGTACCACTAGTGGTATTGTTAACTATGGCAATTAAGAAAGTACCTGCTTTTCCTGCGGTGGCTATAGGTGCTTTGTTAGGTGGTGTATGGGCTGCGGTGTTCCAACCTGAAGTTATTACAAGTTTAGCGGGCGAGGGGGTAAGTGCACTTCGAGGCTCAATTGTAGTGGTATGGACGGCATTGTTTGATGGAGTATCTTTCTCGACACCTAGCGATACCTTGAATGACTTATTAAGTCGCGGTGGTATGTCGAGTATGTTGAATACTATTTGGCTAATCATGTGTGCTATGACATTTGGCGCGGTATTGGAAAGAGTTGGACTTCTTAAAAGAGTCGTCAGTGCGTTTTTAAAAGGTGCTAAATCGGCTGGGGATATGATCACTCGCACAATTTTAACCTGCATTGGCACTAATATTATTACTGCCGACCAATACATGGCGATTGTGATGCCAGGTAGAATGTACAAAAATGAATTTGAGAAACGTGGGTTACATCAACTTAATTTATCCCGTAGCTTAGAAGATGGTGGCACATTAACCTCTCCGCTTATTCCATGGAATACATGTGGTGTGTATATGCATGGCGTATTGGGAGTTAATCCTTTAGATTATATTTTCTATACGTTTTTTAATTTGATTAATCCAGTTTTAGCTATCATTTATGCTTACTTAGGTATTAAAATTTTACGTATTCCCATCCCTGAACTTGAAGAGGAACAGGAACCTCAAGTAACAAAAGCCTAATATTTGGACTTGCTGCTCAGTCAGCAAGTCTTGAATGTCCCGTTAAATCTATTCATTTTTGAGGATATAATGTCCACTATAATTCCCGAAATTAAAAAACGTTCAGACTACCAACAACCTGATTTTTTAATCAATCATGTTGATCTAGAATTCACTTTGGCTGAAACCAGCACTAAAGTGATATGTGTTTCTCAGGTAACCAGAAACGGCCTACATAACAGACCACTTATATTAGATGGTGAAGGCATTGAGTTATTGAGTGTGCACATCAATGGCATAGAGGTTTCTAATTATCAACAAACAGAGAACAGCCTAACCATAGATACAGATAGTAATGAATTTGAATTACGTATCGTAAACATCATAAACCCAAAAGATAACTCTAGCCTCGAGGGCTTATATCTTTCAGCTGGGGCTTATTGCACTCAGTGTGAAGCTGAAGGGTTTAGAAAAATCACTTACTTTTTGGACAGACCTGATGTGTTGGCTAAATATGACGTCACTATTATTGCCGACAAAAAGAACTTTCCATTTTTACTTTCTAATGGCAACAAAGTTGATTCTGGTGAATTACCAGACTCAATGCACTGGGTAAAGTGGTCTGATCCATTCAACAAACCTTGTTATTTGTTTGCTTTAGTGGCGGGGGACTTCGATCTTTTGGAGGACCAGTTTGTTACCCAGTCAGGCAGAACCATTGCTTTAGAGCTGTTTGTAGATAAAGGCATGCTTAGCCGTGGGCAACATGCTCTTGATTCACTAAAAAAAGCAATGAGGTGGGACGAAACTGAGTTTGGTCTTGAGTACGACCTTGATATCTACATGATAGTCGCGGTGGACTTTTTTAACATGGGTGCCATGGAGAACAAGGGGCTAAACGTATTTAATAGTAAATTTGTATTAGCCGATGCACAAACTGCCACAGATGAAGATTATTTTAATATAGAGGCTGTCATAGCCCACGAGTACTTCCACAATTGGACTGGCAATAGGGTGACTTGCCGTGATTGGTTCCAATTAAGTTTAAAAGAAGGTTTGACTGTTTTTCGTGATCAACAATTTAGCGCTGACATGTCTTCACCTATAGTGAATCGTATCCAAAACGTCAGGATCATTCGAGAACGCCAGTTTGCCGAAGATGCGAGCACAATGTCACACCCGATCAGGCCTGATGAAGTGATTGAAATGAATAATTTCTATACCGTCACTGTGTATGATAAAGGCGCTGAAGTGATCAGAATGTTGTTTACTTTGTTAGGTAAAACTGGATTTTTGGCCGGTATCAAACTCTACTTCAAACGATTTGATGGGCAAGCAGTGACTTGTGATGATTTTGTACAAGCCATGCAAGACGCCAATGATAAAGATTTGTCACAATTTAGACGTTGGTACAGCCAGTCTGGCACGCCTAAAGTTGTGGTAACAGATAGTTATGATCCAAGTGCAAAAACCTATCAAATAACATTTGAACAGCAACATTCTGCTACCTTTGATCAGAACGAAAAACAAGACTTGGTTATTCCAATTCAATTTAGTTTACTCAACGACAAACTTGAATTAATAAAATTAGGTGATGCAAAGCAACAACAAAAAATGCTAGAACTGCATGATTCTAAGCAAAGTCTCGAATTCAAAAATATAGACTCTAAGCCAATTCCTTCTTTACTTCACGGTTTTAGTGCACCAGTTAAGTTAGATTACCCATACAGTCAGCAGCAGTTAGGCAATGTTATGTTGGGTTCCCCTGATGAATTTGCTCGTTGGGATGCCGGTCAAAAGTTATTTAGTGATTGTATCCATGATTTGGCGGGCAAGACACAACAGCAGCAAAAGGACTCAATTAATCAAACTGTCGCAATGTTTGAACCTATCATTGAGGCAACGGATATATCCTTGGCATTAAAAGCCGAGATATTGACCTTGCCTAGTTTTGAGACGTTGTTCCAACAAATGGATACAGTCGATATTGACGGCTTAAATCAGTCAAGAAAACTATTATTCAAAGCGTTAGCACAAAAATTCCAAAATAATTGGCTAACCCAGTATTCTAAGTTTGAAAAGCAACCTTATGCCTACCAGGCAAATCAAGTTGAGCAAAGAAAAATGCGTAATCTGGCGCTCAAATATTTGACTCTTTCAGGGCAGCATGATGTAGAACAACTATTAATCGAACAGTTTAATGGCGCGGATAATATGACAGATTCCCTTGCTGTACTTGGAGCTGCACAATTAGGAGACTTGGATTTATTTGAAAAACTGATGTTATTATTCGAACAAAAATGGCACAACGATCCACTAGTATTAGATAAATGGTTTGCCTTGCACGCCAATACCGAACGTCCAGATATTTTGGCTCGAATTAGCATGTTAATGGGGCACAGCCAATTTACTATTAACAATCCAAATAGAGTGAGAGCCTTAATCGGCACATTTAGCTTCTTTAATGTGAGCGGTTTCCATAATATTGATGGTAGTGGCTATAAATTTGTAGCTGATTATTTAATAAAATTAAACGAAGTTAACCCACAAATTGCTGCGAGGATCATTACCCCCTTAATACAATGGCAAAAAGTGGATAAAGTCAGACAACAACTAATGCAACACCAACTTATGCGTATTGGTGATACAAAAGGTTTGAGTAACGACTTATTTGAGAAAATATCCAAAAGTTTGCCTTAAACCTAGATCCCGCAGCTAAACCACGAGAAATAGCAGCATCCACTGATGTGCGTGGCTATGGGAAAAAATTCTCATCACCAATAAGGTGACTACGAATTTTTTCCCTACGCCAATCAAACCATTGGCTACTACTCTTTCCACGAGTTTAACTGCTGAATCTAGGTTAAAGACCATTGAGATCAGATTAAGAAAAGAAAGATGCAGACGTTTTATTTCACCCTGTCGCTCAAATATGAATTATGTGAGCGACTTTATATTCCCGGTACTAATACCGTTGTTATGCGAGCTGACAACGGTAAACGTATTCAATTGCCGGTTAGAAACTTAAGGCCCCATGTCAGTCCAATAGGCATAAAAGGCAGGTTTAGGTTGATAATTGATGATAATAATAAAATTAAAAGCTTTGAAAAAATTGCGTGATTTTCACAATTAGTCTTTTGCTTAAAACTATATATTTAAAACTGACAGCAGCTTTTATATCAGTCTAATTTTCCCGAAAGGGCTTTTTTAAGAAAGTCTATTCTAACGACAATCTCTTCATGACTATCACAATCTATAAACCTTTTTTAGATCCTTTGAATATTGGAAAAACGTTCTGCATCACTTTTAGTATCAATGCGTAGTAAATCCATTCCATTAAATCCACTCCCAACCTTATTTATTGTCTTGGCAATAATCTAAATTAGATTAGCTGACGAATAATTAGTCATTCTCATGAAAGAGTTCTAGAACACTTTATGTATGTCGTGACTAATGAACAGTTAAAGCGAAAATAAGTACTAAGGTGAGCAGCCAGTAATACTATCCAAAACTGGATAAGTTAGACAAAATAAATTTGCATAAATATTGAGTCATATTGGCAGTAAAACTGAGGTTTTGCCTTTTTTATGCGGTGAACTTGCATACCTATGAAACTTGTTAAAATTAAGTAAATATAAGCCTTTTATTATATGAGAATTTTAGCGAGAATGAGTTATAAAATACGAAAAACTGTATATATCTCAGTCTTTTGTCTAATCGAGTATAGCTAATACTAAAACACCTTAGTATGCTCGGTAATCACAGGTCTTTCTTCCACTCACAAGTTATTAAGGAATGGGTAAACACATGACGGTTGCAGATAACCAACATTCGGTTCTACTTGAAAATGTCTATAAATTAATTAATAAAAAAGTTGCTCCTGATCGCGTTGAGCAAGTTACAAGTTTTTCGAAAATACTCTTCAAGAACATCGCACGTGATGATTTAGATAACCGTAGCGATGATAATCTTTACGGCGCTACTTTAAGTTTATGGAACCAATTTGTTGATTATCAAGGCGAAGCGCCTTTTATCCGCGCGTTTAATCCTGCAATTAGCAAACATGGCTGGCAATCAACCCATACAATTGTAGAAATAATTGTCACTGATATGCCATTCTTAGTGGACTCAGTGCGTATGGCGCTCAACAAAATGGGCATAACAGCTCATTTATTGTTGCATTGTCCTATTGGCCTCAAGCGTGATGAACAACACACTTTCGTTTCCTTCGAAGATTCTAAAAGTAAAAAGAAAGATGTTATCAAGCAAACTGTTTTCCTGATTGAAGTAGACAGACAAACATCAAAACTAGCCTTAGCGCAACTTACCGAAGAGCTAATGTCAGTGGTTAATGATGTCTCACTCGCAGTGCAAGATTGGCAGCCTATGCGGACCCGATTAAGAGATATCATTCAGGAATTTACAACCAGCAAATGCCCCATTTCCGCAGAGCAGAAAGTAGATACTGAAAACTTTTTGGCATGGCTAAATGATCACAACTTCACATTGATGGGATACCGTTCTTATAGTGCCAAGGGCATAAAAGGTGATTACCGATGGGTTGCTGATAATGATTCCAGTTTAGGATTGATGAAAAATTCGAAAACTGACAGAGACAGAGTTTTGTCGAATATACCTCCTTCTGCGAGGCAAGAAGCCCTGAGTAACAATCCTTTGATGCTCACTAAAACCAATTCACGTTCTAGAGTGCATCGTCCTGCCTATTTAGATTACGTTGGTATTAAACGTTTTGATGAAGAAGGTAAGGTAATCGGTGAAGACCGATTTATCGGCCTATATTCAGCTTCATTTTATAACAGCAGTGCCACACAATTACCTGTGCTGCAGGATAAAATTAATGCTATTTCCAAATTGTCTGGTTTTGATCCGGACTCGCACGGACACAAAGCTTTTCTCAATATAATTGAAACCTATCCTCGAGATGAATTACTGCAAGGCAGCGTAAAAGAGCTAACACAAATTATTTTGGGTATTTTCCAAATGCAAGAGCGAGGTATTTCTAGGCTGTTTGCACGTAAAGATGTATTTGGTCGGTTTATTTCATGTTTGGTGTTTGTCCCTCGAGAGCGTTATAACACCCAATTGCGAAAAGATACTCAAGTACTCCTCAAACAATCTTTTGGAAGCGAAGAGGAAGTCGAATTTACCACTTATTTTTCAGAGTCTGTATATGCGAGAACGCATTACATTGCCAGAGTGAAAAACAATAACGCGGAATATAATGTGAAGGATATTGAGAAAAACATCATTGAATTGAATAAAAGCTGGGATGACAGACTAGCCAATTCTATTCGCTCTAATCATGGCGAGGCCAAAGGTAAAAGGCTAGAGCAGAGGTATGTAAATGCCTTTCCTAGCAGTTATAAAGAATATAATTTACCAAGCGCAGCATTAGTCGATATCGACAAACTTGAGTTGCTCAACACTGAACATACCTTGGATATGTTGTTTTATCGACCTCAAGAAGAAGGACCAGAAAGTAAAGCCGTAAGGTTAAAACTGTTTCATAAAAATGAGCCGATTCATTTATCAGCTGTATTGCCCATGCTAGAAAATTTTGGATTAAGGGTCATTGATGAAAGTCCCTTTAAGATAAGTCCTAACGAAGAGCAAGTTAATTGGATCATGGATTTTTCTATGTTGCATAACACTAGTAACGACATGGATATGGAGCAAGCTCAGACGTTATTCCAAACAGCATTTTCAAAAGTTTGGTCCAACGATTTAGAAGATGACCCCTTTAACCGTTTAGTCTTGGGGGCAGGGTTAACAGGTAGAAATGTCACTATTTTGCGTTCTTACGCAAAATATATGCGCCAAATTGGCAGTTCTTTTAGCCGCGATTATATTGCTAACACTTTAGCTAACTATCCGAAAATCGCTACGCTACTGGTGCAAATATTCCATCAAAAATTTGATCCTAGCGCTAAACGCAGTAGCAAAGTTGAGGAAGCAACATTAAACACTATTAAGGAACAATTAGAAAACGTATCTAATTTGGATGACGATAGGATTATCCGTCGTTATCTGGATTTGATCTTGGCCACGTTACGCACCAACTTTTATCAAAAAGATGAACAGGGTAATGAAAAGTCTTATGTTTCGTACAAAATGTTACCTGAGCTTATTCCTGAGATGCCATTGCCTAGACCTAAATTTGAAATTTTTGTCTATTCACCCCGTATTGAAGGTGTGCATTTAAGGGGCGGAAAAGTAGCAAGAGGCGGCTTGCGTTGGTCAGACAGACAAGAAGATTTTAGAACCGAAGTTTTAGGATTAGTGAAAGCCCAACAAGTTAAAAATACTGTGATTGTGCCAGTTGGTGCTAAAGGTGGATTTGTTTGTAAGAACTTGCCTATGGATCAAGGTCGCGAAGCCTTCCAAAAAGAAGGACAAGAGTGCTATAAAATATTTATCCGCAGTTTATTAGATATTACAGACAACATAGTCGAAGGTAAAGTTGTCCATCCAAAAGAGGTGGTTAGATTAGATGAAGATGACGCTTATTTAGTTGTCGCGGCAGATAAAGGCACGGCCACTTTCTCTGATATCGCTAATGGCATTTCAAATGAATATAATTTCTGGTTAGGTGATGCCTTTGCTTCTGGTGGCAGTATTGGTTACGACCATAAAAAAATGGGAATTACTGCAAGAGGAGCATGGGAATCAGTTAAACGGCATTTCAGAGAAATGGGTCAAGATTGTCAGACCAGTGATTTTACTTGTGTAGCTATAGGTGACATGGCTGGTGATGTGTTTGGTAATGGTATGTTGTTATCTACCCATACTCAGTTAATTTGTGCTTTTAACCACTTACATATCTTTTTTGATCCTAGCCCAAATATTGAAACTACTTATAAAGAAAGAAAACGCTTATTTGAAAACCCATCATTGAGTTGGGATGATTATGACCGAAATCTTATATCTAAGGGGGGAGGCATTTTCAGCCGGTCAGCTAAATCAATTAAGCTGACAACAGAAATGAAAAAATGGTTGGGCACTAAACAACAAACCATGACACCAAACGAACTTATCCATAATGTATTAAAAATGCCTGTTGATCTACTTTGGAACGGCGGCATAGGTACCTATGTTAAAAGCACTAAAGAAAGCCACGCCCAAGTGGGTGACAGAGCCAATGATGATGTGCGAGTAAATGGTAACCAGTTACAAGCTAAAATAATTGGTGAAGGCGGTAATCTTGGGACAACTCAGCTTGGACGCATCGAGTTTGCTAGCAATGGTGGCAAGATCAATACTGACTTTATTGATAATGTTGGCGGTGTTGATTGTTCAGATAATGAAGTAAATATAAAAATCTTACTTAATTCTTTAGTTAATGCCGGTGATTTAACGACTAAACAACGCAACAAGATCTTGTATGAAATGACCGACGAAGTCGGAGATTTGGTGATCCAAGACTGTTATCGTCAAACTGAGTCTATATCCATATCTGCTTTAGGTGGAGTAGGTCAGCTTAGAGAGCAAATGCGCTTTATTCATGGTCTAGAAAGGGAGGGGTATTTAAACAGAGAACTAGAGTTTATACCCTCTGATGATGAAATTTCTGATCGGCTGGCAAAATCTGCTGGATTAACACGACCAGAGTTATCAGTATTGATTGCCTATGGAAAAATGGTCATGAAAGAGCAATTTAATGTTGCATCTATAACTGATAATCCATACCACGGTAAGTTACTGATTGAAGCCTTTCCAAAGAAATTACAAGAAAATTTCTCAGCGCAGATGCAACAGCATCCCCTTAGAAGCGAAATCATAGCCACTAAGTTAACCAATAATATCATTAATGATATGGGCATGAATTATGTCTTTAGGATCCAGGAAGAAACAGGGGCTGGTGTTGATGAAATAGCCACTGCCTATTCTGTGGTTAAAGGCATTTTTGGAATGCAAAACTTATGGGATGAAATCGAGGATTTAGATAACAAAGTATCCTCAGACGTGCAGTTACGTATGCTCGACAGCATGCGAAGAAGCATGCGACGAGCGTCTCGCTGGTATTTACGCCACGGCAGCAAAACCCTTAGTATTCAAGACTCTATTGACAGTTATCGTTCTACTTATGACGATTTATTTGCCAATATCCAAGATTATTTGGTCGAAAGCGAATACAAACAACTTGAAAGCGCAAGTCTTGAGCTGACTACAGCTGGTGTTCCTGATCCAATTGCTTATAAAGTTGCCTCTCTTAGTAATATGTTCCCTTGTATGGATTTAGCTCAGATTGCCGAAAGCGAGAAACGCGATATAAAATTAGTCTCTAACTTGTACTTTAAGTTAGGTTCAAAACTCGAATTACATTGGTTCTTGGCACAAATAGATGGTCAAGCAGTGAGCAATCATTGGCAGGCACTGGCACGGGCATCGTATCGCGAGGAACTTGATTGGCAACAACGTTCGATAGCTACAGTGTTGTTGGCTGCCGCTCCAAAGAATAAAGATGCAGAATCGATTCTAAATAATTGGATGGACAATAACCAAGTCTTGCTCGATCGCTGGTATCATATGATGTCAGAATTTAAAACCAGCAGTACACATGAGTTTGCTAAGTTTTCAGTTGCTCTTAGGGAGTTAATGCTACTGAGCATCAACGCCAATAACTGATAATTGGGCTTATTAAAGCCCTTTTTGTCTAACAACGCCCTGGTTTTCGTTAATACGTGCCGGGGCTTTTTTATGTTTAAAGAGAAATTATGTATCCCCTTATCCAAAAATTATTATTCACCCAAGATGCCGAATGGAGTCATGACTTCACTATTAATTGGCTTAAACGCACACAAAATAGCTTATTAGATTGTGTGTACAAACAAAAAATAGCCGATAAACCAGTACAAGCATTCGGCTTAAACTTTAAAAATCCAGTGGGATTAGCGGCAGGTTTAGATAAAAACGGCGAATGTATTGATGCCTTTGCTGCTATGGGGTTTGGTTTTATTGAAATTGGAACCGTTACACCTAAACCACAACCCGGCAATGACAAGCCTAGAATGTTTCGGTTACCAGCAGGGCAGGCCATTATTAACCGTATGGGATTTAATAATAAGGGTGTGGACAATCTAATTGAAAACGTAAAACGAGCAAAATACACCGGTATTTTAGGGATCAATATTGGTAAAAATAAAGACACATCAGAAGAGCAGGCTCTGAATGATTACCTGATTTGTCTGCGTAAAGTGTATAACTATGCCAGTTATATCACAGTTAATATTTCATCACCTAATACTCCTGGATTAAGAAATCTTCAGCACGGACAAGCTTTAGATGAACTCTTAATAGGGCTTAAAACAGAACAAAAATTATTAGAAAAACAGCACAGTAAATATGTACCGATCCTAGTTAAGATCGCACCAGATCTTAGCGACCAAGAAATTGTCGACATGTCTAATTCTTTGATCAATGCCAAGATCGACGGAGTGATTGCAACCAACACAACTCTAGATAGAACTGAAGTGCTTGGACAACAAAATGCAGAAGAAATGGGAGGTCTTAGTGGAGCTGTGTTAACCGCTAAAAGTCAGGCCGTTACTGAGAAGCTTTGTAAAGTGATCGCAGGTAGAATACCGGTTATAGGGGTAGGGGGTATTCACTCCGCTGAGTCTGCAAAGGCAAGGATCGACGCCGGATCAACTTTGATCCAACTGTATTCATCATTGATCTATCAGGGGCCAAAAGTGATCAAAGAGATCGTCGATTCCATATAATGATCTTGCGTAGATCTGCTTCTTTTATACTAAATAAATAGGTAATAAAATGCCCAAAGGCTAAAGACATATGTTAGTTTTTTAGCCTTTGTTATCTATTGAGTTTGTTTCCATTTATGCTTCAACCCAGGTCAGATTGGTATTGGTTCTCTGAAAATAGTCAACTTATGTTGTCTATGGGAAAGGAGTGGCAGTGCACAACTGCATTTGGGCAAAAACAGATTGTCGATTTACCAAAGTCGCATCAGTTGTTTAATTTATCAGACACCGAATATTATTTGACCTTTGCTGATCATTTGCTTGCCAGCGGTGGGCAATTTTCAGAAGCACAGCTCACCCAAATTTTAATCAACGCCACAGCCGCGATAATGTTTCACAAACCGGTGTCTCCAAAAAGTTGGTTTTTAGATGAAATAGAATCTTTTGGTTTTCATCATAGATTAGCCAGAGTTTCCAATAAGTTTAATTCTGCAGTTGTATTAGTTTTGACAGATGAACACTCTTTAGCGACCTGCATGTTGATATCTTCAAAACTGCAACTTAATGAAAATAAATATTTACGACAGTTTGAATTAATTAAAGTAGCGAAAAACCGCCTTGAACCTTTTTTGTCTGAAGCTAGCTCCCAACTTACTGCATAACTGTCGCATCCTAGCGCCTGCAAATACCGCGCCTTTTAAATGTCGATTAAACATGCGCTTAGTCGACATTTACCGTATAATCGCGCCCGTTTTAATCTATGAGTATCTTGAGCCGCAGTATGAACCAAACCACGAGCCAAACCACGTTCGAATTTTTAATCACTACGTCTAAGGGCTTAGACGGAATGTTATTAGAAGAAATAGCAGAGATTTGCCCAGACGTAGCACTAAAATCTAAACCCGGACAAGTATTGTTTAGCGGTGAACTCGCTGACGCTTATAAAGTCTGCATCTGGTCACGTTTAGCAAACCGCGTGTTGGTAAAGCTAGCAGAAGGTGAAGTCAATACTGCAGACGATGTGTATAAAGTAACTGACCAAGCAAACTGGCCAACTCATTTTGGAGTAAACGATACCTTTATGGTGGACTTTACTGGCACCAACCAAAGTATCAATAATACCCAGTTTGGCGGATTAAGAGTAAAAGATGCCATAGTTGACCAATTTTCAACTTTTTTCGATGAACGTCCTTCGGTCAGTAAAGTCGCTCCAAACATAAGAGTTCAAGCCCGTATGTGGCGAAGCATTTTGGGTGTTTATATTGATTTAACAGGTCAAAGCTTACATCAAAGGCATTATCGGAGTAAGACTGGCATAGCGCCAGTAAAAGAACATTTAGCCAGTGCCATGCTTATCAGAAGTGGCTGGACAAAAAACATGCAAGTACCTTTAATCGATCCCATGTGTGGTTCAGGCACTATTGCCATTGAAGCCGCAATGATGGCAACCAATATGGCGCCGGGTTTAAAACGAGAGACCTGGGGATTAGATGCATGGAAAGAGCATGATAAATCTAGCTGGGATAGATTGATTGAAGAAGCCGAACAAGCAATTGTGCCCCATAAAGGTGTTATTTGGGCAAATGATATCGAGAGCTCGATAGTCGCCGTTGCCAAAGAAAACGCGCAAGCAGCGGGCGTAGCAGATTTAATTAAATTTACTCAACAAGACGCATGTCTTTTACCATCATCCGATTTACCTAGTGGATACATAGTGAGTAATCCACCCTACGGTGAACGATTAAGCGAAACAACTCAACTTATTCCGATTTTCCAAAAATGGGGCAGTTGGTTAAAACAAGAATTTAAGAGCTGGCATCTTTCGTTATTAACATCTGACCGTGATTTGTTACGTCAAATGAAATTAGCGGCTAAAAAAGATTACAAATTAATGAACGGAAAATTGGAATGTTTGTTAGTTAACTATGAATTAGATGAAAAAAATTGTCAGGTCCGAGAAAACAAAACAGTTAATAATGACTTTTCTAATCGTTTAGCTAAAAATTTGGTGAAAACCAATAAGTGGTTAAAAACGCAAAACACTAATTGTTATCGAATTTATGACGCCGATTTGCCTGAATACAATGTCGCAGTGGATCGATATGCCGACTATTTAGTGGTGCAAGAATATTCAGCACCTAAAGATGTACCTGAACATAAAGCTAAAAGGCGTGTACAGGAAGTCATGATGTCTTTACCTCAAGTCACAGGTATTGATGCAAATAAGATTATTCTTAAGGTCAGAGAGCAACAAAAAGGTAAAAACCAGTACCAAAAAGTGTCGCAACGTAAAGAAACTATCGAAGTGTTTGAAAATGGTGCGAAGTTTCAAGTTAATTTATATGACTACTTAGATACAGGTTTGTTTTTAGACCATAGAGTGACACGTCAATTAATCCAACAAAAATCCAAAGGCAAAGACGTGCTGAACTTGTTTGCTTATACAGGTAGTGTCTCAGTACATGCCGCATTAGGTGGTGCCAGATCGGTGACCACAGTGGATATGTCGAATACTTACATTGATTGGGCAAAAGAAAATTTCAAGATCAATAAGTTAACTGGGGCTTACGAATTTATTCAGGCCGACTGCTTGACTTGGTTGAATCGTCATAACGGTAAATACGACCTAATGTTTATTGATCCCCCGTCTTTTTCCAATTCTAAACGAATGGAAGGTACTTGGGATGTACAAAGAGATCATATAGCGTTAATCACAGATGCGTTGACTTGCCTCAATCCAGGTGGTGAAATTTTGTTTTCAAACAACTTACGTCAATTTAAGTTAGACGAGCAAGCATTAGTTGGGTTAGGACTGAGTATTGAAGATATCTCCAAGCAAACACTGCCAGAAGATTTTCAGCGTAACCCAAAAATCCATCATTGTTGGTCTCTTGTTAAACAATAGGATGTGTTAACTTGTATGGGTTTAATTTTATATACCGGCCAAGGTTGTTGCCTTTGCGAACAAGCCGAGGCTTTACTTGAAAAAGCAGACAAAAGCGCGGCCTCCATACTTAAAAAAGTGGATGTTCGTGCTAGCTCAGATTTGTACCATTTATATGGTGCACGAATTCCGGTTTTGTACCGCGAAGACAACCACAGTGAATTGCCTTGGCCATTCGATTCTTTTCAATTAGGTGAGTTTTTACGTTGAGTTTATTGCAGTTAAAAAATGCCAGTATTATCCTTGGTCATCCCCCTTTATTAAATGGTATAGAACTAGTCATTCATCCTGGTGAAAGATTATGTTTAGTCGGTCGCAATGGTTGCGGTAAGTCCACTCTGCTCAAAGTTATTGAGGCAGATATCAAACTAGACGACGGACAACGTTTGGTAAATAAAGAAGTGAAAATTTCTCGTTTGCCGCAGGATCCTCCAGCAAGTGTGCAGTGTAGTCTGTTTGATTATGTGGCAGAAGGATTGGCTGAGGTAGGGGAGTATCTGAAAGGATATTTTCATACGGCCGATTTGGTCGCTGAGGACCCGTCTGATGCCAATATGGCAAAGTTGGAGTTTTTTCAAACTCAACTTGATCACCATAATGGCTGGCAGTTAGAGCAACGTATTCAACAAGTTCTGACTAAACTGCAACTAGATCCCAATCAACAATTAAGTAATTTGTCTGGTGGTTGGAGAAGAAAAGCGGCGTTAGCTAAAGCTATGGCAAGTGAGCCAGACATTCTTCTATTAGATGAACCTACCAACCACCTTGATATTGAAATGATCAAGTGGCTTGAAGATGCCATTATTGGTTACGCTGGAGCTGTGGTGTTTGTAAGCCATGACAGGGCATTTATCCGTAAAGTTGCCAGCCGAATTATCGATTTAGACCGCGGTAACTTAGTAAGTTATCCGGGGAATTATCAGGAATACCTCGATCAAAAAGTGCATGATTTGGAAGTTGAAGAAACTCAAAATGCACTATTTGATAAAAAATTAAGTATCGAAGAAACATGGATCCGTCAGGGTGTTAAAGCACGTCGAACTAGAAACGAAGGTCGAGTGCGTGCCCTTAAAGCATTAAGAACTGAACGTTCCCAAAGAGCCAACAAGTTAGGTACTGCAAAGGTCAGTGTTAGCGAGTCTAAGAGTTCTGGAAAAATTGTTTTTGAAACTGAAAATTTACATTACACCATTGCCGACAAGCTAATAGTTGAATCATTGACAACTACTATTCAAAGAGGCGAAAAACTTGCTTTGGTAGGTCCAAATGGCTGTGGTAAAAGTACTTTAATTAAGCTGTTATTAGGCCAGTTATCGCCAACCTCTGGTGTGGTAAAGTCAGGCTCAAAACTTGAAGTGGCTTACTTTGACCAGCATCGTGACCAGTTGGACGGTGAACTTAAAGTGATTGACGCTATTGCTGATGGTCGACGCGAAGTAACAATCAATGGCAAAACAAAACATGTCATGAGTTATTTACAAGACTACTTGTTTACCCCTGAAAGAGTGAATTCTCCCGTTAAGTCGTTATCAGGCGGTGAAAAAAATCGATTATTGTTAGCAAAATTAATGCTAAGACCCAGCAATATACTGATCCTGGATGAGCCGACAAATGACTTAGACGTAGAAACCCTTGAGTTATTAGAAGACACTATATGTAATTATCCTGGTACGGTTATTTTGGTTAGCCATGACAGAGAGTTTGTTGATAACGTAGTAACAACCAGTTACTTCTTCGAAGGCAATGGCATAATCAGGGAGTTTGTAGGTGGTTGTACTGATATTAGCGATTGGTATTCACAGCAGTCGTCACAAAAAGTTGCTCCAGTTGCAACTAAAACACAAACTCAGAGTCCTAAAAGCAGTTTGCCAGAAGTAAAAAGTAAAAAGCTATCATATAAGTTACAACTTGAATTAGAATCGTTACCATTAGAAATTGAATCACTTGAAACTAAAGTCGAAAGTTTGCAAAAATTAGTGAACGCCCCAGATTTTTTTACTCAAGAGGTGTCAAAATCTGATCCCGTGCTTGCAGAATTAGCTGAAACAGAAAAAAAGCTAAACCTAGCATACGAAAGGTGGGATGAGATTGAAGGTATGACTAAAAAATAAAATACTAAAATAAATATTACAAATTCACATATTAGTAGTAAGTAGGATTAATTATACATGACTAAAACAAGGCTAGCCGCCGCATTATCTTTAGCCCTTATGGTGGCACCTATTAGCCAAGCAGCTAAGTACAGAATAGTTGAACTGCCTGTTGCAGATGAAGGACGAAATAACTTCCCCAGCGCAATCAATGAAGATGGCGATATCACCGTAAATGTGAAGTCTCCATACAATGTGCCGATTGATCTAGATTTAATAGATTTTGAATCAGAGAATTTAATGTCAGTCTTAACTGACATTGAGTCAGCCAGAAACGGAAACTTCAATAGTACTGACTATGAAATACTATTAGCTTTTATAGGATCTGTTGCCGGTTCACAATTCACTCAACAAATAGCCAATACTATTAGTTTTTTAGCAGCGGAAAATGAAACAAGTTATATCTCTGGTTTTGATCCGTGGTCTGAACAAGATAACAAGTTTTATAATAGTACAACAACTGTCGTTAAAGATATCAACGACTCAGGCTTTGCTGTTGGCAGCGGTGAAGGTTCCTACAATAAAGTTGATTATACGTTTAAACTGCCTCCTCCAACCACTGAAGACGAAGTCACAGTAGAAGTAGAAGCAACCTTTGTAGTAAAGGAATTTGGTACGAAAGGATTTGTTAGTCATGGCAACACAATAATTGATTTACCTGCACCATCATTAATTGCAGGTGGCTTTAGTGAAGCTAATGGCATTAATGAGAGTAATCAAGTGGTTGGTTCTGGAACAACGCTATTTTTATCCGACACCTTACAAACAGCCATAACAAACTGCGCAAGCGAAGATATAGTAGATGATGAAAACGAAGCTACCGTAGATTATCTTCCGCTAAGAGGAAACGTTCCTGTCGAATCTTGCATCAGTAAAGTTGTTAGCTTATTGACGAATTCTGTGTCTACTTACGCTCAGTTGAGAGGACTAATTTGGCAATTAGATGACCAAGGAAACTTGTTAGATACTACAGTGTTAGGGTTACTACATGAGCCTGAAGAAGATGACACTTTGAAATACTCTAGCCAAGCAGTGGCGATTAATGACAACGGCATTGCTGTAGGTAATTCAAATATACCTCATACCCTAGGGACCCAAACATTTCTTCAAAACTATGCAGTAATATTTCATAACGGAGCGGTGATTAATATTACTCCTGAACCCGATAGTGATGTACAAAGAACTTCAAGAATAATTAGTAGTGCGAAGGACATCAACAATAATAATTTAGTGACGGGTACTCAAGTAAAACGAGTGAACGGCGTGAATAGAAGCAAGTTTTTTGTTTACGATATGAATTTGTCTGAGCTAACTTTACCAACTGATTTTTTCTTGGGCTCTGAGAGTGTTGCTTTAGATATAAATAACAATGGCTTAGTTGTCGGGTATGGAGAAATTGATGCTTCTTTAACAGGGCGACGAACTGAAGGTTTTCTATATGATCATACAGCAAAGCAGTTTAATGGTCTTAGTGAACTAATCAGTTGTGATTCACCATACAAAATAGTTCAAGCTAATGCCATTAATGATAAAGATGAAATAGCAGCAACTGCCTTGTACCGCGGACCATCAAGGGATTCAAGGGGGGAAGTTGTTCTCGATTCAACAGGTAGTGAAGTTATAGTTGATTTAGTCACTACAGTTAAATTAGTGCCTATTGTAGGTGGCGAAATAGAAAGCTGTGAAGTTATTGATGACATAAACAGGGAAAGGCAAGGTGGCAGTCTAACCTGGATAATTGGACTTAGCTTACTATTATTAGGTTGGAGACGCTCTAAAAATACATTCTAAACTGACTACAGTTTTATTTTTACCCGCCTATAGGCGGGTTTTTTGTATAAATAGCTATGTATTTCCAGCAATTTTTCTTTTATTACAAATAGGCTTAAAACGGCTGGTTTATATACAAAATTGGTTTATGGACAAAAAAACACAATTATTCAAAGAGTTAAATAATGTCAAATAATATAAGTGTTATTTACTATTGAACCAAATGCCCGCATCCACTATCTCTACTACGTGGCTATTAAGATCCACAGGTAATTAATCATTCCAAAGAGGAAACTCAATGAAAAGACAAAAACGAGATAAGCTGTCAAGGGCGCATTCTAAAGGTTACCAAGCAGGCATTACCGGACGTTCAAAAGAGAATTGCCCATTTCATACTACGAATACACGATCTGAATGGTTAGGAGGGTGGCGAGAGGCCATCGGCGATAGAGGTATAGGACTAGTTAGTCGATAATAAATAAGCCCCAGTTTGGGGCTTTAATTTTTTTAAATCTCAATTCCAACTAAAACTTGCTGGTATCTTGAAATAAACCTACTTTTAGATCTTTGGCTTGATAAATCACTCTACCGTCTACTGCAACAGAACCATCACCTAAACCCATAAAGAGTTTACGTTTGATTACGCGTTTCAAATCAATGCGATAGGTTACTTTTTTAGCTGTTGGCAACACTTGACCAGTAAATTTAACTTCGCCCACTCCTAATGCTCTACCTTTGCCCGGTCCACCAGACCAACCTAAGAAAAATCCTACTAGTTGCCACATTGCATCTAAACCTAGGCAGCCAGGCATAACGGGGTCACCAGGAAAATGACATGCAAAAAACCAGAGATCGGGTGTAATATCGAGTTCTGCTATTATGTAACCTTTATCATGGGCACCACCGGTTTCGTAAATTTCTACAATACGATCCATCATTAACATATTTGGCGCTGGAAGTTGGCTATTTCCTGGGCCAAATAACTCTCCTGTGCTACAGGATAAAAGTTCTTCTTTTGTGAAACTATTTTGTTGTTCTGTCATTCTATATACTGCCTAAATAAACTGAGGTGGGTAATTTAGCGAACAGTTGTACGCTAAACAACTCTGAACAGTGATATATTTCACCTTTTGAGCAATTTAACCCCAAACAAATGATTATTTGAAGAATATGAGCATAATTAAACGCAGTGCTAACGCTGAGAAACAAAAACGATTCAGGGATAGACAAAAAGAGACAGGCAAAAAGCAGGTGAGGGGTTATGTCACACCTCAAGCGATGGACTGTTATAAAGAGTTGTCAGAAAAAACTAAATGGACAGACAGTGAAATGTTATCAAATGCGTTACGCATAACCTACGCAGCTTATAAATGTGGGCAAATTAAGCTTTTAAATGAATGGCTTAAGGATCACGATAAGTAATATGGGCAAGATTTCAAATAATAACGTTAGTAGAAATTATGAAATTGATTTACTCAGAGGTATAGCCATTGTACTGATGATAATCTTCCATTTTAGCTACGACTTAACTATGTTTGGCTGGGCATTTTTTAATACCGGTGAAGATATCGAATGGAGAATCTTTAGAACCATTATCGTTAGTGGCTTTTTATTGGCTGTGGGTATGAGCAGCTATTTAGCCTATCAAAAATCCATCAACCAAAAGAAACTGGCTAAGACTGTGGGCAAACTCTTCTGCGTTTCACTGTTAATCACTATCGGCAGCCTTTTTATGGATCCTAATACCTGGGTGTACTTTGGGATCATACATTTTATTACAGTGGCATTACCTATTTCAGTGTTATTTGTTCGCATTCCAAATATTGCCTTAATTGTTGGCTCTGGGTGCATATTGGGTTATTGGTTAGGTATCTTAAACTTCGACTTTATTTGGGACTGGAGTGTTTTACATTTAGGTATACCCTCGCAAACAGTCGATTTAGTTAGCTTGTTCCCTTGGATAGGCGTGGTATTAATAGGTGTGTTTGTAATGCACAATGAGATTTTTAATATTAAGTTTAAACCTAGGGTTATCTCTAACAAGTTAGTTTTTTTAGGTCAGCATTCGTTGCTTATTTATTTGATACATCAGCCTATTTTATACGGACTATTTGGTCTGGTAGATGTGATTTTAGGACGTTGAATTCAGCAGAATCATAGTAGGTTAGTGTCAAAGTAGCAAAAAAATAGGGATAAATTGGCCTAAGCCAATTTATCCCTTTATAACTGTTTGTTTAATGAAGCTTTAACTTAGGCCCGACTATATTACTCAATTTTCTACTCAGTAATACTAGTAGCCCCTTACGCCAGCCGTGCACAGCGAATTGGTGCATATTGTATAAGGAAATATATACCAACCTTGCAATACGACCTTCAATAAACATGCTGCTATTACTTAAGCTACCCATTAGGCTACCAACCGTGCTGTACTTACTTAAATGCACCAAAGACCCATAGTCGGTGTAACGATAATTTATCAGTGGCTTAGACTTAAATATATTTGTCAAATTGGTAGCGACAACGCTGGCCATTTGATGCGCAGATTGAGCACGAGGAGGCACCCAGGAACCATCTTCTTGTTTAAACCCACAACAATCACCAATCACAAAGATTTGTTCGTTAATGGTACTTTGTAAATGTATATTGACTAAAATTTGCTGGGCTTTATTAGTTTCAAATAAGTTGAGATTTTGAATGAAATCGGGGGCTTTAATACCTGCCGCCCAAACTAACAAGTCAGCTTCAATTAGTACCTCCTCGTTGGTAACAAAACCTTCTTTTTGGGCCTTAGTTATTCGGGTTCTTTCCAATACTTTAATACCCAGTTTAGTTAATGCGTTCTTAGCCGAGATCGCAATCCTTTCAGGCAAGGCCGGTAATATCCGGTCACCAGCTTCAATAATAGATATAACCAGGCGTTTAGATGACATTTTTGGCATGCCATAAGAACGGGCTAAATTTGCGACATGGTGTAACTGCGCCGCTAATTCTGTGCCTGTGGCGCCCGCTCCAACAATCGCAACTTTTAAAGTACTGGAAAGGTCAGAATGTTGATTGATCCTTAATAATTGATTTAACAAAGCTTTGTGAAAACGTTCAGCTTGCGCCAGTGAGTCTAGAAAATAGGAATTTTCACTTACACCTGGAGTGCCAAAGTCATTACTGACACTACCAATAGCTAACACTAAAAAATCATAGTCAATCTCTCTACTTGGGATTAAAATATCGCCTTGCTCATCCTTAATAGGATCAAGTTTTATTCGCTTACTTATCGAATCGATATCACTCATAGTACCAAGTTGAAATTGATAATTGTGCCGAGCAGCATGAATACGATAATCCACACCATCAGAGTTTTTATCAATTACCCCAGCCGCAACTTCATGGAGCAACGGTTTCCAAACATGGGTCGGCTGCCGGTCAACGAGTATGATTTGTGCCAAGCCTTTTTTGCCTAATGTTCGACTTAATCGACTAACGAGTTCTAAGCCACCCGCGCCTCCGCCTACAATAACGATTTTCTGCATGGTATTTCCTAAAGGTTAAATAAAAATTGGAGGCGTCTGAAGGCAATATTGATGAAAGGATAGGTAAATGTATAACGAGTAAAAACACGGTAACTGCAAATCAAGAACGCGATATAAAGATCATGCACAAATCCTGCGTAGCTGTCTAGATACTTATATATGGGTTTATACCAATTGGGTTTATTCCTAAATCCTTAGGAATATGAAATAGCTCTCATTAGGTTTGATTTACATCAAGATAGCAGGCTGATTAATAGTTATGATTTTATATTATTTTGAGTTACCTCATATTTTCCTTTAGAAGGAACAAAAACAGGCGATTCAAATTTTCACTTTGTTGGCGGTATCAATTGAAAACCTTTATTGGCAGTCCCTTTAAAAATCTTGCAGATCAGTTCGATCACCTCATCAGCGGAAGGCTTTGGTTGAAAGTGTTAATTGCACTGCTGTTAGGTGTAATCTTAGGAATATTGTTAGGACCAGATTTAGGATTGGTTAATACTGAATTGGTTAAACCAATAACGGCATGGCTAGCACTGCCTGGACAAGTTTTTTTAGCCATTATTCAAATGATTGTTGTGCCATTAGTTGTTGCCTCAATCGTCAGAGGGTTAGCTGCGAACAATAATCCGGCAGCGATTAAGAAAAATGGCTTGATTGCTCTGATATTTATTGTGTTATCAACCGCAATAGCAGCAGTGGTCGGGATCACATTAGCTCTCAGTATTCAGCCTGGGCAATTTGTTGATGCCAGTGCATTAGTGGATGTGTCCACAGTTTCTGTAAGCGGTAACGCTGTACAGGGCTTTCCAGCCATATCGGAATTACCTAACAAAGTTTCAGACCTTATTCCCAAAAATCCATTGGCTTCAATGGCTTCCGGAGAAATGTTGCAGATCATTTTGTTTGCAGCAGTACTGGGAGCTGCAATGTTGTCCATTCCGGCACAGCAATCGAAACCCTTATTTGATTTAATGGGTGCATTACAGGACGTTAGTTTACGTATTGTGTCTTGGGCAATGTTATTAGCACCCGTAGCTGTTTTTGGACTTATTACACGTTTGGTGGCAAATCTTGGGGTGGAGGTGCTCACGGGAATGGCTGTTTATGTGGCAACTGTGCTCCTTGGCCTACTGATTGTTGCTGCTCTGTACTTTATGGTTGCCAAAGTCACACTGACACAATCGTTTAGGCAATTTTTTAGTAACATGAGAGAGTTACTATTACTGGCTTTTTCCACAAGTAGTTCTGCGGCTGTTATGCCAATTACATTACAGCTAGTTGAAGACAAACTAGACGTAAACCCAGAGATAGCGAGATTTCTGGTACCACTAGGTGCCACTATCAACATGACAGGTACTGCTATGTATCAAGGTGTTGCGACCGTATTTTTGGCACAGGTTTTTAATGTTGATTTGAGTCTATCCAGCTACCTATTTATAGTTACCATGTCAGTCGCCGCTTCGATAGGATCTCCGGCCACCCCTGGTGCTGGCATCATTATATTGAGCATGGTACTTGAAGGCGTTGGTATACCAGCTGCGGGCATCGCACTCATTCTAGGAGTGGACCGAATTTTGGATATGTGTCGAACGTCTGTGAATGTATTAGGTGATGTTGTGGCATGTACAACGGTTCAGTATTTTACTGGCAATCCAAGTATAGCTGACAACCCAATTCTGAAACTAGAAAAAAACATTGAATAACCTCAGTTCGGTTATCAATTTAAATTCATCATGTGACAAGTTCTGCCTATTTCAAATTACACAATTCATAGTCATAGTCATAGTCATAGCCAAAGTCATTCTGACTAACTTACCGCCTGGTGTTATTTCATGGTCCGATTGACTGGGATGACATCTAAAGGAAATTGGAACACAACAGCCTAATTAAAACAGGGATAGTTCTACATCTTTAATCAAGCGTATAATCATCAATAATTAGAGCTTAGTTCAGTATTTATCATATAAGGGATCCAGAAAAAATGGCCAGTATATTTGACCTGCTTTTAGCCGGAAGTAGCACCATTAAGCTAGTTGCTACTATATTGTTTTGTTTTATTTTGCTGACGTTACTGAATCGCTATCTCAGTAAATATTGGGAAAAACGTAAATTTTTATTCCAATTCTTGATGCTCAGTCTATCTATCGTTACCGTTGTGGTCATCATTATTGTTCTGCCTCTTAGCGATGCGCTGCGGGGACAATTACTATCATTATTTGGCATATTACTGAGTGCCGCGATAGCATTTGCCTCCACTACTTTTATTGGCAATATATTGGCAGGAGTGATGTTACGAGTAATCAAAAATATCAAACTAGGTGATTACATTACTGTAGACAATATCACTGGCCGAGCTACAGAAATGAACTTATTGCATGTTGAAGTTCAAACGGAACAAAGTGATCTTGTCACTATCCCGAATATCCACATGGTGACTTACCCAGTTAAGGTTGTGCGGAGTTCAGGTACTATTGTGTCAATCGATATCTCGCTGGGGTACGACATATCTCGGCAGCAGATAAGCAAACAACTATGCCTTGCATCGGAAGACGCCGGTTTGACAGATGGTTTTGTTCAAATAAGAAACTTGGGCGATTTTTCTGTTACTTATCGCATAGCAGGCCATTTGCAAGATACCTCCAATTTACTGTCGGTAAGAGCCCATTTATATAACGCGGTACTTGATCGTTTACACGCTGATAATATAGAGATTGTGTCGCCTAATTTTATGAACACTAGGGCCATAAAAGAACAGCCAATCATTCCAAAGCCAGATCTTATGAAGACAGAAATTAGTGATAATAAGTTAGAAAAATTAGCCTTTGAAAAAGCAGAAATGGCGTCATCAATTACTAACGTTGAGACTGTCATCGAACAATTAGCTGCTGAACTAAAACAATCAAAAGAAACTTTGAGTCATCAAGAACGTGAGGCTATTGAAGAAAAATTAGGAGTGTTAAATGAGCAGCTTAATCAAGAGCAAGAGCGTCTAAAAAAACAAGATGCCAAGAGTGATTAAATCCCCTGGGCTCTGAATACGACAAAAAA
Organism: Paraglaciecola arctica BSs20135; assembly: GCF_000314995.1. GTDB lineage: Bacteria > Pseudomonadota > Gammaproteobacteria > Enterobacterales > Alteromonadaceae > Paraglaciecola > Paraglaciecola arctica. Next base: position 89,890 of record NZ_BAEO01000006.1, on the reverse strand, counting down.
GGTTACTGACGCTCTGTTAATCTAGATTTTTCTTAAAACGTAAAGATGCAATAGCAAGACCAGCGATAGTAAATAGGCTAAGCCAGTACACATCTGGCAGCATATCGGTAAAACCTACATCTCTTAATATAACTCCTCTAACTAAGCGCATAAAATGAGTGGCGGGTAGTGCTTCGGCAATATATTGAGCTATTAGGGGCATGCCTTCATATGGAAACATAAAACCTGATAATAAAATCGACGGTAGTAGCACAAATATAGTCATTTGCATGGACTGTAGTTGATTGGTTGCTATGGTTGAAATAACCAAACCTAAAGTTAAGCTTGCAGCAATAAATAGTAACGTAATACAAAACAATGCCCATAAACCGCCATTAATAGGCGCGCTAAATAGCATATATCCCAATCCTAAAATGATTGAAACCTGCAATAATCCGATGAATATATAAGGGATTATTTTGCCTAACATAAGCTCTATTGGACGAATAGGTGTGGTTATTAACATCTCCATATTGCCATGCTCACGTTCGCGCACTATAGCGGCAGATGTAAACATGATCATCGTCATGGTTAGAATAATACCCACCAAACCAGGCACAATATTGACTGCGGTGCGCTGTTCTGGATTGTATAATAATGTGACTTCAAAAGTTGGAATAGTGCGATTGCTTGGTTTACTCAGTAGTTCTGCCAATGGCATGTTTCTCAGCCCTTTAATTGCACCAGCTATCATGGTGTCTGAGCCATCTACTAACCATTGTGCTATGGGGCGACTGGTTTCTTCATCGCTCGAGGCAGGTAAGCCAAAGCCAACACTGGCGTGGCGAGCGATACGCTGGCTAACATCTTGAGGAATAATTAAAACGGCGCGTATTTCTGCTTGTTCAAGTGCCGCATGAGCACTCTCGATATCATAAAACTGCTCACTAAAGGTGACAACTTGTGTGGCCGCAACGGTTTGTACTAATACACGACTCAATGCACTTTGACTGAGATCAACCACTGCCACTGGTATGTGGCGTACATTGGTATTGATTGCATAACCAAATAATATTAATTGCACTAAGGGGATCATAATGACCATGGCAAAGGTCATTTTATCTCGCTTTAATTGCGTCAATTCTTTGAGAAAGATTGCTTGAATGCGATATAGGCTTTTTATCATTGGCGACTACTCCCAGTGCAAGCGATAAACACATCTTCCAAGCTAGGTCGCACAATAGTGAATTTATTCGACTCAATATCAGTGTGATGCTCTAAAAAGCCTATAGGGTCACTCACAGTGTTTTTTATCAACACTCTTAAGCGCGCACCTAACTGTGCGGCAGTGACAATATCAGGCAGGGTGACTAATTGTTGTTTTAAATGCCGTAGTCCCTCAGCTTCAATTTCAACCACATGGGCAGCGATATTGTTCATCAGCTGTTCTGGTGTGCCATCTGCACGTTTTACTCCATCTTCTAATATCGCCAATTTATGACAACGCTCAGCTTCATCCATATAGTGAGTTGAAACAAGAATACTGGTGCCCTGATCACAAAGATCGAATAATTGTTCCCAGAATTCACGTCGATTTTCGGGATCAACTGCTGATGTGGGTTCATCTAAGAACAATAAATCAGGCTTATGCAGGGTAGCTGCAGCTAACGCTAGACGTTGTCGTTGACCACCACTCATACTAGCTGCTAATTGTTGTTGTTTTTGGTTAAGACCATAAATGGATAACAACTCATCAATACGACTTTTTTGAGCAGTACCTGAAATACCATAAATTTTAGCTATAAACTGTAGGTTTTCTTTAACCGTTAGGTCATTATAAAGAGAAAATTTCTGAGTCATGTAACCCATTCTCAAGCGTAGTTTTTCAGCATCTTTTGGCAATGATAGACCGAGGACTTGTATCTCTCCTGAAGTCGGCTTTAGTAACCCAGTCAGCATACGAATAGCCGTGGTTTTTCCACAACCATTGGGACCTAAGAATCCGTAAATACGATTTTTATCGATATTTAGGTCTAATTTATCTATGGCTTTTAATTCGCCGAAGTGGCGGCTTAGTTGCTTGGCTTGAATAACCAAATCAGGCATTGCATCGGTATTCAAGGCAGTTCAACTTGTACAGCCACACCATTAGGTAATTCTGCATAACTGTCAGGTAATTGTACTTCAGCCAAGTACATTAAGCGGGCACGTTCTTCTTGATTAAGGGCATAGTAGGGGGTGAAAGCCGGTTCACTAGAAATCCAGCGTACCTTGCCTGTTATAGTTTTGGCTAATCCATCAACATGAATAATTAGATCATCACCTGCTTTAATTTTAATCCGGTAAGGTTCTGGAACATAAATACGTGCGTAAGGCGTGTGACCTGCTAAAACAATTGCCACAGGACTACCCAGAGTGACTCTTTCACCTAAATTCCACGGCAGATTATCGAGAAGCCCGTCTCGGGTAGCTGTAACAGTTAAGTCCTCAAGTTTTTTATTCTCACTAGCAAGAGCTGCTTGCATAACTGCTAGGTTAGCTGCGGCCATTAATAAGTCTTCATGGCGAGTGCCGTTGGTGAGTATCAATAACTCTTCTTGAGCCGCTTGGACTGCCGCGCTATTTGAATCCTTAGACGCGAGAGCTTGATCTAAACTAGCTTGACTGACCAAACCTTTTGCCAGTAGATTTTTAGCTCTAAGATAAGCTGCGTCACTCTCTGTTAATGCGGCTTTAGCACCTTGTAATTTAGCGCTAGCTGCAGCGACTTCTTCAGGCCGCGCGCCGTTACGGTATTTTTCTAAATTAGCTTGTGCTTCAGCCACATAGGCTTGTGCCTTAACAGTTAATGCAGATTGTTGACGATTATCTAATTGCACTAGTACATCACCTACATTAACGCGAGCTCCTCGGGCAATCGGTAAAGCAACGACCACTTCGTTTGCAGTTGCTGTATGTGCAATACGATCTCGTTCGAGTGTTCCTAACGCAAGGCTAGGTGAGTCGTCTTCACAACCAAGACAGGCTAGTAGGGTGGTTAATATGACAATGACATACTTAATGTTGGTAATTTCTATCAAGTTCTTCATGTGATGTTATCCAGTTTGTGGATGAAATTGTGGTTGTGACAGAAATCTCACTTTCGAAGGCGACATAAGTCAGTATTATTGCAAACTTCAATTTGAAACATAAAACTTCGATTTACGAGGGTAAGGTCAAATAAAGGTACAGTAAAGCGGTTTAAACGTTGAGTTTGGTTAGCCTAGTCATTGATGTAGATCAACATTATAAATTTAGGGATAAGTAAACTCGCATAGTTTGTTTCTGTTAATCATTATCGGGATATTGCGTAAAGTAATGACTCAGTTGTAAACACCTACCTATATGTTTTTAATGAACAAGGAACTGAGTCATGCAAACCTATCAACAAACTTTTAGCATAAAACGATTATGGATAATTCTGATCGTAGGAATGATTGCCATGTTCGGCATCTTGCTATTTCTCGGAGCAGAAATTTATCAAAAAGCACCACCTATGCCACAAACGGTTACTTCGTCTTCTGGAGAAGTACTATATACCTTAAATGATATCGAAACCGGCCAAAATGTGTGGCAGTCAATTGGTGGCATGGAGCAAGGTTCAATTTGGGGGCATGGTAGTTATCTTGCGCCAGATTGGAGCGCTGAATGGCTGCATCGAGAAGCTGAAACCCTGTTGGGGTTAATGCTTAAAACGCCTATTACAGGGCTGTCTGAAGAGCAGAATACTGCATTACGAAAAGCCGCGCTGCAAAAAGAGATGCGCACCAACAGCTATGACCCGGCAACGGGTAATATTATGGTCACTGACCTTAGAGCCGAGGCCATTAAAAAGGTCGGAAACCATTTTGTAAGACTCTACGTAGGCAGCGATCCTGAGTCCTTGGCACTGCGCCGTGATTATGCTTTCCCTGTGCATGGCCTACTTACTGAAGTAGAAGCAAAGCAGCTTTCATCTTTCTATTTCTGGACTGCTTGGGGGGCCACTACAAATCGCCCAAACTTGGATATTACCTACACGAGCAACTGGCCCCATGAACCGCTAGTGGGCAACAAGCCTACAACTGAACTGTTAATGTGGAGCATTGCATCAGTGCTGTTACTGCTAGCCGGCGCTGGTGCTCTGATTGCCTATTACGCAAAACAATTTGATGTTTGGCAAAACGACGCTTTACCCGAAACCGGCATGGCCAAAGCGGATTTAGTGGATAGTACAATTGTCACACCTTCGATGCGCGCAACGGCAAAGTATTTTTGGGTGGTCAGTGCTATGTTTCTCGCGCAAGTATTGCTTGGCATTATTACCGCCCATTATGCGGTTGAAGGGCAGGGGCTCTACGGTCTACCTTTTGCTGAGTATCTTCCTTACACAGTGACACGAACATGGCACACGCAACTGGCGGTGCTTTGGATTGCTACCGCATGGCTGGCAACAGGATTATATGTTGCACCTTTGATGGGAGGCCGTGAACCAAAATTTCAACGCTTTGGGGTTAACTTTCTGTTTTTTAGTTTGTTGATCATTGTTATAGGGTCGTTTTTGGGGCAATGGGCTGCGGTGCATCGTTTCTTTAGTGATTTGACCATGAACTTCTGGTTTGGACATCAGGGTTATGAATATGTTGATCTGGGTCGATTCTGGCAGATTTATCTGACCATTGGATTATTCCTTTGGGTAGCTTTAGTGATGCGCGGACTCTGGCCTGTATTAATGCAAAAAGGCGGTAAGTCGCTGATTTATTTAGTGCTGGTATCGGCAATTGCGATTGGTTTACTGTATGCCGCAGGCCTAATGTGGGGCCAACATACCCATATAGCCATAATGAACTATTGGCGTTGGTGGGTGGTTCATCTTTGGGTTGAAGGTATTTTTGAGGTATTCGCGACTGCGATTATTTCCTTACTGTTTGTACGCATGGGCATTTTACGTAAATCTACCGCTACTGTAATGGTATTGTTTGCGACTATTATATTCTTGTTCGGTGGTGTGCTGGGTACTTTCCACCACTTGTATTTTAGTGGTACACCAACATCAGTTATTGCGGTTGGCGCCATGTTTTCTGCCCTAGAAGTTGTGCCGCTATTAGTGGTAGGTTTTGAGGCTTATACACGCCACAAAGTAGAGCATATGGAACAATGGCAGCGTAATTATCACTGGCCATTTATGTTTTTTGCGGCGGTTCTTTTTTGGAATTTAGTCGGTGCGGGTATATTTGGCTTTATGATCAATCCACCTATCGCGCTTTATTATATGCAAGGACTTAACACTACAGCCAATCATGGACATGCGGCGCTGTTTGGGGTGTATGGCATGCTTGGATTGGGACTGACATTATATTGTCTGCGAGGCCTCACTAATATCGACTTTTGGAATCAAAAGTTACTTAAAATATCATTTTGGTCTCTTAACATTGGTCTGGCGATGATGACCTTTTTATCGCTGCTACCACAAGGCGTCATTCAAACTTACGTCAGTATAGATCAAGGTTATTTCTTTGCCCGTTCGGCTGAGTTTATACACAGCCCTATTATGGAAGCACTGGTTTGGGCTAGAGTGCCTGGAGACATAGTATTTAGTGTGGGCGTGGTGGCTTTTGTATGCTTTGTTTATAAAGCCTTTGTACCAGGAAAAAACCATAATAACCAAGCAATATAAGGTTCTTCACTGGCTAGCTTGTATTTACCCTGACATATTTCAGGGTAAATGCTTAAACATTCAAAAAAAAGTAGCGTCTTTTAGGGCGCTACCTTTTGAGGCAAAACGACTGATTAAAACAACCTAAAGCAAACGACTAAGTCTAGCTTTTAATTGACTATTTTCTTTTTCCAATTGTTGTTTTGATTTTAATAATTCTATAACCATAGCTGTCGCAACCCAGTCAATTTGTAATTGCTGGCTTAGTTTGATGGCTTTTTTTATCCAGTGGGCACTTTCTAAATCAAATACCCATTCGGACAAAGTCTCACCTTCTACGGGCGTCACTATGCCGTATTCAACTACTTCAATTATTGCTTCTTGGCTTATATCAGCGCTGAGACACAATTCTTCTAAAGGCATATATAATGTGATGTTTGTCATGCTTAGTTGCTCCAATCGTCGCGCGGGTTATATTTTTCAACTTCGGCTAATTGTTCCCATAACTTTTTGGCTTCGTCGCTTGTTACTGGGGGGATATCAATCTTAATAATCGCCAGTAAATCACCTTGTGCGGTTTTGTTTTTAAGCCCTTTGCCTTTAATTCGTAATTTTTTACCAGAACGACTTTCTGGGGGAATATTTAAATTAATTTTCCCATGAAGTGTGGGTACTTCAAGTTTTATTCCAAGGGCAGCTTCCCAAGGGGTGAGGGTTACAGTTAACAGCAGATTAATACCTTGCACATCGAATAGAGGATGAGGTACTAGGCGAACATGTAGAAACAAGTCTCCGTTTAATTTTTTATCACTGCTTGCAGCACCTTGCCCTGGCGCTCCTTGGCCTTTTAACCTAATCCTCTCTCCATCAGCGACACCTGCAGGTATTTTTACTTTAAGTGATTTTTTGGTCTGCTGTGTTTGTCTACCATCAAAAACGGGTACCATAAACTCAATATTTTTAGTGATCCCAGATACTGATTCCTCAAGAAAAATGGGCACTTCCATTTCAAGATCTTGACCTTTATAAAAATCAGCATGTTGTTGTCCTGCGTGTCTAGACTGACCTCGACCACCACCAAAAACCGAATTGAAAAAATCAGAAAAATCAGCGGAAGAACCAGAATGATTAGCGCCTCCTCCTGATGACTGCCAACCAGGTGGTGCTTTAAAGCCTTGCTCTGAACTTGAACCATAACGCTTCATTTCGTCATATTCAGCACGTTTATCGTCATCTTTTAAGACTTCATAGGCTTCAGCCACTTGTTTAAACTTTTCTTCTGCACCTTCATCTGGATTCATGTCTGGGTGAAATTTAAGGGCAAGTTTACGGTAGGATTTTTTGATTTCCTTTAGATCAGCATCTTCTTTGACGTCCAAAATTTTGTAGTAATCTTTAAATTCCATTAATTGTTCCTTAGCTTAAATACGGGTCATCGGGATAGGGGGTTAGCTTTGTCAGAGATAACCTGTATCTCATTCTAATGTTTAGCTTAAAAGCACTTTGGCTCATAAATTATTTTATCGTCATTCTAGACGTCAGCAATTAATTTTGACGTTTTCTGTCGTTAATATAGCGCTTTACTTAACGCAACACTCATTACTTTTAATGGATAGTGAAGGATGAATTAGCACTCTAGTTTGCAGGGTTAATTACTGTAACATTTTGATGCAGATCAAAATGCACATTAAATATATGGGTAAATTGTAATGCTCTTTTAGAGCAAACAAAGGTTCAATGTATGATTTCAACGTCAATTTTCCCCGGACGTTATGTCCAAGGTGACCAAGCACTCAATATTTTAGCGGATGAAGTTCTAAGGCAGGGTAATAGTGCGCTAGTTATCGCCGACAAATTTGTGTTTGAACAGAGTAAAGATGCGATTGAACAAGCGTTAGGGCAACAACTTGATTTTAAGCTTGAGCCTTTTTCTGGAGAATGTTGTGACGAGGAAATAGCCAGACTAGGGAAAGTTTTTGCAGAGCATTCTGCTACTGTTATTATTGGCATAGGTGGAGGTAAAACCCTTGATACGGCAAAGGCTGTAAGCAATAAACAAAATTGCCCTATTATTGTTGTACCAACCATTGCCTCAACAGACGCCCCCTGTAGTGCCTTGGCGGTCATCTATAATACGGATGGGTCTTTTAAACGTTATGAGGTTTTGCCACATAACCCTAATGTTGTATTAGTAGATACCAATATCATCACCCATGCACCTGTTAGGTTTTTGGTAGCGGGTATGGGGGATGCGTTTGCTACTTGGTTTGAGGCTGAAGATTGCCGCTTAAAACAAGGTGCGAATATGACCGGTAGAGTAGGCTGTATGAGTGCTTACGCATTGGCGCGATTATGTCATGAAACCCTTTTAGAATATGGGTTATTAGCCAAACAAGCCTGTGAAAACAATATAGTCACACCAGCGTTAGAACATATAGTCGAGGCCAATACCTTGTTAAGCGGCCTCGGTTTTGAAAGCGGCGGTTTAGCAGCCGCTCATGCCATTCATAATGGCCTAACGGCCATACCTAGCACACACAAGTATTATCATGGTGAAAAAGTTGCCATTGGATTGCAAGCTATGATGTTCTTAACTGACAGACCCAGCGCCACTATCGATTTAGTCTTCGATTTTTGTCAATCAATAGGCTTACCAATCTGCCTTGCCGATATTGGCATGCAAGAGCCAACTGACGAAGAATTAATGCAAGTTGCCACTAGAGCCTGTGCAACAGGAGAGACCATACATAATGAACCCTATGAAGTTACACCTCGAAGAGTCATGCATTGCCTAAAAGCCGCTGATGCAGAGGGGCGACGTCGTAAATCAATGCTTTGCTGATGGGTTAAGAGCAGGGGCTAGTAACTGGCTGCTAGAGACTAGTTAAAAAGTAAAAGATAAAAGCTTTTTACCACAGAGGGCACTGAGAACACAGAGAAAAGATATTGTGGGTTCGCTGATAAATATCACGCATGGTCAATAGACCCAAATTAAACCTGTTGGGCGGCAATGAGCGATCTGCGGTCATACGATTAATGCCTGCTGACTGTTTCAAAAACTGAATAAGCGGATGGTGACATCCGCCCGTATATACCCCATCATTCCCGCGAAGGCGGGAACCTCCAACAACATCTGTAGATTTCAATAAAGTATCTTATTTCCAAAGTTAAAATTGATTGAAATACACTAATATCATACTGTTTTTAAAAGATTTAAATTGGCTGCACGGTAAATGTTAGTGGGTTCCCTCCTCCGAGGGAATGACGTGTAATATATTCAATATCTGCGCCGTCAGCGAGGTGTAATATCTTAAAAATCCTCACCGTCTGTTTACTGCTATAACTGTTTACTGCTATAACTGTTAACTCGGTAAGCGAGGCATGACTGACAGGTATTGGCACACTCAAGACAGTCATTTCTAATTCCTAACAACTCTCTTTTTCAGCTGCTTTTCCTCTGTGCTCTCTGTGTCCTACGTGGTTCAAATTCCTTTTGCTTTTAACTCTAGATATCTTTAACTACAAGATCCATCTAAAGTAAAAACGTCTCATTACAAACTCTACCGGCAAAGTAATACTGCAAATTTTTAAGTGTTGTATCGGCACTTTGTTGTAAGGACTCCACAGTAAAAAATCCTTGATGAGCTGTAATTAACACATTTGGAAATGTGCCGAGTCTTTGGTAAGTGTTATCGGGGACTGTTTCGCAAATCAGGTCTTTATTTGATAATTCAGACTCCATTTCATATATGTCTAATCCAAGATAGCCAATTTTTTCACTTTTCAATCCTGCGACGATAGCCTGTGTATTGATTAGTCCACCACGAGAGGTGTTAATAAGCATCACGTTATCTTTCATATTTTGTATCGAAGCATGATCAATCATATGTTGCGAGCCTGCATTAAGAGGGCAATGTAAACTGATCACATCTGATTCTTTTATTAATTTTTCTAGGCTGACGTATTGATGTCCCATGGCAACAATTTTGGCAGATGGAGATGGGTCACAACATAAAATGCGGCAACCGAAGCCAGTTAGTATCTCGACTAATCTTCGACCTATGGATCCAGTTCCCACTACGCCGACAGTTTTGCTGCGCAAATTAAATCCCAATAAACCATCTAGTTCATAATTATTATCCAGTACTCTGTTGGATGCTTTAAGTAATTTTCTATTTAGGGCTAGGATGATCCCCACAGTGTGTTCTGCCACTGACTCGGCTGAGTAACTTGGCACCCTGGAAACACTGATCCCCAACTTTAGTGCTTGTTGCAGATCAATATTATTAAACCCAGCACATCTCAGCGCCACATGGTGTATATCAAAGGATTTAAGAGCCTTGAGTACAGTAACGTCAATCACATCGTTGACAAAAACGGATACTGCATCGAAAGGTCTTGCCAATTCAACCGTTTCATTATTAAGGCTGGTATCCAAAAACTCTAAATCAAATCCAAAGTTGCTATTTCGAGCACTTAAAAATTTACGATCGTAAGGTTTACAGCTAAAAACACCGACTTTCATTTTGCAATCCTCAATTAAATAGAGCCTAAGTCAGCCCTTTAATTATTGATATTGTGATTAAACAAAAACCATTATTTTGGGAGCTTTTCAAAGATTAATGCTACAGCTTTGTTAATTTTATCTTCAAGGTTTTCGTAGGTGTTTTCGCTCACTCTACCAATGGCGACACCTTCCCATAAAAGACGCTTAGTGCTGCTGTCAATTAAATCAATGTTGAGGGTTCCTTCGGTATACTGGGTTATCCGATCATCAACAATAGGATAATTGCCCCAAACACCGTAACCCCGTCGATAGTGATAATACAAAGATGCTGAGGGAGCTGAAGTGATATTTATTTTGTCCTTAATATTCACATTAAAGTTTACCCATAAATCAGGTTCATCGGCATACTTATAACCATGGTTTAGCATTTCAGACTTTATCGCTGACTTAATATAACGAAAGGTCAGTGAATCGTATTCATTACCCTGTGGCAGAAGTGTTGGATAAAAACCAAAGGTTTGGTATTCATCAAATTGAGCCGATTGATCCTGCATGCTATGGATTGTCGGTACCGATTGGCAACCCAGCAATATGCCGGTTAATAGCACTAAAAGTGCGTATCTAATGGTAAATTGAATATTTTTATCCACCGCTATTCTCCTAGAATTGTTATTTGTTGACACACACAAATACTGTTATGGAAGATAACTTTGCGCTTTATTAGCAGTAGCAATCTTGATACAGGTCAAAATAATTGATGTTCAAAACAAAAATGAGGGGGTAATACTTATTGTTAAAGATACAAATTGTATTTTTAACAACGCTTAATTCAACTCTATTATATCCAGTACTTTTTTAACGAGTGTGTTTTCTACAAAAGGTTTTTCAATAAAATCAATGGCTTTTGCTTTCATTGCGCGAACGGCTACAGAAACGTTACCGTCGGATGACAAAACTATTGTGGGCAATCTAACGCCGAGATTATTAATATGTTCGAGTAATTGAATGCCGTCCATATTGGGTAGGTTTACTTCAACTATTAGACAGGCTGCTCTAGTTCTTAATTTTGTCTGCAAAAGGTCTTCTGCAGAACTAAACATCTCTACTGCCACGTTATTTTGATTTAATAGTTTAGATAGTGAAACTTGTAACTTATGGTCACCGTCAACTAGATACACAATTGGTTTTACCAACTGTTTATTAGCGACATTAATCTTGGATTCCATAAAAGGCCTAGATAACACTGAATTTAATACTTATTGTATGATTTAGAGTTAATTATCCACGTAAAGGAAGGAATAGAGCAATAAGGAATTATACGTAAATTATTCAGTAGGGGAGGCATCAATGACTATTTTTACTAGTTCGGCAAGGGACTTAACACCCATTTTTTCCATCACATGTGCTCTATGTATTTCTACTGTTCTTTGGCTCAGATGAAGCTCAATAGCAATAACTTTATTGGCTTTACCTGATACCACCGCCTCAAGAATTTGGACCTCTCGGTTGGTTAATAATTTTAATTTAGCCTGAGTTTCCTGTACTTTTTCGATTCGTTTTTGAGACTTAAGATTTATTTGCAATGCTTTTTGAATAGCATCTATCAGTTGCTGTTCTCTGAAGGGTTTTTGAATAAATTCTATAGCACCTTGTTTCATTGCCTCAACTGCTGTGGGCACATCGCCATGACCGGTTACAAAAATGATTGGCATACTACAGCCCATTTGTTCGAGTCTATGTTGGCATTCGATGCCACTAATTACGGGCATCCGCATATCCAACATTATACAACCATTGTGGTTATCGAAATCTGCGGAGTTGTATGCTTCTAAAAACACCTGGGCATCTTTGTAGCAAGTGTTTCGCTGTCCAATACTGTCTAATAACATGCCCACAGCATCCAAAACGGCTTCATCATCATCTACTACATGTACCATGGGGGAAGTTGACAAACTTTCAGTCTGATTATTTTTCATATTATTTCTCAATCTTTTCTTGGTTGATAACAGTAGCGGGTAAACTAAATGAAAATATACATCCAGATGGTTGGCTCGGGCCAAAGTATATTGTTCCTCCATGAGAATGAATGATAGTTTGACTTACTGATAAGCCCATTCCCATTCCGGCCGCTTTGGTGGTGAAAAACGGGCTAAATATACCGCTAATGGAGTCTTCATCTAGGCCATAGCCACAATCAATAACCGACACCTCAATCATCTCGTCTGATAACCACTGGCTTCTAATATGTAATGGTGCGCCTTTTAAATCTTCCATGGCATCGATGCCGTTGCGGATCAGGTTTAATAACACTTGCTGTATTTGCACTGGGTCAGCTAGTAGTTTAGGTTTTATATCTTGGCTTAATTTCAGTATGACTTGATGATCAAGAATACGGGTATCTACTTTAGCCAACTTCACAGTTTCAAGTATCAGCTTGTTAAGGTCAACTGATTCACGTTGGGCTACACGTTTTTTAACAAATGATCTGAGCCTATCGATTACATCGCTGGCCCGAATGGCTTGATCACAAATTTTATCCAGTGCAATCGCCACCTTTTCTTTATTGTCTACTGTCGCTGATTGCAAAAGTCGTTTTGACGCTTGGGCATAACTGGTTATGGCAGCAAGGGGTTGGTTCATTTCATGAGCAATACCAGCTGCGAGTTCACCCATAGAACTTAACCTAGAGGCGTGCGACAAACGGTCTCTACTTTCTTGAACCTCAATTCTGTCCTGTTCTTGTTCAGAAATATCTCTAATAATACCGACAAACTGGGTGTGGCTAGATTCTTTTACCTCACCAACACTCAGGAATATGGGGAATTCTTCACCATTGGATTTTTTACCTCTAACTTTTCTGCCTTTACCAATAATTTTGGTTTCACCAGAAGCCAAATAAGTGGAGAGATATTTGTCATGCTCTTCACTAAAAGGAGAAGGCATAAGAAGTTTAATATTTTTACCTAACACTTCTTGACTTGAATATAAAAACATCCTCTGCGCCGCTGCGTTAAAAACCTCAATATTGCCTTTTCCATCAATAATAATTAAGGCGTCTACTGTGGCGTCAAGTAAGGCAGTCAACCTGGCGTTAGCATCTTCGATGGGGGCTTGGCCCACAGTGTTATCCAATGATCTTTGCTTCGAGAATGACTTGTCAGATTCAGGCATTAACAGCATCCAATATACGTAGTTTCCGAAGTGATTTACGCGACATTCCGGATAGTGAAACCTTTTGTTTACGGTATATGATTTAACTTGAAAGAGGAAGTGAAAGTGACAGCTCGACAATTACGCGTTATGTCAGTTGATAAACTTTATGGCACAAGTAATACCTACAGAGGCGTAACTAAAATGAAGACTTCATATCAACCACAAAATGACTATTACAACGCAACTACGCTATTGGACACTTATATGGGCAGTAGTAGCTCTATAAACCAATCCCAGCAGCGAGATTCCCATAGAGTTTTTCATCGCAGAGATAACCTATTTTCAGTTGGGAATTATTTTGAAGGTATTTATCTATTGCGCTCGGGTTCGGCTAAATCATTTATTACCTCCCGAGATGGTGAAGAACATATCACTAAATTTTATTATCCTGGTGACATGTTAGGAATAGATGGATTTGATGCACATGTGCATACCCAAACTGTACGTTTTTTAGAAACTAGTAGTGTGTGTTTTATCAAAGAATCACAGATAAATAGTCTGATACAAACCAGTCCTGATTTTCGCAATGGTTTATTGCAATCCATGAGTCATACCTTAGCTAGCGACAGTGCAATGATGATGTGTTTAAGTACATGTTCAAGTGAACAAAAAGTCGCGCAGTTTTTACTGGACTTATCATTCGGTTTTTCCGATAGAAACTTATCAGGTAGTGAATTTATGTTAAGCATGACACGTACTGATATTGCCAATTATTTAGGTATGGCTATAGAGACAGTAAGTCGTGTATTCGCTAGCTTTCAACAAAGAAATATTATTGCAGTAAAGCTACGTTATTTGTCTATTTTGGACTTTGAATCGTTGAACAGCATAGTGGCAATAGATAACTGTTCTCAAACTTTAGCAAAAAAATCCAATATAAAAAGAGTAAAACAAGCATTGAATTAGTCTGCCAACTATAAACGCTATATAAAGAACATCTCGGAAAATTAGACTGTCGAGTATGTAGATTGACGTTTTAGTTAAATAGTAACAGTACATCACTTTTTGGGATCTAAATTATGAAACAGTATCAACGTATATTAGTGGCTATTGATGTTTATTCTGAATATGACCAAGTACTTAAAAGAGCTTTGAGTTTGGTCGACAAAGCCAGTCAACTAAGCGTTGTTTTTGTGACGTTGCCGGCTACTTATTTTCAACCTTATGTTAATGATGTCAGTGGTGATTATATTGCTGAAATACATCAACAAGCCAAAATGAGTTTGAATAACATGGCTAAAAAAAATGGCATTCCCACTAATCAACTATATTTACCCATTGGATATGCTGCCGATGAAATTCATACTTTAGCAGATGAAATTAAAGCTGATCTTATTGTAATAGGCACACATGGCCGAAGCGGTCTTAAACTATTATTGGGATCGACTGCCAATTCAGTGCTACATGGTGCAAAGCAAGATGTATTGGCTGTTAGGATTGTATAGACATAAGCTGTTAGTTCAAAACTAGGATGTAATAATGGTTCAGATTAACCAGCAGCGATATGCCACTTTATCGATTATTCTGCATTGGGTAATGTTCTTGTTACTTGTTGCTGTATATAGCTGCATAGAACTTCGAGAAATTTATCCAAAAGGCAGTGATCTAAGAGAAACCTTAAAAACTTGGCATTTTATGCTCGGTCTCAGTGTGTTTATTTTAGTTTGGATTAGAATTATCGTTAGGTTCATCAAACCAGCTCCTGAAATCCTAGCTGTCATTCCTAGGTGGCAACAATTATTAGCTAAAGCCATACATATAGCCTTATACATTTTGATGATCGGTATGCCAATAGCGGGTTGGCTTATCTTAAGTGGTGAAGGAAAGAATATTCCATTTTTTGGTCTTAATTTACCTGCATTAATAGCCCAAAATAAACCATTAGCAGAGACTATTGAAGAAGTGCATAAGACTGCAGGTACAGTCGGATATTACCTAATTGGATCACATGCACTTGCAGGAATATTTCATCACTACGTACAAAAAGATAATACGTTGCGACGTATGTTGCCAATGCTAAATTCTAGGTCAGATTAATAGTGTCGGGTTCGCAGCTAAGATGTGAACCCGTTATATTTATATTGCATAGAACTGCAAAGACTATTGCTGCATTCCCATCTTTTTCATAATTGTCATCATCGGACACCAGTTTGTAAATGCCGACTGAATTAAATTAGCTGCAATAAAAACTGTGAAATAAACCCAGTTAACATGCACAAAATAAGTCAGGGCTAACGACACTAAAATCATGATCCCAGCTACCAACCTTAACCCTTGATTAATATTCATCTTACACCTCATTTAATATTAGTAGATTCTAATATTAGACAAACCTAATATAATGTTTATACTAAAGCAAGTTTAAATTAAGTCGGAGTCAGTAAACTTGGATCTAGATCAAATTAAAGCCAATGCTTCTGAGGCAGAATCGTTTTTGAAGATGTTAGCTAATAAAAACAGGTTAATGATTTTATGCAGTTTAATTGAAAAAGAATGCTCGGTTAATGAATTAAATCAATCGGTACCTCTTACCCAATCTGCACTTTCACAACATTTGGCTGCACTTAGAAAAGCTGAGTTAGTAGCAACAAGGCGTGAAGCACAAACTATTTATTACTCGGTGGTAGATGTCAGAGTAAAGCAAATAATCGAGAAAATGTATGAATTTTTCTGTGTTACAGAGTAATTGAAAAATATGAAAAAACATCCAATAGATCGACTGGTTGCCTACTCATTACAAGGCGGCTTTCCGCAATTTGTGTTTGTTGTTGCCCTATTCTTAGGTGCAATAGCACTTATTTATACGCCACGTGAAGAAGAACCACAAATAGTAGTGCCCATGATTGATGTGTGGGTGGATGTGCCTAATTTATCTGCACGCCAGGTTGAACGACAAGTGACTGTTCCCCTAGAAAAACTCATCAAACAAGTACCGGGTATTGAACATATTTACTCTGCGTCTCACGATGGGGGATTAAGTGTCACCTTGCGATTTGAGGTGGGTGAAGACAGAGAACGAGCGTTACTCAATACCTACAATAAACTACATTCTAACCAAGATAAAATCCCTGAAGTTGCGGCTAATTGGATTGTTAAACCCATTGAAGTAGACGATGTTGCGATATTGATGGTAGGGCTATTTAGCACATCACCAGACCTTTATTCTGATTATGAACTTCGCAGAATGGCGCAAGAAGTGTCTACGGTTATTCAAAGTCTGCCTAATACCAGTGAAGTTAATGTAGTGGGTGGCCGTTCACGGTCGATACAAGTGTCTCTTGACTTACAGGCGCTTGCCGCTCGCCAAACCAGTGTAATGAACGTGGTGGATGCACTGGCATTATCAAACCAGCTTTCCAGACATGGCGACTTAGCTATGGGACAAAAAAACATAGTGATTGAGTCTGGCGACGTTATCCGTGATCTGCAGGCGCTAAATAATATCGTTGTTAACGTCATCAATGGAAAAATGGTGATGCTTAAAGATATTGCCGAAATACGTGATGGCCCTTCAGAACCACAAAGTTATCAGTGGTTAGAGTTCGCAAATGAAGCTGCAAATGGAGTTGGGAACAAGCAACTCCAAGACAAATATCCGATGGTGACTATCAGCGTCGCCAAACAAAAGGGCAGTAATGCTGTCACAGTTGCAGATGATGTACTGGCTAAAATGGCTGAACTACAAACACAATTATTGCCAGCTGAAGTTCACTACGAATATCTGAGAAATTATGGCCAAACAGCTAATGAAAAAGTCAATAACTTAACCTCAAGTTTGGCTTTTGCAGTGTTTACAGTAGTGGTATTTATTGGGGTGTTTTTAGGTTGGCGTCAAGCCATAGTAGTGGCCTTGGCTGTGCCTATTTGTTACGGACTGACGCTGATGCTGGACTTGGCTTTTGGCTACACTATCAATAGGGTCACGCTGTTTGCGTTAATTCTTTCTCTTGGGTTATTGGTAGACGATCCGATTACCGGAATTGACAATATCACCCGTTTTCTGGGTTACAAAAAATCATCTAAAAGTGACAATATAATTAATGCCATGTCAGAAATACGCCCAGCATTAATTATGTCAACGTTTACCATCATTTTGGCCTTTGTGCCCTTGGCTTTTATCACCGGTATGATGGGGCCTTATATGGCACCCATGGCATTTAATGTGCCTGTTAGTGTGGTGATCTCTACCTTTGTCGCCTTTGCAATCACACCTTGGCTAGCGTCTAAACTTTTAAAACCATCCACAACAGAAATAGCCGATAAAACCAACGGCATATATTCTCGTTTGTTAAATCCACTTATCGCCAATAAAAGTAGAAGCAAGTTAGGCTTATGGATTGTATTAGTGTTGTTTGTAGTGTCTTGTGCCTTACCTTTGTTAAGAATGGTGCCACTTAAACTACTGCCATTTGATAACAAAAATGAAATACAGGTATTAATCGATATGCCAGAGGGCACATCATTAGAAAAAACTGCGGCACAAGTCGAAGATGTTATTCAGACTGTTAAATTATTACCAGAGGTTAAGGCGATAGCTAGTTATATTGGTCAGCCATCTCCCATAGATTTTAATGGCATGGTTCGCCAGCACTATCTCCGTAAGGCATCAAATCTTGCTGAATTAAGGATCACCTTGCTGGATAAAACACAGCGGGAACATCAATCTCACGGCATTGTTTTGCGTTTAAGAGAGTTACTTGCACCCATGCAACAACAACATCTTTCATTAAAAGTAATTGAAGTGCCACCGGGTCCCCCTGTACTGAGTACTTTTGTTGCTGAAATTTATGCCGAACCTTTTGTCAGTCCCGAAGTTCATCAAGCTGCTGCACTTGGCCTGATTTCTCGTCTTAAATCTGAGGCCCATGTAGTTGAGATTGATTCGACAATCACCAGCGAGCAGCTAATCTGGCGCTTCGTGGCAGATAAACAAAAAGCAGCATTGTCAGGAATTTCTACTGTTGATATTAATAATGCATTGACGGTCGCTATAGCATCTAAAAGAGCGGGGACTTATCAGGTTGAAAATGACGCAACTCCTGTGCCAATAGATGTGAAACTAGCGTTCGCAGATAGACAGTCACTAACCGATATCCTGTCACTGCAAGTCATAGGACAAAACGGTATTGCACAGCTGGATAATGGCCTTGGGTTAGAAGCATCACCCCAGTCACTGGTGAGTCTTGCGGAGTTGGGACAATGGCAACAAACTAAGGTTTCACAACCGATATTACATAAAGATCTTGTTCCGGTGATCTACGTCACTGCAGAGTTATCGGGCCGCACACCTGCAGAGGTCATTGCAGATCTTAGCGCTGATCTTAAAACAGCAGATAACAGCGAGTCGGTTAGCGAACACTCAGTTGAAAATAGCGGGCAAAACAGTTGGCAAAATAGAACCTATTTACAATCAGGTGGGGGAGAGCAATGGGAATTACCTGAGGGGACCTCTTATTCATTTTCCGGTGAAGGAGAATGGAAAATCACCATAGATGTGTTCAGAGATATGGGTATTGCCTTTGCGTTTGCTTTAGTGGGTATTTTCTTTCTACTTAAATTACAAACCTCTAGCTCGGCATTGGCATTAATCATTATGTCGGCCATCCCATTAACTATTATTGGCATCATGCCAGGTTTTTGGCTCTTAAATCAGTTTGGTGAGCGAACAATTGCCGGTGCACCTGATCCAATATTATTTACCGCAACCGCTATGATAGGCATGATTGCGCTTGCAGGCATAGTCGTCAGAAACTCCTTGATTTTAGTGGAATTTATCACCTTAGCTAGAGGCAATGGTATGAATATTAAAGAAGCTCTTTTGGCTGCTGGGGAGGTACGCATGAGGCCGGTTTTACTCACTGCAGGTACGACCATGTTAGGTAATTTAGTGATTACTTTAGACCCGGTTTTTAGCGGCTTAGCACTGGCCATTATTTTTGGCATCATTGCTTCAACACTTTTCTCACTATTTGTCGTACCTATAGTGTATTACTTAGTGTTTGAAGATAAACCGCAAGCACAGTTACAGGAACAAACATTATGAATATCAAAAAATGGGCAATCCCAGTAGTAACTGTTGCTGGATTATTAGTTGTAGTGGCTTGGATGGCAGGCGTATTTACCAGTCAAGTTGCCCCTGGGTTAATGGAACGTCCTACTGATAAAGCCATATCCAGCTATACGGTGCAAACAATCACTCAGCCTAGATTGGAGTCGATACCTGCCGGTATTAAAGCAAGGGAAGCGACTTTGTTATCAAGTCAGATTTTGGCGAGGATCGAAAAGATACATGTTAGGGCAGGGGATAAAGTAACCAAAGGACAGTTACTTGTTACCCTTGAAAGTGAAAGCCTTAAGGCTCAGTTGGCACAAGCCATTGCAATGGAAGATGCGTCACAAGCGATGTTAACTGAAGCCAAAGCTAATTTTGAACGCTCTCAAACACTAAAAGAAAAAGGTTTGGTATCGCAAAGCGTACTTGATAATGCCGTCGCAAGCTTTCGCCGTTACGGCTCAGAATTAGTAGCGGCAACAGAGCGTAAACAAGCCGCACAGACTGGGCTTGAATATAGCAAAATACACTCTCCGTTTACTGGGGTAGTGGTTGAGAGATCTGCGGAGCCGGGAAATATGGCGTCACCAGGGCAACTACTTTTGTCCTTGTATGATCCGCTTACCTTACAAATTGAAGCTGATGTACGTGAATCCTTAGCTACCCAGCTCAATATAGGTCGAAGAATAAAGGTTAAAATAGAATCTTTGGGTAAAGAAATCAATGCCACCATAGTAGAAATAGTGCCTGCTGCTGACCCCAATGCACGGTCATTTTTGGTTAAGGCTGGAATTGAATTCTACCCCAATTTAAAGCCTGGTATGTTTGCCAGAATGATAATAGAAGATGGCACCCAAGATATATTATCTATCCCAGTAGATTATGTAAAAAGTTACGGCCAACTAGATATGGTGTGGCTGTTAAAAGATGGCAATTTAAGCCGACGTTTTGTGCGATTAGGAAAGTCACAGCTTAATCAAGTAGAAATTGTTTCAGGTCTCAATTCCGGTGACACACTGTCTTTGAGCGCTAACTAAATAAAATATAAACATTGAGGAATTAATCATGCTTAAACCTATGTCGGAATTATTACAGCAAGCATCACAAAATGTGCAACTTATAACCGCCCAAAAAGCGGCAGAAGAACTTAAACAAAACAAAGGTTTGTTAATAGATGTTAGGGAATCAGCAGAACATTTTGCATCGCCTGCTGTTGGTGCTATCAATATTCCTAGAGGCGTATTGGAAATGAAAATAATGGAGATAGAGAAAGACCCAGAAAGGCCTATTTATTTGCATTGTGCATCTTCGTTGCGTGCAACCTTAGGTGCGGAACAATTAGCGCGAGTTGGTTACACAAATGTCAGTGTAATCACTTGTAAAATGGACGAAATACATAAAATGCACCAGCACTGAGCTAGCGCAAAGTAAATGCAATGGTATGCAAGTTTAAGGTAGCAAACGCTCTCCTTTTTCTTCATACCATTGATTGATACCGGACCAAATGTCAGCAGCGGTTTCTGCATACCAGAACAGCTCCCGATCTTCGGCATCAATCACACCCTCATCAACCAAAAAGTCCATGTTCACGGCTTTTTTCCAAAACTTTTTCCCCACTAAAACCACGGGCATTGGTGCTATTTTACGGGTTTGAATTAAGGTTAAAGTCTCAAACATTTCGTCTAAGGTGCCATATCCACCAGGAAAAGCCACTAAGGCACGAGCTCTAAGTACAAAATGCAATTTACGCAGTGCAAAATAGTGAAATTGTAAACATAACTCAGGCGTCACATAAGGATTGGGAAATTGCTCACTAGGTAGGGTAATGTTGAGTCCTACGGTTTCAGCTTGGGCTTCTGCAGCACCACGATTAGCCGCTTCCATAATACCTGGCCCACCGCCTGTCATGATCACTAAACGACAATCTTCAGGGCCATTACCTGCCTTACCAACTATGCCAGCAAATTCACGCGCTACTTGATAATACTGACTGTTGATTTGGATACGTTTGGCAATGGCCAATTTTCGATTTAATTCTTTATCCAAAGGCTTTTGTTCAAGTTTTTTACTTAACGAATTTATTTTCTTTTGTGCTGCTAATGGCTCTACGATACGGGTGCTGCCAAACACCACAATGGTGTGCTCTATACCGTGTTTATTTAAGATTATTTGTGGTTTTAAATAATCCAACTGCAACCTAATCCCTCTGGCGTTTGGGCCTTGTAGAAAATCAATATCTTCAATCGCGGGAACATAGCTGCTGTTATCCAATATAGTTTCCAACTTATTGGCAATTTTGGGGTCTTCGCTTACAGGTTTAGGCTTTTGCCAAGGCAATGCCTCTTTGCGTCTGATTGGGTGAGCAGGTTTAGGGATAGACAAAATGAACTTTTTTTTAGACATAGTAATGGAGACACTGCAAAAAATACTGGTGTATTGATCATAGCCGTTTGTTAAGGCCTAATTCCATGCTTAAAACGGCAAATATACGACCTGTATCAATAAATACTGCTCTTAAAGCTTATACACTTTGCCTAAATAAAATACTAAGTAGTATAAAATATGGCCATAATCCGCAGGATCATTCTTGACGTTCTCAAACCACATCAACCGAAAGCATCTGAATTTGCTATGACTTTGGCTGATTTGGGTAATGAATACCAGGTTCATTTAGCTGTAATTGAAGTGGATGAGAATACTGAATCTGTGCAACTTGAGATAAAGGCCCCGAATATAAATTTTGAATTAGTACAAGCTGCGATTATTGATATGGGGGCATCCTTACACAGCATTGATGAAGTTGATGCGATTAGTCAGTCAAAATTTAGTCAGCAAGATTAATAACTGCCATACATGGATATAAAAGATTTAATTTCCCTTACCCATTCTCAGGGCATTATTCGACGTTATTTTATCGTCAATGGATTTGATGGTGCATTAACCATGTTAGGCCTTATTTTGGGTTTTTTGTTCAGTGATCCTACTGATATAGATAATATTATTAACGTATGTATAGGCGCCGCAATTGCTTTATGTGTGAGCGGTATTAGCAGTGCGTATGTGAGCGAAAGTGCAGAGCGACAATATGTATTAACCAAGCTCGAACAATCTATGATCACTGATTTAAGCCAAACCTCTCACGCTCATGCTGCGCGCACTGTTCCCATCATAATTGCCTTAGTTAATGGCCTCGCACCATTTGTTATTTCGCTGCTTATACTGCTGCCATTATGGCTTTTTAAAAGTGGTATGGTGTTGCCAATATCCCCTCTATTGATGTCGGTACTTATTGCGATGACGATTATATTTTTACTGGGTGTATTTCTTAGTCGTGTTTCAGGTATATCTTGGTGGCGAAGCGGATTAAGGACCTTATTGGTAGGCATATTAACTGCGGTGCTTATTTTTGTATTTGTGGGGTATTAGAGTGAACAAAAATTACTATCAGCTAGACGTTGAAACTGCATTAAGTGAGCTTGAAACGTCAGAGATCGGTTTGTCTTGTGAACAGGCCCAAATACGCTTACAGAAAAACGGGCCTAACGTCATTCCCAGCAAAAAAGCACAATCTATCTGGCAACTTTTTTTTAGACAGTTTGCTGACTTTATGATTATTGTGTTGTTAGTTGCTGCTTTAGTATCGGGGGTAATTGGTGAACTGATTGATAGTCTGGCGATATTAATTATTTTGTTACTGAATGCGGTTGTGGGCACGGTTCAAGAATTTAGGGCACAACGATCCCTTGAGGCTTTGCAAAAAATGGCATCCCCATCTGCCAGCGTATTGCGTGATGGGCAAGCAGTCACCTTGCCTGAAGAAAAGTTAGTGGTAGGTGATATTGTCTTATTAGAGGCAGGTAACATCGTGCCTGCGGATATACGTTTGATTGAGGTAGAAGAATTACAAGTTAACGAATCTTCAATCACTGGGGAATCACAATCGGTATTTAAACAGCAGGCAGAACTAAAAGACAATAATCTTTTTATAGGAGATCAAAAAAACTGTGTTTTTAAGGCGAGTATGATTACCAGCGGAAGAGCATCAGGGGTGGTATTTTCCAGTGGTCTAAATACAGAAATAGGTAAAATCGCTAATCTGTTACAGCAGCAAGATGATACCAAAACACCACTGCAGATAAGATTAGCTAAGTTTGGTCGATATCTCGCCTCAGCTATATTATTTATCTGTGCAATATTGTTAGTAATTGGGCTACTTCAGGGCCAACCATTGCTGCTAATGTTTTTGACCTCAGTTAGTTTAGCGGTTGCCGCAATACCCGAAGCATTACCCGCCGTGATTACTATTTCCCTTGCACTTGGTGCCCGTAAGTTACTTAAGCAACAAGCCTTAGTGCGCAATCTACCCGCAGTCGAAACCTTAGGGGCTGTCACATATATCTGTACCGATAAAACTGGCACATTAACGGTAAATAAAATGTCGGTTGAACGAGTGTATATAGGGCAACAACAATCTAGCCTTTTAGCCACTGATAGTGTTCAGTTGGAGCAAACTCTCGGGCAAGCTCTTGCCATAAGTAATGATGTTATACAAAAGGATGGCATACCTTTCGGTGAACCCACAGAATTAGCACTATTCGAATTTGCAAAACGTAGTGGTTTTGATAAAGATCAGTTAATAATGGATATGCCCAGAGAAGCCGTAATTTCTTTTGATAGTCAACGAAAACTCATGACAACACTGCATAGTACCTCCACTGATGTTGTCGCTTATGTTAAAGGTGCGGCAGAAAGCGTGTTGGCTAATTGTGTAAAGACGCAACAAGAAGGTGATCAAATAGCCATCGACAAAACACAAATCTTAGCTGAAGCCGAACAATTAGCTAATGATGGTTATCGGGTATTGGCGTTGGCCAAACGCAGCTTTGATTCAATGCCTGAACACCTAAGTGCAGTCACTATTGAACAAGACCTAACCTTTCTTGGCTTAGTTGCGCTCACAGATCCACTTAGAACTGAAGTACCACAAGCCATGGCTGATTGTATTTCTGCCGGCATTACTCCTGTTATTATTACCGGAGATCATCGAGGCACAGCCCTAGCAATCGCCAAACGTTTACATATTGCTAATGGTGAACCCAAAATGTTAGATGGTGACGAACTCGACCGTATATCAGATCAAGAATTGAAAGATAACGTCTGTTCAATACAACTGTTTTCTAGAGTGTCCCCTTTACAAAAGTTAAAAATTGTTAAAGCCCTGCAGGAAAATAATCAATTTGTGGCTATGACTGGGGATGGTGTGAATGATGCGCCGGCGTTACAGCGCGCCAATATTGGTATTGCCATGGGACAAACAGGTACGGATGTTGCTCGAGGTGCATCTGATATGGTGTTATTGGATGATGACTTTTCAACCATAGTACGTTCAGTTAAAGCGGGGCGCAGAATATTCGATAATATTAGAAAATTCATAAAATATACTATGAGTTCAAATTCTGGAGAAATATGGACTCTTTTTCTTGCTCCATTTTGTGGACTACCTATTCCTTTATTACCAATCCACATTTTGTGGATAAACCTTGTGACTGATGGCTTACCGGGATTGGCCTTAAGTGCTGAACCCGCAGAACGGAATATTATGCAACGACCTCCACGTCCTGTAGAAGAGAGTTTTTTTACTCATGGCATGTGGCAACATATTTTATGGGTTGGATTAACGGTAGGGGGCATCTCTATTGCTACCTTAGCTTGGACCATTGAACGAAATGTAAATTACTGGCAAACCTCAGTTTTTACGGTTTTAGTTTTCTGCCAATTGTTTCATTCGTTAGCTGTACGTAGTGAATCAGAATCTATATTTACAATAGGTATCTTCAGTAATAAGCCGATGTTTTCGTCTATTGCATTAACTGTATTACTACAGTTAATGGTTGTTTATACCCCAGCGTTTAATCACATTCTGCATACCCAGCCCTTGCCGCTAGATGCACTGTTAATATGCATAGCTGTGTCCTCGATTATTTTGTGGGCAGTCGAAGGGGAGAAGTTCTTGATACGACGTGGGATTTTATATAATAAAGAGAGATAGGAGTAGGGCGTCATTTTTAGTCCAGCCTAAGCCGATTATCTTCTTTGACATAAATCAATAACACTAGCCAAAATACTTCTAATATAACCTTATGCTTCATGACCGGAAAAATTTTAATGAATGTCGGAGACATATGTTCAAAAAATGTTGTATATGTTTTACAGCAGGATTCGGTGTTGGACGTTGCCAGAATTATGCGAGAACAACATGTTGGTTCAGTAGTAGTGGTTGAAAATATGCGAGGTGAGATACGACCTCAAGGCATGATTACAGAGCGTGATTTAGTGCTCGAAGTACTCACCTCAAAATTAGACCCATCTGTTGTTAAGGCGGAAGATATTCTGACCAGCGAATTGATCTGCGTAACTGAAACTCATGATATTAAGGAGGCCCTTAAATACTTGCATTACTATGGCGTGCGACGTGCACCAGTTGTGAATGTAAACGGTATATTGGTTGGTTTATTTAGCATTGAAGATTCATTAGCACTACTGTCAAAAGAGTTTAGTGAAATAGTAAATTTGTTGAGTAATGAACTGATTAATTGAAATAGAACAATAGTTGATTAATTACAATGGGGGTCATCGTAATTAATCAACGCGGGTGTAATGAAATCTGCTGCACTTACTTATCAAACAATTTTATTTAACGCTTAACACCCTCAGCATTTCGTAGTCAACTTCAAGGGTAAAAGTGAAAACTGTTTATCAATAAAAAAATTCAATTTAATCACTTAAAGTAGTCATCTTACGCTTTCGCATAACAAACAAAAGTACTAGCCCGGCTGAAAGAAGGCCTGTTGGTTCAGGAACTTGCTGAAGATTTTCAGCAAAGCCAAAACTGTCTACGATCAAAAAATACTCTTCATAATCACCATCGGCTAAATCAAAACTAAAATTGACGGCAAAGGAATCAGAAAGACTAAAGGCTCCTGGTCCTTCAATAAGACTATCTAATTCAATCCAATCTTCGAACACACTGTCGCCATAACTATCTTCTATAAAAACACCAGCTGTAGCATAGGCCTCCTCGTCAATACTGGAGGTGAAAATATTAGCGAACCAAGTTATATCAAAGGTCATATTTACGGTAATGTCCGAACCAGTATTATTTTCAAAATAAAAATACCCTTCGGTTTCCCATGAACTTTGTACAAAACCTGCAACTCCTTCTACTTGGCCATCAGCTGCTGCACTCATGGTGCCTGTTTCATTGGCACCAAGAATTATGTCCGAGTAATCGCTACCACTATTGTTACCAGAAGCGTTGCCTTCAATGTAAACAAGTTCTTCAAATATATCTGTCCCGAATTCATTTTCTGAAATGTTTGATGAAATATTCACATCAACACCAGTGTCAAAACTCCCGATAATAGTGGCTTGCGATTGGCTGCAGAATATACTGACACTCGACAGTAATGCTGCCAAAGCCACTTTTTTCACTAATCCTTGTTTGACCATTTTTTGTTCCTTTACATATGTTTTAGTCACTTTTATTCTCCGTTTAGTTTGAGTTTGTTTTGTTAAAAAGCTAAGCCTTTGCGCAATCAGTAAGATGCTAAACAAGGTAACCTAAAGCCAAGGTTAAGCTGTTGCTCTGTATCCACAGTTGTTTGTCCTGTATCCACATTAATGTTTATCCAAAATAATATCGCAGCCATTAATGAGTGGAATATACTTTATGGTTTTACACGCAAACAATTGATTTAACGTTCTTTTCTTGTGCTTTTTGATAAGTACTCGTAGACTGATTTATAGAATAAAAATATAGGTAGAGCCTGTTTGTATATTTTTGATGAATCAAAACGAATACTACCTTTGTGGTTAGCTTATATATTTTACCCTGCCATATTTTTATCACAATTTTTCCTCAATAGCGTTTATGCAAACCAATACCAGCAAGTGGGTAATCCTATTGCCCGAGTGTTTAATATTGAAGAGCATCAAAGCAGTAATCAAATTTGGTCTGTAGCTCAATATATTGACGGTCGAATGCTGTTTGCTACCGGTAATGGGTTATCAACTTGGGATGGCGAAAATTGGCAGCGTTTTAGTACACCTAATAATACTCGTATTCGCGCTGTTACCGTTTGGCACGACGACAGGATCTATGCTGGTGCAGTGGGAGAGCTTGGCTATTTCAGCCCAACCAACACAGGAGAATTTAATTTTACTTTGATACCCACAGCGCATCTACTTGAAGATTTTGGTCAGACCTTAGGCGTTAACAGTAACCAAGAAATGGTGGTGTTTAGTACCCAGCAAGCAATTTTAGTGTGGGACGGTAAACACATAAAAAGAATAAAACAGCAAAGTGTAATAGGAACCCGAGTTTTTAAAATTGGTAACACCTTATTAATTGAAGACAAGCATAAAATGTATTCAATAGAAATGCTTAACGGTGAGCCTGTAGCAACCCCATTAGATTGGCAATTTCCAGCTAATATGCGAATAAAGTCGGTTTTTATGAATCACCAGAAGAAGATTATTATGGTGACTAACTTACAAGGTGTATTTCAACTTGAAAATGACACGTTCATCAATGTTATTTCACCTCAAAGCCTACCTACGAACAGACTCAGCAGCAGTATACAAGGGCAAGACAGTTACTATTATCTAACGTCTTCACTTGACGGAGTAATGGTTTTTGATGAGTCGTTTACTCTTATGCGTCATTATAAACAAACTGACGGTTTAGGCTTGTCTACCATCTACAATGTCTTTCAAGATGACCAACAAAATATCTGGTTAGCAGGCTTACCTAACATCAGTGTTTTTCAGCCTCCCCATCTACGCAGTGAGTATCAGAGTGATACTGGTACAGTTGATTTTGAAAATATCTATAATATTCACCAAAGCATGTTCTTTTCGGGAACGGGATTTTACCAACTGACTTTTCCAAATGGTAAAACTCGCAGTCCTATGTTTACCCAAATTCCAGATTTCAACCTTGTTGTGCTCGACTTGTTGGTCATAGATGACGAGCTTTTAGTAGGTACAGAGGCTGGAGTGTATTCATTTAATTGGGCTCTGGTCAATGAGCAAAGAGTGATCACAGCTCCCAAGTTGATATCCACTGAGGATTGGGTTTCAGAGATAGCTACGTCTCCCGACAAACAGTTTTTATATGCCACAATAGGCAATAATTTATCGCAATTTACTAGGGTTAATGGGCAGTGGCAAGAAACGCGTTTAGCAGAAGACAAAAGTAGTACTGAATACCTAGCGATCCAACCAATTGATGATAGTCGGCTGTATATTTGGTTCTCGACTGAGCAACAAGAGCTGTATCGATTAACCAAGGTAGATGCCAAAGTTGATATAGATTCTCTGCTTAAATTCGACAATAAATCGGCTCCACTTGGTAACGAGCATTTGCGTCCTTTTGTGTATGATCAAAGAATGTTAATTGGAACCCAAAATGGCGTGCTCGAATACCATTCTAAGGATACACCTGAGTTCACCCTAGTGAATGACTTACCCGACGCATTAAAAACCCCAAATAAAGACGTATTCAAAATAAAAATTGATGAAAAACAACGTATTTGGTACCACGCAGGCCGTGACACTGGGGTGATATATAAAAACGACTCTGGAATATATGTTGAACAAGAATCACTATTTAAGCCTTACAATCATTCGGGTACCAGAGGATTGGCCTATTTTGACGATGCAATCTGGTTTGGGGCGGCAAATGGCAGTATTTATAGATTGTCTGAACAGTCGATTCACAATATTCCCAAAGCTGCGCCTTTGACAATTCAATATATTAACAGTATCAACAGCAATTCCCGCTTACCTTTAGACTTTCCACAAAATGCCTTTTCCGTGGATAACAATTCAATTCGCATTGGTTTTGCGCTTGGTGATAATTCAACACCTACCGATACTCGCTATCGTACGCTACTTGCAGGGCCAGATGAGCAACAATGGACACCATGGTCAACAGAAACCAGTAAAGACTTCACATTACTTCCAGGTGGCAACTACACACTTTTTGTTGAAGCAGAAGATCCGTGGGGGAGAAACGCTACAACAGAACACAATTTTGCCGTAGCCTATCCTTGGTATCTTTCTTATTGGGCTAAATTGATTTATCTGATCACGTTTTTACTGGTCATCGGCGCGAGTATTAGATTAGGTCAAAAACTGCGTAACAAAGCTTTAGAACAACAAAATCAAAACTTAGAGCTTGGGATAACAGAGCGAACCAAAGAAATCGCCCTTAAAGTAGAGCAACTTAAACAACAACAAATATTAAAAGACCGATTTTTCTCTAATGTGTCTCATGAGTTTAGAACCCCGCTAACCCTGACTATCGGACCACTTGAAACCATACTAAAAGAATGTGGCGCACAATTAGACGTTAAAATTAAAAATTTAACTTTTACCGCACTAAATAATGCCAAAACAATGCTGGCTTTGGTGGGACAAGTGCTCGACATCAATCGACTCGAAGTAGGGCAGTTATCTCTTCGGGTTAGCCAGCATGATATAGCCGAATTAATCAGAGTCAATTATGAACGGTTTTTACCCTGGGCAGAGCAACATCAGCAACGCCTTACACTAGTTAACTGTGAAAATCCCCACGACATATATTGCGATTTAGATCAAATCGACAAATGTATTTCAAACTTACTTTCTAACGCGATCAAATACAGCGGCAAACATACTGATATCACAATGGAGCTTATCCAGCAGCCACAGCAGTTAGGAATAAGGATCACAGACAATGGTCATGGCATTCATTCGTCAAATATAGAACAAGTTTTTGAGCGATACTATCAAGAAGAATCATCTAAAGGTGAGTCAACTAAAGGTACAGGCATCGGCTTAGCGCTAGTAAAAGAATTAGTTGAGTTGCATCATGGCGAAATTGAATTGCAAACTGAAATAGAGCAGGGCTGCCAGTTTACAATATGGCTACCTTATGGAAAATCCCATTTTAAAACAGAACAACTTCTAGAACCGACCATAATTGAACAAGATAGTACTACAGTAGATTATTTTATTGACCCTCTGGAAAAAGACTGTGCGAAAATTCTGGTAGTTGATGATAATGCCGAGTTACGGCAGTTTATCTGCCAGAGGTTGACAAATAGCTTTATTGTTATTGAAGCTGATAATGGTCAGTCGGGCTATGTTTCAGCTTTAAAAAACCTACCAGATATTATTATTTCAGATATTAGTATGCCGGTTATGTCGGGGCTGGAGTTAACCCAAAAGATCAAGAGCCATCCAGAAATCAAACATATACCTATTTTATTACTTTCAGCACAAACAATGAAAAGAGATATAGTGCAGGGTTTTGCCAGTGGAGCCGATGACTATTTGATCAAACCATTTGATACCTCAGAGTTAGTCATGCGGGTCAACACTCTGATAAAAAGTCGTAAAGCTGTTGCACGACAAAAAATCCAAATGGCTTCGCAACTAGAAAGTGTAGCTAACAATAACGATTCGTTTGAGGATAATTTGCAACGGCATATTTTTGCTCATCTACATGATAGCGACTTTAATATAGATATTTTGTCTCAATTGATGTTTATGAGTAAAGAAACCCTGCGCCGAAAATGTCAGAGCAGTTTTGAGATTTCGCCATTAGCGCATATTCAGGCATTACGCTTACAACAAGCAAAATTATTATTAGAGCAGGATAAAATGAATGTTAGTGAAGTGGCCTATGCAGTTGGTTTTGACAGCTTAGCGTACTTCTCTAAAGTGTTTAAAAAGTATTATGGGCTATCGCCCTCAGCATTGAATCAGAAATAATAAACTCACGCCTAGATTATGCTGCAGTAATTTTCATTTAAACCAGTTTATTCACTAAAACTCGACTTACTCACCCCGATACCATGCATTTTTGTATGCCAAACTGCCCCATAGAGCATGAGCTAAGGCTATCTCAGCCAGAGCTGGGTTCATCTGTGTTGGGGTGAGAGTCTTTTGTTTAAAATCATATATAAAATTAGTAGCCGGTTTTTGTGGTTGTAATATCGTTACTTCGTTACCTTCCATATATGCAAAGTTTTCAGCATATTGCATCATGGCACGCCCCGAAGATTGCGGATCATTCATATCATGGCCCAACATAGGTGAATGATTTATGATCCCCATTTGCGACAGTAATGTTGGTGCTAAATCAATCTGGCTTGTGATCCTTTCATCAGAGACGTGACCTTTTGTTGAATTTAATATGACACCAGGAATATGAAAGTTTTTAATGGGTACAAGATTATTTCCTAGCGCTCTCGCATCATGATCGGCCACCACCAGAAATACTGTATCTTGCCAATAAGGGCGAGTTTTCGCTTTGTCTATAAACTCACCCAAAGCAAAGTCTGCATATTGGATCGCTTGATGACGCCTGCGTTCTTTTTCATCATATTGTGACAATTGTTCATCTGAGTATTCAATAGGAGTCACAATGCCTTCTGGAATTTCAAATGGGTCATGATTACTTGATGAAAAAATAAAGCTCAGGAAGGGTTTATTGCTGTTATGGAGTTTAGTTAGCTCAATATCCGCTTGATTAAATAAATCCCTATCACAGGCTCCCCAAGAAGCAACAAACTTTGGATCTTCAAAATCTTTAAAATCAACAATGTCGGTAAACCCATTACCTAAGAAAAAACTTTTCATATTATCGAAATGGCTTTCACCACCGTAGATAAATTGCGTGGTATAACCGTTATTTCTTAACAAACTAGCAATAGTAAAGAAGTCACGTTGGGACTTATCCAGTTTAACCACGGCTCTTGCTGGAGTCGGCGTAAATCCGGTGATGACGGCTTCGATGCCTCTGACAGAGCGAGTACCAGTTGCATATAATTGTTTAAATGCCCAACCTTCACTATTTAATTTGTCAATTTGAGGGGTAAGTGGCAGCCCTCCTAAGGTGGATACAAATTGAGCACCTAGACTTTCTTCTAGGATAATCACCAGGTTTTTAGGTTTCC
Organism: Paraglaciecola arctica BSs20135; assembly: GCF_000314995.1. GTDB lineage: Bacteria > Pseudomonadota > Gammaproteobacteria > Enterobacterales > Alteromonadaceae > Paraglaciecola > Paraglaciecola arctica. The sequence goes on along the minus strand of NZ_BAEO01000006.1, from coordinate 57,458 downwards.
CTTTATAGACTGGATCGCGAGATGACAAAGAGGGCTGTGTTTTATCTTTAAATGACTGCTCTGCCAACCCTGTTTCTTGGCGAACAAGAGAAATGACTTTTTTGTTATCCATATTGCCATAGAGCTTGGCTGCATTTTTTTCATTACCAAATTGTTTATAGGCATGAGCCACACTATAAAGCGAATTTAAGGTTAAAGAATTAACTAAAGGATCTGTAGAAAAATATACCAGTGATGGGTTGATTGGGCGATGTCCTATTGTGCCTCTGGCGCATAAAAAAAGGACGAGTAACATAACAACAGAGGACAAAGCTGAAGCAATAAGGGCAGGGCGATTTGCAGTTTTTTGCAAGCCAACAATCTTATTTAGAAGCGGCCAACATATACTGCCGAGAACGATAAGACTTATAAATACCAAACCTAATGTCAGTAAATGGCCGTTACACAACATCTTCATTACTTCATTAGGATAATCCAAATATTCAATAAATAATCTATTGGGGCGAAAACCGTATTCCATGATAAATGCAGGCGTGGCAAGTTCAAAGAATACTACTGCCATAAACCCAAAGAAGAATACAATTTTTAATGTCGTTAACCATACCTTGTTGTGTTTAGACAACATAAACCACGGGTGTAACATTGCAGGTAAAACTAATAGGTAACCCAGTGTACTTAAATCAATTCTTAGTCCATTGAATATAAGCGTCGCTACGCTTTGTATGTCGTCGAAACGATCAAGTTGCCAAAAGGCCAATCCCACTCTTGATAAAAACAGAGTTAAAATGAGCAGAAAGGAAAATAATATAAAAGGACGAAATAGATAAAGTACAGCTGTGAACATCGTTATTAATATCTCTAATACAACACGGATCTTAACTTACAAGATGAAACTTAAGAATTGCTTAATTTAAACTGAATTTAAGCTAGAAAAATAAAATATCGATACAAATTATCCTTTTTTAAGTTTAACTTCATCTTGTTAACTTTGAGCACAAAGCACTGTAAAAAGTGTTTTAAAATCAACATATTAATGTTGCTTTAAAGCCGGACGCTTCGACAGTAACACAACTAAAACAACGATCACAAACAGAAGCACTCCTGAAGCTGTGTAGCGACTAAATTCCAAACCGCCTTGTGCAATTGGTTTATCTAAAAAATCACCGATTACAGCCCCTAGCGGACGAGTAAGTACAAAAGCTAGCCAGAATAAAATAGTACGAGAAACTTTAGTGAAAAAATAGCAAGCCACTACTAATGCTAAGCCTCCACTAAAAATATAAGCTGCGCCTACATACCCTAAACCTGCTGAGTCCGCTGTCCAGTCTCCTAGTGCTGTCCCTAAAGTTTGTGAAAACATTATGGTGAGCCAATAAAATGCCTCGGCTTTTGGTGTGTGAACTGATGAAACGCTAATGCTGCCAAGTGAATTATTCCAAACAAATAATGTGCTCACTAAAAGTATGGCTAAGAGTGTTGACCCTCCGAGATAACCGATTCCCAATGATCGGTCAGCAAAATCCGCTAGTGTAGTGCCGACAGTTGTTGATGCGATGATTGCAATCCAATAAATATATGGACTAAATTTTTTCGCTTTAATTTGCAAGACAACAGCCAGAATAAAAAAGGTCATAAATATAATTGTGCCAATCAAATATCCAAGATCCATTGACATAGAAACGGCGTCACCAGCTGTTTCTCCAAGAGTAGTGGCAAGAATTTTAATTATCCAAAACCCAAGAGTCACTTGGGGTACTTTAATCAAAACGTGTTTCATTTCAGAATTCATTTTCTACCTTAATTTCATAACATCTTTGCTAAACCTAAAGAAAGCTGGCTTTGTCAATCAAAGTAAGACAATTAGCCAAATACTGGCTGCAACTATTAGGCTAATAAACACGGCTGCAGAGCCTAAATCTTTTGCCAAACCAGATAACGGGTGAATATCTAATCCAACTCTGTCTACTACTGCCTCTATTGCAGTATTTATAACTTCTGTAAAAATAATGAATACTATCGCAACAATTAATATGAGTTGCTCTTTGAAACTAATGTTGAATAAAAACGATATTGGTATAGCGAGTAGTAGCAGTAAAATTTCTTGTTTAAAAGCAGATTCATTTTTGTATAACCACTTAAAAGCTCTTGCTGAATTTAAGCTGGCCAAATAAATTCTTTGTATGCCTTTCGGCTTATTGATGTTGTCAAACACTAGTTTACTATCTCCGTATCTAATCTATTGGGTACTGTGGTGCGTGCAATGGCACTTTGGGATTTACATTGAATAAAGGGGTCACTTCCGATCCTATAAGCGGTGCTGCGAACCGACATAATACTGAGTAAGGTATCAAAAATATTATCATGGGTAATATGTGCTTTTGCCGAAGTATTTAGGCAGTTTAGATTGAAATCTGTTTGCATTGGGTCATTCCAATAAATCATCGGAACGCGAGTTTGTTCTTCAGGCGCAAACGAATAGGGCAGTCCATGTAAATAAATACCATTTTCACCGAGTGATTCCCCGTGATCTGAAATATAAAGCAGAGATGTTTCAACATCCTCTTGTTCCGCCAATTCACTTAATCCACTAATGACTTGTGACAGAACAAAATCGGTATAGGCAATGGTGTTGTCATAAGTATTTATAAGTTGTTGTTGTGAACAATTTTGAATGTCACTACGTTGGCAATCGGGTGTGAAAAGTCTTTTTTCTATTGGATATCGCTTAAAATATGTAGGCCCATGTGAGCCAATCATATGTAGAACAATCAGAGTGTTTTCGTGGGTCAAATGATCAAGCTTTGTACGCAGTGGAGCCAATAATGCTTCGTCATAACAGTACTCGCCATCACATAGAGGGTTTAATTTATTAGTATCTATTTGTTGCGTGATTACTCGTGTACATACTCCCTTACAGCTGCCATTATTATTACTAATCCACAACACATCGGCGCCCGCTAAATGGATCAAATCAACTGCGTTTTGTTGCGAGGTCGCAATACGTTTATCATAATTTTGTTTGCTTAACCTTGAAAACATACAGGGTACAGAAACAGCTGTTGCTGTTCCGCATGAGTGCATATTAGTAAAAGACACCACGCCTTGTTTTTCAGTGTACTGATTAGTTGGTTTGTTATATCCATTAAGGGAAAAGCTCTCAGCACGAGCTGTTTCTCCGAGCACCATAACAGTGACATGTTTTCTATTACTATCACGTACAATTGTCGGAGATGTATCCAGGACCTTAAATTTCAAAGGTGAAGTGAAATAGTGATTTCGTACAAATTTGTATGACGCATCTAGCATTTTATAAGGGGTGATATAACCGATTAGCGCTTTGTTGTTTCTACCAACAGACGCATAATTGGAATAAAATAAGCCGCCTATAAGAAACACCACACAAAGGCTCATTGCAATTAATTTCAAACGAGTTAACAGCTCATTTAAAAAGGGTTTATAGCTGAGTTGAACCGCATATATTAATACCGATGGGACAATACCAAATAGAATAAAAAACAATATGGCGTGAAGGTTTACGTAGGACAGTGCTTCGGCAGTGTCAGTTTCAACCGTATTTTGAACCATGCCGTAATCAAACACTAATCCATAAGAAATGGTGCCGTAAAATATTAAAGATGAGCAAATCACTGTAATAATTAGAATAGGTTTAGTGATCCACCTAAAAGCAAGAATACTCTGCAAGGTAATAGTGATAGACAATAGAAATATAGGTAATGAAAGTAAAAAAAGTCCATTGTAGTTATCAAGAGAGGTAATCACATTGGTTGTTTTGACTAAAAAAGGTAAGTTCAATATCAAAGCAACATAACAACAGGTAAAAAACACCAATTGGTTTGTTGTTATTGTTAAGTTCTTAAAATACCTAAGTAAATTTTTCACTGATTGTGGCCCTAAAATGAGTGTTTGGTGGTAATGCGAAATTCAACGCTATTAACGTTGGGCGCAGAAGAAAGAGGCTTGATGATGTCCACATGGATGACTCGGGCTTCGCTAGAATGGGTTGAGAAAAAGCGAGCGCCTAAACCTACAGATGTCATCCAGGGGGAGGAGTTTTGAGAAAGTTCTGATTGGCCAAACACTCGACCAGTATCTAAAAATGCTGCGCCACCTAGTTCGAGGAGTTTGTAAATATTAATATGCGGGTAATAACGAGCTTCAAGAGTAAATTGCGTACTATGTTTACCGTGTTGATATTGTAACGGGTACCCCCTAACTCCCGACTCACCGCCTAAAACAATAGGGGAGTCTAAAAACTGGTTCTTACTGAATTGGTTGGCATTCTTAAAATAAGCTCCCCATCTACCATTAAACTTATGGAAGTATTCGGTATTAATATTTAGAAGCAGTCTGTTTTCGACATTACTATTGTCATATACCTCCCCCTCGAAAGAAGCTTCAAACAGCCATATCGCATTATCAAACAGGTCAAAACCTTTGGATAAATGTGACTGCCAAATTAATGATGGCGAATCTTCACTATTTGTTAAGTCTGAACCAATACTTGCAGTTGCATTCCACCCAAAGTTAAAGTCTTCAATATGGTTAATAAGGTTAAGGTTTGTCAGTTTCCGATAGTCTTTCTGAAGATACTCAACAGATAAAAATGGATAGTTAAAAGCTCGGTTTGAGGGTAAAACTGTACTAGGCAACGGGCTGGTTAAGGTTTGTTCTGGCAATTCTGAAAAGCGGTGTTTATCCTGAGAGTAACCCAGACCAAAACGTAAAGTATCTGTGCTTGAATCTTGGTGCAACCATTGCCAATTTATGGTTGAAAAGTTCTTATGATGAATATATTGATTAGACACCATGCCATTATTATATTGGGTGTCTATTTGATTAAAATTATTGAATCCAATTTCAAATGCATTGTTAGTGTCAAAGCTGACGAACTTTTTTTGTAAAAATATTGCTTCTGAAGTGCCATCATCATTACTGGTTAGCCGAATCTTGGCGTTGATGTTGTTTTTAAAATAAAGCGGGAATTGTGTTTTGAGTTTATAACCACTACGCTGATCGTTGCTAAAATACTCAACCTCAGCATCAATACCCAACCCCAGTAAATTTCTGTCTTGGATCCCAATAGCAAACTTATTTTCCCCACCTTTTCTACCGAATTCAAGGGTAGGCAATAATGACCAATTATCCCAAGTCTGAACCTCTACTTCATGATCTTCGTTATAGGTTACCGATGCATCCCGAATGTATTTCTCACTGCGTAGATGACGCTCTAATTCCTTTAAATCCTCATCGTTAACTTCGCATTTATCTAGGAAAAAAGCAGACTCATTTAAGAGTGTTTTTTGTTTGGTTTTGATATGAAGGAAATTTGCCCAATGATGTAAAAAAATGGTGTCTTTATCCGTAAGGTCAAAGATGTCATTGGTGACAAGTTTGACGTTTTGTGATTGATCACATTTATTTTCTTCGCTGAGTGTTACCCTCGGAAATACCGCGATAACAATGAAACTGATAGTGAGAAAAAACTTAGGGATTAATTTCATAACAACACCTAGAAATAAGTGTTGTTATATTAAGTAAGGAAACTTAAGAACAGCTTAGGGTAAACTGATAATTACCCTAGATTAAACTGAATATTCATTTTATTTAAGAGTGGAATAACTAGATTTGTTAGTTGAATTGCATTAAAAATGCAGCCTGACTTTTGCGAATAGATTGTGGGCATTTTTGGCGTGAATAGCTCGTTTGTAAAGGTTGCGTTTTCCAAATTTGGCCAACTCATCTTCGTACTCACCACCAAAACCGTAACTCAGGTAAAATGCGGTTAGCTTAGAAAGGGAATATTTGTAACGCAATTGAAATGCGTTTTCAGCAAAGGAAAAGTCATCACTATTGGTTAAAGGTTGTGCTGAACCATCCTGGAGAACAACAAAACTATTGAGACTTGTTGCTTTACCTATAACGGCTTCGAACTTAATGCGCAGTTCTTGATTATCATCAACTTGATAATCCATACTCAGTTCAACACTTTGCTCAGTAAAGTTAAATTCACTAATCGTATTGCCTTCATTCCAATCCAACCAACTATCACTGTTATATTGAGAAACTGCTAGGCTTATATGCAAGTTTTCACTAAATTGTTGTGCCAAACTGCCTTGCATATCATAAAAATAATCATCAAATCCTTCAGTACCCACTGTAAGTGCAAATTCGTATTGGCCCCATAAATATTCAGGAGACGCGACTTCAAATTCCAAATTTTGTGACGAAGGTAACCATAAAGAATGATTACCACGTGTAATTAGGTCATCAAATCCAGATGAGATCATTTCTAAAGAAAACTGATATTCAAATTCATCTTCAATTAGCAGTTCAACACCAGCCCCAAATACATGGGGGAGTTTTTCATCTTGGAAGTTTGTTTTAAATTCTGTTTCAAAGGCAAAGACTATTTCTCTAATGAAAGTCGACTCTAAATCAGGAATTTGGTATTGATACTCATATTCAAATTGTTTTCGGTTAACCCTTTTTACAAATCCAATATCATTAAGTTGTAAATTGTCTCCATAAGAAAACAAACTAAATTCATGAGTGTGTTGCTCAGAGATATCGCTACTGCCCCTTAGCCACCAACCGATATCTTCTTCATAGCTGTTTTCCTCTTCAATGTTGGTTTTAATTATCCCTAGGTTTAAAGATGAGTTTTCAGAGATAGAGAAATGTAAATCGGTTGATAATACGGTGGATTGCCTGTCTATAGTAGGCGTATTCACATGGTTGATTGATATACCCAATTTACTAGCACCAAAAGAGTATTGTCCGCGCATGGCCAAAAAGTCACGACCATCACCTCTTGAGGTAGTGTTTTCAAAAGCAGACATAATGCCAAAATCATAATTATCAAAGTCTACCGTGTATTTTAAGGCGGAATTAAGCTCACTATCATATTCTTCATCATAAAAGGCATTGCCACCAATTCTAGGAGAATGCACCAAGGTCAATGTTTCAGGTCCAGTAACGTTGAATAAGCTTTGATTATCATTTAAAAAAGGGCGTTTTTCCGAAAAGAAATTTTCAACGGCTGAAAAATTTACAACTAATTCATCTGATTCGACTTGTCCAAAATCGGGGTTAACAGTGGCACTTAATCGTTGTCCTTTGGTAGGTCGCCAGAACACTTCCGCGCCAATAGAGCCGTTATTACTGTCTTGCAAAACATCTCGATTAAATGACACATAAGGAAACAAGTCAAAACTCGACTCGGTAACAATAGTGGTTGAATATTTTGAGAATAGTTGAAAAAAGCTATTCATTTGTTGATTAGCTGGCACTGACGCATAAGTGGCATTGGTATTCTCGTCAAAGTGGCTCACATATAGCCCAAATTGGTTTTGGACTTCAATACCAAATGACATGGCTTGCCATGGGATAAACACTTCGGCAACCCAACTATTGTCGTAAGATTTTACTTTATATTCCCACTGGGTATTCCAATCTAAATCCAGTTCTTTATCTACATCATAAATGCCATCAAAATAGTATCCTTGATGATTTATGGCAAATACATAACTCTGTTGCGCATTATTTTTCATATCTAACATTAACTGAAAGTGGTCATTAGAAAAAACGCTATCATTCTCTTGAGTACGAACTCGTAAAGCAGATACAGTATTGGCCTTTAATCCAATAAACAACCCAGTTTTTGTCGTAATTATCTGATAAGAAAAGTTACTATTTTGTAGTGCAAGAGTTTGGGGAATGACTTGATAATTATCTGTTATGGTTGTAGCTAAATGCCACTCTTTTTCATCTAGAACGCCATCAATCGTCAGGTCTAGTGCATATACATTGAAAACAAAAATGAAATGGAAAAAAATGTAAATTACAAATCTATTCTGGATCACAATTGTATAGTAAAGACGATTTTTTCCTGAGGCTCCATATCTATTGATATAGAAGCACCAATGTTGTCACAATAAGACTTCACTATAGCTAAGCCCAATCCATACCTTTGTGATGAGGTTCTTGAGTTGTCTTTTTGCCATAGCGGCTCAAAAAAATGCTCTAAATCAGCCGCAGAATAATGATGGGTACTTGTATTAGATATTATTATCTTCACCTTATTATGCATTGCAAGGACAACCGATATGAATATCGGCGTATTTTCTGGGCTGTAATACACTGCATTGCTAATTAAATTTGACAGCACTGTCTCAATGGCTATTTCACTTACTTGAATATGCTTTGATTGCACGTCATAAGTTAACCTTATGTCTCTAGCTGATTTATTTTCTCGATCTATGATTTGTTGAAGAAGGTTTTCTAAATCAATATCATTCTTTTTTAATTCGACCCCCTGAGTACTTTTTTGTAGTAATAGAATGCCATTCACAATGTTTTTTAGACGTTCGGCAATGCCAAGCACCTCATCTTTATAGGTATCTGATATTTGTTTTTCATTCGGAAACTTAATAGCAACTTCGCTTAAGCTAAGTAACTCTGCAATAGGGGTTTTTAATTCATGAGCAATATCTGATGTGATCCTCTTCTCTCGTGAGTAGAGCACCTTATTTTCACTGATAAAATGATTAATGCCAGTTGCGATAGATATGAGTTCGTCAGGGAGATCGTCAGTGGAAATAGCGCTTACTTGAGAGTTTAGGTCAATTTGTTTAAGGTCATTGTTGAGTTTAACAAGCGGTCTTAATCCTCGCTCAACCACATTAAACACTATCATTTTGACCGCGATAATTGCGGTAATCGAGGTGATTAAAAAGATGATATCTACAAACCAAAGTATTTGATTTAGGTTTTCGTTACTTATGGCATAAGCTAATGACATAGGTTGTTGAGTTTTCGAAAACTCTTTCTTTGAAATACCAAAATCTTCTCTAACATCGCTATCAATTTGAGGTTTAAATGTAGCAAAGTACATTCTGCCAGAGCGCCCATCAGGTAAAGTAATATTGGTGATTGATGATGTATTTAAGGGAATATTTAATTTAGGTAATGTATTTACGTGAAATAGTTCGAGGGTTTGTGAGCGTTCAAAAACGTCATCATTCAGCCAAAGTTGAAAATACTCTGGATCAACCGCTCCTGAAAATTCAGGCATAAACTCGTCAGCAAATTCAAACTCAATTTCTTCTGTGTCTTCGCTTATTAAGGTAATGAGCAAACTAGCCTTATTGGTCATGGCTCTATCAAATTCACTGCTTATCCAAGTATCCACTAGGATGTCAGTTACAAGGAATATGGATATTAATAATATCGATACTGAAAGAGAGATGTAGCGACTTAATTTTTGCTTAATAGAAGTCATTAATTGCCTTCAACGAAGTAACCGAAGCCACGCTTGGTTCTAATAGGTAAATCATATCCTACCGCTCGCACTTTCTTCCGTGCGGTCGATAAGTGTGCCTCAATAGAGTTTTTAGCAATTGCATCATATTGACCAGCTAAATATTCACTTAGCTTTTCTGGGGATATAACCTTACCTTGATTAGTAAATAGGCATTCCACCAATTTATATTCATTCGGGGTGAAATTAGCATCTATGCCATTACAGTGAAATTGTTTTAAATGTAGATCTAATGAAAACTGTCCAATAGTAATTTTGCTGTCATTGATATTTAAACTGCCTCTGCGCATAAGGCACAGTAGTCTTACGTGAAGTTCATCGAATGAAAATGGTTTGGTTAAATAATCGTCAGCACCATTAAGCAATCCTTGAATTTTATCTTCTGTCAGATCTCTTGCAGAAAGAATTAATACTCTGATATCTTTCTTTGCATCACGTAGGGCTTTTAATATTGAGGTGCCATCAACTGATGGAAGCATTAGGTCAAGGATCAAAAGAGAATAATCTCCAGATAAAACCATGCTCAAACCTTCAGAGCCATCTCCCGTATCATCAACTGTGAAGCCCAGATTAGACAGCCCAACTTTTAAACTTCTTCTGAGTGAGTTTGAATCTTCAATAATCAATATTTTCAAAAGGCGACCTAACAATAATAGTTACAAAGATAAATGTATCAGATGAAACTTAAGATTTGCTGATTTTATACTTAAGATAGTATTTCTTTTGGGAGGGAGTGATTAAAGACTCCGTTATTTTCTTACTCTCATTATTTAGGCATGTTGAATAGGCTTAGTTAATTCTAATTTTCTATAACCCTTTAATAAACTTCAATTGGATGTGCTACACCGATGTATTCCATTCCCATCCAAATAATAAATCCCACATAAATTAGTAGCAGAATTTTACCGTTATTATTGGTCAGCTCTGAACCACTTCGTGCCAGCACCAAAAAAGTGACAGTAGCAAAGAGTAGGAACATCATCATAGGCATTATCCGAGGATAGTTGAAGCCTACTGCGCCGGCTACGATGACACCAGCAGGTAACACAACCAACAAGTCGAAGATATTACTGCCGAAGGCATTTGTAAGGCTTGCAGTACTGCATTTTCGTTTGGCGGCTTTTACGCTAACAAAAAGGTCCGGAATGCTGGTTGCCGCTGCCAATATGGTTGCGCCCCAAAAATAACTCGGAGTGCTGAACATCTCGCCAAGTTCGATAACCATTTGGATCAGCACTTCTACTGCCATAGTAACCAGCACCATAGAAAAAATCAGTTTGCCCCAGCTCTTTAGTGCTGTGGCATCAGGTTTATTTTTTTCTGGTTTGTGATCATGCACTTCTTGATATTGGATGTAGATGTACAACACGTAAAATAGTAGCGGAAGGATCATCATTGAAATACTCAATGTTCCACTCATTGGTTCTTCTGTCGACGGTTGATAAATAACCGCAAATGATAGTGTTACCATCACGATCAGCACACTGATCAGGTAAAACTGCGCTTCTCGATAGATTACGTCGCGTCCTGCGTGAAGTGAGCCTGGTCGGAAGAGTACGGATGTTCCAGGAATGACTAAGATATTGAACACTGCTGAACCAATAATAGTAGCCAAACCCAGTTCAAAGTCTCCATGAATGCCTGCGGCTAGAATAATAGTGACCAATTCGGGAAAGCTCGAACTGATTGCCATCACTGTAGAGCCTTTGACTGAGTCTGGAAGCCCATAACAGAGTGCTAAATCGTGGCATGCGTCCTCAAGGTAGTTGCATGCCTTCCATACTATAGTTGTCGCTATAGCCATGATAAAGAGAATATAGGCGAGTTCAGCTAGCACAGCAGTCCATTTTCATAAAGGATCCTATGATAACCGATGCCAAATTGACCATGTTTATCTAACCTATTTATCTAAGGGAATATCTTCAAGTAACTTTATGATACTAGGGTTGTTACTTAATTTAGCCAAGTCAATGAGATAGCTTTTCTCAATCTCTTGCATAGATAAATTGGCTAATAATTCTTTTAGTGACGCCTCTTCGCCGTTAGCTATGGACGTTTTTAAGGCTGCAAAAGTTGCGATGTTTTGTGGTTTATTACTTGTCATGTTAGCTCCTATCAGTTTTGGTGTTTGATTTACCTATCATTGTTTTGGGATCTAACCTTGCGATAAGTTCAGCTTCACTTAAATTGGTCAACTCTTTGGCGACATCTAGTACTGTTCTATTCTCTGCATAGGCTTTTTTGGCAATTTCTGCGCTTTTATCGTAACCAATTAAACTCGTCAACGCCGTTGCTAACATGGGGTTGCGTGCTACGTTCTGCTCAAGTTTTGCATGATTCACTTGCATATCTTTGATGACTTTATCGGCAAGTGCAGTGCAACAGGTACTCAGTAATTGGATACTTTGAATTAGGGTATGGCCGATTAATGGCAGCATAGTATTCAATTGAAAATTGCCCGATTGGCCAGCCAAGGTAATAGTAGTGTCATTACCAATCACTTGGGTACATGCCATTAATACAGCTTCAGGGATCACCGGGTTGACCTTGCCGGGCATGATACTGCTACCTTTTTGAAGTTCGGATAAGTGTATTTCATTTAAACCATTTAACGGTCCACTACTGAGCCAACGAATATCGTTGCTAATCTTACTCAAGCTAACCGCGGCGGTTTTGAGATTCCCACTGACGTTAACAGCTGTATCTTGGGCGCTAATTGCACGAAAGTAGTTGTCAGCCGGAGTAAATACCAAGCCGCTATTTTCTGATAATAGCCGGCTCACAACGGCTCCAAATTCTGGATGTGTGTTGATCCCGGTGCCTACTGCAGTGCCTCCAATAGCGAGTTTACACAAGCTTGGCAAACTGTTTTGGAGCTGAGTATGAATGTAGTTAATCTGCTCACGCCATGCGCCTATCTCTTGAGCAAAACTAAGCGGCATAGCGTCCATGAGATGGGTTCTACCGGTTTTGATGGTATTGTGATGCTCCTTTGCTTTTCCGTCTAAAGTGTTAACTAAGTGCAATAGGGAAGGCAGCAGTTCTTTTTCGATTAGCATAGCTGCACTTAAATGAATACACGAGGGTATAACGTCATTAGAGCTTTGTCCTAGATTCACGTCATCCAAAGGGAGCACAGATATTTGCCCCTTAGTTTGCAACTTGACTAAGGAAGCTATAACTTCATTGGCGTTCATGTTAGTGCTGGTCCCAGAGCCAGTTTGAAACACATCAATTGGAAATTGATCGTCGTAGAAGCCATTAGCTACGCTTTGAGCCGCACCTTGAATAGCCATTGCTTTTTCTTCATCAAGTAAGCCTAGCTCCATATTGGCAAGGGCAGTTGCACTTTTTATAGAGCCAAGTGCCCAAAGAAAAGCACGAGGCATTTTACTATCACTAATAGTAAAATTGGCCAGCGCTTTAGCCGTTTCTGCACCATACAATATCTTGCTCTTATGCTCTACTTTACTCGCGTTAGGATTATTTGTTGTTTGCATTGATTAGCCTTGCTCCTTTAACCGTAGAATTAATTCCACCAGCCAATAAATACCTTTGGCGAGGTGACGAATAGAGTTTGATTATGATTAACTACTTTGTTCAGGAAACAAACAGCCTTATTTCGTAACCTATTTATTGATCTGACGTTGTTCCCTAATTTTTTCAAGGTATTTATCGTCATTCAATTTATCTGGGCAATATTCAGGACATGCTTTTATCTGCGCCAAATTAATATTACAGGTAACTGTTTTACTCCCCCAGTTTAATGTATCAAACTGATCTGGTGAGATGAGCACTTTTTTACCGCCAGGCAACCAATCACGGGTATCAATAACAAGATAACGTAAAGACCAGTTGTAGGTATCCCAAATAAAATCTTTGATGTAACCCTTTTTACCATCCAAAGCATCAACACCGTAGTGTTCAATTTCATTAGCTGAACGAAGGTGATTTGTTTGTTGGACATTGTCATCTTTAACTTTGTCAACACTCAGTATTTTTGGGTTAAACAGCGCGGTAGGGTAAGCGTATTCACCCCAAGCACCTTCACCTGTCCAATAATAACCGTAGCCGAAATAATCGTGATAAGCTTTTTCAAACTCTCGTGAAACTGTTTCATGCTCTTCAATTTTCGGACAATGCTTAACCGCATCTTTTTTAAACGACACACTCAATATATCGTCATTATTATTAAATTCACGCAGTGCAATTGGGCTAATCAATACCTTTTCGCTAAGAGGCAACCAAGGATGAGTATCAATTACCAAAAATCGAATGACCCTAGATCTTTCGTCAAAATACACATCTTTTACCTGACCAAGGTCTCCGTCAGTTGCTTTGATGGTGCTACCACTTAATTCTTTTAAACTGACTAACATAAAGTTCTCCTTTTTGATGAATTGGATTTACACGCAGTTCTAACAAACATTTTGCATAGGTACTTGTAATAATTATTCGCGATTCAACCGTAAATTTTATACTGTTCTAATAGTTATAAAATCCAATATAGTTTGTATACTATTTATTTATGGACCGCTAACTTTAACATACATTTAGTGTTACTATGATGAAACAGCTATATAAATTGACATAACAGCTGTCTTCTACATCATCTCATATATCACTCCCAGCAATAATAATTTGTACACTAATCATTATTGAGGGGTTTATACTTTGGAATAAATAGCTAAATAAACAATTACAGGTAATAGTCATGTTTTGTTGCCAAAGCACAATTAAAACCAGTAAGGAATGGAATTGTAATGAAATCTAAAATAAGAGAAGCAAATCGTGAACATGCTCCTTTAGAGCGACGCTTTCTTAAATTATTTTCTCCTGTAAAAGTGTTTTTCAGTAGTCAAGCCATGGCTGGAATAGCCCTTCTCATTTCCGCTTTGCTGGCCATAGTCATGGTCAATACTGGTTGGCAACACCAATATGATGTTTTGAATAAACTGGTGCTCGCTGTTTCACTCGGTGACTGGGAAATCAGTCACTCGATACACTATTGGATCAACGATGGGTTGATGGTGTTATTTTTCTTTATTTTGGGGCTGGAAATTAAATACGAGTGTTTAGTCGGGGCACTAAAAGACTTAAAAGATGCAACCTTAGTGATCGCCATGGCGATCGGGGGGATGTTACTACCGGCACTCATTTATCTGATGATTATTTGGATTGGCGGAACAGATGCTTTTCAGGGATGGGGTGTACCTATGGCAACGGATACCGCATTTGCTATCGCCATTTTAACATTATTAGGCACTAGAGCACCAAAAGCTGCAGCCATTATACTTACTGGTTTGGCTATCGTTGATGACATGGGCGCAGTAGCGGTTATAGGTCTTTTTTATACCGAACAAATTGTGGTGAGCTCGCTTTTATGGTCTGGACTAACTTTAGCGACTATGTTCTTGATGAACTTGCTTGGAATACGAGTGCCCTCATTATATTTAATTGGTGGGGTAGTATTATGGTGGTTTATTCTTCAATCTGGTATTCATGCAACAACAGCAGGTATTTTGGCTGCCTTGATGGTGCCAACACATCCCTATGCCAATAAAAGGTGGTTCCTCCACAAAATGCAATATGTTGTTAAGACCTTTAGGAAAGTGGACAAACCGAACGCCACCATTCTTGAGAGTGGAGAGCAGCATGCACTTGCGATTGAAGCCGAAGAAATTGCAAAAAGTACCACTACACCAATAATACGTTGGGGCAATGCCCTAAGAAACCCCGTTAGTCTGATCATTTTACCTTTGTTTGCTTTTTTAAACGCTGGCTTGTTGTTGCCTACCGACATCCCTGAATTTAAGGATACAGTGGTTACCTTGGCGATTTTGTTCGGTTTAGTTTTAGGTAAAGGGATAGGGATCAGTATTTTTGCTTGGCTTGCTTTAAAAACGGGTTTGGCAAGACTCCCCGAAGGCGTGCACTTTAGTCACATAGTTGGAGTGGGTTTCTTAGCAGGTGTTGGGTTTACAATGTCACTGTTTATTTCAGCATTGGCATTCGAAGGACATCCAGCATTGATTGCACAAGCCAAAATGGGAATTTTACTTGGGTCACTCATCGCTGCAATTGTCGGGACTGCAATTTTGTTATTTATATCTAGAAAAGAATTGGCGCTATCGACCGCTGCTACAACGTAAAATCCTACAATGGAAGGGAACTGATAACCGAGACATTAATAGAATTGTATTGCCATCCCTAGCAAAGGATACTGAGTTATTTCTGCGAATTGTTACAGCTGATATTGGTTATCGAATTCTCCATTATCGCAACCAGCCTTTGATGGCAAAAACATATAAACTAAGGGTCATTCCAACTCCAACACCAAAAGCAATCTGGGCCAATGTGCCAGGCCAAGGAGCGTCTGTTATGTTCATGCCGAGTAATCCACCAACAGTGGCAGGGAGCAGTGCCAATGCGGTGAGAAGAGCAAGCAGTCGCATTACCCGATTCATTTGAAATGATGACACATTAAGTCGTAGGTCAACTAACCCCTGCAAGGATTCACGTAAGTCATCTATATCGTCATACAGATCGTTGGCATCGTCTGCCAGAAAATGGAACGGCTCCCGATCACTGGGACTTGCACCGGCTATAATCACCTTGCCGCTAAACAAATCTCTGATCACACTTTTGAGGTGTTTCAGGCTAGCCCGAGCCTTTAAAATGTCAGCCCTGAGACTAAATGTTCGAGCTAAGAATGCCTCATCTCCCAATCGGCTCTGGGCGAGCTCTAGATTTGTCAAAGTCACTTCAATACTTTCAGCCACTTGGGTATAGGCTGACATAATTTCACTGACCAACGCCAGAGTCGCCCTCACCATTTTAGGTGTTTTGGTATCGATGCTTGCCAGCCTTAATTGTACCTTTTCGTCTAAGTCAGTATGATCGCGACTCAACACCACCACGTTTTCTGACGTACCAACCAATAATATAGGTGTACGTGTTAGTCGCGCCCCCGGAACCATTGGCATTGGGTAACGTACAAAAAATGTGGAAAAATGCTCAAGGGTGTCGAAGCCAGGACTCGTAGACTGAAACAAACCTTGAACAGCGCTTATTGGAACGCCCATCGCTGCGGTAATAGACGCTAGTCGCGATTCATCCAAACCAGAAATGAAAAGCCAGTCTGGTTCGCCACTGCGCAGGCGATTAAGTCCTTGCTCCCAGCTAATCACTTCAAACTGTGCGCCAGATGTACCAAGTGATAGTACTTTTAAACCTATTACTGCTTCATTAGTACTTAAATCAACACTGTTATTGTCGAGTTTTAGCGCAAAACTGGAACGTGCACCTAACAAAGCAATGCGCGCTACCCGAATAAGCCTAAAAACTGGCGAATGCCTTAGGACATCAGGCACAAATGGAATAAAGGCTATCAGTGCACTTATGATAATTAGCATATCAATGACACGCCAGCCATCAACGACAAAGCCAACCTTATTCTTAGCGAGCAATAGACCACTCACATATTCCAACACAAACAACAGTACAATGGCATATTCCAAAGCCGCCACAATATCTTGTGTAAAGTCATTAAATTCAAAAACTAAAGGAGCAATAAACAAAAATAGTGACAGTAGAGCAAAAAATCCGAGTACCGCATCAGTTAGATAACGTTCAATTAATTGCATATAAAACACTTTTCTCAAATTTGTAGCTCCTAAGTAAAACAAGTGGTTACCTCTATGACTGGGAAGCAACGGGATATTTTTAATATTGGCAGTATAGAGCCTTAGTGACAAAGTCACTAAGGCTCCTATAAATAGACTTTAGATAATTCCAGCACCATGGGCCTACAAACTAGTGGTTGTTATTTATTCAAGCTGTGTAATTTTGTCGCCAAGTCAGGATTACCAAAACAGATACCCATTGATAAAGCGCTAGCTAATTCAGAGTCTTCATTGGTTACTATCCTACTTTTATGTGCGACTTCTTTAAGGGAAGTACTGCATAGTTGACCGTCTTGTAATACTACAACTTTGCCAAACTGTTTGTTTGCCACTAAAGAGGCAGCATAACAACCCAAACTAGTAGCAAAAACTCGGTCGAATGCAGTAGGAGAGCCCCCCCTTTGAATATATCCTAAAGTAGTGGCACGGATTTCAGCGTCTATCTTTTGTTCTAATTGCAATTTTAAAACATTTGCAACGCCACCTAGGCGAATGGGATCACCGCCGCCATCTTTAGTTTCACGAATAGTTAATTGGCCTCCTATTGGCTTAGCGCCTTCTGCAATCACGACTATTGAATAGTGTTGGTCACCCATACGTGATTGACAGGCTTTGGCTACTTCATCAATATCATAATCGAACTCAGGGATAAGAATGACATCTGCACCACCAGCGATACCCGCATGTAGCGCAATCCAACCCGCATATCTGCCCATTGTTTCAAGGATCATAACTCTTTTGTGGGATTGTCCAGTAGTACGCAATCTATCAAGGGCGTCAGTTACTATGCTTATAGCGGTATCAAAACCAAAAGTACGATCAGTCCCCATTAAATCATTATCAATGGTTTTGGGTATACCGACTATATTCATACCCAGTTTTGACATCTCATAAGCAATAGAAAGGGTGCCATCACCGCCTATCACTACTAATCCATCTAACTCTAGACTTTGGTAATAATCCAATACCTTATCTGATACGTCGACCCCTTTATAGTTGAACGGGCTGGCACTATTATGGGTACCTAATATGGTTCCGCCTTGAGATAAAATGCCACTGCAATCTTCGTAGTTTAGAGGTTTTACTCGCCTTTCTATTAGCCCTAAAAAGCCATCTTGAATGCCGATAATTTCAGCACAGCAATTGATCATTAAACTTTTAGAAACAGCACGGATCGCCGCGTTTAACCCCGGACAATCTCCACCACCGGTTAATACACCAATACGTAATGTTTTTGTTTGCATAGCACGACTCTTGATAATTGAAGAATTTTACACACTATAAGTTATATAAATTCCTAACTGTTGATACTGATCAAGCTTCCTTCTATCGGCCTTGTAGTGTTGTTCATTATGAAAATATTTCACAGACACTATTTGGCGCAGACGCTTAAAACTGAAAAATACTGAAGTGTGTTGTGTTGACTTAGATCAACTAGCGTCACATTTTTTTATGATGATATAGCATCAAAATATTCTGGTATTTGAGGTTGATAAATAATGGCTACAGTTAAGTTTTTAGGAGCAGCACAAGAAGTCACAGGATCATGTCATATGTTCGAGGCGCCCGCATTTGGCCGCATATTATTCGATTGTGGAATGCACCAGGGAGGAAGCCGATTGGATAAGGAGCAACAAGAAACATTTATGTTTAACCCAAAAACAATCGATGCCGTCATCCTATCTCATGCTCACTTAGATCACAGTGGTATGTTACCCAAACTAGTACATGACGGTTATAACGGCCCCATCCACTGTGCTGACGCAACAGCAGATTTATTACACGTGATGTTACTCGATTCAGTCAATATCTATTTGGGGGATTTAGAGCGTGAAAACCGCTATCTAGCCCGTAAAGGAAAACCTTTATTAGAGCCCCAATACACAGAAGAAGACGTAATAACAACATTGTCTTTGTGCCAATCTCACAATTATGAAATTGAGTTTTCTTTATCCGCAGATGCAAAAGTGAAATTTCATGATGCTGGACATATTTTAGGATCTGCCATTGTTGAATTGACATTTAGCGATAAGGGCAAGAACAAAAAAGTCGTATTCTCTGGGGATTTGGGTAACAAAAGTGCCGTTTTAATGAATGATCCAAGCGTGCTTACCAAAGCTGATTTGGTTTTAATGGAAGGCACTTATGGCGATCGTAATCACCGGCCAATGGAAGATACAGTTGCTCAATTGAAAGAGATTTTAAGTGATACACAAAAACGTGGAGGAAATATTATGATCCCTGCGTTTGCTGTGGGTCGAACTCAAGAATTACTGTTTTATTTAGGCCAGTTGCATAGGGAAGGGTTGTTAGACAATTGGCAAGTCATACTCGACAGCCCTATGGCTATAGAGGTAACTAAAGTGTATGACCGCTGGTTTAAGTCCCTGGACAGTCTTGAGATTGAGCAAGCTACACCAAAAGCTCATTCTATTATTAAGGATTTTATTCCCCGTCTATTTTTGGCTGTCACTCCAGAAAATTCCATCGCTATAAACAATATAACCAAAGGCGCAATCATTATTGCTGGCAGCGGCATGTGTACTGGAGGTCGTATTCGCCATCATTTTAAACAACGAATATGGGACTCTCGCAACACTATTATTTTTTGTGGTTATCAAGCTACCGGTACCCTAGGCCGTTTGTTAGTTGATGGTAAAAAGAATATTAAAATATTTAATGAATCTTATGCAGTAAAAGCCCAAATCGAAACCTTAGGAGGATTTTCAGCCCATGCAGGGCAACAGGAATTAATTGAGTGGGTATCTAACTTTAATGATTCAGCAAGAGTGGCTTTGGTACACGGTGATCCAGAGGCGCTGGAAGCGTTGTCACAAAGATTGTGGAAAGAAAAAAGTATAGCGACTGACATTCCACAACCAGGCCATTGTATTGCCTTTTAGAAAAATATTGATACAGGTCAAAATCGCGAAATCATAAAAACTTATGCTAAGCATTAAATATAACATTCTGATTATAGTGCTTAGCTTGGCTAGAAAAATAAGTCTATATATCAAAAATAATTCAAATGTATAAGAGGTTTTATCTAATGGAAACAATAGAAGTTGGAATGTCTAAAGAATGCGAGTTGGATGGAAAGTCGATAACCATTCGACCAATTAAAATGCAAGATTCGCAGCTTGAACATGATTTTATTGATCACCTATCACCAGAAACTAAACATTATCGTTTTTTCGGTGCTATCAAAAATGTGTCAGACAAAGTGCTAAAAAGCTTATGTGATATAGATGGTAAGAATTCAATGGCCTTTATTGCGACTGAACAGGTAGATGGCAAGGAAATAGAAATTGGTGTGTGTCGCTATGTATTAAGTGAAAATCCAGATATTCATGAAATGGCTTTAACCATAGCAGATAAATGGCAACACAAAGGATTGGGTAAGTTGCTAATAAATCAACTAACAAGTTACGCCAAAAGTCATGGCGTAAAAACATTATATTCTGTAGAGCTGGCAGATAATCCACATATGCATAAATTGTCAAAAGAGTTGGGAATGCAGGTAAAAAGAGACATCGAAGATGCTCACCAAGTGATTTACTCGTTAGCACTTTAATATACATTGAGGTAAGACTATGAAAAATGAAATTACGGAAAATGCAAAAAAAGAAATACGAAAAAATGTTTGAACAAGTCAAACAGGAAAGAGATGAAATTGTGCTAAAAACACACTTACTTAAAGCCGATGCTAAAGACGAATGGCATAAAGTTGATAAGCAGTGGGAGCATTTCAAATCTAAAGCAGGGCAGGTAGGCAAAGAAGCCAAAGGGGCTTCAGGAGATGTATCTGCGGCAGCAAAACTATTGGGTGAAGAAATAAAAAAAAGTTTTCAACGTATTCGCAAAACACTTTAGAATTTTCTATTGCAAGACGATGGTTCAATCAATAATTTGTTCTATGAATTGACCACTTAGCTTAGGATCTGTATATGATTCTAGGCTAAGTGGTCGGCTCGTTATAATAAAATTAGTTATTAATAGGCTTTATGTTTTTTGTAGACAAGCTGTGATGACTAACCCTTACCTTGGGTTCGGTTTTTATTAGGCTTGGCATTTTTTTCGATAAAATCAATAACCATATCCGCAACATCCTTTTTGGTTGCCGCTTCAATACCTTCAAGACCCGGCGAAGAATTCACTTCCATAACTACAGGGCCACGTTCGGCACGTAATAAATCAACACCACAAACATTTAGCCCCATAATATTGGCAGCCGCAACGGCAGTCTTGCGTTCTGCTGGTGTAAGTTTAACTAATACCGCTGAGCCACCTCTGTGTAAGTTGGATCTAAATTCGCCTTCTGCACCTTGACGCTTCATAGCGGCAACCACACGATCACCTACTACAAAACAACGAATATCTGCACCGCCTGCTTCTTTGATAAATTCCTGAATTAAAATATCCGCATTTAAGCCCATAAAGGCTTCAACAATAGCTTCTGCAGTTTTAGAAGTTTCGGCAAGCACCACACCTATACCTTGAGTTCCTTCAAGTAACTTGATAACACAAGGCGCACCACCTACGTTTTTGATTAAATCCTTGATGTTATCAGGACGATTAGCAAAACCGGTGCGCGGTAAACCAATACCTTTACGAGATAATAACTGGGTTGAGCGCAATTTATCTCTTGAGCGACTAATTGCAACCGACTCATTGACACAAAAGCTGCCTGTCATTTCAAACTGCCTAACAACGGCCGTACCATAGAATGAAATAGATGCACCTATACGTGGAATAACCGCATCATATTGTGGAAGTTCATTACCTTTATATCTAACAACAGGTCTATTACTGGTTATATCCATGTAGCAGTGCAAGGTATCAATAATATCGACTTCATGACCTCGGGCTTCACCCGCCTCCTTTAGACGGCTAGTGGAATATAATTTTTTATTTCTAGATAGGATCGCTATTTTCATTTTGAATACCTTTTAGATTAAATTCTTTAATTAAGACGATCTAATTGCAGAATAGGTCACAATTAAAAACAAAAGTTTATGTTTATTTCTTATGGTTTGTTGCACAGCTATTAAGCGCTGTTAATCATTTTAATAGTAGTAAATGATTAAAATGAGCCCATGCATTTTATTTTTCTATGGCTGACTTTTATATTAAATTACTAAATCACCCTGTTTTTTTACCTTGAATTACTTCATCTGCTTTTTGCTTACTTTGGTTTATCCTCAACGCTAAATACAAGTCAGAATGAACATAAATGCCATCGTTACCAGATTTAATATCTGCTTTAGCAAACCACCCAAGTAACTGTCGTTTTCTACCAGCAAGTTCAAGACGTACTCCGCGCTTTCTAAATATAGTATTTAAATCATCTAACATTGCCATAACACTTAAATCTAAATGGGTGAAGCATGGCACCGCATCAATAATTACGCACTGAATGTCATCTTTTTGTCGGGCATATTGCTCTAATAAGCGACGCTTAAAAAAACTAGAATTAAAATAAGTTAAAGGTGAATTAAACCGATAAATAAAAATCCCATCTATCGGTTTTGCTTTATCACTACTATCCAGACTTCTAACCACACCGTTAACATCAACGCCGAGTATATGGTCGGTAGGACGCATTACTGTGCGGATAAATTGAAATAACCCAAGTAATACCGCAAGGGTAATACCGGGAATTACTCCAATAAACAACACTGCAAATAATGTACTCAAGGTTAAATAAAATGCTTGCCTGTCTTTTAATCTTAATAACCAAACGGCTTTTAGATCTAAAAGATGCACAGATGCAATAATCAACACTACACCCAATGCAGCACTAGGAATAAATTCAAGAGGTGCGGTTAGAAAAATAGCGATTATGGCGATAATTAAAGCCGCAATAATGGAGACTAATTGTGTTTTACCTCCGTTAGCATCATTCACTGCAGTACGAGAGTCTGCGCCACTCACCGCAAAACCTTGTGATAAAGCAGAAGCGAAGTTAGCCATGCCCAGGGCCATAAACTCTTTATCTGCATCAATGTCATAGCCATTTTTTGCAGCAAAACTGCGAGCGGTTAGCATCATGCTTACAAAACTCACTATCGCCAAGTTAAGTGCAGGCATCACTAGCTCGCGAATAATGCCTACATTAAAATTAGGTGTTTGAAATAAAGGTAATCCACCGTCGACAATCCCAATGGTTTTTACGTCAAACTGCTCTAAATTAAAAAGCCAAACTAATGCCGATCCAAAAGTTATGGCGAACATCGAAGCGGGCCAAGTGGGTTTTAGACGTTTCATAGCAAAATAGATGGCAACTGTGAGTATTGCCATGAGTACAGTTGGAATATGGGCTTGGGATAAATAACTGGGAACACCTCCCAAACGTTCTAATAAGTATTTATCATCGAAAGTAAAGCCAAAAACTTTGGAAAACTGCCCCACAATAATAGTGATCGCGACACCATTTAAAAGGCCCATCAAGATAGGTTTAGATAAAAAGTCTGCTAATACGCCAAGCTTAAATCGACTGGCAATTATGCACCAAAAACCGGTCATAACCGTCATGGTGATAACTAACTGCCAATGTTTAAAACTATCACCTGCTGCTAAAGGTGTTACTACAGCAGCAATAACTGCACAGGTCGCAGCATCGGGACCAACAATCAATTGTTTGGAGGTGCCAAATAGAGCATATACCATCATCGGCAGCACGCAGGAATATAAACCTACAGCAGCATTAACACCAGTGAGTTGGGCATAAGCTATGGCAACTGGTAATGCGACTGCTGCAACTGACAATGCAGCTTTAACATCATCAGCAAACCATTTACTTTCATAGTTAAACAGGGTGTTTAACCCTGGCATGAAAGTGTACAAACGTGACAACACTGTTAATTCCTTCTTTCTAATATTTTCTAAATGTCGCTATTGGTTCTCTATACAACTCATTTGGACCTAGTCATTTTTTGGTTAGAACATACCTAACTTTGCGAGACATGTTTTTCCTGTCCTATCCCTTTTAATAGCCGGCCGAGTATATCTGCTCCAGTAATGACACGATGAGGCATATCAGTCCAAACGACAATAACATCAGTGTGCAATACAGCATCTGAAGTTGGCTCTGAATCATGTACAGACTTTAGTTTTTGCATAGCTTCGCCCAGTGAGCAAGTTGGATCAGTAATAACTATGGGTCTATGACAAAAAGAGTAGGGGTCTGTGATTTCATTTTCATTAGTTGTCGAACGTACAAAGCCGTCTGCATCGAGCATTAAAAGCGGTTCGTTTTTTTCACTTTGAATCAATACCCATTTGTGTCCAGAGTGATCAACTTGTTTAACAAACTTACCAAACTCAGCGCTGCCATAAGTCGGTAATATTGGGAAGTCTAATTTGCTTGGCATGGTAATAATGCTATCAGGATCAAGAAGTTCACCTTCTTCAACTACTGTAATGTTTTCAACTTGCAAAAAGTTAAGAGCTCCTCGTCCTTGAACTTGTTCCATATCAGTATCATCGGAATCAATATGTGCTTTTATAATGGCCGCCAACTGCTTTTCTCGCAGGTATGTAATGCCTTCTTTACCCAACCAACCATCCAATATTAAAGCGCTTAGCTTGGCAACTGGGAACAACAGAATTTGATAAAACTTGATCACCGGCGTTAATTTTGAAGCGACTTGTAGAGCGTTTCTTGAAAAATAGGCCTGTGGGAATATTTCACCTAAAAATGTAATAACGAAAGTTGAAAATAAAAAAGCGGAAATGCCTGTGAGCACCGAACCAGACAAAATCGTTAATAATACATTGATTGAAACATTACCCCAAAGCACGGTTGACAGTAAAAAATTGGAGTCCTCACGCATGGATAAAATAACGATAGCACTCTTATTGCCTTGTTTAGCTTCCACTTCTAGTTGTAATCTACTTAAACTGAAAAATGCTAGATTTAATCCAGAAAAAATAGCTGATTGAGTTACGCATAACGCAATTCCGATCCAAATTAGTATGTCGTAAGTCATTGGAATATCTCTAAAAATAATGTGAATCGGATAAAAGCTTGATATGTAGGCTGATAATTCTATAACGAGTATAAAATGTAGACTAATGCACTTCTATATTAGTCACATATTTCCTGCAAAATATCACCCAAGCTATCTAGTCTGGTTTGTTTAATTGCAGTTTGTCTAAAAAATGTTAGCCATAAAGTGACTAATTTTACCTATTATGTGTCAATACAATGTATCTAAAAGTATAGATCGGAAGGAAATCGAAAATGGCATCTCAAAACAATTGGCAATCGGCGTTATCTACTAGTTATGAGCAACTCAATAACTATTTGGTTACGCATGTACCTCAGCTCATTAGCGCATTGTTTCTTATTTTATTAGGCTGGGTTATTGCTTGGGTTTGCAGCAAACTAACGCTTACCACAGTTAGGTTTATAAGCAGAATGTGGCAAAAAGCTGCGCGTGAAGTGACATCTACTAAGGTTACTGAAATTAAATTGTCCCATGCGTTAGTGATTAGCAAGACTGTTTTTTGGGTAGTAATGTTGTTTTTTATTGCAGCAGCCACTTCTAGTCTCGGGCTGGATTTTTTCTCTTCTTGGTTAAATGCACTTCTAGGCTATATTCCCCAGATGTTGGCTGCAGTGTTCATTGTTTTAGCTGGGTATCTATTGGGTAATTTTGTTGCTGTGATGGTTGAAAGTGCCGCTGAAAACTCTTCATTTAAGCAACCTTCATCCCTTGGCAGCATTGCTAAATTCTCGATTTTTTTTGTTTCTATAGTCGTTAGTGTTGAACAACTAGGGATAAATATTCAATTTATCACCACCTTTATTATTGTTGTAGTAGGCGTTTTACTCTTTGGTATGGCACTTGCCTTTGGGATGGGTAGTAACTCATTTGTAGCCAATATTATTGCAGCCAAACAGGCCAAGAATCATTTTCGTATCAACGAATACCTGAAAATAGCAGGTACTGAAGGCACCTTAGTTGATATCACTGCCACTATGTTACTAATTGAAACAGAACAGGGGCGAGTGCTTATTCCTGCTCGTGTTTGTATGGAAGAAAAACAAGGCATTAGCGTTATTGTTGAGCGCATCCCAGCGGCATCTGAAGCAACTAAGCCAACTAAGCTGTCAGAATAAGGCGAATTTTAATGGCAAATAACAATTTAAAACTGACTATTCAATTCTTTAAAGAAGAGCCTGTTGCTGCGGCACGCAAGTTAGACATTATGGGTTCTGCCAGTGCCGCGGCCTTATTACAAAAAGTACCAATATCGGTAGCCAGTAAGGTTATTTATGCAATGTTGCCAAGAGCATCTGCAAATATAATAACAAAGTCGTCAACAGACTTTAATAGCGAACTTTTTGAATTACTCGAAATGGCGGACATTGCTGCAATATTACGCTATATAAATGTTGAAGCCCGAAGGTCATTAATTGAACTATTACCAAAAAGCAGACAGGCACTGTGTAAGTTGTTGATTAGTTACCCTGAAAATACCGTTGGGACCTTGATTGAAACCAACGTTTTAGTAATAGATAGTCAAATGACAGTAGAAGAGGCAATGCTGAGGGTTAGAAAACAAACTTATTTTGAGGATCACCAAGTCTTAATCGTTAATCGAAAACGACAACTAGTAAGTAAAATTTCTATTTTTGACTTGCTACGAGCGCCTGCTTCAGACCTTATTTCTGCCTTAACTTGTAGTAGTGTCAGTACTGTAAATGGATTATCAGACGTCAGTACAGTGATAGTTATGGATATATGGCAAAAAACCGATTCAATAGCTGTGGTTAACCGTAAACAAGAGTTTATCGGTATTCTACGCCATTATGATTTACGGGCCGCTATTGCCCGCCATAAAGAAACTACAAGTAATAAACGCTCGTTAACCGGGGAAGTGGTAAGCACCTATAGCGACGTACTTCGTTCAATATCTGAATTATTTATTGATACTAAACCCCTTAAACACTGACTTTAGACCCTTTAAGGAGAACCTCTATGTTATCAGCACCAAAGACGGTTGAAGAAGCGACTAACCAGTTAAGCCATGAGTTCTTGCTTAATTATCCACTTAAAAGTGCTCGATATTTAGAAACATTTGATGCTCAAGACGTATCAGAAATATTGCAGCAACAACCTGTCTTAACAGTTCTGGGTCTCTGGAGATACATTCCTGCTGGCGCCGCTGATATTATTTTCGCTGGTTTTAGTCGAGAGTATTCGGTTAACTTGTTGAGTCAAATGGATAGCCATCTTGCCGCGGCTTTAATTAGCAGGCAATCAGATGAACAGCGTGACGAGATATTTACGCTTTTATCTAGCAATTTAGTAGAAGAACTAAAAGAATTGTTAACTTATCCAGATGACAGTGCCGCTCGATTAATGACTAGGCAAGTCAATGTCTTTTATCAGGATTTAAAAGCCACCCAAGCAATAAATGCCCTGAAACAAAGAACGTTTACGGGGCAAGATGTATTGTATGTGCAAGATAACGAACAAATACTAATTGGTGAAGTGGATTTGGCCGATCTGTTAAAAGCCAGCCCTAACACGACGCTTTTATCATTGGCAAAACCGCTTAAAACCACACTCAATGCTTTGGATAACAAAGATCTGGTGATTGAGAAGTTTGAAGGATATCGTTGCCAAGCAATCCCCGTTTTGGATGCTCATCAGCAAATATTGGGATTTATTAGATTTTTTGACGTGTATCAAACAACCAAAGAAGATCTAGCGTCAGATATGCAAACTATGGTGGGTGTGAGCAAAGATGAGCGAGCATTATCGAGTAGTTGGTTTGCCTTTAAAAAACGTATGCCTTGGTTACAAATTAATTTACTGACTGCCTTTGCCGCTGCGGCTGTAGTGGGCGCTTTTGAAGGTTTGATCTCAGAAATTACTGCTCTTGCTATTTTACTGCCTGTTGCAGCAGGCCAATCAGGTAATGCGGGTGCACAAGCACTTGCCGTTACTATGCGAGGGCTAACATTAAGGGAGATAACCACCAAACAATGGCGCAAAGTCCTCATTAAAGAAATGACCACAGGACTTCTTAACGGAGTGGCAATTGCGGTTACTTGCTCCATTGCCGTATTTTTTTGGAGTCAATCACTAGGGCTTGCAATGGTCATTGGTTTGGCGATGATCTCATCTTTATTAATTGCAGGTAGTGCAGGCGCGGTGGTGCCTATAGCGCTTAAAAAGTTCGGGATGGATCCAGCGCAATCGTCATCCATTGTGTTAACAACTATTACAGACATCGCGGGATTTATGTCTTTTTTGGGAATAGCGTTATTACTCTCAGATATGTTGCCAAGAGGCTAAATGATGATAATTTAATTGATTCAACTGTTTCACTGATTGTTATTCGAATTAACCTACACTCACACTCATTAGGGATCTATGTTCACTAATATAATGCTTCATCCTGTTTTTGTTTCTTTAATAGTTATCAGCATCGCATTTGGCTTGAAAGCGCTCGTTGATAAATTGGCGTCGGATCGCTCAATTAAAAAAGCCAAGGACGTTAGAAACACGTCACATAACATCAAACACTTTATTAATTTTATTATGATGTTTTTATTGCTATTTACATGGGCCGCTGAAATTCAGAATTTCGCATTGTCGATTGCCGCTTTTGCTGTAGCTATTGTGATTGCAACTAGGGAGTTTATTCAATGTGTAATCGGCTTTTTCTATCTCGTCACTACAAGGCCATTTAAGATAGGTGATTGGATCCAAGTGGGTGAATATTTCGGCGAAGTGGCTGAAACAGACTGGATCAAAACTACGATACATGAAATTGATATTCATACTTACCAGTTTTCAAGGAAGACAGTTTATATCCCTAATAATAAGCTGATCACAAGCCCTATAAAAAACTTAAACTTTAGCAAACGTTATGTCACCCATCATTTTTTGATTGTCCGTAAAGAAAGCCTTAACCCGTACTCTATATACGAAACACTAACCAACAAAGCTAAACATTATTGTGAGGGTTTTAGTGAAATTGCAGGGCGCTATAATTCAATCATTGAAAGAAAATTAGATGCACAGGTCTCTGGTCCAGAGCCAGAAATCCACTTTGGTACCACTGAACTAGGAGAATTCAAAGCTAGTTTCACTTTGTTTTGTCCGATTGAAAAAGCCCTTGAGATTGAACATAAATTGACGAAGGACTTCATGACACTTTGGTACAAGGAGCTTAATAAGCAGGGTGCTAAGGCTTAATATTCACACTGACTATAAAAAAGCGCACTGGATTAATAAGCCTGTTTAATTCAACGATAAATCGCTTTATTAAAAAACAGCGGCATTTTTCAGAAGGGGTAAACTGTTTTGCCTTGTTTCCAGTGCGCTAAAACTTTAATCAACCTAATATAAATTGAGTTAACTAGTTAGACCTGATGGAACAACAAATAGTCACAAACAAGTGTATTAAATTAGTTTTTTATAAATGTGACTTCTCACTACTTTGGTTAGTCTATACAAGTGAACGCCTTTAAACCTGTTTATAGACATTTGAGGAAACATGAAAAAAACAATTATTGATGCAATTAAGTACTTTCATGATGCAAAGCTAATCAGGTCCTGTCATACCGTTAGCGCCGAGTGGAATATCAAGTTATCAAACGCTAGGGCTAATCACTGTGATTAGCCCTTTTTTATCTTTAGGTGGAGAGCATCCATGAGTCCTGATGAAACACAATTAAAAAAGCTGTTGAGCGAAAGTACCCCTGTCACTGATGAGAATAAAGCCTTAGAGCGGGTACTTAAAAAATCCTCTAATGTTACTGCATTCAAGGATGTTGCGGGCCTTTTTGTTGGTTGGTGTTGGGTTGTTT
Source organism: Paraglaciecola arctica BSs20135 (assembly GCF_000314995.1). Lineage (GTDB taxonomy): Bacteria > Pseudomonadota > Gammaproteobacteria > Enterobacterales > Alteromonadaceae > Paraglaciecola > Paraglaciecola arctica. The sequence continues at coordinate 27,598 of NZ_BAEO01000006.1, read as the reverse complement.
TGTTAGGTTTTGGTGCGTCCGCATATTCCGCGAGGCGTAGAATGAACTTACATCAACAGCAAAAAAAGTCACAAAAATAACAAAAATTGATATTACACATCACTTAAAAATGGAGTACTGACATGAACATCGACATTTGGACACAATCGTTTAGCAATGCATTTTCCCGGTTTTGGACAGAAATTGCCGGATTTTTGCCTAATCTGATCGCGACTATAATAATTATTTTTATTGGACTTATTGTATCTAAAGTGATTACAAAATGGTTTGCCAAGGTTATTGAGAAACTCGGGTTTAATACTCTTTGCGACATGCTTGGCATTGAGAAGGGCTTTAAAACCTTAGGTTTTAAAGCCACTCCATCATTTATTGTAGGACAGGCCCTTTATCTATTTCTTATTTTAATGATTTTTGTTGTGGGGGCAGACACACTAGGGTTGGATAGGCTTTCGTCCATCTTAGATGAGTTTGTGTTGTATCTACCTAAACTGGTTGGCGCAGTGGTAATTGCTTTAATCGGGTTATTTATAGCAAGAGCAGGCAAAACACAAGTCGCAGCGTCTTTTGAAAACATGGGTATTGAGTACGGTGATGCTGCAGCACGTATACTGCAAATATTGGTGTTATTTATTACCTTTTCGTTGGTTGTTGGTCAACTGCAGTTAGAAACTGAACTGTTAAACACTATTTTCACAGTATTAATAGCAAGCATGGGTATTGCCCTAGCCTTGGCCTTAGGATTAGGAACTAAAGCCATAGCTAACAGCATAGTGTCAGGCATTTATGCTAGAGAACAGCTATTACCAGGTGATGAAATCGAATTTGATGGTTTTCTCGGAAATGTTGTTCAGGTCAGTACAGTGAATACCATTATTGAAAATAAAGAAGGCCTACAATTGAGTATCCCAAATCAAGATTTACTTACCCAAAAATATACTATGACTAAGTTGGCTGAAAGATGGGAGGAGTCTTAGAGAGACCCTATCATGGAAAATACAAGACATCAGGCAAGTCTTGTAACACAGAGGTTGTCGAAACTGGATGATGGAGAACTGGTACGTATTGCTCGTATCCAGCTTCCTTATGTAACAACGGCATACGAAGTGATTTTTCATCGATATCACGGCAAACTTATACAAGTTTGTTTCAGATACCTAGGTTCAATTGAGGAGGCGGAAGAAGCGGTGAGTGACACTATGCTAAATGTGTTTAACAGTATTCAGCGCTTTGAAGGACGCTCTAGTTTTAAGACTTGGATCTATAGAATTGCCCATAACCAATCATTAAATCGACTTCGAAAAAAGCAACTTTTGCTGGCATCTATGGAAGAGGGTAATCTTGTTGCCGACGACAAACTAGACGCCAAGTCATTTGATGAAAATGAGCAGATGAATGTTTTCCTAAGCAAACTGAGTATTGAAGAACGCTCAATTGTGGTTTTCCGCATAGTCAGTGATTTAAAATTTAGTGAAATTGCTGAAATCGTTGGTCAGAATTTAAGTACAGTAAAAATGCGTTATAAACGGGCAATTGAAAAAATGTCCAATAATACAAGCAAGTATTCGTCATCACATTAAATGACTCTTTGGTCGTACAACTTAATAATATATGGCAGCTAATAACATGAATAAATCTAAAAAAAACTACAGAGTCAGCGCTTTCATTTGCAGCATCATTTTTATGCTCTTCGCCATTTCTTCCTGCAGCACTACTAAAAGTGTAGCGACATGGAGTGATCTCGAATACAGCGGAGGTCCATTAAAAAAAATTGTAGTTATTGGGGTCTTTAAAAACCTATCTAGCAGGAAAGAATTCGAGGAAAAAATAGCAAAAAAAATCAGCGAGAACTCAGGAGTGGAAGCTGTACCTAGTTTGAAGTTTTTGACTCCAGGCGTAAAATACGAACATAAAAACATGGAAAAGATATTCAGTGAAAAGGGCTTTGACGGCATACTTATTGTTCGCACTAAATCAGTGAGTAATATATCGACCTATGTCCCCGGAGGAAATTCTTTGGTAAGAAATGTTCAGAGAATAAATTACCCTAGTTACCACAACTATTATCTTGTGACTTGGAAAAGCGTTCGTGAGCCAGCCTATTTTAATGAGGCTTATGTGGTATCTACAGAAAGCAGCCTGTTCCTTAATTCAAACGATAAAATGATATGGACCATGGAAAAAAGCACCAAAGAAAACTACAGAGCTGAAGATGGTATTACTAACCCTAAAGCCGAGTCTTCGGCCATAGCGGGGATTATCTTTAATAGCCTAAACTCAGAAAAACTGTTAATACCTAAAGGAAAACATTAAAAATTTGTTGATGCTCATAATAGTTAACATCATTAGTAAGGAATTTTGATAAGGGAGCAATAGCGCAAGTAACGTTTAATTAGGAATATAATAATGAAATGCTTTGTTTTTCTAGTCACTCTATTACCCAGCGCCGCAGTTTTTGCGACGGTTGAGGCCACTCAACATTATGATCTAACCCAGCATTGGGTTGGCTTTTGTGCCATAGCTATCTTTGTCATTGCTTATACCCTAGTCATACTTGAAGAACGCCTACATCTACGAAAATCCAAACCAGTGTTACTGGCAGCTGGGTTGATATGGGTGTTAATAGCATTTTTCTATCAAGGTGTTGGTGACACTCACTCTGTTGAAGCGGGCATTCGCCATAATTTTCTCGAATATTCTGAGCTGTTTTTTTTCTTGCTAGTGGCAATGACCTACATAAACGCCATGTTAGAGCGGGACGTATTTGATGCATTGCGGGACTGGTTAGTCAACAAAGGACTCAGTTATAAAGGCATGTTTTGGCTCACTGGAATACTAGCCTTTTTTATTTCAGCCGTTGCAGACAACCTTACCACTGCACTTATTATGTGTGCAGTGGTGTTATCAGTGGGCAAAACCCAAGGGAAATTTGTTGCCATTGGCTGTGTTAATATTGTTGTTGCTGCTAACGCAGGTGGAGCTTTTAGCCCCTTTGGAGACATCACTACATTGATGGTTTGGCAAAAAGGTATTTTGGAATTTACTGATTTTTTCTCATTATTTTTACCCGCTGTAGCCAACTATCTTATACCTGCTGTTTTTATGCAGTTTGCCGTCCCTAATGGAATGCCTGATCCAATAAGTGGCAAGCCGCAACCTATAAAAGAAGGGGGCTTAGTGATTGTTGGGCTTTTCCTATTGACTATTTTAACCGCCATCAGTTTTCAAAACTTTCTGCACTTACCACCGGTATTTGGCATGATGACTGGCTTAGCTTATGTCAAATTTTTTGCCTATTTCCTTCGTAAAAAAGGGCGCGCGCACATTGATAAGTCTGATGATCCAACAAGTAATCAAGACGACGATAGCTTTGACATATTCGACAAAATTGCCAAGGCCGAATGGGACACTTTGTTTTTCTTCTACGGTGTAGTCTTGGCTGTCGGTGGTTTAGGGTTTATTGGCTACCTAAGCCTGACTTCGACATTTATCTATGGTGAGTTAGGGGCAACTAATGCCAACATCCTAGTGGGCGTATTATCTGCCATAGTTGATAACATACCGGTAATGTTTGCCGTCTTGTCTATGCAACCAGAGATGAGCGAACTCCAATGGCTATTAGTAACACTAACAGCGGGTGTTGGTGGCAGCATGTTGTCAATCGGCTCGGCAGCAGGTGTCGCATTAATGGGGCAGGCAAGAGGCCAATACACATTTTTTAGCCACCTAAAATGGACTCCGGTAATCATGCTTGGTTATGCCGGTAGTATAGGAGTGCATTTTTTGGTTAATGGTTAACCTGAGTTCAGGTTATTGTTTTTCGATTATTAACTGAGTGACCAGTTTTGAGGTGGCACTGCCACGTATGCCACCAGAAACAGGCATGGTATTTTCAGGAATAGCACTAGAAGCCACAGGGAAGTGGGTATTACCCGTCAAAATCCCATGGCTAGGATCAAAACCTAACCAACCTGTACCAGGTATAAACACTTCTACCCAAGCATGTAATTCATAGATTGGTTTTTCGGTTTCAAAATAAAAGTACCCGCTAACAAATCGTGCCGCAATGCCCAGATCCCGTAACAGATTAATCTGCATCCATGACAAGTCACGGCACGATCCCTTTTTAATTTCAAAAGTACTGCATGGGGAAAGGGGAGGGCCGTCTTCTCGATATTCTACGACAAAATCTTTGTGTATTTGTATCGTAAGATTGGTAATGAACGTCACAGTATTAAAATGTGATGTTGCAAGTATCGAGTTGGCATAATCGACTAATTCTTGATCTAGCAGGCTTGTTTGTAAAGAAGCGTGGAGTATTTGAGACTGCTGCTCGGAATAAGTAAAAGGCATACTATTAAAGGAGTCAGGGTGAACAATAAAATCAAATGGATTGTATTCTTTGGTATGCAAACTAGTTTCTGCATGGATCGTAAAATGGTTAGTTAGTTTCTCAAACCAACAAAAATCTATGACATTATGTTCTTCATCTTCGATCACTCTATGTCCTTCTGGTTCAGGCTTTAGGGCAATTGAAAAATTTGTAACATCAATAAAAGCAGTTTGTTTAGGGCGAAATCTTAAATAATGGGGCTCTAGAAAAACCTCGTCGCTAAATGAATAAGTCGTCTCATGGATTATCTTAAAATTCATGTGGTTCTCTATAGTTAAGTGACATAGTTGGCATAGTTAAATGAATAACTGCTTGATACAAAGTTGTTATATAGACACATTACAGTGTTGGATAGTCACATCTTTGCATTGTTTATTAATTTAGCCATCCCTGTCAGTAATCGCTAAATATTTTAATTATTGTGACCATATTTATAACTACGTAGTCTATAGATAAGAATAAGACTTGAATTACCGCATCCATGTTTACATTATTTCGCGGTAGACATCTACTAAAAATCTGCAAACAGGAAGGACCAATATGGCTATAAGATGGGGTAGCTACAAAGTTACAAACTTATATGACGAACTGGTTGAAAAAGCTGGTAAGCCACGGGAACACGCAAAACATTTATGTGAATATCTGCGAGCTCTTTCCGACAAAGACATTAATGAGTTAAAAGCAGCATCGGATTCTGCTATTCATACAATGGGTGTCACTTTTAGGGTATATCACCAAGAGGAAGGTTCGATTGATAGAGCCTGGCCGTTTGACATTGTGCCTAGATTAATCAATGCAAAAGAATGGTCTGGTATAGAAAAAGGTTTAAAACAACGTATAAAAGCACTCAATATGTTTATTGACGACCTTTATAACGATCAAAACATCATAAAAGACGGCGTGTTTCCAGCAAGCATGTTAAAAAAATCTAAGAATTTTCTTCAAGAGTGTCGTGGATTTAGCCCCGCCAATGGTGTGTGGGCTAATATTTGTGGCTCTGACTTAGTGCGAGATAATCAAGGTAAAGTATACGTTCTTGAAGATAATCTAAGGGTCCCTTCAGGCGTATCTTACATGCTTGAAAATCGTCAAGTGATGAAGCGTGTTTTCCCAGAAATGTTTCAAAAATACAACATATTACCGGTGGATGATTACCCCTCTGAGTTATATGACATGCTTGCAGAAATGTCTCCTCGTAAAATTGAAGAGCCTGAAATAGTGGTTCTGACTCCGGGGATATACAATTCAGCCTATTTTGAACATGCATACCTTGCCCAACAAATGGGTGCTGAGTTAGTAGAAGGCCCAGATTTGGTGGTTGAAGATGATGATTGTGTTTATATGCGAACCATCAATGGACTAGCAAGAGTCGATGTAATTTATAGACGTATAGACGATTGGTTTATTGATCCTGAAGTGTTCGCACCCGATTCGTTATTAGGCGTACCCGGTCTAATTAGGGCTTGGAAAGCTGGCAATGTAGGTTTGGCAAACGCACCAGGTTCCGGTGTTGCTGACGATAAGGTGGTCTATGCATATGTGCCCAAAATAATAGAATACTACCTCAAAGAAGAAGCGATATTAGCCAACGTTCCCACTTATAAATGTAACGACAAAGCCGAACGGGAATATGTGCTAGAAAACATTGCCGATATGGTTGTAAAACCTGCCAATGAATCAGGCGGTTATGGCATGTTAATCGGCCCACACGCAACAACAGAAGAGCACGATAAATTTAGAAAGCTAATAATTGCAGATCCTCGTAACTACGTGGCGCAACCTATGTTAACACTATCGACGGCTCCAACTATGGTCGACACGCGTGTCGAACCTCGACATTTAGACTTAAGACCCTTCATTTTATCCGGTAAAGACATCAAGGTAACTATGGGCGGACTAACTCGCGTGGCACTTGAGAGAGGCTCGATGGTTGTGAACTCATCACAAGGCGGTGGTAGCAAAGACACCTGGATTGTAGATATGGAGGGAGAATAATTATGTTATCAAGAGTAGCAAACAATTTATATTGGCTAGCTAGGTATCTTGAACGTGCGGAGAACACAGCTCGGTTAATCAACGTTAATTCTCATTTATTATTGGATTTACCCTCTAAAGTCAAACTTGGCTGGGAGCCAATTGTTGATATTTTGTCTTTTAGGGATAAGTTCTATGAAACCTATAAAGACGTAGATGAAAAAAGTGTCATTAACTTTATGGTGGTTGATAAAAACAATCCAGGCGCTATTCTCACGTCTTTAAAGTCGGCAAGAGAAAACGCTCGTACTATTAAAGAAATAATTCCTAGAGAAGCCTGGGAACAAATAAATGCCCTGTATTTGTTTGTAACTGAAAACCAAAAAGATGCTTTTACACGTCGATCACGTTATGCCTATTTGAATAAAATAATTTTGGCCAACCAAACCATTACTGGATTATTGGCAGGCACTATGTCTCACGATGAAGCCTACGCATTTGTTCGACTTGGACGAAATCTAGAGCGCGCCGACATGTCTACTCGTATTATTGATGTGAGATCTGCAACTTTGCTTTCTGAAATTGACAGTGAGTTACCAGCATTTAGTAATATCCAATGGATGGGCGTGCTTAAGTCGATGACCGCTTATCAAATGTATCGTAGAGAAGTAAGAGTACGCATTAATCGTGAAGACGTATTAACGTTTTTGCTGACTAATCCACGCTTTCCTCGTTCCCTTGTGCATGCTATTGAACAAATAGAACGAGCGGTAACTGAGTTACCCAACAGTAAAGATACAGTGGAGAAAACCAGTCGCGTTAAAAACTATTTACTCAATGCAAATCCTGCAACTTTAAAACAAGAAAAGTTACATGAATTTATCGATGATATGCAGTTGGGTCTTATTGAAATAGACAAACAAATCGAAGATAGTTATTTCTAATAAATGGTGACTAGTGTGTGCCTTAGTTACACACTAGTCGCAAATGTTAGTTAAGATGATCCAAAATTGTATGATGCACAAACCTTAGTTTCTTCAAGGCAGAAAGCGAAATAACAAAGGGGTAGGCGTCATCCATACCCATACTGCGGTTTAATGCGTTTAATACCTGCGTAAGAGCACACCAGTCATCAAATAATTGCGTAAAGCTAGTCTCAACAGCCAATTCTGATCGTTCGTCACCCTTTAAATAAGGGGTCATAATATTTTTGTGAGAAATACTCAGACTAAAATCGTTTGCTGTTTCTAGTGTGTCGACCATATGTAAATAATGAGCCCAAGTTTCAGCCCAATCTTCCCATGGATGCATAGAAGCATAAGCACTGATCCACACCTCTTGCCAAATTTGTGCAGGACCATTGGCGTAATAGTTTGCCATAGCGGTTTGGTAATCAAGACGTTCATCACCAAATATTTCCCTAAACTCCCCTAATCTATCAGAATTGAGAATTAACCGATCCCAATAATAATGGCCAGATTCATGTCTAAAGTGACCAATGAGAGTCCTATATTTTTCATTCATCTTCTCACGCATATCAATACGTGAAGCGTCTTTGGCTTCATTAATATTTAAGGTGATCAGTCCGTTACTATGGCCAGTCGTAACATAGTTTTTAATAAATAATTCGTTGCCATAACTGTCTACCGTTTGGTTTTGCAAAAAATCAAACCCTAGGCCATTTGTGGGATCTTCTACTTTATTGGTAATGGGAAGGTTTAGATTCATCGCAGAATACAAGAAGCGGCGTTTAGCTTGTTCTAACAAATACCATAATTTAATATTCTCTGGTTCGTCTAAATTTGGAGTTGTTTGCGTTAACCGACAAGAAACACAAAGTTCGTTAGTGTCTTTTTGTTCGACCATCCAGTTGCAAACGTCGTGTACCTTATAGTTTTTACAGGGTTTATATAATTTACCGTTATTCGATGCTAAAAACTCGCCACTTGCGGTATTTGTCAAAGCACTTAATTGCCGTTCATCGGGCAGGAATCCTACTTTTAATCCACACTTTACGCAGTGCGTATTGGCAAAATGAAGGTTGTTGCCGCATTGGCAGCTAAATGTTCTCAAAAAAATCCTCGACAAAATAACAACAAAAGCAAAAAAGCCTTCCAAATCATAGTGAATTTGGAGGAACAACTAACAGTTATAAGTTGCCTTGTTGACAACAAAAGTAGCTCTGTAATGGGCATGCATAATAGCTAACATTGTTATGAATAACACCAGTATTTTGAGCTGCTTTTGATTTATTTATTTATCTATTAGAAGGCATCTCTTTTATATACAAATCTTGTTTTGAATAGGGGATTTCAATGTTGTTTTCTCTGAATTTTTTAAGTATTTCACTATTTAAACTATCGATGAGGCGGCCTTTTAACGCCGGTTTATCAATCCAAACTAATAATTCAAAATCAAGAGCAGAACCGCTAAATCGACGAAACCTAACTCTTGGTTCGGGAACCACACATACCATTTCTTGTTGGGTGGCAATCGACATTAAAACGGTGCGTACTAAATCAATATCGGTATCATAAGCAACGCCAATAGGCACTCTGCAACGCGACCTTTCGTCTGGTCCTCCAGACTCATTAATGATTTTAGAATTTCCCATGACCGAATTGGGAATGGTTATTTCAATATGTTCTCGAGTGAACATTCGGGTGCTACGTATACCAATGTGAGTGATCTCACCTCGTTCTCCCGAGTCTAAAATAACATAGTCTCCCACTTTATAAGGGGCATCTGCCATTATAAATACCCCAGAAAATAAATTTGCCAGTGAATCTTTTGCTGCAAATCCTACGGCTATACCTACTATGCCAGCTGACGCTAGCCAAGCTGTCATATCCACATCCCAAACGGAAAAGATTAGATAAACAGCAAAAACGATAATCAAAATATTCAGAATATTTTGAAACAGCGGCAATGTTTTGTAATTAAAGGTATTAAATCGGGTAGGGTGGAGTGCCAGACTTTTTAACAGTTCTTTATTGGCCCTTAACAAAAACACTGTCCAAATTATCATAGCAACAGATTTAATTATTGATGACAATACGAAAATATACATGGGATCTGGTTTCAGAATTAACAAGGCGCTAGACAGACCTAATAATAAAACACTGTAGTAAATAGGTGCATGTAACAAGTCCAAAAAATCATTCCCTAGCTTCACTTGTGAACGTGTCAATATGCTTTTTAAACCCAAAATAACGATATATTTAAAGATGGAAGCAATGAGGAAGGAGACCAATATAACAATAGACGCTTGCATAATTGGAGTTTTGCCAACCGAATCTAGCAGTGGTGTGATATAAGTCTGAAATTGCTCAAACATAAAAATAGTCTGTAAATTGGAAATGATACTTGATTATATCAGGGAAATTGTATTATTCCTTTTGCTGATTAATGGCAATATTGTACTCACAATTAGTGTCTTAATTAACAAGCGAAGCACCTACAAATCTTCTACTATATGACAAACAATCACACAGGAGTAACATATGGTTTGGGCCACACTAGCTATTTTAGTAGGATTACCTGTCCTAATCTGGAGTGCTGAACGTTTTATCCACGGCGCTGCCTTTACCGCTGGTTATTATGGTATTTCACCGCTATTTGTTGGCATGTTTATTATTGGATTTGGTACATCCGCACCTGAAATTATCGTCTCAGTTTTTGCTGCTATGCAAGGAAATGGAGGACTTGCATTGGGCAATGCATTCGGCTCAAATATTACCAACATCACACTAGTAGTTGGCACTACGGCTTTACTCAGTCCAATAATGGTTAAATCAGAAATTGTCAGAAAGGAATTACCCATTTTACTTGGGGTGACCTTTTTTATCGTTTGGCAGTTGCTTGATCTTGAACTATCACATGACGATGCCTTCGCATTGCTAGGTTTGTTTGTGTTATTGATCTCATGGAGTGGCTGGCAAGCCCTTAAACAACCAAAAGATAAGCTAGGTGAACAAGTAGCTAATGAACTTACAAATAGCCAATCTCAACTCAAGTCGCATCTACTATGGTTGGTTGTTGGGTTAATTATATTAATTATTAGTTCTAGAGTTTTGGTATGGGGAGCGGTAGAAGTCGCGCAGTATTTTAATGTCAGTGATGTGATTATCGGACTAACAATAGTTGGAATTGGCACCTCACTGCCGGAATTAATCTCTTCCATTATTGCAGTTAGGAAAAACGAACATGAATTAGCTATAGGTAACATAGTAGGCTCAAACCTTTTTAACAGCCTGGCGGTAGTTGGAATTGCTGGAATAATTCAACCAGTTCAGCTTGATGCTACCTTTTTGTACAGAGATACATTGTTAATGTTAGGCGTAACAATTGCGTTATTAATTTTTTGCCTTGGAAGAACAGGAGCGGGAAAAATTAGTCGCTTCGAAGGTTTAGCTCTGGTTATATGTTTTTTAAGCTATAACTTTTATTTGGTTTCAACACAGTTTTAGAAGCCTTGCTAAATGAAAAGACAGCTAAGGTGATAATACCAATACAAATTGGGTGTTTACCGAAAACGTCTCCATAGTCAATTTTGTATAAACCTAGATAGGCCATGGATGGTTTATTCAGTATGTCGTTTCAATTTTTGACTCATATCAATTTTATCCCCAGCCAAGTGTTTACACTCTATAGTTTTATTGTAGTGATTTTCCCAAAAGACTCGGAAGCTCCTTAGGTAATTTTTTTACGGTTTTTCACTGGCTGTAGTTGCGAACCTGTTCAAAGCAACAGCCAATAAACGGGTTCTTGTTTAGCCAAACAGGATGAGGGAGCCGTCCTATGTGTTTAATATAGTTATTAGCAAAACGCTGGCAATCTATATTGGTTGATTTAGGAAACATTAGTCAGATTGGAATATGAAATTGGTAAATAACAAATGGCGCATGTCTTTTTCATCAGAGCTGGCTATCTTGTGGTACTCAATTATAGCGGGGGTATTTGCGGCTTGCTTAATCGCATTTGTTGTTCTGTATATTGAGTCCCAAGAGCGATCTTATATTGACCGAGTCACACAAAGTACAGCAAATGGGATCCAAATATTACTTGAAGAAGACATGCGTAAGCGGATGACGTCACTGACAAAATTTGCTGAATTGTCTAACATTTCACGTGATATGTCTGAATTTGATTGGAATGTGATCAGCCAGACTTTGTATGATACGCAACAGGGATACCAAGCCATAGGCTGGATTGATCGGTCATTTCATGTGCGTAAAATAATGCCCGTGGCAGGTAACGAAACAGCGATAGATTTTGATTTGGCATTAAATCCCCCAGCATTATTTGCTGTCATGGAAGCTAAAAAAAATGACAGTGCAGTGATAACCATTCCGCTAGATTCTATTCATGGGAGTCTAGGGATAGGAATTTACGTTCCAGTATATAAAACAACTCAAACCGGCAAAATATTGGAAGGTTTTATTGGCAGTGCCCTTCTTTTTGATTCATATATTAAGGCTGTTTTACCAGCGTACTTACTTAAAGAACATCAATTTAGGTTGTTCATCGATGAACAACAAATCTACTCATACGAAACCAATCATGCACTGACAGTTAACGAATGGTTTAAACAAGCATACTTTGAACTACAGGGCCAAGTATGGCAGATTAATTTGGCACCCAAAAATGAGTTTCTTTCTCTAACTCACTTTAAATTGATAAAAGTTTTAATTCTACTTGGTGTTTTATTAAGTCTGTTTATTGCATTAGCCGTTTATACCGCGATGTCTGCACACTACAAAACAAAACTAATAAAAGACGGCCGTAAACAAACAGAACAACTGTTAAAAAATCTTCCTGGGATGGCGTATCAGGCATTTAATAAACCTAATTGGCCGATGGCATTTGTCAGCGCAGGTTGTGAGGTTTTGACTGGATACTCGAAAGTACAATTTGAGCAACATAGCATATTATGGGGAAATATAATTCACCCTGAGGACTATGAACGGGTTTGCCAAACGGTTAACCAGGCAGTTAAAACACAGAGTCTTTTTGAACTTGAATATCGTATTGCGACCAAAAATAATGATATCCGTACAATATGGGAAAGGGGGGAGCCAGTAAGTTCATCTCTAAATGAGGATGTCATTATCGAGGGTTTTATTACTGATATCACCTCTATAAAACAAGCTAAAGTCGATCTTATGCATAGCCATGCTTTTTCTGACACAATTGTAAACTCAGTGGTTGAAGCCGTCATTTCTATCGATCAAAACGGACTTATTAAGAGCTTTAACTGCGCCGCACAAGATATGTTTGGTTATACTTTTGATGAAGTAAAAAACAAAAATATGAAAAACCTAATACCTCATCAATATAGTGAGCTTTATGACCAGTATTTAGGCGAATTTTTAGATACCAACAAAATACATAACATCGGTACTGGTCGTGAACTTGAGGCTAAATGCAAAGATGGGACAACCTTTCCTATTCACATATCTATCAGTGAAATTCACAGCCATGAAAACCAAATGTTTGTTGGGTTAATTAGAGATATTACTCAACAACGAGCATTAGAAGACAAAGCACGATTGCATATCGAACAATTAGCCCATGCTGATAGACTTACTGCGCTTGGTGAAATGGCAGCTTCTATTGCACATGAAATCAATCAACCATTGACCGCTATTTCACTGTTTTCGCAAACGGCTAAAAACTTCTGTGCCAATGGTAAATTTGAAAAGCTCCCTGAATTATTTGAAAAGTTAAGTCAACAGTCTTGTCGTGCGGGTGCCGTTATTCAAAGTATTCAGGCCATGACTAGACAGGGAGACAGGCCTAAGTACGTTATTGATTGTAATATTTTAATTAACGAAGTTACGAAATTGGCAGAGTCAGAAGCCAGATTACGTGAAATTGGCATAAAGGTCATAACTTGTACTGAACAAACAAATGTATTTGTTGACCGAGTACAAATACAACAAGTTATCCTAAATTTACTGCGTAATGGAATGGAGGCGATGCAAGCAGTAGATTGCAAAAATGGCGCCGTTATAGAACTTAAAACAAAACTATGTGTAGAGAATCAAATTGAAATATCGGTCGTAGACACGGGCGGTGGATTAGATAAAAGCATAATCGAAAAATTATTTAAGCCGTTTTCTTCAACAAAAACAAATGGCACCGGCATCGGACTATCCATTTCAAAAACTATAGTGGAAGAGCATGGTGGGCACATTCACTTTACTGAAAATAAACCAGTAGGTTCCATTTTTTACTTCACATTACCAATACACGAAAAAAGGCACTCTAATGAATAACAAACAGACAGTTTATATAATTGATGACGATGAGGGGATCCGTGATGGGTTATCTATGCTGTTTGAATCAATTGGTCAACAGTCCCAGAGTTTCAAGTCAGGTAATGCGTTTTTAGATGCATACAACGAAAAAATGACAGGATGTCTAGTTTTAGACATACGCATGCCGAAAATGAGTGGGTTAGAAGTCCAACGTAAACTTAAACAACTCAATTGTACAATGCCTATAATTTTTATTACTGGCCATGGTGATATACCCATGGCCGTAGAAGCTATGAGATTGGGGGCAATAGACTTTATTCGTAAACCATTTAATGAACAGGTTTTACTTGATCGTATAAACGAAGCGCTGGTACTAGATGAAAAACAACATGCTACTAAAAGTAATGAACATAAAGAGAAGAGTAAGGTCGATTCTTTATCAACTCGAGAACGTGAAGTATTTGAACGAGTTACTGATGGATCAATGAATAAAGTTATCGCGGCAGATCTTGGTATCAGTGAGCGCACTGTTGAAGTACATCGTTCTCATGTCATGGAGAAACTAGAAGCAAGAACACTTGCGCAATTAGTTCGCATCAAAATTATGTATGAGCAATTAGCCTGATTCTTTCTGAGGTATAGCAATTCAATGAGAGATCAAATCAATTATGACTCGTTAAGCTCATGGCTTTTTGAGGGGTACCAATATTAATAAATATTGCAATAATGATACTAGTTGGCAACAGAAAGTTTTATGTATCAAGGCAAAAAAAAGAGCCCATCGAAGGTTGGGGTTGATGGACTCTAATAGGTTGAGGAATTGTCTTTTGAGAAACCTATATTCTCAATTGATTAACACACTATTAGGTTAACCAGAAAATCACGTCTCTCATATTAGGGAAATCCACATATTTAAGTAGGCTGACTAGTGGGTCTCCGCAACTCATGATTTTTTGCCCCTCTAAAAATCATTGAAAAACAGTTTTTTTTCTAAGTAATCTAAAGAAAGTGGAGCCTGTAACAATTATTTCCATGGCGTAGATTTTTGATGATCCAGTGCGCACCATTTTACGTTTATCTTGTTCAAAAAAAACGCTCCACTACGTGCTTCCCACATTCATTTAAGAAGAATTACTAATAACCATATACCGGTATAAAATGTATCCTAACTACTCATCTTGACTTAATTGATGTGAACAAAAAGAGATATACAGGTTTTACCAATCAACACGGTAATCTGTAGCTAAAATATCAGTATTTAAGTTAAAAATTGTGTACAAAATCTACAAAAGGAATGGCAAATGGTTTCTTCAAATAGTCGTTATGTAAGTAATTTAACTCGAGATACACTTGCCTTAATTTTAGCTGGCGGTAAAGGTAGTCGACTATGTGAACTGACACAAAACCAAGCCAAACCAGCTGTTCATTTTGGTGGAAAATTCAAGGTAATTGATTTCCCTTTATCTAATTGTGTTAACTCTGGATTACGCAAGATAGGGGTTATGACCCAATACAAAGCCTTCTCTCTAATTCAACATCTGTCTCAGGGATGGGGCCATTTAAATAGAGAGTTAGGGGAGTTTGTTGAGCTATTACCCGCGTCTCAACAATATTCATCCAACTGGTATGAAGGCACAGCTGATGCGTTATATCAAAACATAGAATTCATTCGCGAACATGCCCCAAAATATGTTGTGGTATTGGCAGGCGATCACATTTATAAAATGGATTACGGAGATATGCTGGTTCAACATGCCGAAAGTGGCGCAGATATGACCATCTCATGTATAGAAATGCCTATTGAAGAAGCTGCTGGTACTTTTGGTGTAATGTCTGTTAATGAACAGAATAGAATTATTGACTTTCATGAGAAACCTAACGATCCCTGCGCACTTAAAGATAAACCCGGCAGCACCTTAGCGTCGATGGGGAACTATATATTTAGCACTGAATTTTTGATTGAATGCTTACTTAAAGATGCTAAGAATATTGAGTCTCAACACGATTTTGGCCACGATATTATCCCCGCAGCTATCAAAACTCATCAAGTACAGGCTTTTCGATTTAAATCAGAAGATCCAAAAACAGCCCCTTATTGGCGAGATGTAGGCACTCTAGATGCTTATTGGCAAGCCAATATCGACTTGATTAGTATCAGCCCGGAGTTGAACTTATATGATCAAGATTGGCCTATATGGACTTATCAGAAACAATCACCTCCCGCTAAATTTGTATTTAACGATGATGATCGTCGTGGCTACGCAATTGACTCAAGCATTTCAGGTGGGTGTATTATTTCGGGTGCAGAAATTAAAGAGTCGTTACTTTTTTCAGATGTTCATGTGCGCTCGTACAGCAAAGTTGAACAATCAGTGATCCTTCCCAAAGTGGATATCGGTCGCAATGTTCGTATCAAGCGAGCCATTATAGACGCTGGGTGTAAAATTCCTGATGGAATGAATATAGGTATGGATAGACAGCTTGATATCGCCAGAGGATTTCGCATTAGTAAGCGTGGAATTGTTTTGGTTACAAAAGGTATGTTGGCGAAATTAAATATGGACGCAGAGCGCAAAGATAACAAGTCACAGATAAGAATGATTGCTTGAGAGTGTGCGTAACAATGGTAAATAGGACTCTCCAAGTATTTTGGGCACCAGTGCTAATAGTTATGTTTTGTCTCATGACCAGAAGTGCAAATGCTACTAATTTGATGGTTGAGCAAGAGCCAGAAATTGCTATAGCTTTGGGAACGGCTGATGTTTTTGACAGTTCAAAATATGCCGGTTTTGGGGTTGAATATCGCCATTCTGCTTTTTGGAAAAGACTTAGACCTATTGTTGGTTACAGCATTACCCGTGAACACGATCAATATGTTTACATGGGGGTTCGTTACTTTTTTGTTCTTAATGATGAGTGGTTATTCAATCCTACCTTCGCTGTTGGTCTATTTGATTCTGGTAATGGCATCAAACTTGGCGGTAGTGTTGAATTTCGTTCAGGATTTGAGTTTAGTTATCGAATTAGTGACAGTGTTCGATTAGGCATTGGTTTGGCGCACTTATCCAATTCTAGTATTTATAAATCCAACCCCGGTACTGAGACAGTGGAATTTAGCCTAGCAATAACCCTTTAGATGCATTGGGTTATCGCTTTCCAATAAAACCAAGAAAGTCATGTATACATTAGCTTTATGTTGAATATGGCTTTTTGGCACCTTTTACTATTCCTGTGTCAATGTATCCCATCAATAAATAACCCAAAGGTTACTCTCTAGAATAACGATTAACTCCATTGTGTTCACACTCAACATTCGAATTTTTAATATGCTGTTAATAGCGCTTATTTACATAAAAAGTGGGGGGTAACAGCTTATATCAAATTTAATCTATGTAACCTGAATTAGGGATAAATAATACTAAGGGGTAGCCACAACTGTTTGGCGGGCAACCCTAATATCAGCTTACCAATGCATCCAGTACAATTGATTCATGACCGGAGTGATAATCAATGCCCTTAACTTTTTTTCAAATTTTTCCAGCTTTTCCAATTCACAATATAAATGTTGTTCGTTTACTGCGCCTTAATGGGCCACTTATTGTAGTGCTTAGTAGCTTATTAAATGTTGGCTGTAGCGCAGTGGGACCAGATTATGTTGCGCCTCAGCTTACCCCTCCTATTCAGTGGAACGGTGATATAGGTAGCCAGATAAACTCAAATCCATTAGATCCAGAGGCATTAAATCAATGGTGGACAACACTTAAAGACCCACTATTAACTAGTCTGATTGACCGCGCTATAACAGGTAGTCTTAGTCTACAAGATGCCGAGGCAAAGGTGCGTGAAGCCCGTGCACGGCGAGGCATCAGTGATGCAAATCGATTTCCAACTGTAAATGCTAGTGGTTCCGTAACTCGCAACCGCGTGAGTGAAAATGGTTTTTATAAAGGCACAAGTTACGCAGGCGCCACAAGCACTATCTACAATGGGGGATTCGATGCTGGTTGGGAAATCGATTTATTTGGCCGAACTCAGCGTCAAATAGAAGGCGCGCAAGCTAATTTAGAAGCAAGCGAAGAAAATTATCGTGACGTTCTAGTCACCTTGTTGGCCGAAGTTGCCTTAAATTATTTAGAAGTATGTACCCAACAATCCCGGTTATCAGTAGCTCAGGAAAGTAGAGATTCACAAGCCAATATAGTGGAGTTGGTGCGTTCCAGCGTTGAAGTGGGGGAGACTTCTAGGTTGGATCTTGAACAAGCCCTAGCCAATCTAGAAACCACACGTTCAGGCATACCTTTATTAGAGATTGCCTTAGCCCAAGCTAAAAATCGCCTTGCGGTACTATTAGGGCTACCGCCAGGCGCTTTGAATGATGAGCTCGTTGAACACCACGCTATTCCTCTCGCACCAGCTCAAGTTGCAGTCGGTGTTCCCGCTGAGGTGTTACGCCGCCGACCAGATATACGCAGAGCTGAGCGTATATTAGCCGCCGCGACAGCAAAAATTGGAGTGGCGACAGCGGATCTTTATCCTAGCTTTACCTTATATGGCTCTGTGGGTCTTGAATCTCTTAGCTCTGGGGATTTTTTAACGTCAGCCAGTCGCATATTCGGCATTGGACCCTCGTTGCAATGGAATCTATTTGATAGCGGACGCATACAAAACAATATTGCTATTTCTAACACACAGCAAGAACAAGCGTTTATTGCTTATCGAGCCGCAGTGTTACGTGCTTTGCAGGACGTTGAAAACAGCATCATTGCCTATGGTCAAGAAATGGTTCGCCGCCAAGCGTTAATTGACGGTGAACAGTCGGCTCGTAGAGCACTAACAATTGCCGAGGATCAATATAAGGCTGGCGAGACAGATTTTATAAGGGTGCTGGACTCTCAACGCAGTCTGCTTAATTTACAAGACCAGTTGGCCTCTAGTGATGGACAAGTTACTGCTAACGTAATCAGGCTTTTTAAAGCGCTGGGCGGTGGTTGGACACCACTAGAGCCAGAACTCCTTTGAAGCTATTACTTATGAAACATTTAAACAGTCATTATTATGGGAACCAAGCATGAATAAAACAACGATCAAGTTGATAGTCATATCCGTGATTATCTTGGCAGCAGGGGCGATCGGCTGGCAGTGGTGGCAAAATCAACAAGAGTCTATCCCTACAGATATTGTTTACGGTAATGGCAGAATCGAAGCTGATCAGGTTGACGTAACGACTAAATATGCGGGCCGCATAAAAGCAGTATTAGCCCAAGAGGGAGATCTAGTCGAGACAGGACAAATACTTGCCCAGATGGATACTGACGAACTCCAAACTGAACTGGCCAAAAGCCAAGCCCAGCTAGCTCAGACTCAAGCAATTGTTTACGAAGGAAGGGCACTATTGGAGCAACAACAAAGTGTATTAAAGTTAGCTGAGCAAGAACTGCAACGAGCTTTACCACTTGTTAAAACAGGCGCAATGGCGCAACGAGTCGCCGATCAACGACAAAGTGCTCACAATACAGCTGTAGCTACCGTTGCAGCTGCAAAAGCCCATCTGAACACACAACAGGAATCCGTTCAAGTTGCCCATGCTGCAGTCAAGCAAATACAGACAATCATTGACGATTCAACTTTAAAAGCACCAATAATGGGCCGAGTACTTTATAGATTGGGACAACCTAGTGAAGTAGTTGGAAATGGCGGTAAAGTATTAACATTACTCGATCTTGGAGAAGTTTACATGGAAGTGTTTCTACCTTCATCTCAAGCACATCGCGTCGCTATTGGCGCTGAAGCGCGTATCAAACTCGATATTATAGACTTTACTATCCCTGCTGTAGTCAGCTTTGTTTCTCCAGAATCCCAGTTCACGCCCAAACAAGTAGAAACCCAAAGTGAACGAGATAAGCTGATGTTCCGCGTTAAAGTTCGCATTCCCCAAAAGCTTGTGCTGGATCATATTGAACAAGTAAAAACTGGGGTGCGTGGTGTCGCTTATATTCGCCGCTCAACACAAGGGTCAGAACCAGCTTCTCCCTGGCCAGACTTTTTGCAAAACTTACCACCAGATGCCAATTAGCCCAATGTCAGTAACAACTAAAATGTATTGTATTAAATAAGGTCCGACATATGGCAGAACAACACCCTATTGCTCGCGTTCAGGGCGTTACGCATAACTATAAAAAGACCCTTGCACTGGACAATATCACGCTGGATATTCCAGCGGGTCTGATGGTGGGGTTGCTTGGACCTGATGGTGTGGGTAAATCTACACTGCTGGGACTTATTTCAGGAGCCCGGAAACTACAACAAGGCAACCTTGAAGTGCTCGGTGGTGATATGGCATTGACCAACCACCGTAACAGCATAGGGCCACGTATTGCTTATATGCCTCAGGGACTTGGCAAAAACCTATACAGCGAACTCAGTGTTAAAGAAAATCTCGATTTTTTTGGAAAGCTGTTTGGTCTAAGCCATACAGAGCGTAAAACGCGTATAGCTAGACTAACCCAAGCAACAGGTCTTTATACCTTTCTTTCGAGACCTGCTGGCAAGTTATCAGGAGGCATGAAACAAAAATTAGGACTGTGCTGTTCGCTTATTCATGATCCCGACTTACTTATTCTGGATGAGCCTACAACTGGGGTCGATCCGCTATCAAGACGGCAGTTTTGGGAGTTGATTGCGACCATTCGTAACGAGCGTACTTCTATGAGTGTCATTGTATCCACAGCTTATATGGATGAGGCTGAAGGTTTTGACTGGCTAGTTGCTATGGATGATGGTCATGTTTTAGATACTGGTACCCCGCAAGAACTTAAAACCAGAACCGACTCTGAAAATCTGGAAGCAGCGTTTATACGTTTATTACCCAAAGAAAAAACCGCTAACAATTCAGAACTGATTATACCTCCATACGAAAAAACTGAAGGTGCGCCAGCTATTATTGCCAAAGGGTTAACCCGACGTTTCGGCGATTTCACTGCTGTCAACGATGTAAGCTTTGAAATCCAAGCAGGGGAGATTTTTGGGTTTCTCGGCTCAAATGGTTGTGGAAAAACAACCACCATGAAGATGTTAACCGGCCTTTTGCCCGTATCCGAGGGTGAAGCCTTCCTTTTCGGTAAACCTGTGGACGCCAGCGATTTAGAAACACGTAAACGTGTTGGTTTTATGTCGCAAGGTTTTTCCCTTTATGGTGAGTTAACAGTGAAGCAGAACCTTATGCTACATGCTAGGTTGTTTCATTTAACTGCATCAAAAACAACTGAGCGCATCGAAGCCCTGGTTAAGCGTTTTGGTCTACACAACTACATGGAATCACACGCATCATCCTTGCCACTAGGCATGCGTCAACGGCTTTCTCTTGCGGTTGCTGTTATTCATGAGCCAGAAATTTTGATCCTTGATGAGCCCACTTCAGGCGTCGATCCAATAGCTAGGGATGAGTTTTGGGGGCTGCTGGTTGAGTTATCCCGTCGAGACAAGGTAACAATCTTTATTTCAACCCACTTCATGAACGAGGCATTACGTTGCGACCGTATTTCTTTAATGCATGCCGGCAAAGTACTTATTTACGATGAACCTCAACATTTAGTTGAGGCGAAAGGAGCAGCTTCGTTAGAAGAAGCATTTATCAGCTATCTCGAAGATGCAATCGGTGAGGTGGACACTCCTGAAATACAGTTAGATAAACCATTAGTGACTGAAACTGATAGCTCAGGAGGCTTAAAGGATAAAACAAAAGACGTCAAACTGAGAGGTTTTAGTCTCAATAGACTGCTTGCATATAGCTATCTTGAAACAATACAAGTTATACGTGATCCAGTACGTTTGGCGTTTGCTTTTCTCGGCAGTGCAATATTGTTGATTGTGATCGCTTATGGCATATCACTGGATGTAGAAGACCTGACTTTTGCCGTTCTTGACATGGACCAAACACCACAAAGCCGTCAGTACGTGAGTAATTTTCAAGGTTCACGTTATTTTATCGAACAAGCTGAACTACATAGTACGGATGAACTTGAGCGGCGACTTAAATCGAACAATATAACTTTAGCCATAGAGATCCCGCCGGGCTTTGGTAGGGACTTGAAAAAAGGGCAAACCCCTAGTATTTCTGCATGGATAGACGGTGCTAATACTACCCGGGCGAGTACCATTGAAGGTTACGTAATGGGAGCCCACGTGCAGTATCTCACGCATATGGCAACTTCCTTAGGTATAGATGCAAGTGCAACATATAAGGTGAACTTGGTATCACGTTATCGCTATAACCCATCCTTTGAAACTATCAATTCTATAGGTCCTAAGACTCCGGCTATGCTGCTGTTATTGTTTCCGGCGATCCTGATGGCAGTGAGCATTTCACGAGAAAAAGAAATAGGCACCATCACCAATTTCTACGTTACCCCAACCAATCGCTTAGAGTTCTTAATTGGAAAACAAATCCCCTATATTGGCATCGGTATGGCTAATTTTGTCATTCTGACACTGATGGTAGTATTTTTATTACAGGTGCCGTTAAAGGGTAGTTTACTAGGCCTAAGTCTGGGTGCTTTCTTTTACGTTTGTGCCTCTACCGCTTTTGGACTGCTGGTGTCGTCAATCACAAAATCTCAGGTTGCCGCTATTTTTGCCACTGCAGTTTTATCGGTAATGCCATCGGTACAATTTTCAGGGATCATTCAACCCACTTCAACATTAGAAGGGGCAGGGCACTTTATCGGTTCGGTTTGGCCTGCAACCTATTACATGCACCTTAGTGTTGCTGCTTTTACTAAAGGGTTAAGCTTTACTGATTTAACCCAAGACTTAGTTGTTCTGGCGATATTTGGGCCATGTTTTGTGATTTTTGCCGCGATGTTTTTAAAGAAACAGGAGGCGTAACCAATGAAAACTTGGATTAACATCTTCTGGCTTGGAACTAAGGAACTGCGCACCGTTCTTAGCGATTTATTTGTTGTAGGCTTGATCGTTTATTCGTTTAGCGTTGATGTGTTTTTACAAGCCACTGCCATTAGTGAATCAGTCAATAATGCTTCAATTGCTATAGTCGATGAAGATCACTCAGCACTTTCACGGTCTATCGCAAACGCACTTTATCCTCCATATTTTAAAGAGCCTGAACTGATTTCAGCTGCTGAAGTTGACGACGCTATGGATCAAGATCGTTTTATGTTCGTGATTACCATTCCACCAAAATTTGAACAGGACGTGCGCCAGAGCCGCCAGCCTAGTCTGCAAATTGATATCGACGCGACTGCGGTCACTCAGGCAAGTCTTGGTAACAGCTACATTCAAAGCATAGTTAACAAAGAAGTAAATCACTTTGTAAATCGCTCAGATGCCACAGCATCATATCCAGTAACACTAGTTGTGAGGCGGGCTTTTAATCCTAACGGGACAGGTATGTGGTTTGGTGCGATTAATGCGCTGCTCAATCAGATCACTATGCTAACTATAATACTAACTGGTGCGGCGTTATTACGAGAGCGGGAACACGGCACAATTGAACACTTGTTAGTAATGCCACTGACATCGTTTCAGATTGCTCTGTCCAAAGTATGGGCAAATGGCTTAATCATTCTTGTGGCGTTCTCTATATCCATGTGGTTTGTTGTTGAAAGCCTTCTCGATGTTCCGATAACAGGTTCTAGACTGTTGTTGCTCAGCGGCACGACTATTTATCTATTCACTGCCGCAGCAATCGGAATTTTTCTTGGAACTATCGCCCGTACTATGGCGCAATTTGCACTACTACTGATGATGGTGATCATACCAATGATGCTGCTTTCTGGCGGTTTAACACCCATCGAAAGTCAACCTGAGATAATTCAGCCGGTAACCTGGTTTTTACCTTCTCGCCATTATATGGCTTTTGCTCAGGCAGTTGTTTTTCGGGGAGCAGATATTAGTATTGTCTGGCCACAACTTCTGGCTATCACGGGTCTAGGATCGGTTTTCTTTATTGCCAGTTTGGCGTTGTTTCGTAAAAGCATAGCGACTGAAAAATAGATTTTTTCACTTATTAAATAGAGGACCTATGAAACGTGAAAAATTCTAATTTATAAGGAAATGGATATATATTTTAGCAGTTAGTACGATCACTAAGAGTCGATAAATACCTGATTAACAGAGTACTTGAAAACTTTATTTTTTGGCTAATGACCAAGTATCTTCAACGTTATAAAAGGCCGATGTTACTAATCAAGAGCATTTTTTACATCAATGATAGAAGCGCCCGGACGAGGCGTTTTTTTCTGCCAACTGTTGGGGTTTGCGCCCATCTTTTTGCCTAATTCAATTAAACTGTGCATGGTATCGGGATCAAATAAATTTTCAGTAATCGGTATGTTAAAATTTTGAGGTATGGCCACAAAGTGCATTTGGACATCTAAATCTTTGCGGGTGTTTGCCATACGTGCAAATAAATCAACACCTTGAATGGTTTGTAAAATTGAGCTGTGCATCAGTGAAACAATACTTCTTTTTGTAATTTCAGACCAAGTAAGTTTTGTGATCTCAGGATCCATAACAAGTTTATTGTTAATAATGACCCATATCCTGATTTTTACCGGTTTGTTGCCTTGTATGTAAGGAAAAGGAGTATCCTCATTATATAACCACGAAATATCATCAATCCCGCTAAGCATCTGCATTGATGCCGCACCATCAACATAGAGATATTTATTAATATTAACTGGCGGGAAAGCACCTGGTATAGCAGACGATGCTATGAGTCGAGTTGTAATTGCATCTTTCGCTTTATTTTCAGAGTAGTTGATTGCGAGTGAGCCAAGATCCCAAGCACGCATTACACCAAAATCTAAATTGGTTGCGCCAACTATGAGTAGCTTATTCTGTTTGGCGTTTTCGGCGATTTCTTTTACATAATTTGCAGTAATACTATCGCGAATAGTTTGGTGTAATTTTGTTGCATCGTAATAGGGATCATTTCCAGCCAAAAACGCTAAAAACATGCGTTTAATCACCATATTTTTGTTAGGTTGTTGATATATATCGACAATGTCGTTGTATGCCTTTTTAGATCCCACAAACGCAAATGGCGCAATAAGCGCACCGGTACTGATCCCTGTAACACTATCAAAATCGGGGCGCTGGTATTCCCCTTGTTCTACTTTTCCCCAACCATGTAAAAAACCAGCACCAAAAGCGCCCATTTCACCGCCACCAGATAAAACCAAAATATCGTAACTTTGTTCTTTATCAGCAGTGGAATTGACATATTCTTGGCGAAGCCGCGCTGCACTTTTTGTAGAAATAAGCACCAAATCGTCTTGATACCGAGCGACAAAATCATCTTTACTATCTAACAGTTCTTGATGACTCATATTTCGTATAGGCGATGCGCAAGAACACAGTAAAACCAACAACAAAACAAGGTAACCATATGTTTTTAAGGGTAAATTCGTCATTTATTCTAATTGCCTATTTTGTCTTGAGGATGTGTTAGCTACTAATAGTAATGTCATAAAGCGTTGCTGGTCAGCCAATAGCAGGTTAGGGCGCTTATGCTCATAAAATGCTAGCGAAACTAAAGTGCGAATATTTGGAGCTAGTTGGATTTTGGAGCGTTTAATGGATCCTTTTATTACTTTGACTCAGGAAATCACTGCGCCAAAGGCCGTCTATTTGAT
The DNA here is from genome assembly GCF_000314995.1 of Paraglaciecola arctica BSs20135. Classification (GTDB taxonomy): domain Bacteria; phylum Pseudomonadota; class Gammaproteobacteria; order Enterobacterales; family Alteromonadaceae; genus Paraglaciecola; species Paraglaciecola arctica. The sequence goes on along the minus strand of NZ_BAEO01000006.1, from coordinate 2,318 downwards.
CACTTTGGTAATCGTAAGCCTTAGCAAAACAATCAAAATTTCCTTCTGCGCAATTATAGTGTGTATCAACTCTATTTTTTTCGTTTACCTACTGATCTCCATAGATTTTGTATTAACACCAATTGCTTTAATATTTATACGTTGCTCCGAGGTACGCCACAAATTTTACTTTGAATTTAACTTTAAGATTAACAAGTAACACATGTGACTGAGTCAAACATGCCTTCAGTTGGGTCCATAATTACTAAATTATAAAAGACCTGATAATTATCCGATATTGGTAATTACACTTAGATAGTTGTGGAGATTCACAATATTGTATTTCTTTAAGAACTGATGGTTTAAAGCAGCTATAGGGGCAGGGGTATACAGCCAAAAAAAGCGCCATTGGTATGGGCGCTTTTAGTTTTTCGCAACAAAGTAAACTGCATAATATCTGTTACTCTCTTATTGATATTTTCCGTTGAAGTTTCTGAGCTTCCTCAGATTTTGGCATAGAAACACTCAATACCCCTTTTTTTAAAATAAGCCTTAATTTTGTCTTCTTCGACGCTAGGAGGCAGTGAAAAACAGCGTTTTAAAAAGCCATAACTGCGCTCTTTTAGATGATAATTACCTTCTTTATCCTCTTCTTTATCCTCTTCTTTTTCAGTTTTTTTCTCACCGCTTAGCGTCAAAACACCATCAGATAAATCTAAGCTAATATTTTCAAGATCCAAGCCCGGTAGTTCAGCAGATATATTGTATGACTTGTCGTCTTCCGTAATATCGACTTTAGGATTTAGGGGGAATTCAGTTGACTCAATACTGCCAAAACTTGGCTGTAAAAAGGCCAGCCATGAGTAAATTTATCAAATAAAAGAACGAAATCAAGTTAAAGAAATAGCCAAAGAGGTAACTGAAAAAATGCAGGAAATACTGGTTTTAGATTGGCGTAAAAAGCAACGTACCAAAGCCAGAGTTAAAAATATGATAGAAGAAGTCCCAGATGGCTTGCCTGAATCATATGACGATGATTTATGGCCAAAGACCTGTAGCGCGATTGAACTGGATCGTTCCAGTCCAAGACTTGGATAATCACACACCAGATTCCCCATATAATCGAACACATCATGGAATTCCTACAATGTATGTTAGGGAAGAAAAAAACATGGTGGGTGCCAATAATTGATTAAATAAGTATTATTTTACTAGATTTTAAGCAGTAATTTTAGAAAGAAGATCTCGGCCTATTGTTCTAGCTCTAACAGACATTGATATAGTTTGGTCGATATTATCAATAAAACTTTCAACCTCTTTTTGCATATTACGATTTGCACTAGTCAAGGCACTAGTCATATTGGGAACATCTTTTATTGATTGTAAAAATGATGAAAAACCCTTTCTCCCTTCGCTAGCACCTTTCTCTACAGCATCAATTTCAGAAATAAATTTAGTTATTTCTTTTTTTGGTTCTAAAGTTCTTGAAGTACCATTAACAAGCACGAACTCAATGTTAGTGCCTAAGTCATTTATTACAGTTCTATAACGCTCATTATCTTTTGAAAGCTCAAAAGAAAATTTATCTAAGCATTTTGCCAATTTAACTATAAAGTTTCTTCTATCTTTAGTTGGTAAATCAGCGCTGCTTAAGATCAATTTGGTAGTTTCTGAAATCTCTGGTACAACCTCTCCTAATAATATTTCAGAAACGTTATCCAATATTTCCATTAGGGTTTTAAACTTTTCTTCCATTTCAATTTGATGATCCCATAGACCATATGATTCAATGTCAGAATCAATATTTAAAGCCTCACTAATTGAAACGGTAGTAGATTTCGAAACCTGAAACGAGAAATCTTTTACTGGATTCCCAAATGGTATGGAATCTTTGAAAGCTCCTTTTGCAATTTCTAATAATTCTTTTTTTGCATTATTCATTTTTGCAAAATGTAAAGAATATGGAATAACTCGATATGAGCGTAAATCAAAAGGCAATTCTTCAATATCTTGAATAAGTAAGACAACGTCTTTTTGCAATGCATGAGCGATTCCTAACTCATAATAAACATTAGGATTAGAATCCGTTAGATCTGCAACTATTAAATCACTGGTGGATATCGCAACTACAATATCTTTTAGAATGTTGTTCTGACTCTTTATATCGTCAGCTCTAGAGACTTCATAATAATCATTCAAACCTTCACAAATCAAGTGCTTATAGACGTCAGTCAATTCATTAGAAAATGGCATAAGTACAAACGCTTTCTTTTTGTCATTAGTCAACAATCCCATGTAAATTTTACAAAAAAAGTAAATTAATTAAGTAGAAATCAAAA
>NZ_BAEO01000007.1 GCF_000314995.1 Paraglaciecola arctica BSs20135 | reverse complement strand
GGAGAAAAGCAAAGGCGAATGGCGGCTTGGCCGAAAAAAACAAAGCCATAAATTCTTGCAATTAATTGTTCTTAACATTTTTTTCCTCTGTGCAGCCCAGCGCTCTGAGTTCTCTGTGGTAGCAAGCTTTTAAATGCTTAGGGCAACATCCACTGCCAATATTGGGTAACAATCCAATCACCATACAATAAGGTTAAAAAACCAGCTGCAGCTAGATAAGGACCAAAGGGGATGGGTTGGCTTTTGTCTTTGCCTTGTACTGTGAGTAAAGTCACGCCTACAATCGCACCAACAAATGAAGACAGCAATACTACCACGGGCAAATGTTGCCAACCTACCCAAGCACCTATGGCTGCAAGTAGTTTAAAGTCGCCATATCCCATGCCTTCCTTGCCAGTCAGTAATTTAAATGCCCAATACAAGCTCCATAAACTCAAATAACCAACCGCAGCGCCAATCAAGGCATCTTGGCTAGACACAAAAGGACCTTCGATACTCAGCAACAAGCCTAACCATAACAAGGATAAGGTTAATTGATCGGGTAATAACATGGTATCTAAGTCGATAAAAGTCATAGCAATCAACAACCAAGTGGCGACCACTGCAGCAAAGCCTGCTAAACCAAAACCAAAATGCCATGCCACTAAAGTCGATAACAGGCCCGTACCCAATTCAACCAAAGGATAACGAATAGCAATGGGGTTTTTACATTGGCTACATTTACCTCTTAACGCCAGCCAACTCAAGACAGGGATATTTTCCCATGCTCTAATTTTATGTTGGCATTTAGGGCAAGTAGAATCAGGTTTAACTAAGTTAAATGGAGGTTCACAAGGACTAGTTGCATTAGGAGCATCTGCATTTTGTGAAGCCGTATACTCAGCTATTTCAGCTTTCCACGAGCGTTCCATCATAACCGGTAAACGATAGATAACCACATTCAGAAAACTGCCTACCATCAAACTGACGATAAACACAAAACCCATAAAAAAAGCCGGTGAGTCAGCCATTAACTGAAAAGATGCTTGCATAAAGTCGCTTATAAAAGATTACTAAAAAATGTCTAATGACAGTAGCTTGCCAGAAAGCCTCGAATGAGTCACGAGCTTCGAGCTTCGAGCTTCGAGCTTATAAAAATTAAAAACAAAAATACTGCTAGGCTCAATCACTCTTTTTCGATTTTTGCTCGTCGCTAATAGCTCGATGCTGCACTACACCACATTACCCATATCAAATATCGGCAAGTACATGGCAACAATCAAACCACCAATAACTACGCCTAATACAGCCATGATCATCGGCTCTAACAAACTTGTTAGGCCATCTACCATATCGTCAACTTCTGCCTCGTAGATAGTGGCGACTTTACTGAGCATCTCATCAACCGCGCCAGCTTCTTCACCTATGGCAATCATCTGCACTACCATTTCAGGAAACACACCAGTACTTCGCATACCCACATTCATGGGAATACCACCTGAAACTTCTTTTTTAACAAATAAGATAGCATCACGAAATACTGAATTACCTGCAGCTCCCGCGGCAGAGTCTAAGGCGCCCATAAGAGGCACCCCAGCTGCAAAAGTAGTAGCCAAGGTACGAGTAAACCTAGCCACTGAAGCCTTTTTAAGAATTTCACCAATCACAGGAATCTTTAAGGTTTTTTTATCAACAGAATCTCTGAGTTTTAAAGACTTTTTATGGGCTCTGGCAAATAAAGTCCCAGCAGCAAATACTACTCCGGCAATAATTAATCCATAATCCTGCATACCTCGAGATATACCCAAAACAAACTGAGTAAAGGCAGGCAGTTCTGCACCAAAACTAGAAAATATTTCTTCAAACTGCGGCACCACAAAAATTAATAGAATTGTAGTCACAATAAAAGCTACTACTATTACCGCTATGGGATAAAACATGGCCTTTTTGATTTTGGATTTAAGGGCTTCGGATTTTTCTTTGTAGATAGCAATACGATCATAGATAGTTTCTAAGGCTCCCGACTGTTCGCCGGTTTCGACTAAATCACAATATAAATCGTCAAAATAATCAGGATGTTTACGCAACGTTTCTGAAAGTGGGTTACCTGCGCTAACACTGGCGCCTATTTCACCTAACAAGGTGCGCATTTTTTTATTGGCGTGACCAGAAGCAATCATTTCTATCGTTTGAATTAAGGTAACACCAGCACTGAGCATAGTGGCGATTTGCCTAGATAATATAGCAATATCAAGAGGCTTAATTTTATCGCCACTCCCAAATAAAGGTTTGGCAAGCTTTTTAACCTTTTTAGCAGAAATACCCTGTCTACGAAGTTGATTTTTAGCTTCGACAATAGACATGGCGGAAATTTCGCCCTTTACTATCTGGCCTCGCCTATTTGAGCCGTTGTAGACAAATATTGTGGGTGCAGTAGCCATAATTTACCTTACTTGATTAATTACAAAATCAAAAAAGCCCAGACTTAGCTGGGCTTTTGATCTTACTTTATTACATTTACTATTTAATAATACTAATTAACACATTTCAGTCGGGACACAAACGGCAGCCCAAGTAATACCACCATTTGCAGCAACAGTAGGAGTCAATTCATAAGAGGCTGCATTTGCACCATTGATAGTAGAGTCCAGAGGCTTAACAACTGTGATGACACCAGCAGCTACGCTTATGCCTGGGATACCATTCGCCGCAGCAACATCAGCAGGAATACTAGTTGGATCAGCTACTGTAGTTGCATTACAATCTGCAAGCGCAGTACCCATCTGTAAACAGATTTCTACGGCGGTTTTGGCAGGTGCAGAAGCGTTAGTTATTTCAGTGAATCTCGCTTTCTCAGTATATGTTTGATAAGCTGGCAAAGCAATCGCAGCCAAAATACCTATAATAGCCACAACAATCATCAATTCGATTAAAGTGAAGCCGCCTTGTTTTTTTACATTGTTCATTTGAGTCATGTTCATGGTTTTATCTCCAACACATATTGTGTAAATTTAAGTTTAAAATTTTGCTACTTGGTTGCCAGTTTAAGGCGTTGTTTTTGAATTCCTGTTCAGTATAGAACGAGTTAGCTATCTGACAAGTATTCAGATGCATACCTAAGTCTTAACCATCAAAATTGTCATTCAATATACACCTATCATTCTTTTCCCAAGCTCTCTATCACAAGCAATGCGATCAATGCTTCGAAGCACTAGTTTCTATTACTCTTAAAGACAAGTCTATCGCTTGAACATGCTTAGTAAGCGCGCCTGAGGAAATAAAGTCTACCCCTAAAGCAGATAAAGTCTTTAATCTTTCGATAGTAATATTACCCGACACTTCTAGTTTGCACTGTGCTTTGTTGACAATGACCGCCTGTTTAAGCATAGCCAAACTAAAATTGTCTAGCATTACAATATCGGCTTTAGCCGCAATTGCTTGATGTAATTCTGCAATATTTTCAACTTCAACTTCCACTGCTAATTCGGCGTGCTGCTCTCTTGCTTTAGTAACCGCTGCCTGTATCGAACCACAGGCAAGAATATGGTTTTCTTTTATAAGGTAAGCATCAAATAGGCCCATACGATGATTTGTACCACCACCACAGGTCACTGCATATTTTTGTGCGCGGCGCATTCCGGGCAATGTTTTACGGGTATCTAATAACTGAGTGTTGGTACCTGCTAACTCTTTCACACATTTGGCGACTATTGTGGCTGTGCCTGAAAGCGTTTGTAAGAAGTTTAACGCGGTGCGCTCTCCCGTTAAGATGTGCCTAGCGTTACCCGAGATCCTCACTATTGGCTGGTCGACTTGTAGTTGCTCACCGTCTTGGACATACCAGTGCAACTGAATGTCTTTGTTGAGCTGGGCAAAGGTTTCTGTGACCCAAGCCGCTCCCGCTAACACACAGTCTTCACGAGTAATAATATCGGCGACTATCTGTTGCGTGGTGGGGATCAAGTTTGCAGTAATGTCGCCAATGTCTGCATCTAGTCCGTTTAAATCTTCTGATAATGCGATTGCAACCGCTGCTTTAATATCAATATCTTGCATAATTTCTCTTGTCATTATGGGGAATAATACGATTCCATTTTAAAGCTTTCTACCACAGAGGCACAGAGCGCTGCGCTGCACAGAGGAAAAGAATGTTAAGATAAGCTAATTAGTATTTTTGACTTTGTCTTTTCGGCGAAGCCGCCACTTATTCTTTGCTTTTCTCTGTGCTCTCTGTGCTCTCTGTGGTTCAAAATCTTTTTCTTTGGCTTTTCAACATAAAAAGCTTTCCACCACAGAGGCACAGAGCGCTGCGCTACACAGAGGAAAAGAATGTTAAGATAAGCTAATTAAATTTTTGACTTTGTCTTTTCGGCGAAGCCGCTACTTACTTCTTTGCTTTTCTCTGTGCTCTCTGTGTCCCTGTGGTTCAAAATCTTTTTCTTTGGCTTTTCGGCTATTTATAAGTTTCGTAAAATCAACCATTCGCCTCTTTGGGTGAATTCTAATTGTTTTAATGCGCTCATACCCAGCAATATTTCATTATCTTTAAAACCAGGGTTTAAATTGGCTCTGACATTATCTAAGCGAATATCACCAATAGATAATTGTTGTATATTTGTCTGAGCCACCTGAACTCGTCCATTTGCGGTTTGCACCCATGACGAACTGCCTTTTTGCAAATTAAGTTGCTCTGCCAAATGCATAGGTACTGATACATGAGTCGCGCCAGTATCTAATAAAAACACCACAGGTTGGCCATTAATAAGGCCACTACTGACGTAATGCCCAGCGCGATTTTGTTTAAGCCGCACCTCTTGCACACCTTGACTAGATGACGATATAGGCTCGGCATTGGGGTTAAATTGCTTGGCAAGTTGATCATCAAACAACAGCGTTAATAAGCCCAAACCAATGATCCATGCAACAATTAACATGCCTTTACCCATTTTTTTCTGCTGCATTGCTTAATTTACTCTCTAAAATTTGTCAGCGTTCACTGATCCACTTTGATATGATAACAAAATAAAGCCATTTCAAGCTGCTAAAACCTTGATTAAGAACGCGATTTTAACACAAGCTGAATATTGTTCTACCTCTCACTGGGACGAACGCCCAGAGCAAACCCCAATATCACTTTTGGTGGTGCACAATATTTCGTTACCACCAAACGAATTTGGTGGCGATTATATTAAGTACTTTTTCAGCGGCTGTTTAGATCCTAAGTTACACCCCTACTTCGCCAGTATTTATCAAATGCGCGTGTCTGCCCATTGCTTAATTAAACGTGATGGGCATATTCTGCAATTTGTGCCTTTTGATAAAAGGGCGTGGCACGCCGGAGCATCCAGTTTTCAGGGGATGAATAAATGTAATGATTATTCTATTGGAATCGAGCTTGAAGGTGCAGATCACATTCCCTACACCCAAGATCAATATCAAAGTCTAAGTTTATTAACTAAACAATTGATACAAGAGTATCCTGCGATTACTCTAGGACGTATTGTTGGTCATAATGATATTGCACCAGGCAGAAAAACCGACCCAGGCATTGCCTTTGACTGGCCACTTTTTCGAAAAATGATAAAACAAGAGATAACATCATGACATTAATCAGCTTGTTGCTGGTACTGCTAGTTGAACGCGTCACCACTAAATCCCAATATTGGCAAGCAGGGTTTTATACTGATAAGTACCTACAATTTATAGAGCCTAGAGGTTGGTTTAATTCGTCGTCTAAATCTTGGATTTTGGCACTGGTTATCTTTGTACCTGTAATTATTGTGTATTTAGTTGTACAAAAATTTTCCGGTGGATTATTAGAGTTAGTCATTAGCACTACAATTTTGATGGTTTGTGTGGGTTGCCCAACAATCCGTGCTACCTATAAATGTTTTTTTACAAGCAGCTAACAGAGGTGATTTACAGGCCTGTAGCATGTATGAGGATCAAATAAGTGGCGATGATAAAGGCACTATTTCTTTTGGTCTAAACCTAGTTTGGCAAAACTACCGTCACTATACAGCCGTTATTTTATGGTTCGCTGCCTGCGGAGCTTCTGGAGCGATTTTATATGTTTTGGTTCGAGAATTGGACTCAAAATTATCCGCTGATAACGAGCAAATTGCCAAGCAGGTAAAACGTTTACTCAACATTATTGATTGGATACCTGTACGTATAACGGCCTTAGGCTTTTTATTGGTAGGGCATTTTTCTCGTGCTTTCCCTACTTGGTTAGGCTACTTACCCGACCCTGCCGTTGAAGCTAAAACACTTTTGTTAGATGTCTCTAAACGAGCCGAAGAAATAGAACCAGATGAAAATGATTGCACCGAAGAACCCTGCACTTTAGTACGTTTGGCTAAAAGAAATGTGATGTTTTTGTTAGTGATTATTGCACTTTTAACTTTATCTGGTTGGATCAACTAAAACCGTCCATCTTAATTTATCTCTACCTTTTAACAATTTCATAAATAAAGCACAGATAAAAGCAGAAGATGAGTATTACGCTTTTGCCGAAACGACAGTCTAATATTTAATCTTAACATTCCTTTCCTCTGTGTAGCGCAGCGCTCTGTGCCTCTGTGGTAGAAAGCTTTTAACTGCTGAAAAGCCAAAGAATAAAGAACCACACAGCACAGATAAAGGCAAAATGAGTGACTGCTTTGCCGAAAACAATACAGCTAAAAATCCTCGCTATTAATTCATCTCAACATTCCTTTCCTCTGTGTAACGCAGCGCTCTGTGCCTTCTGTGGTAGAAAGCTTTTTATGTTGAAAAGCCAAAGGATAGGATACTTTGAATCACATTTGGCACTTTTAAATGGAATAGCATAAAAGGTCTGACCAGAATTATCATCTTATATCTAATTGTTTTTTATTGTTTTTTTTATCACCTTATTCATTCTACTGGTCTTTTTTAAAATTAACATTTACCCCAAGACAAATGTCTACTAAGCTATTGCGGCTTAATGGTATAACCAATTTACCACTTTCAAATTTATTGTTGTTATCTACTATGGAATGATTGAATGCGCCAAGTGCAATCTAGAAAGTTATCTGACGATATTATGGAGCAATTAGAATCCATGATACTAGAAGGTAGATTGTTGGCCGGACAAAAACTTCCATCAGAACGTGCACTCGCGGAACAATTTGCAGTATCCAGACCCTCAGTTAGAGAAGCGATTCAAAAGCTCGAAGCCAAAAACATGTTGGAACGCAAACAAGGCGGAGGTACTTTTGTTAAACCCCGTCTAAACGAATTAATTACCGATCCTTTGTTATTACTGTTATCCGATAAACCAGAGATGCAATTCGACTTACTTGAATTTCGTCATGCTCTTGAAGGCATGGCTGCTTATTATGCAGCGCTTCGAGGTCAACCAGAAGATTATCAGGCGTTAGAAAGTGCATTAGACGCATTACCAGTAGGTTCAAATTCAGCGGATAAAAGCCAAGAAGCCATGGCTTTAGTTAACTTTTATCTGACTATGGCCAATGCGGCCCACAACATGGTTTTACAGCACGTGATGCGCAGTCTACAGTCTATGCTGCAAGACAATATCCAACGTAATTTAGAAGTTTTGGCCAAACATACTGATGTTGAACAAAATATAAACCGCCAAAGGCGCAATATAGTTCAAGCTATTTTAGCAGGTGATCCAGAACAAGCTCGTAAAGCGAGCAATGAACATTTGGCCTATATTGAAGACACTTTACTGAACATTAATCGACAAGACATGCGTATGCAGCGTGCGTTGCGCAGGATAGAAGTGAATTAAAGTAAATTAACTATTTCATTGGATATGTTAAGGCATCTCCAAGGATGAAATGAATAACAGCTTATTGAAATATCAAGCAACATCAGTGTTTACCACTAGATATATTTGAATAACGATAAGTCCCTACATTAACAAACTATAAAAAAGGAAAGCACCATGGCTGATATGATGCATCCGGATGTGGATCCACAAGAAACGCAAGAGTGGTTAGACTCTCTAGAAACTGTTTTTGAAGAAGAAGGCGCTGAACGCGCACATTTTCTTTTAGAGGCTCTAATTGACAAAGCTCGTCGCAGTGGAGCGCATTTACCTTATGATGCAACCACTGCGTACATCAATACCATTCCGGTAGTGCAAGAGCCAACTTTGCCTGGTGACCAAACAATTGAAGCACGCATTCGTGCTGCAATACGTTGGAATGCTTTGATGATAGTGTTGCGCGCTTCGAAGAAAGACTTAGATCTTGGTGGCCATATCGGTAGTTTTGCTTCATCTGCTATGTTGTACGATGTGGGTTTCAACCACTTTTTTAAGGCACCTAACGACAAAAATAATGGCGACTTTATTTTTTATCAGGGTCATATTTCTCCAGGTATCTATGCCCGTTCTTTCCTTGAAGGCAATTTATCAGAGACACAATTAAATAACTTTCGTCAAGAGTGTGATGGTCAAGGTATACCTTCCTACCCGCATCCTCATTTAATGAAAGATTATTGGCAGTTCCCAACAGTGTCTATGGGCTTAGGACCAGTGCAAGCTATCTACACTGCGCGCTTTTTAAAGTATTTAACTAACCGTGGCATTAAAGATTGTTCAGAGCAGCAAGTTTATTGTTATTTAGGTGACGGTGAGTGTGACGAGCCTGAATCATTAGGTGCTATTGGTTTAGCTTCACGTGAAGGTTTAGACAACTTAACTTTCGTGATCAACTGTAACTTACAACGTTTGGACGGACCGGTACGTGGTAACGGTAAAATCATCCAAGAGCTTGAAGGTACTTTCCGTGGCGCAGGCTGGGAAGTAGTCAAAGTTATCTGGGGTAGTTATTGGGATGCACTACTGGCCCGTGACAAGTCAGGTAAACTTTTACAACTGATGAATGAAACCGTAGACGGTGAATACCAAAACTGTAAAGCCAAGGGTGGCAAGTACACTCGTGAAAACTTTTTCAACAAATATCCCGAGACAGCTGCATTAGTGGCCAATATGTCTGATGAGGATATTTTTCGTCTAAACCGTGGTGGACATGATCCCGTTAAAGTATTCGCAGCTTATCAAAAAGCCATGGACACTAAAGATCGTCCAACCGTTATTTTAGCTAAAACCATTAAAGGTTTTGGTTTAGGTGCGTCTGGTGAAGCGTTAAACATTGCTCACAATGTGAAAAAAATGGACGTGGATTCCATTAAAAAATTCCGCGACCGTTTTAATATTCCTGTTGCTGATGAAGCGATTGCTGATTTACCTTATTATAAATTTGCTGAAGACAGTGAAGAATATAAGTATATGAAAGCCCGCCGCGAAGCATTGGGTGGTTCATTACCACAACGCCGCGTGCAAGCTGAAGAACAACTTGAGATGCCTGAATTAAAAGCCTTTGATGCTATTTTGAAAGGTTCTGGCGATCGCGAAGTGTCTTCTACTATGACCTTTGTACGGGTGCTGAATGTCTTATTGAAAGACAAAAAAATGGGCAAACGTGTAGTGCCTATTATTCCTGACGAAGCCCGTACTTTTGGTATGGAAGGTTTATTCCGTCAAGTGGGTATTTACGCTAACGAAGGTCAAAAATACATTCCTCAAGATGCTGACCAAGTGGCTTATTATCGTGAAGATAAAAAAGGTCAGGTATTACAAGAAGGTATCAACGAACTAGGGGCAATGGCTTCTTGGGTTGCTGCTGGTACCTCTTATTCGACTTGTAACGCCACTACTATTCCTTTTTATATCTACTACTCTATGTTTGGTTTCCAACGTGTAGGCGATTTAGCCTGGGCAGCGGGCGATAGCCAAGCTCGTGGTTTCTTATTAGGTGCAACTGCTGGTCGAACTACCCTTAACGGTGAAGGTTTACAACACCAAGATGGTCATTCACATGTGCAAGCTAACCTCATCCCTAATTGTGTCACTTACGATCCAACTTACGGATATGAAGTAGCGGTAATAGTACAAGACGGCTTACGCCGTATGTACACTGAAAACGAAAATGTTTTCTATTACCTAACCTTGATGAACGAAAATTATCAACATCCTGCTATGCCAGAAAGCAAAGACGTAGCCGAACAAATCATCAAAGGTATTTACAAGTTAGAACGCGTAGAAGCTAAAGGTAAGGCTAAAGCCAAGTCTAATGTTCAATTAATGGGCTCGGGTACTATCTTAAATGAAGTACGTAAAGCTGCGCAGATTTTAAGTGAAGACTACAAAATCTCTTCTGATGTGTATTCAGTGACTTCTTTCAATGAATTAGCACGCGAAGGTCAAGGAATAGCACGTTGGAACATGCTTAATCCTGAAGCTAAGGCAAAAACCGCTTATATTGGAACAGTTATCACTAAAGACGCTGGCCCTGCTATTGCAGCCACTGACTATGTGAAAGGTTATTCTGATCAAGTGCGTGCCTTTATCGATACTGACTATCGTTGCCTAGGCACAGACGGGTTTGGTCGCAGTGATAGCCGCGCCAACTTACGTACACACTTTGAAGTTAACGCTGCTTACGTGGTGGTAGCCTCTTTGTATGAACTAGCCAAACGTGGTGAAGTTGACAAAAAAGTGGTGACCGAAGCCATTAAGCGCTTCGACATCAACATCGATAAACTTAATCCACTTTACGCCTAATAGTGACTAGATAAGGAGTCTTACATATGTCTGATATTCAAAAAATTCTAGTCCCCGATGTAGGCGGCGAAGAAGTTGAAATCATTGAAATTTGTTTCGCTGTTGGCGACACACTAGAAGCCGATGAAGGAATTGTTACTGTTGAGACCGATAAAGCCTCAATGGACATTCCAGCCCCTTTCGCAGGTGAATTGACCAGTTTGTCGGTCAAAGTCGGTGACAAGATCAAAGAAGGTGATGTGATAGGTGAAATAAAAACAGCAGGCTCTGACGCTCCTGCTGAACAAACACCTGCAGAACCTGAAGAAAAAAGCGCGGCTCCTGAAGTTGCAGCAACAGACGAAGCTAGCAAAGCAGAATCGGCTCCCGAGGCTGAACCAGAAACAACGGGTGCAAGTGAGCTAGTTGATGTAGCAGTACCGGACATTGGCGAAGACGGCGAAGTGGATGTTATTGATGTATTGGTATCTGTTGGTGATGTGATTGAGCAAGAAGACGGTTTAATTACATTAGAAACAGATAAAGCCACTATGGATGTACCATCTACTCATGCTGGAACAGTCAAAGAAGTGTATATCTCTACTGGCGATAAAGTGAAGCAAGGCACTCTTGTGATTAAACTTGAAACTGCCGCTGGTAAAACCGCTGACAAATCGCCTGAAGCGGCACCAGCCGCTGCCGAAAAGCCGCCTGAGAAATCTGAAAAAGCGACTCCTGTAGCTGCAGAAAAACCGGCTCCCGTTGCAGATGCACCTGTCGCAACTTCTGGCGCAAAAGCTCATGCTTCGCCTTCAGTGCGCAGAATAGCTAGAGAATTTGGAGTAGACTTAAGCCAAGTAGCAGGCACAGGTCCTAAAAAACGTATTCTCAAAGAAGACGTACAAGCCTATGTGAAAGCAGAATTGGCTAAACCTCGCTCAGCCAGCGGCAACGCAACTGGCGGCGGCAATGTATTGCAAATTGCTACGGTTAAACCTGTAGATCACGCCAAATTTGGTGAGATTGAAATATTACCTTTAAGCCGTATTCAGAAAATATCTGGCCCCTTCTTACACCGTAATTGGGTCACTATTCCCCATATTACTCAGTTTGATGAGGCAGATATCACTGAGGTTGAGACTTTCCGTAAAGAGCAAAATGCTTATCATGGTAAAATTAAGTCTGGGCTAAAAATCACGCCATTGGTATTTGTGATGAAAGCAGTCGCTAAAGCATTGGAAAAATACCCAGCCTTTAACTCTTCCTTATCTGATGATGGCGAAAGTTTAATTATTAAGAAGTTTATTAATATCGGCATCGCGGTAGAAACACCGGGCGGTTTAGTGGTTCCGGTGATTAAAGATGTCAACAAAAAAGGCATCGAACAGCTTTCTAGAGAGTTGATCGAGATCTCTGGTAAAGCCCGTGAAGGCAAGTTAAAAGCGACCGATATGCAAGGTGGCACATTCACCATATCAAGTTTAGGCGGAATTGGTGGTACAGCATTTACACCTATTGTTAATGCCCCTGAAGTTGCTATATTGGGCGTCTCTAAATCAGAAATGAAACCTAAGTGGAATGGTTCAGAGTTTGAACCGCGCCTAATGGTGCCATTAAGTTTGTCTTACGACCACCGGGTTATCGACGGTGCAGTAGGTGCGCGCTTCTCAACTGAAGTTGCTGCAAACTTAACTGATTTGCGTAGAATAATACTTTAGTGAACAATGGGTGGCTGTTTACAGTTACCCATTTGTTAAAAGCCAAAAGGCAGAATTTATTCACCACATGTTAATTGCTACTTTAGCAAAACATGTTGTTCAAAAATATTTGAGGATCATATGAGCGAAATTAAGACTCAATTAGTTGTATTAGGTGCAGGCCCAGGAGGCTATGCAGCCGCTTTTCGTGCTGCTGATTTAGGTATAGAGACAGTTATAGTAGATGCTCGTGAAACCTTAGGCGGCGTGTGCTTAAACGTGGGTTGTATCCCTTCAAAGGCACTACTTCACGTAGCCAAAGTGATTGACGATGCCAAAGAAATGGCCGGTCATGGGGTAACTTTTGGTGAGCCGAAAATAGATTTAGACAAAATACGTGGTTGGAAAGACAGCGTTGTTAGCCAGTTAACCAAAGGTTTATCTGGTATGGCTAAAATGCGTAAAGTTAAACACGTGCAAGGTTATGGTAAATTTACCAGTAGCAATACCCTTGAAGTTGAAGGTAAAGATGGCAAAACCACTATTACCTTTGATAATGCTGTTATTGCAGCAGGCTCTGAGCCAGTTAGCTTACCCTTTATTCCAAAAGATGATCCCCGCGTAATCGATTCCACAGGCGCACTAGAAATGGCTGACATTCCTGAAAAAATGTTAGTCCTAGGCGGCGGGATCATAGGTTTAGAAATGGGCACAGTTTATCGTGCACTGGGTTCAAAAATTGACGTAGTTGAGTTCCTTGACCAGTTAGTACCTGCAGCTGACAAAGATGTAGTGAAAGTTTATCAAAAATACATTAAAGACAAATTTAACGTCATGCTTGAAACCAAAGTCACAGGCGTTGAAGCTAAAAAAGACGGTTTGTATGTCTCTTTTGAAGGTAAACAAGCACCAGCAGAAGCCGTTAAATACGATAAGGTTTTAGTCGCTGTTGGCCGTCGTCCAAATGGCAGCATGGTAGACGCAGAAAAAGCCGGTGTAAAAGTAGACGAGCGTGGATTTATCAATGTTGATAAACAACTTCGCACCAACGTGTCCAACATTTTTGCTCTAGGTGACGTAGTTGGTCAGCCTATGCTGGCTCACAAAGCAGCCCATGAAGGCCATGTAGCAGCTGAAGTTATTTCTGGTTTAAAACACTTCTTCGACCCTAAATGTATTCCTTCTGTTGCTTATACCGATCCAGAAATGGCATGGGTTGGCTTAACTGAGAAAGAAGCGAAAGAACAAGGCATCAAATACGAAGCCGCTACTTTCCCTTGGGCCGCGTCTGGTCGTGCTATCGCATCAGCACGCACTGAAGGTTTAACTAAGTTAATCTTCGACAAAGAATCACACCGTATTATTGGTGGCGCCATAGTAGGTATTAATGCCGGTGAAATGTTAGGTGAAATTGGTTTAGCTATTGAAATGGGTGCAGATGCAGAAGATATTGCATTAACCATTCACGCTCACCCAACTCTAAACGAATCAATCGGTCTAGCCGCGGAAATGTACGAAGGCAGCATTACTGACATGCCTAATCCTAAGGCAAAGAAAAAGTAAGCATTTTTATTTGTAACTAAAAAGGGCCGGTTGGCCCTTTTTTATTGTCCCCTCCCCCCTTTACGCCAACTCTTTTGAAACAAATCCTCACACTTAACTCTCTGCAGTTTTTGCAGTTGCCGCAAGCAATCAGTAAACTCATGCCTCACTATAAAAATAAAACGAGAGCTTAATATTAAATCAATCTGTGTGAAGATAGGTGATTGGTAATAAATGGCTCCATAAAGGTAGGCAGATGAAAAAAATTAATATGTTAGCGCTAAGTGTCAGTTTGGCATTAGGTTTGAGTGCATGTGAACCAACAAGCAAACCAGAAACATCTTCGGCTGTGGCAGCGGTAAACGCAACGCTAATGACCTCAGGTATCGATTTAACAGCCGTTGATCAGAACGTGCGCGTTCAAGATGACTTTTTTAGGCATGTGAACGGTGCTTGGTTAACAGAAACTGAGATCCCGGCAGACAAATCAAGCTACGGTTTGTTTAATGTTTTATATGACGACACCCAAGAAAACTTAAAAACCTTGATCCAAGGATCTGCGAACACTCAAGCTGAACAAGGTACCAACACCCAAAAACTGGGCGACATGTACAATAGCTATATGAATGTCGATTTGGCCAATGAAAAAGGTATAACACCGCTTCAATCTCTTTTAGATAACATCAACAGCGCTGAAAACATGCAGCAGCTTTCTAAAGTATTCGGTGAGTTGTATGTATTAGGTGTGGGCGGCGCATTTAATTTTTATACCTCGCCTGATGCTAAAGATCCTGAAGTGAACACTATGTATCTTTATCAAAGCGGTTTAACACTTCCCGACCGTGATTATTACAGTAAAGAAGAAGAAAAATTTGTAAACTTCCGTGCTGCCACCGAAAAATATATGGCCGAAATATTAACTAAAGCGGGACATGCGTCTGGCACTGCCGCTGCAAGTAAAATAATGGCTTTGGAAAAAGACATCGCTAGCAAACACCTGTCGCAGGTTGAAAGCCGAGATGCCGAGAAAAATTACAATAAACAAAGCGCAACACAAGTCAAGACCTTACTAGGTAACTTTGATTGGCAAGCCTATGCTGATGCCAGTGGTGTAGGTAAAGTTAATGATATGGTAGTGCGTAACATGCCTTACTTCGAGAAAATATCTGGGGTATTCGCAGCCCATGACTTACAAACTTGGAAGGATTATCTAACCTTTAACCTAGTCGACACTTATGCTGGGCGTCTAAGCCAAGATATGGTTGATTTACATTTCGCATTCCACTCAACAACATTAAGAGGTATCCCAGAACAACGTCCACGTTGGAAACGTGCAGTAGCCGCGACCAGTAGTGTGTTAGGTGAAGTATTAGGGCAACAATATGTAGAGCGCCACTTTACCCCAGAAGCTAAAGCTAAAATGGATACCTTAGTGCAAAACCTAACTAAAGCCTATGGCGATAGTATCAAGCAACTGGAATGGATGACCCCTGAAACCCAAAAAGCCGCATTAGAAAAACTAGCGGCGTTCACCCCTAAAATTGGTTACCCAGATAAATGGCGTGATTATTCTGATCTAGAAATCAAAGCTGATGATTTGGTTGGAAATTACATGCGATTCTCTAGCTTCGATCATTTTGAAGACACAAACAAAATTGGCAAAGCTGTCGACAAAGCCGACTGGGGTATGACACCACAAACCATCAACGCATATTATTCACCAGTTAGAAACGAAATCGTTTTTCCAGCAGGAATATTACAAGCACCGTTCTTTGATATGAATGCCGACGATGCAGTGAACTACGGTGCAATTGGTGCAGTAATTGGCCACGAAATTGGGCATGGTTTTGACGATCAAGGTTCAAAATATGATGGCCAAGGCAACCTCCGCAGCTGGTGGTCGGATGAAGACCGCGCCGCATTTGATGTATTAGGCAAAAAGTTAATTGCCCAATTCAATAAATTTGAACCCATTGAAGGTCAAAACGTCAACGGTGAATTGACCTTAGGCGAAAACATTGGTGATTTAGCAGGTGTCACTATAGGTTACAAAGCGTATCAAATGTCATTAGAAGGCAAAGTCGCTCCTGTGATTGATGGTTTAACGGGTAACCAACGTTTCTTTATGGGATATGCTCAAGTATGGCGCAGTAAGTCTCGTGAAGATGCGCTACGAGCTCAACTGCTTAGCGATCCACATTCACCCGGCGAATTCCGCGTTAACGGCATAGTCGGGAACGTTGATGCTTTCTATCAAGCATTTGATGTGAAAGAAGGCGATAAAATGTATCTTAAACCAGAAGACAGAGTGCAAATCTGGTAGTGCTCTATTAAAATCTAAGGTCGCTAGTTAGCGGCCTTTTTATTGTCTGAATATAATTCACCATAGTTTAAAGTGACTGCTCACATTTCGCGCAACATGTTATTATTAATATTTAACGTTATATGTAGCTTTGAGGCAATCATTGAAGCAGATTGAAATCTTTGAAATTACCAGTCCATGTATTGGCGTCTGTCAATCTGGACCAAAGGGTTTCTGCGTGGGTTGTTTTCGCTCCAGAGAAGAAAGAGTTCATTGGATAAACTTAGAACAAGATGTACAGAGTAAAATTATAAAAGCCTGTGCAGCACGTAAAAAACGTGCGAAAGCAGCACAAAATAGAAAGCCAAGAACAACTGACACATCACCACAGCTTGGTTTTTTAGATGACTCATTCAACCCAAAAAACCAATAAAATCCACTTTGACGAGGTTTCTAATGCCCAAACTAAACACAGTACTGATCACCGGATCATCAGAAGGTATAGGCCGCAGCTTTGCGGAGATATATGCTAAAAATGGACATGATTTAGTATTAGTTGCTCGCAATAAAGCTAAGCTTGAGGAATTTGCACAAGAACTCAAAGCCAAGTATGGGGTGAATGTGGAGGTTTTTGCTGCTGATTTGATCCCCGTCGATGCAGCACAAAAATTATTTACTGCTATTGCCCTTAAAGAAATTCAAATTGATATATTGGTGAATAACGCTGGCATGATGCAAGTCGAAAAATTAAGCCTAAGTGATCCGCAGCAGCTAAATAATTTATTGCAATTAAATATCCAAAGTTTGGTCAATATGACCCAACAATTTGTTAAACCCATGCTTGCCCGTGGCCAAGGAAAAATTGTCAATGTGGGCTCTATTGCTAGTTTTATGCCTACACCTAATTTTGCAGCATATGGTGCTAGTAAAGCGTTTGTATTGTCTTTTTCAGAAGGCATCGCAGAGGAATTTCGAGGCACAGGTGTTACCGTAACCTGCGTTTGCCCCGGTATGACAGAAACCAAAATGCTTAGTCATGCTGATGGCTTTGAAAAATTTATTCCTAAGTTTTTAAAAGCGGATCCGATGGAACTGGCTGCGCAAGCATACAAGGCCAGTATGAAAGGTGATGTGGTGTTTTTGGATAAAATAGCCAACAAACTGTTAGTGCAATGGGCCACGCACTACCCTCGATGGATGGTACGCGGCGTAAACGGATTATTTGCACGTTTTAAGTAACTCGTGCCCAGACTAGGTTAAGTTAGCTAGCTTTAATGTGTTCTAGGATCTGTGTGGTTATATCATCATATAGTTGGCTTGGAAGGGTGTGCCCCATTCCTGGGTAGATTTTTATTTTGGCATTGGGTATAGCTTTAGCTGTGGCAACCCCACATGCGACAGGTACCAAAGGGTCATCCTCGCCATGTATGATTAAACTGGGAACAGTTAAGGTATTGAGTGCTGTTGTTCTATCCGGCGAGTCCAAAATAGCGGCCAGTTGACGGGTGTTACCCGCAGGATTAAAACCTCTTTCTATTGCCCGTTTTATTAAGCCTAGTACTTTGTGTTCATCAAATGGGTAGTAGTTACCTTGTATCAATCTCCAAACATGCATGCCAAAGGCAATAGCTTTAGTGGCATCTTTAGGGGGTGGTTTAAGCATTTTAAAACTAAAGGTCGTAGACGGTTTAGGTAGTCTCTTGTTACCCGTAGTAGACATAATAGAGGTTAACGTTTTAACTCTTTTGGGATGATAAATTGCGAGTTCTTGGGCGATCATTCCGCCCATGGATGCACCTACTATGTGTGCACTTTCGAGCTCTAATGCATCTAATAGGCCCAGCGTATCTTTCATCATATCAGACAATAAATAGGCAGCACCTAATGGACGCTTAAATACAACATTTGCCAGTAAAGCAACACTAGAGGGTACTGGTAATGCATCCATCCAAGTACTTTTACCATTATCACGGTTATCAAATCTGATAACCCAATACCCTTGTGAGGCAAGTAATTTACAAAATTGTTCGTCCCAATAAATCATCTGAGTGGCTAACCCCATAATCAACACTATAGCAGGGTGACTTTTGTCACCAAAACTATCGTAATTAATATGAATATTGTTAGCTGTAATCAGCTGCTCAGGGTGATAAATGATAGTACTCAAAGGTGTTAACACTCGTAAGATATAAAACGAGTTCTAGCTTGCCTGAAAACTGAGTTTTTTCAAGCTCCTGTTTTATACCCCCCTTCAAAATATCTGCAACGCTCATTATGCGGTTTGGGTATATGGCTGCCAATTAGATTCTGCTTGTGCCAACCTATTGGCGATAATCCACACAGCCTGAGGATTATGCCCTAAACCTGTATGACTGCCTCTAACTTGAATATTCTCTGCTTGATGATGGTCCTCAATTTTATGATTGATACAAGCTTGCCAATGAACCACACCATCACTTTTAGAATATAATGCCGAATTAGGCACCGGGGGTGGCATAAACATTTGTTTCACCACATCTGGATTAGTTTGCGAAACATTGCCATTTATCAGTTCAAACAATCCTTTAACAGCGGGAGATGAACCTTGAGCCCCATTAAACGGACTACCCAAGGTAATCACTTGGCGCACACAATCAGGGATAATACGAGCAAGTTCTCTGGCCAAAATACCACCTAAACTCCAGCCTACCAAACTCACCTTGGCGTTATGGATAACTGATAATTCAATTACTCTATTTATCAATTTGTCACAGAGGACTTGTTCTCCACCCACTATATGTTTGCCGAAATTGCGTCCAAGTTCCCAGCCGTAAGTTTCATAGCCTTTACCTTTTAGGAATGACCGAATAGGTTTAGTAGAGATATCACTGGCTAAAAAACCGGGGATCACCATCACCGGATGGCCGTCTCCAGAAGGAGCCTTTTTTAAAAAGGGTAACGCAGCACCAAAGGCACTGAGTTCAAATAATGATCTGCCTTCACTGAACATATGCAATAAAGAAGGTCTGGGTATACTAGGTAATACATGTTTCATAACAAATCCTATAAAATGTTGTAACTATTCATCTTTCATAAGTGCATCAAGGGCTGCTCGGCCAGCTAACTTTTCCTGTACTGCCAGTTCTAACTCATTAGCACTCTCGCGAATGTATCGAGTAAACAAATCTAAATCGGGCATTAAATTTGCTGAGCTTGTGGGGCTAATAGTTAAAGTGCCGTTATAACTACAGATAGGCATAATCAACCCCATACCATCAAAAATGGGGGCTGTTCCCATATTAACAATGAGCTTATGCCCTGCAAGATAGATGGGTATTTGTGGTCCGGGTACATTGGTAATGACTACATTAAATAAAGGGCTATGATGCTTAGATATAGCCGCTCTGGAATAGAACCGAGCTGCCACGCCTGCTAACCCAAAAGGAATTAATTCCGCGTATCCCATTAAACTCTTTGCATCTATAGCATCTTGGTAAAGCTTACCAACCATTGTATTAATTTGAATTTTCTCAAGACGTTTAATGGGATCTTCAAGATCGGTAGCCAACTGCACAAACATTGCAGAAACTTGATTACCCATGGCATTTTTTTCTTCTGCCGTGCGAGTTGATACTGGCACCATGGCAACCAGTGGTTTATCGGGTAATTCACCTTTTTCTAATAAGTAACGCCTAAGTGCTCCAGCACATATCGCTAAAATCACATCATTTAAGGTTGCCCCGTCTACCACTTTTCTAAGGGCCTTTACACGATGGATATCTAAAATTGCTGAATTCCAAACACGTTCCATTTCAACAGTGTCGTTAAACCTAGTTTTGGGTGCGTTAAACGGCATGGTAGGCATTTTTATGCCTTGTGCTCGAGTCATGTAACCTGCTTTTAACGTAGCTTTGCCCGTATCCCACAACAGCCCAGGAAGCTTAGTAGGCCTCGAAATAAAGTTATAGGCACTTTTTGCCATCAGCCCAACAAGCCCCGGAATTTCTTGTTTTTCTTTTGCCACAGCGGGCTTTGGTGGCCTTGGTGTAGGCGACACATCAAACAGCATGGTCATCAAGTCGGCCCCAGACTTGCCATCAAATCCTGAATGATGCACTTTACTGATCAAAGCTACAGACCCTTTAGGCACTTGAGGGATATTGTCTACACCTTCAACGAAAATAAATTCCCATAATGGCCGATCTCGGTTTAGTTGTTGGGAAAATAATCTGGACGCCAAGTAACGCAATTCTTTCCAGCCACCTGGACGAGGTAAGGCGGTGCGGTGCAAGTGCATATTAATATCAAAATCAGGATCTTCTACCCAGTAGGGTCTATCTAGGCTAAGAGGCACTGTGACTAATTTTTGTGTAAGCCTCTCGACTGTATGTATACGCTCGTTTACATATTGACGAAAGTCATCAAACTTAAGCGACCCTTCTAAAATAGCAACTCCACCTATATGCATAGGTATTTTGGCTGTTTCGAGATATAAAAAAGACGCGTCTATTCCAGAAAGCTCTTCCATAGGTATGCCACTCAAGTTGTAAAGCAGATGTTAAAACACCCTATCTTTTTACGGACAAAAATCAACTTTTTTTCTGTATACGCTTGTATGCAATTCCAGACAAAAAGAATCTCACTTTTCAAATCATGAATGTTTATACTAGGACTACATAATTTAAAAAAATATTTACTATGCCATCAATTCATCTATTAGATATCGCTAGAGT
Organism: Paraglaciecola arctica BSs20135; assembly: GCF_000314995.1. GTDB lineage: Bacteria > Pseudomonadota > Gammaproteobacteria > Enterobacterales > Alteromonadaceae > Paraglaciecola > Paraglaciecola arctica. The sequence goes on along the minus strand of NZ_BAEO01000007.1, from coordinate 137,364 downwards.
CGCTGGTCAATCCTTTGCCTTACCAGACATTTGTGTGCGTATACGCTCAATGTTAGATGATGGCCAATCAAACTTAGAAGATATTGCTAGACTCATCGCTTTGGATCCCTCTTTATCATCAAAATTATTGAAACTGGCCAATAGTCCCTTATTCCGCTTTGAGTCCCAGATTGATTCTTTGGCTAAGGCTATCAACATTATTGGCGGCGAGGCCTTATATAATCTAATAATGGCGGAAACGGCTAGTTCAGCATTTGAACACTTCAGTAGCGACGTGATTGATTTAAAAAGGTTTTGGTTACAGAGCATTTATGCGGCTTTGGTTGCAAAACATCTGGCCAAGATGGTCAAAATAAGAGGCAGTGAACGTTTTTTCTTACTCGGTTTATTACATAACTTAGGCGAATTGTTAGTGGCAGTTCAAGCCCCAGATTTAGCAATTGAATGCAGCAAGTATGATGAAAAAATATCGCCCTGGAAATTGCAACGTCAAGTTTTAGGTTTTGATTACGCAAATTGCAGCGCAAAATTGATGGAGTTTTGGCACTTGCCCAGCCAATTATATATTCCTGTGATGGATCTACATAACGAAAATAAAGCACTGCAAAACAAAGATGTAGCGATTATTTACACTGCAGTTCGTGCTGGCGTAGCCATGTCTCATGATAATTTATATTCCACCAGCCAATTGGTCACACCATTAGTTTTAAAATATTTGAAGCTTGATCAAGAAGATTTAAAAGATGCAGTTAAATTTGCATCCATGGAAGCGGATGGCGTTTTGGGATTAATGAAACCTTCACAAGCCTGATATACCCATTTATTCCACATTTTGTGGTTTTATCTATGCACAAATGCAATGAATTTATATATAATTCCTCGCTAATTTTTAGGCTAATAGTATTTTTTACACCATGAAGTGGATCCAACTCCTTTTTATTTTACTAACGGCAAACTATTGTTTTGCTGGGCAAAATATCATGCACTCCCTTTATTTAGCTGATAGACCCAATTTCGATGTTGATGATGAGTTATCAATGATTGGTGAGTTTGGTTTTTTGGTGGCAAGTGGAAATACTAATGCGTCGACCACCACAGCTAAGATAAATACCAGCCAAGAGTTATCATCATGGAGTTATCAAATCATAGGTAGCGCCCTATACAAACAAAGCCAACAAGAAGTAAATGGCGAAAAAAGAAACTTGGCATCAGCACAAAGACTATTCATATCGGGGCAATTAGATCACAAACTAACAGAGCCAAACGACAGACTTTTTGTCTATGGCGAATATGAAAACAATAGATTTAGTGGTTTTCGTTACCAAGCGGCATTGGCTGCAGGCTGGACCTCAAGGCTCTGGCACGATAAGCAAAGTGAATTTAAATATAGTGTGGGTCCAGGTTACGCCATTTCAGAAGTTGAAGAAGACAGTAGTGATGAAGATGCCAAAGGTCTTATTGTTAGGGCAGCAATGGAATATAAACAAAAATTTGCCGATCATGCTACGTTTCGGCAATTTATTAGCACTGAAGCTGACCAAGAATTTTACAAAACCAAATCAGAAACATCTCTATCAACAAAACTGACGGGCGCTTTAGCTATGAAGCTAAGTTTTGTGATGAATCATGATACTAGTGTTGGGCCCGATATTGAAGAATTGGACACTGAAGCAGCAGTTACTTTGGTTTATCAGTTTTTTTAACATAGTGGTACGACTAAAGTAGGATTCTTCTAGCATTAAGCTTCTGTCAAAATATCCATATCTACACAAATTGAATTAAATATACACACAAAGGATATACGAATGAAAAAATCTCTAATTTTACTTGGGCTATGCGCCGCTGGAAACGTATTTGCAGCTGACGAAGTAAAGCCATTCACAATGGACGGTGAATTTGGATATATAGCCACAACAGGTAATACTGAAACCACTTCCATTAAAGGTAAGTTATCAGCTCATCAAGAATTAACTGAGTGGAGTAATGACTACACCCTTGAGGCCCTCTACAAGAGAGACGAAGTTGGCGAGAGTCCGATTGATGAAACAACAGCACAAAAATACTTTTTGTCAGGTCAAGGAAATTACAAATTAGAAAACCCAGATCATCGCTTATTTGGCTTTGCATCCTACGAAGACGACAGATTTAGCAGCTATAATTATCAAGCAACACTAGCCGCAGGTTGGTCACAAAAGGTGTGGGAAGACGATACAAGTAAATTTAATTACAGTATTGGTCCTGGTTATTCTTTTTCCGAAACCACTGAAGGTGTTGAACAAAACGGAATGATTGTTAGGGCCGCATTGGACTACCACTGGAAAATTTCTGATACTGCAACCTTCAAACAATTAATTAGTACTGAAGTAGGCTCTGATAATACCAAGTCTAAATCAGAAACCTCTGTTTCTGCCCAGATCAGTGGCGGTTTATCACTTAAAGTATCTTTTCTCATGGATCACAACTCTGATGTTGCGGAAGATATTGACAAGTTAGATACACAAACAGCCGTTACTTTGGTATACAGCTTCTTTTAAAAATATTTATATTTTTTATCAGGTCTGCAACTGCAGGCCTGATATATATTCTATTCATTTTTACCATGCATACGTTTATACAAAGCCGGTGATAATCCGTACTTAGCTTCAAAAGCATTACGAAAACCCAATACAGATTTATAGCCTACATCAGTGCAAACTGACTTAACCACACTACCCGTTTCTAATAATTGTTTTGCACGAAATAAACGCCTATTTTCTAAAAATTTTGAAGGTGTACATCCCACTTCATCAGTAAATTTTCGATAAAAGGTGCGCTCTGTCATAGCAGATTTTTCGGCCATATCTCTTACTTTTAATGGCTTATGTAGATTTCTATCTAACCAAACAACAATATCAGCAAACACATGATGATCCTGTGCCGCCAACAATTCACTAAACTGCGATTGATGTCCGGGACGATGAGCATAAACCACTAACCAACCTGCAATTTCTTGCATCACTTTGCTGTTATGATCCTTGCCCACTATGGCCAGTGCCATGTCGATACCTGTTGTAACACCTGCAGATGTCCAAATATTACCATCGACACAATACAAAGCATCTGGCTCTACATTGACACTGGGATAGTCTCGAGCTAACTGCTCAAGATCAGCCCAATGAGTTGTAGCCTTTTTGTCATCCAATAAGCTATTTGCCGCAAGTATCAGTGCACCAGAACAAATCGAACCTACCCTCTCAGCCTTAGGCGTGTTTATCATTAACCAAGTTTGCAAGTTTAGATCTAAAGAGACTTTACTTATTGCTTGCTTAGCCCCACCAACTACCAAAATGGTGTCTGATGAACAAACACTAAATCCTTCAAAAGTTTGGCTATTGACCTCAATACCTGAGCGTGAACAAACAAGTCCACCAGCAGCAGATAAAGTATGTATGGAATAAACAGGGTGGTTCATTAATGTTTGCGCAGCATTAAAAACCGAGGACGGCCCAGAGAGATCCAATAATTCAAACTGGTCAAATATGATAAATAAAATACGGCGAGTCGTAAGCATGGCAGAAAAATATACTTTTATGTCATTTCGGTCAAATACATTTTCTATTAGTATTTTGTTCATTCAGTTAACAACAAAAATTAAACGTGAAGATAGGCTTAGTGATGCATAAAAACAAACAGCTAAATATTGGCATATACATATACAAAAACGCTGAAGTATTGGACTTTTCAGGCCCGTTTGAAGTGTTTTCTACGGCTAATCGTTTAAACGATACAAACCTTCACATGAATGTATTTTTGATTGGAGAAACTGATGTGTCTATTGAGGCTAGAGGCGGGTTTTGTGTCACCCCAAAATATCATATTCACAATCATCCAGCACTTGACCTATTGATTGTTGTAGGTGGTGTACACACCGAAGAAATTCAAAAAACTCACATTATGCAATGGTTACAAGAACAAGGGCATAAGGTACCTATAATGGCGTCGGTTTGTACCGGAGCATTTTTATTAGCTCGCGCTGGTGTGTTGAATAATTGTCAGGCTACAACCCACTGGAGTGATATAGAGGAATTTAAACAAACCTATCCTGATATTCCAATAATCGAAAATGTTCGATGGGTAGACAACCAAAACGTTATCACCTCTGGTGGGATTTCTGCCGGCGTCGACATGAGCCTACATTTGGTCGGCAAATTGTGCGGCCAACAACTTGCTTTATCTACCGCTAAACAAATGGAGTTCCAGTGGACCAATACAGGGTTCCATTGCCTAACTGAGGAAAACTAATATGCTGCAACTTAGACCCAGCTGTGAAAGTTGTAATAACAACTTAGCAGCTGATTCAACAGCCTACATCTGTACTTTTGAGTGTACTTTCTGCGAAGACTGCGCCGTCAAAGTCCATAATTACCTTTGTCCAAATTGCCGAGGTAACTTGGAGAGAAGACCTATTAGTCCTAAAGAATTCTTAGATCAATACCCCGCATCAACCAAAAGGGTTGTTAAATAAGTGGTAATTATTAGGGCCAAAGACTTTACCCCTGAAAATCCATGGGGCGCCATGAATATTGCTTGTATGCAAGGAATAACAATTCGACTGCATTGGACCAACAAACCCTATCATTGGCATACCAATGATGGAGAGGAAGTCTTTGTGGTATTGGATGGTAAGGTCAACATGCACTATGAACAAGACACTAAGCAGTTATCAAAGCTACTTGAAATAGGAGATATATTTTACGCATCTATTGGCACCAAACATTATGCCGAACCTATAGGTGAAGCAAGAGTGTTAGTGATTGAAAAACAAGGCAGTATCTGAATGCTTTAAAGTGCCACTATTACCAGCGGTATTGCAGCACAGCGAGGCTTTGATTTTGGTCTACTTGGATATTTTCACCTAGAGTTGCTCTAATGTCGGCACTATTTTTATTGATATGTTGTTCTACACCGACCTGCCAATTTTTGTTTAAATCGTAACGCCAAGCCAAAGTCACACCATGGCCATCACTATTATTTTGATCCCACGGAAAAACATCATCTTCTCGCACTTTAAACTTATCAAAACGCAGACTGATCCTATGGGCTTTATGTTTGTGACTCAACATCAGATACCAAGCGTCGAAATTGATATAAACAAAGCGATTACCCATAACTGAGCTGCCCGACAACCATTGACCTAAGACACGGGTATTACCATCGAATTTATGTTGCAAAGCTAGGGAATGAAATTTAGTTCGCCACGCGTACAACCTTTCGTGACTCACCTCTAATGGATCGGCTTGATTGTCATAATAGTAATAACGCAAAGTTGATTGTTTATAATATTCAACATGAGCCCCAAGATAAAAACCAAGGTTGCCATCTAACTCGTGATATGGCTCAACGTAATTAGGGTGGAAAATCCGGTCTTCGCCAATAACACTGGGATAAGGCGCAAAAGGAACACGATCATTATTTAGGCTTTGCCTGTCATGCATTGCAAAACCACGCCAGCTGATGACAGTACCTAAAGGGTCATTGGCTTTAAACACAGAGCCATGAAACTCCCAAGAAATCGGGCTATTTCGAGTGCGACCTGGGCTAAATAAAGTGACTTCCAATCCAGCCGTACGCAGCTCCTCCCCTACCCAACTATTGACTGCTGATTGGGTATAGGTGAAAGGTGATAACCAACCTGTATCAACATTTTCCAAAGATAATTTGGGATAAAAAAAGCCAACTCTTGCACGCCATCTTAGTTTTGCACTACTTAATGGTTTGTAACTTATCTGAGCTTGGGATATTCCTAAGTTTTGCTCGCCAAGCTGATAATAATTCGCTACAACGTCATAACTCAGCCCATTTGAAAAAGTATCTGACAGCTGTAGCAAAGCTTGTTGGACGTTTGCGCCATCTTTAGAGTACGCGAGGATCCCAGTGCCTTCTTCAAACCATGAGGATTGTTCACTCGCTTTGACAAAGTTAAGTTGTACTAGCCCTTTAACTTCAACTGCTAAGCCCTTAGTACTTATTAGCAAAAGGCTCAAAAATAACAATTGTAGTGTTTTAGATTGAGGCGCCAAGCTAGATGTTAACGTTTTATTCATAATCAGAAAATTCGCCCGATATTTCTTCATATTGATTTACGTCAGGTAAAAGAGCAGATCTCAATTTAATATTAATCTCAGACTCTGCTGGCACAATCAACTGTCTGGATAAAGAAGTTACCTTGTCTTGTATTCTTGGATGCCAAACATTTAATTGATATTCACCATTAGGCAAGTCAAATATTAGGTTTCCCTTAATATCAGTTTTACCAAAATAAGGGGTATCAACCACAAAAATATAACCTAACATCCAATCATGAATGTTACAGCCTAGCTCAACCACTCCGAGGTTTGAAAAAAGTAAAGGGTCGGCCTGAAGTTCTTTGTATAGCTGTAACTCAAAGGTTTTAACCTGAGAAAAAGAATATACGTGATGTTTGATTGAATCTGAATTGGGAAAACGCACCTGGGTGTCTTTTTGTATCGCCAAAATATGTGGCAAAAATTGTGTATCAACCTGATCCATTATCTCGATTTTGTTAGGAAGAGTGCATTGCAGTGGAATTTTTGGCGTTAGGTAAACAACCACATTGCCAACGGGCATGTTTAACTTATTGATCACACTGACAGATATTTGTTTGGACTGAGCAAAAAAGGTGGCGAATAATATGGGTAAAACTAATATAAATTTTGACATGGATGCCTATATTGAATTCAATCTACTGCTTAAATAAACACCCAAGCTTTATATGCTCAGTCATAGCGGCAGGCTAGACTACAACATGGAAACCAAAGCAGTGTACAGAAAAGTACAGAAAATTTTAATTCGATTTAAATTGTTGTTCATAAAAGAATGAGACAGAGCATTTAATCAAAATCATTCATGAATTAGGTATTATATCAGCAAGTAATAAATACAGATCTCTAATCTAACTTATCTAATACTTTTTTTGCTGCAGCAATCTGTTCTACACTGCCTTTTTGCAAAATTTCATCTAATAACTCTTTTGCAGATCCCTCTTCACCAATCTCTATGTAAGCATGGGCCAAGTCTAACTTAGCACCCAAACCGTCATCGGCGTCAACATCAATCATCTGGAGATTATCTTGTTCATTTACAAAAGGCTCTAAGGGAACATCTAAATCTAATGCTTTGTCAATTTCATCATCAGACTCAGCGCCTTCGCTTTCATTTAGCAATGCTTCAACATCCAGAAAGTCTTCTAAATCGTCTAAATCATCTTCATTACCATCGTTCTCTTCATTTTGAAGAGATTCATCCAATAAAGCCTCAATATCAAACCCAAGGTCGTCCTCTTCAGGTACAGATAACTCATCGTCTAAATCAAGTGATTCGAGCATTTCATCAAAGCTTGAGCCTTCAAGCTCATCTATTAAATCCTTGTCTTCACTAGACGCAGACTGCTGAGCTTTAGGTTTGACTGCATCGTCGTCTAACCAATCACCCAAGCCCGGAAAGTCGTCTAATTCATCACTACTATTTTGTGACGACTCAGAAGATGCTCCTTCAGTTGTTTCATCAAATGCATTATCAAGTTCACTATCATCAAAATCATCAATGGACTCGATGTCATCTAAAGTTGGCAGAGGATTAGAAACTGGCGCTGTTGCTTGATCTTTAGAAACAAAGTCGTCTGCTGAAAACTCTAGGTCATCGAGTGAACTTATAGAGGCGGATTCGTTCGAGGTGAGATCTTCTAACACCTCATCCAGCTCTTCATTCTCAAAATCTTCTAAGGCTTTTTCTAGTTGATCTTCGTCTAATGTCGAGTCATTACTGCTCGGTGTATCGAACTCCGCCTCGAGTAAATCTTCATCGTCATCTGCTTGCTCTGGTTCAACTAACTCTTCAGGCTGTTCAGGCTGTTCAGTTTCTTCAGCCTCAGCAACTGGCTCTGGTTCAACTAACTCTTCAGGCTCTTCAGTTTCTTCTGCCTTAGCAACTGGCTCTGGATCAACTAACTGTTCAGTCTCTTCGGGTTCTTCAGCCTTAGCAACTGGCTCTGGTTCAACTAACTCTTCAGTCACTTCGGGTTCTTCAGCCTTAGTAACTGGCTCTGGCTCAACTGACTCTTCAGTCTCTTCTGCCTTAGCAACTGGCTCTGGATCAACTAACTGTTCAGTCTCTTCGGGTTCTTCAGCTTTAACAGCTGGCTCTGGCTCAACTAACTCTTCAGTCTCTTCGGGTTCTTCAGCTTTAGCAGCTGGCTCTGGATCAACTGACTCTTCAATCTCTTCGGGTTCTTCTGCCTTAGCAACTGGCTCTGGATCAACTAACTGTTCAGTCTCTTCGGGTTCTTCAGCCTTAGCAGCTGGCTCTGGATCAACTAACTCTTCAGGCTGTTCAATTTCTTCAGCCTCAGCAACTAGCTCTGGTTCAACTAACTCTTCAGGCTGTTCAGTTTCTTCAGCCTCAGCAACTGGCTCTGGTTCAACTAACTCTTCGGGTTCTTCAGCCTTAGCAGTTACCTCTGGCTCAACTAATTCTTCAGCTTCAGCTATTTTATCAGGCTCAAGAAGCTCTTCAGCTTTTACGTCTTGTTTTGTCGAAGCTGACTCTTCGGCGTCATTTGATGTATCTGGGTCAACTAGCTCGTCAACTTTTTCTGTTTGTTTCGGTTCAACTAACTCTTCAGTTTCTTCTGCCCGCTCTGGCGCAATTAAGGGTTCAGCTTCAATTTCAACTTTAGGCTCTGGTTCAAGAACTTCTTCTGCCTCAGGTGGCGATACTGTTTCATTTAAAACTTCAGATATATCAATCTCGGTCGCATCTTCTGAATCTTCATCGCCCAATAAATCGTCATCAATTTCTTCTGCTAAATCATCAAGTTTCTGAATATCAAGTTGAGGCTCTTCTGACTCAGACAATTCTTCCTCATCATCATCAGGTAACATAGAACGCATTTGTTCTACTTGTTCTAATTCGTCAATTAGGCTGCCCGTAACACTATCCAGCTCCTCATTCTGAGAAACTATTTCTTTATCAAGGTTCTGTAATACTTCTTCATTAATATTGTCTGAATCATCTATTAAAGGCGTTGCAACAGTTTCAGTTGCTGATTCGTTCAGTAACTCATCGATACTGATCTCAGGCTGCTCTTCATCATCCACCCCAGATCCAATATCATCGACCTCAGTGTCAACTGGTTGTTGGTCTTCATCGATCAAGATGTTATCAATATCAGAACTATCATCGCTGTCTTGCACTTCAGCTGACAAATCGTCACCGAGATCATCGCCAATGTCGGTAGATATTTCTTCATCTGCTTCAGTCAACAGATCATCGTCTTCATCAAATAAACTGTCTAAATCATCTTGTTCAACTACTTCAGCGCCGACTTCAAACTCTTCTTCGAGTAAATCATCACCTAACTCATCAAACATTTCAGAGTCATCAACAAGCGGCTTTTCTGTACTATCTTCCAGTGCATCATCTAAGGATTCTTCTAGCTCCTCGGCTAACACATCATCGAGTAAGTCGTCATCACCAAACAAGTTATCGTCGTCTAATGCATCAGATCCATCTTCCGACAACTCAGCACTGAGTGCATCTGACAAATCATCCATTTCGGCGGTAAGGGGGTCTAAAGAAAGATCGTCTTCATCATCATCTTCAAGTTGAACAATTGCAGATTCTTTGCGCTTAATCATCCAATAGGCAAAAGCAGCAAGTACTAATAAAACAGGTAGTGTGAACAACAATATGAGTGTAATAGGGCTTTCTAACCAAGACGCTTCGTTTTCCAACATTTGCGCAGCTTTTTTAGCATCTTCTTGACGAGACTTTTCTAACAACTCTTCAATGCTTTCGCCCATTTGATTCATTTGCAGAGATTTTTGTTGCTCCTGAACGCGCATCTCATCAATGTCAGTATTAACTTTGTCTAGTCGTTCAAATAACTTTTTATTCTCATCCAGGATGTTTTGCACACTGCTGATAGACTCGGCAAACTGCTTCCGAATTGCCATAAACTGGCGATTTTGTGCCTCGTCAATGGCACCTAATTTTTCCTCAATTAATTCATTGGTTTGCTCAAGTGTCGCTGCATTGGCATCTACATTTTTTGAATTAGTGTCTGATGGCGAAGTAGATGCGCTGGTTTGCAGGTTTTGTGAATCTTGTTCGGCTTTTTGTATCGCTTGTTGCGTGCTGACTCTGGCGATATAACGCTCGGACGGTAATTTTAATATTGAGCCGTCTTTTAATAAATTGATGTTTTGTTGTTCAAAGGCGTCAGGGTTTAGCTCATAGATAGCTTGCATAACCTGATAAATAGAAAGGGCATTATTTTGTCTATAACGCTGGGATATTTGCCATAAAGTATCAGAGGACTCTATTGGACCGTAAGTTGTGCCAGAAAATTGATCACTTGCGTTCTTAGGGCCTTTTAGCTGAACTTGTTGAAAATCAGCAGCATAAACAGCAGTAACGAAATTCAGCATAATAACAAGCTGTAATGCTATCTTTCGCAAATTCATATGTTTCCTTTTTCCCAAAACATCAACTTTTATCCGAATTAATGTGGCCGTACGCTGCGGTGCTGATCTGCAATGATCTCGTTTTATAATATCTTTTTTTCGTTATAAATAACTGTCTAAGTAGTTGCTATTGCTGTCATTTTATTGACTGATACCGACTTAGATTAATATGCTGTAGCAATTCGTATTCCAAGTTTGAAAGCTGCCACTAAATATTTACACAACTATAAACCAGAAGGTCAGTTTGATCTAGAATCACAAGCTAGATTGGCAAGATACTTATAGCCATACCACCATTTCCCTATGTTACCTCAAAATGCCGGATTTAATGAATTACCTGTAGATATTATCGGCAATTGGAGGGAATTAATGAGAGTCACATTTGAGCTGTGACTCTCGGCGGGTTTTTTACCTACATATAATCTCTAATCAGCACTTCAGCGATTTGTACGCTGTTAGTTGCCGCACCTTTTCGTACGTTATCAGAGACAACCCACAAATTAATGCCATTTGGATGGGATATATCGTTTCTGACTCGACCAACATGAGTATCATCGTTACCACTGGCACTGCTTACTTGAGTAGGAAAATCTTCTCTCTCTCTATGTAGCACTACACCTGGAGCGTTAGCTAATAAATCTTTAACTTCTTCCGCATCAATTGGCGCTCGGGTTTCAAGGTGAATAGCTTCGCCGTGACCATAAAACACAGGTACACGTACAGCCGTTGCATTCACTAAGATAGTGTCATCGCCCATGATTTTTTTGGTTTCCCACACCATTTTCATTTCTTCTTTGGTGTAATCATTATCCATAAACACATCGATTTGAGGGATAACGTTAAAAGCGATTTGGCGACTAAAAACTTCAGTCTTCACTTCTTTGCCACTTAACAGTGCCGCAGTTTGATGGGCTAATTCATCTATTGCTTCCTTACCGCCACCCGATACTGATTGGTAGGTACAGACGTTAATTCGCTCAATACCAACTGCATCATGGATAGGCTTTAAAGCCACCATCATTTGAATAGTCGAACAGTTAGGATTAGCAATAATATTACGATTACGGAAATCGGCTAATGCTTGAGGATTCACTTCTGGCACAACCAAAGGAATATCTGCATCGTAGCGATAGTGAGAGGTATTATCGATCACCACACAACCAGCTTCGGCTGCAATAGGAGCAAATTTTTCAGAGACACTGCCACCAGCAGAGAAAAAGCCAAGTTGCACCTGACTCCAATCAAATTCATCTGCATCTAAAACGGTAATCTCTTTTCCCTTGAAGGTCACCTTTCCGCCTGCAGAACGTGCGCTGGCTAATGGATAAAGTTTGTTAATCGGAAAATCTCTCTGTTCAAGAATTTCGATCATATGTTGTCCTACTAATCCAGTAGCGCCCAACACGGCAACATCAAAGGCCCGAGACATGGTTTTATTACTCCTAAAAATTTAAATTATTGGTTTAAAGTACAAATTTTAAAACGCTATTATAGCGGCAAAAATCCAAGGGCGTAGATTGCCTTTGAATCGACAAAATTTCCAGCATTTACGACAATTGCAGAAAATTCTCTTCTTATAGGATAGTGTTTTCGGATATATCTAAACTGATCTGGCCCATCAGCTTGTTTTTTAAAAGCTTGGTCATCTTCAGATATATCATACACTTTAAGTATCAACTGGCTTGCAGCCTTTAGCAAATCTTGGGTATCTTTGACTATCAAAGGTCCAATAGTAGCTTTGGGCAAATAATCGCTGAGTTTTTTATCGGCTTGTTTACCCCACAACTCACACAAAGCCAAATACAACATTTCGGTACCTCTGGCCTTACCTTCAATAGTGTGACCGGCAATATGTGCCGTAGCTAAGGCAATATGCGGGATCAATTCCAACTTAATATCAGGTTCGTTGTCCCATACATCTAAAACTAAATTTAGCTTTTTGCCTTGTTCAAACAATTCTAGTGCCGCTTGATTATCTAAGACTTCACCTCGACAGGCGTTGATCAATAATTGTTGTTCAGACAATTGTTTTAACCTGTGTTTATCAAACATACCTTGAGTTTGATATTTGCCTTCTTTAACCCATGGCACATGCAAGGTGATCACATCACATTGCATAATTTCGTCCATTGTCACAAAAGCTCGAGTGTCACCGCCATCAGCCAAAGGTGGATCACATAACTTATGTTTGATACCAAGCACAGTTAAAAGACTAGATAGTGCAGTGCCCACATGCCCTGCCCCAACAATGCCCACTGTTTTGTCGGCTAACTGCCAGCTATGTTTATTGGCTGTCACTATCATGGCACTCAATACATATTCAGCTACAGCTACAGCATTACAACCACCCGCTGAAACAAATGGAATGCCACGTGTTGCTAAATATTCTTGGTCTACATGATCAGTTCCCGCAGTGGCCGTAGCCACAAATTGCAGACGGGTATTTTGCGAAAGTAAGTTAGCGTTTACTTTAGTGGTAGAGCGCACTAATAAAACATCAGCATCGGCCAACATAGCAGCGTTAACCGTTTTATGAGAGAACACCTGACACTCTCCAAGTTCGTTAAAAAACTCAGCGGCATAAGGCATGCTGTCTTCGTAATATATTTTCATAGATAAAAAATAACAAATTTTATGAGAGGGATATTATGCCATGCCCTGACGTGTTTTATAAAACCAACTGGTGCTTAGTTATTCATTAAGCCGTCGTTAGGCGCAGCAAACACCTTTTTAAAACTAAAAGCCTCAGCTGTTTCACCGTGTTTCCTAATCAAGCTTAATTTATGTTTAGCTTCTTCAATAGTGGGAATATGTCCGCTTCGGATCCACCAAAGCACGTAGGTGGCTTCGGATGGTGTTTCAAACCATTCCTTTTTGCGCTTCAGGAAATCAATATGATGTGTCTTAAACATAAAATGCTTAAGGCCGTCCACCGACTCCCACACTGACATATTCACCAGTTCGTTAGGATTGTCTGAAAACGCAATATCAGTAGCGTTGCCACCCTCATCTTTGAGTCGCCAGACAAAACCTTCTGACGCTTCCGCGATAGCGTTGATAGGATCTAGGTTATCGCTAAATACCTTCATCACTGCACTATCCATAGCGCCTTTAGTGATGCCTATATTTACCTGGGCCAAATGAAACATATAGATTCTTTAGTTAGGGAGTAGACAAAAGAAATAAGGTTGAGTGTAGAAAATTCAACCTATGACGTCGTTCAAAAAGGTTTGGTACAAAGCCAAAACTTCTTTTGGCGCCTCTAGCTGTGGATAATGCCCCACATCTAACGCAGTTGTTCTTGCGTTCGGAATAATGTCGATATAATGGTCAAGCATATGTTGCCCAGATATGGGATCGTGCACACCATTGATAAAATACAAAGGAACAGCGGTGCTGCTCATGCTGTCAATCCAACGTTTTGTGTGTTGGCTGCGTTCGTCAATGTAGCTTAATAACTTAGGTAACACCCTTTTACCGTCATTGTGTTCGATTAGTTGCCACAAGGTCTCAATTTCATAATCGCTCGGCTGACTTTTAGGGGCGAATATTTTATTAAAACCTCTTCTCAGACTCGCCTTATTCATAAAGTGACTGGCCAAACCGCCGAGTCGACTCTTCAATAATTTTTGGGCGAATAGCGGCCTATGATGTGACGCAAATAAGCCGCCATTTAGAAAACAAAGAGACAAAATATTAGCGGCTTTATCTTTAGCTTCTTGGCGACTTAATAACTCCTGCGCAACTGAATCACCGTAGTCGTGTGCAAGAATATGATAATTTTTAACGCCTAACTTATTCAATAACGCCTGCACAATATCCGCTTGCTCCAACAAACTATATTGATGATCTTTGGGTTTGTCGGATAAACCAAAACCTAATAAATCTAAACAAAGTAAGCGGTATTGCCCAGCTAAATGTTTCCATTGAAAGTGCCAATCCCAAGCAGCACTTGGAAAACCATGGATAAATAAAACAGTGTCTTTGTTATGACTTTTTTGAAAATCCACAGATTGCCAGTGAGCGATACGATGGCCGCACAACTCACTAAATTCAGCATGTTTTATGTATTTTTCTAAATTAAGCGTTGTCAAAAATCACAGCTCATATCCAGGATTTTTACGGTCTAATTTACGTAATATTCCCGGCCATGCTAAGCCCCCACCAGCTGAACGTGTCACCTGTTTAGCTTGTGCCTGAATACCTGCCAAAATCTGCGACGGAATAAGGATCAATTCTTGGCCACTGGCTTGCGCTTTAAGCTGAATTTGGCAAGCACATTCCAGAAAATACATATACACAAACGCATCCTCAATAGTATCTGCACAAGTTAACAGCCCATGATTACGCAAAATCATAAAATTGGTTTCACCTAAATCAGCCACAAGACGTGATTTTTCATCTGGATTAAGAGCCACACCTTCATAATCATGGTAAGACAATGACGAAAGTGGAAACAATGATTGTTGACTAAGAGGTAACAAACCTTGTTTACTCGCAGACACGGCTATACCCGCAGCAGTATGCAAGTGAAGCACACATTTGGCATCATCACGGGCTTCATGCACAGCACTATGAATGGTAAATCCAGCTGGATTAATATCGTAATCCGAGTCCATCACCTTATTACCTTGCAAGTCGATTTTAACCAAACTAGAAGCGGTAATTTCTTCAAACATAAAACCGTAAGGATTAATTAAAAAATGATGTTCAGGCCCAGGCACACGGGCTGATATATGGGTAAACACTAGATCATCCCAGCCGAACATAGCCACTGCGCGATAACAGGCAGCTAAATCAACTCGGGTTTGCCATTCTTGCTCACTAACTTGTTGTTTTACTGATGAGGTCATATCAATTTCTCGACTAAATTTTAGTTGCACTAGCTTAATCTACTGAGCAGAATACAAACTGTCGTCAATGTGACAATTGGAAAATTTTTATGCAAAGCGCTGAAGTAAATTACATACTCAAACAAAATCCTTGGTTTGCCTCTTTGCCTGAAAATTTAGCCAAGCAATTACAACAAAAATGCAAAATAAAACACCTAAATGACAAACAGATATTACATCAAAAAAACGACATGGCAGATGGATTTTATTGTGTGTTAACAGGGCTAATTCGCGCCAGTAATTTTACTCTAGAAGGCAAGGAACTTGTGCTTACTTGGATCCAGCCTGGAAATTGGTTTGGTGAAATATCTTTGATAGACGGTCAACCGCGCACCCACGATGCACATGCAGAAGGCGCCACCACCTTACTTATGTGCCCTAAAGCCGTTTTTGATTTTTTATTAAGCGAAGATAACCAATGGCAAATTCACATTATGCGATTGTTGTGTCAGCGGGTACGGGCTACATTCAGCCTAATAGACGAAACCGGCTGTTTATCCTTAAAAGGGCAATTGTGCAAAAGGTTAAGTTTGTTACACAAGGGCTTGGAAGAGCAACAACACACTATGACAAACGAGCTGTCGATTTCGCAAGATGCACTAGCGCAGCTTATTCACAGTTCAAGACAAACAGTGAACAAGATTTTGCAAAGCCTACAAACAGAACAAGTCATTAAGCTACGTTATGGGAAAATAGTGATACTAAATCGGTTAGCTCTGGAAAAATTGAGTCAAATATAAACATCTTAAACATTATTGAAGCACATTATCCAAGGTGGCAATAACAACCTTTTGCTTCCCTAATGATAATATTTGCTGAAAAACCTTTTACAAAATTGTTAAGCATAGTTTGTGCAAAACCAGAAGTCTGAGAACAACCTAGACCTTGTCCATAAGGGCCATAATAAATAACATCGCCATTGCCATCTAATATGGCAACCGAAGGTGTGGCGGGGATAAGATCATCTTGCTCAACCACCACATTAACAACATTAAACTGATTAGCTTCGGCCATTTTGTTAAGAGCTGAAATATGCTCCTGGCTAAATTGTTGACAAGCACAATTAGGTTTAGAAAAATGTATCACTCGATTTCCTAAACCACTATCTAATCCATTCCCTAAACCTATAGTTTCGCTAGAGGTATAATTTTGTAAATAATTTGCCAGTTGAAGATGATCAACTCCTTGCAACTTATTATCAATATCAAAGTTTACTAACCTTTGTTTTGTAAAGTAGGCAAAGGCTAAAACAGTAAAAAGTATCCAAACAACAACAATAGTAAGGTGACGTTTTTTGAGTTTGCTATTTAAAGCGAGCAATTTTTTGTTCCATCTCAGCTGCAGTTTGACTAACTTTTGAGGCTTCAATCCCTAAATTATTAACTTTTTCAATATCCGTTTGTACAGTACCTCTTAAGGTTTCTGCACTTTTTGCAATCCCGTCAGTTGTGACTGATTGTTGCTCTACAGCTGCCGCCACATTGATAGATATGGAACTAGCTTGATCAACTAAACTCGTGGCCTGAGCTATTTGTTGCTGAGCTTTATGGGCGCTTTCAATAACTGATTGCACAATTTCTATGCTATCAGCCATAGATTCTGTCGCTGATTGTGAATACCCTTGCAATAACGAAAGTGTGCCACCAATTTTATTGGTACTGTCTTTAGTACGAGTGGCCAATGCACGGACCTCATCAGCTACCACAGCAAACCCTCTTCCGTGCTCTCCGGCCCTTGCAGCTTCAATAGCTGCGTTAAGCGCCAATAAATTTGTTTGTTCAGCGATACTGGCAATTTCTGACAATACATTTGAAATCGCCTCAGTGGAGCTAACCAACTCAGTCACTTGCACATTGGTTTTTTCTAAGGCCGTAGTTAAGGCTTCATTTTGAACATTGATACAAAGAATATCTTCATTTGCAGCTTGAGTATAATCATTAGCTTCTTTCATTTGATCACTTAAGTTGCTGGTATCTTTAGCTATTGAGGCTACTGTCACAGCCATTTCTTCGGCAGATGTGGCAATTACATCGGTTTCAAGTTGACGTTGTGAAGAAGACTTTTCCAGTTCTAATTTTGTGTTTATTAAGGTATTTGAGTTAGCGTTTAACTCAACCACTTGTTCCTTAACATTGCTAATAACCTTAAATAAAAGCCCCAACAACTCGTTAAATGAAATTAAGGTGCTATTGTCCCCTGCATTAGTTTTTATACTTAAATCTATTGCACTTTGATCTGCCATCAACTCTTTTGCTACTAGTGCTAATTCTTCTCCGGCTTTACACTCATCTGCCATGGATTTTGCCATATAGCCTGCTACAACACCTTCTGTAATAGCGTACACCGCATGAATGATCACTGTGGTAAACGCCAATCTTGATAAATAATTAAAAAAGCCAACAAAATGAAAATTTCAAAATGTACTTCAATGAGCCCATTGGTTTGATGTATATGTAAGGCGGCAAATATCATAGTCGCCATTGCAGACACATGCCTAGTAATGGCGGCCAACGGAGCAGTTCTATTAAAATATAAGGGCACTAGTAAAGCCGGAAATCCAATCACTAAAGCCGAAATATATGAATCAAAAAAGAATGCAAGCAACAAACTTTCTAAAAATAGAGCACAAAAAAGATAGGTAAATATTTTGTTGGTTTTATTCATAAAATTGACTCTTTTGAAAGATTAAATATGATGCCTAGGCTCGATACCTATGTATCGGCAGACTTGTATGAAATACCAACAATTACATTTGATTCTATAAAAATAGAATGAAAGAACATTCTGTCGCACGTCACAGCCAATTAGACAGGTGTTTTAGGCAAAGATGAGTTCTTTTGAAATTGGCCAATACGTCCAGCAACGCTATACATCACAGCACCAGATTCACAATCAAAATCAAGATGCCAATCAAACCCAAAACAAACACAACCCCAACTATGGCAAAAGGTACAAAAGAAGATTGCTGAAAATCACTTTTATAATTGGCGTCACTTTGCACACCCAATACACTGGCTGCGACACTTTTAAATACATTCCATAAATTGGTTTTTGGCATTTTAAATATGTTCTCCACGTTAATACAATCAAGCAAATGTTAACAACAGGTTATACCCTTGTTTGATATTCACCAAATATTTTGTACTGCCTAAAAGAAAATTTTCTCAATCCCCCGCTATACCTATATGCCTAGGGAACAAAATAAGCATATTGTTATAAGTTTGAAAGAATGACTTGGTTTATTATCACTGAAGGGCATCTGCTATTTTAAAATAACTAGCTTACTAATTTGTTTAGATAAAAATTCTTGGCATGAGTTTAAGTGAGTACTCTGGATAAAGTAACAGAAGGTAATTCACCAAATAACCTTAGATAGTCATTAGAAAATCGCCCTAAATGCCAAAACTGCCAATACATTGCAACCTGAGTCACCGTGATATTATTGTTATCAGCTTTTATCAGTTGGGCACGAGCACGATTTAGTCGAAGATGATAGAGATAAACATTAGGCGTGAAGCCTAATATCTTTTTAAAACTGTACTGTAGATTGCGCTGACTTATGTTCATTTCAACACATATATCCACAATACTGGGGCAACCTTCATTTTCAAGCACTCCATGGATATAGTCTAATGCTTGATTAACTCGTTCTTTAGCGCGGTACCGCGCTATCAAATCTTGACGGACATCATGATTAACAGATGACTCATCTAATGCTAATAACAATCTGTCCATAATAAATGAACACAGCCCTTGATTATCATTGGTCACCTCAGCATCAGATTGAAATAAAGGATGTGAATAAAGGTGATGTGAAAAGACCTCCAATGATTTTCTAAGAGGTGATTCAAAAATCAAGGCACTGTCTGGCACTGTCGCCCAGTATTGCGGTGAGATAGCTCTTGCTCGCTCAAGAAACTTTGCTTGATTAAACCGAAAATACACAGTTTCAACATCACCAGCAACTTGAACATCCACCTCACTTTCACTGGGAATAAAAAACAAAGAGTTATCTTGTGAATCATATTCAGAGAGACGTACTTGTGCGTTAGTCGAGCGAGCAAAAGAAACGGTACAAAATGGGTCAACCATTATGCCTCGTTTATGAACCATGCAGTTTTGCTGTTCAAAAAACACACTGACATCATGATGTTGAATTTCACGTAATTGACCTTGATATGGGCCAGCCGAAAGTTGAGTTATCTCTAATGGTAACCAATTTTGTGCCGACTGCTGTTCACATGCATCAAATAAAGGTAGTTTGCGAAAAAGAGTACTTTGCTTAAGCATAATCACCACTGATACAACATAAATTCATAATGACTTCCCAATGCAGGAATTGACAACCTACAATAATGTAAAGACTACCCCCTCTCCCTTTTACGCAAGAGTTAACCCCTCCAAAATTTAAATTCCTTTTTTGCGAAAATCGGATAGCCCTTAGATTTAAGGTCTTATATTCTTAAAACTAAAGTATCCTCCCATTTAATTAATTAAGAGGACTGACTATGTTGAGCGACTCATAATTTACAGATAATTCATCTAAAGCAACATCAATCAAAAGGTTGATTTTATTCTGGATTTTATTAATGCCATACTCAGGCTCCATGAAAGTATTACTTGCAGATGACCATCACCTATTTCTTGAAGGGATACGGTCAGTTTTGAAAAACATATTCTCGGATGTCGAATTCGAGTGTGTGAGTAATGGGCATCAGGCACTGGAGAAACTGTCGAATAATGCCTATGACGTGGCATTGATTGATCTGCGGTTACCCGGAATTGATGGGTTTAGCCTACTTGAAGAATTGTCCAAATCACTGTGTTTAACGCCCATCATTATGGTGACTGCATCTGAAGATCCATGGGATGTGGATAAAACCCTTGAATTAGGGGCAATGGGGTTTGTTTCTAAGTCATCTAATGGCAAACAAATACAACATGCCATTGAATCGGTGCTACGAGGCGAAATTGTGAAACCGAGCAATAATAACCAGTCAAATACTCTCAATTCAACATCTACTGATTGGGCTAGCCAACATAATCTGACTATTAGACAATTAGAAGTGTTGCGCTTGATACGTCACGGCTTGTCAAATAAGGCGATTGCCGAGCAGCTATTTCTGAGTCTGGCCACAGTCAAAACGCATATAGTAGCCATTTTTCAAGCTCTGGGCACCCAAAGCAGAACAGAAGCCATTAAAAAAGCACAACAACTGGGGTTAGACTAATTTATTTTTGTTTTAGTACCGCTCTAACACGCTTACATAACATTGGTTTTATGGAGTATTTACCATCATAACAACAGAAAACTCTCATACAGATAGGATCATTGCCGATAAAATTTTAATTGTTCACGATAATATGCCAGTTACTTTAATTGGCAACGCAATAGGCTGTATTCCACTTGCGAGTGTACTTTGGGACAGTGAGTCCCCCTTCAAAATATTATCTTGGGTTGGCAGCATCTATTTACTGACGTTTGCGCGATGGATACACCAACGCTCATTCGATAGTAAAAACGCATCTATCGAGCAAATTTATCGTCAAGGCAAAGCGTATACAATAACCGCATTAATTGCAGGACTGCTCTGGGGCAGCGTCGCATTGTTATTTTTTCGACCTGAATTATTAGAAACCTTTACCGCCATTCTACTCACACTGATAGTGGTGATTGGGGCTAGCATGATTGCACTATCATCTAGGCCTTTAACCCATGCCGCCTTTGCTTTCCCGGCTAGTGCGCCCATTGTTATCATGATGTTTTTGCAAGATAGTCTACTTTATATGTGGTCTTGTTTTGGCATTCTCATTTATATGGCTATAAGTTTTGTGTTTAGCCGCAATATGCATCGTGTTATTAATAACTCTCTCGAATTGAAGTACCAAAATATCGACCTCGTCACAGACTTAAAAAAACAAACCGAAACGGCCAACAAGGCCAACATTGATAAATCGAGGTTTCTCGCTGCAGCCAGTCACGATCTTCGCCAGCCATTACATGCGGTTAATTTATTTGTAGAAACCTTAGAGCAAAAAATAACAACCAACGATCAAAAAAGCGATCTCATGCATATTCGACACGGACTGGATTCTTTAGATGAACTTTTCAATGCGTTACTCGATATCACCCAAATTGACTCAAATACGTTACGCATAAGCAACAGCAATTTTTCACTTGCGCTACTCATGTCTAAATGGATTGAGCAGTATTCAATCCAAGCGGCAAATAAACAGCTAAAACTAGTGATAAAAGATTGCGAGCATTTTGTTTATACCGACCCCGTTCTTCTTGAACAAGTCATACGTAACCTCTTATCGAATGCGATTCGTTATACTAAACAGGGTGAAATTAACATTCATTGCACCCAGAATAATAACAATTTACAGCTGCATATCCGCGATACGGGCATCGGCATACCACAAGCAGATAAAGAACAAATATTTAACGAGTTTTATCAATTAAACAACCCAGAACGCGATAGAAATAAAGGGCTTGGCCTTGGGTTGGCGATTGTAAAAAGAATATCTCAAAGGCTTAATTACCAACTCAGCTTTACAACAAAATTAGGCAAAGGAACGGAGTTTATTGTTGTACTTCCCAAAGGCAAACAAACTGAGCAAAATAAACATAAGCCCTCGCATCCAGCACTAAAAGACAAACTCAATAATTTAAAAGTGATGGTCATCGACAACGAAGTACAGATTTTACAAGCCATGGAAAACATTATTGTCAGTTGGGGGAGCCACGCCACCAGCGCCGATTCCACTAAGAAAGCTCTCAAACTTATTCAAGACGGTTACCAACCAGACATTATACTTGCAGATTATAGAATGCCGGGTGACATAAATGGTTGTGAACTGATAAAGCTTATTCAACAACAAGTCGGTGATATTCCTGGGATAATTTTGACCGGCGATACAGGTAACGACGTCATCGCTGAAATCAATGCAGCCAAACAAGTCAGGCTAACCAAACCGATTAAACCCGCACAATTACGCATAGCTATGAGTCATCTTATTCATTAGAAAACGTCTAAATAACACAAATATACAAAATTCAAACCTTACTAAAATTATAATTCTCTACCTCAAAATCATCCTTTCGGTTGATAGGCATTCTTTGAAAAATCAATAAAAATGCCCGTGATTTAATTTCAGTTTTGCGAAAATCGGATAGTGGCTTGATTTTGAAATAGTTATCATCCGCTCAAAACTTACTCTTGAAATCTAAATATTGGTTTGATTGTTGTTGCTATGTCGACAACTGTCATTACAACCTTCAACAATTATCAAGTCCTCAATATATAGGTAAAACGGATGAAAAAAGTACTGCTTGGCTTAGGTTTATTATGCACATGTAGTTTTGCTAATGCTGCATTGGTTACTTACAACGACTATACCCTCGATGAAGCTACTAACATTGTCACCAGCGGCGGTTTGGAATGGTTACAGTGGGATGAAACAAGAGGTCTGTCTATTGATTCCGCATTAGCAATTTATGCCTCACAGGGCTGGGGCGTTGCTTCCAATGTGCACATGGCAGGATTGTTCAATGCCTTTGGTTTTGGCGCAAGCACGCCTTGGGACGACAATGAAAATACATCACAAACCCAAGTGACGCCATGGAACTCGGGAGATGATATCAATAGCGACCCGATTGAACAGTTTTTAACCTTATTCAGCATTAGCTTTTTATATGGGGGCGATCCTTCACTTCCTTCAGATCCTGTCGATGCCACTGGCGCATTTTTTGGACTAGACACAGACTCTGACGGAAAGACTAACGTTGCAGAGCTTCGCAGTGATTATACCGTTGACGATTACCCGGACTATACCAAAGTAAACGGATACGCAAGGTTACTTAGCGATACCCAAGGGGGAGCATTCGGTCCATCAGAATATTATGGCGTTGCATTGGTACGCGCCATTGCCCCGGTAAATGAAGTTTCAGCGCCTGCTAGTGCCTTATTGATGGCATTAGGATTATTTGGGCTAGTGATCCGTCGTAGACATACAACTTGGAATACCAAGCGTTAATAATCATTGTCTGTTTTTTCAGATTAAATTTAGATGATATAACAAATATTTTGCCTCTAAAATTAATTTTGAATTGCAGAAATAGGACTAACTTCAGTTAAACTAAGGAAAATTTAATGAAAAAATTAATAGTAATATGTTTGGGGTTATTTATTACCTCAGCCAATGCCACTCTGATTGATTTTGAATCTACGACGAATCCCTCTAGTTGTAATATAGGTTTTGGGGGAACCGTTGATGGGTTTACATTAAGTAATCGTTCCGGACCAGGCGCAGGCGTTAGTTCTGGCGGGTTTAATAATACTAGCACGTGTTTTTTTACTACACCGACGGCGAATAGCGGTGATAAATTTATGCTGAATGCGCCTGATTCATTTGCTGAATTTACCCGAGATGTAGGTAACTTTTCACTTAACAGTTTGTTTGTTCATGCCGATGCTAGGCTGGGTGACGCTACTGTGCTTTTCCAAGGTTTAGATGGTGTAGGCGGTAATGTGCTTTATTCTCTATCGGTCGACATCACTGCATCTTGGCAACAAGTTGTTTTTGCTGGCTGGGACAATGTGAAAACTTTCTCATGGAATTCAGTCTCCCCCAATGATTCTGCTATTGCTATAGATGATTTTGACTTCGGCGAAGCTTTGATTGTTGATACGCCAGAAGTCTCAGAGCCTGCTAGTGTTTTGTTGATGGCATTAGGTTTATTCGGCCTCGTGATGCGTCGTAAATATAGCGTTTAATATACCGCTCGTCTTAAAAAAGTGCTCATGCTTTACCAGACAGCATGACTCATATAATCAAGGGGGTTTGAAAGCGCCCTTGATACCATTACTCATACAACGACTTAATCCAAACACATTTTAAGTGACAACTAATTTCACCTAGCGTGGTATTCCAAGTAGTTACTTGGAAAAATGCAGCCAACTTTATCCTCGTAACACTCTCCAGCGAACGCTATTCCCTAACCATGTATTTTTACGTCAAATAAAAATGACTGAATACGCTGCAGAATAAATCCAATTCAAGATTAAAGATATTTAACTAGGGTTTGCGAAAATCGGATAGTAGAGCAATTTAAAACTTTCTATAATCACCGAAAATAATATTTTGAAAACAAAATATTAGGCTAAATCGCCACGCAAAAGCACGCTAGATCATGGAGTTTGTAGCTTATTTTATTAACGTTGGCCGTTCAAATAATTGAATTGGTTAAAAAGGAATATCAAATGAAATCTAATTTTCTAAAAACACTATTCGCAGGCATTATTTTATCTACCAGTTGTGTGCTCAATATCGCTAACGCAGGGTTAATAACCAGCATATCCTCAGGGGCTGCCACCCATGAGTTTATTAGCAGTGTTTACTACACAGCTGGGACTATAGCAGAAAGTGGCATCACATATTCATCCACATCCTCATATTCACTATATGGATATGAGGGTGCATATAAGTTCAACCCCAACGGAACTTGGAATTCAATGGATATGATAGGGCTAAATGAATCAATCGGTGATCTGACCATAGAATTTGACTCCGCGGTAAGCGAAGTTTTAGCATTTGTGAATTATAACCCGAAATGGGGCGGGATCCCGATAATGAGTATTTTTGATGAGAGTTTTACTCTGATAGAATCTCACACATTAAACTTCGACACTGGAGCGGCAGATAACTCAGGGTTCGACCTCGGGTTCAACAGCGCATCCAACACCATAAAATACATACAATTTAGCAACGCCTTCATTGGGTTCAATAACTTGCGGTCATTTGCTATTCAAGCACCCACGAGTGATGTTTCTGCTCCTTCTAACACGGCTATTTTTGCATTTGGCTTGATGGGGTTAGGTTTACGTAGGTTTAAAAAACAAGCGTAATTTTAAGGGCGCGTAGCAGCGCTGCGTCCTGATGGTTTTTGGCTAGAATCTCTTCTAGCCAGATACTCTTTTTAAAAAGTAGATCCAGACCTTTACCTAAAGACCAGCTGAAGCTGTTCTATATTTATCCTGTCAATATGGAACAGCAAAAAAGAGTACCCATAAAATGGCTTATTGTGCTCAAACTTTAATTGCGGGAAAGGCAATGGCAAAGCCTCCAGAGGTTTTACTAAAGAGTTAAGAACAGTTCTTTTTTT
The DNA here is from genome assembly GCF_000314995.1 of Paraglaciecola arctica BSs20135. GTDB lineage: Bacteria > Pseudomonadota > Gammaproteobacteria > Enterobacterales > Alteromonadaceae > Paraglaciecola > Paraglaciecola arctica. The sequence continues at coordinate 111,781 of NZ_BAEO01000007.1, read as the reverse complement.
TCGATGAGAGATTAACATGGCTGTCCTGTTTATTTTGGCTGTCCTGTTTATTTTGGCTGTCCTGTTTATTTCTGTTTATTTTTTCTGATTTTAGTGATCCTAAGCGCAGAGGATCTGCCAACAAGTGTCAGCGCTAAGTTCTATGGCCCCCCTTGAATTGAGTGAGAAGGCCCCAAATTCTTATGGTGAGACATTTATAGTGCAATTGTGCTTGAGCGACTTGAATATTGGTGGCATCCACCTTCGCTATAAATACAACTGACTAAATATGACAGGAGAGAAAATGATTACAGATCAAAAAGTAGTATCTTTGAACTACACAGTGAAAGACACCGAAGGCCAAGTTGTTGATAGCTCAGAAGGGGCTGCACCACTGGTATATTTACATGGCCAAGGCAATATTATTCCCGGTTTAGAAGCTGCACTTGTGGGTAAAGCCCCTGGTGAAGAGTTTGATGTAACCGTTGAACCGGCCGATGCCTACGGTGAATACAATGAAGAAATTCTACAAGTTGTGCCTCGCGAGGTATTTGAAGGCGTTGAAAGCATTGAAACAGGCATGGTTTTTACTGCCCAAGCTCAAAACGGCCCGGTTCAATTGACGATCGCTAAAGTTGACGGTGATGAAATCACAGTCGATCCTAATCACCCGTTATCAGGTAAAATACTGCATTTTTCAGGCTCGGTAATTGAAGTGAGAGAAGCGACTGAAGAAGAACTCACTCATGGCCATGTTCATGGTGAAGGCGGCCATCAACACCAAGAACAAGCAGCAAGTTAAGTTAATAAGACCAGCAAAAATGGCCCGGAGAGAGTTTCATTCCGGAAAAAAGGGGGAGTGAATAGTAATAAAATTCACTCCCCCTTTTGTATTTCGCGGATTGCAAATACCCAGTACAATCCACAATTAAATATTTCAACGTTTACAGAGTAAAGAGTCTTCTTCAGCTCTCTGGAAGAAGAGCCTGATGTTGCTATTTTTGGTGGCAATTGAATCGAGAACTGAATCGAAAAATTGAACCGAAGAAAGCTGAAACACCCATGGAAGTAATAAATGCCTACAGAAACACGCAGCTTTTTAATCACCAATTCCGATAATAGCCTTAAAGATAAAACGGGCAAGGTTTTTACAGTGCCGACAGGTTGGGAAAATTTACCTGCCGGAGATGCCTCGGTTACACGCAAGTTAAAATCCTTAGGGCCGACTTGGACAGTTCAGGAAAAAAAAGGCCGCAAGGCATTTTCTCACGGCGTTTGGGCTGCAAAAGAACAGATTGAAGAAGCGATAACACTTGTCGAAGCGCAACGAGCCGATCCCAAACATCAAAAGAAATTAGCCCAGGCCAAAGTTCACCGCGAAGCAAAGGAAACGGTCTTCGGCGAAGACTTTCAACAAGAGATCATGCAATTTCTCAACTTCGACCCAAAACATCAGCTTTTGGTTGAGCAGTTGTCAAAGTTGGTAAAAGAACATGCGGTGCCCGTGGGCAGCGGTACAGTAGCCCGTAGCTCATCAGTCACCTTGGAAGATAAGGCGGCCATGGCAGTCATGGCCTGGATGCGACATCAAACCAGTGCTTATGATTCAACACCTGTTCCCAGTGTTAAGGGCGCAAGGCGCGAACTAAGGCGACAGATAGCCCGTCAATCGGAACGAATTCTAGCAAAGTACCGCAGTGGAGCTGATGTCGATTTTAAGGCTTGCCCACTTTATACGGTATTACATACAAAATAAGTGAGATGTAACTATGTCAGAAATCTATACCGCCGAGGATGGCAAAGTACGATGTGCTTGGTGTCAGGCAACGCCTCAGTATGTTGCGTATCACGAAAACGAATGGGGCTACCCCGTTACCGATGATCAACGACTCTTCGAAAAGATTTGTTTAGAAGGATTTCAGTCAGGCCTGAGCTGGCTAACTATTTTGGTAAAGCGTGACAATTTCAGAGCCGCCTTTGCTAATTTCGATTTTAATCTTGTGGCTAAATTTACCGATGACGATGTTGAGCGTTTAGTGCTAAACGCAGGCATAGTGCGGCATCGCGGCAAAATCACTGCCACCATAAACAACGCCAAGCGGGCGCAACAAATGATGGCGGAATTTGATTCATTAGCTCATTACTTTTGGCAATTTGAGCCAAAGCGAGATGAAACTATTGCCCCAGGGTTTATGGCCACATGCGAAGAATCTGTCGCGTTATCTAAAGACTTAAAAAAACGCGGTTGGAAATTTGTTGGCCCCACTACTATGTATGCTTTTATGCAAGCCATGGGTATGGTGAATGATCATGCTGATGGTTGCGCTTTGAGGGTAAAGGCGATGCAGCTAAGGGCGGAGTTGGTTCGGCCTTAGCTTGGAGCTTTGCTTAAAATAACGGACCTACTTATTCAGTCCTAAGAATTACAACGCTGCAATATGCGATAAGGTTTCGGGATGAGATTGTACTAATTTCAACTAGGTTACCGCTTGTCCATTGGGCGCACTGCGCCCTTGCTCCCAATTTTCTAAAGTGCGCACTGATGTGTGTAAGTAATTAGCAAATACGCCACGAGACATATTAAATTTTTCACGAATAGACAAAATTTCATTGGGTAAAATTACCAGTTCATCAACAATTTTAACCTCGTGGGTTTTTAAGGTTAGTTTCCCTTCGCTATGTTCTTTTGCCTCATTAAGAGAAGTTGCTAGTTCTGCAAAGGTATTGTTTTAAACATGGGTGGCTTTGTAATTATTGTAATTAGCTGTCAGCCACTTCTCTCCTATTACTCAACTGTTTTCACATAATTCAGAACAAGCGCCTCCCGCTGTTGTGCAAACCAGCTCTGAATATTGCTTATGATGATGAACGGCTTTTATTCAAACAGACTTATCTGTGGCGGTGCTCGACTTTGTCACTGCTTGCTACCCCGCCTCTTTATGCTAAATCCCGTAGAGTTCCTTCAAATGTGCCATAAAACCCGGCCTGTCAGCTGCGGCATCGGCGCGGATGGTTTTGACGTGAGGTCGCTCTTCCATGCGTGCACAGTAGTCGCTCAGGCCGGGCACTGCAGCCAAGGGATCTTTGTTAAAGAACCGGTTGCCCACGTTGCGGACGACGGGCAAGTTCAGGATCGCGGCGATATCGGCCAGCGTAAATTGATCGCCATAAGCAAAGGTTTCAAAGCTGGATAATGTCGGCAGCGCAGCGGCTGCTTTAGTAAGACCTGATTCTACTTCCTTAAGCACCGCCGGATCCGCTTGTCTGCCGCTTAGCAGGTTCGGAATCAATCGGCGTGCCACCAGCTCAAAATACAGCTCTATGAACAGCGAAAACTCCTGTACTTTGGCAACACCAAACGGCGTGTCGGGTAACAGGGAAGGTTCTGGATGCGCCCGCTCGATGTATTCAAGGATCGCCAGGGACTCGCTGATAAAGCCTTCCGGTGTCTCAAGGCAAGGTACTTTGCCCAAAGGGCTCTTCTGCAGATACTCAGGCCTGTATTTCGGACCGACGCCGGTATAGGACACGACCTCTTCAAACGGCAGGCCTTTTTCAAGCAGGGCGAGCTTGGGTACGTTGTAGTAATTACTGGAAGAGAATCCGTGGAGTTTTAGCATCTTTGTTTCCTGTCAAAAAAGACACAGTGTAACAAATTTCTCAGAAACTTCAGGGGCAGTTTACCTATTTACCCCGTAGCGCTGAGGATATCAGCCCCTGTATATTTGAAGTCTTTTACGTTGCAATATTCCCAGCAACCTCCTGCGAAAAAAACCAACAAGAGAGCAGTTTGTGAACCGGATCCCAAGAATCGCCTGCGAAACTGCTTTTGTCAAAGCTCGAAGCGCTGTTAATAGCCAACCCATATTTATAGCCCTGTTCGCCACTATTATCCAACTGCAGCAATCGAAACAGAGCTGCAACTATGTATGTTTTTATGCAAGCAATGGGTATGGTGATGGCTGCGCTTTAAGGGTAAAGGCAATGCAACTAAGGGCGGAGTTGGTTCGCCCCCCTTTTATCTACAGAGCGCTTCGGTGCTTAATAGCACTCGTTCTTTTGATTTATTCATTGAATAGCAAAAATAAGAAACAAGTGGGGAAATATCCTACTTAATGATTTAATAGGTAGTCATAAAGCCTTATTAAACTTACGCACTCACAGCCATGAATGAAGATATTATCATTGCGCTTCCTTCTCTCATTCACCGGATCGGGGGCGAGACCGCTAAACAAGCTAAAGCAATTGCATTACAGTATGAATGCGAATTAAAACGAGTACGTCGCTCAAGAAATTGGAGTGTAACGGGTGATGCGATAAAGATTCAAACTTACGTCGTGCAGCTAAAAGCACATCAAATGATTTCACATAAGTTAAATAAACAAGGTGATGGTGAGTTTCATTACCTTATCAGGAAGATTGAAACTGCTTTATTGGGACATGCTGATAAATTAGAAACATTAGAAGCAAAGTTGATTCGATTGATCACGCAAACCCCAAGTATTACGTTATCAAAATTGGTATTACTTACCCATTGCACCGAGGCAGAGGCAAGAGTTGCTCGCTTTGAGGCTGAAAGCTGGTAATGATATACCCAGCAGTCTTGTTATTAGATAAAACGGCTACTGGCTCATCTATAAATTAATCCATCGGCTTTTTTCTTAACTCAGAAACCGAAACCGTTTTTTCGGCCAAAATTAATTGCACTGACATATACGCACCTAAAGAACATAACAATAGACTTAATTACGTACTAAATTTTGTACTTTACAACTTGAGTTTGGTTGTTAATGGCTTTGATGACGATTGACTGGAACGTGAAAAAGGGGTCGTAGTGCAGAGTTAAGTAGCGTAAGCCTGAACCTAATTATCATGTCTGTCCTGTTTATTGGATTTACGATCCTACTGATTACTTACGTCATTCCGGTGTGCTTTTAGGCCGGAATCCATTCTTTTATAAACAACCACTTTGATGACAGTCCTGTTTATTGATTCAACTTTGTTCTGACCCCGATAGTTTTCCTGCCCAGTTAATTGTAAGTGACCAGAGTATTTTCTAGCCCCATCAGAACAGGCAATGCATTTGCATTACCTGTTCATTCATACTAAAATAAAAACTCTTAATAGAAGTAAAAGATAGAGGTTGTTATGGCTCAAGTTGCTTTAGAAACTGAATCAACACTCACAGACCGTTTTCAAACTACAGTGCCTAGTTCTGTTCGTCAGGCGTTACACTTAGGAAAGAAAGACAAAATAAAATATGCAATTCAGTCTGATGGCAGCGTTGTTATCTCGCGTGCAGCAGCACAACAAAACGACCCGATTATTGGTGAATTCTTAGCATTTATAGCGCGTGATATGCAGGCTAACTCTGGAAAGATTGAACCGTTATCAGCAAGTATGCGCGAAAGTGTCGATGCATTGGTTCAAGGTGTTGATATAGACTTAGATGCTCCGTTATTGGATGAGGACGAGTAAGTTTGCAAAAAACAATACCAATGGTGGTAAATGGTTGGACACTTTACACTCATCCATTGTTTAAAGAGCAGTATTTGAGTCTTAAAACACAAGTTGAGGCTCTACGTAAAAATGACCCTAAAGGTTACATTAAGAAAAATGCCACTAAACGATTAGCCGCTATTCAAAGGTTAATCTTCGAATTAATACCACACGACCCTACCAGTTCTGAATTTCGTCAAGGAAGTACATTAGGTTATGCTAACAAGCATTGGTTTAGGGCAAAGTTCTTCCAACAATACCGTTTGTTTTTCCGCTTCCACTTGGAGTCGAGAGTGATCGTTTATGCTTGGGTAAATGACGATAAAAATAAACGAGCTTATGGTAGTAAGACCGATGCTTACAAAGTATTCGAAAAGATGCTGAAGTCTGGTACTCCACCTGAAAAATGGGATGATCTTTTAAAAGCAGTCAAGGACAAAATACTCACCCCATAAGCACAGCGATCGCTTTTCCCCAAGGAAGTCCTCTGGATCGTATTTCAGATAACTTTGCATTCAGGCGCGAACTAAGGCGACAGATAGCGCGTCAGTCTGAGCTAATTTTAAATAGAGGTTTATGCCCTGACGGGCACCCGCGTCCTTGCGGGTTTTTGACTTGAATCCCTTCAAGCCAGTCACTTTTCTATGTGTTAATTAAAAGCATGTGCTTTGCACACAGGCATCCATGCCTTTCTTCAAACAGCATCCTTGCTGTCTGACTTACTTTCTTGCTACAGCTCAAGAAAGTAAGCAAAGAAAGCCGCTCTCTACTAAAGTTCTTAACCGCACAAAAAGGCTTATTTTAGGGTCGCTACAGAATGTGTCCCTCCAGCTTTCACTCAAATGACTTCCCTGTCATTTGCCCCTAAAATAAGCCTTTTTGTGCTGAAACTTTAAATGCGGGAAAGCTGTGGCGGAGCCACCAAAGATAAAAATCGGCGGAGCCGAAGCTTTAGTTTTTTCTTTGCTTTACCCTCGACTCAAGGCTCGCCGACTATTAGGTGAATTTAGTGGGATAATTTGCAGGGATGCAAATTAAGTTTGTCGTTGCCTGGAGCAAGTACAAACGACCTGCTAAATTTGCCTAATAGTTGGATGAAGAGCATTGCCATCGAGCGGCACTTTTTGCTTACTTTATGCTGCTGCAGGCAAAAAGTAAGTCGTACAGCAAGGATGCTGTGTGAACAAAGCCATGGAGGGCGGTAAGCGCTAGCGCATGTTTTACTCTGTATAAAAAATTAAAAGCACGCTTCGCGCCATCGTCCTGATGGTTTTTGACCCGAATCCCTTCGAGCCAGTTACTCTTTTTTCAGCAGCAAAAAATAGAGTAACCAGAAAAATGCCGCTCGCCAGATATGTTCTTCATCCAATTATTTTTGATATTTCAATACGATCATCCCAAACCGATGTAACCACTTTGATTGAGTCAATCACACATCCCTGATGATCGGCACCCAATCTCGACTTCCTTGTCGAGCTGTTCAACTGGGCGAAGCGGTGCTTCTAAAAAGTCCAGTTTCACCCATGTAAATTGCCCTACAAAATATCAAAAATAATCGGCGAACATACATGCGAGGGGAAATCAAAAGACAAGAGCATCGGCGAGGCCGACTTTAGTCACTATGATGGCTGTCTTAGATAATAATTTTCAACGAACCTGACCCCGCAGGTCCAATTATCTGGTGAATTTCGCAGGGCAATTTACAGGACGTAAATTGAGTCACAGAGTGCCGGGAGCACATTGTGACGACCTGCTAAATTTGCCAGATAATTGGCGAACATACATGCGAGGGGAAATCAAAAGACAAGGGCATCGGCGAGGCCGACTTTAGTCACTATGATGGCTGTCTTAGGAAATGATTTTCAACGAACCTGACCCCGCAGGTCTATGGCTGTCTTAGGAAATGATTTTCAACGAACCTGACCCCGCAGGTCTTATTAGATAAAACGGCTACTGGCTCATCTATAAAATAATCCATCGGCTTTTTTCTTAACTCAGAAACTGAAACCGTTTTTTCGGCCAAAATTAATTGCACTGACATATACGCACCTAAAGAACACAATAATAGACTTTATTACGTACTAAATTTTGTACTTTACAACTTGAGTTTAATTAATTTTCAACGAACCTGACCCCGCAGGTTAAACACTCACAGACCGTTTTCAAACTACAGTGCCTAGTTCTGTTCGTCAGGCGTTACACTTAGAAAAGAAAGACAAAATAAAATATGCAATTCAGTCTGATGGCAGCGTTGTTATCTCGCGTGCAGCATCACAACAAAACGACCCGATTATTGGTGAATTCTTAGCATTTATAGCGCGTGATATGCTGGCTAATCCTGGAAAGGTTGAACCGTTATCAGCAAGTATGCGCGAAAGTGTCGATGCATTGGTTCAAGGTGTTGAGATAGATTTAGATGCTCCGTTATTGGATGAGGACGAGTAAGTTTGCAAAAAACGATACCAATGGTGGTAAATGGTTGGACACTTTACACTCATCCATTGTTTAAAGAGCAGTATTTGAGTCTTAAAACACAAGTTGAGGCTCTACGTAAAAATGACCCTAAAGGTTACATTAAGAAAAATGCCACTAAACGATTAGCTGCTATTCAAAGGTTAATCTTCGAATTAATACCACACGACCCTACCAGTTCTGAATTTCGTCAAGGAAGTACATTAGGTTATGCTAACAAGCATTGGTTTAGGGCAAAGTTCTTCCAACAATACCGTTTGTTTTTCCGCTACCACTTAGAGTCGAAAGTGATCGTTTATGCTTGGGTAAATGACGATAAAAATAAACGAGCTTATGGTAGTAAGACCGATGCTTACAAAGTATTCGAAAAGATGTTGAAGTCTGGTACTCCACCTGAAAAATGGGATGATCTTTTAAAAGCAGTCAAGGACAAAACACTCTCCCCATAAGCACAGCGCTCGCTTTTCCCCAAGGAAGTCCTCTGGATCGTATTTCAAGATAACTTTGTATTCAGGCGCGAGCTAAGGTGGCAGATAGCGCGGCAGTCTGAACGAATTTTGGCGAAGTATCGTAGGGTGTCGGCTTTATAGGGCTTTGTATGGGTAATGGGATTGTTTTAAGGGCGTTGACCACGCAACCCTCTTTATTTTTTAAAATCAAAAGCACGCTGCGCGCCATCGTCCTGATGGTTTTTGACTTGAATCCTTTCAAGCCAGTCACTTTTTCTTCTGCAGCTAAGAATAAAGTAACCAAAAAGAAGCCGCTCGCCAAATTATGTTCTTCATCCAATTATTTGATGAATTTAGCAGGTCGTCACAATGTGCTCCCGGCACTCTGCGACTCAATTTACCTCCTGTAAATTGCCCTACGAAATTCACCAAATAACTGGCGAACATACATGCGAGGGTAGATCAAAAGACAAGGGCATCGGCTGCGCCGATCTCTGATTTAGTGGCTCTGCCACTACTTTTAGTTCTTCTAACTATGGTGACTGTCTTGTTAATTGCTTGTCAGATAGTTTTAAGAACTGGCTGCATACTTTCCCCAACGCTTTTCCCAGTATAGGGGGAACGGCATTTCCAACTTGTGTATATTGCGGCACTTGATACCTTCGCATGTGCCCGCCAGTTGTAACCTTAGAGCGAAAAACAAACCAATCTGGGAATGATTGAAACCTAGCCATTTCTCTGACTGTCATTGTTCTCTGAGTTTCATCATCATAATGGCAAGCATCATCAGGTATTGATAATGCTGCTGGTGCAGGCTTGTCCGCAACTAAGGCTTTTTGGGTTTGTTTTTTAGTTTGTAATGACGCCAATAGTTTGCGCAAAACTTTAGGCGCAGGCCGCTCAACCCGTTCACCAAGTTCAGTTAGCAGCCAGTCTTGATTTGCGAGAATAACTAAGGATTCATTACTAATCAGAATATCGTCGCCAGTTTTAAGGAATGACTTAATCTCTCTTTTTACATTGTTAGACTCCAATTTATTTAGTACCTGATAGAGTCTAAACCGAGCGCGAACTCGATTACTATTACCGCGATGTTCTTGATTTGACGGTTTACCATTTATTGTTAATCGTTTTTCCCATTCTTTATGTCTGTGAGCTTTAGCTTCAGTTGATTTGTAAGCCTGACCGTTGATAGAGTTGACATAATCGCTGGGCTTGCCTACTTCTTTATTCAAATCGTCAATGGCTTCTTTTGTGGTTATCAGTTTATTTGTAGCCGATCTCATAGCTACAATAGATTCAAATATTGTAGAGTTATAGATTGGAGAGCCATTTTCTACATCATGGTACTTAAGGTGGCCATATTCGAGTTCGCCACCTTCTTTAGATACCAATTTAAAGAATTGGTGAGAATTTTCTAGGGCTTCGCTTAATGCGTTATCAGTATTATTTTTAAGTATTTGGGCAAATACATTTTTTCGGAACGCCAGCATAATAAAGCGTGGGCGATTCTGTGCTGCTCCAGCATACTTTGCGTTTACATGCAGGCATAATGGTACATACCCTTCTAAGGCAAAGGCTTTTGCTACTTCGTACCAGGCGTAGTATTTTTCACCATCAATATTAAATGCTCGGAGAATTCCAGTTACATTTTCAAGTAACGCCATTTTGGGTTTAACTTGCCGTACAAACTCGGCAAAAGCCCATGGGAGGGAGTTCCTCTGGTTTGAGTGCTGTCGCATACCAGCCATGCTAAAGCTCTGGCAAGGAGGGCCTCCAGAAACAAGATCGACCTCACCATCACCTAAACCTTCTCTTAAAGCTTTTTTGAATTTAGTTTTTTTCAGTAAAACATTGAGATCTAAAATACTGCCAATCAATAAACTTCCACGCAATTTTTCTGGATGATTTTCTAATCCAACTAAATCGGACTCTCTATTCTTTAGGCCCGCAGCATTGTAGGGGTTCTCCTTTAGTCGAGCTTCTGAATTATCACGGTGATGCTCGCTACTAATCCAATAAACAGGATCGTCGTCTCTAATACCGTTATCTTCAAGGTTTAACCCAAGGTGGTTATAAGCAAAAGTCTCTCCTGCCATAGGGGATAATTCATTTGCCAGTAATAAGTCAAAGCCCTCGGATTCTAGTCCAAGGGATAGACCGCCGCAGCCGGCAAATAGCTCTATGTGGTTCATGTATTGCTAACTCATTATTTAATGCGAAGATGATAAATTATGTCAGGCTAAAAGTCCAGGTAGTTATTTTACAGATAACCTGCCCCTGTATTCCTACCTGGTTACCATTCAGTACTTTAGAATAGCACTGTATATATAAACAGTTAATTTTTATTTAGTCGATAATGATAACATCTTGAAAATTTTAGGAAAATTGTATTTATAGAAAAGTCATATTAGTATCGTTGCCTGTTAAATAAATCATAATTTAAGGGAATTTAATGATTGAGTCTTACCGAAAAGCGGCTGTTGAGTCTGCAATGTCGACAAATAGTGCAAAGAATTCATTTCCGCACTGGGCTAAGTATATTTCCACGATTACTAACGACAGGCTCTCCGGTAGGATTATCTTTGATCTCGGTGATCATCTAAGGGAGATTTTTAACGCCTCATCTCAAGGAAATACTCGAGTAGGTGAAAATACTAATTCAAGCGTATCGGCCGGAGGGGCTGCATGGGAGAGTTTGGTCTGTTGGTATTTGAACCTATGTTTAATTGGTAGCAATGTTGTTGTTATAAAAAGTAAAAAAGATTTATTACCTCGCTTTATAACTGATGCTATTGCCGTCAAATATAATAACTTCAAGTCGAATACCGAAGCAGACTTAATCTATATTGCTTTTCCAAAGGTGCAGGATTGGCCAGAAAAAGGTGAAAAGGAGCTTTTTTCAACATATTTCGACCGTGTTTTGTCAATTGTATTTTCTATGAAAGATATATCAATTGGCGTTATCCAAACAAAGACTAACTGGAATGATAACGCACAGATACCCATGCTCTGGGATATGGTTTATTCAGCAAAAGGATTTGGCAGGAATGTAACTGTTGGTTCAAAGGGCCGCTCTATAGAATCATTTGCCAGTTTTACTTACTCATTTGTCACAGTACCTTCACAAAAAGACATAGATAAAAACTATAAGGTTACTAGTACCTCAGTGAATAGAGTACGGAATATAAGTGGAGGAAATTATTGGGGACTGCCCACTAAAGATGGTGTGGCTGATTCACTAAATGAATTCATCGGTAGAAATTTAAGTGATTATATCCCTGAGGCAGATTTAATTGGTTGGCTTGATAAACAAGTTGCGTTGCTAGAGACCGATTATTCATACTTTGGTTTGCAAAAAGAGCATTCAAAATATTTAATTCAAAGCTAATATTTTAACTAATCATGCGATTGACAAAATAGTCACTATACAATGACGGATCTAATAAACATGAATACACGAAAGCTTACTCAAGTCGAAACTACAAAAACTGAAATTTTAAAAGGTTTATCCATAAATTATGAGCTACTTTTCGTAACAGCAACTGGCCTTACAAAAAATATCTTTGACGCAACAGAATCCATTTCTAATTTACTGAATCAAGAACAAGTGCACAATTTTGACCTTCAGCCTTTTGGAACTAACTATAAGGTGATGTTCCCATGCATCATATTGAGCGGTGGTATACGTGAAGAGACAAAGGTTTCGTTATATCGTGCAAATCAGAGGGGAGATAAACGTTTTTGGCCAGGAAGATTCAAAGACTACGCGGAACCTAACCAGATTTTCGCTCTATTTATTGCAAATAGTACCATCATACTTTTAAACCTATCAGAAGAGCAGAAACTTGACGTAAATGAGGGATCTTATTTATCTGAAATATTAGACAGTATTAATGTTGAACCAAATGAATTCCTAGGTACAGACAATGTCGTGAAAGAGACCGAAGTTGAAGAAGCTATTAGTAGTGAAATTGATGAACCATCTCGATTCGAAGTTTCTAGCTATGGTTGGGATAGCGATGTTGAAGGGCTAGTGAAACGAATGAATCGAGGCGACATCAAACTGCCAGGATTTCAACGTGGATTCGTGTGGAGTAACACTGAGCAATCTAGATTTATTGAATCACTGATTCTTGGCCTACCTGTTCCAAATATCTTTCTAGCAAAAGATGGCGATTCAAAAACAATGAATATCATCGACGGACAACAACGATTAAAAACACTCCAGAGATATTTGGCTGGTAAGTTTCCAATTTCCAACAGTAAGAAAATTCATGAGGATCTCCGTGGATGTTACTTTAACCGTGAAGTAGCTAAAACAATAAAATCTAAAGTACTTGAAGATGCAGATGAAAGGACTTTAACCGATTCTATATTGCACAGCATTGTGATAAAACCGGACCCTTCCTCAGATAGCCCTGATTACGGATATGAGTATAACAAAGCAGTCATACAAATATTCAGAAGGTTAAATACCAGCGGAAAGGCATTGCAGCCGCAAGAAGTTAGATCGTGCATATTCTATGGCCCATTTGATACTCACCTTCATAATATGAATAAATATGATTCATGGCGCAGTTTGTTTGGTGCAGAGCATAGTCGGTATAAAGACGTTGAAACTATTTTGAGGTTTTTGGCTTTGTATGAAAACGTTGAAAATTACAAGGCACCTATGCCCAGTTTTCTTGATAAATATATGGAAGAAAACCGTAATATGATAGCTGACAAGATGTTAGAGCTAAGTGAACTCTTTAATAAAACCACCACCTTACTTCTAAAAGCATGTGGAGAGTCATTATTTAAAACTAGTGGAACTCTTCTTCTATCCAAGTTCGACGCTGTAACTGTAGGTTTTGCTAAGGTTATTGCTTCAGGAAGAACTTTTAATGATACAGAAATAAGATCCAAGATAGAGCAATTACTAGCTGATACCAACTATATTAGCTTTACCAATGAATTCATCAATGACACTGGAAATGTAATCGGTAGAGTTAAAACTGCAATCAAAATATTTGAAGCATAGAGTTATGGCATCTCATTCTCGTCATGCTGGCCATGATAAATATAAATCTAGAATAGATAGTTTGATTAAGTCATATATTGCTGAAGACAGCAGTCCTGAATCTCAGGCACACAGTGCAAAATATCTTGCAGTTTTAGTATCAGGCTATTTAGAACAGGCTATTAAAGAATTATTGCTGCACTATGCTTCTAAGGGGGCCAGACCTCAGATATCGAGATATATAGAAGAAACGTGGCCAAGATCAAGAAATATGAATACTAAAAATATTAATGATATTTTGGCTCAATTCAATTCTAAATGGAGTGAAGAGTTTTCATCTTGGCTGGAGCAAGAAGATAATAGAAAAAGGAATATAAATTCAATTGTGCGTTGGCGTAATGGCATTGCCCACGGGCAGGAATCAAATACAACGGGCGTTACGCTTGTTTCTGTTCGTACAGCTTTTACCACTATTGTTGGCTTGGTTACATTAATTGACGCCATGGTGAAACAGTAGGATTAAATCGAAGCATGCGAGATCAGGTGCGTTGAAAAATAGAATCAGGTGAGGAATTGAATCACCATATTTAAGCGACAATTCCTTTACCCGATTAAACGCAAGGTGTACTAACTACAAATCACTTGCCATAAATATTCATATCCATCGAACGTAAACAGTTGTTTTTAGTGTTTTTATTGAACAACCGAGATTTCTATTTTTACCATAAAAAGCAAAGCAGTTATTTTTTGAAGGTTTTTAATCCCTGTGAGCACAGCTCCTCATCACTTCTCAAAATTAAGATTTTTTGATTAAAACCGTGACCAACTTCTCAAAAAAGTAAATTATTGAGAAGTTGATATTTAAGAAAAATTAACAGAGCAGCCATCATATGACTTGAGCACATAAAATAAAGCTTTCAGTGCGATAAGGTGAAAGCTTTCTACTTTCTCTTCAGCCAATACCCTGGTCGTTTGCTATTGTGCATAATCGCGACGATGTAAATATGTTTTGATTGGATTTGATAAATAACAGAGAAAGGAAATCGTGAAAGTAAAAATCGGTGGTGGTTTGCCCCAAACTTAGGCCAAGTTTGAGGGAGGGATGCTATCGTCTCGAACGCAGATTCTAACTCTGCAATAAAATCATTACCCAACCCTTGTGCTTGAAGTTGGTACCAATCGTATGATGATTGCGTATCATTTTTAATGTCGGGATGGAACGACAGCGTGAACATATTATTTTACGATCTGACTTTTTATCTGCTCCCAACTCACCGCTTTCACTTCACCAGTAACTAGCTCTTTGCTTCGCGCTTGCGATAGAGCTAACCAAGCTGAATCAACATCATCATTTGGTTTTTCTTCAAGTGAAGACAATAAGCAATGTGCGGCTAATGCTTTTTCACTGGATGTCATATGTTCTATATTTTCAAGTACAGACTTCAAAGCTTCAGACATATTTTTACCTCCACTAACAATAAAATAAGTTTATCACTGAATTGCCATTTTTGAATAAAAAAGGTGACTAAAAAAGAACCTGCTGGCTCAAATGAAGAACTTAATATTCATATCCATCAAACGTACATTGTTGTTTTTGATATTTTTATTCTACAACCGAGATAAATACTTTCCCCCAGAAAAGCAACGTAGTTATTTTTAGGGCGTTTTATTCACTATGAGCGCAGCTCATGCTTTGGCGGCAAAGCCGTTACTCTCAAATCTCAAAAACCATCACGGACGATGGCGCGAAGCGTGCTTTTGATTTTCAGTTTTAAAAAAGAATAAATTCCAGTACGCGCAGCGCATGCCTTGGCGGCAAAGCCGTCACTCTCAAATATCGAAAACCATCAGGCGACGATGCCGCGAAGCGTGCTTTTAAACTTCCCCAAAATAGAAATTGTTGTAACAACGCGACATCAATGCATCTAATGATTTGCTAATTCTTGGTACATAGCGGGATTGTCTTTGATTGTAGCCAGAACTTTGGCAGCAAGGCCCGTTGGGTTTCGGCGTTTTTTCTCCCAACTTTTGATAGTGTCAACGCTAGTGCCTAGTACTGCCGCAAACTCTACTTGAGAAACGTTAAGTTGGGCACGAATAGCCTTAACATCAGCAATCTCATAAGATGTCACACGAGAGGCTTTCTTGTTTCCTTGTTCAACTGCCACCGCTTCTTCAAGAGAGGCTTTCAAATCATTAAAAATGCTCATTTACTTTCCCCTTTCAACAATTTCACAAGTTTTTTCAACTCGGCTTTTTCTCCCCTGCTTAAGGTGTCTTTAACATTTTTAGGATAGGCCAAAATCAAATGTATCTTTTCAACATGAGCTAAAAAATAGATCACACGAACACTCCCGCTTTTTCCTTGATTACCTACAGCCATTCGTACTTTTCGTAGACCACCAGTATCTTTAATCAAATCACCTTTTTCTGGCTGTGAAATAAGCTCCACTTGAAGGTTTTTTAGTTCATCGTCTGTAGCAATATCTCTGATCTGCTTAGTAAAGATAGAAGTTTCAACAAAATCAATTGCATGACTCAATAGGTATCCTCCTATCCTGAATCGACAAACACGAGGTGTACACTGTACACTGTACACTGCAAATAAAAAGCATACAACTGATAAGTTCCCAACCTGCGGGTTCAGCTTCGTTGAAAAATAGAAATCAAATGAGGAATCGAATCACCAAGTTTAAGCAACAATCCCTTACCCTAATTAAACGCAAGGTGTACTAACTCCAAATCACTTGCCATAAATATTCATATCCATCGAACGTAAACAGTTGTTTTTAGTGTTTTTATTGAACAACCGAGATTTCTATTTTTACCATAAAAAGCAAAGCAGTTATTTTTTGAAGGTTTTTAATCCCTGTGAGCGCAGCTCATGCCTTGGCGGCAAAGCCGTTACTCTAAAACATCAAAAACCATAATGACGATGGCGCGAAGCGTGCTTTTAAATTATCAGCGATAAGTTTAGCTACGTGAGCATTTGGGCAATGAGATTTCGAATACTATTTAACGATTATGGGTCAGGAGTAACCCTCTTTTATGGGCGTGACTTTAGCCGAAACTGGCAAATCTTTAGTTAGCAGTGGAGTAATGACCAAAGGATGCATAGGCTTACCAAAATAATAGCCTTGTGCAAATTTGCAGCCTAATTCATGAAGTATTTCTGCTTGTTCTGAAGTTTCTATACCTTCGGCAATAACTTCTTTATTTAAATTGACGCAGAGTAATAACATACTTTTTATCACTGCAACGTCGCGGTAGTCTGTGGTGATATTTGTAATAAATGAACGGTCTATTTTAATGAAGTTTACATCCAGTTTTTTCACATATGCGAGCGAGCTCATGCCTGTCCCAAAATCATCGATTGACAATTTCACTCCTACTGCGCGTAACTCAGGAAATACTCTCTGGGCGACGTTTAGATCTAACATGGTTCCACTTTCTGTTAGTTCAATTTCGATGAGTTCAGCAGGAACTTGGTGGCAGCTTAACTGCTCTTTTAAATAAGGAATAAATTCGTCATCTCTAAGATTATACGGAGATAAGTTAACCGCTACGCTGATGCGGACACCTTGGTTCAGCCATAAGCGACATTGTATAATGGCCTGTTTTAAAACGTAGCGGGTAAACTCGTGAATAACAGTGCTTTGTTCAATAATATCGATAAACACACCAGGTGCTAGTAAGCCTTTTTCTGGATGCTCCCATCTAACCAACGCCTCCACCCCAACTATTGTTCCTTGCGGTAAGCTAACTTTGGGTTGGTAAAACAAAACAAATTGATTTTGCTGCAGTGCATTATTTAATTGCCCTCTTAATGATACCCAAAGCGCTGACTTGGAATTAAGGGTTTGATCGAATAATTGATAACCCAGCCGCAGTTCTTTAGCGTGGTACATTGCAATATCTGCTCGCTTTAACAACTCGTCTACTTTAGTCCCGTGTTGCGGATAACAAGCAACGCCTATGCTAGCACCAATTTCAAACTGATTATTATTAACTAATAGAGGTTGGCGGCAAGCAGCAACAATATCTTGGGCTAAAATCTCTGCTTCAACACTGTCGATTTCTTGGTGCCAAATAACAAACTCATCACCTCCGTACCTTACTACTTGCGCCTTAGCTCCGGCTAATTCAGTGAGGCGTTTGCCAATAGACACTAGCAAGTCATCTCCCGCTGCATGGCCCATAGTGTCATTCACGTCCTTAAACTTATCTAGGTCTACTAACAACAATGCGCCTTTACGTTGTTTAAAGGGAATCCTGGAGGCTTCAACTTTACTTAGAAAATCATTTAACATCGATACTAGGTAATATCGGTTAGGTAAACCCGTCAAGTCGTCATGGCTAGCCATATAAGCCAACTTTTTATTATTTTTCTCGAATCGGTTGGTAATTAAGGCGGACATAACAAGTGCTGCCCATACAGCCAGCCAAAAAGTTAAAAACGCGGTAATGGAAAGTCTATTAGCAACATAATCTAAGGCAATATTTAGAGTTTTAGCCTTATGCAGTAACAAAACCGATAGGCCAGTATCAGTATCTGCTTTGTAAACCCACAGCAAACGCTCTTTCTGATACTCAGTGAAGCCGCTGCTATCAACACCAGCCTCTATAGCCAAAGCAATTTCTGCAGGATATGTCCATTCTGGGTAACTTCTAATTTTAACGTGCTGCCCAACAAACCAGATTTCTATACCAACAACTTCTGGATCTAAAGATTGAAATAGGTGACTGTTGTAAAGTTTTTTACTTTGGAGGGGATCTTTAGTTGACTGAGTAGCTAGAAAGGGTATTTGGTAAATTAGCTGCTTCGCCAGCTTATTAGTGTTTTCAAGCTCCATAGACTCGCCTAAATCACAAGCCAATTTATAGGCAACAGAGATAAATATGACAGATACAGCAACAGCTAGCCCAACAGAGCCAAAAAGCAAACGCCTGCGTAAACTTGTATCTAATTTGATAGGCCCGTTAGCTCGCATATCAAAAACAGATGCTTATTTGAAATCTGATTTACAAGTATTGATATTGGCAAGTTGATAAATTGGACACCAGCCAATTGTTGTGGATATTAAATTCAAAATGGAAAAAATCAGAATAATTGATTGTAGGAAAACATCACCTATTGATTCCCAAAAAAACACACAATACAAAAGCAGTGCCACGCTTAATAAAGCTCTAATAATACGATCGACATTACCACAGTTAGCTTTTAGCAAATTCATCATTAACCTTCCTAACTACATCTGAGTTTATTACCTAAATTCAGAATTGGATTATGTAAAATATATTATTAGATTAGCACACCAGAACAATAAGCAACTAAAATTTACTCTTATACTTTAGTATAAACCACTATTTTTCAATTGCTTAGGTAATAAATACACACCGACTCACATGATATTTATTGGTTTACTCCAGTAGATATATGAAGATCTTGGGCAATAGAATAGATAATTAAATTAACTTTATTAAATATTAGGTTTGTTGAAGCAGGGTTTGAACCTACGACCTTTCGCGGATAAGAAAATTAAGACAAATTAACAAGACAGCCATAATAGTGAATCCATTATATCCACAAAACTAAATATTTTTGATTGTGTAGCCACTACTTTTGCCTTCCCATCGCATGTATGTTCTCCGATTACTTTTGGGATTTAGTAGGGTGAAACTGGTTTCTTTAGAAGCACGGCTTCGCCCAGTTGCACAGCTCGACAAGCGACCGCCATGGATATTGGAAGGTAGAATAACGCCGGAGCAGTTATCGAGATGCTGTTTGAAAGAAGACATTGAAGCCGGAGCGCGCAACGCATACTTTTGACTTTATCTACATCGACATTTGAATCAAAAACCATCACGGACGATGGCGCGAAGCGTAAATGATTTTCCTGGGTTGTTTACGCATAAATCGTATCAACTCATTCAATTACGAAACAAATCTAACACTGCAAAAACTAAGTTTAAACCCAAATCCCGCGAAATCCGTTGCTTCCACTTCCCCACCCCGTTTCTAAGCTTTGCTCTAATCATGCATTGATATATTTGATTACTAAAGATTCATAAAAAAATATAGGTATTTCTGCCGATTGGACAATTTTCATGTTAATAATAAAGTTGCTCAATTTAATTGGGTAAAATAAACACCAATCAACTGTGATAATAACAATAATAAGCTCCTTGCTAATAGGCAGCCACAGTGTTGAACACTTCACATAATGATAAGGACAGTAGCCACATGAAAAACACACACAAATTCAAAGCTAAAGAACATTTTCTGAAAGTTGCATTGATGATGAGTGCTTCATCAGCATTGCTGATTGGAACTAACGCCTTTGCACAAGAACAATCAGTAGAGGCTACAGACAGTGCAATCGAAAAAATCAGTGTCATCGGCTCTCGTCGTTTAGGTCGTACAGTAGAAGATAGTCCTGTTCCCATCGATATGATTGGCGCAGACGCATTAAGCAGTACTGGGCAAACTGAAACAAACATGATCCTAGGGAGTTTGTTGCCTAGTTTTAACTTTCCGCAACCGTCATTAACCGATGGAACTGATCATGTTCGTCCTGCGCAGTTACGTGGTTTAGCGCCAGATCACACCTTGGTTTTAGTCAACGGTAAACGTCGTCATTCTAGTGCATTACTTAATTTAAACGGTTCTACCGGTCGAGGTTCGTCGGCTGTCGATCTCAATGCAATCCCAGCTAATGCAATCGAGCGCATTGAAGTATTGCGCGATGGTGCGGCGGCGCAATATGGCTCTGATGCTATTGCGGGTGTGATTAACATAGTGCTTAAAAGTGCCAGTAGCGGCGGTTCTGCTTCGGTGACTTATGGTGCCAACGTCACCACTATGGACGGTGTACCTGATTTAAAAGACGTGGCCATTGGTGAAGACGGTAACTTGGCCTTTACTGAAGGTAGCGACCGAGAGTTAACCGACGGACAAACAGCAACATTGCGCGCCAATATGGGATTTGAGCTAGGTAAAGATGGCTTTATAAATGTATCAGCCGAATTGCGTGATCGTAGTCTTAGTAACCGCTCTGATTATGATCAACGTGAAAACTACGCTCGCTTAGACGATGGTTCAGAAGATGGGTTACTTGATCCTCGTGAGTTAACGTACAACCGTTACAACCACACTTATGGTAATGGCAGCGTTGAAGACATAGCAGTGTTTGTAAACGCAGGCCTAACGTTAACCCCAGAAGCCGAGTTATACGCTTTTGGCTCTTACAGCACTCGTGAAGGTGAAGGTGGTGGCTTTTATCGCCGTGCACAAGATAGTCGTAATATCGAAGCCATCTACCCTGATGGATTTTTACCTACTATCACTTCTGACATAAACGACTATTCCATGGCTATGGGTATCAAAGGTGATTTGAGCGAATGGTATTACGATGCATCAGCAGTATATGGTGAAGATGAGTTTAAATTTGGGGTAAAAGACAGCTTAAACACTTCTCTTGGGCCAACAAGCCAAACGGTATTTGATGCTGGTACTTTAATTTATGACCAACTTACCTTAAACGTAGATTTTAGCCGAGAAATAGATGTGGCTGGTTTAGCCAGTGGCGTTAACATAGCTGTAGGCGCTGAATATCGTCGTGAGGGCTACGAGATACAAGCCGGTGAAACTGCGTCTTATATCCAAGGTGAGTTTGCTGGTGCAGCGGGTTCTCAAGTATTTCCGGGTTTTACACCAGAATCAGCAGGCTCTAATAGCCGTCACAACATTAGTTTGTATACTGACTTAGAAGCCTATATTACCGACAACTGGAATGTCACAGTTGCAGCGCGTTATGAGGATTATTCAGATTTTGGTGATGCAGTAAATGTCAAATTTGCGACACGTTATACCATATCTGATGAGGTAGCTTTGAGAGGCTCTGTTTCAACAGGTTTCCGGGCGCCATCATTACAACAACAGCATTTTACTTCTATTGCTACCGTATTTGTTGATGATGTACCTACCGAAACAGGTACATTTTCACCTGGCAGTGATGTGGCTAAAGCTTTAGGCTCACCGGGCTTAGATGCCGAAGAAGCAGTCAACTATGGCGCGGGTGTAACTTGGTCTCCAGATTCGAACTTTAGCCTTACAGTTGATTATTACAACATCAAAATTGATGATCGTATTGTGCTTTCGAACAACTTATCTGGTCCTGGTATTGAAGCCTTGTTAGCAGGTACGGGAGCCAACCGAGCGCGGTTTTTCTTAAACGCTATCGATAGCAAAACATCGGGTGTTGATATAGTGGCATCCTATAATACTGATATACAAAACATGGGAGAAATAGCCTTTAACGCTGGTTTTAACTACAACAAAAATGAAGTGACTAACGTCATTGACCCACCTGCAATATTGCAAGGGCAAGGAGTTGAACAAGACAATTTATTCAGTTCAGTAGAACTAAGTCGTTTTGAAGTAAGCTCACCAAAAACCAAGCTTAATTTAAGTGCGGTGTGGAACATGGACGAATGGCGTGCCACATTACGCACCACTCGTTACGGTGAGACTCAGGACCCTTCAGATACGCCAGCACTTAATGAAGTATTACCGGAAAAATGGGTAACAGATTTAGATGTAGGTTATGACGTCACTGAAAATATTAGTCTTACTCTTGGCGCAAACAATTTGTTTGATGTGTATCCAGATCCAACACGTGAACTGGTAGAAAGTGCATCAACCTTCTCACGTTTGTTCCCTTACTCTGGCTTCTCACCCTTTGGTTTTACTGGTCGCTTTGTTTACGGCAAGGTAGCTGTGACTTTCTAAGCTGCTTTTAATACGCTTTTCTAATCCACTTAGATAAGCCGCTTATTAAAGCTAATGCCGTTCACCTAAGGTGAACGGCATTTTTGTTTTTGGCGAAAGAAATTTGCAATTACATAGACACCCTTAATTGCAATTACATAGACACCCTTAATTACAGTTCCTTAGTAACAGCAAAAAATCAGTTTCATTTTCAGCATTGTGACTAGTTTCGAGCAGCAGAAAAGTCCGACAAGCGACCGCAGCAAGTAGAGCAATGCAGGGTTGATTGTCGAGAAACTAAGTATGATAAAAATGACTATTTAACTGGCACTAATTATGTCGGCTACAAAGTCAAAATGTATTTCGAATGGGACGGGTAATTAATCGTTAAAGTGTGTTCTGCCCTTTTTCTAATATCAATTATTTCATTTCAGCGATTAAGTTTATTCTTTGCTCTAAACCTATTTTTACCTGCAACATTTAGTATCCGTAAAAATTTGGGGCATGTGAAATGACTAGCTGAATCACACGCAGCCGCATGCCGAAGCCCATCTCGCATAGACAATAACTCGGCAATTTTTTTATCTAACTCATCAGCCTTTTGCGACAGCATCTCTCTATTAATTTCAGGACCATTGGCGGTAAACACAGTTGCAATTTCATCGAGGGAAAAACCAACTTTGCGTCCTAAAGAAATTAAGGAAAGTTGATCTAATACATGGCTATCAAAGAATCGTCGCAAACCAACGCGACCAACTGATTTTATTAGACCTTTATCTTCATAATACCGTAATGTTGAAGGCGGTAAATTTGTGATCTTTGATACTTCACCTATATCCATTTTTGCTTCCTAAATTACCTGTTGACCTCAAGTCAACTTTAAGTTGTATTATACCTGCCCTTCACACATTAGGAACGAAAATGAAAGAAAGCTATTGGCACCAAAAATGGGCAGATAATGATATTGCTTTTCATGAAAATGACGGCAACCCTTTACTAAAAAAGCACGTTTCACTACTAAATTTGGCGATAAGTAGCCGTGTATTTATACCCTTGTGCGGTAAAACCTTGGATATAGCCTGGTTGCTGTCAAAAGGGTACCAAGTTGTAGGAGCTGAATTAAGCCAGTTTGCGGTGCAGGAATTATTTAAAAACCTTGGTATTGAACCAAACGTTTCAAAAAATGGAAAATTTGACCATTATCAGGCGGTAAATTTGGATATATTTGTTGGCGACATTTTCAATTTGTCTACGGATATTATTGGCTCAGTCGATGCCATATATGATAGAGCTGCTTTAGTAGCCTTACCTGTAGAACTAAGAAATAAATATACGCATCACTTGATAGAAATTACGAATAAAGCGCCACAACTCTTGATTTGTTTTGAATATGACCAAAGTGTTATGGCGGGGCCTCCTTTTTCAATAAAACATGAAAATATACAGCAATATTATAGTCCGGATTACGCCATAAAATTCATTGAGCGTAAAAACGTCACGGGAGGAATAAAAGGCCAAACGCCTGGTAATGAAGCCGTCTGGTTGCTGCAATAAGGTGTACTAATCAAACGGCCACCGCAGGGTATTTCAGTGCGTGCAACCCATGTTTTAATTGTAAGGCCGTTGCTTACTCCGCGATGGCGCGAAGCGTACTTTTTATACGCTGCTGAGAACTAGTTTACTAACCCACGCCTTTCAATTGCTGTTCCTCTAAACGTTCAAGTAAATTAACATTATTTGATATCAACGATTTTCGTTTTTCGTTTTCTACTGTGCGCTTTTCAGCTTCTTCGAGTATGATTTCTTTTTGCTGTTGTAAAGCCTTAATTAATTGCTTTTTTTGCTTACTGTCCAAATTGGGATTATTTTCAACGGCTTTGATTTTTTCTTCTATTTCTTCCAGTTTTTTACGGTCAATGCCCATACGGGCGTCGAGTAAAAGTTGCATCATCTGAGAATAGGTTGAGTTGCTTTCATCTTCGACAACCTGTTTTTCCTGATCACTCATGAGTTCAGACTGAGTAGTGTTACTCGTGGAGTTAGCTGCAGATTGTGTGCTTGATATAACAGAGGTCGAGGGTTGCTTAAGGGCAGATCCAAAACGATCATAAAAACCTTTTAACATCAGATTATGATCTGTCCATCCTTCCATATTGACTCTAAATTCAAGATTACCACTTAGGTCTTTGAATAATTTTTCAATGCCTTGCTCGCTCCATTGCTGGTATGGGCTGAGAGCTTGTTTGCCTTCCACTCCTTCGATGTTAACCCCAAAAACGGCCATGTGCATTCTTAACTCGAGCATCATTTTATTCGATTCACTCATGTCGGAAGTGGCACTTTCCCAGGCAGATTTAACATGTGCGGGAGCATTTACGGGAGGAAAAATAAGCGTTTTCGCGGCACCAACCTCTACAATCCCATCGTTATTTAAATCAACCTTATCGGAGTGGTCTGGCTGACTTAACAGATTGGTGGCACCTTCTTCAGAAAGGCTTGTTACGTTTATGCTGTGTGCTAACGAGTTCGCTTTTTGCACTAACGCCAGTTCATTGGCAGTCATGGCGAGTAAGGTGTCTTTTGCTGAGCCTTGCTGGTTTTTGGCTTCGCTCAGTATGTCAGAGAATTGTTGTATCTCATCATTGCTGAGTTGCCTAAGGCTGAGTAGATTATGTGACTTTTCGCTAAATTGAATGTTGTTGATCATCTTTTGTCCTTAAAAAAGAGACGGCACTTTTTTGCCGTTTTGCCCTACTCAATGGAAAATACGTGCCCAAGATCCTAACAATCCTCAATAACAAGCATCATTTTTACGACTATGGATAGGACTACATATCCCTTAGTCCTTTAGCAAACAAACGCAAACGTAAATTAAGACAACCAGTTAGAATGCATTAGGGTCAAATATATAGGGCAATTTTTAAGCCATCTTTAATAGCTGAGGACAGAAGGGAATAATTATAAGAGCATTAGCTAGCCGCAGCAGGATTTGAACCTACGACCTTTCGTGGATAATAAGAATGAGCCCGAGGGCGACTTTATTATCGAACTTGAAGAATAGGCTGGTTGCGGCAGCAAGATTTGAATCTATGACCTTTCGCGGATTATAAAGGGGAGCCTAAGGCGAATATTTTTTGAATTTTTGAAAATACAGAAGAATCGGTTGGTTCCGGGAGCAGGATTTGAACCTACGACCTTTCGCGGATAATAAGAGCTAGCCCGAGGGCTTAGAATATTCTGAGAAATATGCTGATACTTTTGAAGAATCGGTTGGTTGCGGGAGCAGGATTTGAACCTACGACCTTCGGGTTATGAGCCCGACGAGCTACCAGACTGCTCCATCCCGCGTCCGATTCGAGCGGCAAGATAGCGGCTATGGAGCAACTACGCAAGCTTAGTTTACTAAAATGCTTCTGACTGCTTATAAAAACAACAAAGCGGCGTTTTTAAGGCTAATAAACCTAAACTCGGGATAACAAACTCAAAAAAATGCCACTCATTTTAGTGAGCGACATTGTTATCAAACATAGGTTTTGTGAATACTAAGATTAGGGTGACTAGTTACCCTTGATACTTTTGCATCACCAAAGTGGCGTTGGTGCCACCAAAACCAAAACTATTTGACATGACTGTGGTTAATTTACTCTCACGAGTGGTAGTGACCACGTCCATACCTTTGGCTTGTTCATCTAAATTTTCAATATTGATTGATGGTGCGATAAAGTCGTTTTCCATCATCAAAATACTGTAAATGGCTTCGTTAACACCCGCGGCTCCAAGCGCATGACCTGTCATGGCTTTAGTTGCGCTAAGTGGTGGCGTTGTATCACCAAAGACTTCACGAATTGCCCATAGCTCTTTTACATCGCCTACTGGGGTAGAAGTACCGTGAGTATTGATATAATCGATTGGTTTATCTAAACCTTGCATAGCTTGTTGCATACAACGTACCGCACCTTCACCAGATGGAGCCACCATATCTGCACCGTCTGACGTAGCGCCATAACCCACAATTTCAGCATAAATTTTGGCACCACGAGCTAAAGCATGTTCAAGCTCTTCAACTACCACCATGCCACCACCGCCAGCACCAACAAATCCATCACGATCTGTATCATAGGTACGGGATGCTTTTGTTGGATCGTCGTTGTACTTAGTTGACATGGCACCCATAGCATCAAATTCAGCAGATAAAGTGTAATGTAATTCTTCACCACCACCAGCAAAAACAATATCTTGTTTGCCTAATTGAATTTGCTCTAATGCATTTCCAATACAATGGGCGCTAGTTGAACAGGCCGAACTAATTGAATAGTTCACACCTTTTATTTTAAACGGTGTGGCAAGGCAAGCTGAGACTGTGCTGCCCATACAACGGGTGACCATATATGGCCCAATACGTTTAACGCCTTTTTCACGCAAAATATCGATGGCTTCGACTTGGTTTTTTGATGATGCACCGCCAGAACCGGCAATAATACCTGTTCTTACGTTTGACACCATATCATCGCTCAAGCCAGAATCATCAATGGCTTGTTGCATCGCGATATAAGCATAACCTGCCGCTTCGCCCATAAAGCGTAATATTTTACGGTCAATATGATCTTTAATATCTAAATCTACTTTGCCCCAAATTTGGCTGCGCATACCCGCTTGCTCAAATTCTTCCGAAAAAGTAATACCCGAACGACCTTCTCTTAGAGAGGTTGTGACTTCATCTTTATTGTTTCCAATACTGGATACTATACCTAGTCCAGTAATTACCGCTCTTCTCATGATTAACCCTTCAGGAAAAATTTGCCATATTCTAATGAATTTACTCAGCCAACTGGTCTGCTTTCAGCGTACACGTGTTAGCTTAAATATAAAATCTTATGCTTGCAAATTATAACTGCGATTGAAATGAAAAAGAATATGTATAATCACCTTGGTTTCAAACACAACAATTTAGAGCTTTTTAAATTTGACTATTACTAATGCAAACATTCGATTCAATGAAAATGGCACCCCTTATGCCACGGAATTTGAAGATTTATACTTTTCTGATGCCCAAGGCATTGATGAAACTACCCACGTGTTTGTTAAAAACAATAAATTGTTAGAACGTTGGAAAGAGTACTCAGAGCCACTATTTACAATCGCGGAAACTGGATTTGGTACAGGTCTCAACGTCTTAGTCACTATATTGTACTTCGAAAAGTTTATGCAACAAGTTGGCAACCCAGCTTTTAGATTACATTTTATTTCTATCGAAAAATTTCCAATCAGCCATGTAGATCTAGCTCAAGCGCTATCCCTGTACCCGCAGTTAGAGCAATATTCGCAACCTTTGCTTGAGCAATACCCGATCCCAGTGGAGGGATGTCACCGCCTTAGCTTTCTTGGCGGCAAGGTAATTTTAGACTTGTGGTTAGGCGATGTGCACAATGTTTTACCTAAAATAGAAAACAAACCTCAAGGTTTAGTCGACACTTGGTTTCTTGATGGCTTTGCGCCTAGTAAAAACCCTGAAATGTGGACCCAAAGTTTATTTGAGAACATGGCGTTACTTGCCAAAGATCAATGTCACTTTGCGACTTTCACCGCAGCAGGCCATGTTAAACGCGGCTTAAGAGAAGCTGGGTTTACAGTAGAAAAACAACCAGGCCATGGACGCAAGCGGGATATGTTAGCGGGGTCAATTGATAAGTCCGCAGAAAACCTAAGTCGCCTCCCCTATTTTACTCGTATACCCGCCACCATGAATAAAACACCAAAAATTGCCATTATTGGTGGTGGTCTTGCGGGAGCAAATTGTGCCTATGCCCTAAGTAAAAGAGGTTTACAAGCCACACTTTATTGCCAAGACGACGATCTAGCCCAGGGGGCCTCAGGTAATGCTCAAGGCGGTTTTTACCCGCAGCTTAATGCAGAAGCAGGACATGCCAGTCAAATTCATGCCTTGGCATTCAATTATGCTAGCAAGCTCTATAAACAGTTATTCAATCAAGGGATCCATTATAGTCATCAGTGGTGCGGCACTATCCAGCTAGCCTTTAATGACAAAGTGGCCAGCCGTTATCATAAATTGATCAACAACCAAACATGGCCAGAGTCTTTGGTACATTGGATTGACGCAAAACAAGCCACCACACTGGCCAACTTGGATTTACCCTATCCGGGTTTATATATTCCACAAGGTGGCTGGATTAACTTACCTGAGTTGGTGTCGGGGCTGGTCAAAGCGGCAGACTCAAAGGTAGAAACGAATAAACAGTTAACGTCTTTAGAGCGGTTCAATGGCGCTTGGCAACTTAATTGGCAAGATGGTGGCCACACAGATGCTGATATTGTGATCATGGCAACGGGTAGCGATAGCGCTGACTGTGAGCAGATGTCGCAGTTGCCTTTTCGTTTAGTCAGAGGTCAAGTAGAAAACATTAACAGTCAAAACCAGCTAGCCGACCTAGCAACAGTGTTATGCCATAAAGGTTATTTAACCCCAGCATGGCAAGGATCTCACGCTTTGGGTTCAACTTATATTAAGGATGATAAAAGCTGTGATTATCGATTAACAGAACAACACACTAATCTAGCTATGCATCAGCAAGCCCTGACAAAATGTGACTGGATTCATGATATACAAGCCACAACTAAGGGTCGAGCCGCAATACGATGCAGCACACCTGACCATTTGCCTATGGTGGGAGCGGTACCTGAAAGCAGTATACAAACACAGAAATATCATGACTTGTATAAAGCTTTGCCTGCCAAACATTACCCGCAACCTATTAACCACACTAACTTATTTATGCTCTGTGGTTTAGGCTCTAGAGGGTTAACCACTGCGCCGCTTTGCGCCGAAATATTAGTAAGCCAGATATTGGACGAACCATTGCCGTTAGCCAACCAGTTGTTAGATGCTTTAAACCCCAATCGATTTTTGGTCAGGGGGCTTATTCGCAGACAGGGATGATATTTGCAGCAGACATTTTCAGTTTTCGAACTTGGGTCTATACTTTTTAATCAGAGAATACTGATAAACCACCTCTGATAATGGATCTACTTGTTATGAGCGAACCCCAAAAGTCGTTTTTTCAAACCTTTACTGGTGTAATTACCGCCATTACCTCATTAATCATTGCAGTAACGGGGTTATATGCGGCAACTGGAGGGTTTAATTTCAACAATGGACCCAAACCTGCCGCAAAACTAGTGGGCAATCTATCCGAGCAAGATCACCAAAAGCAACTTCAAGCATTAAAACGCCAAAAAGAGCTTGATGATTTACGCATTAATCAAGAAAAACAAAAACTCTTAGCCGAACAAGAATTAGCGGCACTTAGGGCAAAAAACAACCAAGCTGACACTTTTGCAGAAACTATCAATGGAAATAATTATACCCAACACAATATCACCAGCAATATTAATGGTCGCTGGAACTATTCCAATCAAGTGGGCACTTATGTTTTTGTATTTGAGCAAAATGGCAATGAAGTATTTTTACAGGAATATGACAGTTACGGTAACAACGTTGGTAACGGCAGTGGCGTTGTTCAAGGCACAAATGTGTTATTAAACTGGGTAGAACCTTATTTATTTGTAATGAGTTTACAAATTGAGGCTGAGTTAACTATTGGCTCACAAGGCAATGTATTAAACGGCTATATGTATGCAGAGGGGAATACGCTACCCATTACGTTATTCAGGCAATGAAGCTTAATGTTTTTTGGGTGAACTAGCCCCAATTCCAGTTAACTAGCGAGAAGCTTTTGCCATAAACTTAACACTTGTTGCTGATCATCAGCGGCTAACTCATTATTATCAAAAGCCGCCACTAAACTTGTATTCATTAACTCAGCTAATTGTTCTATTTGTGTCATATGCAAAACTTGGCTTTTACCCGCAGCTACAGCAAAGTGTCCCTGCAGATAGCTGGCAATAAATAATTCTTGATCATTTCCGTGTCCAACTACCTGATCTAAATACTCTTCGGTTTTTTGGATAAAAGATGTGAGTTCGTTGGGTTGTTGATTAGATGATGTCATACTGGATCCTTGGATTGTAAATTGGCTATGGGGTATAACACTTGATCATGGTAACCGGTGATAATGCTGATTAATCCTGACAATTGCTGATCTACAGTTAGATCGCCAGAATCTACAATCAGAGCGCGACCAGACAAATGACTGATTTTAGTTTTAGTGGCGACTAACAAAATATTATCTTTACCTAGTTTCTTTAGAAAATCAGCGCTGAGTTGCTGATTGCCGCGGCCTATTATATGCCCTTGTCCACCAATTAACGTCAGCACCAACTTGCAGCTTTTATTGGTGGTCAGTGCCAATAACTCTTTAGCGGTTACATCACTGGCAATCAGTTGTTTATTTTGGATCACATCGACACCTAACAAGGTATTTTTGATGCCTAGTTCTTGCATGATAAAATCAACAGTAGAGCCTGAGCCCATTACAAATATCTGTTCAGGGTTATCCTCGATGATTTCAATAATATGTGCAGCTATATCTGCCAAGACTAATTCATCCGACTCTTTACCACCCATTTTAACGGCTTGAATGTATCTCAGTTCAGTAGGCACTTGCATTTCACCGAATTGACGGGCATTAACTTTACCTTGTCTAAACAAAGCTTCATCAATGTCCATGACTTGTGCGTCACTAACACTAACAATTTCACCATTTATCACTTGTTTTAAGACTCTACCTGCTGCAGCTGGCGTAATAGCATAAACAGCTGAATGAATTTTACAGCCTGCTGGCACACCCAGAACCGGCACTGAGCTGCCAACCACCTGACAGACATTACGGGCCGTGCCGTCACCACCAGCAAAGAGGATTAAATCGACTTGTTGAGCAAGTAAGGCTTGTGCAGTAGCCTCTGAATCATGACTTTCTGTTTGTGTGTTTGTTGGCTGATACACCAGACTATAACTAAAGCCCATTTCCTTCGCTAAGACTTCGCCCATATCACCTGATGCAACATACAGCTGCACTTGATCTTTGATAGACACTATATGTTCAAGGGCTATACGAGTTTTATCTAGGGCTTTTTTTTCTGCTCCCATGGCTAAGGCTTTTTCGCGGATTTCAACACCATCGCTACCCTTAAGTGCGAGTGCGCCGCCAATTCCTGCGTAAGGATTAACTAACAAACCTAACTTAAACAATCGACTAGGCTTAGGTGTAAGTTTAGGCTGATGCAACATCGAACATTTCCTTCTCTAGATTTTTGGTTTCATAAAACCCTAGTAACACATCAATAAACTCAGTGGCGCGAGGTGGAAAGCCATGTTCGAGGTAAAACAACACTTGTTGTTTTACTGCTTCTTGAAAACCCTGAAGATCCACTGGGGCACCATTTAAATTATCGGTACTCACCCTAAAAGGTTTGCCTGCTGCACATGAAAAAGCCCATTCGATAGCTTGGGGTTTAACTTCTACCTTTTCAAACTCAGCCTGCTGCTGAACATTTCTGCCATCAGGGCTATACCAATAACCATAATCTTCCAAC
The DNA here is from genome assembly GCF_000314995.1 of Paraglaciecola arctica BSs20135. Taxonomy (GTDB): domain Bacteria; phylum Pseudomonadota; class Gammaproteobacteria; order Enterobacterales; family Alteromonadaceae; genus Paraglaciecola; species Paraglaciecola arctica. The sequence goes on along the minus strand of NZ_BAEO01000007.1, from coordinate 80,097 downwards.
AATCGTCTTTGTTTACCGGCAATACACCAATGAGATATTTCATGCAGTGCACTGGCAAAGTAGCCGTGGGCAAACACAATCCGGTGATTTTGATGGTTGCTGTTAGCAGGAATATAGATAGGCTCATCGCCTCCTTTAACCAAAACTGTATTTTCAGTGTCGGTAAAAGTTGCGTTGAACAATACAATCAAATCTTGATAGTTGTGCACACTTGCCTCAGCTGCTGACAACGAGGAAAATGTTTGTTCAAAGGCTAGGTTGGAGTTTGCATTCATAAGGGCGGCATTTTATACATAAAAAGTCTTCAGGTGCAGCTTTAGTCCTAAATTACCCCAACATTTTGTCTATGTGTTTGGGCTTAGCTATTGTTTTCGCTCAAAAATTGAGCCAAGCTATAAAAAATAACTTTAGCTATCATACAGTGTAAGTTTTTTGCTTCGAACGTTCCTATTTTGTGCACACATTAATGCAACACTGAACAAAAATGGAAACATTAACCCTGGATGGATAATTGCCAACCAATTTGGCAGTGTAAGCTTAAAAATATGATCGACAGCACCAAACAAATTATTCGACATTTACACGGTATCAGCACCATGCAAGAAATTGCAGACAAAGCTGGCTTAATGCCGACAATACGAGCAGTGCAGGCTTGGCAGTGCAAACGTTTGTTGGCCACTCATCAGCAAATGTATCAACAAAAACGTTTCAAACCTGCGGTTGAATTTTTTATTAACGAACTTTATGGACCCAATGATTTTAGCCAGCGCGATCAAGACATTGCGCGTATTGTGCCAAAGATGTCGAAATTTCTACCTGAAAGCGCACTGCACTCATTAGCCTCGGCGTTACACTTAAATACTTTATCTTTTGAATTAGATTTTGATTTAGCCAAAAATTTAATAGATACCACGATAAATCGAGATACTTATGCCAAGGCTTATATCAGCTGTAACAACCTTGCCACCAGACAACAACAAATCGACTATATCCGGACTTTGGGTAACGACTTGGCTGATGTAGTCAAAATGAAGGGGATTTCTACTTTATTGTTTATTTCCCGAAAACCGGCAAAAATGGCAGGAGTATTAGCTTTACATGAGTTTCTTGAAAAAGGTTTTAAATCTTTCAAAAACCTCGGTAATGTAGAAGAATTTATTACTCCTGTAGTCAATAAAGAACAACAAATTATGCAGCAACTCGCTAACCCCAACTTACCTAACCCACTACCAAATGTTTGATTATTAAATGTCTTGGATGTTTCCTAATCCGTATTTATGCAGTTGGCAGGTCTTACCCGAACAGATAGACCATTATCAACATGCGAATAATGTCGCTTACGTTAGTCAGTTAGAAGTCACCTCATGGGCACACTCCAATCATTTGGGGTTATCGATTGAGCAATATCAGGCTTTAGATAGAGGCATGGCAATTAGTCGCCATAATATTAATTATTTAGCTGCAGCTCATGTTAATGACCTGATTGATTGCGCTACTTGGATTGTAGAGTGCGACAACAAACTAAAACTAGCTCGTCAATTCCAGTTTATTCGCCGCAGCGATCAACAGACGTTATTAACAGCACGAACAGAATTTGTGTGTATTGCTTTATCTACAGGTAAACCTAAACGTATGCCGAAAGAATTTTCCAATGTTTATGGCCCGGCCACCTTATCCCCCATTAAATTTGATTAAAATAATATGAGTAAATGGATAGGCGCATTATTGCTGTTACTTAGTGTTTCTTTGGCACTAAACCTCTATTTATTGTTAGCCCCGTCGCAGCAAGATCTATTCGGGCTCTCTGAAAATAAAAATAACAAACCTTCAAAAACGAGTGTATCCGAACCACTATTAAACGGGTCATTTACCGAAGAGTCTGCTGACCAATTAGAGCAAACAACAGACACTTTATATTCAGACTATAACAGTAAAAACAAAGCCCTAAACCAATCCATAACAAACAGATCTGAACTACTAGCTAAAGCAAATTTGTGGTTGCAACAGAAAAACTTAGTAACTTTAGGTGAGTTTTTACAAGAATATTTGAAGCAATACCCACAAGACATGGACTTTTTGCTGTTAGAAGCAAAGCTAAAAGTGGAAACCTCTCTTTTAAGTGATGCCATAGCCCACTATTACGTTTTATTAAGAAACCCAATGACAGCAGTTCAGCAAGAAGAAATTGAACAACAAATAGAACGCTTGAGCAATAACACCATTGAGCAACTAAAACGTAACTATTCTTGGGATATTTTGGCCATGTTTGTCGAGCCGCTATTGCAACTTGAACCTAGTAACAGATTATATATATTGTCACTGGCGCAGGCGTACGCAGAGCTTTTTCAAGAAGGACTGATGGAAAATGTGCTGGCTTCTCTAGCGTCTGACGACCCTGATGCCCAAAGCATTAGGGATATCCTAGTGGCACGTCAACAAGCCCCTCTTAACAGTGGTGAGGATGAGTTCGAAATAGATAAAGTAACAGCCAATCTAGGGCCAGCTGTTCCACTTAAAAAATTTGGTAATCATTATGTTGTCGAAGCACAACTAAGCAATAACCCGGTGGCATTATTAATTGATACTGGCGCATCGGTAACTGCAATATCAGAGCAGTATTTTGATAGTTTAAGCAGCAGATACCAAGGCAACTACCTAGGAAGTTTTAATATTGGTACAGCAGGTGGCAACATTATGGCGAAAATGTATCAATTTAAAGAATTAACCATCAACCATGTCACTGTAGAAAACTTACCTGTGGTGATATTACCCATGCAAAGCATAGAAAATGCCGATGGTTTATTAGGCATGAATTTTCTACGAGAATTCGATTTCAAAATAGACCAAAGACAATCTGTGATGTTTATTAAGTAACTAAAGCTCAAAGATAAAGAAAAGTCGATTTTTGTTGTGCCTGTTGATTGTAGTTATTGGAAATGACAAAACTAAAATCAGCCACAACTGCACCAATGTCTGCAACATCTCGCGCCACAGTTATTGGGTGCCTGACTAACTCGTTAGCCTTAACATCAATGCTTTTTACACCAATTATATTTGCCCCTTCAAGTCCTTGTATTGCAATCGTAAAAGTTTGCGCATATTGGCTTTTATTCATTAAAACCAAAGTATAAGTATTTTCGATATTGCCGTGGGTGCCTTCTCTAAAAAGCGATGCTCTATCTCTCACCACATCTAAATCAAGTAAAGGACGTGTATAAATTTCAAAACTAAGAAATCCAAATATAACAATAAATACTGTAAAATAACCCACAACTTTAGGACGCCAAAAACGTGCTTTTTGACCAGTTAAGGATGACTCGGAAACATAATCAATTAAGCCTTTGGCATAGTCCATTTTTTCCATTACTCCATTACAGGCATCTACGCAGGCCCCACAGTTTATACACTCATACTGCAAACCGTTTCTAATATCGATACCTGTAGGGCAAACTTGCACACAAAGGTTGCAGTCAATACAGTCACCCAAACCTTTGGCTTGGTATTCAATACTGTTTAGTTTTTGTGAACGCGGGCCTCGCTTCTCTCCTCGCGCTTTATTATAGGTGACAGTGACAGTGTCCTTGTCGAACATTGATGACTGAAAACGCGAATATGGGCACATGTGGGTGCACATGATTTCACGCATCCATCCCGCATTTGCATAGGTGCAAATAGTAAAAAGTAATACGTAAAATAACGGCCAGAAATGAAGATTAAAAGAGAAAAAAAACACAAACAACTCTTTAACGGGATAAAAATAAGCAACAAACGTAAGAGCTGTTATCAACGAAATAGCCAACCAAATACTATGTTTAAGAAATTTTCGAATAAACTTATTGCTACTTAATGACTGCTTATCTAAATGAATTCGCTTGTTTCTGCTACCTTCAACTTTTTCTTCAACCCACACAAATAAAAAAGTAAAGACTGTTTGCGGGCAAATGAAACCACACCAAACGCGTCCCCATATAGCCGTGATTAAAAACAGACCAAAAGCAGCAACTATCAATAGCCAAGCTAACAGTGTCAGATCTTGTGGCCACAAGGTTGTGCCAAAAATGTGGAACCGCTGCGCGACAAAATCAAATAATACAGCTTGGTTACCATTGTAAGTTAACCAAGGAATTAACATAAACACAGCTAAAAATAGACCTCCAAATCCCCTTCTATAGTTCTCAATAACCCCTTTTACCGCACGAACATAAATTTTGTGGGGTATTCCTTGCTGTATTTTTACACTTGTGGGCTCACGATTAGCCACTTTAACAAAGCGAATAGGGATATGATTAGGGTTTTGCATCCTTTGTTTTAACTCTTTTGCGTAGATTATACTTTGCAGTCATTTTAAAATTTCCACATAATAGTTACAGATACACATTTTTAAATATTAATGGGTACAGATTAAAAGGAGCAACACATAAAACAACCTCTGTATGCAGTGCTTGCCACTCGTTTAAAACATCAGATAGAAGAAAAATACTGGATAGTCGGTGAAAGATTGCCTTCTATCCGTGTATTGTGTGTCACATATGGGCATTCAAAAAATACTGTCATAAAAGCGCTACACATACTTGAGTCGGAAAATGTAATTGAGGCAAGAGCCAGAAGTGGATTCTATGTATCTTTACAGGCAGCGAACATTGCTCCAACTCATCAAAAAATTAAATTTTTACGGCCAATTAAAGTGAATGTTCCGGAAATTTTTCAGGACATTATGGATCGTAGTGCAGCATTTGATATCCTCCCAAACGAACCATTAGCACCGCCGTCTTCGTCACTTATTACCCTGCATCGACACATTAATAACGCGATGCGTTTTCAAGCGAACAAAAAAGCGATGTATTACGATGAGCCCCAAGGCTCATTAGTTTTACGAAACCAACTTCAAGATGATTATCGCCACAACGGACTGAGTTTATCTAGCGAAGAATATTGCATTACCTCTGGTTGCCAACAAAGTTTGTTTCTTGCCTTAATGGTAACCTGTCAGCCAGGAGACAATGTGGCGGTTGAAAGTCCGGGATTTTATGGTGTGTTGCAGCTTCTTCAACAACTGCAATTAAATGCCATAGAAATTCCTTCTTCACCTACAACAGGGGTAGATATTGATATTTTCGAGTCAGCACTTAAAAAATGGAATATTAAGGCCTTAGTAGTGACACCCGCATTTGCAACACCTACAGGTGCCACTATGCCTACAGAACATAAAAAAAACTTAATTAGCCTAGCCAATCAATATGATATTGCTCTCATCGAAGATGATATCTATGCAGATTTAGGATTTATGGAACGCCCATTTCCATTAAAATCATTGGATACTGAAAACAGGGTAATACTCTGCAGCTCTTTTTCAAAATCACTGTCTCGAGATATAAGAGTTGGTTGGATCATAGGTGGGCGTTGGCAAAAAGATATAGTCAAACTAAAATTGGTGACTAGCTTAGCAAACAGTCAAGCAACTCAAATAGGTTTGGCGAGTTTTTTAAAAAATGGCCATTATAAAAGGCACATCAATCAAAAAAGATTAATACTAAAACAACAGCGAGATCAGTTGATAACCAATATTCAACGATACTGGTCGAACTCTGTGCATTTCTCCATCCCTAATGGTGGGTTGGCACTTTGGATTAAACTCGATAGCAAAATTAACACCCAAACGTTGTACTACCAAGCCTTAGAAAGGAAAATAATACTGACACCGGGAAGCTTATTTAGTGTTGAAGATAGGTTTCACAACTTTATTAGATTGAGCTTCAATCATCCAAGCATAGGAAATCGGAAAAATGCTCTCAAAATATTGTCTAATTTGTGTGTAGATAGGTGACTCGCGAACTTGCGGTCCCTCATAAGTCAGCTGTCTCTGGTGCAAAGTTGGCATTTTATTAGTTCTGCTCACCTTGTTTTGTAACTAACTTTAAGGATAATATTTTTCCGAGAAATTTGTCATTTTAGTTTAATGTCACTAACTCATAATTTAAAACAATCCACTATTGATTGGGATTGAGAAAGAGCTCTATGATAGTGCAAGGAGGGGATTTTCTGGTGCAGTTTTATGTTCAAATTTCATTAAATAAAACACAGAAAAATCCATAATAATAAAGACTTAGGGGTTGGCCTCACTCCTGCATATATATTTAGCACCGAGACCTTACATACTCTAACAACACAGTAAGCTTGAATGTCAGCTTAGATTAAATACTAACGAACAAACTTATAGTGTTTAGATCTGTGTAAAGGAAACGTTTTTTACTTAAGGAATTATGACAATGAGTGATCCTAACCGTATCCCCCGTAACACTATGAATGATCATAGCAATGAATGGGCCGAAAAAAGACGGCAGTTTTTAACCGAAAAAACCGGTGCCACATTAAACAACACCGGACACTATTCAGTGGATCCAAGTCTGCTGCCTGGTAATGTGGAGAACTTTATAGGTGTAGTGCAGTTGCCGGTAGGCATAGCAGGGCCAATTCAAGTAAACGGCGAATATGCCCAGGGATTATTTTATGTCCCACTTGCGACCACCGAGGGTACTTTGGTGGCCAGTTACAGCCGAGGAATGCGGGTAATAAACGAATGTGGTGGCGTAAAAACCACAGTAGTAGAGCAATTTATGCAAAGGGCGCCGGCCTTTATATTTGAAGATGCCCGAGAAGCCAGAGATTTTGGTCACTGGATCACTGCGCACTTTGACGAAATCAAAACCGTGGCTGAAACCACCACCCGCATAGGGCAGTTGGAACATATTCAACAATGGTCAGTATCGAAAACCAAGTATCTGAGGTTCAACTATACAACAGGTGATGCAGCTGGGCAGAACATGGTCGGAAAAGCCACACTGGCCGCCTGTGAGTGGATCTGTGCAAACTATCCTCACAAATGCGAATATTTACTGTCGGGCAATATGGACACAGACAAAAAGCATTCTCATCTGAACATGTTACATTCCCGCGGCAAACGTGTGATCGCTGAAGTGGTACTTAAAAAATCCGTACTTAAAAAAATCATGAAAGTTGATACTAAAACTCTGGCGCGGGCGACTGTGTTAGCGAATACCGGTGCCATGATGGCCGGTGCTGCGTACAATGGCCCCCACTCTGCCAATGGCATTGCCTCAATGTTTATTGCCACAGGCCAAGACGAAGCTAACGTGGTGGAATCTCATGCAGGCATTTTAGCCCATGAATTATTAGACAATGGCGACATCTATATGTCGGTGACCCTACCCTCTTTGATCGTGGCGACATACGGCGGTGGAACAGGACTTCCCACCCAAAAAGAATGCCTAGAATTATTGGGTTGTTATGGTCAAGGCAAGGCTAACAAACTGGCGGAAATTGTCGCTGCCACAGTTTTGGCTGGAGACATTTCCTTGGGATGTGCGGTTATTGGAGGCCACTGGGTTAGTAGCCACGATAAGTTGGGTCGCAACCGCGACTAATAACTTAACAAGACCTTCATCCCCGAACCCCACGTCATTCCCGCGAAAGCGGGAACCCCTACAAAAACTGAGAAATCGCTAAAGAATCTTGTTTTCATCATCTTAAAAAATTAGTGAGAATTTAACTTTGTTATGGTGTTCTTATAAGATCTTAAGTGAGGTTACGGTAGCTATTAATAGGTTCCCGCCTTCGCGGGAATGACGTGTAATATCTTGGATATCCTCAGTGGCTGTAATCTACTAATTAAAGCGGTTCGTTGGCTTCTTTTACTCTTTCTTGGCGTTCCTGCTCTTCGGCGAATGCCGCTTTGATTTCTTCTAATACTGAGTCTACGTCTGCGTCATCTTCAGGTAGATCATAGTGACCTGTTAATTCGGTATCAACTGTTAGTTCACCCGCTTCAAACAAAGTCCACATTTCTTCAGCATAAAAAGTTTTCGTCAGTTCTGGGGCATATTGGCCGTAATATTCACTCATATTGCGTACATCACGCTGTAACATGCTGAAAGCATTGTTATTCGCTGCGGCATCTACTACTTGAGGTAAATCAATAATGACAGGACCATAGTCGTCAACCAACACATTAAATTCAGATAAATCACCGTGTATCAAACCCACACATAACATACGCATCACATAAATCATCACCAATGCATGGTCTTCAATGGCTTGCTCTGCAGACATAGATACATCGTTGAGTCTTGGTGCCACTTCGCCGTTGTCATCGGTGACCAACTCCATCAGTAACACACCTTCATAACAACCGTAAGGCTCAGGCACTCTGACTCCAGCTTTGGCTAATTTAAATAAAGCGTCGACTTCAGTATTTTGCCAGGCATCTTCTTGTTGCTTACGACCAAACTTAGAGCCTTTTTCCATAGCACGGGCACGACGAGTATTACGTACTTTACGTCCTTCCTGATATTGCGCAGCCTTTTTAAAACTGCGTTTCATTGCCTCTTTATACACTTTGGCACAACGTACTTCAGTGCCGCACTGCACAGCATACACTGTGGCTTCTTTGCCACTCATAAGCTGATAAAGTACATCATCTATCAGACCATCATCTACAAGTGGTTGTAATCTTTTTGGTATTTTCATTAAAACCTAAGGCCAACAGTTCTTGCTGTTGGTTCAATTATCATGTTGTTCAAATCAGCTAGATTTGAACCCCTAAAAAAACGACTAGTATGATATCAAGTTTATTCAACATAATGATATCTAAGTACCTACAAATTTTACCACAGCGTAAGAATGTCTGAAAAACAAATAAATGATGCTTAGACCAAACAGGTATAGATAGAAGGCAACGCCCGCTATTATTGTCAGATGTAATCATAAAGACAAATAACTACCTCAGGGTCATTTCAGTAGAAATAATAGAGAAAACGGCGAGAAAACGAGTGATGATTGAGGTACAGTCGACACATAAATATTGAAGCAGAATTATCTATGATAACCGCACAATTTCGACAATTGACTATCGCTTTACTTTTCAGCCTAGTAGCACTTCTCTCCAGCTGTGCTGAAGTATCGAAACAACAATCAGACGCCTCTAATGTGCTTAATCAAGCCGCTGAGCAATATGTAAAGCTTGGACTGGAACTAGGCGAATATGATAAAGATTATGTTGATGCCTACCTTGGCCCAGATGAGTGGAAAAAACAGGCAAAGGCTCAATTGCGTTCCAAACAACAGTTGGCGAGTGATATTAGTCAACTTCTGCAAAAATTAGAAAACCTAGAAGTAGCTAAACCAGACCTAAAATTGCGCCACAAAGCGCTATTCCGTAATGTTCGGGCTATGGATGTGCGAGCGCGGATGTTAGTCGGCGAATCATTTACTTTTGCTGAAGAAGCGCGACTTATTTACGACACTAACATTCCTCAATATGACTTCGCAAAATTTGACCAGGCTTTAAATGAAATAGACAAACTTGTGCCAGGCGAGGGTGATTTAGCTGAGCGAGTCGATACATTTAGGAGTCGTTTTGCAATAGCTGAAGAAAAAGTGAGTGAAGTGGTGAACCTAGCCATTGCTGAATGTAAAAAGCGTTCAGATAACTACATCTTTCTACCCAACAATGAAAGGTTTGAATTGGAATACGTCACAGACAAAAGTTGGTCTGGATATAACTGGTATCAAGGTGATAACAAAAGTTTGATGCAAATTAATCAAGACTTTCCTATGCAAATCGATCGCGCCATTGGTCTAGGCTGCCATGAAGGTTACCCTGGTCACCACGTGTGGAATGTATTAATTGAAAATAATTTGCTCGGCAAAAATGGCTGGGTTGAATACTCTATTTTCCCGTTATTTAGTCCTTATGCATTGATTGCTGAAGGTAGCGCCAATTATGGGGTTGATTTAGCTTTTCCTGAGGATCAAAAAGTGATCTTTGAACGAGATGTTTTATTTCCTATTGCGGGTTTAGATCCTGCTACAGCAGAAACATTGGAGCAACTCAACAAATTAACAGCGCAATTATCTCACGCCATTACCGCTACAGCTCAACTTTATCTCAATGCTGAAATTAGCCGAGAACAAGCCATTGAACAACGCCGTAAGTATTCTTTAGTGTCGCAACAAAGAGCTGAACAAAGTGTAAGATTTATTGAACAATATCGCGCTTACGTACTGAATTATAATTTAGGCAAAGACATAGTCTCAGCTTATATATCTAAACAAAGTAAAGATGAGGCAGGAAAGTGGCAAGCCTTTGAACGTATGTTAACTGAACTATCTACCGCGTCAGATATGATGAACTAGTATTGTTTCAAAAAGATAATGCTGGTACTAAATACGAGCATTATCCGTGAAGTTTGGCGTTTAATTCGCCATTAACACAACCACACGCTTTAAAAGTTCAGGGCTATCTGCCCGACCATAATGTAATACTATGTCTGTTTTACTGTCTCCATTGAGATCTTCAGTAGCCGCATTAAAGGGATTTTTAGGCATTGAAATTTTCTGCCGTAGTGAGTTTTTGGAGTAAGGTTTTTTCTGATTAGGTGTGGCTAACAAAGCTCGGATCAAATCCTCGCCATCTGAATATACTATATCTTTAACGCCATCGCCATTGACGTCAATCATTTTAACTAAAGGTTGACCCTGAGTACCTGATGACAGGCTAAAGGTCATTTCCACTTCCTGACTAACAAGAGGCTCTTTAGCAAATTGATGATTTTCATCCATAGAAAAAACTAACACATCTTGATCGATACTGCCGGATAACAATGCCCCTATTATCTGGGAAATTCCAATATCAAATGACGACACTAGTACCTCTTGTTTACCGTCCATATCTCTGTCTAAAAACGTTAGGTCAGACAAGGTTTCTTCAGACGTAATTCTAGTATTGGCCTTTTCGGAATAGCTCAGTTTCCCTTCGTTTAGGGCACCATAAAAAAATTCAAAATCGATAATTTTATCTAATACACCAGAACTTTTAGTAAACTGAACGGCTATATCTGGGATACCATCATCGTTAAAATCATCGATTTTTCTTACGACTCGGTGTTGTATATTACTTTGATCCATTCCCTGTCCATTTACACCTTTGATATCCCACCAATCCAAAGCATAAATGGATTTATTAATGTTTATCTTTGTAGGTGTAACTGAAAACTGCATATTTTCATTTTGCAAAAAAACACTCAGTTGACCTTGATCTACTATCACTAAGTCGGTTTTCCCATTAGCATTCATATCTTGAAAATATAGTTCTTGGTCGTCATAACTAACGCTGCTTTTGTCCATTTCAATCCGCGCAGCAATAGGTAATTGTTGAAAATGTCGCGCGCCACAACAATCGGACAACCATAAATTCAACTGTTCAAAGTGCGGCAATATAATGTCATCAAGGCCGTCGTTATTTATATCTTGAATAAAGTCCATTTTTCTTAATGAATCGGCCTGCTCGCCAAGATACATAGACGAAACCAACTCAGCCTGCACCCAAACCGCTTTATGTGATAAATGGGCTGGTACATATCGATGCACCATTGTTTTGTCTAAAAGGTACAAACTTTGTAAACCACTCTGTTGAGGTTCACCCACATCATAGGCAAAAACATTGTTGGCAATTTTTATCTTGTCTTGTTCAATATAAGTTTTACTTTGGGGATCGAAAAAATAAATGGCTAGAAACCGTTGCTGCTTATCATCAACACCAACCACCACTAGCTCTTTGCCGGCTTGAGGCAAAAGATCCGCAATTAATACAGGTTGATTAACGTTAAAATTAAGGTCAATCTGCTGCGGCGTGAAAATTTCTGTGTATTTAGCATTTACCGAAAATGCCAGTAAACTGAAACTCAACAGTACTATGCTTACAGACAAAAAAGTGTGACGAAAAAAATGACTCATTAAGTAACGTAACTCCAAATAGATTTAAGATACATGGTATACATTAGCAAAATAAACCGTACTAAAAGTGTAAAAAATGTAAGGGCTTACGTATTCATGTTTCATTCGCTCCAATAGAGTAGACTTAATCATTATTTAATACAGGATGGTATGATAAAATTACAATATTTGAACAAGCAGGAGTCAAGAAAAGTGGCTAAACGTTTAGCGTTAATAAGTTGTTTGCTAACAGCCTTGGCAACAAACTCAGTATGGGCTCAATCTCACCCTTTTGAAACATTACGCGGTCTTGAGCGCTTTGATAAATCAAACACTTTAACTATGCATAATGCCAATCAACCAACTGATACTTTACTCTCAATTAAAGGAGTGAAAATCGGAGATAACGTATTGCAGCAAGCAATACAATTGGCGGATCAAGGTGGTAAGTTAGGACGAATTCGTGGTGGTACTCGCAGCGACAAAATAAAATTTAGTTTTTATCAGCCATATGAAGGTACTCGCCTAGAGCAAAAAGTAGAGTTGTACTTCGATAAGTACAATGGTTTTATCCAACAAGTCACTGCCACGTATTTTTTACAAGATGCCTATTTGAGCATAGTACCAATACGCGAACAAAGTCTGAGCGCCGCAGTTAAAAAGTTTGGTGAACCAATGACCATGGAACAGGCTTATGATTACAGTGGACAAAAAGATGGAGAAATAGGATTAGATCAATTTGTTAAAGGGCTGCAAGTTCACAATAAATTACACCCTTTAGCACTAGAGTATTTCAAAAAACGTAATGTCTCTAGAAGTAGTAAATGGGTAAAGGGCGAACAAGATTATGCCCTCATGCATAGTGGGTTTGACCGTTGTTATTTATGGCACAGCAATACATTCAGTCAAATACTCACTTTTTGCTTCTTTGATAAAGCCGGCGCTAACCCAAATAGTAGAGGCATAGAGTTAGACTTACATGACTTCCCAATTAACCAACAAGTCATAGAGCTCGGCAATCCCCACGTTAAACCAGATATCTCATTGTAACTAGGAAATTTGGCATAACCTATAAACAAATACTGGCTGTGATTTAGCGTAATTCACGCGATAATCTGTGCATACTCAAAATCCCTATTTAGGACCTAATAATGACAATTACCCGCAATGGTCACCGATATATTGATGTCGAAAGTGGCAAGACCTTAGATGTATGGTTTCCCCGAAGTAATAAACACATTGAGCGTAACTGCTTAGCTAGCAAAGTTGGCTTGATTAAAGGCGAGTTTGTAGAAATTAGCCTTGATATAGACGCAACACCAAAATCTGCTGAAGACGCTTATTTACGTCTGCACTTATTATCAGAATGTGCGGTGCTACCCAATCAAATCAATCTTGAAGGCGTGTTTGGTTTATTAACTAATGTCGCTTGGACTTCAGCTGGTCCAGTTTTACCCAATAAGGTGGAAGAATTAAGAGAATTGATTGCCACTGAAGATCATCATTTAGCTGTCACTTCTATCGACAAATTTCCAAGAATGACCGATTACGTTATCCCAGAAGGTGTACGTATTGGTGATGCTGATCGTGTACGTATGGGGGCTCATCTAGCATCTGGCACCACTGTGATGCACGAAGGTTTTGTTAACTTCAACGCTGGTACTTTGGGTAGCTCAATGGTTGAAGGGCGTATTTCACAAGGTGTGGTAGTGGGTGATGGTTCAGACATTGGTGGTGGCGCTTCTACTATGGGTACTTTGTCCGGTGGTGGTAAGTCTATCAATGCTATAGGTAAAAACAGCATGGTAGGCGCCAATGCGGGTATCGGAATTTCTTTGGGTGATGACTGTATTGTTGAAGCAGGCTTGTATGTAACAGCTGGTACTAAGATCACTACCCCAGATGGCAAAGTAGTCGCTGCTCGTCAATTATCGGGTATGAATGGCTTATTGTTCCGCCGTAACAGCCAAACAGGTGTGGTTGAAGCTGTAGTTGCAGACTCATCTAAATGGGGCGGTTTAAACGCCAGTTTGCATAGCAACGATTAACAGTAGTGTATTATTAGCAAAAGCAGGCTCGCTTCTTTGTAAGAGAGCCTGCTTTTTTAGTTTCTAAGCAGTTTTTTTGAAAGCTTATATAAAAAATGACAGAAAATTAAGGTATGGAGCCAGAGTTATAAATTACTTTTCTGTATTAAGTTCGTTAAATTGACTGCGGATCTGTTCAATACGTTTTCGATTTGCACTAAAGTCTGAATAACCAATTCTAGACGCTGAGCGCACTTGAATGTTGGTATTGGCTGATTTTGTATCTGGAAAATAAAATTCTACGTCATCAACAAAACCAAATACTGAAGACGTGAACTCAGCGCGAATATAACTATCTTCAATTACAGTGGCCTTGGCATTTTGCGATTCACTCAGTATTTTCAATAAATCGTTTTTAATTTGTAATGACGTGCCAGTATACAAAATAGGTTCAACATATTGGCTTTTATCTGTCGCTAAACTACTAACACAATTCGGTTTCTCAGGGCATGGAGTCAGTTGTCCATTGTTAACTCCCAAGTCAGGTGGAATGGATGTACACCCGGTTAAAAGTATTAAGCTTATACAAATAATCTTCGTTAGTTTGCTCATTGGTTATATACCTTAAAATTAGCTACTTATGCAAAATGTTCAGTCGTCAGATGTTATCAACTTTTTCTGACCAATTTGCGTTTACCGATGCCCAACGTTCATGATCTTTCCATTCTACCGCGCCCACTTTCAAATAATTACGTGAAAACCCTTCTTTTATAAATCCGTTATTTGCAACAAGCTTTATCGACGCAATGTTGTCAGGTTGAATATTGGCTTCTAGCCGATGTAAATTCAAATTATCAAAAGCTTTTACTTAAGAACTTGTTAAAAGCAGGCACAAACAACGCAGGATCCAAAGCCAAGCTCCTAGTATTATCATTTTCTTTATTCAAGCCTGAGATACTGCACATTATTGCCTGATGATTGCAGCACAAAGTACCATGTTAAATCATTAGTCCCAGCGTTGCTTATCTTGGTCTGAAGCGCTTTCAACACACTCTCCTATTATTTCAGTATTATCAGGCATTTGCGAAAAATTCAATTCAATATATCCAGCTCTACAATAACCAGTTTCAGCTATTTTTTCGTCTAGCAATCTAATAATAGCCTCACGTTTTTCATCGTCTGAAATGTACTCACTGTTTTGCGGTAAACTCTCTTGCTTATCATCTCGTTTTTTACCTGATTGCCCGCGGCCGCCCTTACCTTTGCCTGAACGTTCGCCACCCTCACCTTTTTTACCAGAGCGTTTGTTTCCACCTCGACCACCTTTAGGTTTGTCGGTTGGATATGCCATAGACAATACAAAACGCTTTGAACCATCGGAATGGATCTCGGTGCTGAATTGATTACGCGCCGCTTTGTCGAACTCTGGTTTACTAGAACAAGCGGTTAACCATAATGATAAAAGTAGGATTATTAAATTAAAACGCAGCAGCATGATGGAATTCCAAGGTGAATAAGATGTGATTGAAAATCAAGGTCTAAAACTCTAAATGTAAAATGGCTAGCAGCAGCTGGCATTGTGGGTTGTATACGTCCAAACTAGCACCGAATTACCCACAGCAGTTCTGAAACAAACAACTTTAAATGGAGCATAACGTTTTTTTGAGGGGAAATTTTAGCCTATACATAAACTTTACAATCCAACTAGGAGATCATGTATTGGATATGATGGTATTTGCATTTTTATACCACTAAAGAAGGGTTCACTCGGACGTCATTTCTTTATTGGGATTGGTATCCCCCTTAATTGATTAAATCTAAATTTAGGCAGTTTTAAGGTTTGCAGTAATAAACAAACTAAGATTAACCCCATCCCTATCCACCCAACAAACATAAACCCTTCACCTAAAACAACCACAGCCAAAATTGTCGCCACTATGGGCTCTAACATGGTTAACAAAGTGGCAGTACTCGCCTCTACTTGCTTTAAACCATAACCAAACATTAAGTACCCAAGAAACATAGGCACTAGTGCCATATAAATAGCCACAAAAGCATTATTAGCAGAAGAAAATAAGTGACCGCCAGTAAAGGCTAATGAAGGTAATAGTAGGATTGCGGCAAAACCAAACATGCCCGCCATAGCTGATTTTGCATTGACACCTCGGTTAATCATATTCCTTGCCGACCAAGAATAAATAGCGTAAGTCAAACCTGCTACTAGCCCCAACAAGATCCCTGCATATTGTTCAATAGCGGTGTTATTAGCGAGAGGCTCTTGAACCTTGCCCAAAGTTAGAAGCACGATCCCTAAGATCCCAATTGCAAAACTAAGCATCCACTTTAAAGAAACCAGCTTATTGCTGATCAGGCGCTCTATGAGTGCCGCAAAAAAAGGCGCACTAGCAAGGGAAATAACAGTACCAATAGCCACACCAGACAAACGCATAGAAGTGTAAAAAGCCAAGGGATACAAGGCCACAGACAGTCCACCAAAAACAAACACCTTGGCACTGCCTCTCAAAAGCCGCCAATCTAAAGATAACTCTTTAAGCGAGTTTAATACTAGAAATACCCCACCCACCCCCATTGCAAAGGCACCAATTGCTAATGGACTGATTTCGGGTGCAAAGCTAGCCACAGTACCTGTTGTCCCCCAAAACAGGCTAGCAATTAAAATTAATATTATGCCTTTATGGTGGTTAAATTTATCTAACACTGAATAATACCTAGCGACTTAAAATGATGCTAAATATACTAAACTATAAATATTTAAACATTATGCAGATAGGACGCTTTTATAGTTTCAGAAGCCGTAAGTTAATGACAAAACTGAGTAGGCGTTAAGCCAAAATGAGTGGAGAAACGTCGACTAAACGCAGAGATATCGGTATAGCCCACATGTTCTGCAATCATTTGTATTGAATAGTCGGTGTGTTGTAACAGTGCCTTGGCTTTTTCCATTCTTTTTTGGGTGACATATTGTATGGCAGTTTGCCCTATTTGCTCTCGAAACACTTTTTTAAACTGTGTCTCACTCAAGCAAGCTATTTGCGCTAAATCTGAGATAGTAATATTTTCTGCTAGCCTGTGCTCAAGAAACACCAACACCGCGCCAATACGTTTATCTAGACGCGGTAATATCTGTTGTTCTGCCAATAACAAAAAAAAGGTATGGAACATAGCGCGCTCCATAACAGGATTAATTTGATACCCCAGTTGTTGTTCTATAAATTCAAGGTAACTTATCAGTGGCAGGTTAATAGCAAACACTAGCTGACCAGAGTCCGTTAGGTTTGGTGGTAAAAACTCCATATCAGCCACCACAAAACGCGCCTCACTATTGGCAGTAAAGTGATGCATCTGGTGCTTATTGATCCACACACATTCACCGGGTGCCACTTTGCCACTAAATTTTGCAACGTCGATATTAATAACCCCTTTAAGAGGCAGCACTAGCTGATAAAAGTCATGAGAATGACTTCTACGATCACGATTATACGAACGAATAGATAACTTATTTTGCATATTAAAAATTCCTGAGCATCAACGATTTGTGCAATAGTTATAGCAACCATGTACTAACCTAAGCTCTGCCGGCTATTTCCCTATTCGCGAAAAATTCTCAACACTCATAAAACGATTAACTGTCAATGTTTTTGGCCTAACAGCCGAGTCAAAAGTAGCCTCCAACAATTCACCTTGTTGATAAAAGCTGTGCTCTGCACTAGCCAAAAGTGGATGCTTTTTAGTGGCAATTTGAAGGTTTAGTTGCCCATGTTCAAGCGACACATTGACTAGGGAGTTAGATGTATTGCTTCGGTACTGCCCAACAAACTTCATCAGGTGTTGCTCGCTCAAATTCAACTTGGGTTTAGCAAACACATAATGTAATCCCCAAGTATTGCCAGCGCTTTTAAGACTGGCGTGACCTAAACCTGGTAGCCGTTCGAACTTAAAAGACAGGTCTTTGAAATTATGCTTTTCAAAAAATTCAGATAAGTCATCAAAGGCTGGCATTAAACCATCAAACTCGCCTATGGCTGAATAAAGTCTGATGGGTCGAGTCAGTTTCTTTTCGGTAAAAGCCTTAGCGTAAGTAAAAAGCAGCTTGTTGTCCCAAGCAGATGCTGAAGATGTGGGAATGTAACCATTAAATAAATTAGGTTCATTAAATAGTGCATATAAGGTAAATAAGCCACCATATGAGCTGCCCATTAAAACTCTATTGTTATTGGTGCGGTATTCACGGCCTACAAAGGGGAGCAGCTCTTGTTTGATGAATTGCAAAAAATTAGCCGCGCCACCAGAATTACTGACTTCAACCATTGGGCTTGGGGTGAAGTCACGTTCTCGCAATACATTAGGGTCAGGGTTTTCACCACCCCATTGGATACCCACTAAAATAGCTTCTGGAATAAAACCATCATAATAAGATTGTCCGTAAGTTGAGATCATCAAAGGAAAATCCCACTGGGCATCGAGAAAATAAATAACAGGGTAAGTTTTATCTGACTGCCCATAACCATCAGGCAACTTAATTAATAATTGGTATTCTTGATTAACGATTTCAGATTGCAAAAGCCGTATCTGTGAACCAGCAATAGTCATTTCTGCAAAATTGTTATTAGCTTGAGCGGTGAACGTATTCAATAACAAAAAAACAAAACCAAACAAAAAAATCCTCATGGGCGATTCCAAACAACGATAGTGACTTTGAAGTCTACCTTTGCTGACTAGGGTTTGTCAGTTAGATCTTACCACTCAATTATTTGCTACATAACTGTAGTACCAGACATATATTTAATACTCACGGTTAATAGCGGTCTTGTCGACTTCATAACACTCTCATTTCATATAACGCTTGAGCCATTTTCGGGTTAAACGGGAAACTCTCAGCAGTGAATATCCCACAGACTCTGCGAAAGCCGCTGTTCCTAAAGATCAAAACGCAAAACAACAACAAAGAGATTGGTATTTCATGATTATTTAGCTTTTATTACAATAGGCAAAGGCAACCCAATATCAGTAGCAAAATCTTTATATTCAAGATCAAGCAAATCTATAGCTGTAGCAGCGACTTGATCCAAGGAAAAATCCGCTGTGTTTTGCATTTCTCCTAAACTTATAACATTTGGCCCCATGGCTGCTAACCAAACCTGGTCGGCGCCTGGTATGCCGTCCTTATATTCATTTAATCCATTTAAATAGCCTTTAACAGCCTTAGGACTGGCATGGTGTTGCCATGACTGTGCTGAATTTCCACGACCGTGATCAACCGTAATAATCAGATTAGTATTACCTTGGTATTGCTTTATTGATTGTAATAACGTCCATAACTGAGCAATAAATTGGTCAGCTCGATTGGCACCTCGTAAATACTCGGGATAATTACCTTGATGGGCAAAGTCATCAGTTTCACCTAGCGCCAGATATATCACTTTAGGTTGATTCGCCAAAATGTATTCTTCGGCGAATCCCGAAGTAATAGCGTCAAAACGCACATTATGCCAAGGGCTAGGGATTTTTTTTTGCAATTCATTTAACCACTTAGCTTTATCTGATAAGTCGGACCAATCGGCAGATTCAAACCCAGCATTAATAATCACTTGGCTGCGAGCGCGGTTGATAATCGCGGGGAAAACATCCCAACTTGCAAACGCTGCGACCTGATGCTGATAACGTTGTTGAGAGTTTAACCACTCCAAAAAGGTTATGTTTGGATTATCGTTCGCATGGTTAGAATCAATACTTGGATCAGCCTTGCCGCTTAATAATTCGTTATAACCGGGGTACGAAAACCACAGATCATTAGCGAGATGCATCAAGGAACTTTTATCTCTATTGCCAATTAAGAGGCCCTGTTTAGAGACTACTTGCCATAAAAAAGGCATGAGTTTCTGACGTTTTTCTTGGATGTTTTTTCCAGAAAATTGTTTCTCCAAGGCGACCTTCTGCGTTTTAAAGTTATCCAAATTAAGAACGTCGTCCTGATAACCTCGAAATACCTCTTGCCAACGCAGCCCATCAATACTGACCAACAATAAATTATCTGCCGCTTTTAAATGCCCGCTAAAACATCCCAAACATAACAAAAAACAAAAATAGAACTGTTTCATCTTTACGCATCCTGATTAAATAAAAAAAAGGGACGAACATAAAGTCCGTCCCAAAAGTGACACACAGGGAAAACTAGTGTCTAGCGCGCATTAAAATTTCAATGTAGCGTTAAATGCTGCAGTGCGAGGTGCCCCAATCCAAGCTGATTGTCCGGCAATACCGCCTAAATAACTTTCGTCAAACAAGTTGTTTACCGTAAAACGAAGTTCTAGATCGCCTAGGCCGTTAGCTAAAGATGGAATGGTTACACCAGCATACAAATCTGTTACTAAGTAAGCGTCAGCGACAGCTGTGTTGGCAGCATCGATAAAACGGTCATCTACCCATTTACTAGATAAACCCGCAAAACGGTTATCTTTTTCCCAATCGAGAGATACAACGAACATGTTTTCAACTGAACCGAATACAGTGTTACCGGCGGGGTAACCTATAGAACCTTCTGTATATTCAGAATTGTTATTAGTATAAGCACCATAAATAGAAATTGTATCTGTCAGATTCACAGATACAGACGCCTCGATACCACTTGATTCGACACCACCCACATTTACGTAGCTGCCGTTAGTACCAATTAAGTAATCAATTCCATCTGGCGAATCTGGCGCGATAAAAGTTAAACGATCATCAAACTTAATACTGTAATAGGTCAAACTTGCATTAATATCTTGGGATACATAACGCAAACCTAAGTCTAGATTTTCTGCCGATTCTGGTGTGACTAAATCTAATGTAGATGCGTCACGCTCAAGCACAGTATCTTTAATGGCTGCAAAGTTTTCTGCATAACCCGCAAATAACTCTAAGCCGTCAATAGGCATTGGCACTACAACACCGGCACTGATTAATACATCAGAGTCAGATGAAATAGCTGCGCCATTAGTTGCGTCAAAATTATCTACGCGCTCTAAATCCACTAAGAACTTTTTGACACCTAGACGAACAGTAGCAAAGTCCATATCAAGTTCATTTTCTAGGTAAAACATTGTGGTTTCTACAGGGAATGTGCGCTCGTACTCTAACCAATATGGAGTATGATCGAATTCTGCACTAGTACGTGAGTCAATGATTTTATGCCAATCACGAGACTCATCACGACTATAATCTTCGTACCAAATGCCTCCTCGTAAGCTGTTATCCATATCGCCAATTTTACTAAACCAAGTAAAGTCAGCATTAAAGCCAAGACGCTCTTTTTTGTAATGAGTATGACGATATGAACCTACTGGCACTGCACCAGCAGTATAACATGCAGGATCATATACGGCACCTGCACCACCATAAGGGAAAGTGATTGAACTTTCACAATTAGCATCCGGACTAAGGGCATTTCCCGCTTTATCTACAAAGAAAAGTTGACCTAAGGCAGAACCACCATTTACGGTTTGCCCAGAAATCAATTCAGAATGAGGTGCATTATCGCCATCAGCTTTGACGTCCACTATGTATTGCGGCACCCAATCACCACGACCTTCATTTTGGTGGTAATAGACATTGGCATTTAATTCAATGTTGTCGCCTTTGTATTCAGCCGACACATAACCAAATAAGTTTTCACGTAAAGTAGACCAAGCTTGACGATAAACTTGATCAACATAAGGAATACCAGTCCACTCAGCTATTAGGCCATCTGATTCGGGATTTTGATTAAAACCAGCTAAACTTACCCGTTGATAATTATCTTCATGAGTATCATCCCAAGATGCATAAGCAGTTACTTCAACCTCTCCTAATAAGCTCACCACTTTAGCTGCTATATGGTCACGGGCATTTTCGGCTGTACCTGTGATCCAATCACTATTACGACTATTAGAAACACTAAGCCAGGCAAAGGTATCTTTAGCGATTTCGCCAGTATCGTAACGAACAAAGAATTTTTGTGCGTCGAAGTTACCTTGAGACCAACTTAAAGTGGTTTGTGCAGTATCATTAGGTGCAATAGTGGTGAAATTAAGGGTGCCACCTAAGGCTTCATTTGAACGAGACGCAATGTCGCCGGTACCTTGTGATACTTCAACGGCTGCTAGGTTTTCAGTATCGATATAACGGTTAGCTTTAGCACCACCACCATAGTTAGAGTTACCATTAGCAATACCATCAATTGTGATACCAATTTGTTGTTCATCTAGGCTTAACTGGAAACCACGAATAGACACAGTTGTCGACCAATCATCAGAACCGAAAGTATCCCCTTCATTAATTAAAACACCAGGTAGGTTATCTATAATTGCCAAAACACTGGTTAAATTACTCTGCTGTTTTGCCATTTCGTCAGTCGTTTGGTTATTAGCGTAAGATACACTTTTACCAACTACCGTGATTGACTCCATATTTTCGTCAGGCTCTTCTGCTCCAAAGGCAGGAGTCATAACAGCGTATGCACTTAGTGCAAAAGATATGGATAAGGCCAATTTTGATAATGTGCTGCCACTCATTTTTATGTCGTCTCAATAGATTTTTATTGTGAACGACAATGTGCATGAGCAATGTGAATGTGAGATGTACTTTTTTTGACGCTTAGATGATGCTTTTACTGCATTTTTTTGGCAAACCTATGACAGTTTTGTGTCATAGGTTTATTTTTAAAGCGGATAAGTTATGATTATTTTTCTATAAAAAAAGTGCCCCAGCCATCAAAGTCCACCTTATGTTTAGTGGCAATCGCAAAAAGTTTATCAGTATCTTGATTGATCAAACTGGTATCCAACATACGCTCAACCACGGCATCAAAACAAAACACTTCTTCGCCATCTTCCAACTCTAATTCTTCGGCATCACCGACTTCGAAACCTGCTTTAAAGGCATCAACAGCGGCTTTTTCTAATATGTCAAAGTCAGCACTAGCAAAGTGATATTCAATGGTATGTGCTTTACTGGCATCGCTGCCATCTTCGATCAATGCTTCGATTGTTTCTTGATTAAACTCATACCATTCGGCTAGTTCAGATGTGTTTTGTGAATTCATAAAATGTTCCTTTGGCTTAATGGAGTTAACCGACTTTGTTGTCTAATTCTGCGTCTAAGTCTTTTATTTGTAGTTGCATTTTTTGATGAAAATATGCTGCGTTTTGTTTAATAGATTTGTTTTCATCCATAAACTCAGCCTCCGACAGTGCAATCAATAAAGTGCCGTTATCCCATCTGTTTAGTTTGATTTTTTGGTGTAATCTGCTGGCAGTCACCATCACTATAGGTTCGTTGGTTGCTTTGGCAATTCGAAATGCGCCTGTTTTAAAAGGTAACAATCCGCGGCCATTGCTACGAGTCCCTTCTGGGAAAAACCATACAGAGAGTCGCTTCTTTTGAATTTTTTGCACTGTATCTTGTAAAGTATCAAGAGCGCGACCTGAATTTTTACGGTCAATCATAATGTTACCTGTTAACCAATAAACTTGTCCAACCACAGGGAGCCATATAAGACTTTTTTTACCAACAGTTACCGTACCCTTTAACGCAGCAGCACATATAGTCAGTAAGTCATAACTATTCTGATGATTTGCAATAAATACGTAAGGACCGCCTTGTTTGACACTATCAGGTACACGGACTTCAAGTTTAAGCCCTAACAAAACCGAAATTGAACTATACAAGATACCCGCAGCATGCACATTATCCCGATGAAAAGGGCGCAGCAAACAAATCAAGATCAACACTATGTTTATCAGCAAAAAATAAAAGAATATCGTTACTATGCGAAAAAGCGCTAACAAGGCATACCCTCATCAAAGAAATGGGCGCTGAGTATACTCATTTTAGCAGTTAGCTAAAACACTTATACCCATGCCAACTCAAAATGTCGGATTATAAGGTGGTATGGGTATATGCTATTTGATTTAAAAGTCGAAAAATTTAATTGATTTTTTAATATCGTACAAATAAATGAATAAAATTCTTAATTAGCCGATACTTAATAAAGTAATAAAAATTTCAATGATTAAGGATATTCATTCTATGCAAATGTTTAAACATGAAGAACTCGATGAAGATATTCTCATCGACTTACTGGAAGAAATTAACGAACTTTATGAAGCCAGTGAACAAACCTTAATTGAATTGGAGTTAAAACCTGAAGATAACGAATTACAACGTTCATTATTTCGCTCAATCCACACCATCAAAGGCGACTTAGGCCTAGTTAACTTTTCGCCTCTTATCCCTCTTTTGCAGCATAGTGAAGACTTGCTTGATTACTTACGCAAAGGGCAAATTAAGTACACCTCTAATATGAGTGACTTAGTGCTGCTGATCATGGATAAAATTAAAGTATTCGTGCAAAACTGCATTCAAACTGGGCAAGCCGAATACGATGATGAACTGTTTAAACAGCTTGTTGCGGCCATTGTTCGTATAACACCAGAAAACGGCGTGCATCATGAACAGTTGTTAGCCAAAGCAATATTGTTACTTGATCCCAGTATTGAATTAAGCCAAGAGTTCCAACAAGAAATTGAAAATTCTCCATCTGAAGCCCCCATTAGTATGGCGACAACAGGTATACCTAAGTCAATTAGTAACATAGAACGTGAAGACCTAGTATTTTTCAGAGAATTGATGAAACCCATAGAAAAACGCTCTATGTATTGGGATGGAAGAGGCGACAGAATCGCAAAACTAGCCGGTTATATCAATAAAATTGCCGGTTCGCCAATCAATGAAGTGCAGCTTTCCGTAGCCTGCTATATGCATGATTTTGGCATGGCATTTATGCCAATTGCAGTGTTACACAAGAAGGAAAAACTCGAAGAGGTCGAATTTAACTTACTACGTTCCCATGTATATAAAAGTGCGCGTTTGTTAGAGCACCTTAGTCAATGGGACGAAGCCCGTAAAATTGTTATGCAACATCATGAACGCATTGATGGCAGCGGCTACCCGCTAGGGATCAAGGAAAACGATATTTGTGAAGGAGCAAAATTGTTGGCCATACTTGACACGTTTGACGCTATCACCCACGCACGGGCATATAACACACACCTGAAACGACCTAAGAAAAAAGCAGTCATCGAAATCAACCATATTTCTAAAGGGCAGTTTTCAACTAGATGGATGCAAGCTTTCAACACAGGCATGGCTGCATTATTGACCAACGAACGTGTCAAATAATCAGCTTTTAAAAACTATTAAATACGCTGTGCTAATCAAACGCGAACAAATACAGTTGCAGATAATACCAATCAGTATAACAAGCCAATTGCAAAACATCTGGCTTGTTATACTTTAGAAACCTCACCCTACATATCTAACTCTTTTAGTTTACGCGTCAGTGTGTTTCTCCCCCAACCTAGACGCTTAGCGGCATCTTGTTTATGACCGTGAGTGTAGTGTAATGCTCGTTCTAACAAAATACGCTCAAAGCTCATAATGGCATCATCGAGTATATTGTTATGGCCCGATTGCAACTGCGTATCAGCCCAACTAGCCAGTAGAGTTTGCCAATCTCCCGCCTGTACAGTCTTTTCCGTTGATACCGGTTGTTGGGTGATTTCTGGCGGTAGATCATGAGGCAGCACTTCTTGACCACTAGCCATAACTGTTAACCAACGGCACATATTTTCAAGCTGGCGAACATTACCTGGCCAAGGTAAATTGGCGAGAATTTTTTTAGTCTCTTTACTAAGAGATTTAACCTCAACAGCGAGTTCTAATGCGGCTTTTTGCAAAAAGTGGGCGGCCAAAATCGGGATATCTTCACGTCTCTCACTGAGCGTTGGAATATGAATACGTATCACATTTAATCTGTGATACAAATCCTCCCTAAATTTACCTTCGGCTACACGTTGTTCTAAATTTTGGTGGGTAGCAGCAATAATACGCACATCGACTGTCACGGGGTTATGGCCGCCGACACGGTAAAATTGCCCATCTGCTAACACTCGCAATAATCTGGTTTGAACGTCTAGGGGCATATCGCCTATTTCATCCAAAAATAAGGTGCCACCATTGGCTTGTTCGAAGCGCCCCTGCCTTGCTGCTTGGGCACCAGTGAATGCGCCTTTTTCATGGCCAAACAACTCTGATTCGATCAAGTCTTTAGGTATTGCTGCCATGTTTAGTGCAATAAAAGTATTCTTTGAGCGGGGGCTATGACGATGTAATGCATGGGCCACTAACTCTTTACCTGTGCCTGATTGACCATTAATCAACACACTGATACTCGAACGAGACAAACGCCCTACCGCTCTAAACACCTCTTGCATAGCTGGCGCTTCACCAATAATTTCGGTGGCTTTTATTAGTTCAGGTGCTTGGTTTTTACTAGACTGTTCGCGGGCATGGGTTAATGCTCGTTGTACTAAATTAACCGCTTCATCTATGTCAAAAGGTTTGGGAAGGTATTCAAATGCACCACTTTGATAAGCATTCACCGCACTGTCTAAATCAGAATGGGCGGTCATGATGATCACAGGGATATTTGCAAAACGTTTATGCACTTCGCCTAATAAAACCATGCCATCCATTTGCGGCATACGAATATCCGACACTATCACTTCAGGCGGTTGTCCAGTTTCTAACTGCAATAATAAATCTTCAGGGTTTTCAAAGCTGAAACAGGGGATATTCGCCGCTTGTAACGCTTTTTGTAATACCCAGCGAATCGAACTATCGTCATCGACTATCCATACGGGTTCTGCACTCATGTCTGGGGATCCTTTTTCTCAATGGGTAAATATAAAGTAAATTCTGTTCTGCCCGGCCAACTATCCACTTCAATTTTTCCACGGTGATGACCGATCAAAGTTTGAGAAATAGATAAGCCTAAACCGCTGCCCTCTTTTTTGCTGGTAACCATGGGGTAAAAAAGGGTATTTTTAAGTTCGGTAGGTATGCCCGGACCGTTGTCGATAATTTGGATTTTCACGCATAGTGGGAAACACGCACCATGAATAATGACTTGGCGTTCGATTCGGGTGACCACATGTATTTCGCCAACTGTTTCTGGGTTTTCTGATAATACTTGCACACTATTACGCACAATATTCAAAGTGGCTTGTTGCATCATATCTTGATCCAGATAGATGTCTGGAATACTCGGGTCGTAATCCCTCGTTATAGCAATATTATGACTGGGGTCAAGTCGCACCAAATTATAGACTTTGTCGAGCACTTTGTGCACATTGTGCCAATCAAAACTTGGCCGCAAGTTTGGGCCTAATAAACGGTCAACTAAATTAGTGAGCCTATCAGATTGTTCGATAATGACTTGGGTAAATTCTTGTAACTCTTCACTTGGTAGCTGTTTAGCTAACAGTTGCGCTGCCCCTCTTATGCCACCCAATGGATTTTTAATCTCGTGGGCTAAGCCACGCACCAACTCTCGAGCTGCCCGCTGTTGTGCCCATTGGTGATTTTCTTGGCTGATTTTTTTTTGTTGTTCTACTAATCTAATTTCGACTAATAGCCGTTTATCTTGGTTTTCCAATATGCTGGTAACAGAGACATCAGCTTGGGTATGGCGACCATCAATAAATTTAAAGGTGACTTCACTGTCAGAATAGACTTCTCCAAATTCCATAGAGTTCTGAAAGCGCTCAAAATCGAGGCTCGAAGTGGCGATAAACTGATTGAATGAACAACCAATTAATAAATTCAAACTGCGTTCAAATACAGATTGTGCTGCATGATTGGCATATTGGACAATCAATTCACCATCTAACACTATGACAGCAGTCGAAAGGTTATCTAGTAAATTTTCAGTAATGACAGATTCAGACATAAACTCAACATTTCATGCACACATATAGTGCAAAGTATTATTTAGCTGCTTTGATATAGATACTAGTTTTTATAAAATAAGCTTTTTACATTAGTTAGCATGGATCAAAGCAGAAGCTTTTTGCAGATAAAAGGTCTGCGGCTTTGATGATGCAAGGATCTTGCCTGAGTTGTCGAGAAAATTAACTTGAATGATGTGGGCGCCGCGATTGACAGATTCTAGTTGAAACTGACTCTTAGATTGAGTCTTAACTATTTGATTATCAAAGACTAATTGAAACTTACCGGATTTTTTTGGTAAAACCTCAGCATTAATGGTGACCGCTCCAGAATTATCACGCAATGTTTGTTCAGCCATAGGTGAGCGAATGGACACCACATATTCAACCTGTGGTTTAGATTTTTGAACAGGGTTATTGCGACTAGTTGTTTGGCTTGAAGCACTATTTAGAGCTGGCATCACAACAGTATTCATTGCAGATAAGTTAACAGGCACAGCGCCATCGCTAACAACATCACTGTAAACTACACTGCCGTCAGCCTTCACCGTTTTATATACCACCTGAGCTGGCACACTAATACAAAATAAAACCAAACAAAAAATATAAAATACTTGTGATTTGCTCATAACGCCCCCTTTATCAAAACATAGCTCGTAACTCAAAAAACCATAAACCACAGAGAACACAGAGCGCTTCGCTACACAGAGGTATAGATCGTTATGATTAAAATCTAGTTGTCTTTTCCTCTGTGATCTCTGTGTCCTCTGTGTCCTCTGTGGTTCAAAAAATCTTTTAGCTCGTAGCTCAGTGTAGCGTTATTTTAGCTAAAAAAAAGCCCGCAAAAGCGGGCTTGTTATTTATTTTAATAACTATCGAAAATAGTAATCTTAAACGCTGTAATACATATCAAACTCAACTGGGTGAGTTGACATGTTTAATAATTGTACTTCTTCGCTCTTAAGTGCGATATAAGCATCAATCGAATCGTCAGTCATAACGCCACCTGCTGTTAAGAACTCACGGTCATTGTTAAGTGCTTCCAATGCTTGCTCTAGTGAAGTACATACTTGTGGGATCGCCGCCGCTTCTTCAGGAGGCAAGTCATACAAGTCTTTGTCCATTGAATCACCAGGGTGGATCTTATTTTTGATCCCATCAAGACCAGCCATTAACAAGGCAGTGAATGCTAGATAAGGGTTACCTGTTGGGTCAGGGAAACGTACTTCAATACGACGAGCTCTCTCACTAGTCACAAAAGGAATACGGATAGAAGCAGAACGGTTACGTGCAGAATATGCCAACATAACAGGCGCTTCGAAACCAGGTACTAAACGTTTGTAGGAGTTAGTAGAAGCGTTAGTAAAAGCATTAATTGCACGAGCATGTTTAATGATACCGCCAATGTAGAACAAGGCTTCTTCAGACATACCAGCGTATTTATCACCAGCAAAGACATTTTTGCCGTCTTTAGCAATAGATATGTGAACATGCATACCTGAACCATTATCGCCAACAATAGGCTTAGGCATAAAGGTAGCCGTTTGTCCGTAAGCATGAGCTACGTTATGTACAACATACTTGTAGATTTGCACTTCATCAGCTTTCTTAACTAAGGTATTGAATAAGCACGCAATTTCGTTTTGACCAGCAGTCGCTACTTCATGGTGATGTGCTTCAACTGTTAAGCCCATTTCTTCCATAACCATACACATTGCAGCACGAGTATCATGAGCTGAATCGACTGGAGGAACTGGGAAATAACCGCCTTTAACGCCAGGACGGTGAGCCATATTGCCTTCTTCAAACTCAGAACCAGAATTCCATTTAGCTTCGCTAGAATCAATTTTGAAGAAAGAACCGGCCATATCGGTATGAAAACGAACATCGTCAAACAAGAAAAATTCTGGCTCAGGACCAACCAATACAGTGTCGCCAATACCAGTTGACTTCAAATATTCTTCTGCACGACGTGCAATAGAACGAGGATCTCGGTCATAACCTTGCATAGTCATAGGCTCTAAAATATCGCAACGGATATTAATTTGAGTCTCTTCAGCAAAAGGGTCAAGTACCGCTGTTTCGCCATCAGGCATCAAAATCATATCTGATTCGTTAATGCCCTTCCAACCAAGGATAGAAGAACCATCAAACATTTTGCCATCTTCGAAGAAGTCTTCAGTCACTTGATGAGTAGGGATAGAAACGTGTTGTTCCTTACCTTTAGTATCGGTAAAGCGTAAATCAACAAATTTAGCTTCAGTTTCTTTAATAAGGTCAAAGGCCTTTTGTGCTGACATGGTGTCCTCCAGATTAAAAGTATAAATGTGTTAGTAACCGCAATAATAAGCTAGAAACTAAAACGTTGCAGACATAAAGCGATAATCATGCCACATAGCTAAGTGATTGGAATGCCTTTTGTTTAGGTTTTTTTAGCATAGTGTAAACTAAAAAAATAGCATGCCATGCACCATACAAGTGCAATAACGCACCATCTTGATACTTGTGCACTTAAATAATTCATAAAATGGTCGAAATGTTAATACAAGGTTATTTAATTGAGGATCTTTTACCTATTAACAGCAATATGCATTTGAAGTTCGCTAAATGCTCGATAAAACTGTACAATCCGCGCCCATAAAATTTCAGTAAATTTAGCCGTGTATTACTTTAATAAGTAAATAGTCATATTCGACACAATATGTGGCCCTAAACAGAGAAAAGACAATGAGTTCATCTACCACCTCAATTGAAAATTTGAGGAATATAGCTATTATAGCCCACGTTGACCACGGCAAAACCACCCTAGTTGATAAGTTATTACAACAGTCGGGTACATTAGAAGAAAGTCGCGGCGAAGCCGAAGAACGTGTGATGGACTCAAACGATATTGAAAAAGAACGTGGTATTACCATTCTTGCGAAAAACACTGCAATCAAATGGAACGATTACCGCATCAATATAGTAGACACTCCTGGTCACGCCGATTTCGGTGGCGAAGTAGAGCGTGTTATGTCTATGGCCGATTCAGTATTGTTATTGGTTGATGCACAAGAAGGCCCTATGCCGCAAACTCGTTTTGTGACACAAAAAGCCTTCGCTCAAGGTTTAAAACCTATAGTTGTTATTAATAAAATCGATAAGCCTGGCGCTCGTCCTGATTGGGTTATGGATCAAGTATTTGATTTGTTCGACAACTTAGGTGCAACTGACGATCAATTAGATTTTCAAGTGGTTTATGCTTCAGCTATAAATGGTTGGGCTACCAACGACCTAGATGTAGAAAGCGATAGCATGACGCCTTTGTTTGAAACTATTATCAAACACGTTAAGCCACCAGCTGCCGATATTAACGGCCCATTACAAATGCAAATTTCTCAACTTGATTACAACTCTTATGTAGGTGTAATTGGGATTGGTCGTATTACTAGTGGTTCGGTTAAGCCTAACCAAGCAGTCACCATTATTGGTGCTGATGGTAAAACGCGTAACGGTAAAGTCGGACAAGTACAAGGTTACTTAGGTCTTCATCGCCATGAAGTGGAATCTGCTGACGCGGGTGACATTATTGCTATAACAGGTGTGGGCGAACTTAAAATCTCCGATACTGTTTGTGATCCAAGTGCAGTTGTCGCTTTACCACCACTTTCTGTTGATGAACCAACAGTAACCATGACTTTCCAAGTTAATAACTCTCCTTTTGCTGGCCAAGAAGGTAAATTTGTTACTTCACGTAATATTCTTGAGCGTTTGCAACACGAGTTGATCCACAACGTGGCACTTAAAGTTGAAGAAATACCAACTGATCCGGATAAATTCCGTGTATCAGGTCGTGGTGAACTTCACTTGGGTATCTTGATTGAAAATATGCGTCGTGAAGGTTTCGAATTAGCCGTTTCTCGTCCAGAAGTTATTCTAAAACAAGTAGATGGTGTAACTCACGAACCTTATGAGTCGGTTACCATAGATGTTGAAGAACAACATCAAGGTTCTGTTATGGAACAGCTTGGGACACGTAAAGGTGAATTAACCAATATGGCACCAGATGGTAAAGGCCGTATACGTATGGACTTCATGATCCCTAGCCGTGGTTTGATTGGTTTCCAAACTGACTTTATGACTATGACCTCTGGTTCTGGTTTGATGTACCACACATTTGATCATTACGGCCCTCATAAAGGCGGTGTAATCGGTCAGCGTAAAAACGGTGTATTGATTGCCAATGCAACTGGTAAAGCATTAACTAACGCATTGTTTAACTTACAAAGTCGCGGACGTTTATTTATCGGCCACGGTCTTGAAGTATACGAAGGTATGGTTATTGGTATTCACGCTCGTGAAAATGACTTAACTGTTAACGCCCTTAAAGGTAAGCAGTTAACTAACGTACGTTCATCTGGTACCGACGAAGCACAAAGCTTAGTTCCACCCATTGTTATGACGTTAGAGCAAGCGCTTGAATTTATCGATAACGATGAATTGGTTGAAGTAACACCTATCAGCACACGTATTCGTAAGAAGTTATTGACTGAAAACTTGCGCAAACAAGCTGGGCGTCCTGCTAAAGGATAAGCTTTCGAGCTTTTAAGAGTGTAAATTTGAAAACCGGCGAAAGCCGGTTTTTTATTGGCTACGGAAAATTAAGAATTAACATCAAAAGCATATGCTACACATACCGCCATCCATGGATGGCCTGAAAGGTAAAATACAGGACATATTTCATAAAAAATATCGTTCGAGTGTAAGTCGAAAGCCTCGACTTTAGCGACTAATATATTTAAATTGATTAACTTGGCTGCGCTTCACAAGCCAGCCCAAAAAGTATAAATCAATATATTCAAGATCCCGTGAACTTACGACGGCTAACCCTGTAACATTTTATTGTTGCTCATATGATGTTGTTTTTCAGCTCACCGTTTTACATCCAGCTTCCTTTAGACCAAGCCTTGCCATTCACTAATAGTTAACGTTTAATAACAATAAGTTACTTAAATGGCGGCCTCCGCTTTTATGTTCATGCCCATAATGGGCTTATACCATGCGTGCAAACAACCTATTCAAAGTTGGCTGCGTTTGTACCTCAATATTTTAATCAACTATTAACAGGCGCTTAATGCGTCAATAAAGTAGTGAAAAGGGTTCAAGTTATGTCATTTATATTCGCGCGATTCTATGACAAGTGTATGAAAGCAACAGAAGATGCATGCCTTATGGATTGGCGCAAAGAGCTGCTAAAAAATGTTGATGGAAAGTTACTGGAAGTAGGTGCAGGTACAGGTGCTAGTTTAGAGCTTTATCCTAAGAACTCGTCCTTAGAGATATTTCTTTGTGAACCAGATCAGAATATGCGATCTCAACTTATTGAAAAAGTGGAGGATCAAAACCTTACTAATGTTTCAGTTCTATCTTGTCCGGGGGAAAAAATAGCTAGTGAAGATGATTTTTATGATTATGTTTTTGTCTCCTTAGTATGTTGTTCAGTTAATGATATTGAAGCCTCTTTAAATGAAATTAAGAGAGTATTAAAAAGTGACGGTCATTTTATTTTCTTGGAGCACGTTGCGGCTATAAATGGGTCAAGTAGAAGAAAGTGGCAGGATCGTTTAAATTTCTTTTGGCGTAAACTTGCTGGGAATTGCCATTTGAATAGAGAAACTGAGCAGCATATAAAAAATGCAGGTTTTACTATTATTGAAATTAAACATGAGAGCATGCGTAAAGCATTCTCTCTAGTAAGGCCTACGATAAGAGGCTTAGCAAAATTAACTTAACACTATAATAAGGCCCTGCCATGACCGATGAAATTTCTACCCATCAGGCTGAATTGGATGAACGCAATACCACAGTATTGATCTACGTTAATGGCGATTTGGTCCCGCGAGGCCAAGCGGTTGTATCCGTATTTGATAGTGGTTTTATGCTAGGCGACGGTATTTGGGAAGGCATGCGGCTCTACAATGGCCATTGGTCATTTATTGACGAGCATATCGACCGACTGTTTGAAGGTGCGCTGGCATTGGACCTAGATATCGGCATGAGTAAACAGGCACTTATCAAAGAGATTGAAAAAACACGGGTTGCCAATCATATGGTCAACGATGTCCATTTAAGATTAATGGTTACTAGAGGTGTCAAAAGCAAACCTTTCCAGCATCCATCCCTCTCTCAAACTGGCCCCACCATTGTTATGATCATGGAGCATTCAATACCAAGCTTGCACCGAGGTATCCGTTTAGCGACTGTTCCACATATGCGCGGCTTACCTATGACTCAGGATCCGAAATTAAACTCGCACTCAAAGCTTAATTGTATTCTTGCCTGTATCGCTGCCGAGAAAGCAGGTGCCGATGAGGCGTTAATGCTGGATGTTCATGGTTTTGTGAACACAACAAACGCCTGCAATTTTTTTATCGTGCGCAAAGGCGCTGTTTGGACTTCCACTGGTGACTACTGTATGAACGGTATCACACGTCAGAAGGTTATCGATTTATGCCGTCAAAATGACATTCCAGTGTTTGAGAAAAATTTTTCACTAGTGGAAACCTATGGTGCCGACGAAGCCTTTCTTACCGGCACTTTTGGCGCCCAAACACCAGTTTTGTCCATAGACGGAAGACAGATTGGTAACGGTGAAATAGGCCCAATCACCCAGCAAATTCGCACTTTGTATAAATCGCTGATAGAGGAGCTATGCAAATGAACATGACTCATAATAAAGAAAAGAAAATTGCCATGTGGTCGGGCCCAAGAAACCTGTCTACGGCCATGATGTATTGTTTCGCGCAGCGCAGCGACACTAGCGTAGTGGATGAACCATTTTACGCTGCGTATTTAGCGACAACCGGAATTCAGCACGCTATGTATCAAGAGATCATCGACGCTGGGCAGACCAACCCAACAACAGTTGCCAACTACTGCGTTGATACAAATCCACAGCAAAAGCCGGTGTTTTATCAGAAGCAAATGACCAAACACATGCTCCCGAGTTTTAACCGTGAATGGATCTATCAGGTTTGCAACGTTTTTCTAATTCGTGATCCGGCACGGGTTATTGCAAGTTATCACGCCAAGCAAGAAGACCCACAACTTGCAGATATTGGGGTGAGAGAACAGTTAGAGCTATTTGAGATGATAAGTCAGAAAACCGGCTCGGCACCTGTAGTAATTGACAGTGCTGATATTCTAGAAAATCCAGAATTGATGTTGACAGCTTTATGTAAAGCTATAGACATTGAATTCCAACCGAGTATGCTGAAATGGACTGCGGGTCCAAAAGTTTATGATGGCGTATGGGCGCCTCACTGGTATAAAAGTGTTTGGCAAAGTACTGATTTTGCAGCACCAAACAATAAACCAGTTGAAATACCGCAGCACCTGCTTGGATTACTTGAGACCGCTAATTGCTATTATGAGCGACTTAAAGGTTACGCCATAGTCGCACCGCAAAATTAAGTAAACCAGTAGGGTCAGCTTTAAGTAATAAAGCTTCTAATTTATATATTGATAATATGATGTATGAGTCATTTGTAGGAAACTATAGTTCTATAAAATATTGTTTCAATTTTACATAAACAGCCATGATAATTTACCCTGAAGTTACTATGGGTGACTCTATAAAATTTTTTGTTTCTTTCGGTAAAATTTTTTATATCAATTAATGTTCAAATGACTTGACCCCTGTACTCTTTTAAACTGTATAATCCGCGCGCAAAATTTATGCAATTTAGCTACGTGTTACTTTAGCGAGTAATCAGTCTTAAGTGACACATATGTGGCCCTAACAGAGTAAAAACAATGAGTTCACCAAATACCTCAATCGAAAATTTGAGGAATATAGCTATTATAGCCCACGTTGACCACGGCAAAACCACCCTAGTTGATAAGTTATTACAACAGTCTGGCACCTTAGAAAGCCGCGGCGTTGCCGAAGAACGTGTGATGGACTCAAACGATATTGAAAAAGAACGTGGCATTACCATTCTTGCAAAAAACACCGCAATTAAATGGAACGAATACCGCATCAATATAGTGGATACTCCTGGTCACGCCGATTTCGGTGGCGAAGTAGAGCGTGTTATGTCTATGGCTGATTCAGTATTGTTATTGGTTGATGCACAAGAAGGCCCTATGCCACAAACTCGTTTTGTGACACAAAAAGCCTTCGCTCAAGGTCTAAAGCCTATTGTTGTTATTAATAAAATTGATAAGCCTGGCGCTCGTCCGGGTTGGGTAATAGATCAGGTTTTTGATTTGTTCGATAATTTAGGTGCAACTGACGACCAATTAGATTTTGAAGTGGTTTACGCATCGGCCATAAATGGTTGGGCAACTAACGATTTAGATGTACCTAGCGATAACATGACCCCTTTGTTTGAAACTATCATCAAACATGTTAAGCCTCCAGTTGCTGATATGCACGGCCCATTACAAATGCAAATTTCGCAACTTGATTACAACTCTTATGTGGGTGTAATTGGGATTGGTCGTATTACTAGTGGTTCGGTTAAGCCTAATCAACAAGTGACTATCATTGGTGCTAATGGTAAAACCCGTAACGCTAAAATTGGGCAGGTGCAAGGCTATTTAGGGCTACAGCGCCTCGAAGTAGATTCTGGTGACGCTGGTGACATTGTTGCGATAACAGGTGTAGGCGAACTTAAAATCTCCGATACTGTTTGTGATCCAAGTGCAGTTGTCGCTTTACCGCCACTTTCTGTTGATGAACCAACAGTAACCATGACTTTTCAAGTCAACAATTCACCATTCTGTGGTAAAGAAGGTAAATACGTCACATCACGTAACATCTATGAACGTTTGCAAACCGAATTGATCCACAACGTGGCACTTAAAGTTGAAGAAACCCAAGATCCGGACAAGTTCCGCGTATCTGGTCGTGGTGAGCTTCATTTAGGTATATTGATTGAAAATATGCGTCGTGAAGGTTATGAACTAGCTGTTTCTCGTCCAGAAGTTATTTTGAAACAGGTTGATGGTGTGACCCACGAACCTTTCGAAACAGTCACCATAGATGTTGAAGAAAAACATCAAGGTACTATTATGGAACAGATTGGTACTCGTAAAGGTGAGTTGACCAATATGTCGCCAGACGGCAAAGGTCGTGTGCGTATGGATTTCATGATCCCTAGCCGTGGTTTGATTGGATTCCAAACTGACTTCATGACTATGACCTCTGGTTCTGGTTTGATCTACCACACTTTTGATCATTACGGTCCACACAAAGGCGGCCAAATCGGTCAGCGTAAAAATGGTGTATTGATTGCCAACGCAACCGGTAAAGCCCTGACTAACGCCTTGTTTAACCTACAAAGTCGCGGACGTTTATTTATCGGCCATGGTGTTGAAGTATACGAAGGCATGGTGATAGGTATTCACGCTCGTGAAAATGACTTAACCGTTAACGCCCTTAAAGGTAAACAGTTAACTAACGTACGTGCATCTGGTACCGATGAAGCACAAAGCTTAGTGCCACCCATAGTGATGTCGTTAGAACAAGCACTTGAGTTCATCGATAATGATGAATTGGTTGAAGTGACTCCTTTAAGTACACGTATACGTAAGAAGTTGTTGACTGAGAACTTGCGGAAGCAGGCTGGACGTCCGGCTAAGGCGTAAGCTTCGAGCTTCGAGCTTCGAGCTTCGAGCTTTTAAGAGTATAAATTTGAAAACCGGCGCAAGCCGGTTTTTTATTGGCGGCGCTAAATCGAATAGTTTTTTGAGTGTTCACATATTTAACACTGACGGTTTTTCTTTTGCGCTAGCCGCGTATACTATTTATTCAATAACAATAAATACACAATATACATAACATGAAATCATTAACTTTTAATCAACTACAATTTCGTATATTCGTATTGCTATTTATATTGTTTATTAGCGTTTTGATTGGTTATCGATATTTTATCGAGTTACCTAAGCTTGAACGTGGTATTTCACTTATCGCAGAAAGAGAACTCGAGACTTTAACCTTCAGTATACAAAACATTCTGAATACCGTATCAAGAACAACTTCCGATTACGCTGTATGGACATCAACTTATAATTTTATGCTCGATAAAAACCAAGATTATATTGATTAAAATTTAGTCGATAACACTTTTAAAAGTCTAGAAATAGATGGCATCTTTTATATAGATGAAAATCTCGAACTGATTGCGGGTAGAGGTATAAAAAAATCGGCCGCAAGCGACCGAATTTTAAAACAGACCCAACTGCTTGGCGTTCTTTTCTTTACTATCCAGCTCGATTAGTTGGTTTTGAACATATTTCCTAATTGTCTCTTCATTGGCATTACCGATCGTTTCGACGAAATAGCTCTGTGTCCAAAGCTTACCACCCCAGAAGTATCATTTCTTAATCTCTGGATATAACTTAAAAAACTCTCTCGCCCCACCCAAAATCACCCACTGCTGCATACGTTACATTGAGCCTAGGTGCCACAATTGTACAACCAGCAGAGGTTGTCGATTTCTCTTTACATATAAATGAAATTATTAAAACGGCTGATAAGGCACTTTATCAAGCCAAAGATGGCGGTCGTAATAGTTTTGTTATTAATTTTTTCATCCATAAATAGAAATCCAAAAACATCATAATAAAACACTTACCCACAAATTATTCGGGTCAAAATGGTCTTTGCTAGACTGTTGTTTACTTACCAAGCTTAACCTCGTACGCTAATCTCTTAATGATGATATCAGCTCCCTTTATTGACCACCTGATACCAAGATGCTGAATTTGTAAGTTTTTAGGAAAAATCACTGCCCATTACTGGATCCAAGGTTATTATTTTAAGTACATCACTAAACAGGAACATGACTAGATGAAAAATATTTATAAATTGTTGAATTATAATCTAACCATTCTACTACTCTTATGTTCCTCACCTGTCATGGCCGATAGTTTTAGATGTCATAACAAAGTGGTTTTGGTTGGCTACAGTACCTTTGAAGTTAAAGATAAGTGTGGAACGCCCTCATATGAAGAAGATATTGGCTATGTCAAAGTCGACAATGAATACGTTAATGTTAAGCAATATATCTATGATTTTGGTAGAGGAAAACTATTGAAGACACTCGTATTTCACAATGGAAAACTTGTTCAAATTAATGATGGCCCAAGAACATAAACTTTAACTTAAGTTTCTTTTAAACACTTATTGTGTCTAATAATCAGTGCTAGTGTAATTATCTAGCACCCTGTTGCGGTCTTTTAATTACGACTAATATGGCAAAAACTACTGAATTTCTCTATAGTGCAGATTCCCCGTAGTGTAGATATAGTAGATATCAATTTATCTATACAACTCTGCCTTGCTTGTCTAATGCTTTCACTTATATCATGGGTTGTATAGAACTGACGATACAACCATTCATTCCCATATAATGCCCAAATATGACTTAGGACTTTCACTATGACAAAAAACTTTAGGTTCGGACTTCGGGCTAAAACGACCTTAGTATTGGGTGGACTGATTGCTATTGCGCTGCTTTTTATTAGCTATACCAGCAACTGGCAGTCTAGACATCTTGCCGAAACCAAAGTCCTTGAGCTAGAGCAAAGTAAGTCTTTTGTATTAAAACAGGCAATTGAAGTCGCCTTAGAAAATCATCATCAAAATCTACAATCATTGCGTGATACACCACCGATCCAGGCCATCATAAGAGCTCGCGCTAATAATGGCGTTGATCCGTTAAGCGGTAATACCTTAGAAGAGTGGCGTCAACGTCTGACTGTCATTTTGAGGGCATTTATAACTAACCATACTGAATACCAACAATTAAGATTTATCGATGAGATGGGTAATGAATTGGTCAGAGTTCAACGCAGTGTGAATGGCGAGATAAAGAATGTAGCAATAAATGATCTGCAAAATAAGGCAGATACATCTTACGTAATGGAAACGCTCAAGTTAAAACATGGAGAAACCTATTATTCTGATGTCAATTTGAACAGAGAATATGGTGCCATTCAGGTGCCGCACCTCCCAGTCTTGAGGATAGCGACCCCCGTTTTTACGGACGATGAAAAAACATCAGGCGTGATGGTCTTAAATTTATCAACCGAACAACTTTTTGCAGGAATTACTTCAGTACCTAATGGTATTCAACGCAGTATTGTTGATAACCACGGTTTTTACATTAAAAATGCCGATACATCTAAAACCTTCGGATTTGATCTGGGTGTCGACAACAAATTAAGTAAATATGAACCTCATATGGCTAAGACTATCCTCGGTCAGGATTCATTCATACGCTATGATCATGACGAAAAAGAACTGGAAGGATTTGAAAAAATATTTTTCTCACCCCAAGATAACAATAGTTACTGGGTGTTGACCTTCCATATTCCGGAAGACTTGGTTTTTTCAGACATCACCACATCCCTGCAAAAAATACTGATGTTCAGTTTACTCATTGGCATTTTATCCATTGTATTTATTATCTGGTTTGTTTCCCGAAAAATACTCACCCCAGTAGTGACTTTGGCCCAAGCGTGCGAACGTTATAAGGCTGGCGATTTGACTGTGCGCCTAGATACAACTTCAGTTAAAGATGAAATTTTTACCTTGTATCAAGGCATCAATACCTTTGTTGAAAATCAACAACAGGCTACGACCTTATTAAATAATGAGGTTAATGCTCAGACCAAGCGACTTTCTGCAGTTATTGATAATATTGTGGATGGCATAATTACCATTGATGAGCGCGGCATTATCGAATCATTTAACCCCGCTGCAATGAAAGTATTTGGTTATAACGAGCAAGAAGCAATTGGTCAGAATATTAAAATTCTGATGCTGGAGTCTTTTCATTCCGAACTTGATGGTTATCTGGAAAACCATATCAAAGCACATGAAAAAACTCAGGTAGAAATCGAGCGTGTATTTATTGGCCAGCGCAAAGATGGTTCAACCTTCCCCATGGAATTAGGCGTTAGTGAACTGATAATCGACAATTCCAGACATTTTGTCGGCATAATTCGAGACATTACTGAACGCCACCAAGCTAAAACCGCGTTGAAAAAAGCCAAAGATAGTGCCGAGCAAGCCAACCAGGCCAAGAGTGAATTTCTCGCCAATATGAGTCACGAAATCCGCACTCCGATGAACGGGGTAATAGGCATGACTAGCCTATTATTAGACACACCACTAAATCCCGAGCAACACAACTTCGCAAAAATAGTCAAAAGTAGTGCCAAATCATTACTTTCTATCATCAATGACATCCTCGATTTCTCCAAAGTAGAAGCGGGTATGTTAGAAATGGAGTCCATTGATTTTGACATGGATTTACTAATGAACGAGTTTGGTCGCAGCATTGCAGTTCGAGCTCACGAGAAAGGTCTGGAGTTAATCTGTCCCGCCAACCCAGTACAGCATAAATGTTACAGCGCAGATCCAGGACGTATTCGGCAAATTCTCAACAATTTAGTTGGCAACGCCATCAAGTTCACTGAACAAGGTGAAGTCGCAGTATATTATAAAGTACAGCAGCAGACTGATGCACGCACCAAAGTGCTTATTGAAGTGACAGATACCGGCATTGGTCTGAGCGCGGAACAACAAGCCGGACTTTTCGAACGCTTTAGTCAGGCTGATGGTTCTACCACCCGCAAACACGGCGGCACGGGTCTTGGGCTAGCTATCAGCAAACAATTAGTAGAACTAATGGGTGGAGAGATTGGTATTAAAAGTACCCATGGTAAAGGCTCAACGTTTTGGTTTACTCTGGATCTTGAAAACTCTGAGCATACAGCACCCACGTTTTCAGTAGCTGATCTGCGCGGACAGAAGATCTTAGTGGTAGATGACAATCTAACCAACCGCACCCTACTCGGACATTTATTGACTAACTGGCAAGTCGAACACACTTTGGTCGAAAGTGCCAAACAAGCACTTGAATGCCTGACACAAGCAGTGGCCGATAAACAAGCCTACAGCATCGCGATAATCGATATGCAAATGCCAGATATGGATGGTGCTCAATTGGGTACAGCAATCAAAAACGATACAACCATAACCAATACCCACCTGGTAATGCTTACATCTCAAGGGCAGCGTGGCGATACTCAAAAATTAAAGGCCGTTGGATTTGACGCTTATCTTAACAAACCGGTTGATCAAGCTATTCTGTATAACACCTTAATACAAGTAGCCAAGATAACCACAAATGACTCGCCAATACTCACAGAGTATAGTTCTCGCCATACACCACAGTTTAAGGCTCGAATTTTAGTGGTAGAGGATAATGTCATCAACCAGATGGTGGCTCAGTCAATGCTTGAACAGTATGGTATTCAGTCTGACGTTGCAGCCAACGGCGAGGAAGCCTTGAAAGCCTTAGAGAATTTTCCTTACGACTTGGTATTCATGGATTGTCAGATGCCGGTGATGGATGGTTTTGAGGCCACCCGCAGTATTCGCTCTCCAGAATCAAAAGTGCGCAACAAAGCCATTCCAATAATTGCTATGACTGCCAATACCATGCAGGGAGACCGCGAAAAATGTATTGCGGCAGGCATGAATGATTTTATCTCAAAGCCGGTTGAAACACTTAAATTTCAACAATCACTAGAGCTTTGGTTGCCTGCGTGTAAAGTGGATGGTTAACCTGAAATCGGAAAAAGGCATAATCTGCAAACTGCAATTACGTCACACCCGCGCCTTCAAAAATTTGTCCATATAAGGTTTAATTAGCGTATCCAGTTCAGTAGTTTTATCCAAATCGGTCTCCTCAACAACATCAATCAAAGCCAATGTAATGAGTACTTGTCTTGCGATATCTTCTCGCAATAACCCCCTTGAATAAATGGATAGCTGTTTACTAGCAGCTGAATATTCTACAGGTTTGGCTAACTTAGTTTTCTTAAATATTTTTGAGCTCAGCACCACACTGGATACTTGATTTACCCATTCGCTAGGTACAAGT
Organism: Paraglaciecola arctica BSs20135; assembly: GCF_000314995.1. Classification (GTDB taxonomy): domain Bacteria; phylum Pseudomonadota; class Gammaproteobacteria; order Enterobacterales; family Alteromonadaceae; genus Paraglaciecola; species Paraglaciecola arctica. The sequence continues at coordinate 37,503 of NZ_BAEO01000007.1, read as the reverse complement.
TTAAATAACAAACTTATTTCTTTTTTTGACAAAGCATGAAAAGGTTCATGACTAAATTTTCCAATCACAATTTTCATATCTACTCCTTTGGTCTGACACCTGACTAGCTTAAACTAAAAGCCTCAATTTGACTTCACTTCAATCCCTTAGGTGAATAAATCGAGTTAGACAATTTAATTAATTTAGATAAATTGAAATCTAAAAAAATTTTGAAATAAAACTCTCTACAAATGAACCTGCGACCCATGACAGTGGGATAGACATCGAGATAAGCACTCCTTTAATACTTTGTGGTAAATCAATTGGCCATTCAGATGCAACTGATATCTCTTGTTTAGCACTGATCAAAGAGCTTAGTTTGCGGAGTCTTTGTGCATCATCAGTTAACCTTCGAGATACTCCTAGCTTGCTTTCAAACAGGGTTTGAAACTGGGTATTAATGCGCATGATAGCCAATCTTTTTTTACGTGAAATAATTTTTTGTACTTTGAGAACCGGCCAGAAAAGATAACCCGACATTAAAATAAAAACAGCTGTAACAATAATTTTATCAATTGTCGGAACAGTTCTACCGATCCAAAACAAAGGAATAAGGGCCAAACCAAAAGTGGAAATAATGGTATTAGTGATCACCAAATCCGAAATGGGTAAAAGTTTTTGAATGCCAAAAAGGTCTATTTTTTCATTGTCCAAAAAGTGTTTAATCACATACTGAGTGATAAAAAATAACTGCAATAAAACCAAGCTATTAAAAAACCAAAAAAGTAGAGTATATATATTCAATAGAAACAGAGCGGGGCTTAAATCTGTTGCAATTAAATCTTCGTGATACAAATAGGTACAAGTAAACAAAATACCTAATGCGACAGACCAAATTATATTTTTTTTAAGTCTGCTTTCGATATCTTGTTCAAAATTAACGTAAGTTAGATCGTGTACACTATTTTGGGTAAACTGATTTAAGCACGCAATAGCACGGCGTTTCATCACCAGAACGGCAATCCAAACGTAAACCACAAAAATAGGCATTGCCAATGCTCCATTAAAAATCCTCAGTGAAGCTTCGCCATTGGGCGGCGCAAATGCTCCCGTCAAGTAGCAGAACATAAACATGACAACCCCCGTCACCACAGGAATTGTCCAAAATGGTAGCGCTTTAAATAACAACAAGACTTGCCCGTTAGCTATATTAGAGTCTTTCATGCCAGCAACACTTTAAGAGACTGACTAACCACACCCGCCCCCATCCAAGATAATATTGGTAACATAAGTATTAATATTATTTTGACCGTAAATGGCACACTCATTGGCCAAAGAGGTGCTTGATTGACTTCTTTTCTAACAATCAGTAAATCCGAGATAAACTGTAGACGTGTTTCATCATCAACCAATCGCCGGTATGAGTTACCGTTTGTATTCATTAACATTTGCTCATTAAGTGAATTGTTTATTCGTTCTAGCATAATTTCCTTGCGGTTTTTCAACACTTTTTGCACTAAGAAAATTGGCGAAAACAAGAAGAAAGCTAAAACCGAACAACTAAAAAAGAGAATGTAAATATCAACATCCGGTAGCACAAAAAATATTCCGTTGATGGTGTAAGTGGTTACCGCTAGAAAAGAGATAAGAAAATACACAACGACCACATTGCATAATGGGCTCAACTCCTCAATTTCAAATAATCTAACTCGAAGATATTTAGTGATATAAATTTTTGATATTTGAAAAACCACAACTAAGGATACAAAAAAATTGATAATACAAAACCAAAAAGGTAAGGCTTGTAATAGCAAAACATACCGATATTGGCTTTGCTGCTCTTGGTTTTCGATTGGTGCAAACACTCCTTCCCAATACAGATAGCTAAAAGCTATCAAACAGGCACAAACAAATATTATCAGCCTGAACTTTTTAAGGTTAGTGTAAATAATATGTTCGAATGTTTTCGCCAGTTTAGTTATGTTTCGGCTGCGACGGTGGCTAGCGACATAACTAAGCGCCTTAACAGCAAAAGAAGTGGAAACTAGTTTTCCCCACCACAACAATGCTGTTAAAAGGGGTAATACAACAGCCGAACCGGCGTCTCTAGCAAGGGAGCTCTGCTTGGGATATTCTAAAGACATAAAGCCGAATAAATAATTAACAGCCCAAGCACCAAAAAGATAAATTAGTGGAAAGAGTGCCGAGCTGGGGTTCAAAGCCATCCTGAAATACACGTGATATCCATAGTCTATTTTTTAATCAGATTAATGAAAATATATCGATAATTCAATAGTTAACCTGAACTATGATTGAGATGCCCCACGTCCCTATAAGTAATTGTAATAAAAACAATATGTTATACCAATCCCATTGAAGAAGTGACCTCTCAGCCAGATTTAAAGTAGCTTAATCAAGATAAGTGAATACAGCAATAGATGCGTTATTGTCAGCAATTTCAGCGAAGATAGGCGCAATAATCGCAATATTAGAGGTACTGGATGGTATGGTTTATCTCGATATCAGGTTAGTTAAAAAGATATTTTAAAATGCAGAAGGCAAAGGCGTTTAAAGAAAACACAAAAGTTTAGCCGACTTGTATGAGTTCATGTAATCCTAGTTTAGTATTAGCCATTTATGCTATTAAAAAATAGGAGTTTCGCCCATCAATATCAAGGTAACTTTTCGCTTGTTGAATTTAGATAAATTCCAAGCAATCACCCTAACCAGAGAAGTGTCTGAGGCGACATACGAGCAGCATCCAGAAAATGCCTGTTTTGTTGGTTCTGTCTGTTTGAATGAAAATCTAGATAATTTAGACGACCTAAATATTTTTTGTGTACGCCAGCAAATACCGCTAACAGAATGCGATATTCATATTTCTGTTGCATCAACAACTGGCCCAAAGACAATCTCAACGCCAATGTTTGTCAATAAAGTCCTCAAACATATTGACTGTCAACTCACCTTTTCTTTTCAACTTATATAACAACGGACACCTTATGACTATAAACGAATTACTCACACAGTTGCGCAAAGCCCCAGACAGTATTGAATTTACAGAGGTTATGCTGGTGATCAGTCAATTTTACACTTACACAGCAACGGATTTCAGCAATGGAACATTGTTGAACATAGCAGGCACTAATGAAGGTTCCTGCAAGATTTTTTACTTTGCTCAATTACATCAGTTAAGTGAATCCGAAACACTGAGTTTATTTGGGACTTATTATCGTAAAGACGTATTGGAAAACACTAGCGGTACAGATCACGGCAACATCCGCAACTTCATGATTACAGGCTGGGCAGGGATAAAATTTGCAGATTCGCCATTAACGAACATTATTAAACAAACACTATAGAATTGTCTCGCGCTGACCCACAAGACTAAGCCGCTATCAGATTAAAGCACTTCCCCAAAATAATTGACCACAACTTCATCCGCCAACATACTCAGGTTTAGCAAGGTTAACCTTCACTCGATATATAAAGTGAAGGTTATTTACGCTTTTCGTCCATCCAAACACTTAATAGATGGGCAATGCGTTTACTGTCATTTTCTGCATAGGTAAGTAATAAGTTAGCCATGCCTTTTTTGGCTTTTACTTTTGGCTGCTGGCGAGCAAACAACTTGCTTAATGGTGATTGATAAACACTTGGTTTAACACCGTTAGCCATCAGTTCATATGTCCTTGGGGTCAGTCTTTTTATCCTTAGCAAACAACAATAAAAACACTCCCAGCATAATGGCCATGTCAGCAACGTTAAATATGCCTGTTCTTAAAGATCCAATACCCAGATTTAAAAAGTCGATCACGGCGCCATTGTTGATCGCCCTGTCGTAAAAATTACTGATGCCACCTGAAAAAATTAGAATTAAAGAACTTAATCCGTATGCTGTATGTGTCTTTGTTTTTAGGACATAGATGAATAGAGCAGAGAGAATAAATCCTACCGCACACACAAATATCCAAAACTTTGCTGAGTCAGACATACCGCTACCTAAACCTAAAAATGCGCCGGTATTTTCGGTGTAGCCAATACGTAACATATCGTTCCAGTAACTGGTCATTTCAAACTTGGGTAAGTACTCAGAAGCATACCATTTGGTACCTTGATCAATTCCGATACTGATTAAACAAATAACTAATATCATTTGAATGCGTTTTAGTATGCTCATCTATTTTTATTTACCCTTTATCATGTGACTTTATTATCATTGCGATTATTTCACGTACCTTAGTGACAGTCTATCTCGAGCAAACATTTCATTATCGCAAAGCATTGGTTTACCCTAGATTGATAGTCTGAGAAAATATCTTCGGTCAAGAAAAGTCGAAACATGAAAAAACACTTACAAAAATTGCAGCATCAACTAAAAACGATTCCGTTAGTGATCCGCTATGGGCTGCTGTTGGCTTTAGCGCTGGTTTGTATAAAAACATTGGAATACCAAGTATTTTCATTTCGTTTGAATCAACAGCTGTACATTGGAATTATTGCTAGTTTTTTCTTATTTTTAGGTGTGGGGGCGGCATATTTGTGGTTTCGCTTTAGGGATAATCCTGTGGTTGAAAAAATGATGCCAATATTGACCATTAAAGAGCTCAATCTGTTACGAGGTTTGGCGCAAGGTTTAACCAATCAACAATTAGCCGATGCGAGCTTCCTGTCAGTCAATACTATAAAAACCCACCTAAAATCAGTCTATCGTAAACTGTTGGTGAAAAATCGTAGCGAAGCGGTTGCCAAAGCGAAAGACTTAAATCTATTAGAATTGTAACCCCTTCGACATAACACCTAAATGTTAAGTTGGTGTTAACCAAATATACTTAATTATCATATTTAGTTCTAAAGACGGCTCTCACCTGCTCCACTTGCTTCTGTAATATATGCAAACTCACTACAGTCTGGAGCATGTGAAATTGAAAAAGATAGAAGCCATAATTAAACCTTTTAAACTTGAAGATGTGCGAGAAGCACTTACTGAGGCCGGTATTTCAGGATTAACCGTAACTGAAGTAAAAGGTTATGGACGTCAAAAAGGTCATACTGAAACCTATCGTGGTGCTGAATACAAAGTAGACTTTTTACCCAAAATTAAGCTTGAAATTGTACTAACTAATGATCAAGTTGAACGTTGTATCGAAGTCATCACCTCCAAAGCCAATACCGGTAAAATTGGGGATGGCAAAATTTTTGTGTTTGAAGTTGAACGCGCCATACGTATCCGCACATCTGAAGAAGGTGATGACGCGGTATAGAAAATACAGCCAGTCTTTTTGCCCATAGACTGCCTGAGCATATTATTCTAATTATAAACTGAGAGCCCACATGCAAGATATTAACAGCGCCGTTGAAACACTGGTGCATAGTTCCAATACTTACTTTTTACTCATAGGTGCGATCATGGTGTTTGCCATGCACGCAGGGTTTGCCTTTTTAGAAGTCGGCACCGTCAGGCACAAAAACCAAGTGAATGCTTTGGTGAAAATCATTACTGACTTTGCAGTTTCTTGTATTGCCTACTTTTTTATTGGATATTGGATAGCCTACGACGTCACATTCTTTAGTAATGCTAAGGAGCTTGCGGCTAACAGTGGATATGACTTAGTTAAATTTTTCTTTCTGATGACCTTCGCCGCGGCTATTCCTGCGATCATTTCAGGCGGCATTGCTGAAAGAGCCAAGTTTTATCCATTTTTAATTGCCTCGGCCCTAATTGTTGCAGTGGTATACCCATTTTTTGAAGGAATGATTTGGAACGGTAACTACGGTTTCCAAGCTTGGTTACAACAAACCACAGGAGCTAGTTTTCACGATTTTGCGGGTTCAGTTGTGGTACACGGAATGGGCGGTTGGTTAGCCTTAGTGGGCGTATATTTTTTGGGTTTACGTAAAGGTCGTTTAAAAGACAACAGACTGATTGCTTTTGCTCCGTCGAATATTCCATTTTTAGCTCTTGGCACATGGGTATTATGTACTGGATGGTTTGGGTTTAATGTGATGTCAGCACAAAGCATGGACGGCATCAGTGGTTTAGTCGCAATGAATTCTTTGATGGCTATGGTTGGCGGTATTTTGGCGGCCTTGTGGTTCGGTAAAAAAGACCCTGGTTTTATTCATAACGGCCCCTTAGCAGGTTTAGTTGCAGTATGTGCAGGTTCCGATGTCATGCATCCAATAGGTTCATTATTTGTAGGACTAATTGCGGGCTGGATTTTTGTGAAACTATTTACCATCATGCAACAAACTAAAAAAATTGATGACGTATTAGGGGTATGGCCGTTGCATGGTGTCTGCGGTGCTTGGGGTGGCATTGCTGCTGGCATATTTGGCCTTGAGTCATTAGGAGGACTAGGTGGTGTTTCTTTCACTGCACAAGTTATAGGCACAGTTGCAGGAATAATTGTTGCTCTAGTGGGTGGCTTAGCTGTTTATGGGCTTATGAATAAAATCACAACCATAAGGCTTACTGAAGAAGAAGAATTTAAAGGAGCCGATTTGAGCATTCACAGTATTGGTTCGATTAATCACGACTAATATTTAAAGGGACTTCAAGGATGAAGTCTCGCCACCACTAATGAGTGCCCACAACAGTATTCTCACCCATTTTTCACCCCATAAAAACTTTATTTTCCACATAAATAACATACAGTTAGATTTCTAAAAACAGTGTAGGCAGCAGCAAAATGTATTCAATTATTCGCTTTGGCTTAATATATGGCTTGGCGCTAGGTATCGGTTTTTACGTATCCCATTTAGTCTTAGGTACAAATGCTGACAATTTCACTAAAGGCGAAATTGTTGGTTACAGCGTGATGATCATAAGTTCGTTAGCTGTAGTAATGGGAATAAAAGAATACAAACAAAAACGAGCTCCCGCCCCTTTAGGTTTTATGGGTGCATTAGGAGTTGGCTTAGGTATCAGCCTCATCGCTGCAAATATGTTTGCATTATATAACTGGCTTTATTTAGAATTTATCAACCCAACATTTACTGCCACTTACATACAATATTCCGAGCAGCAAATTCTCTCAAGTGGCCTAGAGCCAATCGTGATAGAGCAACAGCTAGAAGAATTAGCCCATTACGCTGATTTGATGAGTAATAACTTTACTCAGTCAATGTTAATGTTTGCTACAGTATTTATTATTGGTTTGCTGTTTTCACTAGTCAGCGCTTTAGCTCTGCGTACACCTCGAAAATAACCACTTCATTAAAATAGGGGAGCAACATGGAATTAGGTCAATTTTCGGTCAGTCTTACCGTCAAAGATATTGCTAAATCAAAAGCATTTTATGAAACTCTAGGGTTTAATGCCCACCCAGAATGCGGCTCAATCGCAGATAAATGGCTTATCCTACAAAAAGACACCACAGTTATTGGTTTATTTGAGGGTATGTTCGAGTCCAACATCCTAACCTTTAACCCAACTGATGTCAGAGCTATAGAGAAACACTTGCAAGATAATGGCATTGCCATTGATTCCCCTACTAAAGGTGATGCAGGCCCGACCCATTGTGTATTGAAAGATCCTGATGGTAACTCTATTATGTTTGACCAGTTTTAAAGGTCGCTGTTTTTATGTCTAATGAATTTGTCTGTTGGAAATGTGGTGAGGATCTAATCAATGTTATCTTGCCAATGTCACGCCGTGAAGAGTGTGACAAATGCAAAGCTGATCAGCATGTTTGTGAAATGTGCTTGTACTTTGTCAGAGGTCGCTGTGACGAAGAAAGAGCTGAGCATATAAGCGATACTGAACGGGCAAATTTTTGCGATTATTTCAAGCCAAACAACAAGGTAGTCAAAGCTGGCGACAAACAAAAAGCCGATAACGCCAAGGCTGAATTAGCGGCTCTTTTTGGTGATCAACTCCCCGAAAAAAGTCTAGTTGATGAGTCTTTATCCCCGGCTGAACTGGCTGATAAGAAATTACGAGAGATGTTGAACGGTTTTTAATTTACCTGAAATTCGTATGTGAGTTCAGCAATTGTTACCCGTAATTTGAATAATCTGGCTCCAGCTTAACTACAGATTTGATTCCTACCATTCTGTTTACCTTGGTACAAGGCGTCATCTGCCCGTTTAAATAAGGTATCAAAGGTATCATCTTGGTTTACCAAAGCTACCCCGCCCGTCACCGACACCTCTACACCTATGGGTTGACCAATAGGTTTGGCACAAATTGCATTTTTAAGTTTATTGGAGATAGCTAATGCTCCTTGCAAATCAGTGTTGGGTAACAGCACAAGAAACTCTTCGCCTCCCCAACGGGCTAATTTATCTTGTTCGCGAATTCCGGCTTTAATTAAGTCGGCACCCGTCAGTAACACAATGTCGCCCACATCGTGCCCATAAGTATCATTAATGTCTTTAAAATGATCGAAATCAATCAGTACGATACAAAATAATTCTTGGGAACGACGATAACGCTCAAATGCTGCTTGAATAAACTGTTGTAAACCATGTCGATTGAAAACATTGGTTAGCGGATCGTTATTAGCCAAAGCTTTTAGTTCAATATTGGCTAATTTGAGCTGCCGGGTACGTTGTTCAACTTTTGTTTCTAGTAGCTCACCCAAAAGCTCTAAATCTGCGTTACGCTCTTTAAGCTTGTCAGTCAGTATATCGTTATTACTAATTAAATGATTAAATCGAGTATTTGTCACAAAACTCTGACTCATGATAAAACCAACAATACCCAAACTAAAAAATCTACCAGTAGTAATCACACCACTCACATTTAAAATATCGTTCACAGCAAAAGCAAAAGCGATTACCGAGCCAATCAACATGACTCCAGCGCCCTTTTGGCCATTTTTCATTGCTACCCACATTCTTTGCAAGATATAGAACATCACGATCACTGCAATAACTTCGAACATAACCAGTGAGATGCCGAAATAACGTGTAGGGAAAAATAAAACAAAGGCCGAAAAAATGACACAAAGTATATAAACAAAAGAACAATATTTGCGGTGAAACTCTTGATAATAACTTAAATGAAAGAAATACAAGGCAGTGGGAATACCAGCATAAAAACTAAAGAAATTTAATTTTGTGATCAATACAAAGCCGCCAGATAGGGCTGATAATGCAAAGGTCATATGTTCAATCGTAAATTCTCGAAGAAACAAAAGTAGGCATAAACAGGCAAATACCAGTGGAATATTATCTGTAGGCCGCAAGAAAAATTGGATTAATGAATGGATGGCAGTAATGAGTAGCGCCCCCATAATAAACAGGCTTAATGCTACTTTATCTCGTTGCAGGGTATGCAGAGAATCAGCATCTCCTAATACTATAGGTTCCCATAACCCGCCCCAACTCGAATGATAATTTGAGACTTGGATCGTAATAGAAAATGCTTTTAAGCCATCAGGTATTCTAACAATAGCAGTATTATATCCCGGCTTTCCCGCTGATAAATAGTCTGTCACTAAACCACCTGACGCCATAAGCTCAGTATCTATATATAGCCTGTAAGCACTTTCAATTTGAGGAATGCGGATCGCCAAATTGCTTGCTGCTTGTTGCAAAGCGACATCCAGATGATAGGTAGCAAAACCAATAGCGTCATAATTTAAATCGTGTTTGCCTGATTGCCAGCCGCCACTACCTTTTATTAAAGTCGACTTTTTTGTAGTGCCACTAATTTGCTCTGGTTCAAGTAGTTGCTGCCAAAAGAAAGACCAGTCTCCATCTAAAGCGAGTCCTTTTCCTTGAGAGAAATCTGACGTTTGAATTGTAACTTGGCCATCAAAGGCCTGTTTGGTAGCTGGTTGCAAAGCTATGCCAAAATGATAAATAAGTGGCAGAAATAACAACATTGTCACAAAAAACAAAGCTATTGATAACGCCTTTGACCAGATAGCCATATGAAATTTTCTTAACACAGCCATATTTTCCTTAACTTAAGCTGAAGGGAAGGTTTAGCAACAAGTTGTTGCTTGTGCATAATACTAGCAATTTCGACTTCTAAATGTCCTTAATATTCGGGTTGTTTTTTATACTTAGTATTTAATTCAATACCTTTTTCATATCGCGCATTCATTTTTTTATCGGAACCATTAAAGTAATAACGCCACTTCATATATTGGTTCTCAAGTGCCTGGCGATAAATCCCATTAGTTTCAAATCGAACCGCTGAAGTTTGGCTAATGTAAGGCAACCGAATGGGTTTGGCTTTTCCATTAAGTTTTAAACAAATATCCGTATCTTCGAAAATATCGATATCTGGAAAAAGCCCTACATCAAATAATAATTGTTTTTGAGCAAATAGGCAGTGATCCAAATAATACACTCCACGTTTATCACCGCGAATTCGGTTTGAATACCAAGAAGTGAAGTTTAACAATGGATGCTGAATATCAAACTGATGAGTAAAAGCTCCCCAACGGATCTCTGAGCTATGATTTGCTAAAGCATTAATACCATCAATATCCAGCAAACTGCGTGGGTGATGAAGCAGCACCATGTCGAATTTGGCTTGTTTGATACCGGCATTTAAGCGCCCCGCTCTCGAGCCAATATTAGTGGCTATTAGCCTGGCATTAGACTGATTTATCAACGAAACTGTATCGTCTGTACTGCCGCCATCCACACAAATGATCTCGATATCTGCTAAGTCACTATAGGCAGCAAGGATCTTGCTCAGATAACCAGTTTTAATTTCATTTAACGTAGGTACAACAATACTAAGCAAGGTAATAGGCTCTTTTTGATTTTCACTAGGCTAACTTAAAGTAAACTGTCAGTGAATATAATATTATTAATATATAAATGTCAGGGTAGTGTGCTGGCATATGTACTCTATACACATTTTCTTTTATGCTAAAGTTTAAGGTTCATTCGATGTACTAACTTTGTTTATATTTAAGGAATAACGTTTATGAAAAAATTAATAGGTGTTTTTGCTGTCGCTTTATTTTTAAGTGGTTGTGCGCCAGAAATCGGTAGCGAAGAGTGGTGCGCTGATATGAAAGAAAAGCCTAAAGCAGATTGGACCGCATCAGAAGGTACAGATTTTGCCAAACATTGCATTTTTTAGGTTAAAAAAACTGCGGTAACAAACTTTATTTAAGAGTCGTTAAAATGCCTGAAATAAGCCTGAGTTGCGCTTGCGGAAAAATAATCGGCTTTACCAAAAATGTTAACGCACAATCTGGCAACCGGATTGTGTGTTGTTGTATTGACTGCCAAAAATTTGCCATATTTTTACAGCAAGAAAATCAAGTACTAGATCAATATAATGGCACCGACATTTTTCAAATGCCCATATCCTATGTAAAAATCACTGAGGGCAATGAACATATAGCTTGTGTAAAATTTTCTCAAAAAGGTTTACATCGCTGGTATGCAAAGTGTTGCAACACACCTATTGGCAATACCCTTGGTCACAAAGCTCCTTTTATTGGAGTGATCCACAATTTTATGAATAACCAAGCCACGCGAGATAGCGATTTAGGTGCTTCTTTGGGTATTGCCCACTGGCAATCGGCCAAGATATCAGTACCTGAAGAACATAAAATGTCATTATTTAAAATATCGATGCGTGTTCTGGGTAAATTAATCATGTGGAAAATTAGAGGCCTAGAGCAGCCATCTGTCTTTTTCAATCCAGATGGTAGTACTGTGTCTAAACCTGAAGTGCTAAAAAATAAAAAAAGAGAGGGGTGAGTTGCAAGACAAGTTAAGAGTAAAAATTATTGATGTGTGCGATAAGAAGATAGCCGCCAAAGGATCCTCAGTGGGCCTATCATTCTACGCATTTTTTGCTAATAAAAACGACGACCCTACATTATTAATGGAAGTGGCCACTTGGTGGATTAAAACCCATCAACTAGATCATTTCGAAAAAGCACTGAAAATAAAAAGCATGGTGTTAAACAATCTGTAAATGTCACAATTAACTGACTTTTAGAAATTATTACAACAAGTTGAATTAATTTAAGAAGATACTTCAGCTGTAACCACTTGATTTTTACCTAGCGATTTTGCTTGATAAAGTGCGTCATCTGCCAACTTTAATAACTGGGTAGTATTCTCGACTTGGTTATAAATCAATTCCGCTATGCCAAAACTTGCAGTCAGTACAATTGTACCTTCATCAGCATGCAATTCTATCTGACTCAATCCATCACATATTCTTTGGCTGATTTCTTCGGCACCTTTGATATCAGTATTGGTTAAAACAATAACCATTTCCTCACCGCCATACCTGGCGACAAAGTCATCTTTACGCAAATTAGATTGCCGTAAGAATTCAGCCACGGTTTTTAAACATTCATCCCCAACTTGATGTCCATAACTGTCATTAATTTTCTTAAAGTTGTCTATATCCAACATCACTAAAGCCAATTTTTCTGCTTTTTGAACAGCCTGATAAAATTTTAAATCTAAATGACTATCAAACGTTTGGCGATTATACAAACCAGTAAGATGATCGGTTTCAGATAACTCTTTTATCTGATCATGCTGAATTTTCAAATAGTCCGCTTTGTCCTCAAGTTCGAGGTTACGAATAGATAACTCTTTAGTTTTTTCAGCCACTTCATGTTGCAAGTTGTTGGTTAAGTGTTCTGCAGTATCCAGAGCTGATACAAACCTTAAAGAATGGAACTGGGTTTGCGCAAACAAAAACAAGAACAAAGTATATTCTGCGATAAAAAGGTTATAGGAACTAGATTGAGCAGCAATAACGTCATTCACGACCCCTAAAAACAGAAAAAGCCCACTGATTATCATTGTTCTAGAACGATAAGATTTAACTATCATCGAATTAATGATTAACCATAAAGCGTAAAGCGTAAATATCACTAAAATCACTTGGTAATAAAGTAAATGTTCAAGGACCTGTTTAAGAGGTGCCAAGACGGTGTACATGATAACTATTGGGACAATTATATAGCCAATTTTAACAACTTGACTGGATCGTTTAGTGGGAAATAAACATGAGAAAAAATGCACTGCTGCAACAGGGGGCCATACAATTGTAATATATTCCAGTTTCAACAAAAAACCATACATAGCAGGGTTCCCGAAGAAGTAATAAACATATTCAGCAGATGCGGTTGCTCTTAATAACGTAGAGAACGCAAGTATTCCCAACAAGAGTAATACACGCTCTTTGGGTCGAAATATATAAAACAAAATATTTTGAAAGACCACAAGTAAACCAATGGCAATGAGTACCGAGCGACTGGCCAAATCAGAAAGTAGAAATTTATTGGCCGACTCAAATTCCTGTACATCGAATTCACCATACATACCGCCACGTTTGTATAAGTGCGCCGAAAGGTAAACCACTAAAGTGCCTGAATGTACGTTTTGAGGTAATTGTAATATATGCGTTTTAAAACTAACTTCTTGTGCTTTATAATTTTTGGCAATCTTACCCGATTCGCCTAAAAACTGGGATTGCCCTGACTCATCTATCCACCAGGCCTGCCAAGCATCATTGACGTTACGCATGCGTATTACTGGCTTTTGAAAAGCATCACTCAAATTATTCAATTTGAGTGTATAAGTACCAAATCTATGGGTATTTAGTGTCTTTTCATCAACTATGGAACTAACAAAATTAGGTAATAATACAACTTTAAAATTAGCTTTGGACGCGGCAATGTCAGCCAATGGCGTCCACTCCCCCCAACTTAACGCCCATTGCCCAGCAAGACTCGTTTTACCATCAATTAGTTCTTTTTGGACATCAATAGTAGGAATGGTCTGAGACGACAAGAGTGAAGTACTATAAGTGCAAATAAAAAAAACGAATACTAATAATTTATTTAACGCCAACATACCCCCCTTTTTTTTATTTCAGACAGAAAATAATTCACTTGTTAGCTGAAACACATAAGACCAGTTCATTATGATACTACTAAAGTGACTAGATCTGGAAACAATAGATTAATACTTAAAATATGCATAATTACCAACTCAATTCAATGCAACTAGCAGTTAAAACAGTGACACCAACATTTGTCTAAACCAGCTTAATGCTTCGTCATCTTCAGTATTTTTGTGCCAGTATAAGTGTGTCTCAATATTAGTTAGATGAACAGGCATAGCAGCTTGTGACAAACCATCAGCTTGCCCTACACTACCCATTAACTCCTGACCCAATAGATAAGGTACAGTTAATAGTAAATCAGACTCCACCAACATGGTTTTTGCAGCATAATAATTTTGGCACCTGAAACTAATTTGTCGTGACAGGCCTTGTTGTTGAAATAAAATATCCTCAGCTGCAGCGCCACTTGGACGGTTTGATACTCCAATATGTTTAGCTACAAAGTATGTTTGTAGAGTCAAGTTATTCTCAATGGGATGCCCTTTACGCATTAATACACAAAACTCATCATCGAAAAGCTTTGAGTGCAATACAGGTGGCTTAATAGGCAGAGCCACATCAAACGCCATATCAACACGGCCTGCACCTAATTCTCGGGTTAGGTTTTCTCTATCTACTTTGACACTGGCAAAAGTGGTATTAGGTGCAAATTCAGCGAGCTTTTTAGCCAGCTTTGGCAAGATAAAAGGCTCAAATGCATAGTGAATACCCAAACGAAAATGATGTTGGCTGGTAAGCGCTTGAAACTCCCCCCAATGCTGTAATATTTGCCTTAAACGGGTGAGATTATCAATAATCTGCGGTGCCATACGCTGACAAGCGGGAGTGGGCAACATACGATTATTGCTACGCTGAAATAAAGGATCGCCTAAATAGTCGCGCAATCGTTTTAAGGCGTGACTTACTGCTGAAGGCGTAATATGCAAAGCCTCTGCTGTGCGCGACATATTCTGCTCTTGATAAATACTTTCAAAGATTTTGAGCAAATTAAGGTCAAGTTGTTGGATCCTAGTTACGTCTGTCATCAAATCACCATCATGAATGAAATTCATAGTAACCATAAAGTATTTTTCATTTCATTCAATTAAAAAAAGAGACTATTCTTAGCTTAATTTCTGCTTATGCAACTTTGGGAGTTACTATTATGGATTTTAACCACAGCCAAAAAACACTAGGTTATATCGAACGTGTAAAAGCCTTTATGGATGAACATATTTATCCAGTTGAAGAACAAATTTATGCTGAAACTCATAAATTAAACCCCGGTGGTGATTGGAAAAATTGGCAAGTCCATCCATTAATAGAGCCCCTTAAGAAAAAAGCCCAAGACGCTGGGTTATGGAATCTATTTTTACCTGACACTAAATTAGGCAAAGGTTTAACTACATTAGAATATGCGCCGCTAGCCGAACAAATGGGCAGAGTGTTATTTGCCTCTGAAATATTTAACTGTAACGCACCTGACACCGGCAATATGGAAGTGCTTTATCACTTTGGAAACGAATTCCAACAAAAAAAATGGCTTAAACCACTATTAGCCGGTGAAATACGTTCAGTGTTTGGTATGACCGAGCCCGATGTTGCTTCGTCAGATGCCACCAATATGCAAGCAACCGTTGAATTAGACGGCAATGAGTTAGTGCTTAACGGCAAAAAATGGTGGTCTACAGGTTTAGGCCACCCCAACGCCAAAATCACTATTTTTATGGCCCTATCGAATCCAGAAAATGACAAACACAGCCAGCACAGCATGGTAGTGGTGCCACTAGATACTCCGGGCATTGAAATTAAACGTATGTTACAAGCATTCGGGGATTATGACGCTCCTTCTGGTCATGGCGAAATGCATCTTACTAATGTGCGCGTCCCTAAAGAAAACTTGTTAGTTGGCATGGGTAAAGGCTTTGCCATTGCCCAAGGTCGCCTTGGCCCAGGCCGAATTCATCATTGTATGCGTTCAATCGGCTGTGCTGAAAAAGCTTTAGAACTTGCTATGCAGCGCGGCATGTCACGTAGCGCATTTGGTAAACCTCTGATGATGTTAGGTGGCAACCGAGAACGTGTTGCCGAAGCTCGTATAGCTATTGAACAAGCCCGTTTATTAACCTTACAAGCCGCTTGGAAAATTGACAATCTGGGTGTTAAAAATGCCATGGTAGATATTTCTGCGATTAAAGTAGCTGTGCCCAAAATGCTTGAAGAAGTGGTTGATATGGCGATCCAAATTCATGGTGGTGCAGGTATGTGTGACGACTTCCCACTCGCCCGTTTTGCTGCTGGTGCTAGAGCCTTACGTTTGGCTGATGGACCTGATGAAGTACATAAAGGCATGGTTGCCCGTTTAGAGTTGAAAAAATACCAATGAACAAGAATGTATTAATAACCGGAGGCGCTTCAGGTTTAGGTGAAGCGCTGGCACTACATTATGCTAAACAAAACTTTGAAGTGTGTATAGCCGACTTAAATTCAGAGCGCGCACATAAAGTGGTTGATAGCATCACTAAGTCAGGTGGCAAAGCCTTCTTTTTGCCTTGTGATATCACCAACGAAGCTGATATTGAAACACTGCAACAACAGCTTCAATCTCGTTGGAGCACACTCGATGTGCTAGTCAACAATGCAGGGGTTGCCACTGGCGGCGCCTTGGAATTTGAAGACATTGAGCAGTGGGAGTGGGTATTAAATATCAATGTATTAGGCATGGTACGAATGTGCCGCACCTTTGTACCTATGATGAAACAGCAAAGTGCTGGAAAAATCGTGAATATTGCATCACAAGCGGGGATCACACCCGCTCCTCTTATGGGCAGCTACAATGCCAGTAAAGCTGCTGTGGTCAGCTTTTCAGAAACCATGCACCTTGAGCTCGCTGACGATAATATTCATGTCAGTGTTGCTTGTCCGGGGTTCTTTTCCACAAACCTAGACGAATCAATGCGCAGTAAGCAGCCTGGCGTGGCAAAACTTGTGAGTAAAATGCTGCATAATTCATCCGACATCACCGCTGCTCAAGTAGCCGAAGCAATCTACCAAGACAGTGAAAATCTCAAGTTTATGACCATCACCCATAAAGACGGACGCACCGCCTTTCGCATGAAACGCTGGTTAGCGCCGATGCGTTATTTAGCTATGATGAAAAAACAACTAAAAAACTTTAAGCCTAGAGCTTAATACCTTGAGTAGCACCAATAACCCAACCTTTAAACATATTTGGTTTTTTGTGCATTATTTGCTTTGGCAATGCCGTAAAGCCATAAAAGGCAAACACTAAAATGACCGCTATTTATTTAATTAGACATGGCCAAGCATCTTTTGGCAAAGCCGAATATGATTGTTTATCTGAACTTGGCGAACAACAAGCCGTGCATATAGGCGATAGTTTTAGAGCCAGAATCGGAAACTTTGACAAAGTAGTACGAGGTAGCATGCAGCGACATCAGCAAACTACAAACGGCTGCTTATCTGCCATGGGACAAACAGATATAGAACCTACAATAGATGCCGCATGGAACGAATACGATCATCAAGATATCCTCGCTCAATTTAACTCTGAACTTGCCACTGCACAAGGCGTAAAAACCTATATGAGTAAACAAGATAATCCTCATAAATCCTTGGAAAAAGTCATTGCTCAAGCCTTTAGCCGCTGGATCAGCAGCCAACATAATGATGACTATATTGAGTCTTGGCCTGATTATCAGCACAGAATACAGACCGCCTTGGCAAACTTGATTAGTGGCCTTGATGGTGAAAAGCGTGTAGCAGTGTTCAGTTCAGGTGGACCCATAGCATTATTGTCCCAAGCCATATTAGGTGTACCCGCAGAAAATCTAATGAACCTTAACTGGACCTTGGTTAACTGCGGTATCACCAAACTTATCAGCACCCAAAAAGGGATTATTTTATCGTCACTCAACGAACACAGCACATTCGAAGGCAACAACAAACACCTGTTAACTTACAAATAAACGTCAAGAAAAAAATTGAACCACGGGGGAAAAGGAGAACACAGAGAACAGATATAAAAAGTTAAGAAAACCAGGTTTTACTTTCGTTTGTGATGAATAATTTTTTAGCAAATTTAAAGGTAAACACAATAACTTACTGACTTTTAAATAGCCCCAAGAAAAGATTTAAACCATGAAAGAACAAAAGAACACAGAAAATGAAAATGAAAATGAAGAAAACCAGATTTTACTTTCCTCTGTGCCCTCCTTTTCCCTGTGGTGAATAATTTTTTAGCCTTTAAGTAGCTAGTTAATCAAACAATAATAAGAGAATACACAATATGACCAGACAAAATATTTTAATTACTGGTGCTAGTTCAGGCTTGGGTAAAGGCATGGCTATCGAGTTCGCTAAGATGGGTCGTAACTTAGCTTTATGTGCCCGTAGAATGGATAACTTAGAGTCACTTAAACAAGAATTATTGACCATTAACCCCGATATTAAAGTGTTTATTCGTTCATTAGATGTTAACGACCACGACCAAGTGTTTGAAGTAATCAAAGCCTTTGCTGAAGACTTAGGCAGTCTTGACCGCGTCATAGTTAATGCAGGAATGGGCAAAGGGGCTTCACTTGGCACTGGATATTTTAAAGCCAATAAACAGACCGCAGTGACCAACTTTGTTTCAGCGTTAGCTCAGTGTGAAGCCGCTATGGAAATATTTCGTAGCCAAAACGCAGGGCATTTAGTCACTATTTCCTCTGTTAGTGCCGTGCGCGGAGCACGTCGAGCCATGACAGTTTATGCTGCCACTAAAGCGGCGTTAACATCCCTCAGCGAAGGCATTCGTATCGATGTGCGCAACACACCTATAAAAGCCACGACTATTCATCCAGGCTTTATTCGTACTGAAATCAATGCAAAAGTGAAAACAGTCCCCTTTATTGTGGACTTAGAAACAGGTTGCAAAGCCATAGTTAAAGACATCGAAAAAGAAGTGGCCAATAGTTTTGTACCCAAATGGCCTTGGGCTTTATTCAGATACCTCGCCCGTATCGCACCATTGAGTATGTTAGCTAAAATGAGTTAAACAAAACGACAGCTACGAGTAGCGAGCTTATGGCTACGAGCTAAAAACAGAAAAAAGTAGTGAAATAAGGAACAACTAACAGTTGGATATAGAACATGTGGCTGAATAACCCAGCCACAAAATTCTAATTTTAAGGTACTTAACTTACACGTTTCATGGCACAGATTTTATTGCCTGAAGGATCTCGAAGATAAGCTAAATATAACTTCATAGTACCACCATCACGCACACCAGGAGGATCTTCACAAGCTGTACCACCGTTGGCTAAACCAGCTTCATGCCAAGCAAGCCCCTGTTCTTCATTTTCAATAGCAAAACCCAAAGTACTGCCATTGCCGTGACTGGCAGGCTCACCGTCAATGGGCGCACTCAAACCAAAAACACCGGTTTTAGTGAAATAGAAACAACGACCCTTAGGATCAATAGTTCCCTCTTCGTAGCCCAAAGCACCTAAAATAGCATCGTAAAACTTCTTCGATGCTTGTATATCATTAGCACCTAACATCACGTGACTAAACATTTAACTCTCCTAAAATTTAATTGAAATTTAACTTAATAGCAGTGTACCCACTAATTAATAAAAGTAGAATTTTTCATAATTATAAACTGTTGTAAGTTTTGTGAAGTTATATATAAATTGAATTAAAAACAAGGCGCGAAGTTTCAACATTCTTTTTTAAATTCGACAACCAGAAGACTAGATGACTCCCTTGACTTTAACTTTCCAGACTCCTAGGGTTTGAACATTCTATTGACGGAGCTGATCATGATAAAAGCCAACATACTCAACATTGCCAAGGTTTTGTTGTTTTGGATTTTATTTGAAATTTTGATGAATGGCATAGGGACATTGATCCCTAACTCTGTGAATTGGCTATACGGAGCTAGCATAGGCGGCAGTGTCAGCATTGGCTTGCTGGGTGTAACCTTTTTATTCCTAAAATATGACAAGCTAAACTTTGTGGATATGGGGTTGAACTTTAATGCAGGCTCACTGATTCGCTTGATCCTTAGCCTAGTGACAGGAATGACGTTTTTTGGTTGTTTTTATCTTGTATATCTTTGGCTGACGCCTGTGATTATTGTCGACATACATGTTAAATCTGTTATCAATATTATCCTGCTATCTTTGCTATCCTTGCTTATGCTTGCGGCCATGGAGGAAATTGCCTTTAGAGGTTATGCCCTTAAAAAATTGGAAACAATCATTGGCCCAAGAGGCGCTATTTATCTAACCTCACTAGCTTTTGGTCTTTATCATGGATTTGCCTTTGATAGCATCACAGGACCAGCCGTTTGGGGTCTTTTGTATGCAGTCTTAGCCTATTGGTCAAAAGGCCTGGCTGTGCCAATAGGCTTTCATGCAGGTGCCAATTTAATTCAGGCTTTATTCGGAGAAAAATCTAGATATGCTGATGGAATTTGGGCATTTGATCTGGCTGACAAAATCACACCGTTTACTGTCGATCAAATAACACCATTCCTTAAGATATTTTTGTTTGTTTTGGGCGTTTTATTGGTTGAAATCTATCTATATCAAAGAAAAAAGTCTGCCTCCTAAACGGTGATTTAGCTGGATGCAGCTAACAATCACAACGACCTTTAACACTCTGTAGTCTGCTTATTATTTCTCTTGGCAACAAACTCTATTATTTTCCCATTTACTAGCTCCGCTTGATCCACACTAATAAAGTGCCCACTGTTGGAAATGATTTCAGCTTGAACGCAGGGCATGATTTTTATCGCTCGGTCGACACTATCCTGATTATTAAACATATCATTATCACCGGCTAGGAATAACACAGGCATAGTAAGTGCTGACAATTGTTCGTCGTCAAAGGGTTTCATATCCATTAGCAAAGGAGAGGTGGATGCGGTTGTGATAGTTCTGAAAAACTGATCAATATACATTTGCTCAATGCCGTCTACATTGCTCGACAGAGTGGCTAAGTTATTCCGTAACCCTTCACGTTGTGGATTTAATGAAAATAATAAGTTGGACAATATATCAACACTAGGTTCTAACCAAGTAAGTGTTTGAGCCGGACTTAGCAGTATCAATTTGTTAAACCTTTGGGGTCTAGCCAGTGCCAAATTGGTGGCGATCCAACCACCTTGTGAAGCGCCGGCAAGGATAGGTTTTTCCAGTTTAAGGGCGTCAAATATTTCAAAATACCAGGAGATCACCATTTCCAGTGAATCATCGTCATGATCCAGTTTTGATTTTCCCGGTCCCAAAATGTCATCGATGGCGTAAACCCTGTAGTTTTGTGATAACGCCTTAACATTGGGATACCACATGGTGGAGTCCACGTTCATGCCATGCAGTAATATGAGTACTTCACCATCAGCAGGCCCAGATACAATGATATGGGTAGTGCCGTTGGAAGTGGGCAGCTTTAACTCTCGGTAGGGAGTGTCCCATAAAGTGAGTACACGATTATAGAGTTCATATTTGTTAAGGCTTTCAGGCTCGCGGGTTATCAGGTCTTGATATTCTGAACTGTTATCGGGCAGGCCATAGGCCTTGGTAATGTCGTCATTAAAACGCCCTTGCTCGCAGCCTGCTAACAGGCAAACAACAAACAATAATGGAATGCAGTTTTTCAATGTGAATTTTGTTGCTTAGCTTGCTGCCATTGTTCCAACGAAAAAGTGAAACCTTTGTTAATTAGCCATTGCTCGGCATCCTCGGGCTTTTGAGTATACAACTGATGCTCTGTATCGTAGTTAGATACATCTCCAATAATATTTTTCTGCACCTCAAAGCGGCACAAAGTGACTTCGTGTGTTTGGTTGTTGGCAGCACACCAATCATATATAGCCTGAAAGCCTGCAAAAGCTTCTAAGGTTGGCATGATCCACTTACGAATATCAACTACTGCAGCCCATGGTTGATGTTTAATACCATCGACCAGTTCTTGGGTATCTTCTAGTACTTTTTTAACCGTACCTTTTGACCACACACTATTCATTTCTACGCACAATACATTACCAACCAAATGTAATTGATATAGGCGCTGTTTTGAATTTGTGGACACTATATTGAATTCCTAATGGTATCGAACTGGCTCATTAATAACACAACAGAATATTAATAATCCTAACTGGTATTACAGCTTAAAACAATGACACATCACAGCCTATTTTGCTAACGCTTTACTGGATATTTTCTTGTTTATTTGTCCCACACATCCTGCCACCACTGGGTTTCTAATCACAAAATACACAGGTAGTCATATTAACAAATTGGACTTGATATTAAAATTCGGGTTACAAGTTAAAAGAATTTTCCTAAATTTGTGGGTCCATTGACGGAGCAACGCTATATACGTATTCTGATATCAAGCCAGATAAGGGATGAAAGCAGAGTAATCACCACCATTGTCATGAGCACAGGTATAAGTGGAAAAAGAAAAGACTGACAACCTTTAATGAGTCAGCCAAATATTACAATACCTAAAGTATATTTAGATATGGAGGAAATAATATCTATACAACCAACGACCTAGGCACAGCGTGTCCCGATAGTTTTAAATTTAACGGCGTAGATACTTTGCAGTTGCACTGTTATCAGTGGCTTCCTGCAGGTGATACCAAAGCGGTTATCCAAATCGCCCATGGTATGGCAGAACATGCAGCTAGGTATGCACCTTTGGCGGCTTATTTAAATGCCGAGGGTTTTGCCGTGTATGCTAATGATCACCGGGGTCATGGGAGGTCCATAGTATCAGGTCAGCAACTTGGTCATATGGCTGATGAAGATAGCTGGAATAAAGCCGTTGATGATCTTGATTTATTAAATGCTGAAATTCGCAAGCGACATGCAAACACGCCCATCATCTTGCTTGGCCATTCTATGGGTTCATTTCTGACCCAATCTTACCTTCGAAAATACGGTGATAATATCACTGCTGCAGCTTTATCAGCCAGCAATGGACCGCCTGGTGCATTAGGTAAGATAGCCCAACTAATCATCCGACTGGAAAAATTACGGCTAGGTAAAAAAGGTCACAGTGCGCTTATGGCCGCCATGACCTTTAAAGCGTTCAACAAGGCATTTAAGCCCAATCGCACTGAGTTTGACTGGTTAAGCAGAGATCAAGGTGAAGTGGATAAATATATTGCTGATCCACTCTGTGGTTATGAATGCTCAGTTGCAAGCTGGCAAGGCATGTTAGATGCTTTGACTATCATTGCCTCGGATGAGGCGCTTGAAGAAATGGATAAAACCAAAGCCATTTATGTAATCAGTGGTACAGACGATCCGGTTGGCGAAAATAGTAAAGGCGTGCAACGTCTTCTGGCGGCATACCAAAAACACGGTTTCGAAAAAATCACGCAAAAATTCTATCTAGAAGCGCGTCATGAACTCTTTAACGAAACGAATCGAGATGAAGTCACCAATGACTTCATTGCTTGGATAAAAACCACTTTGTCACTGTAATAATCCAATCTGTCGGCACTGTTCTGAATGGCATTGCCGATGGTTATTATTTAACCTGAATTCGGGATAAGCCATACCGTCCAGCACCGCTATTATTGCGCCTATCTTCGTTGAACTTGCTCTCAATAGCTGGCTATTGCTTCACAAGCTCGCCTTGATAAACACAATAATATCGGCACTGGATGCATTAAATAAGCTACCAAATAAATAGTAACCTTCTAACCTATTGTTTTTATTATAGTTACTTTAGAAGATGCGGCACGTCTTAACCCGAGTTCAAGTTATTTACCTCAATTAAACCAATACTTTACCCCTCCAGTTATTTTCATTTTAAGTATTTGTAATAACATGTTAAATTTTGTATACATTTTTTAATTTGAATACAAAAATGAAACACAAGACGTTTATTTCTGACTTAAGTTTCTCAGCCATCAGCGCAGGTTTTATCGCAGTGTTGGTAGGTTATGCCAGTGCTTGGGCGATTGTCTATCAAGCCGCAATTGCCGCTGGTGCTAGCCAAGAGATGATTGATTCTTGGATATGGGCCTTGGGAATAAGTATGGGTTTGGGCTGTTTAGGCTTATCGTTATATTACAAACGCCCTATTATCATTGCTTGGTCGACACCGGGCGCTGCATTACTGGCCACTACACTCAGTGGTAATAGTATTGGCGAAGCCATAGGTATTTTTGTATTTGTTGGGGTGTTAACCCTGCTAACAGGATTGTCTGGTTGGTTCGACGCTTTAACTAAACGTATCCCTTTGCCAATAGCGTCGGCCATGTTGGCTGGCATATTAGTGCAATTTGGCTTGAATATTTTTACTTCACTACAAAGTGATCCGCTTATGGTGGGGATCATGCTTGTGACTTTTCTATTCGCCAAAAGGTGGTTACCCCGTTATGCAATAGTTGCGGTGCTAATTGCAGGGTTTATATGTGCCTACAGCTTTGATCTAATCAATCTACAGCAAGTCAGGTGGTCGCTCGCGATGCCAGTGTGGACATGGCCAGAGTTTAATTTGAGCTTATTAGTAGGTGTAGGTTTACCGTTATTTATTGTAACCATGACGTCACAAAATGTGCCTGGCATAGCGATTTTGCGCTCTACTGGTCATAACCAAGCGCCAGTATCCCCCATACTAAGTTGGACTGGTGGCTTAAACGTTTTGTTCGCGCCTTTTGGGGCTTTCACTTTAAACTTAGCAGCCATCACAGCGGCTATATGTGCCAGCGAAGAAGCCCACCCTGATCCAGATAAGCGATATATTGCCGGTGTGTTCGCCGGTGTCTTTAATATATTAGCGGGCATTTGTGGCGCAGCTGTGGTGAGTTTATTCGCGGCTTTCCCTGTTGCTATGATCTCTGCATTAGCAGGTTTGGCATTATTGGGCATTATTGGTGCTAGCCTACAATCGACCTTTGAGCACCCAGACTATCGTGATGCCGCCTTGCTCACCTTTTTAGTCACTGCCTCTGGGGTATCTTTTTTTGGTATCGCTTCTGCATTTTGGGGCATCACCATTGGGCTTGGCACGCTTGCCATCAGCCGTATTGCAAGAGCATAATTTATGACAGACAAACAACCTTCAGAAGCCTTATATCAACAGTTAAAACAAGATATCCGTGATAATAAGTTGCCATTATCGAGTCCGATAAAACAACAACAACTCGCTTCTAACTATGGTGTCAGCCGTATTCCAATTCGTGATGTACTGCAACGATTAAAAAATGAAGGTTGGCTAATGCAAAGTGGAAAATGTGGCGTGATGGTGCATCCATTAAGCGCCACCGAGGCAGAAGATTTATACATAATGCGTATGTATCTAGAGCCTCTAATCCTTAGTCATGCTATGCCAAAACTTAATCACCAAATTTTGGGGCAAGCGACTGATATATTAGAACAACTCGACCAGCCAAAGTTAAGCATTGCCCAACATGGCGATTTAAATTGGCAGTTCCATGCATGTTTGTATCAAGCAGCCAAAAGGCCGACTCTTTTCAACAATATAGCCAATTTACATCAACTATGTTCACGCTATATTGGCTTTCATTCAGTTGAGCTTAACTATGAAAAAACCAGCCAGCAAGAACATTATCAACTACTCGACGCGATAAAAGCCAAACAACTAGGTAGGGCTAAAGGTATTTTAAAACAACATATTTCAAAAGCAGGTGAGGTGTTAGTCGCTTACCTGCAGAAAAATATGCCTGTTTAGCTTTTACAAATATTGCGTCAAATCTGATCCACAAAACCGTGGCGATCTAATGAACCTTCTAATGCGGCCATGCCTGCTGGTAAATCGAGTTTTTGGCCAAGTAAGTTAAAACTGGCACCAAAGGCATGTAAAGTACGAAACAAGTTGTGGGCTCGACATTGCTCTCCCATTTGGCCAATTCGTACTATGTTGGCACCAAAGGAACCGGATATTTCGACTTTATAACGATTAGACATAGTGCTTAGCAACTGCTTACCTTCAACCCCATCAGGCAAATTAATACCCACAACAGAATTTAACCGGGCAGCGGGCTTAACGTGCAGAGTTAGCCCCATAGCGTCAATCCCTGCTTGCAACGCTTTGGAACTGCGCAAGTGCCGGTCAAACCTCACTTTAAGGGTTTCGGTACAGACTAATCTTAGGGCTTCATGGATAGCCAAAATGCCAGAGACAGGCGCAGTATAATGATAAGACTTTTTATACCAGAATTGATCGGCCAACTTAGCGTCTAAGCACCAATGCCGCAGTTGATCTGAGCGTGATTGAATATGTTCCCAAGCTTTACTGGAAAAACCAATTAAGGACACCCCAGGTATACAAGACAATCCCTTTTGTCCACCTGTAATTACCGCATCTATACCCCACTCGTCCATATCAAATTCCATGGTACTTAAAGTACAAACAGCATCAACAATCACTAAACAGTTATGGGCTTTTGCAGCGGCGGCGATAGCGGCTAATTCATTATTACAAACGGTACTAGAGGTTTCACCTTGCACTATGGTTAATACTTGCGGTTTATGTTGGGCAATATATTCGGTTACCACAGCAGGATCGGCACTTTGGCCTTCTTCAACCACCAAGCGCACAACATTGGCTTCAACACGTTCAGCCATTTCGGCCAATCGGTTACTGAAAAAGCCGTTACATACACTGAGTACTTTGCTGCCCGGTACGACCAAATTTGCCACGGCCATTTCCATCGCAGCAGAGCCTGGCCCTGCCACACCTAAAATATGCCCAGTTTCGGTCTGAAATACATAGCGCGACATCAGCTTAACTTGTTCAATAATTTGCGCCATGGTATCGCCCAAATGGTTGATAACTATACCATTGGCAGCTGCCACTCTGGCAGGAATAGGTACTGGCCCCGCCCCCATCATCAACAGAGGTTCTTCGGGTAAAATACTGTCTAAAGACAAAATACCTTGGGGCGACTTAATACGCACGTTTATTCCTTACTTTCAATTACTTAGGTTACAAAAAAACCATACAACCCTGAGTATACTGAAAACCTACAAGGACCTAGCGTTTTTTCTGACTCATTATCTGATATTAAATACCCAAACTGAATATCAACGAAATATTAACGTAAGAGATGCAGAAAATGTTGATGTTTATGATACTGATCAATCACATCATTGATGACTGCCTGTTTCGTCCAACCCATAATATCGTAATCTTGGCCACCTTCGGCAAGGTGCACCTCTGCCCGATAATAGGTATGTTCGTCGGCACTCTCATGAGATTCTTCGTTATCTGGAGAATAACTAGGTTGGCGATATTTTTCACACTTTATCCCATATACAAAAGAATACTCACTGCCGTGTTGTACATTCAAACTTAACATCTCTTTTTTATTAACAATCTCTGACTCAACGTGATTATTGGCCAATTCTTTGCTAACACTCTCTAACGCTGAAAGCACTGCCGAATCAATAAATAGTTTTACCGCTGTTTTGTTAGGGAATTGAATAATAGTCGAAAGTCGTTGTTCCCAACCACTATCGATTGTAGACGGATGAGGGTGCAAGTTCATCGCTAAACTGGCTTTTTTATGGATTTCGACACGTAATGCCTTTATCAGCCCGACTAAAGAAATCAACAATATAATAGCAAAGGGCAAAGCCGTCGCTATGGTCATGGTTTGTAACGCATTTAACCCCCCTGCAGTTAGCAAAATAGCGGATACAAGCCCCACTCCTACAGCCCAATAAATACGTTGCCAAATGGGTGTGTCGTTTCTTCCGTGAGAACAGAGCATATCCACTACCATAGCGCCAGAGTCACAAGAAGTAACAAAAAACACCACTACCATCAAGGTTGCAATACCACTTAAGAACTGTTGGAAAGGAAAGTTTTCTAAAAAGACAAATAATGCTACTGGTGCATTAGTACTGACCATGTCTCCCAATTTATCGACACCTTGAGTATAAATCAGATCTATCGCTGAGTTACCAAACACTGTCATCCAGAATAACGTGAAGGCAGTAGGGATCACTAACACCCCAATCACAAACTCGCGAATGGTGCGACCTCGTGAAATTCGCGCAATAAAAAGCCCAACAAAAGGTGCCCATGCTAACCACCAGCCCCAATAAAAA
Source organism: Paraglaciecola arctica BSs20135 (assembly GCF_000314995.1). GTDB lineage: Bacteria > Pseudomonadota > Gammaproteobacteria > Enterobacterales > Alteromonadaceae > Paraglaciecola > Paraglaciecola arctica. Next base: position 9,576 of record NZ_BAEO01000007.1, on the reverse strand, counting down.
ATTGTCCAACCACCAATCCAGTCAGTTTTGTCGTAGGCAAATAAATTAAAGGTATTACGCACAATATCAGACAGGTATGCGCCAGTGTTTTGCACATACGCGGCAAGTAAAAACACTGTGGGTCCCAAAATTAGAATGAACAACAGTAAGGCAATAGCCAGTATCATATTCAATTCTGACAAACGGCGAATGCCCTTATCTAAACCAGTCGCTACTGAGACAATTGCTACTGCGATAATGCCAATCATCAAATAGATTTGCATAGGCACAGACTCTTCCATGCCAAATAGGTAGTTTAGTCCTGAGTTAATCTGTGCAGCACCTAAACCAAGAGAAGTAGCGATACCAAAAACAGTACTCACAACAGCAAGAATATCCACTGTATGACCTGCCCAGCCGTAAATACGATCACCGATCATTGGGTATAAAGCTGAGCGTAATGTGAGAGGCAAATTTAGTCTAAAACTAAAATAGGCCAATATTAGTCCAACTACCGCATAGATTGCCCAAGCATGTAAGCCCCAATGAAAAAAGGTCATTTTCATGGCTTCGCGCACGGCTTCGGTTGTACCTGGGGTCGCTGTTGGGGGGGATAAAAAATGCATCACAGGTTCGGCGACACCAAAAAACATCAGTCCAATTCCCATTCCCGCTGCAAATAACATTGAGAGCCAACTAGGCAAAGAATAGTCAGGTTTACAGTGATCGGGGCCAAGGCGTATTTCACCAAAACTGGAGAAGCCAACGTACAAAACGGTTAGCAGTATGACTCCCACTGTCACCACGTAAAACCAACTACCATTTTCAACTATGGTGCTTTGTAATTCAGTGAAATAGACATCGGCTGTTTGTGGCGCTATCAGTGCAAATAACACTAAGACAAGAATGGATAATGAAGAAAGGTAAAAAACGGGGCGGTTTAGGTGTTGGTCTATTCGAGTTAAAGCCACTAAGGTAAGCCTGTATATCTGTTTATTGAGCCGCAATATAACCTATCCCGTGATTATTTCAAACTCACAATATAAGTAGAATGCTACTTATAAAAAATAAGTGAACTTTTTAACAGCGCTGGGAATGACTTTAGAAATCGGGGCTTGAGTCTGGTATACTCCCAAATGCCACGTAAATAAAAATTTGTATTGAAATTAAATATTGTATGTATTGGGTCTAATCAAAAGTCACTTCCCAAGGCAGTGCATGCAAAAGCCAAAAAGGTTCTTATTACATGAACAGAACAAAAATTTACATGAACAGAACAAAAATTAGTTGTGCCATTGTCACAGCACTTGCAATTAATCCTGCAATAGCACAACAAGAAACAGCAAAAGCAAAAGCACAAATAGAAACCATTCAAGTTACCGCCACCAAAAGAACTGAATCGATACAAGATGTACCTTTGTCTGTTTCAGCTTTAAACGGCGAAGCGTTGGAAAATTTAGGCGTTGAAAGCTTTAACGATTACGTTGAGTTTCTACCAAACGTTGTTTTCCAAGGTACAGGCCCTGGGCAAAATGAGATCTATATCCGAGGTGCAGCAACCACGCAAACCAATATTTCAGTATCTTCGGTACAGGCATTACAGCCGTCTGTTGCATTTTATCTCGATGAACAACCCGTTTCCATGCAAGGCCGAAACTTAGACGTTTATGCTGCAGATATACAACGTATCGAAGTGCTGCCTGGTCCACAAGGTACCTTGTTTGGTGCTAGTTCACAGTCAGGCACAGTGCGAATGATCAGTAAAAAACCTGATCACACTGGTTTTGCTGCTGGCATGGATGTGAATATTGGTAGCACTAAAGGCGGAGAAATGAGTAATTCCGTTGAAGCCTTTATGAACTTTACGCCCACCGATGATCTGGCACTTCGCGTAGTAGCATATAACGACAAGCAAGGTGGATGGATTGACAATATCCTCAATAAACCTGGTGGAGGTGGCTACACTGGCAGCGCTGTTGTTATTGATAGAATATCAGGTGGCGTACTGAACGACCCACAAAATACTCCAGTTATATCACCTGAAAATGGTGGCTTAGTAGAAGATGATACTAACGATGCAATTTATGCAGGTGTTAGATTAGGTATGTCCTACTTAATCAACAATGATTGGTCATTGTTGCTACAACACACCGCTCAGTCACTAGAAACCGAAGGGGTGTTTTCTTACGATCCTAACCTTGAAGGTGAAAGCTCTGTTAACCGTTTTATCCCTGAAGACAACGATGATGAATTCGGACTCACAACCTGGACTTTAAAAGGTCGTTTAGACAAGCTTGATATAGTGTACACAGGTGGTTATTTAGACCGTGAAATCAGCTCTACTATCGATTACACAGGTTATACTAATGGCGGTTTGTTCTCAGCCTATTATGTATGCCAGTACGGCGGTTCTGTTGCTGCAGAAGATGAACGTTGCTTAGATCCCACTAAGTACTACAAAGAACAAACAGATACTTCGCGTATTACCCACGAGCTGCGTTTTAATACAGATGTAGATAAAGCTTGGCGCGTGACTGCTGGTCTTTTCTATGATGACCAAGAACTTGCAACCGTTGGTCAATTCAATATTGCCAGTACAGAAAAGTTCCCTGATCTTGCTAGAACACTTCCAGGTAGTGAAGGCATTAATTCTGACGGCGGACCGTTCGAGTCAGGCATTAGTTTTGTTAACGATGTGACCCACACCATCGAACAAGTGGCAGTGTTTGGTCAGGTTGAATACGATCTTACCGATAAGCTAACCGCTACTTTGGGCGCACGTTGGTATCAAATTGATGACACCTTTAAAGGTTCAACAACCAGCACCGATGTGAGCCGCAGAATTCGTGCTTTTGGTACTCAAGATCCTGCAGAATTAGACTTAGCAACGGGTGGTGATGGCCCAGGGGTACTTCAAGCAGCCATCGAAAGTGGTCAGTTAGACGTAAGCTTATTAGACGATAGCGGCACATTAACAGTCGATGATACTATCTTTAAAGCCTCGTTAGATTACAAATTAAATGACGACGTACTGCTATTTACTACCTATTCAGAAGGATTTAGACCTCCGGTTACCAACCGTCAAGGTGGTGATCTTGCGAGTAATCAAAGTGGTGCATTTGAAGGTTTCAGGATCCCAGTTTACTCTACTACCGATAGTCTGGATAATTTTGAATTAGGCATGAAAGGTGACTTTTTGGACGGAATTTTACGGGTAAATGCTACGGCTTTTTATTCTGAAATTACCGACTTACAAACTTCACGTTATGACCCAACCAACATCAGCTTTTTAGTATTTACCGATAATGTCGGTGATGCAGAAATAAAAGGACTAGATGCCGATATTACCTGGTTAGCTTCAGACAACTTGGTGATAAATGCAGCCTTTAGTTTACTGGATACTGAATTAACCAGTGTTAATGCTGAACTTGCAGGTATTGCTCCAGGAGTAGGCGCACAACTACCTTACTCAGCTGAGTTTTCGGGTAATATTCGTGCCCGTTATTATTTTGAACTTGATGATGGTTACAATGGTTATTTGAATGCATCGGTAAGCTACACGGGTGACCGTTTAGCCGGAATGTCTATGGATGCCTATGTAACGGAAGACGCAACACGATTGATCTACGGTACAGGTTCTGGTTTACCGATTCAAAATGAAGCAGCAACTTATGATGGCACTTCATTTAAAGACTCGAATGGCGATGTTTTCCAAGGCGGACGCTACATTCAAGAGAGCTACGCGATTGCCAATGTATCTGTTGGCATCACCAAAGACGACTGGAAAGCTGAGCTTTATATCGATAACCTCACGGACGAAAGCGCTGTACTTTATATAGATACACAGCAATTTACGCCAAAAGTAGTGACTAACCGTCCTCGTACATTAGGATTGAGACTGTCTTACGATTTCTATTAAGATAGTATTTTAGGGTGTATAGCTCTACTAATAAAGGCAAGCGTTTAGCTTGCCTTTATTTTTTATCTAGTGAAAAATCCCTCAGACAACTCTCGTCTGAGTAAAACAAAGAATTTAATCCTCTGGAGGAAACGCGTGGTAACAAACGTTGGCGAACACAGCAGTAAAAATCACGTTAAGATTGACGATATCAAACGTGCGCTACAATCAGGCGAGACTGACAAGGCCATAGCACTTTCCCAGATAGCATTAGAGAACCAAGAAGATACTCAAGAAAAAATCGAAGTATTATATATTCTAGCCGTTGCCCAGCGCACCAAAGGCTTGATTAATGAAGCAACTGAAACAATTAAAAAACTCATTTCTAGCGATCCAAATCACGCACGGGCCCACCAAGAAAATGGTTATCTATACCTAAGTACAGGCAATAAACCCAGCGCAGCAACAGCCTTTGCCAGAGCCACTCGGCTTAATCCCGCATTATTATCCAGTTGGAAAAAGTTAGCCCCTTTATATGCTGAACTTAACCATAGCGAAGCACAAAAATTTGCAACCCAACGGATCAGCTACCTCACTCAATTACCTGTGGAAATTCGTGGCGCTCGGGATTTGATGTATGAAGGGCGATTGGCTGTAGCCGATACTGTATGTCGACGTTTTTTGCAAAATCACAAACACCACGCTGAAGCCATGTTGCTACTGGCTGAGATAGGCATCAAATTAAAACTTTATCACGAAGCAGAGTTCCTATTAGAAAGCTGCGTTGAGATCCATTCAACCCATGAAGCTGCGAGAGCAGAATTTGTGCAATTATTATCTAAATTAGGTAAATTTGAGCAAGCCAAACAACAGGCCGAGCGGTTACTAAACGAACACCCTAATAATCACCAATATCTCGCAGCAAAAGCCAATGCTATGGTCGGAATTGGTGAAGTTGAACCAGCCATCGACCTTTATCAACAAATCTTAGGCGATCACCACAATTTACCAGGTATACAACTGCTACTTGGACATGCGTACAAAGCAAACGGCAACATTGAACAAGCAGTAGCGGCTTATCAACAAGCTTACACAATTCGCCCTGACTTTGGTGATGCCTATTGGAGTTTGGCCAATACCAAGACTTATCGATTTACCGATAACGAACTATCCCTGATGCAAGAGCAACTGAATGCTGTCGATATTGAACAAGACGACAAGGCCCATCTTGAGTTTGCCCTAGCTAAAGCCTATGAAGATCGCAAACAATTCGATACTGCTTTTAGTTATTACCAAAATGGTAATGCTTCAAAAAATCGGCGTAATCATTACTCGCAGGCCAAAGTGAGCGAACAAATTGAGGCGCAAAAATCAGTTTTCACTGCAGACTTTTTTAAAGCTCATCAAGATTTAGGTGATCCAAGTCCAGATCCCATTTTTATTGTTGGGCTTCCTAGAGCTGGCTCGACCTTGCTTGAACAAATATTGGCCTCACATTCCCAAGTGGATGGCACCATGGAGCTACACAATGTGCTGGGGCTGGCTTCGAGATTAAGCGGAAGTAAAAGTGGTTACCCTAAGGTTGTTGCTGAAATCGACAATGAATACTTCCCTCGTTTTGGCAAAAAATTTATTGAAGACACTCAATGTTATCGCCAAGGTGCGGCATTTTTTATAGACAAAATGCCAAATAACTTTATGCATATTGGCCTGATAAAGTCCATATTACCCAATGCCAAAATAATTGACGCTAGACGTGACCCTATCGCTTGTTGTTTCAGTGGTTACAAACAGCTATTTGCTGAAGGCCAAGAGTTTTCATACGGTCTAGACAACCTCATCCATTATTACCAATCCTATCTGTCCTTAATGGCGCACTGGGATTCAGTGTTACCTGGTTTTGTATTAAAAGTGCAGCACGAAGACGTGATAGATGATCTGGAGACTCAAGTCAGGCGCATATTAGATTTTTGCAACTTACCTTTTGAAGCATCATGTTTGCATTTTTACAATACTAAACGCACCATTAAAACCCCAAGTTCAGAGCAGGTTCGTCAGCCAATAAATTCTACTGCAAGAGAGCAATGGAAACACTTTGAGGCTCATTTAAAGCCATTAATTGAAGCCTTTAGCTCAGAGTAAAACCTTTGGTTCAGAGTAAAAGTTGCAAGACTGATAATGTTAGTACTTATGATCCTATATTCGATTAATGCAGCATTTTGTGTCAATCTAACAATCAAACACTATTTTGGTGTTTAATTATCAAAATATAGAGATAAATATGAATAACAAACTGCTTGGTATTGTACTTATTGTTGGAGGTTTGGCTTTAGCCATTTGGGGTTACAACGTGTTTGACTCAGCTAGCGCTCAGTTCAGCAGAGCTTTCAGTGGTGATACACCTATTGAAGCTTGGTTAGGCATGGTAGGTGGCGTAATTTGTATCGCAGTGGGCATTGGAAAAATACGATAAATAAAGTCTTGGGCAGTAGCTGTAGCATTGTAAAGTAAACAACCTGCCCTATAAATTTTCCTAAAGCGTATTCACTTATAGCTGCCAATAGCTAATTTTCAGACGTTCATCCCTTATCCAAGATCCCTGCCCCATCCACACTTTTAGTCTCTCGCAAAACATGCAATTATCACAGCAATTAAGATCCCGTATTAAATGATGATAAATATGAAAAAACTAACAAGCTACCTAATACTTTTCGCCTGCTCTTTGGGCATAGTGAACAATTTATTGGCCCAAGAAACCGATAATAAACCTAACTTTGAGGTCAAATATCAAAAGTTTGTTTTAGACAATGGCTTAGAAGTGGTATTTCACATTGACCGCTCTGATCCGGTTGTGGCGGTCAACTTAACCGCTCACGTAGGTTCAGCTCGTGAAGTCTCAGGTCGCACTGGTTTTGCGCATCTGTTTGAACATTTGCTGTTTCTTGAATCAGAAAACTTAGGCAAAGGGGGTTTAGATAAACTCTCGGCAAAAATTGGTGGCTCAGGGGCTAACGGCTCCACCTCAAGAGATAGAACCAATTATCTACAAACAGTGCCAAAAGATGCTCTAGAAAAAATGATTTGGGCCGAAGCTGATAAGTTAGGTTGGTTTATTAATACCGTCACAGCAGCTGTGTTGGAAAAAGAAAAACAGGTCGTCAAAAATGAAAAACGCCAAAGCAGCGATAACGCTCCTTATGGGCACAACTGGCTTGTCATCGACCAAAACCTTTATCCACAAGACCATCCTTACCATTGGCAGGTAATAGGCTCCCTTGCCGATTTACAAGCTGCCACTTTAGATGATGTAAAACAATTCTTTCAACGTTGGTATGTACCAAATAATGTCACATTAACCCTTGCGGGAGACTTTGATCCTGCACAGGCCAAAAAATGGGTAGAAAAGTACTTCTCTGAAATTAAAGCGAGTGAAAAAATCACGCCTCTTAAGAAGCGCGCTGCGAAATTAAACAAAACGATTAAACGTTACCATGAAGATAACTTTGCCAACCTACCGCAAATTACTCGCACCTACCCCACAGTAGAGCAGTATCATGCCGACTCATATGCATTAAACGTATTGTTTGAATACTTAGCCAATGGTAAATCAGCGCCACTTTATATAGTGCTAGTTGAAGACCAAAAGTTAGTTCCAAATGCCAATATGTTTCATCAAACCAGTGAGCTAGCAGGTCAAGTCTATTTAATAGCCAAAGCTTATTCGGATATTGATTTAGACGAAGTAAACAAAGGCATTGATCAAGCTTTTGAGCAGTTTGAAAAAGACGGAATCTCTGAACAGGATCTTAAACGTATTCTCGCCACCCAAGAAACCAACTTTTATAATCAACTTTCTAGTGTGCTCGGCAAAGGCGCACAGTTGGCGTATTACAATATATACACAGGCGATCCTGGTTATGCTGAAAAAGAAATTGCGGCGATTTTAAGCGTCACCACTGCAGACGTAAAACGTGTGTATAACCAATATATCAAAAACCAAAATTACGTAGTGACAAGCTTTGTACCCAAAGGCAAAGTTAACTTAGCAGTACAAGGCTCAACTAAAGCCAGAGTGACCGAAGAACAAGTCGTTCAGGGCGCTGAAAAACAAGTCGCCCCTAACCTGGCAACAACCTATGCAAAAACACCTTCAACATTCGATCGTTCAAAGGAGCCACCCTATGGAGGATCAGCGGAAGCGATTGTGCCTAATATTTGGCAAGCTCAACTTGATACTATTCAGATACTTGGAATTGAGGTAGATGAAGTCCCCCTTGTTGATGTGGAAATTGTGATAGACGGCGGGCAACTGCTGGAACAAATGGATAAAGTGGGCATGACCAATATCCTTGCGCAAATGCTTACTAGTGGCACCAAAAATAAAACCCCTGAAGAACTTGAAAACGCCATCAAACAAATTGGTGCCTCAATTGAAGTTGAAGCTAACAAAGAAGACATCAGTGTAAGGGTCAACACACTCGCTAAAAACTATGCTCAAGCCATGGATTTAGTCGCAGAAATACTTTTAGAACCCCGTTGGGACAAAAAAGAATTTGCCTTAATTAAACAGCAAACTATCTCGCAGATACTTCAGCAAGAAGCCAATCCAAGGAGTGTTGCCGATAATAAATTTAATGAACTGATATATGGCGAAAATAATATTCGCGCAAAAAACGTATTAGGAAGCGAAGATTCTGTCGAATCAATTTCGTTAGCTGATTTAAAAACATTTTATCAAAAATATATATCGCCCAACCAAACCCGAGTACATATTGTTGGTGCTCTTAATAAAAAGTCAGCATTAGCGTCTTTGTCAGAGTTAAAAGCAAACTGGCCATCATCTAAAGTAACTCAACCCAAGTTAGTAACGCCAAGCAAACCACAACAATCCAAGGTGTATTTTTACGATATACCTAACGCTAAACAAACCGTGGTGAACATTGGTTATGCTGCACTGGCTGCAATTGACAAAGACTACTATCCGGCCACTATCATGAATTACATTCTTGGCGGTGGTAGCTTTGCCTCACAGTTAACTCAAAGCTTGCGTGAAGGCAAAGGTTATACTTATGGCATTTATTCCCGTTTCACTGGCACCAAAGACCCCGGCACCTTCAGAATTTTTAGCCAAGTACGTTCAAACGTTACTTTAGAATCTGCCGAATTAATCAAAGAAATTCTCGAGAATTATGGGAAAGAATACTCACAACAAGATTTAGCCACCAGCAAAAGCTTTTTAATAAAAAGTAACGCCAGAGCATTCGAAACAGCCAATGCAAAACTGGGATTATTAGATAACATCAGCAAATACAACTGGCCTAAAGATTACGTTAAGCAACGTGAGCAAACTGTTAAAAACATCACAGTAAAAGATGTGAAAGTTTTAGCAGACAAGTATTTAAACCCCAATCAAATGATCTGGTTTTTTGTGGGTGATGCCAACACCCAATTACCTCGTTTGAAAGCCCTAGGATACGGCGAGCCGATATTGTTGAATCCGCCGAAAGCCGAGTAGTACCTTGCTTAGAAGGTTAAGTGGTAGTTAAAAGCAAAAAAAAATTGAACCACAGGGGGCACAGAGATCACGGAGGAAAAGAGCTAGGTCCATTACTGCCCGTCAGATTTATTAAGCCACATCAGAGTGCTAAATAAATCTTTTTAGCGAATCCGTAATTTTCTTTTCTCTGTGTCCTCTGTGC
>NZ_BAEO01000008.1 GCF_000314995.1 Paraglaciecola arctica BSs20135 | reverse complement strand
GAAATATTTAATCTATTGCTTTATTTTTGGTTGCAAAATTAGCTGTATATACAAAAAAGCCATGGCATAAATAGCCATGGCTTCAACAGTACGTTTTTAGGTAAGCTTATAAAGCAGCTTCTAGCTCTGGCAAGATATCAAACAAATCGCCCACTATGCCATAATCGGCCACTTGGAATATTGGCGCTTCTTCATCTTTGTTGATAGCAACAATGACCTTAGAGTCCTTCATTCCGGCTAAATGTTGAATTGCACCAGAGATCCCCACAGCTATATATAAGTTTGGCGCAACAATTTTACCTGTTTGCCCTACTTGCATATCGTTAGGAACAAAACCCGCGTCAACTGCAGCTCTTGAAGCACCCATGGCGGCACCAAGTTTGTCTGCAATGCCGTCAAGTAGTTTAAAGTTCTCACCATTTTGCATGCCACGACCACCAGAGATGATAATGTCAGCAGCAGTTAATTCTGGTCTTTCAGACTCAGTTAATTCAGCCGATACAAAAGCTGATTTATCTAATGCTTTCACTACAGTACAGGCTTCAATTGGAGCTGAATTACTTTCACCTGCGGCATCAAATGCAGCGGTTCTTACGGTAATCACTTTGATACTGTCACTAGATTGTACTGTGGCTATGGCGTTACCAGCATAAATTGGACGTACAAAGGTATCGGCACTTTCGACTTTTATGATGTCAGAAATTTGTGCAACATCTAATAAGGCCGCCACTCTTGGCATAAAGTTTTTGCCTGTAGTAGTAGCCGCTGCCAATACGTGGCTGGCATCTTTGCCTAACTCAGTCACTAAATCAGCGATATTTTCAGCCATCTGCTGAGTATATTCTGCATTGTCAGCTAATAATACTTTGCTTACGCCGTCTATTTTAGCGGCTTGCGCGGCAACAGCTTCGCAACCAAAACCAGCCACTAATAAATGTATCTCAGCACCTATTTGTGATGCGGCATGCATCAGTTTGTGAGTTTCGGTTTTAAGCTGTTCGTTGTCATGTTCTGCATATACTAAAATAGCCATTAGATCACCTTCGCTTCATTTCTTAATTTGTCGACTAATTCCGCGACATCTGCCACGATAATTCCACCTTTACGTTGTGCAGGCGCCTCAACTTTTAAAATTTTGACTCCTGATGTCAAATCAACTCCAAAATCAGCAGCTGGTTTAACTTCTAGAGGTTTACGCTTAGCCTTCATGATGTTGGGTAAAGACGCATAGCGAGGTTCATTTAACCTTAGATCAGTTGTGACTACCGCTGGTAAAGTCAATTCAATAGTCTGTAAACCACCGTCGATTTCACGGGTAACTTTAACTTTACCGGCATCAACTAATACTTCAGAAGCAAAAGTCCCCTGAGGCATGCCTGTGAGGGCTGCAAGCATTTGACCTGTTTGGTTGTTATCTGAATCAATTGATTGTTTACCTAGAATAACTAGGTCAGGCGACTCTTGTTCAACCACTTTTTGCAATAACTTGGCAATTTGTAATGAATCAAGGCTTAAGTCTGTATCAATTTGAATACCACGATCAGCACCTAGCGCTAAGGAAGTACGAATTTGTTCCTGACAGCTTTTATTGCCAATAGAGACCACTACAACCTCTGTTGCTACGCCCTTTTCTTTTAAGCGAACCGCTTCTTCTACTGCAATTTCACAGAAGGGGTTAATCGACATTTTAGCGTTAGTTAAGTCAACTGCACTATTGTCAGCTTTAACTCTGACTTTCACATTGTAATCAATGGCACGTTTTACTGGCACGAGTATTTTCATTTTCACCTCTACTTACAGGTATCAAGTTTATAATTTAAGTTAACTAGCGACTCAAATCTGGTTGGCGACAATTTACTTTGTGTTGACGTTAACGTCAACTTAGATGTCATTTTGCATTCGATTCTTCTGAGAGACACTTTTAACGGGTATTATATGTCATAGTATATGTTTTATAATGATTTTAAAATCATCTTTCACCAACATATTAGAATAGACTAAGCAATTGTTAACTATAGATAATTTTTGCTATTGCCAAGTGAATAAATACTTCATTCTAGGCGTCTAATAAAAATGACATTGATCATTTAAATGGCTTTTTATGGTGTAAAAGTAGGCAAGCGCCGACTAAAATATGGTTATAAATAAGTCTCACAAACATTTTTTTTATGAATAGTTAAATACATTTTAATGAATAGATAAAACTAAAAGAGGACATACAAGTGGAACGAGAATCGATGGAGTTTGATGTAGTAATAGTCGGTGCTGGCCCTGCTGGTCTGTCAACTGCGTGTCGGTTGATGCAAATTGCCCAGGAAAAAGACCAAGAATTAATGGTGTGTGTGGTTGAAAAAGGTTCGGAAGTAGGCGCGCATATATTGTCTGGTGCAGTGTTTGAAACCCGTGCATTAGATGAATTATTCCCAGACTGGAAAGAAAAAGGTGCGCCTCTCAATACGCCAGTCACAGCAGATGATATTTATTGGCTCAACAATGAAAACAAAGGCACTAAAATCCCTAGTTTCATGACACCTAAAACCATGCATAACGATGGCAACTATATAGTCAGCATGGGCAATGTCTGTCGCTGGCTTGCCGAACAAGCAGAAGCACTAGGTGTTGAGATATTCCCCGGTTTTGCGGCTTCAGAGGTTTTATATAACGAAGATGGAAGTGTTGGTGGTGTAATTACCGGCGATATGGGTCTGAATGAACAAGGCCAGCCAAAAGATTCGTTTATGCCAGGTATGGAATTGAAAGCAAAATATACTGTGTTTGCAGAAGGTTGTCGTGGGCATTTAGGAAAACAGTTAATTGAAAAATTTGAATTAGATAAAGGCCAATCGCCGCAGCATTACGGCATTGGTTTTAAAGAAATTTGGGATATAGATCCTGCTAAACATCAAGAAGGCTTAGTAGTACATACCGCTGGCTGGCCTATTACTGACGCCACTGGTGGATCTTACCTTTACCATGCTGAAAATAACCAAGTGTTAGTTGGGTTGATATTAGATTTAAACTACAGCAATACACATTTAAGCCCCTTTGACGAATTTCAACGATTAAAACATCACCCTGTTTTCAAACAATATCTTGAAGGCGGTAAACGTGTCTCCTATGGCGCTAGAGCCATAGCCAAAGGTGGCTTTAATTCTTTACCTAAAATGACTTTTCCTGGCGGTTTATTAGTAGGTTGTGATGCTGGTACTTTAAACTTTGCCAAAATCAAAGGTAATCACACCGCTATGAAGTCTGGGCTATTAGCCGCAGAATCTCTAATGGAAGTGCTTAGCCAAACTGATGCCGCGGCTTCACAAGAATTAGCCAGTTATACCCAGAAATTTAAAGATTCTTGGTTGTATGATGAATTGTTCAGATCTCGTAACTTCGGCCCTGCCCTACATAAATTTGGCACTTTTATGGGCGGTGCGTATAACACCCTTGAGCAAAACTGGTTCAAAGGTAATCTGCCTTTTAATTTTAAAGACGACATACCCGACTATGTTCAGCTTAAGAAAACACAAGACTGTGTCAAAATAAATTATCCCAAACCTGATGGTGTTTTGAGCTTTGACAAATTAACTTCAGTATTTTTATCTAATACTAACCATGAAGAAGAACAGCCTTGTCATTTAAAGCTAAAAGACAGCTCAATACCTATTTCGGTTAATTTGCCTCTATATGATGAGCCTGCACAGCGTTATTGTCCGGCAGGAGTTTATGAGATTGTTGAAACCGAAGAAGGTGACAAACAGTTTCAGATAAATGCCCAAAACTGCGTACACTGCAAAACATGTGATATCAAAGATCCTTCCCAAAATATTACTTGGGTTGTACCTGAAGGTGCCGGCGGGCCTAACTATCCAAATATGTAGTCTAAGTACAAGTGTGGATAATCTCACTTGTACCATTGTTTTTAAGTAAGGAATAGTTAAGTATTTTATGAAAGCGGTTAATTTCAAAATAGATTCAGACTCTCCTGATAAACCTTGGCTTATGTTAATTCACGGTTTATTTGGAAGTTTGGATAATTTGTCAGCCTTACGAAAGCAATTTACTGGATCCCATCAGGTATTGTCGGTCGACTTACCTGATCATGGAAAATCAGCGTTTACACAAAGCTTTAGTTTTGTGCATTACGCCGAACTTATATCAGATTTGCTTAATAGTCTTGAGATTAAACAAATCAGCTTAGTAGGACATTCTTTGGGTGGTAAAGTCGCCATGCAACTTGCTGTCACCCAAGCTGATCTCATTAGCAACTTAGTCGTCCTAGATATTGCACCAGTTAAATATACACCCCGTCATTCAAATGTGTTTGATGGCTTAAACAATGTTGTATTAGCAGATATAACAAGCCGTAAAGAAGCTGATACGGCGCTATCGGAATATGTCGAGGACAATTCTACTCGACAATTTTTGCTAAAAAGTTTGTATAACGAAAATGATATTTGGCAATGGCGCTTTAATTTAACGCTATTGGAGAAAGACTATGCAAAATTATCAGCGGCTATTACATCGGCACAACCTTTTGAAGGTCCAGTGTTATTTATAAAGGGTGAACTTTCCGACTATTTGCTAGCAGAACATAGACCTGCAGTTATGCAACTGTTTCCTAATAGTCAGTCTAAGATGATAAGTGGTACAGGTCATTGGTTACATGCTGAAAAACCTGATTTATGCGCAAAATTAATATTGGCATTCTTAAATAAATAACAAAGCAAACACTCAGGGCAATTTTCATAGTTAAGACTCTATGCTAGTATGCGCCAGTTTTTTAAGGGAGTTGGACGAAGTACATGTTAAGTGATCATTATGAGCAAATCGAAGCAATTGGTTTAGACCTTGCGATTATAGGCCTGTTTCTATTGATGGCCTACGTTGTTCATGATGTACTTAAGAAAAATAACGTACCTCTTATAGGTAAAGTTGTGGTGTATTTTGTACTATTTTTAGGTGCCGCAGGATTTATATTTAAAGGCATTATGCAATGGGTAATCGAAGGCTGAGCTATTTAGTAGTCTAGCTTCGGTAAAACCAGATTGAATTTATATTTTAGTTGAGGAATAAGTAATAATGGCAAGTGTGGGGCTATTTTTCGGCAGTGACACCGGCAATACAGAACATATTGCTAAGATGATCCAAAAAGAATTAGGCAAAAATCTAATAGACGTAAAAGACATTGCCAAAAGCAGCAAAGAAGATATCGCTGAATTTGACTTGTTACTTTTCGGTATTCCAACTTGGTACTACGGTGAAGCACAATGTGATTGGGATGATTTTTTTCCAGAACTAGAGCTAATCGATTTTGAAGACAAATTGGTTGCGATTTTTGGCTGTGGTGATCAAGAAGATTACGCAGAATATTTCTTAGATGCCATGGGCATGGTAAGAGATATTGTCGAAGCTAAAGGTGCTATTTTAGTAGGACAATGGCCAACTGATAGTTATGACTTTGAAGCATCAAAGGGTATGGCTGATGAAGACCATTTTGTCGGTTTAGGCATAGATGAAGATCGCCAACCCGAACTCACCGAGCAACGAGTGAAGGCATGGTGTAAACAAATTCATGAAGAACTTTGTTTAGCTGAGTTAACTTAATACATAAAAAGGAGTTAAGGCTCCTTTTTATTAACTAAAAAGGTAAATAGCTTTTAAATCATAATAGGTTGCCTATAATGGCTTCACAGTTATATTTTTAAGTAAGATAATGGATCAAAATAAAGAATTAAAAAAAGCGGGATTAAAAATCACCCTTCCACGCTTAAAAATCCTAGAGATATTACAACTACCTGAAAATCAACATATCAGTGCCGAAGACGTATATAAAATTCTAATTGAACATGACGAAGATATTGGTTTAGCCACTGTTTACCGGGTTCTCAACCAATTTGATGATGCGGGAATTTTAAACCGTCATCACTTCGAAGGTGGTAAATCAGTTTTCGAAATTAGCCATAAGAATCATCATGATCATTTGGTTTGTTTAAAATGCGGTAAAGTGATTGAGTTTGAAGATGAAGTTATTGAAAAACGCCAGGAAGAAGTGGCGGAACGTCATAATATTAAACTCACTCATCACAGTTTATATCTATATGGTGAATGTAAAGTAGACTGCGACGTAGATTAATTTTTTAAATTCTAAAAACGCCGCTTTTAAAGCGGCGTTTTTTTATGGTAAAAAATCAAACCAAAGACTGTTCAACACTAGTCTAGTTAGTTTTTTGGTCCGAACAAAACTGGCTCTGGGATCAATTGCTCCAAATTAGGTAAGGATTAAACTTCTTTTTGCTGTTTTACTGCATAGAGGAAACCCGTTACCAACATAAATTGTGCAACATAGTAGGTGCTCATTATCCAATAACTCTCAAACGGTATTGCATAAATGAATTTATTAATAGCAATGAAGGAATCCGAGATAATAAAAAATATGGCTCCCAATACTGCCCAGCGTATAGGTAACGACGACTGGACAGCCAGTAGCCCCATGGCCGCAATTGTAAATAAGTAGGCAATAACCGGGAGCTGCAACTCACCTAGATTGGGTATAAGTAACCACGTCATGCCTAACATGAACAATATCAACACTAGACTCAGAGGCCAACGGTTGAGAATACCTTGCCAATAACGGCTAAATAACACGGCATAACTAAGCTGGGCTAATAGAAACGCTGCCACGCCAAAAATAAATTCGTCGAGTGCAAGTAACAAATCACCGCAACCACTAAAAACCAAAGCCAGCAGCAAAATATTTCGACTTGGGCTGGGTTCTGTCTTTAGCACAGCAAACACTAATAAGGCGATTGGAATAATTTTAAGGAGCCATAAAAAGTCCACCACATAAGATAGGCTAACCATATACAGCAATGAAAAACATAGAAATGCAACACTCATTATTTTTGACATATTCACTCACTACTAGTGCCTATTATCAGGCGGGATTAACTAAGCAGTTACTATTACTCCGCTTAAATAAACTAATTCCAAACATCAACAAATTTTAATGTTTGGAAAGAACATGGTAACAAAATAATGTTAATTATCACCCAATAAATGAGACTTAAACAAGTTGATAAGTTTCTATGATTTTTACCTATCCCATAGCTACGTTATAGTGTTTGGCAATCATCTACACTATCTAATTACATAAGGTTTATATGAATTTTGCCGAGTTCTCAGCTTCCCGAAAGAGCGTTCGTGGTTTTAAAGATAAAGCCGTTTCTAAAGAGCTTGTCGATGCAGTCATCAACACCGCAAAATGGGCTCCCTCCTCTTACAATACTCAAACGTGGAAAATACATGCAGTAGCAGGTGATGTGTTAGATAAAATACGTGAAGGCAATACCAATAACACCCTAGCCGGTAAGCCAAATGTTCGCGACTTTCCCTATAAAGAAGACTACGAAGGCGTTCACAGACAACGTCAGATAGACGTTGCCATTCAGCTTTTTGAGGTAATGGGTATTACCAGAGAAGACAAAGAAAAACGTATGGAGTGGATGATGCGAGGTTTCCGTCAATTTGATGCTCCTGTGTCACTTGTTTTAACCTATGACAAATCCTTAGAGCCAGCAGGCATCACTCAGTTTGGTTTAGGTTCCTTAGCATACGGAATTGTATTAGCCGCTTGGGATCTAGGCTTAGGCTGCGTTATTAACGGCCAAGGCATAATGCAATCAGATGTAGTACATAAACATGCACAAATACCTGATAACGAAGCCATTATGATCTGTATCGCCATGGGGTATCCAGATGAAAACTTTGCTGCAAACGATGTGCGATCAGTGCGCGCTGACAATGAAGATTTTGTTAGTTATCACGGATTCTAAAAGATAAGAAATTAGCATTATGGAAATGTTTACTTCCATAATGCTTAAAATCATTAGATTAATAGTTTACCTAGTCCCCCAGAACTTCCCTACAAGATGTACTAGTATATAGCGGTCCCTGATTTTACTGCCTTCATAGCCACGACTGCTGTTCGACATGATTTAAACCATTTTGGTTAAGCCAAAATATTGAAAGTTTGCGGTTGTCATTATGCATATGCCAAAACCCTTCTTTTGATTCTTTGTGTCATATAAAGTCCATTATTACAAATCATCTGTATTAAAATATTTACACTTACATGAATTTAACAACAATCTGGATTTATTTTAAGAATGCCCTTAGCGGGCATTTTTTATTGAAATACTCTAAGCTGCTGCCTTGCAATTTTGCGGTATTACCGCCTAAAAAATCAATTTGCTAAAACCACCAAGATATATTAATTAGAAGACCCATATCGGGCTCCTAATTTTGGTTTTAGACATAACCAGAGAGATTAAATAGTGGCTGACTTATTTGAAAATCCAGCAGGCTTAGACGGATTTGAATTTATTGAATTTTCTTCTCCAGAAAAAGGACAATTAGAGAAAGTTTTTATTGGCATGGGATTTACTCACATTGCTAATCACCGTACCAAGGATGCGCAATTGTGGCGTCAAGGTGGCATTAACTTAATCGCTAACTATGAGCCAAAATCAGCGGCTTGGTATTTTGCCCGTGAACATGGTCCCTCAGCATGTGGTATGGGTTTTAGGGTGAAAAATGCGGTTCAGTCTTATAAATATTTATTAGCTCAGGGGGCTGAACCTGTTTTAGTTGATACTGGCCCCATGGAACTTCGTTTGCCCGCTATTCGTGGTATCGGTAACGCTATTATTTATCTGATTGACCGTTATGGTGATGAACTTTCTATTTATGATATCGACTTTAACTACATTGAGGGTGTTGACCGTAACCCAGTAGGTGCTGGCTTTAAGGTAATAGATCACTTAACCCATAATGTTTATGGCGGTCGCATGAAATATTGGGCTGACTTTTACGAAAAATTATTCAACTTTCAAGAAATACGTTTCTTTGACATCAAAGGCGAATATACGGGGCTAACATCTAAAGCACTCACGGCTCCTGATGGTAAAATTCGTATTCCTTTGAATGAAGAAGGTGAAGGCGGTAAAGGTCAAATTGAAGAGTTTTTACGAGCATTTAACGGTGAAGGTATTCAGCATATTGCATTTAGTTGTGATGACTTAGTGGCTTGTTGGGATCGCTTAAAGGATATGGGAATGCCCTTTATGACTGCGCCTCCAGAAACATATTACGAGTTGCTTGAAGGGCGTTTGCCTAATCATGGTGAGTCGGTTAATGAGCTGCAAACACGGGGAATTTTAATGGATGGCACCACTGAAGAAGGCCCAAGATTATTGCTGCAAATATTCTCTGAAACCCAACTAGGTCCAGTGTTTTTTGAATTTATTCAACGTAAAGGTGATGACGGCTTTGGTGAAGGTAACTTCAAAGCGCTATTTGAATCAATTGAACGTGACCAAATTAACCGTGGTGTTTTGAGTACAGCTAATAAAACCGTGGAAAACGAGGGCGTATAAGCCCTCCTATCTAATGCCCTAGGCACTTAAAATAGCAACACTACCAACCTTTAGATTTTTCCATATCACTGGCTTTTGCTGCAATCCATTTATCGCCCTGATTGGTCGTTTCTTTCTTCCAAAACGGGGCTTGGGTTTTTAAGTAATCCATAATAAATTCGTTTCCATGATAGGCAGATTGACGGTGTTGACTAGTGACACCTACAAACACAATTTGTTCTGATACTTGTAGTTGCCCCACACGGTGAATAATGGAAACACTACCTAGTTGCCACTTAGTTCTAGCTTTTTCGACTATATTATTTAATACCTTTTCTGTCATCGCCGGATAGTGTTCTAAAAATAAACCACTAACAGCTTGCTGTAAGTTCAAATCCCGAACCAAGCCAACAAATGTCACTAGCGCACCATCGCTGCTATTACTGTCTCTCAATTTTTGGTATTCGTGTGCAAAGTCAAAATCCTGAGTTTGCACGCTAATATGCGTAAAATGGGCCATGATATTGATTAACCGCCAGTTACAGGTGGGAAAAATGCGATTTCGTCAGCATCACCGATGACAGCATCATCGTTTGTCATTTCTTGATTAACGGCAACTAAGGCCTTGCCGTATGCCAAATATTCGTCCCAGACATCACCTTTGGCCTGTAAAATACTGCGCAATTTAGCAACGGAATTAATTTGTTCACCACTGTAAACAAATTCGATATCCAAAAACTCAGTTTTAAGCACTTCTTTAAGTTGACCAAAGAACAAAATTTTTAACATGACCAATCACCGCTTTTGCCGCCTTGTTTACTCAGCACCTTGATATCACTAATTTGCATATGTGGGTCAACTGCTTTGCACATATCAAATAAAGTCAACGCCGCCACACTTACAGCCGTAAGGGCCTCCATTTCAACACCGGTTTGCCCCGCTAATTTACATAGTGCTTGAATCCGCACTTTATTTTCATCACCATTTACACCATCTATGGTTTGAAAATCAAGCTGCACTTTAGACAACATCAACGGATGGCATAAAGGGATAAGATCACTGCACTTTTTTGCACCTTGAATACCTGCGATACGCGCAATAGACAACACATCACCTTTAGCATGGGTATTATCTTTTAACATAGTAAAAGCTTGTGTAGACATGGATATATAACCTTCAGCCACGGCTTGTCGTTGAGTAATCTGTTTATCAGTCACATCAACCATATTGGCCTTTCCATGTCCATTAACATGGGTCAAACCTGCGTTTTGTTTTTGCATATCAGAAGTTATCCTCTACTCGAACATTGAGCTATATCTTTTAAATGTACAACAAAGTTACAAGGACGATGTGTGGAGTCCAACTGCTGCTGTAAAATCCCATTCCATGCAGTTTTACATGCTCCGGTTGAACCTGGCATACAAAAGATGGCAGTGCCATTAGCCATGCCCCCTAGTGCCCTAGATTGCACGGTAGAAGTACCAATCTCCAAGTACGACACATGTCTGAATAACTCACCAAAACCTTCAATTTCTTTTTCGAATAAAGGCTGCATGGCTTCTGGTGTTGTGTCTCTTGCAGTAAATCCAGTTCCACCAGTTACTAATACAACTTGAATATCAGCAGCGGCGATCCAATTAGACACCACAGCTCTAATTTGAAACTTGTCGTCTATTACAATTTTTTTACTTATTACATTATGGCCATCAGCAATAGCTGCATCTTTTAGATACTGTCCCGATGTATCATTGTCTTCACTGCGGGTATCCGACACAGTTAACACTGCGATATTGAGAGCCTGTTTATTAGTTGAATCACTTACTGTCATTTCGATGCCTTGGTAAATGGTTGTTTAGCACAGTGCTGTTGCCACTGACTAAGGGTATTAATATTGTCTAATTGGGTATTTTTCAAAGGTTGTATTTGTAAACTATGTAACGAATTAAGCAGCCTTTTTATTGAGTACTGACGCTGTTTAGGCTGCAACAAAACGTCATTAGGCTGAGATTTAAATATAGTGTCAAGATATTGAGCTATATCAACTGACAACGGAATATACAAAGGCAAAAAACAATTTTCAAATGTACATAAACAATGATTTTCTCTGCCTATTTTGAGTAAATAGTTAAAGTCTTCTTGGCACAAATCAGGCATATCAACCGCTACCACTAACAATTCATTGGTATCTGGTTGCTGTATTTTAATATGGGCTATTGCTGCGTGTATACCGGATAAAGGACCACAATTGGGAATGACGTCGGCTATGCCCTGTTCATGCTCAGAACCACTGATAAACACATTATTATCGCACACCATAGCCAGTTCTTTTTGACAATGCTCAAGCAAGGATAGCTGGCTATCTGGCAAAGTTAACAAACTTTTGTTTGTCCCCATTCGGCTCGACTTACCGCCAGCTAAGACCACCCCGGCTAACATTGGATCAACCTATGATTAATTGACTCTTTACTCATCCACCCTGCCCTTAGCCACCTAACATAGCTAGATGTTTAGTTGCTCCGGTGAAACCATCCTGTAACCAATGAGTCGCTTCTTTGTCGCCTAATAACTGAATGAGTTGAGCTTGTAATTCGGTACTATCAGCCGATTGTAAAGCAGGACGAATATCCAAACCTTGGTCAGCAAACAAACATAAATGTAATTTGCCGGTTGCAGAAATTCGTAGACGATTACAGCTAGCACAAAAGTCTTTGCTGTAGGGCATGATCAAGCCTATTTTTCCTTGATAATCTGGATGGAAAAACTCTTGTGCCGGCCCCGCAGCTTTGTCGCGGATCAGTTGTCCCCAACCGTCTTTAAGCAATTGTTCTTTTATTGGCATACCAGAGACATGGTTCTGTTTAAAAAACGTTACGTTGTCACCCGTTTGCATCAACTCAATTAATCTTAAGGTAACAGGGGTGACTTTTAACCAAGTCAGGAAGTTTTGTAGCTCTTGTTCGTTGTATTGTTTCATCAATACAGCGTTGATTTTAACTTTCACCCCTAGCGCGATAGCTTTATCAATGCCACTTAAAATGGCTTCGAGCTTATTATGTCCGGTAATAGCTGCAAACATACGAGGGTCGAGGCTATCTATACTGATATTCAGGGAATTAAGTCCAGCATCCACCCATTTTTGAATATCTGACTCCAACTTATAACCGTTACTTGTCATAGCAACGTGTTGTACACCTTTAGCAGATGCACAAGCTTGAATGATCTCAGGTAAGTCTTTTCTAAGGGAGGGCTCGCCACCAGTAATACGGATTTTACTGGTGCCTAAGGAAGTAAATCCATTAACCAAGGTTTTAATTTCTGGCAAGGTTAAAAAGTCACGATCGGTATCGCAAGCATAACCATCAGGCAAACAGTAATTACATTTAAAATTACACACATCTGTAATGGACAGCCGCAAGTAATGGAAGCGACGTCCAAATTTATCTTCTAACATATTGTTTAACACCTTTCCAAAGTGAAGTGCCACAAAAATTGTGGTACTTGCGGGAGGCAGCTCGATTTCTCTTACAACCCTGGCGAATTTGACACCATTGCCTAATTCACGGCTAAAACACCTTGTCGTAGATTTAGGTGAGATAGCTCGGAGTTACATTCGCATTAACTGCCTTACGGCAAAAACACTGGGTATTTGTATCATACAATCATAATTTTGTAATGAGAAACTCCTCTAAGCTATAGATATATTTGTGCAATCTAAGAATGTGAACCGCCGCAAGATGGCACATAAGTTGTAACTATCTTATTAGCACCTAATTAAATGATTAAATAAAAAGCACTTTTTAAGTGCAAAATATGAGATTTTGAAAGGCTATGATCAGCACATTTATCAACAAAAATAAGCTCTCTAACGATTTTTCTAAAATTGCAGAAGGCTATTTTATTCCTCTCGCCGAGGAAATTAAAGCGCACCAAACAAGTGCAAATACGACTTATTTTGTCGGTATTAATGGCAGCCAAGGATCTGGGAAGTCCACATTATCAGAGTTTTTGAAAGCCTACTTGTTTGAAACTTATGCCATGAATGTAGTGGTAATGTCATTAGATGACTTCTACTTTAGCCGTATAGAGCGTCAAATTATAGCTGCCGATGTGCATCCTTTATTCGCAACCCGCGGTGTGCCTGGCACTCACAATATGAGTCTAGCAAAATCGGTATTGCATGATCTAAAGGCCCAAAAGCCTACAACTATCCCAAGGTTTAATAAAGCCACTGATGACCCCCACCCCAGTTCATCTTGGACCAAGGTTTTTGCTGCTGCAGATGTAGTGATTTTTGAAGGCTGGTGTTGGGGTGTTGAACCACAATCCTATGAACAACTAAAACAACCAGTAAATACCTTTGAAGCAACTGAAGACCTTAACGGAGCCTGGCGAAACCACGCCAACTTACAACTGTCTCTGTATTATCAGCCGCTTTATCGTTTGATGGACAAATGGATAATGTTAAAAGCCCCTTCTTTTGCTGATGTATATGCATGGCGCCTAGAACAAGAACAAAAACTGAGGGATGTAACAGATGATATAGACAAATCGGGCATTATGAACGAACAACAAATACTGCGTTTTATCCAGCATTATCAACGATTAACAGAACATGCCCTTAAAACGATGCCAGATAGTTGTGATCACTTGTTTAAACTTAACTCAGGTAGAGAAATAACAGAGCACAAAATTAAGGAAGCACATGCTTAAAGATGTTTTAGTTTTCTCAGATTTAGACGGCACATTGCTTGATCATCATACTTATAGCTTTGCCTCTGCATTACCCATGCTGCAAAAACTTCATTCTGCCAATATTCCCGTCATCCCTAACACCAGTAAAACCTTTGCAGAATTAACTGAATTAAGAAAACAATTAGCATTAGATGGACCTTTTATAATAGAAAATGGCGCAGCGGTTTATATCCCTGAATTTTATTTTACAACTCAACCTAGTGATACCACATATCAAAATGGCTACTGGGTAAAGGAGTTTTCTAAACCCCGAGAGCATTGGCTATCATTAATCGAAAAATTAAAGAGCCGCTTTGTAGGTCAATTTGATCATTTTTTCAATATGTCTAATCAAGAAATAGTCGCTGCAACTGGGCTTTCAGAAAAACAGGCTATCTTAGCTGCAGCCCGGCAATACGGCGAACCTATTTTGTGGTTAGGCAATAACACTGCAAAAAATGAATTTGTGCAGGCTATAACTGAACTTGGAGCGACACCTTTACAAGGTGGGCGTTTTTTACATCTATCTGGGCAATGTGACAAGGGTCAGGCACTCATTTGGTTAACCCAACAATTCCAGATAGAAAAGGCTATTGAGAAGTACACCGCTATTGCTTTAGGTGACGGACAAAATGATGTTGCCATGCTTGAGGCAGCTGATATTGCGGTGCGAATTTTATCACCTGTTAATGCCCCACCAACATTAATTAAACAAAAACAGGTGTTCACAAGCCAAGCTTTTGGTCCAGGTGGTTGGACAGAATGCTTAGAGCAAATAATTTTTAACAATTAACATTTTAACTAGTACAACGGAGATATCATGGCTGATTTTTATCAAAATGGCATAGTCACAACGTTACACAACTTGTCTGAAAGACCTGTTGAAGAACTAGAAAAAGAGCTGCTAGAATTTTCAAAAAGGCGACCAATGGCACTCATACTGCCCTCATTATTCTCCGAGCTTGAAGGCACTGCATTACCCAACATTATCGAGCATATAGCTAAAGTTCCTTATCTTTCGCAAATTGTCATTGGTTTAGACAGAGCCAACCTTGAAGAATATCAACATGCCCTAAAATTCTTTGGTGCCTTGCCGCAGAATCATCGAGTGTTATGGAATGAAGGGCCTAGATTAAAAGCATTAGATGCAAAATTAGAAGCTTTAGGTCTAGCGCCTAAGGAATTAGGCAAAGGTCGTAATGTCTGGTATTGCATGGGATATGTATTAGCATCCGGAAAAGCCGAATCGGTGGCTTTGCACGATTGCGATATTTTAACTTACGACAGAGGACTCTTAGCCAGATTGATATACCCGGTTGCCAATCCATTATTTAACTATGAATTTTGCAAGGGCTATTATGCACGAGTTGCTAATGGAAAAATTAATGGCCGTGTTTCGAGATTATTGGTTACACCATTAATTAGAGCCTTACAAAAAGTCGTTGGACATAATGAATATCTTGAATATATGGATAGTTTTAGATATCCATTGGCAGGCGAGTTTTCATTTAGACGCGATGTATTAAATGATATTCGTATCCCCAGTGATTGGGGTTTAGAAATTGGTGTGCTGTCTGAAATGCAACGTAACTATTCTCATAATAGATTATGTCAGGCAGATATCGCCAAAACTTACGATCATAAACACCAAGATTTATCGGCCGATAACGACCAAGGTGGACTCTCTAAAATGTCTATCGATATCACCAAAGCTTTAATTAGAAAACTTGCCACTCAGGGTGAAATCTTTTCCGCTGAGACTTTTCGATCACTAAAAGCGACCTATTACCGTATTGCCTTAGATTTCATAGAAACCTATAACAATGATGCCATAATGAACGGGTTGAAGTTAGATATTCATAGTGAAGAAAAAGCAGTTGAGCTATTTGCCAGTAATATTATGAAAGCCGGCGAGAGTTTCTTAGATAATCCAATGGACACTCCTTTTATCCCAAGCTGGAACCGTGTGGTTAGCGCCATGCCAGACGTATTAGATCAGTTAAAAGACGCTGTAGAGCAAGATTTCTTAGAGTTTAGCCAAGCTTAAGGGGCGATTAATGTTATCTGTATACGAACAACTGGTTGAGCGGGTTGAACACCACCTAAATGTTATCTATGAAGGTGTTAAACTAGATACATCCTACGCTGAGTTATCTAAGCAATTATTGGATACTATGTGCATAGATAACAATGAGTTATTGATAGAACCAAAACGCCATCATAACAACTGGGATCAAAAAGATGTGATGCTGATCACCTATGGTGATAGCGTTGAGAAAGCGGGTGAAAAACCTCTTCACTCGTTGCACAATTTCTTAACAGAATACTGCGGTGATGCGATCAATAGTGTACATATTCTGCCTTTTTTTCCATACAGTTCTGACGACGGATTTTCGGTTATTGATTATTCAAGTGTTAACGAAGCCCTTGGTGGCTGGGATGATATTCTAGCCATTACCCAAGACTATCGTGTCATGTCTGATGTGGTGATCAATCATTGTTCATCCAGAAGTGCATGGTTTGAAAACTTCATAAAAGGTGAAGGTCCAGGCAGTGACTTCTTTTACACTGCGTCCTTAGAAGATGATATATCCCAAGTGGTGAGACCTAGAACCTCTGATCTTCTTAGGCTCACAAAAACAGCCCATGGAGAGATGCAGGTTTGGTGTACTTTTAGTCATGACCAAGTCGATTTTGACTTCAGAAACCCTGCAGTTTTAGATACTTTTGTCTCAATCATACGCCAGTACTTGGATACAGGCATTCGTATATTTCGTTTGGATGCCGTGGCTTTCCTTTGGAAAAAAATGGGTACTTCTTGTATTAACCTTGAACAAACTCATGAGGTAGTGCGTTTGTTACGCACCTTAATTGAACATGCCGTAAGTGACGCGGTCATCATTACCGAAACCAATATTCCCAACAGACAAAACCTTACATACTTTGGCAATGCAAACGAAGCCCACGGAATATATAACTTTTCATTACCACCACTGTTAGTCAACACTTTGGTTACAGGCTCTTGTAAACACCTTAAGGCTTGGTTGGGAAGTATGCCACCCGCACAAAACGGCACTTTCTTTTTTAATTTTATCGCCTCCCATGATGGCATTGGATTAAGACCCGCAGAAGGACTTCTGCAAGATCATGAACTCACAGACCTAGTGAATACCATGCAAAACTTTGGAGGCAGAATTTCATGGCGCACCTCTGAAGATGGCAAACAAAAAGCTTATGAAATTAATATAGCCCTTTACGATGCGCTGCAAGGTACTGTAAAAGGCACCGACAAATGGGGGCTAGAAAGATTTATATGTGCCCATAGCATAATGTTCGGATTAGAAGGTATCCCAGGGATTTATATTCATAGCTTACTTGGTACCGGCAATGATTATGAAAAAGTTAAAAATACCAGTCAAAACCGCTCTATTAACAGGCATAAATGGGACTATACAAAGTTACAAGAACAGCTAGCCTCACCCTTTAGCCAAAATGCTAAAGTGCACGATAGAATGATAAAACTGCTCAACATCCGTAAAGAGCAAGCGGCATTTCACCCAAGTGCCACCCAATTTACTTTGCAATTAGGCGATCATATATTTGGTTTTTGGCGACAAAGTATGGATAGAAGTCAAAGTATTTTTTGCATATTCAATGTCACTGACGAACCACAAAACCTGAGGTTAAGTGATATGAACTTAATTGGTACCGACATTTGGTTTGATCTTATCAGTGGTCATACAATGAGTATGGAAGATATTGAATACCAACTGACACCTTACCAATCCATGTGGATATCTAATATTAGAACCTAACGCCTACAAGCCTTATAAAATAGCCCTCCTGAGGCTTATGTAGCACATAAGCCTCACCTTATCCCTTTGATTTTTAAGAGTATTATTCATCCCGATCAATAACTGTCTGTACCATAAGACACTTTAACAGTAAAAATTTTAACATTCCCTACGATACCTCCAACAAAAACCATAAGTTATTGTTTTAATGGCAATTTATATTATTGGCACGACACTTGTAATAGCTATTGTAAGTAAGGTGGTAGTAGTAACACTTAAGTAGACCTCCTCCATACTTATTAATATCTTTACTTAACAATTTTAGTAAAAGTATTAGCAGCAAACAGTTAATTAAAGCAGTTTGCTATTTATCTTAACTTTGTCATTTTTAGACTTAGACAAAAAGGAGTCAATGTATGAAAAAATTAATCCCACTGGTCGTGCTGACGTTCGCCTCTATGGCATTAATCGCTGAAGAAGACTTAATAGCTAAACTAGATTCTGACAACGATGGCCGAATTAGCATTGAAGAAGCTGCACAAGATGCTTCGTTAGCGGCAATGTTTGCTGAACTAGATACTAATAAAGATGGTTACTTGTCACCTAGTGAGTTAGAAAACCAATAATTTTTGTATGCAAACTAAGAGTGAAGTTGTAATAAACCGGAAACAACTTCTCTCTTAAATTTACTATTTTAATTTGATATTTAAAGGAAGAACATTATGAAAAAATTACTATTAGCATCAATCATTACATTCGCATCACTTAATGTAATAGCCGCGTCTGAAGAAATGACTGTTCATCCACTAGATATAGACAAAGATGGTCTAATCAGTATAGACGAAGCAAAAGTAGACAGTACTTTAAGTGCTCTTTTTGCAGATCTTGACGTTAACCAAGATGGATTTTTGTCACATTTGGAATTAGAAGTAAAAAACGAAGACGAAACGAACTAAATCTTATATTTAGTTAAAAAGTCCGCAATACCAAATGGCATTGCGGACTTTTTATTGATTACAACTCTACCGCCAAGTCGGTTCTAGCACCCCATTCACTCCACGAACCATCATAAACTGCTACCTTTTTAAATCCTATTTCAGTGGCCGCCAAAGCCAAAATACAAGCGGTAACACCTGAGCCACAGCTAAAAACTAAACTTCTGTCAAAAGTTAGTCCCAATTCGGAAAATATTACTTTTAGCTCTTCAAGAGGTTTTAATTCCGTGTCTTCGATACAAACTGAAAAAGGTAAATTAATTGATGTGGGAATATGACCTGAGCGCAAACCTTTGCGAGGTTCTGGTTGTGTACCGTTAAAGCGCCCTGCACTTCTAGCGTCTACTACAGAAATACTGCTCAATTGCTGGATTACATTTTCAGCACTTATAAAACAATGACTATTGTAATGGGCTTGGAATGCCCCTAGTTTTCTTGGAGAAACTAGTTGAGGCACTGTCGGCAATTTCTGGTTTAACCAATTCGGCAAGCCACCGTTAAGTACATAAACATTGTGATGACCCATAGATTTAAACATCCACCAAACTCTAGGGGCACTATAGATTCCTTTGTTATCATAAATCACAATTAAACTATCGTTATCTATGCCTAATTTTTGGACACCTAAAGTAAAATTGGTTGCACTGGGCATAGTGTGAGGCAAGTTTGAATCTGCATCACAAAACACGTTTTCAAAGTCAAAAAATATTGAATTAGGTATATAGCCAACAGGTTTGCTATCGGATTTCCCTGTAACCGGATCGTCCATTTGGGTGAACAACACTATTAGTTTAGGCTGTTCGATATTAGTTTTTAGCCATTGGCTGCTAACCATATTGGATTCTGGCAACATTATTTATTCCTTAATAAAGACAGGTTTTGAGACGTCTATTTGGGGCTGGTTTTTTCTCTACATTGTACTATCCTTCGCACCAATCCATTGCTAATACCCAGTACACAACTTCAATTACACTCAAAGAGTAACTAGTAATATTCAATAATACTCAAACTTTCAATACCTTCGCGATAAAAGAGTCAATATTAACTGGTTGCTCAAATATTTTCTTTGCTAAACCAAACCTTATGGCTTAAGTCATCCGCCGCGATATTTACAGCTAATGCTCAAAACCCTGGTAACGGCTTAGTTATTAAAGACAATAAAATTGTTGAATTAGTGCCCTCAGGCATTAAACCAAAAATCGCCATCGATAGTTAAGTAATAATAAGCACCCCAAAGGTGCACTCGAATGCCAAAAGAATTAACTTTGTGCGCGGCAAATTAAATTCGTTAATGATAAGAGTAATAAATCAACCAGAGATTATATTCTACTTTATAAAATAACTAGTTTTTTCAATGATTTAATAAATACTTTTAAAACCAGACCATTTGGATAAGTCATTGGCACCGTTCGTGCAAAATAAATACAAGATGAATAATGAATAATTAAATCAGTACGCTGAATAGACCATAGAATCTAATACAGCACATAGCAAAGCTACTATCTCGGGAACACAAAAATGACAAACAAAACCTTTATATCAAACCCACTTGCGAAAGCAGTAGCTATTGGACTAGCCACCTTCTTACCGCTACAAGCCATGGCGCAAGAAATTGAAGAAAAAAATTTAGAGCGTATTGAAGTAACCGGCTCCTTGGGCAGTTTACCCGGACAAGATGTTGAAGCCGTTTTTGGTTTTGGAAAATCAATTCTAGAAACTCCTCGTTCAGCCTCAACTATCAGTGAAGAACAACTAGAACGTTTTAGCGTTAGTGACATTGATGAATTAGTTGCTTTTTCACCCGGCGTATTTACCCAATCATTTTTCGGTGTGGCCGGTTCATTAGATGTACGTGGAACACCAGGGGAAACTTATTTTCGTGGGGTTAAACGTTTAGACAACCCAGGTAACTACCCGACTCCTATCGGTGCTTCAAGCCGAATAGATATTGTGCGAGGCCCTGCATCGCCAATTTATGGTCCTGCAAAAATAGGTGGCTACCTTAACTTTAACCCTAAGTCAGCTCGTGCTAGTGGTGGTCAATACCTAGAAAAAAATGAAGGGGCTTTTTCATATACCACAGGTAGTTGGGACAAAAGTGTGATGACCGCTGAAATCGGTGGTCCGGCTAGTATTGGTGATAAAGATATGGGCTTTTACTTTTATGGTGAAGTCGAAAACTCTGGTAGTTATTATGAAAATACAGGAACCGATCAAACAGTTTTACAAGCTTCATTTAACATAGATATTACTGATAATTTACGTGTTGAATTTGGTGGTATGTATCATGACTATGATGGCAACCAAGTTGCTGGTTGGAACCGTTTAACCCAAGACTTAGTTGACAACGGCACTTATATTACTGGTACTGCTCAGCCCTTAGACACTAGTGGTGATGGGTCGATTTCCCACCAAGAATATGGGGCTGTAAATGTTAATCCATTCATTTGGCAAGTACCAATGAATGAGACTACAGCAGATCTGATCCCAGCGATTATGGCTTTGGAAAATGTTGGTGAAACAACGTTAAAAGGTAGTCAAGTCCTAGTAGCAGCTGATGATAAATTATTAAATACAGTTCAAACCCTATACTTTGATGTGTTTTATTACACCGACAATGGTTGGGAAATCAAAAACCAAATGTTCTATGAAGGTTATGAGAACATGAATGAAAATGCGTACGGTTTTTCGCAGTATCATGACAGTTTTGTGTTTGAAGATAAGATAGTATTTTCAACAGAATTTGAGGTAAACAGCCTTTTGGCTCAAGTACAAATCTCACCTTCATTGCGCTACATAGATTTTGAACATGGTGAAGATTGGAAGGACGAGTATTTTGACCGTCGTGATCTAACTATGGCTTCAGGTGCTCTTGACAGGCGTCTATTAGCGACCACTATTGATGATGATTATACCGAGTGGTACCAAGGCAATTATTTAGACTTAGGTTTTGGTGCCATGGTCGATTTAACCTGGGACTGGGGTTTAAATATAGTCTTGGGAGTGCGCTATGACACTTTTGATATGGAAAGCAATACAGATGTTGATAAATTATTTCTAGGCGATTACGGCTCAGGCTTTGTTATTGTGTCGGAGGATGGCAAATATCTGCTAAATGATTTTGGCGCAGATCCAGTCAATTATACTGCTGCCGATATTTCAGCTCCCGTTAGCGCTGAAGATGATGTAAGTGGTGTATCTTGGAATACCAGTATCTCTTACAAATTTGAGTTTGGATTAATTCCTTATATTACAGCAGCGGAGCAATCAACTATCATCGTTGGTCAGGGCGCTGAAATTAAAACTGGGGCCATTTATTCTGGTGGTGTTTTTGACAAATCTACTTTGTTTGAATTCGGTGTAAAAGGTTCATTCTTAGATGACACACTATATTTTGCCATTGCTAATTATGAGCAAGAACGTACTGATACTAAAGCACAATCAACCACACTCAATAACGTCACGGAAACTAAAGGAACTGAGTTTGAATTACGTTGGGTAGTCAGTGATGCCTTAGTTATAACAGCTGGGTATACCAATGTTAAAGTTAAAAACTTAACGGCTATTGAAGATGGATACCAATTTGGTTTCTTTGGTGCTGAAGATATGCCTTTGCTTGATCCTTCTCTTGTTTTTGGTGGTGTCGCTATCGGAAATGCCACAACTAGTAATAACCCTGAAGGTCTTAAAGCCGGTATCCCAGAAAACATTTACACATTGACAGGTACCTATGACTTCCAAAATGGTTTTATTGTTAACGCCAGTATTGTAGATGTAGATTCTGCATATTCAGGTTATTCACAAGCTGTCTTATTACCTGCTTATACTTTGGTTAATGCAGGTATAAGGTATGAAGCAGATGTTTGGTCAGCAAGTTTGAATATAAAGAACTTAACTGATGAAACCTACTTCCGTTCTAACTTCCCAGATTTATTTGGGAGTTCAGTGGTTTTGCCAGAATTACCTCGTCATTTCCAAGCTACAGTAAATTATAAGTTTTAACTTACATAGCAGTTAGAAATCAAAACGAGGTATGATTTTCATACCTCGTTTTTTTATTATGTGATGAATGGAAATAAATTCCTTTGGGAGAGAAGATGAAGTTGGTCTATCGAGTGCAAATAATAGCCCTTATAAGTTTATTGTTAATGAGTTGTTCGGCAGTAAAGTCCGTTGTTGAAAATACCGATTCATTAAAAAATAAAAAACCTATTGAAGTTAAAGTAGTGGTCCTGACTATGTTTGAAATAGGTGAAGATCAGGGTGACAAAGCAGGTGAATTCCAGTTATGGAAACAAGGCCAAAAATTAGATGTAAAGTATCCATTGGTACATGGACACCATGACCTGTTTTTTAATGCTGATACTGGTGTTTTAGGTGTGGTAACTGGCATGGGCACAGCACGCGCAACCGCGGCCGTTATTGCATTAGGTCTAGATCCTCGTTTTGACCTCACTCACGCCTATTGGTTAGTGGCAGGGATAGCCGGAATAGATCCCGCAAATGGTTCCATTGGTTCAGCAGTTTGGGCAACATGGTTAGTAGATGGTGACTTGTCCCATGAAATAGACGCCAGAGAAATACCGAGTGATTGGACAACAGGATATTTTCCCTTATTTGCTACTCAACCATACTCAGAGGCAACAGTAAGTAACCCGGATAAAAATGTTAATGGTGAGGTCTATAAAATTAATGCCAATTTAGCCGATTGGGCTTTTGAATTAACCCAAGATGAAAAGCTTAATGATTACCCGCCGATGAAAACCTTTAGAGAACAATACATAAATTATCCAAATGCACAAAAACCACCTTTAGTTTTAAAAGGGGATCATTTGGCTGCATCAACTTATTGGCACGGCAAACTGTTGAATCAGTGGGCTAATGATTGGGTGTCTTATTGGACTCAGGGCAAGGGTAATTTTGTCACCTCTGGAATGGAAGATACAGGCACATATCAGGCATTGAGTTATTTACACAAAGCAGGAAAGGCAGACAAAAACCGTTTTATGGTTTTACGAACTGCAAGTAACTACAGCCAACCACAAGACGCCTTAAGTGCAGCTGATAATATTAAAATTCAAAAGAAGGGATACGTAGGCATGCAATCAGCTGTTGAATCGGCTTATATTGTAGGTAGTAAGGTAGTTAACACACTGACAAGTAATTGGTCTGTTTATAAAACCACTATGCCTTACCAAGTAGACGCTAGTGTAGATAATGTTAAGCAGCAAGCTGTCACTGAAAACAGCAAAAATGCAGCTACAATTGATAAATTGTCCACTATCAAAAATAACGATAAAATTTTAACTGCAGAACAATTAGCTGAAGCGCTGGACCTTGAAGCCCATGTTGAAGGGGGCTATTTTCGTCAAACCTTTAAGGCAGATCATAGGCCGACTATTGCCACTAAAAATGGGGATAGAGTCACCATGACCAGCATCTATTATCTACTAAGTGCCAAGTCCCCTATTGGTCATTTTCATATGAATCAATCAGATATCATGCATTATTTTCATATGGGCGATCCTATTACCTACTATATGCTAAAGACAGACGGTAGTTTGCAAAAAACCATATTAGGTCCAGACCCAACTAAAGGGCATCAAATGCAAATGATGGTAAAAGGCGGTACTTGGAAGGCCTCAAAAATTCCAACTGATGGGAAATATGGGTACGGACTGATTGGTGAAGCAGTAGCACCAGGATTTGAATATTCAGATATGAAACTGGGTGACAAGTCTATGTTATTAAAGAAATTTCCTAAGTATAAACAATTAGTTACTGAACTTAGCCGTGAATAACTGATGAACTTTATAAAGCAATAAGACTCCTACTGGAATTGCAAATAATCTAATTATGTTGAGTAACCAATATGAAAAACCTCTGTATAGCAGTTGTCGCAATTATTGCTTTTTTTGTTGGCAGTATTAACGCACAAGAGAAAAAATCGCTTAATTTTATGAACCAACAATTATCAGAACAATTACTTAATCAAACCATGGCATTAAGTGAACCAAAATTAGTGAAGGCTCAAGCAGAATTACTTCGTAAACATTATGAAGCACTAATCGAAAGCGGGTTTAATAAAGACCAAGCTCTGCAACTTGTTGTTGCTATGGCATCGCAACATAAGTGATAGTCTGAATATCTTATTGATAAAGAAACGGCTCACAGGACCGTTTCTCTTAAATTACGACCTAAATGTATAAATCGTAATTCCTGTTTTCTTGCGCTGTTTTTTGTGAAAGTAACTGCCTTTTTACAACTTATTACCCAAAGTATAGGAACAAACACTTGTTTCAATACAAATATCCCCCCCTCAAGTTACGCTTAGAATCTGCGGATAAAGTGTGGACAATGTGCAAATAGCAGACAATAAATAAGAAAGTGTTTTAGCCGCTATTAAACTCTCCGAGCCACTTTTGTTTATGTTCTGTAGTCATAAAACTAGCGTTAAAACTATTTTTTACTAACTGTTCTAAATGATGTTTCTCTATAGGTAAATGATCAATCAAGGCATGGTAATTATCATTCAAATAACCACCAAAATAACTAGGATCATCGGCATTAACTGTGACCATTAAGCCTAAATCTAATAGTGTTAATATATTATGCTCTTGCATATGATCGAACACTTTTAATTTAGTATTCGACAAAGGACAAACGGTTAAAGGATGTTGCGAATCAATAAGATGCGCTATCAATTGTGGATCATCAATACTGCGCACACCATGATCAATACGATGCACGTCTAAAGCATTTATCGCCCCCCAGATATAATCAGCGGGGCCTTCTTCTCCAGCATGGGCCACTCGTTTCAAACCCAGTTCTTTGGCCATTTTAAACACTTGAGTAAATTTTTCAGGAGGATTACCTAGCTCACCACTATCCAGTCCTACGGCAATTATATCCTTTAGATAAGCTGTAGAAGCTTGTAAGGTTTCAATAGCACTTTGTTCGGTTAAATGCCTTAAGAAAGACATAATCAATAAACAAGATTGGCCCCATTGTTGCTGTGCTTGTTGTATTGCTCGTTTAAAACCTGGCATAAACACATCAAATCCAATACCACGTTCAGTATGGGTTTGCGGGTCGAACATAATTTCAACGTGCACAACATTATCTTCTTTGCATTTAAGTAAATAATTCCACATCAACTGATAAAAATCATCTTCGTCTTTAAGTACCGACGCGCCCAAATAATACAGGTCTAAAAAGCTTTGTAAATTATCAAAATTATAGGCACTTTTTACTTCTTCGATGTTTGCATAAGGTAATTTGATTTGATGTTTTTTGGCTAAGGTCATCATTAATTCAGGTTCGAGTGAACCTTCAATATGTAAATGCAGTTCAACTTTTGGTAAGACTGAGACCCATTTTTTTAATTCATTTTTATTCATTTCTCGCTCACTTCACTTCAACAACTGATGTACATCATCTGCACACCCTAACATAGAACATAATTTCTCACTTTTGGTGCAGAAAATTTATAATTAATCTCAACCTGTCTACATTATCTTGTAGAATCAAATTCTTAAACCGCATTATTGATGCTGATTTATATAAAATCTGTGATTAATTTATTCTATTAGCATAAATCAAACCAATGCTTGACTAGTTGGTCAGTATTTTGCACTAGATTTTACTAATTACAAGAATTGCGTTGCGCAAACAAACCAGAGCGATAAACATGTCTAATTTTCTTGAACACTTTTTTAAATTAAAAGAAAAAGGTACCAACCTAAAAACTGAATTTATTGCCGGTTTAACCACCTTTGCTGCCATGTCTTATGTGTTAGTAGTTAACCCTAGTATATTAAGTGCAGGTGGCATGCCAATCGAAGGGCTAATAACAGTCACAGCAATCGCTGCTTGTTTAGGCACATTATTGATGGCCTTTATGACCAATTACCCTATCGCCATGGCGCCTGGCATGGGATTAAATGCCTTCTTCGCATTTACTATTTGTTTAACACGAGAAATTCCTTGGGATGCGGCTTTAGGCATAGTATTTTGGAATGGCATACTATTTTTGTTGTTATCTTTAACAGGTGTTAGAACCAAAATAGCCAAAGCCATTCCTGCGGCATTAAAAATCGGAGTCCAGTGTGGTATAGGGTTGTTTATCGCTTTTATCGGTCTTAAAAATGCGGGACTGGTCATCGATAATCCAGCCACTTTTGTATCTATTGGTGACTTATCTGAACCTTCCACTTTACTCGCACTCGCTGGGATCATATTAACTATAGTATTGGTGATTAGAAAAGTGACTGGGGCCATACTTATTTCTGTCATTACCCTAAGCTTAATCGGCGCATTTATTCCAGTTGGCGACGGCTATTTAACCCAACATACCAGTGAGTTTATAGGTCTGCCTGATAATATAAACACCACTTTTTTTGCCATGGATATTATGTATCCCATCAAATATTTCGCAGAAACATGGGATCTGATTTTTGCGCTATTGTTTGTCAATATGTTCGATACCATAGGTACCTTAATTGGTGTATCACGTCGCGCTAATTTGTTAGATGAGAAAGGTGAATTACCTAAAATGGGCAAAGCAATGTCGGCAGATGCACTAGCTAGTGTTGTAGGTGCCACTATAGGTACTTCACCCGTAACATCTTATGTCGAATCCGCTGCAGGAGTGTCCGCAGGCGGTAGAACAGGACTTACATCAGTGTTTGTTGCACTGTGTTTTATCTTGGCATTATTCCTCACCCCTCTGATGAAAGTCATCCCATTGATGGCCACCACGCCCGCGC
The DNA here is from genome assembly GCF_000314995.1 of Paraglaciecola arctica BSs20135. GTDB lineage: Bacteria > Pseudomonadota > Gammaproteobacteria > Enterobacterales > Alteromonadaceae > Paraglaciecola > Paraglaciecola arctica. The sequence goes on along the minus strand of NZ_BAEO01000008.1, from coordinate 41,165 downwards.
TAATCATGGTGGGTATATTAATGATGGACTCATTTAGGCAACTAGATTTTGATGATCTCACAGCCCTAGCGACTGCGACTGTTGCCCTACTCGCAATGCCACTGACGTTCAGTATTAGTGAAGGTATCGCCCTTGGATTTATTACATACGTAGGCATTATGGTCGGCACTGGGCGCTACAAACAAGTGACTACCATTACCTATATCATGGCCGCAGTATTTATATTGAGATATGTATTTGATTTGAAATAGCTTCGAGCTTCGCAATATTTTAAATTTATTTATCTGATATAACAAAAGGACTTAATTTTAATTAGGCCCTTTTGTTTGACTCTTCTTTAGCTTTTGATTCATTTTTAGTGATTTAAATCTTAAAAGTATCAAGGACTTTCAAGCTCTATTATTCTTCGATTCTGAATTTGTATCTTGTTCATTTCAGGTTGAATAAACTCGTTAAAAATTCTATCAAATTCCCCACTTTTTTCGATTTCTAAAAGACCTTTTAATAAACGTTCTGCGAGAATTGGTTCATTAGGACTAACCATTAAGAACATATGTAGCGAATATTTAATAAGCAAATCTGTTTCTATGGCTAAAGAAGGGTATTTTTGTCTAATTGATAAATATTCTTGGTTTATTTCACTTATACCAAGTGGTAAAAAATCAAATCTGTTACTTTCTAACATAGGGAAAAGGGAAAACATTTTGCGTGAGGTAACAACGTTAAAATTATTACTTTTATATATATAAGTATCTGACCAAAACTTAACTTGGCCAGGTTTCATAAGTTGTAGTTCTTCTAAATTAGTAATTTTACTAAATTCATCTTGTCTATCAGCTTGTATAATCATAGCTCGATAACCAAGAACACCTTTCATAGTATGAAAAGGAACTTTAATTAGCTCTTTGATTGTGTTGATATCTTCAGTAGTCCAAATTAAATTAATATTATCTCCTTTAATCATTTCTTTCCTTTTACGCGGCAGGGCAAGGTAAGAAGCGATAATGTTAATTTCATATGGGCCATATTCAGGCTCAGTTATACTCATAACACTCTCTAAGAGCGCCTTAATATATAAACTGCTAGAAATTGAAATACCAGGTTGAAGATAATTGACAGTTTGAACAGGTAACTGTTTATGAGGTTTTTCGAGCACTTGCTCAGGCTTTTTTAATGCATAATAACTAACACTTGCAACGACGCCAAGAAAAGCCAAAATAATGAAGGTGTCTTTATTCAAGCTTACTACCCTGATATTGACATTAGAACTTAACCTAACATTAGTTAATTATCGTGAATTAACAACGTTTATGATCTTCCAAATTTGAATGCTTAGCCATCCCTGCACCTAATAAAAGCATTCGATTCTAAGGTCATAACTATCAGATCATCCTGATTAACAATCTCATAATTAACACAAATCAAGCCAACTCCGGGTTTACTCTTAGTCAATCTACAATGACTCACACGACTATTTACACTTAGAATATATCCTGGATATACAGGTTTTAACCATTTGATATTATTGATCCCCGGCGAACCCAGTGAACCATGTTTTTCAGGTAGGTTATCGATCAACATGCGCATGAACATTGACGCTGTATGCCATCCACTTGCACATATTCCCCCAAACAGAGAATGTTTCGCGGCCTCATTATCTAAATGAAAGAACTGCGGATCAAACTTGGTGGCAAACTCTATAATTTCTTCTTCGGTAACCTGGTAAACGCCAAATTGGGATGTTTGACCCGGCTGATAATCTTCAAAAAACATATTCTGCCTTATTATTTAACTTTAAAATCAACCGTTACTTGATAACGTCCATGATCATCAGCTATTTCATAACACCATCCGTGACGCTTAATAATTTTTTCACTAAGCTGTAAACCTAAACCATAACCACAACCAAAAGCAGCTTGTTTAACATCTTTTTCAGAAATGGGCGTTGTAATATCATCATTGTCATTACAGTTAATAATAGTGACACGACTCCCCTGCTGTTTAATAAATACTTGACCATGTTGTGTATGTTGATAAGCATTTCGAATAAGGTTGCTTAATACAATATGGCAGGCGGTAGCTTCTACATTTACCTCAAAGTCCTCACTATCTATATTAACTTTAACGTTTTTAGCGTTAAGTAAATAATCGAGGTCCGCACATAATTGTTTAATTTTTTCATGGAGATTTATTGGTTCTCGTGAAACCTCTTGATCGTCATTGCGGCTAAGCCAAAGTAAGGTGTCTGTTAAGTTACTCATGGTTAAACCAGCTCGTTGAATTCGCTGTAAAGTGAGTTGCTGTTTTTCACATAGAGGTGTTTTTTCACTTAGACGTTGCAATAAGTCGACATTGCTACGAATAACTGCAATAGGTGTACGCAGTTCGTGACTTGCGTAACTTAAAAAATGTTGTTCACGCTGCAAACTTTGATGAGCTGAAAATAAACTACTTTGCAACAAAGAAGCTAACATATTTAATTCGTTGTACGTGAAATCGGGAAGTGGCTTTTGCAGGTTATTTTGGTTTAGTGATTTAGCCCACTCTTTTAAATATTCAATCGGTTTAGCTATTCTTTGCATTATCATTACCAAAAAGAAAGTAAACAAAACAATGGCTGCAATCGCCGTAAAAAATATCAAATACAAACGTTTAGCTGGAGCGGATGAATCGACGGTAACAGGTCGGTCTTTTTCTAGAAAAGCCCTCGATACAAATCTTTTTTCGCCTTGAGGGCTATAAAACAAAACCACAAAATATATATTTTCAGGTACAGAAAAAATAGAAGACTGCTCTCTTATTTTATGAAGTTGCCCTGCCTCAGTGGGTGGTGATATAAAACGTTGCTGAATAATATCAGGAGTATCTTGCCAACTGTTCGATACGTCAAAACCCGCAATATTTTTTGGTTGCCCTTCCTCAACGTCAATTGTTTTAGCAAGATCTCGCATAACTACGCTTATTCCTTTATCTAGCCCATCAATATAGTATTGAACACTTAATAAAGAAAAACCAATGGCCATAATTGAACCAAGCAACAACACACTGAGAAAAAAATACAGTCTAAGGCTAAGCCTAATCTTCACTATAACGCTCCTTCAATATCTTCTTTGATAGCAAAACCTACACCAGACACCGTTTGCAACTTAATGCTGGTCGTTGCTGTTTCAAGTATCTTTCGCAAATGATAAATATGGACTTTGAGGCTATTACTGTCGGGTTGTTCATCCCCCCAAACAGTTTGCATAATTTGCTGACGACTCAGCGCTTGAGGACTTACCCGCACTAACGCCTCTAACAATTTAAAAGCGATAGGCGAAAGCTTCAAGGTTTTGTGTTTTATAAGTGCAGCGTGCTGGTTTAAATCAAGTGTTAATTCACCTAATGCTAAACGTTTTACTTCTCCACTGCGTCGTTTAGCAAGTACTTGGACACGAGCCACTAGTTCCTTCATGGCAAAAGGTTTGGTTAGATAATCATCGCTACCGGCAGCAAACCCTTGCAATTTATTTTCGAGCGTATCCCGTGCGGTAAGCATAAGAATGGGAATGTCTAGGCCCCTATCACGTAATGTATTACATAGGGTTAATCCATCCATTTTTGGCATATTGATATCGAGTATTATCATTTGGTAATGGTTACTTTCGATTAAACTTAACCCCATTAGCCCATTACTCGCATGGTCACACTCAATTGACTCAATTTCGAGATAATCAACTATGGTAGTAGCAAGATCAATATCATCTTCAACCAATAATACATTCATCATTTTGATATATTCCAATTGACCTTATGGTCTAAAATAGTGCATGGATTGCGTACCATAATAAATACAAGCTCAGCCTTCACTTTGTAGCAATTTACTTTCTGCTAGTCCGCCACCTAATACTCGATACAAAGTAATGCGGTTATCCAGATCCGTCAATCTTGTAGTAATAAGTGATTGTCTTGCACTGTACATAGTACGCTGAGCTTGTAGCGCATTTTGAAAACTATCCACTCCACCTTTATAACGTGCTAAAGACAATTCGTAACTGCGACTCGCAGCAGTCACTAATGCTTCTTGGGCGTGTAACTGTTGTTGGATAGTCGCTCTGCGTGCAAGTGCGTTAGTAACTTCAGAGAACGCACTTTGGATCGCATATTCATAGGCCGCCAGATATTTACGTTGCTGTGCCTGGCTATAAGCCAAATTTGCATCGTTCGCACCACCATCAAAAATCGGTAGGGTTAAACTAGGGGCTATGGTCCATATAGAGCTAGCGCCGCCACTAAAGATGTCAGACAAGACCGAACTAGCTAGACCCCCGGTTGCAGTTAACGACAAGGTAGGAAAAAACGCAGCTCTAGCCACTCCAATATTTGCATTCGCCGATTTTAGGTTATGCTCGGCCGCCAATACATCAGGGCGCTGCAATAACACTTCTGAAGATAAACCTGCGGGCACATCATTCACTAAGCTTTCGCTTTCAGGTAATGCTTCTGGCAATAAGTTGTCATCAAATTTCTCACCCACCAGTAATTTTAATGCATTGAGATCTTGCGCTACTTGCGTTGTATAACTGGCAATATTTGAACGAGCATTATAATAAACCGTTTCAGCACTGGCCAAATCTATTCTTGAGTCAACCCCTAGTTCCAAACGTTTTTTAGTGATTTCCATGGTTTTTTGACTGTTTGTGGCGGTTTCTTGCGCTAAACCAAGTCTATTTTTATCTGCCGCTAAGGTTAACCAAGCATTAGCTATTTCTCCGATGAGAGTGATTTTTGTTGCTTTGGCAGTTTCTTCGCTGGCTAAATATGCTTCCATTTGCACGGTATTAAGACTGCGGTTTTTTCCAAACAAATCTATTTCATAACCACTTAAGCCAGCCTCGGCTTCATAAGTGGTGGCAATATTCCCAGATGACGATTTAGTACGATTACCACTTAGCCCAGCATTTAAATTCGGATATAAATCCGCTTTTTGAATACGGTAGGAGGCACGCGCCGCTTCGACATCAGCAAGGGTTTGCCGCAAACTTCTGTTGCTACTTAGTGCCAGTTCGATGACCTGAACTAAACGCGGCTCTTTTATAAAACTTTGCCATGGAACTTGCATAGCTTGCTGGTCAGACAAACCTTGAGTTTTGTCACTGGGTTGATTATCCCATTCATTAGGTACAGGTAATTCAGAACGAGAATAATCCGGCGCTAAAGTACTACAACCTGCCAACATCAAGGCACAAGTAATAGGTAGTAATCTAGTTCTGAACACAGTATGAGACAAATTAATCATGGGCATTCTCCCTGATAGTTGGCTCAACATCATAAACAGGGCGCCTTTTGGGGAATATGCCGCGAATTAACACAAAAAACATAGGTACTAAGAAAATACCTAAAATTGTTGCGGTTAATGTACCACCAACAATGCCTGTACCAATTGAAATACGGCTGTTTGCACCTGCACCAGACGATAATGCCAAGGGTAAGGTACCAAACATAAATGCTAAGGAGGTCATAATAATTGGACGTAAACGTAGTTTTGCAGCTTCTAGTGCAGAACCTACCAATGACGCACCTTTCTGATAGGACGTCTCAGCAAATTCAACGATTAAGATCGCATTTTTCGATGCCAGGCCAATAGTTGTCAGCAACGCCACCTGAAAATAGATATCATTTTCTAACCCGCGCATTGAGCTCGCAAGTGCCGCTCCTACTAAACCTAACGGAATAACCATAATAACTGAAAACGGTACTGACCAACTTTCATATAACGCTGCAAGCGCTAAGAACACAACCAAAATAGAGATGGCGTAAAGTGCACTTGATTGCCCACTCGAGAGTTTCTCTTGGTAAGACAAACCACTCCACGCATAACTTAACTTACCTTGTCCGACTTCTTCAGTTAAACGTTCCATTTCAGCCATGGCTTGGCCAGAACTAACACCGCTAGCCGAAGCACCTTGTATTGAGTAAGAGGCAATACCGTTAAAACGAGATAGGCTTTGTGGCGCACTTGACCAACTAGATGAGCTAAATGCTGAAAATGGCGTCATGGTGGTTTCACCATCGGCATTAACCCCGCGAACATGCCACGCATCTAGATCTTCTGGTTTCGAACGATATTCAGCTTCACTTTCCACATAAACTTTCTTCACTCGACCATTGTCAACAAAGTCATTCACATATGAGCCAGCCCACGCCGAAGTTAAGGTCGACGATACATCCGACAGCGATAAACCAAGGGCAGTTGCCTTGCCATTATCAATATCAATTTTGAGCTGAGGCGTGTTACTCAGTGAACCTTCTCGAATACTGGTGAGTAATTCACTTTGTCTTGCCTTATTTAACAATTCATCTTTCAAACTGGCTAACTCTTCACGACTAGTGCCTGTTGCAGCCTGCAATTCAAAGGAAAAGCCATTACTTTGCCCTAACCCTCGGATAACCGGTTGTTGCATAGCAAAAATACTTGCATCACGTATAGAAGATAGGTTTTTATTCATACGCCCAATTAATGCGTCGGCACTTTGATCATCGTCGGTACGTTGATCCCAAGGTTTTAATCCTACAAACCCCATGCCCGCATTTTGTCCGCTGCCAGAAAAATTAAAGCCTGAAATAGAGAAGACTCGCTCAACGTCTCTTGTTTCTTCAGTCAAAAGGTATTCTTCTACTTGCTCAGCAACAGCCCGTGTTCGTTTAATTGAAGCACCAGAAGGCAAACCAATTTGGAACATTGTACTGCCTTGATCTTCTTGGGGTAAGAAACCAGTAGGCATACGCACTATAAGTAAACCTAATATCCCAATAATAACGCCGTACACTATTATCCAACGTACCTTACGGGTAATGATATGTTCTACATGTCCTGTATATGAAGTGGTTATACGGTCAAACGTGCGGTTAAATCTAGCAAAAAAACCTTTGCCTTCTTTGTTGTGTTTAGTCTTAGTCAGTAAGCTAGCGCATAACATTGGGCTAAGCGTTAACGCAACAATAACCGAAAGTGTCATTGACGACACAATAGCCACAGAAAATTGTTTGTAAATTACACCTGTTGAGCCACCAAAAAATGCCATAGGTAAAAATACTGCTGATAACACCACTGCAATGCCCACTAGTGCACTGCTTATTTCTGACATAGACTCTATAGTTGCATCTCGCGGAGATAAGTTTTTCTCGCGCATTAAACGCTCGACGTTTTCAACCACAACAATGGCATCATCCACTAATAAACCAATGGACAGCACAATACCGAACATGGTGAGAGTGTTGATAGAAAACCCAAAGGCTGATAACACACCAAATGTGCCAAGCAATACCACTGGTACAGCAATGGCTGGAATTAACGTCGCTCGCCAATTTTGTAAGAACAGGAACATCACTATAACAACCAGCACTACTGCTTCTAATAGCGTTTGTACCACTTCACTGATTGAAATTTTAATGAAATCGGTACTGTCACGAGGAAAGGTAACTTTGTAACCATCAGGTAAGTTTTTAGCAAGCTCGGCCACTTTCTCTTTTACCCGAGTTGCCGTGTCTAAAGCATTCGCCCCAGGTGACAGCATGACGGCAATACCCGATGCTGGATGGCCATTTAAACGTGGGATAGCATCGTAACTCGCACTGCCTATTTCAACTCGCGCAACATCACTCAAGTGCACATTGGCGCCGCTTGCATCATATTTCACGATAATGTTACGAAACTGTTCGGGAGTAGACATCATTGACTGCGCCGTCACAGTGGCATTGAGTTCTTGGTCAGCTAAAGAGGGTACCGCACCAATTTTACCTGCAGGTATTTGTACATTCTGTGCAGCTAATGCTCTGGTAATATCAGAGGGCATTAATTCATATGCAGCCAATTTTGTCGGATCTAGCCAGATACGCATGGCGTACTCTGATCCAAATACCCGCGTGTCCCCCACCCCATTAATTCGAGCCAGCTCATTTTCTATGGTAGATGAAATATAATCAGCGATATCAAATGAAGAAACCTGATCCGTAGAATCGTAAATCGCAGTCACCAGTAAAAAATCACTATTAGACTTTGTTACAGTTACCCCTTGAGTTTGTACCGATTCAGGAAAGCGCGACGTAACCTGCTGTACTTTATTTTGTACTTGTACTTGAGCGTAATCTGGATCAGTACCTTGTTCAAAGGTAATACTGACTGACGATGCACCATCTGATGTGCTCGATGAAGAAAAGTATAATAAGCCATCTAGGCCAGTTAATTGTTGTTCGAGTATTTGGGTAACACTATTCTCAACCGTTTGGGCATCAGCACCAGTATAACTTGTATTAACACTGATTACGGGTGGGGCCACACTTGGGTACTGCGCGATCGGCAACGACATAATCGATGCAATACCAGTGAGCATTATAATAATTGAAATGACCCAAGCAAATACAGGGCGGTCGATAAAAAAACGGGCAAACATAAATTACACTCCCCCTTGCATAGCAGAGGTGTCTTTTGTTGGCTCGGTTAGAGTAACCATAGAGCCGTTGGTGTCCATTTTCACTTCAATAGGTTTAACCTCACTGCCCGGACGCACTTTACTGGAGCCTTCTACTAATAATTTATCATTGACCGACAAACCACTGGCAATCAGCCATTTGTTATCAACGGCATTAGTCGTTTCTAAAATACGCTTCTCTACTAGGTTTTTATCATCTATCACGTAAGCATAAGCTTCACCTGTTGCGGCGTGGTAAACACCTTGTTGAGGCACTAAAATGGCATTTTTGTCTACTGCGTCATTAACACGTGTACGTGCAAACATACCAGGTAATAATATGCCGTCTGGATTAGGAAACTCGGCTCGTAATGTGACCGAACCAGTGGACGGATCAACCGAGACCTCTTGCATTTTAAGCTGGCCTACTGAGCCATACTCGGAGCCATCTTCTAATGTAAGAGATACATCAGTAGTACCTTGAGTGATCCCACTTTCATTCATCATTTTTCGCAGTTTAAGTAACTCTTTGCTGCTTTTTGTCATATCCACATAGATAGGATCTAATGTACGAATAGTGGCCAATGCGGTGCTTTGCCCAGCAGAAACTAACGCTCCTACTGTCACCTTAGAAATACCAATATGTCCAGATATAGGCGCAGTAACCTTAGTAAATTCTAGATTAATAGATGCTGTAGCCAAGGCAGCTTGATATTTCTCGATATCCGCTTTGGCTTCAAGGTAAGTTGCATGAGCATCATCGGCATCTTGTTGAGAAACCCCTTCAAATTTTAGTAAGTTAGCATAACGTTCACTTTTTAATTGTGCCGTTTCAAGTGATGCCTTTGCACTGTTTAAGCTTGCCTTAGCTTCATTATAAGCCGACTGATAAGTTGCAGGATCAATTTGATAAAGCAATTGGCCTTGCTCTACTGTGCTGCCTTCCTCAAACACACGCTGTAACACTATGCCTCCAACCTGAGGACGAACTTCAGCACTACGGGAAGCAACGACGCGACCTTGCATTTTAGTATCAATATTATGCTCAGCTGTAGCGACTGTAATATACGAAATTGCAGGTACTGGCGCACTTTGCATAGGCGCACTGTCTTGTTGACAAGCACTTAACAAAGCTGCTGTTAACAGCAACCCCCCAATGCAGATTGAAGATTTCATAATAAAGCGTTCCTCGTTAAAACTTAAATAAAAAGTACCTGACCAAAACAACCTAATATTCGTATTACACATGAATAAAAGAGTCATAAGGCCACTATTAATAAAAGGATAACAAGGTCGAGGTTAAGCTAGGGTTAACAGAAGAGTAATAGGGAATAATGATAAAAACATCACCAACAACGCTTATATAATGGCAGCAGTGTTTGTGTTGACGTTAAAGTGATATGTGTTTCGTTAGATATAGAGATATCCATTAGATTTCATTGGGCCAAATCCAACTGGAGTTTTGCCTGATTATAATGATGGCAGTTGTTCCTGCAATCCTAAAATATTACCGATTATAATCGTTGGCGTCACAATGCCCATAAAAGAAGCCAACAGATGTTGAATCTGCTGTGATCAAGACTGAAATTGCAGTATCTAAGTTAAAAATTTCAACAAAAATAGCATTTTCAAAAGCCCCGCAACAAGACTGGGTCTAAAGTTTTGACACCGACCAAACGCTTAAAGGCTCTAGAAACTATATCTAAAGCGAGCCACTAACTGACGTGGCTGTGTATATTGATTCGCTTCGTCCACACCCACACACACGAATTGAGATAATAGTTTTAAAGCCTTCATTTGTTGTCACTTTACTGGGTAAGCCAATTCGCTACCAAGAGTTTACAGCCAACATAAGTTCTGGAAAATATATAATGCCAGAGCTTTAGAGAATGCTAGCCCTCCCTATTAAAACTTAAAGATATGTGTAAAACATCTTCCACCGTTAAATTAATTACTAACTTAAAAAAATAGACCTACAAAAATCTACAAGCAATAAAAAACCGACTTAATTAAACCGGTTCTTTTTTGTAATTTTTAGCTCGATACTTGAAACTTCTAGCTGATTCTTTAAACTGGAAAATGCTCCTTCCAATGTAATGCTATCTGCTCTCGAGTACAGCACCAAACTCGCTCATGACTCTGTACATATTCTATAAAGCGTTGTAGAGCTGCCATACGTGCTGGACGACCAATAATGCGGCAATGTAAACCAATGGATAACATCTTGGGTGCAGTTTCACCTTCGGCATACAACACATCAAAGGCATCTTTTAGATATTGATAGAATTGTTCACCACTATTAAAACCTTGAGGTGTGGCAAAACGCATGTCGTTGGTATCTAAGGTGTACGGCACCATTAATAAAGGTTCAGAATACTGAGTATCGTAATAAGGTAAATCATCTGCGTAAGAATCAGCGCAATATAAAATATCACTTCTGTCAGCAATCAATTTTAATGTATTAGGGCTTGTTCTGCCTGTATACCAACCTCTTGGTTTGCTACCTGTAATCGCTTGATGCAGTTGCACTGCAGCGTTGATCATTTTCCTTTCTTGGACTTCGGTCATATCTTGAAAATTGATCCAGCGCATAGCGTGACTAGCTATTTCCCAATTTGCTTCTTTCATCGCGGCTACAGCTTCTGGATTACGTTGTAGTGCCATAGTCACACCAAATACTGTAATCGGTAAATTATAACGAACAAACAAATTATAGAGGCGCCAAAAGCCAGCACGACTGCCGTATTCATACATAGACTCCATACTTAAATGTCTATCCGGAAAAGCCTGCGCGCCAATAATTTCTGACAGAAAGGTTTCTGATTGTTCATCACCGTGTAATACACAGTTTTCACCGCCTTCTTCGTAGTTAAGTACAAATTGCACTGCGATTTTGGCTTTATTAGGCCATTTTGGGTGAGGAGGAAACTGGCCGTAACCAGTTAGATCTCTTGGGTATGCATGTCTCATCGAGTACCTTATCTAAATTCTTTTGGAACAGACAATCCGCAGCCCGTTAATATTAACTTGATCAAATTATTGGTGGCTTCGGAAAAATCTGTTTGAGTCATAGGTTTGCCTCTGAGTTCATTAATTTGTACAGAAAAGTCCGCATAATGTTGTGAGGTTGCCCATATATTAAATAATAAATAATGAGGATCAGTTGAATCTAACTTACCTTGGTCAATCCATTGTTTGATTACATCTACCCGTCCAGCCATCCAAGACGCATGTTGGTCTTTGAAAAATTTGTTTAAATTAGGTGCGCCATTGATAATTTCTAGTGCAAACATTTTAGACGCATCAGGTCGACAACGAGAGATTTCCATTTTATCCGCAATGTAATGGGCTAACACTTCAGCAGGATCATCACCCACAGTAGCCTCATCAAACCGGCTATTCCACAACCGCAAAATATCATCCAATAAAGCTAAATATAAAGATTCTTTAGATTTAAAATAATACAGCACATTAGTTTTAGGTAGTGCAGCCCTGTCAGCTATTTGCTGAACTCGAGCGCCTTTAAAGCCGTGTAATGCAAACTCTTTTTCTGCGGCGCTTAATATTTTATTGCGGTTAAGATCACCAATGCTGATTTCTTTGTAACTATGACTAGCAGACATTTATTAATTAATTTCCCGTTGTGTAAACCATTACAAACTCTAATTCTAAAAACAAAAATATCATCCAATCTAAGGGATTACTAGAATCATCATATCTATAACAATATTACTATTATTATAGCTGTCGGCATTTTAATTGCTTCTACATAAATATTAGAAACATCTAAAATATAAACTAAGCCTAGTTTATGGGAAAAATCATCCTGTAAAAGTTCTTTTTTCATAGTATCGATAAAAACCTGACCAGTTAGTCTACTTTTTATTGTAATTCACATCACTAGTCAGATAATATGTTTACTGGAACCTGCTATCGGAGCGCAACATGATCAGCTTTTTGCTTAATGACGAAATAACTACCATAGATCAAGCCAGAGCTGACTTGACTTTACTTGAATATTTGCGCGAAAAACAAAAATTAACCGGCACTAAAGAAGGCTGCGCTTCAGGCGATTGTGGTGCCTGTACAGTGGTTTTAGCCGAAGTGGTTAAACATCACAACTCAACAGATAATAGACTTGAATATAGAGCTATAAACAGTTGTGTGACATTTTTATCTGCATTACATGGCAAACAATTAATTACCGTTGAGCATCTGCCAGATGGAAAAGAGTTACATCCAGTGCAGCAAAGTTTGGTTGAGTATCATGGCTCCCAGTGTGGTTTTTGTACTCCAGGTTTTATTATGTCGATGTTTGCTTTGTACCAACAAGAGCAACAACCAGACAGAGAAACGGTTATCCAAGCACTCTCAGGTAATTTATGCCGTTGCACTGGCTATCGACCTATTATTGATGCCACTTTAAGTGCCTGCCAAAACAAAACATCTGATAAATTTAAACAATCAGAAACCCTAACGGCTCAGCGTTTAAATGATATAAACAATCAAGTTATCAGTACCGACAATTTATTGGTGCCCACGTCAAGGCATGAACTTGCAGCAGCTAAAGCAAAGTATCCCAAAGCGAATGTCTTTGCAGGCAGTACTGACCTAGCCTTGCAAGTCACTCAGCAATTGCAATCCTTTGATAAACTTATCGCTTTAGGTGCTATGCCAGAGTTAAACCAACTTATTGAACAACAGCACGGATTATTAATAGGTGCCGCCCTGCCCTTTGGTAAAATTGAGTCGAGCTTGCTTAAACATTTCCCACAGTTATCCGAGTTATTATGGCGCTTTGCCGCTACCCCAATTCGTAATCAAGCCAGTCTAGGTGGAAACGTTGCTAATGCATCACCTATAGGTGATATGCCACCTGCATTGTTAGCACTAAATGCGATTATTCATGTAGACAACGGCCAGCAAAAAAGGACAATTGCAGCAAGTGAGTTCTTTTTGGATTACCGTAAAACTGCATTAAAAACATCTGAATGGATAGAATCTATTTTTATCCCCTTCACTGCGCCCACAAACCTTGTTCGTGCCTATAAAGTATCTAAACGTTATGAAGATGACATTTCTGCAGTATGTGCGGTATTTAATGCACAAGTCGTGGATGGTAAAGTGCAAAAAATAGATTGTGGATTTGGTGGAGTTGCGGCTATCCCTGCATCAGTGCCTACCCTAAACACTCAGCTTCAAGGTAAGACATGGTCAAGCAGCGAATCCTTTGAAATAGGTAGAGATATACTCAAACAAGCGTTTTCGCCTTTAGATGATGTACGAGCTAGCAAAACCTATCGATTGACCATGCTAACTAACTTATGGAAACGATTCTGGTTAGAAACCAACCAGAGCACGCAAAAGATCGAAACCCGAGTAGTACATCTTCCCTCTGCAGATGCGGAGAATAGTCATGCGTAAATTAATTGATCAACCCAGATTAGATGCCACACCTCAAGGAGCCGCTGGCAAATCACACAAACATGAAAGTGCCGAGCGACAGGTCAGTGGTCAAGCGCGTTATATTGACGACATGCCAGAGGCAGCAAACATCCACCATGTAGCGGTAGGTGTTAGCTCAGTTGCAAGTGGCACAATCACATCCATAGATTTGTCACAGGTTAGGGAGAGTGAAGGCGTAATAGACGTGATCACAGTGCAAGATATCCCAGGCCACACTGACATAGGCCCAGTATTTCCCGGTGATCCGCTATTAGCCAGCACAGAAATCTTGTACCACAGCCAACCTATATTTGCGGTCTTAGCGTCTAGTGTTAACTTGGCGCGTCAAGCGACGCTAAAAGCCAAGGTTGTTATTTCAGCTACTGCAGCTTGTTTGACCGTTGATCAAGCCAAAGAGCAACAAAACTTTGTACGCCCACCACACTTTATGCGTCGTGGGGACTATCAAAAAAGTTATGCCGAAAGCCCGATTCAGATTGAAGGTGAAATGATTATTGGTGGCCAAGAGCATATGTACCTTGAAGGTCAGATCTCTATGGCTATACCTGAAGAAGAAGACAGAATGTTAGTCTATTCTTCCAGCCAACATCCCAGTGAAGTACAAAAACTGATAGCTGAAGTCTTAGATATTAAACTTCACAAAGTTGTGGTGGATATGCGTCGTATGGGCGGTGGTTTTGGCGGTAAAGAAACCCAAGCCGCACAATGGGCGTGCTTAGCCGCAATATTTGCTAGCCGCAATAAAGTAGCAGTTAAAATTCGTCTACCACGTATGTTAGACATGATGGCAACCGGCAAACGCCATCCTTTTGAAAACAAATTTAAAGTAGCTACCGATAATCAAGGTTTGATCCAAGCCACTCAAATAGAAATAAACGGCAACTGTGGTCACTCACCAGACTTATCCGACGCCATAGTCGACAGAGCCATGTTCCATGCTGATAACGGCTATTTTCTGGGTGATTGTTATGTAGAAGGACATAGGTGCCGAACTAATCAAGTGTCACATACTGCTTATCGGGGGTTTGGTGGCCCGCAAGGTATGATAGTCGCCGAAGCCATGATGGATGCGATAGCCCGTAAACTAGGTAAAGATCCTTTAGCTATCCGTAAACTCAATTTGTATGGCAAAGACAGCAGAAATACTACTCAGTATGGTATGCAGGTCGAGCACAATTTATTAGCTGACTTGATTGATAAGTTAGAAGCATCATGTGATTACCAGTTGCGCCGTGAACAAATTACCCAGTTCAATAAAAACAGCCCTATCATCAAAAAAGGTTTAGCCTTAACACCAGTGAAGTTTGGGATCTCATTTACAGCTAAACATCTTAATCAGGCTGGTGCGTTACTGCATATCTATACCGATGGCAGTATGCAAATCAATCATGGTGGTACCGAAATGGGTCAAGGTTTACATACCAAAATTGGCCAGATCGTCGCCAATGAGTTTGGCGTGCCTTTGTCCTATGTTGAAATCACCTCAACTCGAACTGATAAAGTGCCCAACACCTCACCCACAGCGGCTTCAAGCAGTACAGATCTGAACGGAAAAGCCGCACAAAATGCCTGTTTGATCATCAAACAAAGATTGGCTGAGTTTTATGCACAGCAGGTCGAAGGCAAGCCTGAAGAAGTGATCTTTACAGAACAAACAGTGGTCTTAGGTGAACACCAAATTGCCTTTAACGAATTAATTCAGCAAGCTTATATTGGCCGTGTATCTCTTTCTGCATCGGGGTTTTATAAAACGCCCAAAATTCACTATGATCGCAAAACAGGTAATGGCAGACCATTTTTCTATTTTGCATATGGTGCAAGCTGTTCAGAAGTTTCTATTGATACCTTAACCGGCGAATACAAAGTAAACAGGGTTGATATATTGCACGATGTAGGCAAAAGCCTAAACCCTGCCATTGATATTGGCCAAATTGAAGGCGGTTTTATTCAAGGCATGGGCTGGTTAACCAGCGAAGAATTGTTATGGGACGATAGCGGTAAACTTATCAGCAATAACCCCGCAACCTACAAGATCCCTGCGATTGGTGATACCCCTGAAATATTCAATGTGGATTTGTATCCTAGAGCCAACGACGAAGACAGTATTTATCATTCTAAAGCTGTAGGTGAACCGCCGTTTATGCTAGCTAATTCGGTTTGGTGTGCATTAAAAGACGCAATATCCAGTATCACTGATTATCAAATTGATCCTGTGCTACACCCGCCAGCCACTCCAGAAAAAGTCTACAACGCGGTAGAACAAGCACAGGCTTGGCTGGAGCAACAAGCATGAGCCTACCCACAAAAACATGGTTTGACGCCCTGCACCAATGTCAGCAACAAGGCAAAAGTTATGTATTAGTCACTTTACTTGCTACGGCAGGCTCAACGCCAAGAAATGGTGGCACAAAAATGCTGGTATGTGACGACTGCGAGTTTGACACCATAGGCGGTGGGCATTTGGAGTTTGCGGTGATAAAACAAGCCCGTAACTTGTTACTTGAAAACGCCACAACTCAAAAAGTTGAGCATTATCCCCTTTCCAGTAAATTGGGTCAGTGTTGTGGTGGTGCTACCAATGTATTGTTTGAAGTGTTTACAGAGCATACTCAACATATCGCCATTTATGGTGCAGGCCACGTATCAAAAGCATTAGTACCTATATTAGCGCAGTTGCCGTTACAAATAAGCTGGATAGATAATCGCCAAGAAATGCTCGATGACATTGCCAAGCAAGCACAACCAAGTAACGTGACATTAGTCTTCAGCGAAACCCCTGCAGATACCTTAGCCACGCTGCCAAGCAATGCTTGGACAATGATCATGACCCATAATCACCAACTCGATTTTGATATTGTTACAGCAGCGCTAAACCGCAAAGACCTTAGCTTTGTTGGCATGATCGGCTCTGATACTAAAGCCAGACGTTTTAAAACAAGATTGGCCCATAAAGATTTTCAAGAGCAAGACATTCAGCGTTTAATCAGTCCAGTTGGGCTATTGGATATACCGGGCAAACGCCCAATAGAGGTAGCCGTTTCTATGGCCGCACAGCTCATACAATTACTTGAGCCTGAAGATGTGACTCAAGCTCAGAAAAAACAAGCGTGGCGCGATAACAAACAACTTATAGCAACACTAGTTAAGCAACCAGAGCCACAATCATGAATCAACAAGCAGGGTTATCCTTAGATAATATCAATAACTTAAGTGTATCTGAGGCTCAGCAGTGGTTTAGTCATTGCTGTGCGGCGCCAAAATGGTTTGAAGCTATGGCAAAAGCACGGCCTTTTACTGACATATGCCAAGTTAAACAAGTCGCTCAAGAACTGTGGTTAGGATCTAGTAATCAAGATCTACTGACTGCCTTTGAAGCCCACCCTATGATTGGCGATGTCAGCAGTTTACGAAAGAAGTACGCCGCTACTAAAGATATCGCCAGTAATGAACAACAAGGTGCCACACAGGCCAGCGAACAAACGTTACAATCACTTGCCGATGCCAATCATAAGTATTTGGCTAAACACGGTTTTATTTTTATTATTTGTGCCACAGGCCTCAGCGCTGACACTATGCTAAATGCACTTATGCAACGCATCAACAATAGTACTGCTACCGAGATACAACTGGCAGCAGCAGAACAAATCAAAATCACCCTACTAAGGCTCGAAAAAGGCCTAGAAAAAGGAATACAAACAACATGAGCATCAGTCTTTCCAGTCATGTATTGGACACCACACTTGGCAAACCCGCTGCTAATATGAAACTAGTGTTAACCACCCATAATGGACAAGTGATTGAAGCACAGACAGATGATGATGGTCGATGTAATGACTGGGCAAATTTTAGCTTTAGCGCAGGTCAATATTGCTTACGTTTTTATACTAAAGATTATCTACTCTCTCATCACAAAGAAGCATTTTACCCCTTTGTTGATGTAAACTTTGAGCTGACTGAAAACGGCGGTCATTACCACGTACCTCTGCTCATTTCGCCTTTTGGCTTTAGCAGTTACCGTGGTAGTTAGTGAGAAATTCAGATTGAAAACAACACAAGCTTATCGCGCCTCAATAGTACATTTCCCTAACAAAAGTAGCTGTCCAAAACAGGACTACCAATACTTTGAAGACGGCTTATTGGTTACGCGTAATGGAAAAATAGAATTTATTGGTGAGTATAAAAACCATATAAATCAATACCCTGATGCCATTATCCATGATTACTCAGGAAAACTACTGTTACCAGGCTTTATTGACAGCCATTTACACTTTCCACAGACTGAAATGTTAGCCAGTTTTGGCGAACAGCTACTTGATTGGCTAACTGATTACACTTTTCCAGTAGAACGCAAGTTTGCTGATCCAAAATACGCGGGTCATATAGCCAAGATATTTATTAGGCAATTACATCGCCATGGCACCACCACTGGCATGGTCTATTCGTCGGTACACAAACAAGCTGCCGATGCACTTTTCCAGGAAGCAGCCAGTCATAATATGCTGTTGATTGCCGGTAAAGTGTGTATGGATAGACATTGCCCCGATTGGCTACAAGATACCCCACAAAGCGCACAACAAGACAGTGCAGCACTGATAGAAAAATGGCATAACAATGGCCGACTTAAATATGCCATTACGCCACGTTTTGCGCCTACTAGTAGTCCAGAGCAACTACAGGCTTTGGGCGAATTAGCGCAGCAATACCCAGATGTTTTTATTCAAACGCATTTGTCAGAAAATCATAATGAAATCGCTTGGGTAAAAGAGTTATTCCCAGAGCGAAAAAATTATCTCGATGTTTACGATCATTATGGTTTACTTAGAAAAGGCGCAGTCTTTGGTCACGGTATCCATTTAGAACAAGCAGAATGGCAACGCTTACAAGAAACCCAAGCAAGCATTGCCTTTTGCCCTACTTCAAACCTATTTTTGGGTAGCGGCTTATTTGATTTAGCCAAGGCCGAGCAGGAAAACGTAGCCGTTATGCTTGCTACTGATGTTGGCGGAGGCACCAGTTTTAGTATGTTAAAAACCATGGGCGAAGCCTATAAAATATGCCAACTCAAGGGCAACCAAATGGATCCTATGCATGGTTTGTATTTAATGACTCAAGGCGCAGCAGTGGGATTAGGGCTAGAAGATTCAATTGGTAACCTCAATCCTGGCACCGATGCTGACTTTGTGATCCTCGACCCAGAATTTGATGTACTAAGCGCATTACGTTTTGAACATCACCGTACACCACAAGACATGCTGTTTGCTCTAAGCATGTTGGCAGATGATAGAGCCATAACTGCGACTTTCGTAGCTGGTACGGCCGTTTACCAAGCCAATACACAAACAGACACACAAATAATAAAGGGAGCACTTTAATGTTGCTTGATTGGATTTCGTTATTTCTTCGCTGGTTCCATGTAATAGCAGGCGTGGCATGGATAGGCGCCTCGTTTTATTTCATCTGGTTAGATAATAATTTGCGTACCCCGCCCGATTGGAAAAAACAAAAAGGCATTAAAGGGGACTTGTGGGCTGTGCATGGCGGCGGTTTTTACGAAGTATCTAAATATGAATACGGCCCAGAAGTAATACCAGAAAAACTACACTGGTTTAAATGGGAAGCCTATACCACTTGGATCAGCGGATTTTTATTACTTAGTTTGGTTTATTACCATGGTGCAGCCATTTATTTAATTGATAGCTCAGTAATGGAATTAACGCCTACCCAGGCAATCAGTAGAGGTTTAGCCCTGATCTTTGGCGGATTATTTATCTATGAAGCAGCATGTCGAAGCCCACTAGCCAAATACCCGCAAGTGTTTGGGATTATGTTTTTGATACTGCTAGCGGCAACGAGTTATTTGGCAACACACTGGTTTAGCGGTCGAGGAGCCTTTATGCACGTAGGTGCGTTAATAGGCACCATTATGGCCGGTAATGTATTCTTCAAAATTATGCCCGCTCAAAGGTTAATGGTGGACGCTGTTACCAATAAAACCGAGATTGATCCTAGTTGGGGATTAGGTGCCAAGCTACGCTCTGTGCACAACAATTATCTTACCCTACCTTTATTATTTATTATGATCAGCAACCATTATCCTATGACTTACCAACATCAAAATGCTTGGTTAGTATTGATGGCCATTGGTATTGTCTCTGCTTGGATACGTCATTATTTCAATCTAAAACACATAGGTATTTCTCGCCCCTCAATTCTCATAACTGGTGCCATTGGAATGATAGTGATTGCAGGTTGGGTATCCACACCTGTTGCTCCTAAAGTAGATACGTCAGAACCGGCACCAGCCATCGAACTGAGTGCGCAGCAACAAGCAGTATTTGATGTGATACAAACTCATTGTGCCAATTGTCACTCGGCGCAACCAACAGATGACATCTTTGTTATTGCACCTTTAGGATTAAAGTTTGATAACTGGCAACAAATAGAACAACGAGCTGCGGTGATCAATAGACGAGCAGTAGTTACCAAAGACATGCCCATGATGAATAAAACGGGCATGACCGAACAAGATAGACAAATTATTGGTAACTGGTTTGCAGGTCTTTCTTCGAATTAGAGACTGTCTACTACTACTACTACTACTACTACTACTACTACTACTATAAATGCCGCCAAAGTAGTGATTTTTTAGGGATAAACAATTCACCATCAATGGTGGCAATAGTGATGTATCGTTCATTGTTGACTAAGACTTGCCCCACACTGTGATTGTGTTGATAACATTTACCTTTTGCTGATGATATCACGCAGGTTTTACCAGCAATTTCGGCATAAGTGCCTAAACTGCCAAAGGCACGTAATGTGATTAAGAGTTGAGCCGTTGGTTGTCGCCAATCAAGGGTTTGTTGTTGCTCTGTAATCGGCTCCCAATCACTGCCCTCGCCTTGTATTTGGCTATGATGGTAGTAAAGATCAAGATTGGACAATAGAGTCGATAATAACTCAGGGGTTTGTTCGAAAATTTTAGTGCTTAGGCTATCAAAGTTTTCTTGTTCATCTAGCGATATCGCTTTTTGCAGTAAAATATCTCCAGTATCAAACTCATTACTAAGTTTATGTAAAGTGACCCCAGCGTGATTGGAGTTTTTCAAAATCAAATGTGGCAAAGGTGTCATACCTCGCCCTTCTGGCAATAGTGTTGGGTGTACGTTAATGGCATATTTTAAGGCAACGGGTACAGGTATCTTCCAAGGATACTCAGCACTAAAAAACAACTCGACACCTTGCTCTAGTAGAGTTTGCATCTCTGTTAAATTTGGCTTACCAAAACAAAGAGGGATGTTGTTATTCTGAGCGAATTGAATCACTTTCTCCGAATAAACACTGTTTTCACCCGTATAAATAACAGCAAACTGATAGCCACTTGTTAAAAACACATCTAGGCATGAAGATAATGGATCGTAACCAAAATATGCGATTTTCATAACAACAAACCTCTATCCAAACCTGAACACACTAAATTAAACAGCAAGATTAACAGCCAATCTGTCACTAGACACTAGGCTCTGACTTTAAATACCTCATTAAAGTTAAATAATTGATACATATGATGATAATTATCTGTTTTAATTGGTGAAACAAAATTAGATTAAGTTGTTATGTTTGGTATTTTCAAACCCGCTCCACATATTCCATCAAAACCCCAAGAACAAGTAGACAAAGATTATAAACACTTACGCTGGCAAGTGTTTATAGGTATTTTTGTTGGTTATGCAGGTTACTACTTGGTTCGTAAAAACTTTTCATTAGCCATGCCGTTTTTAATTGAAGAGCAAGGTTTCAGTAAAGGGGAGCTAGGCATCGCGCTATCAGCGGTATCTATTGCCTACGGTTTAAGTAAATTTTTAATGGGTAGTGTTTCCGACCGCAGTAATCCACGGTTTTTCCTGATGACGGGATTACTCATTTCTGCAGGTGTGATGTTTATATTTGGGTTTACCTCTTGGGCCACTCAAAGTATTGGATCAATTTTTATCTTATTGTTTCTAAATGGTTGGGCTCAAGGTATGGGCTGGCCTGCCTGTGGCCGTACCATGGTGCATTGGTTTTCTGGCAATGAAAGGGGGAAAACGGTTTCTTTTTGGAACATAGCCCACAATGTAGGTGGCGGTTTAATCGGCCCTCTGTCTATCTTAGGTATGGCATGGTTCAATGATTGGCACAGTATTTTTTATGTGCCAGCCTTTGTAGCTTCTTTGATTGCGGTTTTTATCTTTTTTACCATGCGAGATACCCCCCAATCATGCGGTTTACCTCCCATCGAAGCACACCGCAACGATTACCCCAAAGATTATCATGAATCACACGAGCAAGAATTTAGCGCCAAAGAAATATTCTTAACTTATGTGTTAAACAACAAATTGCTTTGGTATATAGCCGTTGCAAATGCCTTTGTGTATTTGATTCGCTATGGGGTGTTGGATTGGGCACCAACTTACTTATATGAAGTAAAAGATTTCTCATTTAACAAAAGTTCGTGGGCTTATTTTTTGTATGAATGGGCAGGTATTCCCGGAACATTATTATGTGGTTATATCAGCGATGCGTGGTTTAAAGGGCGCAGAGCGCCTGCCGCCATTTTATATATGGTGTTGGTACTAGTAGCAGTTTTGATCTATTGGTTTAACCCTGCCGGCAATCCTACAGTGGATATTGCAGCCTTAATGGCAATTGGCTTTTTGATTTATGGCCCAGTGATGTTAATTGGCTTATTTGCCTTAGAATTAGTCCCTAAAAAAGCTGCAGGCACCGCCGCTGGTTTAACTGGTTTATTTGGATATTTGGGTGGTGCTGTTGTCGCCAACATTGCATTAGGTTACACAGTTGACCACTTTGGCTGGGATGGTGGTTTTATATTATTAGTGGGTGGCTGTATTGGCGCCATCATACTCATAGCCATGACCTTAAAACATGAAGTGGCTCATGAAAGTAATCAAGCCCCCTTATAGGAATAAAGATAGCTAAGCTTAAATGCAACCTATTCCAATTGAGACAAATTTACGCAATTTATCTCAATTGGAATTGTTGTGTTATAATCTTCTTTACTAGGTAAAGATAGGGGTTAGATATGCAAGCGGCTAAAGTTAAAGAGAATCAAACTATTGTTATGAAGGCGTATATAAACGCCTACAAGGCTATGGGAATTTCTGACAGTCAAGCAGCCAAGTTGATTGGTGTGGGTCGTTCTACACTGTTACGTAAACCTAGCTTCGAAACTGAGTCAAAACAAAGCGAACTACAAATATTGTTTATTCGGCTTTATCGTTCTTTATTCGCCTTATTTGGTGGCGATCTTACTTCTATGAAACATTGGTTCGAGCATAAAAACAAACACATTCGCGGTGTACCTAAAGATTTATGTTTTACCGTTACTGGCCTAGTTAACGTTAATGCATATTTGGATGGGCTAAGAGGAAAAGCTTGAATATAACCGACCTAATAGATGCTACAGGCGGATTAACGTCTTATGCCAACTCAGTCTGCAGAATGGTTGAAACCCAAGAATACGCAGCCACAACTTCATTAGTAGATGATCTTGAAGAGCAGGCAATTCTGGAGCAAATTCTAGATGATTTTAAACCTCAATATGCAGACGATACTCAAAACTTACACTATTTAATATCCACACCTTTTCGGTACCCGCCTTTACAATATGGCTCGCGTTTTGGCGCAATAACAGAGCCTAGTTATTTTTATGCCAGTGAATCGATTCAAACCTGCTTAGCAGAAGCGGCCTTTTATCGTTTTTATCTGATTGATGGTACTGAAACTCCTTTCCCTAAAGTGATCCAGTCAGAACACTCTTTATTTTTTGTAAGGGTATCAAGCACCAATACCTTGGATTTGACCCAGATTGCAGATTCCGAAATACAAAACCAACTCACTGACCCAGCATCCTACTCAATCACTCAAAAAGTAGGCCTACAGGCACGTCAAGATGGCGCTGATTTACTACGTTACTTTTCAGCCCGAAGCCAAGAACAAGGTATTAATGTAGCTATTGATAACCATACAATTATTCAATCAGAAAAACCTGAAGATAAAGTGGAATATATCTGCCAGCTCGATCCGCAAACTGGTATTTTAAGATTCTCTCAACCAAGAACCTTCCCTGTTATGTTTACCAGAGAGCAGTTTTTATTGGATGGGAATTTACCGATATTGGGTTAGTTTATGCTTGGCCTGACAAACTGTTATGCGCGGTCATTTGCAAATTGCAAGGTCACAACGAGTTAGCGGACTATCAATCAACACAGAACACTTTTCAAGTGTTCTGCCCCCATGATTTCCAGCTGTTTAACAATCTACGTATTGTTGTACTTTCATAACAGTATCTAAGCAAATAAATTAAAATTACAAACTAGTTTTTACTACTTACGTGAGTTTTATCACCTAAAGTTAGTCCACTTTCAGTAATAATTTTAGCTATTAAATCTTGATGTAACTCTACCTGATGGTAAATCCAGGTGTAGTGATCTTTTTTCCAAAACTCAAGCACCGTTTTCACACGACTTTCACTTAAATAATCCCCTAATGCTTTTAATTCTAAATAACACACAATTAAGTGTAAGTAAGTGGAATCTTCATCCCTTGCTCCCTCAGGAAAACCAACAGCCACTTTGGAGAAAGCTATTTTAAGCTTTCCTATAGCTAAGTTGGTACTCTCTATATTTTCATCAGTAAGCCAATGAATTTGTTCATGTAGATAGGTCGAGAGCAACATGTCTTTTTGATTTTTACGTCCATGCCTAGCATGTAAAGTTAAAATAGGGTGACTGTGAGGTATAGCCGTTTTATCTATATGCACTTTGTCCGTGAATTCCCATTTTTCCAGATCATGGACGGCGCGCAGTGCTTTTAATAGTTCTAATGTGTATTGTTCTTTTAAATCTTCAGGATGTTGTAGAGAAAAATCCATAGCCAATACAGGCATTGCGAATATAAAAACCAATAAAATTTTGAGTGAAAAATTCATTATTTTTGTCCCTAATTATGAATTTAATGAATTTTTAAACAAACGCCTTTCAAGAACAAACCCTATAATCCCGGCGCTAAACAGGAAGACGCCCAATACTTGTAACCATGCATTAACCGCGCGCTTCACTTGTTTTTCTCTGGCTAAACGATAATGACGGTAACCACCTTCTGTATCGAGTCGAAAATATGGGCCAGCATGTTTAAATACACTGATTGTTTTTGCATCGACCCTTTTTGCCATTTGCATTTTTTTTCGCGCTATAAGTTCATAGTCTCGCTCTTCCGCTGGCATTAAATAGGATCGCCAACGAGTTAAAACATCTACAGGCTCATTATCTAAAATTACTAACCTAGACTCATACTGAAATTGTATTTCTGAAAACAACTGTTTGCTATAACCCACATAAAATATCGTAGTGGCGAGCACTATTAACAGACTCGATAGGTACAAAAATCTACGTTGATTGTTTTGATTATGTTTTTGCAGGCTAGAAAAATAATGATCTACATCGGGAATTTGTCTTATCCGAAGTAATTCAGCGTCTTGGCTCAAATCACTTACAAACTGTTCCAAGGTTAAACCAAAGGCATTAAGTATATTATTGAAAATATCATTAGAAGGAATTGATTTATCATTCTCTAACTTAGATAAGTAAGACTGTTCAATACCAATTTTATCTGCCAATTCAGGCTGACTGAGATTGTGTTCTGCTCGTAATGTTTTTAATTTTTTACCCAAGGTCATAAACAACTCCGTTATGTTTTAGCTTTCATCAAACACTGATGAGATGGGTCTAGTCTTAGTTATTCCTTTGGGACTAAAAAGATGAATATTGGCTACTATCGATGAATATCAGGGTTTTGTTTAAGAGGAGCCAACAACAGATAGAAAATCCACGCAAACCAAAAGATAAAGATGATAAGTATTAACCAGGCTAACTTTTCACCTCCTTGTGTTCTTTTTGAACGGGCAATCTTTACTATGGGCACCAACCAAATAATAAAACATAACAAGATAACGGTTAGTGATATTCCAAACATACTGATAACTTCCTGTTTTTCAACTTCAAATATAACGTCTATGTTCTGCTAGATATCCTAGTAACAAAAACACCGAAACAACAGTTATACCTCGATACAAATAAGGCACCCATAAAATTAGCTGTTTAACATAAGGGGTAACAAACACGACCAGCAGTCCATAACCAAATGCACAGATAAGCACAAATACAGCGGTACGAATGACAAAGTGATAAGGACTGATCATGCGTTTAATATGTTTATTTAACACATCACCATATACCACTAGGATTGTCGCCAAAATTGTTAGGGCAATTTCGCTGTAATAGGGTTGCATCCATTGACTAACTTGGTTCATGGCCGATTGTATCCATTCCATCTAACTAGACTCTCCTAGTTGCGCAAACAGATCCAACATTTCTTGTTCATTGATGACTTTAACACCTAGCTCTTCTGCTTTTGCCAATTTAGAGCCTGCCTTTTCACCAGCCACCACGCAACTGGTTTTAGCCGACACACTGCCCGCTACTTTTGCACCTAAAGCCTGAAGTGTAGCTTTAGCCGTATTTCTGTCCATTTGTTCTAACGTTCCTGTTAATACAAAGGTTTGCCCAGCTAGAGGTAAAGAATCAACTTCTATTTTTTCAATTTTTGGCCAAGTAATACCTGCCGCTAATAATTCATCTATGACCTGAATGTTGTGTTCTTCTGCAAAAAAGTTAACCAAGTGTTGAGCAACAATAGCGCCCACATCACTGACTTCTTGTAGACTTTCTAAATCCGCTTGTATAATCGCGTCTAATTCACAGTAATGAGCCGCTAAGTTTGCTGCAGTGGCTTCGCCTACTTCTCGAATACCTAAGGAATACATAAATTTAGCAAGCGTTGTGCGTTTACATTTATCTAGTGATTCAATCAAATTAGCCGCAGATTTTTCACCCATACGTTCTAAGTTGGAAATTTGTATAAACTCTAATTTGAAGAAATCTGCAGGGGTTTTGACTAACTTCTGATCAACTAATTGTTCGATGATTTTGTCGCCTAATCCATCTATATCAAAAGCTTTGCGTGAAGCAAAATGTTTCATAGATTCTTTAAGCTGGGCACCACAATAAAGGCCACCTGTACATCTGGCTACCGCTTCATCTTCGAGTTTTTCGATGGCTGAGTCGCACATAGGGCAGGTTTCTGGGAATACAATATCCCGAGCATCTGCAGGGCGTTTATCAACTATCACAGAAACAACTTGTGGGATCACGTCCCCTGCTCGCCTAATGATCACAGTGTCGCCTATTTTTAACCCTAGGCGTTGGATTTCATCTTGATTATGCAAAGTGGCGTTGGACACAGTGACACCACCAACAAATACTGGCTCTAGCCTGGCCACAGGGGTAATGGCACCCGTTCTTCCAACCTGAAACTCCACATCCTGCACTATCGTCATTTCTTCTTGTGCTGGAAACTTGTGGGCGATAGCCCAACGAGGAGCACGAGCGACAAATCCAAGCTGTTGTTGTAATTCAATGTTGTCAGCTTTAAAAACAACACCATCAATGTCGTAATTAAGTGAATCGCGGATCTCACCAATATGTTGATAATAATCCAAACAAGCTTCAGCGCCATTGGCTACATCTAATTCTTTACTCAGTGGTAATCCCCATTCACTTAGCTGTTTTAAACGCCCAGAGTGAGAATCGGCTAAAGGATACTGTTCGTTTTCCACAAGACCGAGTGAATAGCTAAAAAACAGTAATGGACGTTTAGCGGTAATACGCGAGTCCAGTTGACGTAAACTACCGGCAGCTGCATTTCTTGGGTTGGCAAAGGCTTTTTTATCTTGTTCTAGTTGGGTTTTGTTGAGTTTGATAAAACCATCTCTGGTCATGATCACTTCACCACGCACTTCCAAACGCTCTGGGTAATCGTCACCCCTTAATAGCAAGGGAATATTTTTAATAGTTCGTACGTTGGCAGTGATATTCTCACCGGTTCTGCCGTCACCACGGGTTGCACCGCGTACTAACTTACCCTTTTCATACAATAAACTAACCGCTAGGCCATCCAATTTAGGTTCACAGCTATAACTAATTTCGCTGTCATTTTTTATCCTATCTTGCATACGTTTTTCAAAAGCTAAAAAAGACTCTCTATCAAAAGCATTATCCAAGGACAACATAGGAACTTCGTGCTCAACTTGCTCAAACTCAGGTAAGGGCATATCCCCTACTTTTTGACTGGGAGAGTCATCGCTCAATAATTCTGGGTATTGTTGTTCAATAGCCTGTAAAGCTTGCATCTGCCTGTCGTATTCGGCATCGGGCACACTAGGATTGTCTAACACATAATATTGATAATTATATTCTGCGATTGTGGTTTTAATTAATGCGAGTTGTTCAATAATTTCTTGCGAGGCTGCCATAAAAGCATTCCAGTATAAAAGAGGGTTGATCTTTGCCCCGAATATTTATTCTAGGGCAAACTATATAGTAGGGAGTTTAGTTACTCAGCCTTTTAATAAGCGCTGGCGTTCAAATTCACGAATTTTTTCGACGTATTGCTGCAAACTTTGTTTGGTTAATAATGTACGTTTGCCATCGTATATTTGTGCTGAGAACTCTTCAGCAATTTTTCGGGCAGCGTTGTGCATCATGTTAAACACTTGATGAGGCTCACCTTCAATCGGCAAGATCATAAATAACGAAATCCCTTGAGTGGTAAAGTTTTCAAGGCTATCAATATCAAAATTTCCGGGCTTAAACATGTTAGCTAGACTAAACAATACTGGTCCTTTACCGTTGGAGTTAACATGGCGATGAAAAATATCCTGTTCACCAAATTTAAAGCCTAAGGTAAGCAACATAGGTAACAATGCAGAACCGGGAATGGGGTTGTCATCTGCCGACTTTACATTCAACACTAACACCTCTTGCGGTTGCTCTTCTTGTTCTGCCCGTTGTTCTGGCTGTTGTGCAGACGGCTCAACGGACTTAGCTTTTGCTTCTTTTAACTCTGGTTCAGCAACAGGCTCATCGTCAAAATCGATGCGCAGTTGATCTTCAGCCATCTTAGGCTCGCGACGTTTTCTAAGTGAATCAGCTTTTTTACGTTTAACCAAATTACGAGCTTGTTCAGATAAACTCAGTTTTTCAGCTAAAGTCGCATGAGGTTTTTCTTCGGCCTCTTTTTGCTTATCAACAACAGTAGCATGGCTCTTGGTTGGCGCTGCAGTTGCGGCAGGTGCAACTGTTTCAACATGAGTATCACTAGCACTTTGAGGTTCTGACACTTCCTTTTTTAATAAAAATGGTGGTGGTTCAGGGGCCTGATAACCGTCATTTGAACTAAAAGCGTTGTTAGGAGCGGCTGTAAACTGTGGAGTAAGCACTTTTTCCGACCCACTGTTTTTGTTTGATGTCGCTCTTTCTTGCTGTGAAATAGCCACGGTATCTGCAGCTAAAGAGGAATATTTAGCCGCATATTCTGGTTTGGGCTGGGTCACTACAGACGCATAAATTTTGCTGGTTGATGTTGGAGCTTCTGGTTCTGCTTCAGTGTTTGTTTCGACAAGAGGTTCTGGAGCTGCTTCCATATCCACTTTTGGCTCACCAGACACAACTCGTACGGCGCCAAGTCCTAAATCATCAAATTCATTTTTTGTTGCTGCCGACTCGGCTAAGGTAGATGGGATATCATCCACTGTAAAATCGAATTTGTGATCTGAATCTTCAACCATGTCGTCGTTTGCATCAATTGCTAGGTCGTCGAACTTATCGTCATCAGATTGCCATCCAGAAGGCTGATACTGTTGATCGTTGTTACGTTTGTTAGCCTTTGATTTTTTTTCGCCATTTTTTCGGGATAGCCAAATACCGTGGACGGCAAGACCTACAATTACCAAACTGCCAATTATTAACAACGACCAACGTAAAACATCTGCTTCCATTTAACTTACTCGTACTTCTTTATTATTCATTAAAAGGGGTAATGTATTTGAGCTTAGGCCTGCGCAATGGCCACAGCTTCATCAACATCAACAGCAACCATTCGTGACACACCTGGCTCAGCCATGGTCACACCGGTTAAATGTGTCGCCATTTCCATGGCTATTTTATTGTGCGTAATAAAAATAAACTGCACTGTTTTCGACATTTCTGACACTAATTTACAAAAACGAACCACATTAGCATCATCAAGAGGGGCATCCACTTCATCTAATAAACAAAAAGGTGCTGGGTTTAATCTAAAAATAGCGAATACCAATGATAAAGCGGTCAGCGCCTTTTCACCACCAGAAAGTAAATGAATAGTGCTATTTTTCTTACCCGGCGGTCTGGCCATAATAGTCACACCTGTTTCGAGTAAATCATCGCCTGTTAGTTCAAGGTAAGCCATTCCGCCGCCAAACACCTTAGGAAATAGCAATTTTAAGTCTTCGTTAACTTGATCAAAGGTCTCTTTAAAACGTGAGCGAGTTTCTTTATCTATCTTTCGAATGGCTTGTTCTAGAATATCTAAAGCAGACACTAAATCATCATTTTGATCATCAAGATGTTGTTTACGTTCAGCTTGTATATCATATTCTTCAACGGCGGCAAGGTTAACCGCACCTAGCCTTCCCACAGACGCAATGGTTTTATCTAATAGGTTTTGCCAACTGGTTTCATTTGCATCTTCAGGTAAGGTATCTAATACCTCTTTAAGGTTTTGATGCATCTCTTGTAATTGTTCTAATACACCATTGGCTCTTACACGATAACCTTCACATTCAAGTTTAATACTCTGCAATTCACTGAGCATCAGCTGAATTTTATCTGTGACTCCCTGTTGACCTTTTTCTGCTACTGTCAGTTTTTCGTCTATCGCGGCTAGTTTATCATGCAACTCTTGTTGCTGAATATCTAACATCGCTTTTTGTTCTAGTAACTGTTGTAACGACTCTTGTTGGTCTTCAAGTGGCGAAGACAACTCTGCAAACTCAGTTTTTAATAAGCTCAATTTCTGCTGCATATTATTGAGTAGTAGTGCTTCGCGCTGTTGGTTTGCCGTTAATCCTTGATATTGGCTTTGTACACTTTGTAAATGCAAAGCCAATTGATGTAACTTATTTTTAGTGTTTTCTACTTGAGTACGACTATCAGCGACTTTTTGCTGCAACTGTTCGCGGTTTAACTCAAACTCAAGTTGCTGCTCTTGTAAAGCTTCAACAGCTTGTTCTAGCTCTTCGGCTTGCATCGCTAACTCTTCAAGCTGTTGTTGCTGTTCTTCTTCCGAGGTATCTTGCTGGCGTATCAATTCTTGGGAAAGCCGAGTATTACGGTCCATGTTCTGTTGATGCTGTTGTGCTAATAATTGAGCTTGATTTTTGGTTTGCTGTAAAGTGAGCTTAAGTTGCTCAAATTGCTGCTTGGCCGTTTCAGCGCTTCGCTTAGCAACAATAAGTTTATCTTCCTTATCACTTACTTCTACATCTGCAGCCAAAATTTTGCTTTGCACTAGTTCAAGTTGAGCTTCAAGTTGTTTGATCTGATTGGCGCGTTTTAACAAACCGCTTTGTTGGTCGGCACTTCCGACTATCATCCAGCCCTGCCCTAACCAATAACCATCTTGGGTTATAACACTTTGATAACTTGCCAAGTTAGTTAACATCGCCAACCCTTGTTCAAGATTGTTGGCACATAAAATATGCGTTAACCAGCTTGGCACAGCTTTGTTGTTTAGTTTAGTCACAATGCTTTTATCAGTAATTTTAGCGCCGTGATTTTCGATATAGCTATCTTGAAATAACCAAGCAGAACCAGACAACTCGACTAATTTGTCTTGGTTACTACTTTGAGGCAGTAAAACGGCACTTTGCCATTGTTGGGTAATAGTTTCGAATGCCTCTTCCCAGCCATTTTGAATATCTAAGGTTTGCCACCATGACTGGCTTGTAAGCTGATATTTTTGAATAAAATCTTGAGATGCTTTATTTAGATCACTACTTTGTTGCAAAGCGTTTAATGCTGCTAGTTGGGCTTCAATACTTTGTAACTCGCCCCTTAACTTCATTTGATTTTGTTCTGCTTGTTTCAGATCAACTTGGCTAGTTTCCTGCGTAGATAAAGTCAGCTCTGTATTCTCAGCGCTTTGCTCAGCCTGTTCTTCTAGTATTAGTATTTCGTCTTGGCACGTTTCTATTTGTAGTGTTAATTCATCATCTATCACTTCGCTTAGTTCATCTTTAAGCTCACCAATACGTTGCTGGGTACGCATTTGCATCGACATCAAAGATTGAATTTTACCATGACAACTTTGGGCTTGTTGTTTGCGCTGATTAAATTCTAACTCTTTATTTCGCCATTGATGTTGTTGCTGGCTAAACTGTTCTTCCGCTTCAAGCAAAACACTTTGCGCTTGCTCTAGCTGATCTTCAGATAATTGCTTTTCTGGCTCGGCTAATGCGATTTGTTCAGATAGCTCTTCAATTTTGTCGAGATTTTGCTGATGATGAATTTCGTTATCGGTAATGGCCTCTTGCAAGGAATTAGATTCTTGCTCGATTTGCTGACGTCTTTGTTTAGTATGAATTTGATTCTGTTCGATGCGAGTAATATCGGTGCTGACTCGAAACACTTGTTGCTGAATATCACTGAGTTGTTGCTTAAAATCTTGCTGCTGTTGCTTAAATTCGGTGATGTCTTTTTCTTCATTACGTTGGGTGGCTACGTAAGCTTCGATATCTGCATCTTTTTTGGAAATATCTGATTCTAAGGAGTCGATTTTCTTACTGTGTTTTAGCCAGCGAATAGCCGCTAATTCAGCTTTGTAACGACGCTCGTTTTGTTTAAGTTCTTTATAACGTTTAGCAGCCGTAGCTTGGCGTTGTAATTTTTCTAATTGTTGGCCTAATTCACCACGTACATCTTCAAGGCGTTCTAAGTTTTCTTTAGTATGGCGAATTCGAGTTTCAGTTTCACGGCGACGTTCTTTGTATTTTGATACACCAGCCGCCTCTTCAATAAAAACTCTTAGTTCTTGAGGTTTAGACTCAATCAAACGGGAAATCATGCCCTGCTCGATAATGGCGTAGCTGCGAGGTCCTAACCCAGTGCCTAAAAATAAATCAGTTACGTCACGGCGGCGACACTTAGTATTGTTGAGTAAATAACTCGATTGGGCATCTTTGGTGACTATACGTTTAACCGATAACTCGTTATAACCTGCATATTCACCTTGAATACGCCCAGATGAATTATCAAATACCAATTCAACACTACATTGAGAAACCGGCTTACGCGCTGTTGAGCCGTTAAAAATAACATCTGTCATGGAATCGCCACGGAGATTTTTAGCAGAACTTTCACCTAACACCCAACGCACAGCATCAATCACGTTGGATTTGCCACAGCCATTAGGCCCGACAACCGCAGTCATATCATCTGGAAATGGGATAGTGGTTGGGTCAACGAAAGACTTAAATCCAGCTAACTTTATTTTTTTTAAGCGCATATAAAGATGGAGTTATTCCGAAAATTGTTATTATTTTTATGTTTCAGTGATTGAATGTACCAAAAGTCATCAAGTGTAACAATTGACGTTTTGCTCCCTAGTGTGAGATACGTATAATAACAGCCACTATTTTAAGAATAAACGCTGATTTTCATCTTGTTACAACAGGTTAAACAGCAATCAGTACAGGTGTAATATGGACTATTTTTTCCAAGGCTTTAGCTTGATAAAAACCAAGGGACTAAAGCGTTTTGTATTTTTTCCATTGGCCATTAATCTAATTTTGTTTTCCGCCGCGTTTTATTATCTATTCGG
The DNA here is from genome assembly GCF_000314995.1 of Paraglaciecola arctica BSs20135. GTDB lineage: Bacteria > Pseudomonadota > Gammaproteobacteria > Enterobacterales > Alteromonadaceae > Paraglaciecola > Paraglaciecola arctica. The sequence goes on along the minus strand of NZ_BAEO01000008.1, from coordinate 7,431 downwards.
CGAAATAAGCGCGAGTATTATTTGGCTAACTGATCTCATTCCTGACTGGGAATGGCTAAGTTGGTTAAAAGACGGCTTAAGTTACATCATTTGGCCGATAGCAGTGATCACTATTCTATTAATATTTGCGCTTATATTTGGCACCTTGGCTAATTGGATTGCTGCACCTTTTAACGGATTATTAGCTGAAAAAGTCGAACAGTATCTAACTGGCCAACCTATGGACGATACAGGTTTAATGGATGTGTTTAAAGATATCCCACGTACCTTAGGGCGTGAACTAGCTAAACTCACTTATTATTTACCAAGAGCGATTGGATTTTTGTTGCTGTTCTTTATTTTGCCACTAGTAGGTCAAGTACTATGGTTTTTGTTTTCAGCTTGGATGATGGCCATCCAATATTGTGATTACCCTTGTGATAACCACAAAATTTCATTCAGAGATATGAAGCGAATTTTGCACGAGCAACGCTCAGAAAGTTTTAGTTTTGGTATAACTGTTAGCGTGTTTTCACTGATCCCAATAGTCAATTTTTTAGTGATGCCAGTGGCAGTGTGTGGGGCAACTGCACTGTGGGTTGATAAGTTAAAAGACCGAGTCTAAAAGCTTAGCTTGGCGAGTCTTATTTATACTGTTTTAAAAGAAACGGCATGAACATTACGAAGGTTAATATTTTTTTTAACCTGCCATAGGTCGTAGTTACCTTGCATTGCCAGCCAAGTCTCTGGGGTACGCCCTAGAGCCTTAGATAACCTTAATGCCATTTCTGGCGTAATACCACTCTGCCCTTTTAAAATACGACTAAGAGTAGATGATGCCACATCTAACTGCTTAGCTAAAAAACGACAGCTATAACCACAAGGTTCAAGGTAGGTTGTTTTAATAAACTCACCAGGATGAGGCGGGTTATACATCTTCATAATACTAGTCCTCTTAAGCTGCACTCGAGTAATTCAGGTGATCTTTCTGAGATTTTGTTTATAAAACACAAAATCTCAGAGTCAACAATAGCGCGATGCGCATAACGCATCAACAGATAAAAAATCAGTTTGGATTACTAGATATGTTATTGACTGAGGTGAAAGCCAGACACCATAAGAACAAGGGGTCTACGGTAGCTTTTTCAACCCTAATTAACTCCTAAAAAGAGCTATTTACTGCGCATATCATCAAGAGATTGATGATATGCCTAATCAGAAACCTCTATTTAGTGCCGGCTTTAATGTCCTTAAGCGCGTTTACAATATCCTCTGGCTCAGCACGTTGACGGTAATCGACATCCACATATCGCCAACTCACTAAGCCGTCTACTCCAATCACAAAGGTTGCAGGGATTGGCAATACACTGCCGTTACCATTATTTAGATCGGATAATTCAAGATTACGGTCTTTACGCATATGTTCCAAAATTAACTCTGGCACTTCCCAAGCCACACCGTATTTCTCGGCAACGCGTGCATCTTGATCTGACAATACCCAGAATTCCAATTCTTCTCTTTCAGCTTTTGTTAACGAGTCATTAGGAGCTTGTGGACTAATCGCCACTAACTCAGCACCCAAGGCATGGATCTCTGCAAGTCGCCCATGCATTGCTTTAAGTTGTAAATTACAATAAGGACACCAATCCCCTCTATAGAAAGTTAAGACTACAGGGCCCTTTCTTAGTAAATTAGCTAAGGAAATATTATAACCTTGAGCACTGGGCAATAAAAATTCGGGCGCTTGTTCCCCAATGGCTATGGCTTTTTCACCTTGTTGAAATTTTCTAGCTGTGGCAATGACATCGTCGAGAGACTGCATAAATTCTGGTTTAGCTTGGCGAGTTTTACTTATTTGTAGATCTGTTTGTGCTTTAAGACTGGTCACTATTTTCCTTCCATATTTATAACTTAACTTGAGTTCAGATTATTTAACGCTTTTTGTTAAAATTATAATGTACTTTTTTGCTCATATAATTCTAATGGCAGGCCATCTGGATCGTTAAAAAATGTAAACTTCTTTTGGGTGTATTCATCTATCCTAATAGGCTCTACCTTAACGTCTTTTGAGACCAAATAATCTGACATTGATTCAACTGAATCCACACAAAATGCTAAATGTCTTAACCCCAATGCTTCTGGAAAACTTGGCCTAGCGGGTGGATTAGGAAAAGAAAACAACTCAATTTGTCCGCCATTTGGAAGTTTTAAGTCTAATTTATAAGAGTCCCTTGGTTCTCGGTAATTTTCGGCAATAACTTCCAAACCGAGTATTGCAGTATAAAAATGTTTCGATTTTTCATAATCAGAACAAATTATTGCTGCATGATGAATGGATTTTAGCATCTAATTCTCCGGTCTTAATTTCATATGGGGTTGAGTAGCAGGAAGCGAATAGAATCCTAACCCTTCATAAAATGGCATCTTTCCTTCACTGGGCCATAAATTTACGCTATCTAAATCAAGCCTACGACACTCGGCAATAACAGCTTGCATGATTGATGTAGCCACTCCCTTTTTTCTATGTTCTTCTTTTACGATGACATCAATGATAAATCCGTATCTCACATAATCGGTGATAAGCCTACCTATTCCTACAATGATTTCATCAAGATCTCGTGCCACAAACCATTCTGATCCTGAATTGACAGATTTGAGCATTTTGTCTGGATTGGGATCATCAATCCATCCCGCAATTTGATACATATTTGCTAACTCATCAGCCGAAGGTGGGGTTCTTTCTATTTTCATTGTTCTACCATCTCCAATAGACTTATTTTTCAATTCTAACTAGTTTTTTAGCGTTTGAAGGATGACTGCTCTCTTAGCAATTCTGCTAACTCCTGAATAAACATTCTTACGCCATTATCTTTTGTTGCACCAATAGTGAGCTTTGAATCACTGTTAATTTCGATTGTTTTTCTGCTGATAATACCATTTCTACTTACAGCGACATCGGCGCTCATTGTCATGATTGTGCCATTTGTACCATCGACTAAGGCAATCTTGGTAAATTCGATATGCATTTTGGTTTGGGCTGATGGTAATACACGCACATCAGACCTTTTTAACGATTGAATTAAGCTGTCTCCGAAATTACTTTTATCGATATCTGTGAACTTTGGAATGCTGAGTGTTTGCGTTGTTGCTTGAGGATAATCTAAGGCCGCTATTTCGATAATCCTTAATCCATAAAACTTACCCATATCAATTGTTTGTATGCTGCTATTTGAGAAGCTACCGTTCTGTTTACTCAATGTACAGCTGGTTAGGGCAACAATAAACACGATCAACAACCAAGATTTCATTTGGCAGATACCCAAGCCAAAAGTGTCTCTGCGGCAATGGGTGGTTTTTGCTCATCGGTAAGACTTGCATTTCCACTTAGTTGGCTTATCAAAGAGCTGATCTTTTCATTCGCGGGACAGGCAATATTTAAGGTTTTAGCATGTTTTAAAATAGCACCGTTTATATGCACAATTTCAGTGGGTTTACCTTGTGAAACGTCCCACCACATAGATGATCGCACCTTAGGGTCAATTTCTAACATTTTGTTAGCCACGCGGCTAAAAATAAAATTGGGTAGCCTTAAAACTATAGGGATTTTATGAGCAGAGATGGCAGTTACTTTTGGTAGTTTGATGCCATGGGCATCTGCCACCTTTAATAACTCACTCATTAATAAAGCAATGACTTTTCGGTAAGGCCGCTGCTCTAACATGGCTTTGACCGGAATGTCTGCTAATGCGTTAACACTGTTGCCCAAATTCAATTGTAATTTTGCCCATAACAAAGCATCCATATCTGCAGTAGTAGTGATGGGCAAAAGATCTGATTGTAAAGCCATAACCAAGGTATTAATGCCTATTTGTGACTGTGGGGTTTGTTCAATTGTCAGCTTTCCCTCTGAGCCACGGTGATAATGTCCCGGCGATAGTTCGACCACATTAAAAGGCACCATGACTCTTAGTACCATATTATCAGGATAGGCTTGTTTTACTGCTGCGTCTGAGCCCAAGCCATTTTGACAACATAGAATAATGGTATTGTTATCAACTAAAGGGGCAATATCTAAGACCGCTTGTTTAATGCCAGTACATTTAACTGTTAACCATAAAAAGCGGGCTTTTTTGACTGTTATATTAGTTGCGGATAGTTGTTTATCATCCAGCACCTCAATATGAGGCAATATAGCCTCATGGGACTGGTAATCAGTGAGTTTTATACCGGAAGTGAGTTTGGATTTGGTTGTTTCTCGGCAAATTAAGGTTGTTTGAAATCCTTGCACACTGATAGCGCCACCTAGATAACAACCAATTAGGCCCGCACCAAAAACGGTATGTTGCTCCCATGGGAAAAAATCAGTCATTGCTCAACTGCATATTCTGGATAAAGAATAAAAATACTTTATCACAAAGCAAAGAGCCTGTTGACCTTTTGCCGCTGGGTAAATTCACTTACAATAGCCGCGTTTTTATATTTGTTTTTAATCGAAGTGAGCCTTATCATTGACTGCTAAATTGTCCCCCTTGTTGTCTCGACTGACTAATTTTTGTTGGTTGTTCCTCCCTCCACTGCTGTTTTTTAGTGTTTTGTATGGCTTTTATTTTTTTAACACTGAGTTGCTTTTAAGCTGGATAGTTAATCTTTGGTGGATGAGTTACGCTAGTTTGGCTATAGCGGCTATTATTGCTTGGCAGTTTGGCCGAAGCCGACTGGTTTACGCCTGTTTATTGCTTTTATTAATAGCAGCAAATAAAGAACTGACTTTAACACCAGAATTATTTGAAGTGAGATACAGTGGTATCTTGTTTGGGTTTGTATTCTTGTTGTATAGCAAGGACAAAGGGTTTTCTGCCCTTAACTTATGTTTTAGTTTGACCGTATTAGTGATGTTATTTGTACTGAGTTGGTTAGCCATCCCACACATACTATTAGTCAGCCAGCCATGGCTAACCTCTCTAGACAGTCTTTTATTCCAACTTTCAGCGGATATACGCTCCCTACTCACCCCTTTTAACGCAATGTTACTGATCATTGGGTTATTACTTGGCTTGTTAAGGTTATTTTTCAAAACAGATAATACCCATAATGCATTGTATTTTGCGTTGGCTTTAAGTGCGTTTATGCATATCTATCGCGATGCCGAATTTGCACTAATCACTATTGTTAGTTTGGCATGCTTGTTTTGTTATTCAGTACTCAAAGATAGTTTTACAATGGCCTTTAAAGATGAACTAACAGGGATCCCTTCAAGGCGAGCGCTGATGCAATATGTGCAAACCCTTGGTCGTAAATATACTGTGGTGATGTCTGATATCGACCATTTCAAAAAATTTAACGACACCTATGGCCATGATGTAGGCGACGAAGTATTAAAACTAGTGGCCAGTAAGTTAAATAAAGTCACAGGCGGAGGTAAAACCTTTAGGTTTGGCGGTGAAGAATTTATTATCGTTTTTCCCCGTAAAACGTCAGCCGAGGTACTGCCTTTTGTAGAATTAGTGCGTCAAACTATTGCTGATTACGATATTGCTCTAAGAGCGAAACCTCGCCCAGCAAAACCGAAAAAGCCTTTAGCTGGTAAAAAGGCCCCTGCTAAAAAACCGGCCAAAGAACAAATAGTCAAAGTGACAACTAGTTTTGGTGTTGCCCAGCGCTCCAAAGAACATTCAGACTTCGCCACCATAATGAAGCAGGCTGATATCGCCTTGTATGCAGCAAAAAAAGCCGGTAGAAATTGTGTGAAGGTAGCCAAACAATGAGTATTAACCTGTGAGCCAAGTATCGATAGAGACTAAAAAAATACTGGTACTGGGTTACGTATGGCCAGAGCCCAATTCATCGGCGGCTGGAAGCCATATGTTGAGCTTACTCACCTTGTTTGTACACCAAGGTTGGCAAGTCACCTTTGCAAGCCCTGCCCAGCAAGGCGAACACAAAGTAGATTTAACCGAGCTAAGTATTAACGAACAAACAGTGGCACTTAATTGCAGCAGCTTTGATGACTTCATCAATGAGCTCAATCCCAACATAGTGTTATTCGACCGCTTTATGCTTGAAGAACAGTTTGGATGGCGAGTCGCCAAACATTGCCCCGACGCACTGCGTATACTCGATACCGAAGATTTACATTCATTACGCCACGCACGGCACCAAGCCTTAAAACAAAATCGACCATTAAACAAAGCTGATTTAAACAGTGATATGGCTAAACGTGAAATTGCCGCGATTTTTCGCTGTGACTTAAGTTTGATCATTTCAGACTACGAATTAGATTTACTCAAAAAGCATTATTCTGTACCTGAACATATTCTACTACACTGCCCTTTTATGCTCGACTTGCAACACTTTTCCCCATCAACAAACAGCTACGCAGACAGACAACACTTCATCAGCATTGGCAATTTTCGCCACGAACCCAACTGGGACGCAGTGCTGTTTTTAAAACAACACATCTGGCCCTTGATCCGCAAACAATTACCCAAAGCCGAATTACATATTTATGGCGCCTACCCACCACCTAAGGCCACCCAATTACATAACGCCAAACAAGGCTTTTTAGTCAAGGGCTGGGCAGAAGATGCCAAACAGGTGATGCAACAAGCTAGAGTCTGTTTAGCTCCATTGCGTTTTGGCGCAGGCATAAAAGGTAAATTAGCCGAAGCGATGTTTTGTGGCACACCCAACGTTACTACCAACATTGGAATTGAAGGCATGACTATGGGGCTCGACTGGCCGGGTCTAACAACAGATTTAAATTCCTTTGATAGTTTTGAAGACAGTGCCCAAAATATTGCTAACCATGCAGTGCAGCTATATCAGGAACAAAGCTTATGGCAACAAAAACAACAACAAGGTTACCAACTGCTCAAAACCAATTTTGCCAAAGATGAAGTCCAAGCAAAGTTATTGGCACGAATAACTGATATACAAAACAAACTAAGCACACATCGTGCAGATAACTTCATAGGCCAAATGTTGCAACACCATCAGTTAAAAAGCACTCAATATATGGCACAGTGGATTGAAGCAAAAAACCGCTAAATTGGTTTGTCAAAATTGTAGTGAGTAAAGTTTAATTCAAGTATGCCTGTCATGCCGACATTCAAATCATGTATTTAATATTCTTCATATTGACTTAACTTTACTAATCAAAATCACTACCAATCAACACAAGTGTTATATAAATAGTAAAGTGACGCCCTCATTTCTTCCTGCTATAAAAATTCACTAGTCTCACTGTATTTTTCAACTAATCATTAAGTTATTAATTTGACTATGGCTATTATTTTTCACATGGTTTTTAATAGGAGTCATAAAGTGTTGTTGAAGTCATGATCCTTTTGTTTTTACAACTATTCGTATTTATGATGAAATGAAATTAAATTAAATAATACTTAATAAAATCAAAAGGTAAGTGCTGAAAATAGCGGAAATAACAATCGGATC
>NZ_BAEO01000009.1 GCF_000314995.1 Paraglaciecola arctica BSs20135 | reverse complement strand
GAATTGCTTTTGATTTGGTTTTTTAAAAAATAGCGGCTTTGACTCCAGATGACTTTGGTATTTCTTTTATCCCAAAAGTTGTTAGGATGGTGTTAATAGTAGTGGATGAATACCTCAAGATAAATGGGGTAAATCCTATGCATAGCCGTGGTTTAACTGGCTTGCTGTTGCAATAAAAGGAATACAATGTCTGCGGACTATTACAACAATCAAGTTAATGAGATTTCTCAGCAGTATTTGTCTGTTACCTTTGAAGACGTACACAGCACTTGGTCACAGCATTTAACGCCTATCTTAGAAAAGCCTAATGCCTCTATTTTGGATATTGGCGCGGGGGTAGGGCGTGATGTAAAACGTATCGCTGAACTTGCAGCCGCAATTCAAACCCCAGCCCAAAGCATATCTAACACTTGCCAAATCTACGCGGTTGAACCAGCAGAAGAACTTATGAAAGTAGGGCAGGTAACCACTGCCGCACATAATGTGCATTGGCTGCAAGATTCTCTGCCTTCACTCGACAAGATCACCCGTCTAGAAATCAGCTTTGACTTAATCCTACTCAGCGCCGTTTGGATGCATGTTCCACCTTCTCAACGTAACCGCGCCTTACGTAAACTGGCTAACTTACTTAAGCCGGGTGGAAAAATTGTTATCTCTCTCAAGTTTGGTATGACAGCAAGCGAGCAACAAGAACGCAGTATGTACAATGTGAGTGTGGAAGAAGTAGAAGGTTTAGCGCAAAACCTAGGGCTGTTTTCTACATTAGTCACAGCAAACCAAACAGACAAACTAGGCCGTGACGAGGTGCATTGGCAAACCCTTGTTCTGCAAATGCCAGATGACGGCACAGGCGCATTCCCTTTTATTCGCCATGTGGCAATTAACGACGGTAAAGCTGCCACTCACAAGCTGGCTTTATTAAGAGTGTTGTTACGCATTGCCGACGGCCATCCAGGGGCAGTATTACGCCGCGAAGCTAACCCAAACGGTGACAGGGTGATTTTACCCGTTGGTTTAGTCGCCTTGTATTGGTGCCATCAATATAAAGAATTAATTGATACTCACCAGTTATACCAAACACCCAATAAAAGCCCGAACATGGGTTTTATGAAAGCCGATGGTTGGCATAAGTTAACCCATCGCACGGCGGCAGATTATCGTATTGGTAACTTGTTTATAGGTGACGATGCCATCGCCTTACACAAAACCATTTCGGCTGCTGTTAGCAACATTAAAGACATGCCTTGTCGTTTCATCACCCTGCCAAATAGTGACAAAGCGGTATTTGAAGTAGACAAAAAAAATGTCAAAGCCAAAGACAGCCTTTTTCTAGATCTACAAAGCCTAGAACAATGGGGCGAGTTTTCACTGCCAGAATCTACATGGCTAGCCTTCAACCGATACGGCTGTTGGATAGAGCCAGTATTGGTCAGCGAATGGGTAAAAACCATGGCCAGTTATTCTGGCAATCAACAATATGCTACGGCAGAAAATCAGCACCATTTACAACAAGCATTAAACTGGTTAGAGCCCAAACGCACCACCACTGAAGTACGCAATCGCTTTGAACAAGTGAAACAACAAACCCCCGAGCTAGCTCAATGTGTATGGTCGGCAAAGTCACTAGACAAACAATACGATATTGACCACAGCATGCCTTTCGCCCGCTGGCCCAATAACGACCTATGGAACCTCTTACCCACCGACTGCAAAATCAATAACCAAAAAAGCGACCGACTACCCACAGAACAAAAATTAAAAAACGCCAAACAGCGTATTCAACACTGGTGGCAACAAGCTTGGCTTAAACCAAGTGATACCAACCTAGAAATACAAGAACAAACAGCCAGCTACCAAGTCAGCCGATCTAGTACCGCTGAGGCAAATACCTCAACAGAATTAGAGCAAACAGCCACTAACCAACCATGGCAAAACAAACGTTTTTTCGCCGAAGCCAACATCGCCTTACCGGGATTAACTTCAAGTAACGAATCCATCGACGACTTGTTTGAAGCACTGGTGATACAGCGTGGTAGGTTGAAAGAGATGCAGCAGTTGAGGGAGTGGTAGTCATTAGAGTTGCTCAATGTGCTAGTTTGATAATGGCTTATTGGGTTTAATATTTTGGTAGGTTGTATTGATGTGGGCATGTGATTACTTTGTATTCCTATTATTCAATAAGTTGTTACGATGGGTGTCTATGTAACTGACGGGTGTCTATGTAACTGGTTCCACCAAAAATAAACGCTGTGACAGCCCCATAGGATTGATTTTCGCTAAAATGAATAACTAGTTTTTCATTAAACTTTTCGAATAATTCAAATATTGCCGAAGCCAATGGGGTGTCTGTGTAGAGGCTCAAAGTTATCCTTAATACTGTTAAAATAAGTAATCAGCCAAGAGTGTAATGTCTTGGCTAGATAATTACCAAATTGTTAAAGAACGAAATTCTTAAAATATTTCAGGTGACGACATAAAACGTACAGCACCAAACTTTTCTCAAGCTGATTCCATTGCTAATTGGTCTGAGTCATATGAGCCATCTATAAATTGAAACTGAAAAAATTCCATGCAGAGTGCCTAAACTATTATCCTTTAGGCAGATGATTTAGCTTCATTTCTATAGAAGTATCGGAGTCAGAACAAGGTTATTTTAAACAACAAGATCAAAACCACATTAATAACCTAGTTCTGCGGGATCAAATTAATTCAACAGTAAAATAGTTAGTTCAGGGCTGGGCTTTACTATCCCATTTTTAGATCTTTTCTCCGTGCTCTCTGTGCAGCGTAGCGCTCTGTGGTGAATAGCTTTAGTCTTAGCCCTATATCTGATGCGTAAACTTATCCCCCTTAGCTAACCATCTTGAAAATCTATTTTGTAATTCTCTGTCGCTCATATTAAAAATTTTCATGGTTTGTTTAAACGACAAGGTATTGCATAGGTTTTGTTGTTCGGCTTTTAGCATTTTTACCAGTTTGGCTTTTCGTTTTGTATCGTCCATTAAGAAATAAATAAACGCCCAGCTTGTACTGTATAAGTTACTTTGTGATTGGCTGTTCCACTCCTTTCTTGAGGCGCTTAATACCTTGCGTAAAGGAAGCGGGCGGTATTTGAGTTTGCCATTTTCATACCAGCTTTTATTACGTGTGATTATTGCACTACTGAGATTGATGGTGATGTTTTCTAGGTATTCGGCCATGCCTTCGTTGAACCATTTATTGCTATTACCTATGATGCCGCGATTAATGGCATGTACAGATTCATGTATGGCAGAGGTAATGGCTTGCTCTGAGCTGTAGTACATAATCACGGCTTCATTGGTGCCATTGTCATAAAAGCCTGCAGTGGGGTTAAGGCTTGGGGCGTGTTTTTTGGAATAGGCGAGAAAACGCTGTTTAGAGGTGAAAAATCTTAGATTGACGACTACTTGTCTTAGATCTTCTTTGGCAATTAATTGGCCGTATAGGGCAAACAATTTATTGATGGAGTGGGTGAGTTTTTCTTTAAATTCAAAAGGTACATTTGCACCACTGATATTCAATTTAAAGTAATCAAATATTTTAGGTCCTGCTATTGTCAAAGATTGCGAGTCAGTATCTTCTGGTTTGCTATCGCTAAAATTGGTGACTCCACTTTTATCTTTCCAAGTGTAAATCTTGCTTTGAGGTTTGACTTTTACGTTGCCAAGAGAGTGGTCGATACAGCTAACAGTATTGCGTTGTGTTTGAGGTAACTCTTGATGTTCGTATTGTAGCGCTGGTGATTTTACTGCTTTTTTATCAATTGAGGCCAAGTCTAAGGGCGATGTTCCCGCAAAGTTGCTGTTATCAAAATAGCCAAGTAGCTGGTTTAAAAAGGGCGGTAAATAGAGTTTTTTATCATCTAGATAATAGGCAAGTTGAAAACTGGCTATAAACGCCAGCAGGATCAGAATTCCGTTTCTTATAAATTTTAACAAGCGCGTGCCTTTTTTAATTACAAACTAGGAAACACAAACCTAAGCGCAACATACACACAGATGCCTGCAATAACACTTACCCGCCAAAGTACATAAGAAAATTCTTTTAGAATAGAAAGGTTTATATGAGTCATGATCAATCCGTGATTTTAAGTTTAGGGTTTAAATATACCCTTAAGTCAGAGTTGTTCAATGTGGCGTTTGATAACTGGTTATTGAATTATATATTTTGGTAGGTCATGTAATTGTAAAAAATCAAATGACTTTTACTTTTCAACGAACCTGACCCTTCAGGTCCAGCTAACCACCTCGAAAATCTATTTTGTAATTCTCTGTCGCTCATATTAAAAATCTTCATGGTTTGCTTAAACGACAAGGTATTACATAGGTTTTGTTGTTCGGCTTTTAGCATTTTTACCAGTTTGGCTTTTCGTTTTGTATCGTCCATTAAGAAATAAATAAACGCCCAACTTGTACTGTATAAGTTACTTTGTGATTGGCTGTTCCAGTCCTTTCTTGAGGCGCTTAATACCTTGCGTAAAGGAAGCTGGCGGTATTTGAGTTTGCCATTTTTATACCAGCTTTTATTACGTGTGATTATTGCACTACTGAGATTGATGGTGATGTTTTCTAAGTATTCGGCCATGCCTTCGTTAAACCATTTATTGCTATTACCTATGATGCCGCGATTAATGGCATGCACTGATTCATGTATGGCAGTGGTAATGGCTTGCTCTGAGCTGTAGTACATAATCACGGCTTCATTGGTGCCATTGTCATAAAAGCCTGCAGTGGGTTTAAGGCTGGGGGCGTGTTCTTTGGAATAGGCGAGAAAACGCTGTTTAGAGGTGAAAAATCTTAGATTGACGACTACTTGTTTTAGATCTTCTTTGGCAATTAATTGGCCGTATAGGGCAAACAATTTATTGATGGAGTGGGTGAGTTTTTCTTTAAATTCAAAAGGTACATTTGCACCACTAATATTCAATTTAAAGTAATCAAATATTTTAGGTCCAGCTAATGTCAAAGGTTGCGAGTCAGTATCTTCTGGTTTGCTATCGCTAAAATTGGTGACTCCACTTTTTGTCTTTCCAAGTGTAAATCTTGCTTTGAGATTTGACTTTTACGTTGCCAAGAGAGTGGTCGATACAGCTAACATTATTGCGTTGTGTTTGAGGTAACTCTTGAGGTTGGTATTGTAGCGCTGGTGATTTTACTGCTTTTTTGTCACTTGAGGCCAAGTCTAAGGGCGATGTTCCCGCAAAGTTGCTGTTATCAAAATAGCCAAGTAACTGGTTTAAAAAGGGCGGTAAATAGAGTTTTTTATCATCTAGATAATAGGCAAGTTGAAAACTGGCTATAAACGCCAGCAGGATCAGAATTCCGTTTCTTATAAATTTTAACAAGGGCGTGCCTTTTTTAATTACAAACTAGGAAACACAAACTTAAGCGCAACATACACACAGATGCCTGCAATAACACTTGCCCGCCAAGGTACATAAGAAAATTCTTTTAGAATAGAAGGGTTGAAATGAGTCATGATCAATCCGTGATTTTAGATTTAGGGTTTAAATATACCCTTAAGTCAGAGTTGATCAATGTGGCGTTTGATAACTTGTTATTGGATTATATATTTTGCAATATCTGATGCCGTAGAATTAGTGTCATGTTTTGATACATTGAATGTTAGTGGTTGCAGTAACCAGGCTGATTTATTATTTGCACATCAGGTTTTAATGGCTGGTTTAGTTACTGACGCGGGTCATTATCGCAATGGTAATGTTGGTGTGATGAATGGTAAGCAAGTAGTACATATGGCTCCGCAAGCTGACCGTGTACCGCAACTAATGGCCGATTTGTTGGCGTGGTTACAACAAACTGATATACATCCGCTGATTGCCAGTTCGGTGTTTCATTATGAGTTCGAATTTATTCATCCGTTTAGTGATGGTAATGGCCGTATGGGGCGCTTATGGCAAACGCTTATTTTAAGCAAATGGAGTCATTTATTAGCGCAGCTCCCTGTAGAGAGTATGATCCATAAGCATCAAGCCAGTTATTATCAAGCCATTAATATTAGTACCCAAAAAGCCAATTCTGAGTCGTTTGTTGAATTTATGCTTGAGGCCATTTTAAATACCTTAACAATAAGTAGTGACAAAGCTACCCCTCAAGTTACCCCCCAAGTTACCCCCCAAGTTAAAATGCTTCTGAATGTTTTATTTGAGCAAAAACAAGGGTTAGATCGAGAGCAAATTCAAAGCCTATTATCATTAAAAGACCGTAAATCATTTCGTGAACGTTATTTAAAACCTGCATTAGTCGCCAGCTTAATTGAAATGACAATTCCAGATAAACCTAACAGTAAGTTACAGCAGTATCGGTTAACTGAACTAGGTTTGGCTTTAGTGGGTTAGTCCTTTTTTGAATTCATTAAATTCTTTTTCATATTTATCGTATTTTTTACTCTTATCAGAAAACCAGTCCATTATGTCTAGATTAAAAAATATAATTTTCTCATCTCCTTTGCCAACGACGCCAAAGGAATATTTATTATCTATATGCAGGGTTAGTCCCAGAGGAAATTCTTTGCCATCAGGCCTGTCGTTGTATAGCGAAGTGATAGATATTCCAAGAGGTAGGCGGTTTTTCCACCAGTTGATACCAAGCCATTCAATAGCCGGTACTGGTTTAGCCTCTTCTCCACGTGATGCGTCAGGCATATAGCTGTAAACTAAAGTTGGGTGTAAGGCAAAAAATTGAATAGGTGGCGGGCCCTGCAAATCTGCTTGTTTCCATTTATCTGAATAGATCCAAGTTGTAACCATGACATCTAGTGATGTTTGGAACATTGAATCTTGCATAAAGTTTTTCCAGTCGGCTTCTATTAAAGCTGCATGTTGGGCGATTTCAGAATAGCGTTTGTCTTTTCTAAATACGTTTACTGCGTCTAAGGATTTTTCTAAGTTTTCCGATACTTTTTGGCAAGATACAAACGGCTTAGTGCCATCTCCGATTTTGACGTTTTTACATTTTTCAGTAGGGTCAAATACAATGGCTACATCTTGGTTTTCTATCGGTAAGATATCAGGTAAAACTATTAATTTGATTTTTTGGCCAATGCCCCCGCCAAGGGTATCCAAAGACACCATACGGCCTTTGTTTACATAGTCACTCCATATTGTAGCAAACTCAGTAAATCCATTAAAATTCATTATTGAAGTTCGCATTTTTTCTACTACTAATTTAGATAATTCATTTCTTTGCTCAAACTTGCCTTGGCAATCTAATACAGCCATTTCTTTGGTGATTTTGTCGATGTCGGTAAACAAGGTGTTGAGTTTATTTAATTCAGTTTTATCGCAGGTTAAATAGGTAACATTTGTTTCAACAATTTCTATGTTCGATGGTTCTGCCGCGACTGACTCAAGTGAAAAAGTTAAAAGCAAAAGTAATATACCCATTTTATGTATTCGATTTAAATGGCTTAGCTTTTTCATATATTATCTCCTGGCATCATGGAAACTAGATTGTCGGCAAATAAAAGGGATTCTATTCTTTGTTGATAGGCTTTAACTGAGTCTATTAAATTTATCGCATTATCAATTGCGATGATCGGGGCATCAATTGAATCAACTAAGTCATCCCACAATGTTTGAAGGTTAGCTAAATCACTATTGAAGGTTGTAGCCTTATGTTTGTCTATCGCTGAGGCTAAGTTGTTCGCATCGATACCTGACTCGGTAGAATACAGGTCATAAATTAAGTTAAGGCCAATTTCGGGATGAGCTAAGTAACCTGTTAAATCATGAGTGTTAGCTTGAGTTATGCCACTCGGATGATGAAAACGACCATTGACTGGTACACGTTCATAAGGCTTGACCAACATAAAGGGATCATATTTGTGAGCCGCAACCGTCATCTTTTTAATGCAACCACCTATATTATCGGTCACTACATTTGTTTTTGGATCAGCACCGTTAATATCATTTAACCCATGTATGATCCTGCTAACGTTGGCAATAGACCAATATTTTTCTATCTTGTCATGGTCGGTACTAAAATGTTGCTCGTCACCATCGCCATCTCTATATATCTTAGACAGTGAGTCGTTAATTAACGCGGTACCAAGGCTGTAGCCTAATATATGTATTCTTTTACCTTGGAATAAACCAGCTCGTTTTTGAGCGATTAGGTCATTTATAAAATTACTTCTAAGTCGTTCCCCCCACATTGTTAAACCGTAATAAATGACATCTAAAAGGTGGGAATAAAAAAACTTATCACCGGATAAATTGGTTGCGTAATCGTTCAATTTAGCAATGACGCCGGTGTTAATTCCTAACTGCGAAAATTCACTTAGGGCTTCAGATTCTTTTTTTCTAATGCCATCTAACAGAATTCCATAATTATGCTCATAGAACTCTACATCTTGCATATAATCAAAGTTTAAACCAGCAAACTCTAATGATTTATCTAGACCTGCTTGTACTTCTTTTGTCATTTGGCCTGGTTCATAAGTGCCCATACCATGCACTAAAATAATCAAGTTATTAGCCATTATTATCCACTCTTAAAGTATTTGAAATTAACAAATAAGTTTGGAAAAACAGTGCTGAATGAACACTTCCATATGCTTTCTTGCGTCGATTGATGTGCGCCCAATACCATCAGTGATTAGTATGTGCTGCTGTATGTTTTTTATCCACTTTGTTTGTGGTTTTATCAAATATAAATAGACACTATAAAAAATATCTTAGCTAAACTAAATATTGATTGGGCATTTCAATGGGTGTTTGATAAATGCGTAAAAGCGCAGTGTTAGTCAGATACTAGATACCAAAAATTAAATTTAAGGTAATAATTATGACGATCCAAACCTCCTTAAAACGTAGAAAAACAGATGCGAATAGTTGGAACTGGCGTTGGGGCCAACTCACTTTTTTTCCATCGCTAGTCGCCATACTGACAACTTATTGGTTGGGGCTAATATGGTTCCTTGAATTATTAGAAAAAATGAATTTTGCGCGCTTGGCCAAAGATGACAATCTAATAACAGAGATATATTTGAAGCAGCTTTTTTGCCTAGGGGTTTTAGGGGGAGCGATGCATTGTAGTATTTATATTGCTAAAGAATTTAATTTATACCATTCGAAGAAAGACCTATCTACAGCGCCAATGTTATTCGATTTTTTAGGATACATAATACAAATTATTGGAGCGGGATTGACTGGCATGTTATTGCTATTTGCATTAAAAACAGGTTTGGTTGTTGTGACTACAGGCTCTACCGATATAATAAAAAATATTCCCGCATCTCATATACCTTACTCAGAGTGGTTTATCGCTTTTGCTGGTGGCATGGGAACACACCATGTAAAAGCATTTCTAGATAAGTTTTTGAAAAAATCAACCGGGACGGCTGGTAAACTAGGTGGAGGTCATGACGATAAATGACCTAAAATATAAAAGGAGTAATAGTCGTTTTATACTAAGTAAACTTGCCTAGATTTATATGAGCGATCCTGTGATGTCAACATATAACCTATCCTATCGTGCTGTATTTCAGCACGAATATCCCGTCCTGAAATACATCGACATGCCTATGGTAGTGACAAAGTCACCCCACAAGTTACCCATCAGCATTTATCTTTTAAAAAAATAAAATGCCGGTATGGCTGTTACGCCTTTTTCTAAAATATCGTTGCCATCAGCTAAGTGGATTTTAGGCGT
This sequence comes from Paraglaciecola arctica BSs20135, assembly GCF_000314995.1. Classification (GTDB taxonomy): domain Bacteria; phylum Pseudomonadota; class Gammaproteobacteria; order Enterobacterales; family Alteromonadaceae; genus Paraglaciecola; species Paraglaciecola arctica. The sequence continues at coordinate 90,785 of NZ_BAEO01000009.1, read as the reverse complement.
TGGTGCAAAAACATCACCATAGGATGCACCTGTTACTATCACTTTTTCAGATAGTAATTTTTGCAATTCTATGGGTAATCTACCGGTAAAAACGATAGCCTCTGGATCGAGTAAGCTTTGAATGGCTTTTAGTGGAAATTTCATGGTTTCTACACAAGCCGTTACCCAAGACATTATATTGCTATCTTGATTATCTATGGCTTGTTGCACTCTTTGGGGTGTTGCTGGTTCGCCCCAAATGGCACTTAAATGTTTGTAAAGTGAGCCTATTGTTGGCCTTGGAAGGGATTTGTCACTACTAAAAAGAGCAGATATTTCCCCGGCGTTACCAAAAGCACCATCGACTACTCCACCTTCAAACACAAAACCACCACCAATATCTAAGGTAAAAAGCATGAGATAAAAACTTTGTAGTTTTGCGCCTTTCTGGGTAAGTGAAAAGCCGATAGACGCAGCGTTCCCATCGTTTTCAACAAAACATTGTTGTTGATATCGTTTGGCAAAGGTTTCTTGAAAATTAACTTTTGACCAACCTTGCGGATCTTGTTGCGAACATATTCGACCTTCTGTATCGGTAAAAAAACCAGAAATTGAAATGCCAATACCTAACACATTAATCGAAGGTTTTATTTCAGAAAATAATTGGTCGAGCATCGAAATTGCGGCTTCAATAGCCAGTTCAGCAGAAAGGAAAGTGCCGTCTTTGCAATACCTTATGATATTGGTTCGATCAAGATCGTCCAACAGTACCACCACTCGGTCGTGTTCGAAGATAACACCTACACTTGCGAAAACGCCTGGCTCTAAAGTCAAGTAGGTAGCGGGTTGACCACGTAACCCAGAAATTTTTGAATGTTCTGAAACTATGCCTAGGGATAGGAGATGTTGTGTAAGCCTAGTTAGTGTTTGGTTAGATAATCCTGTTGCTTTGGCTATTTCTGCTCTTGTGGCTTTTCTGTTTCTACGAATATTCTCAATGACTTTCTTGTGACTGCTGTTTAATTGTTTTTCTATTGTTGAAATAGAACTAACCTTTTGATTTGTATGCACCTTTATCTCCTTAAATGACTTGGATGATATATGCCAAGGACACCAATCATTACAAGTCATTGGTTAGAATAACAACTAGTAAATTTAATTACCACAATGATATTTAAATATTGATATTTTATACTTCTATGAGAATTAACCAATAAGTCGTAATTATAACAAACTGATAAATAAGAGATTTATTAAAGCTAATGTATGTGGTTACAACTAATAAGTACTGATGTGTGATTTAATGGTTGACAATTATTGGCCTCGTAGTTAGTTTAAGTACCGACGTGGTACTTAATTATAAAAACACACTACAATGTTGAGGAAAATTCATGCACAGAACAATTGTTAATTCCAAACAAAAGAAACTCAGTAAAATTTCTACAGCCGTTATCTTAGGCCTACTAAGTGGCGCTTCGGCTAACCTTTACGCTCAAGAATCAAGTGAAGGTGATATTGAAGCCATAACCATTACAGGTGTTCGTGGTAGCTTATTAAAATCACTTAATCAAAAGAGATTTTCGAACAAAGTTGTTGATGTTATTACAGCTGAAGACATCGGTAAGTTTCCAGAAGCGAACCTATCAGAGGCGCTACAACGAGTCCCAGGGGTAACATTGAATCGTAACCCAACAGGCGAAGGTTCTGCTATCAACCTCAGGGGGCTAGGGCCAGAATTTACCTCAACAGAAGTTAACGGTATGTTGGCTGGTGGTAGTGAAGGTACGCGTGGTTTCTCTTTTGAAATTTTCCCTGCAGAGTTATTTAATAGTGTAGAAATTTCTAAATCAGTGACTGCCGATCAAGTTGAAGGTGGTATTGCTGGTAGTGTTTCTTTGTCGACACCTGATCCACTTTCGACCAAAGAACAAGTATTTAACGTGTCTGTTTACAATAATTACAGTGAAAATGCTGGTGAAAACAGCCCTAAAGCTTCAATGGTTTTTAACCACAATTGGAATGATACCTTTGGCGTTAATGCTGCGGTAGTATATTCAGATACCGCTATGCAAAACAATGAAGTACGTGGCAGCAGCCATACACCTTTATCTGCTGTTTGGAAGGGACCTGCTGTTGGTGAGCCCGGTGGTGCAACTCAAGAAGAACTTGATGCTTTATACCCACGAATAGAAAGTTTTGGCTATACCTCAGAGCAAAGAGAAACTCTAGGTGCGGTGTTAGGTTTGCAATGGCGACCTAATGACGACTTAGATATTAAATTTGGCGCCTTGATGGGTAGTATTGACGGCGACCGAGTAGAAACTATTCTTGATGCCCCTTCTGAAAGTAACATTACCGCAGTGAACAATGTAGTAATCGAAAATGGGGTTGCAACACAGGCCACTTTAACGGGTGTACAACAACGTGTTGGCGCAAGACAGTCGATAATTAATGAAGACGTTAAACAGTTCACTCTTAGTGCCGATTGGCATCTTTCAGATAGTCTGACTTTCTCTCCTTACATTGGTCATTTTAGCCGCGAAAAATCTGACAGCAATGATCTGTTTTCGTTTAGAAGAATGGCAGATGATGGTAATTTTTACCCCGCCGACGTTAGTTATATTATGCGAGATAAATATCTTGAATGGTCAACCAGCGGAACTGACTTTGCCAGCAATCCTGAAGAATTTGTGGTGAATGTATTTATTCGTCGTCCATTAGAAAGAAAAGATTCTAACAATACCTACAAATTCGATTTTGATTACGATAATGGCGATTTGATGAAAGTCGATTTTGGCTTACGTTATACCGACAGAGAGTTAGAACAAACACAATCTAGAACTAACCTCAGAGCCGCTAATTTTCTAGCTGATGGAGTAACGCCTCTTAATCGTCGTACTGATATACCTACTTTAGCTGATGTTTATACTCCTTTAGATAGGTTTGAAGTAGATGGAGCTGGTTTTGCGCCATCAACTTTAATTGGTGCTGATCCAAGCAAAGCTTTTGCAGCTTACTTTAATGCTGATGGCTCGCTTATTGATGGCATGACGGCAGATGTAAACGAACCTTTTGCACTTATTAATAGCTTTGAATTGCAAGAAAAAACCTTAGCGGTTTATGCTCAAGCAAACATCGAAGTGAGTGACGATCTTACCTTTAGTACCGGCCTTCGCTTTGTTAAAACCGATCAAACCATTGGTTCACAGGCAACAACTGATTCATCTGATCCAGATGCGTTTACCCCTGTTACTTTGGAAAGTGATTATCAAGAAGTGCTGCCTAATATAAATCTACGTTATGCGCTGAACGACGATATGGTTATTCGTACTGCTTATTTTAAAAGTTTAACTCGACCTGCCTTGGGTGAACTAGCGGCATTCGAAAGCTTTAATGGTATTGATGCTGGTGGCGGTCGTGGTAGTAGAGGTAACCCTGATCTACAACCTTTTACCGCTGACAACTACGACATTGGCTTTGAATGGTATTTTACTAGCGAAGCGGTTGCGGCAATCAATATCTTTTATAAAGACTTAGATGGATTTATAGATACCTCTTCAACCACCGAAACTAGAGAGTTCCCAAGACAAAGTGATGGTGTCATGGTTAGTGGACCTATCATCTTTACACAACCTGCTAATGGTGTTGCGGCGACAATCACAGGTATTGAATTGGCTTATCAATCTAGACTTGGTTTTATAAGTGAATCTTTGGAAGATTTTGGTTTGCTTGCTAACTACACCCTTATTGACAGTGCAGCTCAATATTCTGATGAGGGTGACGTAAGAAACTCAGGTTTACCTGGTCTTTCTGAAAGCAGTTATAACCTTGCTGTGTATTATGATATCGAAAACTTTAATGCGCGTATGTCTTATACTTGGAGAGATGGATATTTGGTTGCTTTTTCTTCAACTGCTGGGATCCCACAATGGCAAGAAGACTACGGACAGCTTGATTTCTCAGCGAGTTACAATGTAACTGAAGCATTGCAACTGCAAGTGCAAGGATTGAATCTTCTAAGTGAACAAGAAGTGAATCGTTCGGTGCAAAATACTCCTTACGATCTTGCACAAATTGATAGAAGATTTGTAGTGGGTGCTCGATACTCATTCTAAAAACCTAGTGTGAGTTTAAATAAAGGAGTGCCCTAAGGCGCTCCTTTATTTTCCTACCAAATAATTAAGTCATTTCTGACTATTTTTACTTTTTACCAACAGAGTTATTGAACATGTTTTCATTACGTCTTTTAACCAGAGTTGTTCTGTTTACAAGTACAATATTTATTAGTGCTTGCTCAACATCTTCATATTTTGGCAAAGAACTTAATTTACAGCAGTCCCAACAACAATTACTTGTTCCGGGATTAAGTCATTTTCAAATAAACAAAGGTCAAGCTAGTGGCTACTTTGTTTTGAGCAGTGCGGTTGTTTCAATAGAAACGGCAAATTTATTAAAACAAAAACTTGAAAAATTCAACACAACTGGCGGCAATTTACCTAACAAATTACCTCAGCTTATCGCTGTTATTAAGCCAGTTGAAAAGGGACCTAACGGTAACGCTTTAGGTCAACTCGTGACCTTTGGCCAATTTGACACTTTGCTACAAGCACAAAAAATGCAAGCAGAGCTTGATGATATTGGCATACATTTTAAGCCAACTCACAGTACCCAAAGAAGTGCTGGGGCAGGCAAACAACAAATCAGCATACTTAAATTACAGCCCAGTTTATTCTCGGGCCAAGTCATTTCAGCCTTAGGGAATGACAGTGTGTTAGATATTCAGAAAACGTCAAAAATAGCTCAGCAAAATGCCGCGATTGCCGCAGTTAATGGCGGCTTTTTTGCTTATCAATCACATCAAGGGCTAGTGGGTGATCCCGCAGGAATAGCAGTGGTTGACGGCACCTTAGTGAGTGAAGCAGTAAACGGCAGACCTGCTTTGTTGCTGCGTAATACACCGGCTTTGTCGCTAGACATATTAGAAAATGTACATAGCAATTTAGAAATGCGGATTGATGACCAGCAATTTCAAATAAGCGGTATTAATCGACAAGCGGGTAAAATTTTTAATTGTGGCCAGCACCATGGCGACAAAATTGTTGCAGCTATCCACGATTATGTGTGCTCTGAGCAAGACGAAATAATTATCTACAATCATTATTTTGGAAATCTTGAGGTTGTTTTGAAGGAGCAACAGACATTCCGGTTCTTTTTAGATCAAGATAACAAGGTCTATTTTACTCCGCCAGCTACTTATGCTGTTTTACCTAAAGGGCATAGATTAGTCAGTGCATCTGGCAAATATCTAAACATTCTAAAACAAATGGTCAAATCAACTTCAAGTGTCAGTACTTCGCAACGTATCTGGAGTGATGCTGGTGAAGTGGTTTTGGAAAAGGGCATATACATCATAAATGGTGGCCCAACGCTGTTAAGTGGCGGCAAAACCCAAGTTACCCAGCGTGCTCAACAAGGCTGGGATATTGCGCCTGTCAATATTGGCTCTGCGGCAGTTGATAGCAGAGACGAAATTAGTCAAATCCAACAAGCAGACAACAGCAGAGTGAATTTCTATCAAAATTGGGTGTTACAAAGGCATCCCAGAACCGCTGTTGGGATCACTGATTTAGGCACAGTGTTTTTTGTGGTGGTGTACGGACGTGACCCACTACTAAGCATTGGTGCATCAGTGTCGGAAATGGCTGACATTATGAAAGATCTTGGCGCGGTTAAAGCGATTAACCTTGATGGCGGAGGATCGAGTGTGATGGTGATTGAAGGTGAAAATACTGGAAAACCGTCAGACACAAATGGAGAGCGAGCTGTGGCAGAAGCGCTGTTATTTATTGCTGTAAAGAAGGTATAAAAGTGGGAAACGTGATTAAAAACCAATTAGCGGGACAAGAGCCATCAGCGGGAAGAGAGCCATCAGCGGGAAGAGAGCCTTCAGCGGGTAAAGAGCCTTCAGCTCAACAAAAGCCTTCAGAACAACCCTTATTTTTAGGCATCGATGGAGGTGGCACAAAATGTAAAGCCGTTTTGATGTCTAACAATAATGACATTCTGGGAGTAGGTGTGTCTGGGCCCGGCAATCCCGTATATGGTTTAGAAGAAGCCATTCAGTCAATCGAAAACTCTGCGCTTATGGCAGTACAAGATGCAGGAATGGATGCCAAAGTGTTAGGTGAGTTAGTCGTAGGCATGGGCTTGGCTGGGGTCAATATTCCTAGCCACTACCAAAATATCATGGCCTGGCGACACCCCTTTAAAAGCATATATTTAGCGACAGATTTGTTGATTGCGAGTATGGGAGCTCATAACGGCAGCGATGGTGCTGTTATCGTAACGGGAACGGGAACCTGCGGCTTTTCTTATGTTGATGGCAAGACCAGTATTTTAGGTGGCCATGGGTTTCCTCAAGGTGATAAAGGCAGCGGAGCTTGGTTTGGCTTAAAAGCAATAGAGCAAGTTTTACTGACCTTGGATAATATTGCTGGCCCGACACAATTAGTAGAGCTTGTCTTAAAGCAACTCAAGGCAAAAAACGAACAGGAAGTAGTGGAACAAGTGGTCGGAAAATCGGCTTCATTTTTTGCTCAATTATCATCAACAGTGTTCACCGCCGCAAATGCACAAGACAAAACCGCAATTGCTATTGCGCAAGAAGGTGCGAAGTATATCAGTGATATGGGCCTTAGGCTCATAGACACCAAACCACCCCGTATCTCACTTATTGGTGGCTTGGGTCCCTCATTATTACCTTGGTTAGATGATGGCATAAAAAGCCAATTATCTAAGCCTCTCTCTCCGCCTGAAGTGGGGGCCGTGTTGTTTGCAAGGCAACAAAGCCAGCTTAGTCGCACTGTAGGGACATTTTGAAGTTAGATCTAGCTGGATAAAAGGTCTTAGGGTTTTTCAAACAAGAAAATTAATCACCAAATTAATCGCCATGTTAATCACTAATAAAGGTTAAATAATATGCATCAGTCAGCAGTAAAGAGTCAGAGTACATTTGTTCCAATGCTTGTTGTTGGCATACTTTTTTTCATCTTTGGGTTTGTCACATGGCTCAATGGTTCACTCATTCCATTTTTGCAGATAGTCTGTGATTTAAATGAATTTGAAGCCTTATTTGTGACCTTTTCTTTTTATATCGCCTATACGGTTATGGCCTTGCCTATGTCGATTATCCTTAAAAAAACAGGTTATAGAAATGGTATGGCCATCGGACTCGCTATTATGGCATTGGGTGCACTGTTACATATACCTGCGGCAATAAGCGCTAACTTTATGTTCTTTCTGGTGGCGCTATTTGTGTTGGCTGCTGGATTAACTATTCTACAAACAGCCTCTAATCCCTATATTGTTTATCTGGGCCCAGAAGAAAGCGCGGCGATGCGCATCAGTATCATGGGTTTAGTGAATAAAAGCGCTGGGGTATTAGTGCCTATATTATTTACCACGCTAATTTTAGCTGATATGGGGGATATTTCTGCCAGCACTATGGCCGGCTTAGACGAGATAGCTAAAAATCAACGTGTCACTGAGCTTTCACATAAGCTGATTGTTCCTTATATTGTGATGGCCATTGCGCTGGCTTCATTAATCGTTTTGGTCAAATATACCCCTTTACCCGAGATTGAGTTCTCCGCTGTTAGTTCGGAAGAAAGCGCCACTAAAACCTCTATATTACACTTCCCGCAAACAGTGTTAGGCGCAATTGCATTGTTCTTCTACGTCGGTGTCGAAGTGATCGCTGGGGATACCATTGGGCTTTATGGTGCGTCATTGGGAGTGGATAATTTTGCCGGATTGACCTCTTACACTATGGTATTTATGGTGGTAGGCTACTTAATTGGCGTCAGCTGTATACCGCGATTTATTTCTCAACAAAAGGCTTTGATAGGCTCAGGTATTGCTGGCTGCATTTGCATTTTTGGAATTGTATTGTCATCAACTGAATCCACTTGGCTAGCTGCTATTTTGTGGGGATGGAGCGGCTTACCACTCATACCTAATTCAATTACGTTTGTTGCCTTAATGGGGCTGGCCCACGCACTAGTGTGGCCTTCAGTATGGCCATTAGCATTGAAAGGACTTGGCAACTATACCGCACAGGGATCTGCTCTACTTATAATGGGCATATCTGGTGGCGCGATTTTGCCATTATTGTTTGGAAAAATATCTCATGAAATAGGTGATATTCAATATGCCTATTTTATTGGTTTGCCTTGTTATTTGTACATTTTGTTTTACGCATTTCGAGGGCATGCAATTAGAAATTGGGGCAAGTCTGTAAAGTGATTTAAAACATTCTGTTGTGTGCCATTTATAGGTTTATTTTGACCATTAATTATAAGGTTTTAAGATGAAGAAAAAGTTTACTGTTGTAGCTGTGACATTGTTAGTGACAGCTTGTAATGCCACACAAGTTAGTAAAGTTGAGGTAATTGAACCTTCTCACCCTAAAAATATAATTATGATTGTGGGTGACGGTATGGGGCCAGCCTACACTAGTGCCTATCGCTATTTTAATGATGATCCTAATACTGCTGAAATTGAAGATACGGTATTTGATCGGACTCTGGTTGGTATGAGTAGTACCTATCCAGCCCCTGTGTCTGGCTATGTGACTGATTCTGCTGCAGGGGCCACTGCGCTTTCTGCCGGAGTCAAAACCTACAATGGCGCTATTGGTGTTGATGTTAATAAACAACCAGTAGAAACGGTATTAGAGCGAGCCAAGAGTTTAGGTAAAAAAACCGGCGTGGTAGTAACCAGCCAAATTAACCATGCCACTCCTGCAAGTTTTATGGCCCATAATGTCGAACGTGGTAACTACAATGAAATTGCTGATAGTTATATTGAAAATTATACTAATTACGACTTTGTGTTAGGTGGTGGTTGGAAATTTTTTATTCGAGAAGATAGAAATTTAGTGACTGAATTTCAAGATCTAGGTTTTCAATATATTGACGAGTATGCAGGTTTAGCAACACTACAAAAAGACAAGCCGGTAATTGGTTTGTTTGATGAGGTTGGATTACCTTGGGCATTAGATGATAGTGACCCCTCGCGTTTAAAAACAATGACAAAAGCTGCCATTAAGCACATTGAAAATGAGCAAGGTTTTTTTATGTTGGTTGAAGCCAGTCAAGTTGATTGGGGCGGACACAGCAATGATATTGCAGCGGCAATGGGCGAAATGCGCGATCTGGCGATGACGCTAGAATATTTGGAAGAATATGTGGCTAACCATCCCGACACCTTAGTAGTGCTTACTGCTGACCATAGCACTGGTGGTTTTACCTTAGGTTCTGACGGAAAATATAGCTGGTTACCTGAAGTGTTGAGAAACATGCAACATTCACCCAGCAAGATTGCTGAAAAACTGCTAGATGCTGAGATCACTCAAGAATACGCTGATGAGTTATTTAGTTTTACATTAACTGCAGAAGAACTGGCACAACTCAAAGAGGCTAAGGCGCCTAGTCAAGAAGAGCAGCAGTTAGACTCTAAGGGTAATCCTTATGCTGATACATCAGCAAATATTCAGAAAAAAGCCTTGTACACGGCCGCTAAACACATAGTGGATAAAAGAACGATAACAGGTTGGACAACAGGTGCCCATACCGCAATAGACGTTCCAGTATTTGCATTTGGCAGTCAAAGTGAAAGGTTCAACGGCCTAAATACCAACACTAATATCGCCAATACAGTATTTTCTTTGTTGGGTGATAAGTCGAAATAAAGAAACTCCGATACTAAGCAACTAGTAAAAAACTGATTCAGTCAATGTATTGGAAACCTACAGGATTTTACTAAAAAGTGTTATTAGCGGAATTATTACAACAGCCATCAAAGTGATCTGAGCCATTGGATCATCTTTGCTGGCTTTGTCAGCGCCTTTCAAACTAAAGCTCTAGTAAAAACATCGACAGAGTTAAGTCTATTAGTGGTTCCATTATAGCTTTTAGGTACTCCCACCAATCAAAAAATCCTCTTCTAGATTTCATTTGTTAACGCTTGCCTTTGAGACTTAAACTTTTCTAAACTCAATATGTTGATGTTTTTTTCGATACTGCCTTGGATTGCAGTTTAGATGTTGACTAAAACATCGTGAAAAATATAGCGGGTCATCATAACCAACAGTCTCAGCCACTTTGTTTATGGGTTGTCGGGTTTGTGCTAGTAGTTGCGCTGCCCTGGCCATGCGGCGTTCATCACGAAAATTTAGCATGGTTGAACCGGTTTGTTGCTTGAACAAAGCAGAGAGGCGGGCAGGTGACAAGCCCACTAAGGCAGCCAAGGTATCTATAGTGAAGGACTGATTGAAATTAAGGGCTATGTAGTCGGCAATAAGACGTATACGTTTGTCAAAGGGCAACAAACTTTTTTGCGGCGCTAGCTGACGGCTACGAATTAAAATCTGCTCAAGTATATTTTTCTTTAGGGCTTCTGAAAATTCAGAGGCCTGCAAATGTAACTCGCTAATCTGCTCAAATAAGGATTTTAATCTGTGATAGCAGCTTGCAGAGGCTTGAATATGATGGATGCCTGGGCCAATTTCTGGCCATTGCAATAACTCCAGCCAGCGTTCTTCTTGCTGAAAGTACACCCATTGATGTACCCATAAATCACAGGAATGTTCTCGTCTGTAGTCATAAAGCGCATCTGGTGACAGTAAAATTAGATCACCTGGTTTAGAGACGAACCGTTCGCGAATACAGTTGTAATATCCATTTCCCTCAACCGTCAAGTGCAGGCTCCAGCCAATTTTGCTATGGGGTCTTCTGGTGACGAAGTCGCTAAAGTCATCTCGCTTATGACGTGTTGTGCCTGGCGTAATGTGATTGGTGAATAGGGCGTCCACTTCTTCAAGCGAGTTGTAGATCATAATCAGAAACCGCGAGGCATTTAACTCACTTATACCTTCTGGGGCGGCAAAATCAGCCTGCCACTCTTTTAACAAACCTTGGGTGTTTGCCTGACGTTGAAATATTGAATGGGTAATTTCGCTGGGTAGACCTTGGGTAAAGTAATGAAAAGGACTGCCAGTATGATCCCCCATCATGACACGCAGGCACGAAACGAACTCAGCTTTGCTTACCCCTTGATCTCTGAGCATGCGCCAGTGGGTGTTTGCTGCCTTTTGAATATCTGTCAGCAATAGAATTATCCATATAAATAAGTAGTTTCTGTATTCTATTTGTTTTCTCTAACTGAAACAATCACTGTAATGCATTAGGTTAACAAGAGATTAAAATAATGTAATGAAAACGTCAGTATAAAGCGGTGACTATAAATTATAGTTATTTATCTTTATAAATCAGCAGAATACAAGAGTGATAAGTCAGCGTAAACGGGCTAGAGATAGCAATGTAGACACCTGCGGATTGGAATATCTAAATAAATAGTGACGTTAATAGGCATTATTTGAACATTTTTAAAATATAAGACTTTACTCAGCTGTGCTGCACAGTTGTTATTTTTTTCCATATAGTGCGGTAGCACTTTTACTGAAGGCAAACATGACTAAACACTTGCTCACATATGTTTTTATTTACTGTTTAATGTGCTGGTTGCCATTAAATACTTATGCCGCCTCTAAACCAGAAATAGATACTGTGGATCCAAAAATACAGGCTAGGGTTAATGCCCTGTTAGAAAAAATGACGGTGGCAGAAAAGGTGGCTTTGCTTTCTGGGGCTGATTATTGGAATACAGTTGCCATTAAGCGTTTGGACATTCCGTCCATTCAAGTAACAGATGGCCCTAACGGAGTGCGTTCTAATAACAGCGAACCTACTACGTTGTTTCCTGTGGGTGTGGCTATGGCGTCAACTTGGAACCCCAGCTTAATCCAGAAAGCGGCAGCCGCTATGGGCCGAGAAACTCGCGCTATGGGTGCTCACGTTTTGTTGGGGCCTAATGTCAATATTCAAAGAGTGCCGCTGGCCGGCCGTAATTTTGAAGCTTATTCAGAAGATCCCTATCTAAGTGGTGAGATAGGCCTTGGTTTTGTGCTTGGCGTACAAAGCGAAAATATAGGCACATCACTGAAACATTTTGTGGCGAATAATCAGGAGCATATGCGCCGAACGGGCAGCTCTAACATGGATCAGCGTACCTTACGTGAGATCTATATGCCCGCATTTGAAAAGATTGTGAAACAAGCCAAACCTTGGACTGTGATGGCTGCCTACAACAAGGTTAATGGGGTCTTTATGACCGAAAATAAGACCTTGCTGCAAGATGTACTCAGAGGTGAATGGGGCTTTGATGGCCTAGTTGTATCTGATTGGGGCGCGCTACATGCTAGTGCTTCAGCAATTGACGCTGGGCTTGATCTTGAAATGCCTGGGCCAGCAAAACACTACGGAAATAAATTGTTGGCGGCAATTGAGCAAGGCGATGTCGACCTAGAAAAACTTAACGATAGTGCTAAACGCTTACTGACACTTATTATTAAAACAGGTGTTATGGACACTCGTACCTCGGCTACACAGGCAGGTGCCAATGGCGAAGTGAACTCTCTTACCCATCAGCGCTTGAGCCAGCAAGTGGCGGAAGAAGCAATCACACTGTTAAAGAACCAAAAAAATCTACTGCCTCTTAACCATAAAAATATTACTTCCATTGCCGTTATCGGCCCCAATGCTGACGCCGCTATTATACAAGGCAGCGGTAGTTCGCAAGTGGTGCCTTTTCAACAGACAACACCACTGGAAGGTATACAAGCCTTAGTGGGTGATTCGTTAAAAATAAGTTATGCCCAAGGTGTGGATAATGAGCCCGAACCGGCAACAATTGACGCCAGGCTACTCAGCCCAGACAAGCAGCGTACTAAGCAAGGTTTAAGGCTCGAATATTTTGGAAATCAAGATTTTTCAGGCAAACCAGTATTTGTTTCCACAGATCGTAGTTTTTCTAAATTGGGCTTCGCCGATGAAATTTCAAATGCCGCTCGAAATCGTTTTTCTGCACGCTGGCAGGGGTATTTTTGGCCTAAGGTCAGTGGTCGCTACGAATTCGAACTAGTGCATTTGTCCAGTGCCACACTCACTATTGATGGACAGGAAATCATCAATGATAGTCTGGAAAAACAACACACCGGCTTTTTAGACTTTTTAAATATAGGTGCCCGCAAGGCAGGTATTGAGCTTAAAGCTGGCGTAGCCTATCCGTTCAAGCTGGATTATGTGGCAGGTAAAACCCCTGTTCCTCTCAATTTGTTGCGCTTGGCAAGTCGCAGTCCTGCTGGTGAATTTTCCGAGGCAGTGAAACTCGCTAAAGAGTCAGATGTCGCTGTGGTGTTTATAGGTGTGTCAACCACATCAGAAAGTGAAGGCAGAGACCGCTCTGACTTGGAACTCTTTGGAAAACAAAATGCCTTGTTAGAGGCGGTATTAAAGGTCAACAAAAATACCATAGTTGTTTTGAATAACGGTGCACCATTAGCGATGCCGTGGATAGATAAAGCGAATACAGTGATTGAAGCTTGGATGCCTGGTCAAGAGGGCGGACATGCCATTGCCAATGTGCTGTTTGGGCATACCAACCCCTCTGGTAAATTACCGGTTTCGTTTCCCAAACGTCTACAAGACAATCCTAGCTATTTGCATTACCCCGGTGATCAAGATGCCAACTACGGTGAGGGCATTTTTGTTGGTTATCGTTACTACGACAAAAAAGAAATTGAACCCCTGTTTCCTTTTGGCCATGGGTTGTCGTACACCCAGTTTAGTTACAGTGACTTGACTGTGTCGGATCCGCTATTTGATAAAGAGGAACTGCAGGTTTCTATCAATATTAAAAATACTGGTGCCATGGCAGGCAAAGAAGTAGTACAGCTTTATGTTCAAGACAACGAGTCTAAAGTTGTTCGCCCTATTAAGGAACTTAAGGGGTTTAATAAAGTGTCTTTAGGCCCTGATGAGCTTAAAAAAATTACATTTACATTAACCAAAAGAGATTTAAGTTATTTCGATGCACACCGCCAAGCATGGCGAGCAGACGCAGGTAAATTTACCGTTCTAGTGGGCAGTTCTTCACGAGACATTCGTCAGCAAGTGTCATTTCAGCTACCAGTAGATTATAGCCTTGAAATCAATTAGGTCTGAATAAAACGATTTTGGGATCTCTACTCAAGGGGGCTCCAGCTGAATTTGTAAGATTAAATATAATAATAATTAAGGGTACAAACATATGAAAAACATTGGAAAAAGAAGTCGAGTAGCGTCTTCGGTTTCGCTGGCAATGGCGACTTTGATGGCCTCGTCTGTGATGGCTGCAGAAAGCGATTTTGAACTTGAAAAAATCACTGTTACTGCATCGAAAAGAGTAGAAAACTTACAAGACGTGGCCTCGGCCGTTACCGCGCTGTCGGCAGACGATCTGGTTAATAGTCAAATTACCCGAACCGAAGATCTGGTTAACTTGTCGCCCTCGTTAACCTTTCAAAGCGGTGGTAGTGACAACGCCTCCTCTTTTAATATTCGTGGTATTGGCACACAGTCCTTTAGTTCGGGTGTTGAACCTAGTATCGCGACCGTTATTGACGGCGTGATAATGGGGCGTTCGGGCATGGCTTTTAATGAACTTTTAGATGTGCAGCGTGTTGAAGTATTACGTGGCCCGCAAGGCATGTTATTTGGAAAAAATGCCTCTGGTGGTGTGGTGCAGATTATCACTAATGATCCTGGTGATAGCTTTGAAGCGGCCATTAATACCAAAGCGATATTATCTGGCACCGATGAGTATCGCGTCAGTGGCATGATCTCAGTGCCAGTAACAGACACTTTGGGTTTTCGGGTGGCGGCATTCACCACAGAGCGTGATGATCATATTTATAACGTACTGACCGACCGTAATGTAAATGGTAGTAAAAACAGCGGCGCAAGGCTCAAAATCAAGTGGCAACCCACTGATGATTTGAGTGTGAAATGGAGCAGCGACTTTAGTGAAAGAAGTGGAGAGTGTTGTCAGCCACAGGCCCGAACGGCTACCGCTAACGAGGCGCACTTTTTGGGGGAGCTCAGCGCATCTGAAGATAACAAAAGTATTAATGTAGCTGGAGAACTCTACAATGAGTCGGAGTCTTCGGGGCACTCTTTAGAAGCCAACTGGGAGCTTGGCGAATATACCTTAACCTCTATCTCGGCTTATCGAGATTATAGTTCCAAGTCGAACCAAGATGTTGATGGTACACCAGTGACTTTGCTTGATATCAACGCGGGTGAGTCTTCACAAAACCAAACTACTCAAGAATTGCGCCTGACCTCTCCACAAGATCAAATGCTGACCTATGTGGTAGGTCTTTATTATTTTAAGCAGAGTATGAATCGTGATTTTCAACGGATTTATCACGACCTTTTTGGGGTGTTTGTACCTACATTTCCCGGTTTGAAATTTGGCTCTCATTACGAGGCCACAGTTGAAAGCACAAGTTATGCAGGATTTGGTCAGTTTGAGGTTAATATCAGTGACACTTTCCGCCTGCTCGGAGGCGCTCGCTACACCAATGAAGAATTGGATTTTGAATTTGAAAGAGAACAAGCCGCAGACGTATATGCGCCTATTGTGGCCAACCAAGCTTTGTATCAAGACGCCACTGATGACACCGACTGGTCATTTAAAGTGGGCGCGCAGTGGGACTTGAATAAAGATGTAATGAGTTATGTGACACTTACTGAAGGTTACAAAGGTCCGGCTTTTAATGTCATTTTTGAGATGACCAGTGACACCACTTTGCCAGTTGCACCTGAAACTAGCCAAGCCTTTGAAGTAGGGCTTAAGTCGAGATTATTTAATAATCATTTGGTACTCAACACGGCTTTGTTTAAAAGTAACTACGACAATTTCCAAGCCCAAGCTCAAGATGCCAGTTCAGCGGCATTTACCTTGCTTAACGCCGGAGAAGTACGCACCCAAGGCATAGAGTTAGATTTTCAAGCCAGACCTACTGAAGACATGATGATTTCAGGTGGATTTGCTTACATTGATGCAGAAATTGTTGATTTTAAAGGCGGTCCT
Organism: Paraglaciecola arctica BSs20135; assembly: GCF_000314995.1. Taxonomy (GTDB): domain Bacteria; phylum Pseudomonadota; class Gammaproteobacteria; order Enterobacterales; family Alteromonadaceae; genus Paraglaciecola; species Paraglaciecola arctica. Next base: position 74,771 of record NZ_BAEO01000009.1, on the reverse strand, counting down.
TGTAGTCCACGTCAAGTGGCGGCTGACGAAAATTCTTGTGCCGATAATAGCCAAGACTTGTCGGGTAAAGACTTACCTTTTTCGCCAAAGGTGAAGTTTAATTTGTCACTTGAGTACTTTATGCCTGTAGGTGAAGACCATGAATTAGTGCCTCGTGCTACTTATCGCTGGCAAGGTGATGAGTTGTTTTCTATGGATCAGGACGCAGAAAAAAGCCAAGACGCTTATGGTGTTTTAGATATCTCTGTACGACTTGAATCCTTGGACCAACCCTATAGCGTCACCTTGTTTGTGAATAATGCCTTAGACGAAAATTATGTCGACGCCATAGTCCACAACAACATCTGGGCCGGATCCTACGACCATTATTATTCGCCAAAAAGTGAGCGCACTGTTGGTATCGACTTCAGGTACACCTGGTAGTCATTAGCATTACCCGTTAAGTTACAGCAGTAACTGTCGACTCAGTATTGAGCTTACGGTTACTGTGTAGGTACTGCAAAGCAGACAAATGTGCAAAGTGGACGAAGATGCAGATTGTACAATTGTGCATAGGAGGACAGATGTAATGAACATTATTAGTTATGCAACACCCTTTTTTTTATTGGCCATATTGCTCGAATTGGCTTGGGGGTGGTTTAGAAAAAATAACACTTATCGTCTGAATGACAGTGTGAATAGTCTTTCTCTGGGTATGCTACGCACCTTAAGCAAAATTATGTTTATTGGTATAGGCGCGGTGGTATTTGCAAAAGTAGAAAATCAATGGGCTATTTTTTCCTTTGATAAAAGCCTGGTTCTACATTGGATTGCCGCCATACTTATTTATGATTTTTGTTATTACTGGTTTCATCGCATTAGCCACGAACGCCAATTTTTTTGGGGCTCACATGTAGTTCATCACCAAAGTGAAGACTATAACTTGTCAACAGCGTTGCGACAGACAGGTACAGGTTTATTTGCGACTTGGATATTTTTTGTGCCGTGTTTTTTGCTCGGTATCCCGCTGTATATGTTTATAACCATTTCTACTGGGCACCTTGTGTATCAATTTTGGATACATACTCAACACATTCCCAAACTGGGGTTTCTAGAGTGGTTTTTAGTGACGCCCTCGAACCATAGGGTTCACCATGCGCAAAATGCTCGATACATCGATAAAAATTACGGCGGGCTATTAATAATATGGGACCGGATGTTTGGGACTTTTGCTGAAGAAGATGAAAGCGAAGAAATTATCTATGGTTTGCGAACAGCCCTAAACAGTTGGAACCCCTTGTGGGCCAATGTACATGTATTTGTTGGCATGTTCCGTGATGCTTGGAGAGCCGAAAGTTACCGAGATAAATGGGCGATGTTATTTTCTCGCACTGGTTGGCGCCCTAGTGATGTGGCACTTAAATACCCTATTGAGAAAACTGATCTGACAAATTTTCACAAATATAACCCCACTTTATCGTCAAAAGCAAAAGTGATGGTTTTTTTATACTACATGATGATGCTGGGATTTTTTATGTGGTTTATGGCCAATGTTGGATCTATGTCGTATATGTATCAAGTTGGTGGCGCCTTAATAATGACTTTGTTTGCGTTAATTCTTGGTGTTGTTATGAACAACAGAAAATCCAGCAAAGTATTTCTAAAAAAAGGCAATACAGGTTAGGTTTGCCCAAAGGAGGCGAGATATTTTCTCGCTATTTTTTTCTTTGGATTGCTAGGTTGAAATTCAGTAATTCTTGATTTGTTTCTTCAAGAGTTTTCGATTATATAAAATTTAAAGAACGCACAAAAGTACAAAAATTATTTCTGAACAAGTAAAATTAAACCGCCTTAATTATCCCTTGTTCATCAGCATTGCTCATCGATTGCAACCTATGTGTAAACGGCTTTATACTTGTTTTAAAATAATCTAGTGATACCTTTTTATATGAAATTATTATATCTGCTACCTTGCGTTTTTTTAACCGCTTGTTCCTCACTTAAGCCTGAGCCGTTACTGGCGGCAGCAGAACCCACTGTGACTGTTATTGGCGAAGAAGTAACAACAACGGGGCGCTATTTTGAATTTGTTCCCACACCTTCCATTTTGATTTTTTCTGAAACTCGAAATTGGCGTCATGAAGAAGGCATTGCAGGAGCAAACCTCGCTATTATGAAAGCTGCAAAAGAAATGGGGTATGGTTATTTCACAACAGAACATAGCGGTATCTTTAATGAAAAGGACTTAGCACGTTTTAATGTTGTGGTTTTTAATAACATGACGGGCGATGCCTTGACACCTGAACAAGAAATGGTTTTTGCCAAGTGGCAATCTAAGGGTAATGGTACTGTTTTAATTCATGGTTCAGGTGATGCGTCACATCAAGACTGGGATTTTTATCACAACGAACTGTTAGGCGCGACCTTTGTTAGCCATCCTGCGGCACCACAATTCCAAGAGGCGCGGGTTGAGGTTTTGGGGCCTACCCATCCCGTTATGGCTGGTATGCCAAAGGATTTTATGGCGATTGATGAGTGGTACACATTTGAAGCTCCACCTAGTGATGATTTTATTGTTCTTGCGGGATTAGATGAAAGCACTTATAGCCCTTTAAACACTGTTTATGGCGATATTTCTGATTTACGCATGGGGCCAAAAACGTCAGATCATCCAATTATTTGGGCGCGATGTCTTGGCGACAATCAGGCTCGCTCGGTTTACACGGCAATGGGACATCGTTATGAAACCTATGAGACACCCGAAGCATTACTCATTTTGAAAAACACCCTAAATTGGACGGCTAAAATAACCGATCCACAATCTTTAGGTTGTGCAAAATAGCCAGTATTTTTGTGGTTTTGCATTGCAGCATCAAGATAAGGCCGATGAGCAATCGGCGAATATCTTCCTGACCTCAACTTATTTCTCATAACCCAGGTTCAGTAGGCTCATTAAGCATTATTTATAATGTTTTATCGTCTTTGAAATAGACAGATGCTTTGTAAATTGAATTTAAAATAAGGTCAGTGGATTTGAAAAAATTAATTATTAGCATCATCATTATTCCAATTGTTTTGTTTATTATTGTTGTTTGGCTACCGGCCCCAATTGCGCCCGTGGCTTACTCACCGCCTCAACCGCAAGCACTTAAAGGCGTACTTGCAGCTAACAAGCTATTGCACAAGGCTGAACTTTTGGCTTTAGGGCAAATCAATGGCCCAGAAGAAGTAGCAGTGGACAGTCAAGGTCGAGTTTACGGAGGAACACAAGACGGCAAGATTATGGTCTTAACCACAGATGGCAAACTAGATGTTTTTGCCGATACTCAGGGACGTCCCTTGGGGATGCAATTTGATCAAAATGAAAACCTGATTGTTTGCGACGCCGATAAAGGGTTACTTTCAATTAATCTTCAAGGAAAAATCACTGTTCTGGCGACATCAGCGAACGGAACTCCCTTTAAGTTCACCGATGCTTTAGATATTTCCAGTGATGGCATCATATATTTTACGGATGCGAGTGCTAAGTATGGGCACAAAGAATATCTTTATGATCTTTTAGAATCAAAACCACACGGCAGACTCCTAAGCTACAACCTAAGCACTGGTGAGATTAAGCTATTGTTGAGCGATCTTTATTTTGCCAACGGTGTGGCTTTGTCTCAGCAGCAAGACTTTGTTTTAGTGAATGAGACTTACCGTTACCGGATTGTTAAGTATTGGTTGAAGGGACCCCAAGCGGGCACTCATGAGATTTTTATTGATAATCTGCCAGGGTTTCCTGATAACATTTCCAGCAATGGTAAGGGCACATTTTGGTTGGCGCTGTTTACTGTTCGCAATGACGTTTTGGATAGCTTACACCCTTACCCTTTTCTCAAAACTCAAATGTCTAAACTGCCCAAGTCTATGTGGCCTAAGCCACAACCTTATGGCTTAGTGTTGGCCTTAAATGAACAAGGTGACATCACCCAAAGCCTGCACGAACCCTCGGGACAACACCTAAAAGAAATCACCTCGGCTAAAGAGCATGATGGTTATTTGTATTTAGGGAGTTTGCATAATGATCGCATTGGTAAGTATAAATTGCCATAAAGAGTGATTACTAAGTTAGTGGCTAATCTGCTTTTTATGGGCCATTTGTTTCTTCGAAGATGTTGATATTCTTAAGCAATTTTTCACTCAAACCTGTGAATATTGCCTAATTAAATTGTGGTATACGTGATGTAGCTTATCTAATTCTTCGCGGCTTATCGCAGGATTAGTCACTAGGGTTTGAATATTTTTATCAAGCTTTTGACGATACCGTGCTACTTCGTCTTTTGCTAATAATTGCTCAATAAATAGATATCCTATTGGTTAAAAACTAAAAATCATAAGTAACTGTGGCCCGTGCGCTGCGACCTTCACCGAGGTACATAAATGCACATGAATGGAAATATGTGAACCGATGAGCTCTAATTTAATCAGACATCATCTTCTGGGTTATAAAAATTGAATTGATGCCCATTGATCCTTGCTTAAGATCAAGCTCTTAATCCATTTTCCCGGTTTAGATCAATATCATATTGAGTTATCGATCTTAATTGGTAGAATTTTGAAACCTTATTGTCGCTGTATCTAAATCTTTGATTTTCAAGACAGGAGTTATGAAATGAATTTAACAGAGCTCATTGCGCAGTCGTCTTTTACAGAAATTGCGGTACTTTTGGTGTTGGCTGCATTTTTGGGTTTTATAGGTTTGTTATTACGACAACCTCTAATCGTCAGTTTTATAGCTGTCGGTTTAATTGCAGGGCCTTCGGTACTTGATATAGTTCATTCCAAAGATCAAATTACCCTTCTTTCCGAATTAGGCATTGCGGTACTGCTATTTCTTGTTGGCATCAAATTGGATGTGAAATTAATTAAGTCCATTGGTGGTGTGTCTGTTTTGACTGGGTTGGGTCAGGTGGCTTTTACATCTTTACTTGGTTATTTTATTGGTTTGGGACTTGGGCTAGATCATATTACCAGCATTTATGTAGCGGTCGCCCTTACATTTTCTTCGACCATTATCATTGTAAAACTGTTATCTGATAAACGAGAAATCGAATCACTACATGGTCAAATTGCACTAGGATTTTTGATTGTTCAAGATCTTGTAGTGGTGGTGGCTATGATAGTGTTGGCTACTATTGGTATAGGCTCTGGTCATGGTGATGCAAATAGCTCATCTGTATGGCAAGTCGCCATTTCAGGGGCGAGCTTACTGGGTTTTGTTATTATTTTTGTTCGTTACATGGCTAACCCTCTAACTGACAAACTTGCCAAAGCTCCAGAATAGTTAGTCATTTATGCCATTGCACAAGCGGCACTATTTGCGGCCATAGGCGAAATGGTTGGCTTAGGTATGGAAGTGGGTGGGTTATTGGCAGGCGTTGCCTTAGCGTCTACTCCTTATCGGGAAAGCATTGCAGCAAGGCTCGCACCTTTGCGTGATTTTTTACTGCTGTTTTTCTTTATCGCTTTAGGCGCGACATTAGATTTATCGCAACTTGGCACCCATTTATCCGCGGCCATTATTTTTTCACTTTTTGTGCTTATTGGTAATCCTCTTATTGTGATGATTATTATGGGGACTTATGGGATATGGTAAAAGAACAGGTTTTCTAGCCGGTTTAACCGTGGCGCAAATTAGTGAGTTTTCGTTGATTTTTATAGCCATGGGCATAGGGCTTGGCCATGTGCCGCAAGATATTCTGGGCTTAGTAACACTAGTGGGTATTATTACCATAGCTGCCTCAACTTATATGATTACCTATTCACATCAACTCTATTCTTTGTTTGCGCCTCTTATAGGTATGTTCGAAAGATCGGGTGTTCCTCGTGAGGCGGCCACAGATGATCATACTGGTGATCACTACCCCGTTATCATCTTTGGTTTAGGGCGGCTAGGAACCGCTATCTCGATGCAACTCAAAGATAAAGGTATTAAAGTTTTAGGAGTTGATTTTAATCCTGCGGCGATAAAACATTGGCATCATTTAGGCTTAGATTGTAATTATGGGGACGCGACAGATGCTGAATTTATTCTTGAATTACCCCTTAAACGTGCACTTTGGGTTGTGTCGACTATCCCTCATCTGCACACTGGCTTATCGTCAGAAGATCCACGAAAAACGGTTGTTCAGTTAACCCGAACAGCAGGGTACACAGGCAAGTTAGCTGCGATTTCACATAGTAGTGTAGAAACTGAAGAATTAAATTTTCTAGGAGTTGAGCTTATTTTGGAGCCTTTTCAGGATACTGCAGATCACGCAGCCAATGCACTTTTCGAAAGTTTTAATGTTCAAATAAATAAACCGGTACAAGGAGAATCATAATATGAAAAGATTTAAGAACTTTCTGTATGTAATGAACCATGACATCAGCGAACCGTCTCCTTCATTGCTACGAGCCGTTTCTCTAGCTAAGAATAATCAGGCCGATTTGACCTTGTTACTAGTGATCCCAAAGCTTTTTTTACCTTCGTCTGTAAAAAAAGTTGGCATGGGTACGGTGGAAATGGAAAAAACTGTTTTTGCCCGAGAGCAAGAAAATTTACTACAGCTTGCAAAGACTCTTGATAAAGATGTGAACGTCAAGGTGCTGCTAAAAGTCGGAAAAAGATATCTTGAAAGTGTACGCCTAGTGTTATCACAAAACGTTGATATGCTTATTAAAGAAGTTGACAAGGTGAGTTGGTTGGACCGTTTGATTGGTAGTGACGACATGCATTTATTGCGCAATTGTCCATGCCCAGTTTGGCTGATGAAAAAGGATGAAAAGCCTGATTACAAACAAGTGTTAGCTGCTGTGGATTTTGATTCTGAAGATGACGAAACTTGTAATGATGAATTGAATCATATGATCCTGGCTCTTAGTTGTTCAATTGCCTTAGCTGAATTTTCGACAGTGCATGTGGTAACGGCCTACAATGCAGCTGATGCTGGATTTATTGGTTTGTGGGCAAGTGATCCCGAGAACGTTGAAAAGCAGATGTTAGAATCAGAATTTCGCAATAGCAGGTATCAAATGGACTTGTTATTTCACAACTTAAACGAAGAAATAGGTAATGAATCTTTTAATTATTTGTCACTGATCCCCCATTTAGTAAAGGGGAGGGCTGGTGAGGAACTCCCTAAAATAGCGAAAAGCATTGGGGCAGATTTAGTGGTGATGGGAACTATCGCCCGCACTGGAATTGCTGGCCTAGTAATTGGTAATACCGCTGAAACTATCCTTAATCAACTAAACAGTTCGGTCTTAGCAATTAAGCCAAAAGGTTTTGTTTCACCAATATCTTAATTTACCAGTCACAATTGCTCGGCATATCGTTTAAGCCCATTTCTTATGGGTTTCTCTATCAAACTGCTGAGCAATTTTCCCCACATTGGAATATTCACCTTAGGTTCAAAGCTAATGGTGTAAACCAGTTTTGAGGTTTCTCCGTCACCTGAAAAGTGCAGTTCACCATTATGGTTTTTAATAGGGCTACCTTTGCTGATTTCATAGGCAATAAATTTATTTGGCTCGTAAGCTTTAATGATTTCTTCAAAAGCTGGGGTGGGAAAAGATTTAATAAGTCTTACTGAGCCTAATCCGTTTTTATCTGCATCTCTACAGAAAACTTCTAAAATAGAAGGTAATTGTTGATTTGATAAGTATGCAAAAAACTGCCATTATGGAAGTATATTGTATATATATTGGGGTTGTCTGATGAGTGTATTCAAAGATCTTAATAAATTAACTATTCAGGCTATCAATAATGGGCATTGCGGAATATTCACCGCCAGTGATCTAGCCATGATGCTTAATCGAGAGGATAACAAAGCCTTTCGTGCCATCCTTACAAAAAGTGTAAGCAACGATACCCTTAAACGTGTCACAAAAGGTATCTATGTCAACGCACACTTAGCTCCCAACCCAAAGGGAGCAATATACAGAATTGCCAAACATCTTAGATGGAAGTATTTCAATTACGTGAGTCTCGAGTCTCAATTAAGCCATGTGGGAGTGATATCTCAAATTCCAATGGCGTATTTGAGCGTGATGACCACTGGACGCAGTGGCACATTCGTAACGGATTACGGCACAATTGAATTTACCCATACAAGTCGAGATATTAGGTTACTTGAAGATAGCGTATATTTTGATGATGAAATCGGTATGTTTCGCGCCAACAAAAAACGAGCAATTACTGATCTTAAACGTGTTGGAAGAAACATAAATATGATCGAGGAAATAGACGATGTTGGATAAGATAGTTCAAAGTGCCTTACGCAGAAACCGAAAACTTTTGGGGCTAGATGATGTGGTTGAAAAAGAAATACTGCACCATGACATAATACAGGTATTGCAGTTAGAAGGAATTTTACAACAATTGACTTTCATCGGCGGTACATCGTTAAGAATATGCTACAACTCAAGTCGCTTGTCTGAGGATCTAGATTTCACTGCAGGGCTAGATTTTAAAACAAGTCAATTTGATGGTATGGCGGAGCAATTGCAAATACATCTACATAGAAAATATGGATTGCGGGTAGACGTCAGAGAGCCAAAACTCACTAACACAGATACCTCTTCGTGGAAAATTACAATAGAAAAATATGCAGATAGACCCGACCTACCATCACAAAAAATGCATATAGATGTATGTGCTCTACCTTCATTTGATCGTGAATTTCATCCCGCTATTGATCATTACGGGATCCAATCACCGATAGCTAGTTTACCAATTCCTGTGCAAAGTTTGGATGAAATCATGGCTGACAAAATGGTCGCTTTTGCTTTTCGTCAGCGCAGGATAAAACCGAGAGATGTATGGGATATCATGTGGTTAAAGCAACGGGGAATCATACAAGACCCCACGCTTATTCGTCGAAAATTGGAAGTAAGGGAAAAATCAATTCAATCATATATCGAAAATACTGAGCGACATTCCCAACTGGTAATTGAAGACAAAACAACCAAGTTAGATTTTGAACGAGAAATGAGCCGTTTTTTACCACAAGATATTCGCTCCAACACTCTTAATAATCCAAATTTCTGGAGAGCTGTGGGACAAGAGATAATGGCTGATGTGATACAAATTAACGATATATTAAAGGGTAAAAAATCACAAAAATCAGCCAGATTTAAGATGTAGAAAATAAATATCCCGAACTCAGGTTACTTAGCTTCGCTATAGTTTCACGCTGTTTTCACATTGATTATTCAGGACTTAGACTTTTCAATAACATTTTTAAACTCTGGCCGTGAATATCACTAAACTTTTGTTTTTCGCTAAATGAGTTCAGTATATGTAGCGCGTCATTGAGTTCGGATCGGTCTAAATCTTTAGAAAATCCCATCGCCCAAGCCTCCATTTCTCTGGTTTTGGTTGTGGTGGCTAAAATCACTCGCAGATTATGATGTCTGGTGTCTTTGGATATGAGCTTATAGGCGAACTCAACATCATCTTGTTTACCTTCAATAATCTGAATGAAGTGTTGTGGTAGTTCTACTAACAAACCTGTAATGCCATACTTTTCGTTATTTTCGCGCGCTTTACATAGAATCGAATCCATATCACTTGGCACAAATGTATTTACTTTGTCGCTAACATAGATGAGTTGGTACACAGTAATAAACGTCCGATATTTATCGATGTTATTGAGATTATCCTCTATGACTCAGTAAGCCAACGTTTTTTGATCCACTTAGATGCACAGCAATGAATAGATAGCCAAGCTAACGATTGGAAAAATCAATCTTTAGTTAAAGGGTGTTTTACGTTGCTACAAAGGGCAAAATAGCTGGCTATTGTTTCACTATTTTCCATAAAGTTGAGTTGTATCATTTGAAATATTCACAACGCGCTCAAGCGATTTCGCCGTTTTTTGCCATGGCTTTTAGTGAAAAAGCTGCTCGTTTGGAAGAGCAAGGCAAACACATTGTTAGATTGAACATAGGCGAGCCTGATTTTGGTGCACCGCCAGACGTGTTAACAGCAATGCAGGATCTTGCGATCAATGCGCCGCTGCCTTACACCTCGGCACTAGGGTTACCAGAACTACGTGCTGCCATTGCAGGCTTTTATCAAACAAGCCACCAAATTGAAATCGATCCAAAACGTATTGTGGTCACAGCAGGGGCATCTGCAGCCTTATTACTACTGTCGGCTGCCTTTGTGGATGAGGGTGACAAGGTGATCATGGCTGATCCGTCGTACCCTTGTAATAAACAATTTATAAAAAGTTTTGGTGGCAAGGTGCAATTGGTGCCGACTCAAGCAGATTCACGCTTTCAATTGAATATGGCGCTGCTTGAACAACACTGGCAGTCAGGCACGCGCGGTTTAATGTTAGCCACTCCCTCTAACCCCACAGGTACAGCTATAGCAGCAGATGAACTAGCTGCGATGTGCCAATTTGCGCGCAGCAAAGGGGCATGGCGAATTGTTGATGAGATTTATCTTAACTTGCACCATGGCCAAGCCGATTCACAACCAATGAGTGTATTGTCATTCGATGATGAGGCGCTTGTTATTAACAGCTTTTCGAAATATTTTGGCATGACAGGTTGGCGATTAGGCTGGTGTGTGGTGCCTGAACGCGCTGTCGATGTGATGGAAAGACTGGCGCAGAATTATTATATTTGCCCGTCGACTTTAGCCCAAAAAGCCGCTTTACAATGTTTCACCCCAAGCTCTATTGCTGTGTGTGAGGCAAGACGAGCAACCCTTATTACTCGAAAAAAACTGGTACTGGCTGGATTACAAAAATGTGGATTACATGTGCCAGTTTCCCCTGACGGCGCTTTTTATGTTTATATCGATGTGAGTCCCACAGGGCTTTCCGCTATGACTTTTTGTGAGCGAGTATTGCAAGAAGCTCATGTTGCGCTAACGCCAGGCAATGATTTTGGTGAATTCCAAGGCGACCAGTATGTGCGTTTGTCATTTGCTTCTGCAGAATCTGAACTCGAAGAGGGCTTGCATCGACTTGCAATCTTTATGGAAGGCTTAAAAAGTAGCCTTACCACTTAGTGTTTGGTGATAAGCCGTGCTCATTTTATTCAAGAATTTGCTTAATTTTAGTAGTTTGAAATAAACTGCCAGCCCCTTATTTTGCAGTTTTGCTAGGGGGCTTTTGTTTTTACTAATATCAATCATCAGTGGAGGGAAAGTCAAAGCATTAGTGTTGCCGACAGTTCGTTTTATATTGTTTTGCCATTATTTAACATGGGAGTTAATTCGTGTAATGTTAACATTCTTATCTCATTAATGATTTTGGTAAATGGAAACGACTAACAACGATAGAATACGTAATGTTCAAGGGAAAGATCGAAGACCCGAATTTTGGCTAGTGTTTATGCGTAGCGCTCAAGTTGCTGCATTAATTGATGTTGCATTCTTTTTTCTTTTTTACGCTTTGGGTTCGCCTATTCTTGCTTGGGTCAATATTGTCAGTGTGGCGATATACACCTTAGTTTATTATGCCTCCAAAAACCGAAAGAAAAGAATTGCTGTCGCCCTTATCTGGTCAGAAGTGATAATTCATGCAGGGCTCGGTATTATTCTTATTGGTTGGGAAAGTGGCTTTCATTACTATTTACTCATGTTTATTCCGGCAATTTGTTTATCAACATCTTTTAGACCAGCGTTAATCACATTGACAGTGTTATTCGCGTGTTATGTCGGACTAGACTTTTTAGCTTGGTTTATTGAGCCAATTCAGCCAATTAATTCATTTGCGTTGAAAATAGTTCATTTGTTCAACCTGAGTGTAGTGTTTGTGATGCTCAGCTATTTGTCGTTGTACTATTTAAAGACCGCGCGTCGCGCTCAAAAAAAACTGAACATATTGGCAACAACAGATCCTCTTACAGAGTTGTACAACCGACGCTATATGAACGACCTAGTAGACAAAGAAATACAAGACTTTAATAGAACAAACGACGGTATTGGTATTATCTTAATTGATATTGACTATTTCAAAAAAATTAACGACCAGTACGGCCATAAAGTTGGCGACGATGTTCTCGTTAGGGTTGCACAGATCATAAAAAAACAAGTCCGCAAGCAAGATCTTATCTCGCGCTGGGGGGGGGAAGAATTCTTGATTATTCTCCCCGACACCCCCCTCATTGATGTGCAGTTGAGCGCCGAGCGAATAAGAGCTGCGTTTCTTACCTATGACTGGCTTAAGGAAATTGGGGAAGATGTTAGTCCCACTATCACGGCAGGTATTAGTGAGTTGAAGCAAGCAGAGAGCTTGGATTCTGCTATAGCCCGTGCCGACCGAGCCCTTTATAAAGGTAAAGCGGACGGTAGGAATCGTGTGGAATTATGAACCTCATCGTTACCACAACACTCATACAAAATTTCATCTGAACTCGAAGAGGGCTTGCATCGGCTTGCAATTTTTATGAGCCGCTTAGATAGCTGATTATTAACAACCTAAGTTACGGGGGTAATTAATGTTTGGCTGCAGACCATTGTTTGGGGTCAAGCAAATAACACTGTTTAAATTGTTCATATAATTTCGGGTGATGGTGCTCTAGCTGATGGGGTTTTTCAAAAAATGTTTCAGTCACCACCGCAAAAAACTCGGCTGGTGATGTGGCGCCGTAGCTGTCAATTACATCGTCTTCACCATCGGCCCACTTTTGTTGTTGCACACTGAACTCGGCATTTAATACTTGTGACCATTGTTGATATTGGGCTGCTGTGGGCAATAAAGGCAAACCATCCATTGCGGCATTTTCTTCGTCTAGTTTGTGGGCAAATTCATGCATCACCACATTGTGGCCATCGCGACTATCTCTGGCTCCTTGCAATACATGATCCCAAGCCAGTATTACCGGACCTCGGTGCCAAGATTCCCCCGCTCTGGTACTAGTACCAGTAATATGCAACATGCCTTCTATCCGAGTGCTGCTGGCTACATAAGTCTCTGGGTAAACCAAGATGCTACGAAATCCAGGATAATAATTGCCTGGCCGATTAAGTATTAACAAACAAGCTTGCGCGGCAATTAACACTCTGACTGTATCGTTTATTTCGAAGTCATTTCGGCCAACTATGTCTTTCTCATCTAAAAACACCTGAATATGGCCCGCTAATTTACTCTGTAATTCATTGGGTAAACGCAAATACAAAGGAAATTCAGTTTGTAATATGTGTAAGTATTCTGGGGGTAATGGCTGCGCTCTTAAGCGGATACGTTTTAACTCACGCTGTTTTATTTTGCGTTTGTCTAGGTAAAACCACGCCACCATGGCCAAAATGGGTAAACTCAGTAAACAATATATTAGGTTTTGGCGCATAGATTTTCTGTGGGTGATTTAAGGACAGACACTAGCTTATCAAGTTTTTATATGAGGAGTTTGAAGAAGTTTATTTAAGAGCTGATCCTGAGATAAATAGCATTCCGTGGATTTCAGCCACTAGAGTCCGACTGTGTTGTCATTAAGCAGTTAAATCCATCGCAAACCTTGATATACGGATGGGTATTTAATCTATTACTTTTGCCAATGCTAAAGTGCGCTGACAAGCTAATATTATTGGTCTGTCTACCATGCGGCCGTTGACCACCACCACTCCTGCATTTTCTTGACCATCAACCGTTTGCATAACCTGTTCGGCGTAAGCAATTTGAGTAGTAGTGGGCTTGAAGGCCATATGAATGGCCGCTATTTGGCAGGGATGGATCGCCGCTTTTGCACTGAAGCCTAAGTCTTTAACTAGTTGGGTTTCGGCCAGTAAACCTGCTTCATCCTTAATGTTGACATAAGGCACATCTATTAAATCAATTTTGGCTCTAGCAGCAGCCATCACTAATTGACTACGCACAAATAACAGCGGTTGATAGGCAAACTCACAGCGCAACTCTGCCGACATATCTGCACCACCAAACATCAAGGCGACGACTTTGTTTGATGCCTTGGCAATTTGGGGGGCGTTGTCTAAACCTTCTAAGGTTTCAATTAAGCCAATGAGTTTAGTGGTCCCCGGATGCAATAATTGGCTGGCTTTTGTCATTTCGGCAGCGTCGTTACATTTGGCTAGCATAATGTAAGCGGGTTGAACTGTAGCCAGTACTTCTAAATCCAAAATACCTAATACAGTAGATAATGGATTGATACGCACACAAAGCTTTTGTTTGTTGGTCTCATCTAAACCTGCGATAAAATCAACTATAGTTTGGCGAGCACTGTCTTTATCGCTAGGTAAAACAGCATCTTCTAGATCAATGCAGACCAGATCAGCACCGGCATTTAAGGCTTTATTAAAACGTTCTGGCTTAGAGCCAGGCACAAATAACAACGAACGAATGAGTTTTTTCATAATCACCTCTTTAATTTATTGGTTTTAATACAGGGAATTAGCAATGAGCATATTTAACCTCAGCTCGGGATAAGCCATACCGTCCAGCACCACTATTATTACGCCTATCTTCGTTGAAGTTGCTCACAATAGCGCGCTATTCCCCTGTCACTATAATAGAATACACAAATATTCATTATCGGCAGTCACTTTTCTATGAACCAAGACAATCATTCAACTCCTGAAAAAGGGTTACTTTTTAATACCAAAGGCAAAGTATCCGTTTGGGCCTCGCAACATCCTTACGCTGATATTCCTGATGAATATTTTGAGGAGACCTTTTTCAAAAAAGGTACTCGGGCAAGAAACGCTTGGTCAGACAATTATAAAATACGCTATTTTACTCCTGAGATGATGGAAACTAATGGTGCACACACTGGCACCATAGATATACATGAAGCGGCTGGTGGCTGTTCTTGCTCAAGCTCTTTTATCGTTAATTTGATGAGTAAAGCGAAAAAAAATAAGATGGAGCAAGTAACCTGGATTATTTTACTTTTCGAACAGGAATATAGCGTCAAACTTAGTGGTGTTGCTGAAGATGAATACACCACCTTTTTGGGAGCTTTTAACTATGATGCTTCTAGCGAGAGTCTGTTGGGTGAAGAAGAAGATGAAAATGACGATGAAACAGAGATAGATCCAGAATAAGGTGGATAACTTTAGCTTTACGATTTATTTATGGCTATTGTCTTTTTTTACCTATTTGAGAAATGTTATTCTCGTTAACGAACGAGCTAAGGATCTTAATTGACTCCATCTTTGGTTAATTAAGATATTGATGTGCACAGCACAATTATTTAAACACCCATTGAGGAATATATGGCGTCACCAAAATTTCATAATAGTATTCGTAAGTACCACCGTTGGCTGGGATTTTTTTTGGCGGGTGTTATCACAATTTACGCTACTAGTGGGATCCTATTAATATTTAGACAGACAGACTTTCTCAAGTTTCCACAAACCGAAGTACGTCAGTTAGAGCCGGGATTACAGATTGAGTCATTAGGTGATAATCTGCGCTTGAAAAATTTTAAAGTCGAGTCTGAATCGAACGACGCCATTATTTTTAACCTTGGTCAATATGATAAAAGTACCGGGGAGGCTGTAATCAATACAATTGACTATCCCAAACCTCTAGCCAAATTAGTGAAGTTGCACAAAGCCACACATAATAGCCCACTGTTTTTCCTTAATATAGGTTTTGGAGTTTCATTATTATTCTTTGTTGTATCGTCATTTTTGATGTTTATGCCAAAGTTGCCTTTCTTCAAAAATGGCATAAAGATATCTATTGCAGGGGCTTTGTTTGCGCTTATATTTGTGATTTTTGCATCATAAAACATACTCTAAACTTTTGAATCTGAACGTATGGCTTATCCCGTGTTCAGATTTAACAGGATGAATCTACTGAAATTTACGACAGGTTCCACTTGTGTTTTTTACTGACAGCCATATTATTTAATACATGAACACTAGCTTACTAAATAAATACCAACTCACAAATTGCATGATTAAGTGCAATGTCGCTGTAATGTTGTTTTTATTTTTGTCGGCATCGTTTATTAATCTTGCCGAAGCCGGTGATGTTTCCAATCAGGAAAAGGCCTTATACCTTGCTGATTATGAATGTGTCGCTGATAGTACACCCGAATATGATCCAGATGATGGTGTCGGTATTTCATATGAGGTTACTGAATACTTCGAAGTTGCCCTTACCACTCTTGAAGTTCAAACCCAAGCAACATACCACCTAAATTTTACCTATCTACGGCCGCTTACCCGTGCTCCACCAAAAGTATTTAATTAATACCTAGTCTACAGAGTCCCTTTGTAGGAAATTTAATAAATATTTTTGGTGAATTAAAATGAATGATTTTAAAATAATTCCTACTGTGGATAGCAGTATTTCTTGTGCAAACGTATCAGTCGAAACGCAGCCTTATGTTGATATACATAGTTCAGCTGAGCATGTTGTTAACGACATTGATTGTATTGTTTCGCAAATGATTGCTCCTGATACAAGTATTGATGAAGCATTGACAGTAATGAGACTAAGCAATAGAAAGTCGAAATTATATGTTGGCACAGATACAAAGTTATTGGGGGTGGTTAGCGGCTTTACTTTGGTCAGCCGTGTTGTATTAATGATTGCAAACCGCAAAGGTGTGGCGAGGGCTGACTTAACAGTGTCAGATGTCATGAGTCAGGCATACAAAATGCCCGCTTTACGAAAAAGTAATGTTCACAGAGCTTGTATCGGTGATATCAAGAAAACCATGGAGTCACTCGGTGAAGCGCATATACAAGTCGTTGATGAAAACAACAAAATTTGTGGAGTGATTTCATCAACAGATATTAGTCGGGTTTTGGATGAGCCAGTTTATATCAATGCCACCGCTCATTCGTTTAAAGATTATTTTGACGTTATGCAAAAACACGAGGAGCTTATTTAACGCCTTATTAGTTTAAGGTCTGTTTATAAAAGGGGAGGGTTATAATAGTAACTCTCCCCTTTATTTTATTAATATTTTGATTCTTATTGTGACAGGTTTTTCTAAACTCTGTCTAACATAGACATAGTATTAAGTAAGCAGTGTGCAATGATTAAAGGCCATAAATTTCTTCCAAAACAAACATAACCGATCCCCATAGCAAGACCAATTAACCCAACAGTAATAGACCTTTCTGATAAATCATAAGAATGTCTAAAGCCAAATATACTCGCCTGAATTAATACTGCGGCTACCGTGGCAAACCAAGTGCTAGAAAGTGCTCTTTCAATCCAGTTCATTAAAAAACCTCGATCTAACATTTCTTCTAACATTGATTGCAGCCAAATAAATGGGATGATGGCGAAAAACAGTTGCCAATTTCCTGCCAGCTCGCCAAATTTAGACGACGCATTTTCATTCGACATGTCGGGGGCAATTTGCAAACCAAGTTGTTCTTTAAATGTTTGAAATATCAGAATTGAAATAATGGTGAAGGCGAAGATAAAAACAGTCGCTAGCAATGTTTTCCGATAATTTTTTGGTCGACATAAACCGATTTCTATCCACGTAATACCTCGTATACGCATTAGAACAGTTGCAACTACTAGGGTAGTAAATGACCAAAAAAGACCGTTAGTAATAAAGTTAAATTGTGCAAAGTACACTTCTCTTATTAAAAACATTACCGAAATATAGACTGCTAAATCAAAGCCTAAAACCATAGGGTTTTTATGATAGGAGAATAACGATTTTATTTTTTTTGAATAGAAAATATGCATTCATTTTCTCGTTTAAAGATTGCCTACTATTTCTTGTAATGCTTTCACATGGCCACTATATGCCATGCGACCCTCTGTTGATAACGACAACCAAGTACGTTGCCGCCCCATGTCTGTGCGTTTAGATAAGCGAACATAATGAGCTTCTTCGAGTGACTTTAAGTGTTTTGAAAGCACAGAGTCACTTACCTCTAATTTTTCACGTAATACTTTGAATTCGATTTCTGCAGTAAGGGTTAATATCGCACAGATTTGTAGGCGATTTTGCCCATGGATCAGCGGATCAAATTTAGCCTTAATCATTTAAATTGGTTCCCATCTTGTAATCACCAGTGGGATAACAATGCATTACATAAGCTAAAACCAAAGTCGTGATAGCGCCACCTGCATAAGAGGCCCACCAGATGCCACTTTCAGAAAATGTTCTGGTTAACGCGACAGCCACTGCAAAAAATATTGCTATTAATAAACCAAATATCAATTCTGACTTACTCTTTGGTGCAAATTTAGGTTTAACGCCTAACAGACGACTACTATAAAAATGAAACGCAATAGCCAATAAAAACACCACGGCAGAGATAATAGCCCCCAACATCCACAAGTTATCGTGGCGAGTCGATGCCCAAGAAAAAACGCCCATTCCGTAGGAACAAGACATAATAAAATTAAGCCACAGCGGTACCCTGAGGAATACGTTTGTGTCTTTCTCAATTTTGGCTAAAGACTCAAGTGCCGCTTTAGCCTCGGTGACAGAAATACTTTTATCATTGTTATGCATCATTAACTCTTTGTTAGTTTCCAATGTGGAAAGTAATATAATCTACACTTTCCAATATGGCAAGTTAAAACTTTCCAAGGTGGAAAGTTGTTGTGTTGGAACCTAGGAAGACAACGTTAGAAGCTAAAATAACTTCGGAATTGCCCTTATGATTTAAAAAGGATGAACATCCAAAAGGGATTATTTGCCGCTTATCTCCCTATTTTACCATTTAAAGATTTTTCCTAAATCTAGCTAATTATTGTCCTATTCTTTAGGTCGCAACTGTTGCAAAACCAACAAAGAATGCTGCGTAGCGTTACGTTTTATAGGATGAGTTTATGAACAGGTTTTTAATGAAAGTTTTACTACTGACTTTACTGTTGTGTGCGATATCAGTTAAAAGTCAGACTATTAATTTAATTGAAGGGATAAAGATTAAAAATGGCAATCGGGCTGAAGCTTTGTTTTATTACAATAATAATTGGCGGGCTATTCGTCTTACCGCTCTAAAACTGGGTTATATAGACTCGTTTGAATTGATTGAAACTAGCGCTGATAAAGCCTCCGAATTTGACATTTTATTGATCACAAAATACTCGGACCTAATTGATCAGAATAAAGCCGAAGGTCGCTTCAATAAAATCGTCGCCAATAGCGGCGCTTTAAAACTGCTTAACGACATCAAGCCAGATGAGTTCAGGCAAAGTGTTTTTGTAAAAATTGGAGAAGGGGTACAGATTCAGGATCCTTTTTCTGGCAAACCCATAAAAGACATGGTTATACAGGGACTGGCACATCCTTGGAGCATGGCGTTTTTATCCGAGAATGAAGTTTTAATAAGTGAAAAAGACGGCGACTTACTAAAAGTTAATTTGCTAACAAAACAGAAAACCGTCATTCAGAATTTTCCAGAGGATCTTGCAATCAATCTTACAATTGATGCGTCTCAATACGAGCCTGGTATTTATCCTTCTTCTTTAACCGGCAGAACAGGAAGTTTTAATATGGGCATTTTTGATGTAGTGCTGGATCCAAATTTCACAGCTAATCAATTGTTTTATGTTGCTTATGCCGCACAAAAAGACGACACATTTACCACAAAAGTCATCAGAGCCACCCTTAAAAACAATGCATTAACAGACATCAAAACAATATTTGTTGCGGATCCCTATACACCGGGAGCCTGGCATTTTGGCGGCGGCATGACATTCGCATCAGACGGAAAATTATATATTACGATTGGCGAACGGCTGTTTAACGAAATGAACCAACCAAGTATGCCTATTGCGCAAGACCTACAAGACAAGCGAGGGAAAATTCACCGAATTAACCCCGATGGCTCCATTCCAACCGACAATCCTAAGTTTGCCGACAAAACAATTGATAGCATTTATGCCCTTGGCATTCGGGCTGCACAAGGTCTAACGGTTGAGCCCCACACTGGCGATATCTGGTTCACTGAACACGGCACCAATCAGGGGGATGAAATTAACCTCTTAAAGGCTGGGGCAAATTACGGCTGGCCAATTAAAACTACTGGTACTTATCGCTATTCCGAGTACAAGCCACCGGCACTTTCAGATCGAACCTTTAGCGACCCTTTGTGGTACTGGCTTCAAACAGTTGCACCAACAGGATTAACCTTTTACACAGGAAGCGAGTTCCCCGAATGGAAAAATGATTTGTTTGTTGCGGGTTTAAGTCGTGGCAGCCTTTGGCGAGTGAGAATTGAAGGCGAAACAATCAAAGCCATCGAAGAACTTTTTGTCGACGACCGCGTTCGCTCCAGAAAAGTAGTGCAAAGCCCAGCAGGAAAATTATACCTGCTTACAGACGAAGACAACGGCAAAATTATTAGAATAAGGAAGAAATAACAATGACAAACAAACTGTTTATATCTATTTTATTGTTGCTAACCTTTGGCCTCAATGCCCAACAAAGCACACCAGTTAACGACATTGAATCCATCACTGTGCCATTAGAAAATTACTTAGGCGGACACCTTAAAGGCGACAAAAGCATGCTCGGCAAAGCCTTGCACAGTGAAGGAAAGCTAAGTTACTTACGTGATGGTAAATACGCCAAATTGGAGTTTCCAGATTACCTAAGTGGCATGAAATTACGCAATCTAGATGATGGAGTACGACGTATTCCCTATATTAAAAGTATCGAGGTAACGGGGAACGTGGCGATTGCAAAATTGGTACTTGATTATTCAAGCATACTTTTTACTGACTACATGACCCTGTTAAACATTAATGGTGAATGGAAAATCACCAACAAAATAGCTTACTCGGTTCGCGACCCACAAAATAACAAAGTCGAGAGGGCCAACATAATAGAAGTGATGGCGCCATTGAAGCGTTATATGCTGGCATACAATAACGGTGATACTGAGCATTTGTCAGCAGTGTTTCACAACAAAGCCAACATAATGTCTATAAGCAAAGGTCAATATAAAACACTCACACTTAAGCGTTATATCGAAAGTTTTAAGCATCTGAAATCCAAGGGTGAAGGGATGATAAGCCATCAAATCCAGAGCATAGACACAACAGGTAATGCCGCAATTGCAAAAGTAATTCTTAACTTCCCAAATTCAATCATCACTCAGTATTTATCATTATTAAAAATTGATGGAGAATGGAAAATAGTCAATAACGCTTTTGATATTATCCCCAGCACGGCGCTTAAAATAATTTAATTAGTTACTTAGGATCTAATTTCTATGGGCCAACATAAATGAATTTTGTGAAGCTAACCAACTCACTTTGGAAATGGCAAGTGATTGGTTGGCTGCTTTATTTCCTGTTGATGTTTTTAACCTTTCTTCCCAGAGATTCTGATGAATCCATTGGTTATATTTTTCTGGTTAAATCGTTTCGAACTCTAGTTGGTTTTTCACTGAGTTGCCTGTTATGGCTGATTTATAGAAATCTTATCAATAGCCAATCTATGGGTAGGACTGTTTTGATTGTTTTTATTTCGACGGCCTTATTTGGCATGGTTTGGACTAGTCTTGAAACACTGTTTTTTTGGTCTACATTGCCTAATTTTGATCTTATGTATTCATTGCAGTTTAAACCTAGAATGGCGTTAACTTATACGGTCACACTTTTAGCCTGGAGTGCTATTTATTTTGGAATAAAGTATTGGAAACAAGTGCAAGTCGAACATCAAAATACATTACATGCCAAAATTTTAGCTGAGACCGCGCAGTTGGAAATGCTGCGCTACCAAGTGAATCCACATTTTTTGTTTAACGCGCTTAATTCAATTCGTGCATCCATTAGCCCAGATAACCCAGCCGCTAAGCAGATGATTACGCAACTCTCTGAGTTTTTACGGCACTCTCTAATGAGTAATGATAAAAATCAAAACACTCTGAGTGATGAGCTTGAGGCAGTAGAAAATTATTTAGCTATCGAGAAAATTCGTTTTGAAGAAGCGTTAGAAGTTGAATTGAATATAGACGATAAAGCAAAGCAAATAATGCTTCCCAGTTTTTTACTTAACCCCTTGGTAGAAAATGCTATTAAGCATGGCTTGCAAACAAGCCCTGAGATTTTAAAAATAAACATTTCTGCAGTTTTAGAAAGCGATAGGCTTGTAATCGAGGTTAAAAACAGCGGCAGACTTAATGCCCAAAAGACTGACAAAAAAGACAAAATTGGTTTGAATAACGTGCAAGAGCGACTCAAAAAACAGTTGCCTAACAAAAGCTCATTTGCTCTGTATGAAGAAAACGGATGTGTTGTTGCCAGAATAGAGATTTTACAATAATGACATTTAAGGCGTTATTAGTAGACGATGAAAGACTGGCTCGCCAAGAGTTACGAGAGCTGTTAGCTGAATTTAGTGATGTTCGGATTATTGGCGAAGCAAAAAACTTAACCGAAGCAGTGGACCTAATCAAAGATAAAAAACCCGATATAGTCTTTTTAGATATTCAGCTGCGACAGGAAAACGGTTTCGATTTGCTCGAAAAAGTTGTGCATAACTTTAATTTAATTTTTGTCACTGCCTTTGATGAATTTGCGATCCGTGCATTTGAAATCAACGCCCTTGACTATCTACTCAAACCGGTTAACCCCAAAAGGCTCAAAGCCTCTATTGATAAGCTGTACCAAGAAAATGCTGAGCCTGTCTTGGCCGTTCAAAAACTCAATATCGATGATCCCATTTTTCTAAATCTGGGAGATCACTCCCACTTTTTACAAATTAGTAAGATTTCTCATATTTGCGCATCTGGTGACTATACCGAGGTATTTACCATTAGTGGCGCTGCAGGAGGGAATGCACTTTTGGTCGAAAAGTCCCTCAAAGAATGGGAAGACCGTCTTCCCGAAAAATCATTTGTACGTATTCATCGTTCGACCATAATAAACATCAGTCAGATTGACTCTATTGAGGTACTCCCTAACCGCACAATGGAAGTCAGCCTAAAAAATAGCCCAAAAATTTTTACTGTGAGTCGCCGTTACGCAAGTAAATTTAAACAACAGTTTGGCTAATGAGCTATTTAGACTAAGAGTAATGATTTTACTCATCCCGGAATTTTATTTAACCGGTATTAATTTTAGTGTACTTACAGTGTTGGCCGCTATATCTGCCTCGCTAAAGTGCTGTTTAATGTATTGACCATTGATATAAGTTTGGGCTTGGTCTTGATAATGTTGATCAAAGGCTACACCACTTTGCCCAACAGGGTTGATACCCAGTGAGTGACTGGGATCGGCAAAGTCGATTAGTCGGCGGGTTGAAGGGCCATATGCCACCTTCCATGGAGTTGGACCCATTTTATGTGACAAGTTGTTGGGCGTTTCGTGACCGCCTGGGGCTGCAAACTGGCCAACGTTGAACATCTTGTCTAGTAAATCTTGCTGACCCAAGGGGTGCCCATGGGTGAGGGTATGAGTTTTGCCCCATTGCCAGTTGGCTGTGTCGGTCCCCAAGGTGCTGCGCAGATGTTTTAGACTTGCTTGCCACGCAATTGCGACTGTTTCAGTGCGATCTTCTATGACTGATGTGTCGCGATTATCCCACCAAGGTGAGTTGGCTTCTGCAGCCAAGCGCGGTAATGCAAAATCAACTACGCGGGTGTTGATCAAAGTATTAAAGAAACTCTCCCCCATCTCGTCTCCCATAGCTTCATAGGCGAGTTGGTAAACTAACTGGTTAAAAATTGTTGGGGCGATGCCTTCAAGCTGGTGATCCCCATTCCAGTTACTGAGTAATAGTACTAGCTCTTGTTCATCGGCGCTGGCAGCTGCCTTTATAATGGGTAACAAAGGTTTGAGTAAGCGCTGTGCATAACCACTACCAGAGTCGAGTTGCAATGCCTGACTGTTTTGTATGTTCCACTTCACACTATTATCGGCTAGACCTTGATTAAGACGTATCCCGCGTGCCGGCAAGTTGTAGTAACCAGGTACCTCAATACCGCTGTCTGGGACGGGCTGATAATTAGCTGAAACTATATAACCACGAGCTGGATTTTCTTCTTGAGGATTAGCAGTAAAAGGTACAAAACCAAGCTTGTCTGCCTCATAACTGCTGCCATCTAAGATAAAATTAGGGTTTACACCATCGGGCCGAAGAGGCAGTTTAGCTGCGGCCCACCAACCAATATCGCCACTGGCATTGGCCCAAACTATGTTGAGCCCTGGAGCATGAATTTTTTCACTGGCGGCTCGCGCTTTTGCCAAAGTATCGGCACGGTTTAGTTGATAAAATGCATCAAGGATTGGGTTCTCGGTTTCAAGAAACGCCCACCACATAGCAATAGGCGTTTTGCCTGCATGTTTGCCTAGTGCATCGTTGATGATTGGTCCATGAGGTGAACGACGCAGAGTTAAAGTGACAGGATCAGCACCTTTGACTGCAATTTGTTCGCTGCGACTTTGCAACTCCACCCACTTACCTTGATACCACACTTGGTTAGCGTTATCAGGGTTGAGTTTTTCGGCGATGAGGTCTATATCGTCGTTCTGGAACATAGTAATGCTCCAACCAAAGTCTAGATTATGTCCCAGAGAGGCCGTTGCACTGAGTGCCTGATGATGGCCGTAAAGCTCAAATCCTGGGTAAGACAAGTGTGCTTCATACCAAACTGAAGGCACCGCAAAACCTATGTGAGGGTCACCTGCTAAAAGTGGTTTACCGCTTGCTGTGCGGTTACCCGATACCGCCCAAGCATTACTGCCTTCAAATAATGCTAAACCACTATCTGTGACTGCTTGTTGGCTGAGCTGGGCGAGGCGATTGAGGTCTTGCCAATCATTGGCTGCTAAGTTTGGCGCCACAACGCCCTCGGGATGCCAAGCTAAATCAAATACATCAAGGTATTCGCTACCAAGCTGATCGCGTATATAGGTTAATACCGGCTCAGTACGAAAAGCCGCTGCAAAACTATAGGCCATATAACCTGCGACACTTACTGAGTCCTTAGGAGTAAAAGGGCGTTTTGTAATGCCCAGAATATCGAATTCTATCGGTGCAGGGTGAGTGTTTTGGTATTGATTGATACCATCTAAATAGGCCATTAAGGCTTTATTTGCTGGGGTGTTAGGATCCATTTTTGCTGCGTAGGCATCGGCATAGGAACGAATGCCCAGACTACGAAATAACCTGTCGCTGTCGATCAGTTTTGGACCCAGTATAGCCGCCAATTCACCTCGCGCTAAACGGCGCACCATTTCCATTTGAAATAATCGATCTTGGGCATGCACGTAACCAAGGGTGCGATACATATCCGATTCATTCTGCGCTTGAATATGTGGCACACCACGCTCATCATAACGGACACTTACGCTTGCTTGTAAGTTGGCAAGGCTAACTTCACCACTGCGTTGTGGTTGTTTGCTGTTAATGTACCAAGCACCTGCGGCACAAATGATGACGACAATAATAATGAGAATTTTCAGAAGTGACTTCATTGGGCGGATCTATCTTCTAGTTACTAAGTAGAATAATCCTAACATCAGACCAGTGACTTACGCACCATTTTTGTGCGCATCTGTTATCCGTCTATTATGTGTGGATATAGTCTCTTTTTTTTAGAGAAATATGCATTCTTTGATTTACTTTCTGAAATGACATTAATGTAAATGGGTTAGAAATAATACCCAATATTGTTGATACTTGTTTTGTCTATTACTAGGTCTTCTAAATACTTTCAGCTATGCTAGCCAATAGTTGTGTTCTTTGAGATGGATTTTACAGCTAATGAATTTGAAATTATTAACATTATTAAGCACTCTTTTGTTTTCTCAATTTGCTTTGGCAATCAAGGTTATTTTAATTATTCCAGATAAAGAGGGTGCAGCGTTTTGGAACATGGTTTATCAAGCCAGTACCGCCTCGGCTAAAAGTTTAGGGGTTGAACTTGAGGTGATTTATGGTGGTGTTAATCGTTTTACTACCCTAGAAATAATTGAAAATATTATCGCCCAACCAAGCAAACCCGATTATCTTATTTTTCGTCCATATCATGGTAATACTGCACATGTTTTTGACACAATTGAAGCCCATAGTATTGAATTTGTGACCTTAGAGCAGGCTTTTACTGACAAAGACGCAACAGAATTATTAAAGCCTAAACAAAAATACAAACATTGGATTGGTGAAGTGGCTTACGACAATGCTAGAGGGGGAGCGTTACTTTTAAATACTTTACTTGAAGAACACAGTAGTCGTAATCCTGATGTGAAGCCTTCAATAACCGGAATTGGTGGTAATTTTGATTATCTATCCAGCACCAGAGAACAAGTTCTAACTGCTTTATTTAGGAGCAGTGATATTAGTTTAAATCAAATTTTTCCCACTTATTGGGATCCCGAAAACATTGCCACTAACTTTGAAACGATACTTAGGCGATATCCTAAAACTAATATTTTTTGGTGCGCAAGTGGTGAACTTGCTTTGAAAACGTTAGAGCAATATCAGCTGTTGTCTAACAAGCCAGTTGTTTTAGGTGGATTTGACTGGCTGCCCGAGGCATTACTCAAAATTCAACAAGGCGAAATGACCGCGTCGGTAGGTGGGCATTTTTTGATGGGGGCGATAGCCGTTACTAAGATTTTTGATTATCACCATGGAATAGATAGGTTTTCAAACCACTCTGAGCTTTATGATTTTGAAGTGATTAATAAAGATAACGTAAAGGATTATTTAGACTTTGTACAACAACAAAAATGGCAAAAAATTAATTTTAATCAATTTTCAGCATTCAAAGAAGGGAAAGAGCCACAGACGTTAAATATGCAAAATATCATCAACTCAATTAAACAATAATTTTTAACATATTGACTGCCAAACGACTTTTTACTTTTAGTATTACAACCACCACCTGAATCATTGGTACTAGGGGCGGTTGTTTTAATTATATTAACGCTGTGCAATAAAACCTAGCTAGGCTGAAGGTAGTTTCCAGTCAGGTCTGGCAAAGTGACAGGTATAACCATTAGGACGGGTTTCTAAATAGTCTTGGTGTTCTGGCTCTGCTTCCCAAAAGTCACCCACTGGCTCTAGTTCGGTCACTACTTTTCCTGGCCATAATCCAGACGCATCCACGTCAGTTATGGTCCTCAATGCTTCTGATTTTTGCTCATCAGACACATAATAAATAGCCGAACGATAAGATGCCCCAGTATCATTTCCTTGCCGATTTTCAGTGCTAGGATCATGAATTTGAAAGAAAAACTCTAAAATTTGTCGATAACTAATAACGTCATTATCAAACATTATTTCGATACCTTCAGCATGGTTACCATGATTACGGTAAGTAGCGTTGGCTACTTCACCACCTGTATAACCCACACGGGTAGAGGTGATGCCGGGACGTTTGCGAATAAGATCTTGCATACCCCAAAAACAGCCACCGGCTAATACTGCTCGTTCAATTGCCATGATTAAATATCCTCAACTTGATCTAGATAGGCTTCATACCCTTGGCTTGTCATCTCATCTCGATGAACAAATCGTAATGAAGCAGAATTAATACAATAACGCAGGCCACCTTGGTCTGTTGGCCCGTCAGGAAAAACATGCCCTAGATGGCTGTCTCCATGAGAAGAACGTACTTCAATTCGTGTCATTCCATGAGAGTTATCAGTAATTTCATTCACATTGAATGAGTCTATCGCCTTAGTAAAACTGGGCCAGCCACATCCTGACTCAAACTTGGCAGACGATGCAAACAAAGGCTCGCCAGAAACCACATCGACGTATATGCCTGGAGAAGTATTGTCTAACAGTTCGCCTGTGCCAGGGCGTTCGGTGCCATTTTCTTGGGTCACTCGGTACTGCTCTGCTGTTAAGGCAGAAATGGCATCTGCTGATTTTTGATATTGACTCATGATTTCCTCTTTTTCGAATAAGGCTGCTACATCTTGCAGTGTAACAGACCTGCTTGTAGAGTATTTTATTGCTAGTAGAGGATAAAGATCACTATTTTAATAATATTTTGACTAAACGATTATGATTTGGCCTTTCAAAATATATTTGAAGTCGCTGATGGACCTAAGTATAGAGTAAATCAAAGTGAGGTAATCGAGAAGCGTGTTGGGTTGTCGGTATCTTTGCAACAACTTGACTCTATGCACTTCAGCTAACCGTTTTTATGCACATTTTAGGTATCGCGTATAATTTCTCGCGCCGCATTGTGTCCCGGTGCACCTGTCACACCACCACCAGGGTGAGTCCCCGCACCACACATATACAAACCTTTTATGGGCGAACGATAATTGCCATGGCCTAACAAGGGTCTAGTGCTAAACATCTGATCCAAACTCATATTGCCGTGCATAATGTCACCTTTTGTCAGCCCGAATATGCGTTCTAAATCATGAGGGCTTAATATTTGCCTACCCAGCACCGATTGTTTAAAGCCCGGTGCGTATTTTTCTACTTGCTCAATGATTAAATCTGCCGCTGTTTCGCGGTGTGTATCCCAATCAATATCCGGATCAAACTGTTGGCAAAACAAACTGGCTACATGTTGTCCTTCTGGGGCCAGAGTATTATCTAAAGTTGATGGGATCAGCATTTCAACTATGGGCGCTTTAGACCAGCCAAACTCACGCGAATCACGGTAACTTCGGTCAAGGTAATCACAGGTGGCGCCAATGATTATTCCGCCTGTTAGGTGATCAGCACTGGCTCGTTCTTGTTTTGCTAAGCAGGTAAATTTTGGTAATTCACTTAATGCTACATTCATTCGGAATGTCCCTGAGCCATTTTTATAATGTTTCATGCGACGTGCAAAATCTTCTGGCAACTCTTTTGTGTCAACCAATTGGTTATACAATAAGCTTGGATTTAAGTTTGAGACTATGACTTTTGCCTCTAACGTCTCGCCATTTTCTAGCAACACACCGTATGCTTTGCCATCCTGTACCAGCACTTTTTTAACTGCGGCACTGGTTTGGATTTCTACCCCTTTGGCCACAGCTGACTTGGCCATAGCTTGGGTAATGGCTCCCATACCACCAATAGCATGTCCCCAAACTCCTTTTTCACCGTTTACTTCACCAAAGGCATGGTGCATCAAAACGTATGCGGAACCTGGGGTTTGAGTGTCGGCGTAATTGCCAACTATGCCATCGAAGGCAAAGGCACCTTTAACATATTCGTTTTCAAAATAGAGATCTAAAAAGTCCGAGACACTTTTAGTGAATATATCTAATACTAAACGTTCGTCTTCAATGGGTAATTTTCGCAAGCGATTAGCAAATTTTGCAGCTTTGAAAATATCTCTGATGCCGCCACCCACATTGGGTGGGGTTTCAAGTAAAAAGTCACGAATGATATCGGCAACCATGGCTGTGTCTCTAAAATAACGCTCTAATGCATCCGCATCACTTTGTGAGAACCTAGCGATTTCAGCCTTTAAATTATCAGAGCCAACAACAAATGCTAAAAAATCACTATTATCATGGGGCCACAAATTGTTGACCTTTCTATGCACAATATTTAAACCGTTTTTATGCAGTTCTAAATCATCTATCACCTTAGGATTAAGCAAACTAACAGTATAAGACGCCACTGAATTTCGGAAACCAGGATGGAACTCTTCTGTCACCGCAGCACCGCCTACTACTTCGCGGCGTTCTAATACACGTACTTTTTTACCTGTCATGGCAAGATAGTTGGCACACACTAACCCGTTGTGGCCACCTCCAATAATGATTACATCTAACATCTGTTTTCCTAGAAATTCCCGCTGGGATATTGAGAGTATTTAACACTGCTTCATCACTGTCAATATCCTAGGTAAAGCAGGTTAATCAATACCAATATTCTTTTTTTAGTACTTTATCTGCATTAAAAGTTTTGCTAGAAAGGTACCGACCTAACCATAAAATATCTGCACCTTTTCCCATTTTAGGGGTTGTTGTGCATTGTTTTGAACATATTAAGCTCCTTTAAAATTTGCTGAATGGCCACTTCTTTGTACGGATTGGTATAAAACAACACTGCCCTTACTTGGTGCTGGTTTGCATGAATATCTCTTGCCTGCACTATTGTGGGGAAAATACTGGTCTTTTATTGCCATAAGGTGGTATTTGAGCGGGAACAATATTTGCTTTAAGCCTAAAGATATAACCGTAAATTGTAGGGTACAAAAGTAAATGTTAGACCACCTTTGGCTGCTTATTTCTACTATGTTTGTTTTTTTAATGCAGGTGGGATTTTTATGTTTAGAAAGTGGCAGAACTCGCAGTAAAAATAATATTAATGTTGCGGCTAAAAATGTCACCGATTTTATTATTTCAGCTTGTGTGTTTTGGCTATTTGGTTTTGGCTTAATGTTTGGGCCAAGCGTTGCTGGATGGATAGGAAGCGGTGAATTTTTATTCGGTCAAAATAACACGCCCTACCAAATTTTGTTTTTCCTTTTTCAAATGATGTTTTGTAGCACTGCCGCTACATTGACCTCTGGCGCTGTAGCAGAACGAATGCGGTTTTCTGGGTATATTTATATCACTATCATTCTTAGCGCCTTTATTTATCCGCTGGTTGGTCATTGGGCATGGGCTGGCGCGTTTACTTCGGGCAACGAGGGATGGCTGCAACAATTAGGTTTTATAGATTTTGCAGGCTCAACTGTGGTGCATTCAGTTGGCGGTTGGGTGGCATTAGCTGCCGTTTTAGTGATTGGACCTAGGCTAGGGCGATTTCAGTCCGCACATAGTTTTCCCTCTGGCAGCAATATACCCATGGCCGCTTTAGGTACTATGCTAATTTGGTTTGGTTGGTTCGGTTTTAACGGTGGTAGTGCGCTTATTTTTGATGATTTAGTGCCTATTATTATTCTAAACACCTGTTTAGCAGGCATTTGGGGCGGACTGGCTAGTACGGTTTTACATCAAATTACCCAGCGCTATGTGGACGTTGGTTCGAGTTTAAATGGCATTATCGCTGGTTTAGTTGGGGTGACTGCAGGCTGCCACGCTGTCTCGCCTGTGGAAGCTGCTTTTATTGGAATTTTGGCGGGTGTCATAGCGCATTATGGATCAGAGTTACTTGATAAATTAGAAATTGATGATGCCTTAAAAGTGATTCCCACACATTTGTTCGCGGGTGTTTGGGGGACATTGGCCGTGGGATTTTTTGGCGACCCACTCATACTTGCCACTGGTTTAACTATGATTGAGCAAGTGGCAGTGCAATTACTTGGTATTTTCACTATAGGTGTCTTCAGTTTTTGTGTGAGTTATTTATTTATAGTGCTAATTAACCGTTCACATCCACTCAGAGTATCCCAAGAAGATGAAGTTCGCGGCTTAAATATCAGTGAGCATCATGCCACCACTGAGTTGATTGACTTATTAGATGAAATGCAGACCCACCAAACAGAAGGCAATTACAGTTTAGCTGTGAAAGAAGAGCCTTTTACTGAAGTTGGCCAAATAGCAAAAAAATACAACCAAGTGATTTCTCAGGTATCACAAGAGATGTTAGCCCGCGAAAAGGCGATGAAGCAATTCAAGCTGAGTGAAAAACGCAAAAGTGCCATTTTGGACTCATCCATGGATTGCATTATTTCCATTGACTGGCAAGGCCATATTATTGAATTTAACCCAGCTGCAGAGCGCACTTTAGGTATTTTGAAAAATCAAATTTCTGGTCTGTGTTTTATTGACAATTTTGCTCTAGAAGAGAATAAAAAAGCGTTTTTAGTTAGTTTGTCCCATCAATTTTCCCACGCTAGTGGGTTAGTGTTAGATAGGCGTTCTAAAGTGCAGCTAAAACGAGCTTCAGGTCAAACCTTCCCAGCTGAAGTAACCATCACCAGTGCCAGAGTCAGTATGGATAAAAGGCTGGAATTTACTTTACACCTTAGAGATGTCACCCAAGAGCAAAAAATCCAATCAAGGCTACATTTTTTAGCCTATAAAGATCCACTTACTCACCTCTCTAATCGCACTCACTTAATGCGCGAACTTAATTTGGCGGTCAGAGATGCAAAATTTAATAATGACGTCATAGCCTTGTTTTTTTTGGACTTAGATAACTTTAAAAAAATCAACGATACCCTAGGACATAAGGCGGGAGACGTTTTACTTGTAGAGGTTGCTTCACGATTAAATAAGGTCTGTGGAGAACAAGATATTGTTGCGCGTTTAGGAGGAGATGAATTTATTATTGTTGTAAGGGGGGAGCTCACGACTAAGATTGTCTGTGAAAAAGCACAACAAGTGTTAGCTGTATTGAGGGATGTTATTACGATAAAAGAAAAAAATTACCGCATTCCTACCAGTATCGGCATTGCTATCTCTGAGTCGGGTAGTGTCAGTTCAGATGAACTGATACAACATGCCGATATCGCTATGTACCATGCTAAAACAAAAGGCAGAGATAATTTCCAACTTTATACGCAACTAATGGGAGAAAAAGCCCATGCAGAGGGTGAGTATGAAAGAAGGATACAAGCTGCCTTAGAGCTCAATCAGCTAAGTATGGTGTATCAGCCTAAAGTAACCGCACAGGGCACCTTAGTGTCGTTTGAAGCTTTGATACGCTGGCACCATCCAACCTTAGGTGATATTTCTCCTGCCGAATTTATTCCTATCGCTGAGCAAAGTAATTTAATTGTGGCTATTGGTGAGTTTGTTATTGTTTCGGTATTGAAGACCATTAAACAATGGTTTGCCCAAGGCTATCAAGTATTACCCGTTTCTATCAATATTGCGGGCCGACACCTTGTTTGCCCTGAGTTTTTGCCTTTTATTAAAACTCAGCTAACCCATTACAACATTGACGGAAAGTACATAGAAATAGAAATCACCGAAAGCATGTTAATTGAGGATATTGATACTTGTGTGTCTATTCTGAATGAGTTGAAGTCGCTCAATTGTAGTGTTTCTGTGGATGATTTTGGCACCGGTTATTCGTCGTTAAGTTACTTAAAAATATTACCGTTGGATATTCTCAAAATTGATCGTTCTTTTGTTGCAGAAAGTGATGTGAAAAATGAGGATGCTGAAATATGTGCAACTATTGTTAATTTAGCCAAGAGTCTTAAGTTAACAACTATTGCTGAAGGCATCGAAACTGAGTCACAATTAGCCACTTTGCAAAAAATGGGATGTGATTATTATCAAGGTTTTTATTTTCATCGACCACAAAGTGTCGCAGATGCCAGTAAGCTATTAATTCAAAAAGACCTCACACAATACAGCGAAGAATCTGTAGTTAATATTCTATATTAACTACAGACAAAGAAGGGGCATTGCCCCTTCAATTTAATACCACTAGATTTGCCATACTGAAGGCTGGCTGATTTATCATTTAGCTTGCCCCAAAAACTAATCGCCGAGTTTTATAGTGCTTTGAAGCGGATCGCAGCGCCACCGCTTGTGGCAAGTTTTAGATTTAACGTATCCTCACTTGTGACGACTTGCTTGACGATATCCAAAGCGTAGGGATTGCTTTTCCAATCAGCGTCTTCGCCATCTTTATAGATTTGTGCTTGGTAACTTTTACCTTTCTCTAAGAAGCTTAGTGCTAGTTTAATTTCGCGACTTTTTTCATTAGTAATTGCTCCTAAAAACCAATCATTTTTGTCTCTTTCTTGCCTAGCAAATACCACAAATTCACCGACTTCACCATCCAAGGCAATACTTTGTTGCCAGTCCGTTGATACGTCTTGAATAAATTGGAACGCGGGCAAGTTTTGCTCGTAGTGTTCTATTAAATCGGCCGCCATTTGAATTGGGCTGTATAACACCACATACAAGGCAAGTTGTTTGGCTAAAGTGGTTTGTACGCGATTTTCTGCATCAAGCCCTTCATAAGCCAAATTAAAAATTCCTGGTGTAAAATCCATAGGCCCTGCCAACATGCGGGTATACACAAGGTTAACTGTATGTGCAGGAGAATTTGGAGGGGAGCCCCAGGCATTAAACTCCTGACCTCTAGCACCTTCTCGACTGATCCAATTGGGGTAGGTACGTCTTAATCCGGTATCTTTAATGGGTTCGTGAGTATTAATGCTAATTTGATGTTTGGCTGCTTGTTTGACACTGTGTAAGTAGTGATTGATAACGTTTTGACTATCGTGCCACTCCATGCGTGCAATCCCGTTTTCGTCAATACGTTTAACTTGGCCACCATCGGCAACGTAACCTGTTTTTACTTGAGTCACGCCGTGTTTTTGATAAAGTGTGTAGGCGTCGTCCATTTGGTTTTCATAATTACTTATACTGCCAGATGTTTCATGGTGGCCAATTAGTCGAACGTCTTTAGATTTGCCATATTGGGTAACGGCTTCTAAGTCAAAATCGGCATAGTTTTGCGTGAAACTGAATACATCTCCATTTTCATACCAACTGCCGTCCCAGCCAATATTCCAACCTTCTACTAACACACCATCAAAACCATACTTAGCCGCAAAATCCATATATTGTTTGGTTTGCTGCGTGGTTGCACCGTGAATAGGGCCAGAACCCCAGCTATTCACATTTAGATGCATGCCCCACCAAATACCAACGTATTTACCTGGTTTAACCCATGACACATCACCCAGCTTATTCGGTTCATTGAGGTTGAGAATTAAATCAGAATTAAGCAATCCAACCGCATCTTTAGCTATTTGAACCGTACGCCATGAGCTTTTAAAGTCACCAGTAGTTAATACTTTTAGGCCATCATAACGGGGTGTTAAATTTGATTTTAGCGTTCCAGGGCGTCTTTGGTCTAAGGTCATGGCTGCAAAATTCACTAAGGCTGCTTCATGAATACTGACGTGTTCACCACCTGGCAGTTTGAAAGTGAAAGGCGTATGCACCCGATCAATTTTATCGAGTTTTGTCGATTCGTATAAATATTCGTATCGATTCCAGCCACGAGCAGGTATCCACCAAGAATCTATTTTTTCAGGTTGTTGGAATGAAAATTCGGTCAAATCATCAATAATAGCGACAGGAGTTTTGTTGTCACCCAAACCTTCATAACGAAACCCAAAACCATCATCAAATAACTTAAATCGAATACCTATATTAAATGGTGAATTATCATCTTCTTTGAATTCGACATAAAGTTCGTTGTGATGATCTCTTACAAATTTGCGCTCACCCCATGGCTGAACCCAAGTATCATCTGCTGACAATATCTCGCTTTTCCTAATACTTAAATTCTGCGAAAAACCTTCTTCGTTCTTAAGCAGTAGTCCCAAAGCTGAGGGTTGTATTACTAATTTTCCAGCATATTTCACTTGGTATTTAATCGCCCCGTTATCGTCTGATAAAAAGATTTCTAGGGCGTTATTGGGAGAGGTTAGACTGACAGTTTTGGCCATTGTTTGATTAACAATAAAAACCGTGAGTAATAGACCACAATTTGCTAGATGTTTGAGTTTCATATTAGTCTTATCCTTTGATCTTTCTAAATTTAAGATCAATAAAGTTTGAATAATTAATACTATCTCTGCATTGAGTGCTTAACAAATTGCTACATACGTATTCAATTCAAATTGGCTAAATAATATTAGCAAATTCAATAACCTCAGTTAATTGTGGGCAGTCTTTGAGGATTTAATACAGTCATAAATGTTCAAGCCTGCTACTAAAAATGGCAGCAGGCATTTGTTGTAATCTAAGGTTAGTTAGCTGTTAGGTCTTTTAAAATAATGCTCCAATGATCCAAGCCATCATAGAAGGTTTTGATAGGTAAACGTTCATTTAGACCGTGGGCAAACATTTCATCTGGGTTCATAAATACACTAGCTAATGCCCATGTTGGGATACCTGCTTTGCGAAAGTGCATACCGTCTGTGCCGCCTGATTCCATGTAGGCAATTATTTGTACATTAGGATAACGAGCATGTACGGCTTTTTTGACCGCGGCCCTTACGTCATCCCGCAATTCTGATATTGGGCTTTCTACTGGTAAGCCTAAGGTGACAAATTCTATAGCATCATTGTTTACCACTTTTTGTAGGCTTTGTTTGACGTCTTCAACACTGATACCTGGGAAAATACGGCAATTGACTGTGGCTGTGGCGGATTGCGGTAGGGCATTTTCAGCGTGTCCTGCTTTTAACATAGTAGTGACACAAGTAGTACGAGTGGTACCCACGTATGAGGATTCTTTTTCTAGTCGGTCAGATGCTTTTTTATTTGTTGGGTCGGCTGCAAATGCCGTCATAGCCTTGCCTAATTCGCCGCTCAATTGGGTACCTGATACTTTAAAAAACTCCCGAGTCATGTCACTCCACATCACAGGGAAGTGGTAGTCTCTGATGTTAAGTAAGGCTGTTGATAGTTCATAAATCGCATTGTCGGGCCTTGGTCTTGAGCTATGGCCGCCTTTGTTGCGCAATGTGAGTTCGAAGCTAACATAGGTTTTTTCTGCTGCTTGCACTAAGTAGGTTATGGCTTTGCCATCTTTATCCAGATCACCGCCGCCAGCATCAGAATTAAGAGCGTATTCTGCGTTTGCCAGTTCAGGCCGTGCATTGGCGAGCATTTTTGTGGTTACCATGGCGGTTTCTTCGTCACCCGAGAAAACGATAAAGATATCCCGGTTAGGAATAAAACCTTCTTTTTTCAAACGAATAAAAGTTGCAGAGAGCATGGCAATGCCAAGTTTATTATCTATAGTGCCGCGGCCGTAGAAATACTTATCATCTTGAGTGAGCGTAAAAGGCGGGCGCTGCCAATCTTTGTCAAACGCTTCTACTACATCCATATGACCCAGTAAAAGAATGGGTTTTTTGTCTGCAGAGCCGTTACCTTGGTAACGCACAATTAGTGCTGCTGTTTCACCAGTTGGAAGAATTTGAATATCTTCATTTTTAAAGCCAACGTCACTAAATTCTTTTGCTAGGTATGCGGCCATTTCTGGTACTTTGCCACGTCCGGCTACGGTTGGGATCTCAATTATGGTTTTGTAAATCTGCAGCGTTTTTACTGCATGTGGGGAATCTTTTATCGCAGCAGCTAAAGTGGACATAGAGGCAAAGATTAATATTGTAAATGATAGAATTTTTTTCATGTGGGTTATTCAATATATAGATGAAAAACGAGTATTAACTCTAGTCTTAATTTGTACGATTTGCAGCCACATTGGCAGATTAATCTTGGTTTTATGGGGGGATTAAGCTGACAAAGCCTTTGCTAAGCGGCTTTGAGTGCTTTAGGATCGCGCTGTTTTCATCTTATTTTTATATGTCGGTAAATTCTGTGGCTTCAGCTAGTTCTATAACTTTACTTAAAAACGCTAATGTTTATGCTCCTGAGGCTATGGGTCTTCAGCATCTTGTGATTGGTGGTGGCGAAATACTCTACATGGGTGATGAGTTACCTGTTTTGGATCCGCTACTTGCCGTTGATGAACTCGACCTGCAAGGCCAAGCGTTGCTTCCTGGTTTTATCGACGCCCATACCCACATTACGGGCGGCGGCGGTGAAGCAGGTTTTTCAACTCGTGTTCCAGCTGTGCCTTTAAGTCAATTTACGCAAGCGGGTGTGACAACTGCGGTTGGATTATTGGGTACTGACGATGTGACTCGCAGTACTGAATCATTACTTGCCCAAGTGTACGCTTTGCGAGAGGAAGGGCTGTCAGCCTACTGTTATACAGGTGGGTATCATCTGCCGCCAACTACTCTAACGGGCTCAATAAGAACCGATATTGTATTTATTGAGCCTATTGTGGGGGTAGGTGAATTGGCTATTAGTGATCATAGATCATCGCAACCCACACTTAATGAATTACTAAAAGTAGCATCAGAAGCTCATGTTTCACGCTTGATGACTGGTAAAGCGGGTGTAGTGCATTTGCATTTAGGTGATGGTGAGCGTGGTCTAGAATTAGTGCGCCAAGCGTTAGCTTCGTCAGAGATCCCTGCTAGAACCTTTAATCCTACTCATGTTAACCGGCGCAGAGAATTATTCGAAGAAGCGTGTGAGTTAACCAAGCAAGGTTGCTGGATAGATGTCACCGCATTTGAAACTGGTGAAGTAGGTTACGAGCCAGCAGACGCATTATTACGCTATATCAATAGCGATTACCCACAAGACAAATTAACCATTAGTTCAGATGGCGGTGGTTGTCTGCCCAATTTTGATTGTCATGGTCATATGACCAAAATGGATTTTGCAAATTCGATTGCAATGACCAATGTATTTTATCAATTGGTAGACCAAGGAACAAAAATTGAAGATTGCTTAGCTTTTTTTACAAGCAATGTTTCCACGCTTATGAACTTTAAAAATAAAGGTCAAATAGCACTCGGTATGGATGCTGATTTAATCGTTTTAGATAAACAAAACCGTATAAACCACGTGATGGCAAAGGGTGTTTGGCATATCTACAATAAAGCAGTTGTTAAGAAAGGTACCTTTGAGGAATAAAAATGCCGTCTCCAGATATTAAAGGGCAACAACGCGGGTATGTCATACCCATTGGTGGTGCAGAAGAAAAAATAGATAACCCAGAAATTTTAAAGAAATTTGTGGAGTTATGCGGCGGCAGCGATGCTGATATTTGTATTGTGCCTACCGCTTCTCAGTTGGAAGATACCGGTGAGAGATATCAAAAAATATTTAAAGAACTAGGGGCCGGTAATACCCATTGGTTGCCTATTAGTGATCGTAATGATGCTAAAAAAGAAGAATATGTCACCCAACTTGAAAGTTGTACTGGCATATTTATCACTGGGGGTAACCAATTACGTTTGTCGACTATTCTAGGAGGCACACCTATAGCCCAAACTATTCGTAAGCTAAATGCCCAAGGTGTGCATGTTGCAGGCACTTCAGCGGGTGCCGCTATTGTGTCACAACATATGATTACCGGTGGCAATACCGGCATTGTACCTACCGAAGATGGTGTGAATTTAGCGCCGGGCTTAGGACTGATTAATACTATAGTGGTTGATCAGCATTTTAATGAGCGCAATAGATTGTCACGGTTACTCAGTGCCGTGTCTTACAATCCGTTTTTACTCGGTCTAGGACTTGATGAAGATACCGCAGCTTTTATCGACGGTGACAATGAATTTACTGTAGTGGGTAGTGGCGCAATTACCGTCATCGACCCATCAGACATTGAACATTCTTCTATGGCTGAAGCGCGCAGTGGTGATGCACTCACATTGCTGAACTTAAAATTACATATATTGGCTAGTGGCAGTCGTTATAACATTAATGATCGTAAAGCCTTCATCGAATAAAGTACTTTTAAAAGATGGGTAGCTGATATGTTTAGTTACCCATTTTAATATATCCCCTATTCCAAGCTAAAATCATTGGCGCTTATCCGCATTTTTCTATAAGTTAGTTTGATGTGTAAACAATCTATGCATTCTCAATCTATTCTTATTTCAGTAACACTTAAGCAGGAACCTTTAGCCTATGAAAATTCTCAGCAAAAATGTGTATGTTGGTCCTAATATCTACGCTAATTTCCCTGTTATTCGTTATCAAATCGATATTGGTGAGTTAGAAAATTGGCCTTCAGTAAAGTTAGGCGCAGGTTTTATTGATGGACTAATTAAAGCTTTACCTTCATTACAAAGCCATGGTTGTTCATATGGTGAAGACGGCGGATTTATTAGGCGCTTGAGAGAAGATGAGGGCACTTGGATAGGACATATATGGGAACATGTGGCCCTCGAATTACAGAATTTGGCAGGCTCTCCGGTTAATTTTGGTCGTACTAGAAGTTTGAAAAAAGAAGGCTGCTACAACGTTGTTTATCAATATCATCAAAGAGACGTAGGGCTTGAAGCCGGCGCCTTAGGCATGCGTTTATTAACCCATTTGATGCCAGCTAATGTACAACAAGTTATTAGTTCGGATATTGAAGATGACTTTGATTTTAGCGATGAATTACGCAGTTTTGTGCGTATGGCGCAACGTAAAGAATTTGGGCCCAGTACAGGCTCACTAGTAGCAGCTGCAGAGCAGCGCAATATTCCTTGGCTTAGGCTTAACGAATATAGCCTAGTGCAGTTTGGGCACGGTAAATATCAACAGCGTATTCAAGCTACTATAACCAGTGAAACCAAACACATAGCCGTAGAAATTTCTTGCGATAAAGAAGACACCCATAATTTACTCAACGATTTGGGGTTACCCGTTCCGCAACAGGTGATGGTTTATAGTGAAAAACAAGCCGCTCGTGCAGCCAATAGAATTGGTTTTCCGGTGGTGGTTAAACCTTTAAATGCGAATCATGGTCGAGGTGTCAGTATCAACCTGACAACTGATGAAGAGGTTATTACCGCTTACCACGAAGCTCAAAAACACGGCACCAGTAAAGCTATTTTGATTGAAAGCTTTTTGACTGGTTATGATCACAGAATGTTAGTAGTGAATAATGAACTAGTGGCGGTTGCTAAACGTGTACCCGGCCATGTTGTGGGTGATGGTGTCAGTAATATTGAAGAATTAGTCGATATAGTTAACCAAGATCCACGTCGCGGCATAGGCCATGAAAAAGTATTAACTAGATTGGAGTTAGACAGCCAAGCCGAACGTTTGATGGATGAAGCTAACTACAACAAACAAACCGTATTAGACAAAGACCAAATTTTCTTTTTACGCTCTACTGCCAATCTATCCACTGGTGGCACCGCCATTGATGTGACTGATATGGTGCACCCTGATAATAGAGATATGGCGGTGCGCTCAATCAAAGCCATTGGTCTTGATGTGGGGGGAGTAGACTTTTTATCTGACGATATCAGCAAATCTTATAAAGAAATTGGTGGTGGTATTTGCGAATGTAATGCTGCCCCTGGTTTTAGAATGCATGTGGCACCAAGTGAAGGCACTCCAAGAGATGTCGCTGGAAAAGTCATAGACATGTTGTTCCCCGTTGGCAGTCATGCGCGCATTCCTATTGCTGCAATTACCGGTACCAATGGTAAAACCACAACTTCACGTATGTTAGCCAGCATCATGAAATCGTCTGGATTTACTACCGGCATGACTTCTACAGATGGTGTGTATATCGACGGCCACTTAACCGTTAAAGGGGACATGACAGGTCCCACATCTGCGCAAATAGTACTACGTGACCCTAGTGTTGATTTTGCCATTATGGAAACGGCACGTGGTGGTATTCTCAAGCGCGGCTTGGGCTATACCACTTGTAATGTCGGAGCTTGCCTTAATGTTACAGCCGATCATTTGGGACAAAGAGGAATTAATACAGTAGAGCAACTTGCACAAATTAAACGTGTGGTAGTTGAAGTAGCCAAAGATGTGGTGGTGTTGAATGCTGATGATCATTTGTGTTTACAAATGGCAGATTTCTGTGACGCTGAGCGTATTTGTTATGTGACTATGGACTCGGGTCATGGGCTAGTGCGCGAACATATCCGCAGTGGTGGTATGGCCGCTGTGCTCGAAAAGGGCATCAATGGCGATATGATCACTATCTATGATAAGGGTGCACATATACCACTACTTTGGACTCATTTAATCCCTGCAACAGTTGAAGGTAAAGCTTTACACAATGTGCAAAATGCTATGTTTGCCGCAGCCATTGCCTATAGTTTTGATACCTCTCTAGAAAATATTCGCCAAGGCTTACGAATTTTTAATACCTCTTTCTATCAAGCCCCAGGTCGACTCAATATTTATGATGAATTACCGTTCAAAGTCATACTCGATTACGCCCATAATCCAGCTGCAATCGCTACCATTACCGATTTAGCTACACGTCTAGATGTAAGTGGAAAACGCAGAATAGTACTGGCGATGCCAGGCGATAGACGAGATGAGGATGTGGTAGAAGTAGGCCAAATTACTGCCAAAGGTTTCGATACATTCATTTGCAAAGCTGACGATGACAGAAGAGGTCGCGGTAATGATGAAGTACCACAAATGCTCAAACAAACATTGCTTGAAGCCGGTATTGATGACGCCAACATTCAAGTCATTCCATCTGAAGAAGAAGCGATTGATCAAGCCCTTAAAGATTGTAAAAAAGGCGATTTGCTGATAATTCTGGGAGACAACATCACCCGTTGTTGGAAACAGATTGTGCATTTTAATGGCAATGTTGACGCAGACAAGCAAGATGAAATACCGTCACAAGATTTCCCTGAAAAACTATTTGAACCTATAGAGCATAAGTTTGAATTAAACGCAGGTGAGTCACTGGTGCATGACGAACGTGGTGTGCGTTTAGTGGTTGAGCATGACGAAGATTCTGATTAAGGAAGATTCGAATAATGCGATTAGAACTAGACGACGCACGGCGCTTAACTGGGCCTAACTTATTGTGGGATCAACCTGGTGCCATTCTTGATGTGTTTATTGATGACATTGATAAGAATACTGTGGTGGATGTTTGGCACAAGTGGCTGGCAAAGTTGTTAGCTGAATTTGGCTGGCAACAACAAACTACTTATCGACTGCATAGCGAAGGGGCAAACTTAGCCATAAGTGCCCCAATAGATGCCCTTTATTGTGCTTGTGATCTTGCTGAATTAGCTTGGCATTGTGCTGTAGCTGAACTTAAAAACGACTTCACACCCAATTGGCAACAACGGCTAAATGAATTACAGGATGAACTTGCTGAAGAGCTCAACCCTGCACTTATCACTTTGATACAAGAAGCCAAAAAGCATGGAGTCAGTTGTATCGCTGATGACGATGAAGTCAGCTTAGGTATGGGTAAGTCATCACAAACTTGGCCTGTTAGGGCACTGCCAGACTTAAAAAGTATTAAATGGCAACAATATCAAGACATTCCACGGGTTTTCATCACTGGCACCAATGGCAAGTCAACCAGCGTACGTTTGGCGTCGCACATTGCTAAAGCCGCGGGTTATGTTGCCGGTGTCACTTCTACTGATTTTATTCGTGTAGGTGGCGATATTATTGATCATGGTGATTATTCTGGCCCAGGTGGCGCAAGAATGTTACTTAGAGATCAACGCACTGAGCTGGCTTTTTTAGAGGTGGCCCGTGGTGGAATATTACGAAGAGGCATCCCCATTGATTCAGTGGACGCGGCGCTTATTACCAATGTCGCCAGTGATCATTTGGGACAGTATGGTATCAATACAGTTGAAGAATTAGCAGAAACAAAATTTGTGGTTGCTAAGGGACTCGATGCACAGGGTACATTAGTGTTAAACGCCGACAATAAACTGGTAAGAGAACAAGGTTTAAAGCTTGATAAAAAGGTTTGTTGGTACAGCACAGATGAATCTAATGCTTTGATCCAAAGCCAGATAAGGTCAGGTGGTGCGGCGGTATTTATTCGCAATAAACATATTGTTTATGCTTTAGGTTGTGATGAAGAATACATTGCCGCACTAGAGCAAGTCCCTATGACACTGAACGGCGCTGCTGAGCACAATGTGCAAAATGCGTTAGGAGTAGTGGGTTTATGCAAAGCGCTGAATTTACCTACTCAAGCGATTCGAGATGGTTTAAAGGATTTCGGCAGCAACGCCCAAGATAACCCTGGAAGAGGCAATATCTACGAAATCAAAGGTATTAAGGTGCTGGTGGATTTTGCTCACAACGAACATAGTATGCGTGCGGTAGTAAGAACCATTAACCAACTTCCAGCTAAGCGTAAAATTGCCATGTTTAGCCATGCTGGGGATAGAAGTGACGAAGAAATACGTAATCTCACAGCTGCTGTAACCGAGTTAGATGCAAGTTTATACGTAGTGACTGAGTTAGAGCGTTATTTACGGGGGCGAGAAATAGGCGATGTACCAGAGATTGTTGGTAATTATTTACAGCAACAATCGATTCCTTCTGAAAAAATACAGTATGCAGCTAACCCATTAGAAGGCGCGAAAATCGCCATGGATTTTGCCCAGCCAGGCGATGTGGTTTTATTATTTGTATTGTCGGATAGGGAACAAGTGCATGAGTATTTGACCCAATTAACTTTTCTAAACTAACCATAATCTCTGGTGTTCTATAAAAAAGCTCAAATCGTAATTGCTGTTTGAGCTTTTGTTTCACTTTTCTAGTGATGTCCCAAGAAATAGAAACAATCCACAACAACAAGCTTTTCGCCAATAGTTTTAAAGTGATTTTAGTGATTGGTAATAGGCAAACATTATCTGAATAATATCGGATAACTATCCTCGAGCAGCAGATATCCGTGATCATTAAACACCAAGAAAAAATTGCCTCACCAGAGATTATTCAAAGCCGTTACGAGGCCTTAGGTTACATATGTAGCAATTCAGTCGCCACCGCAATATATTTGGCTTGTCACTTGCAAAAACCCATTTTAATTGAAGGTCCTCCCGGTGTTGGGAAAACTGAATTAGCCAAAATAACAGCTGCTTACCTCAACGCGCCGCTGATCCGTATGCAGTGTTATGAGGGGCTTGACGAGTCAAAGGCACTGTATGAATGGAAGTATGGCAAACAACTGCTTTACACTCAGGTTCTTAAAGAACAATTAGGTGATGTGCTTAGAGGTGCTAAGGGATTAGATGAATCTATTACCCGTTTGCATGAGTTTGGCGACATCTTTTATTCACAAGAGTTTTTGGAACCCAGACCCTTATTGCAAGCTCTGCAGAGTGAGGATGGTGCAGTTTTACTGATAGATGAAATAGATAAAGCAGATCAAGAATTTGAAGCTTTTTTATTAGAGCTGTTATCGGATTATCAAGTGTCTATTCCAGAAATTGGTACAGTAAAAGCTGTT
The DNA here is from genome assembly GCF_000314995.1 of Paraglaciecola arctica BSs20135. Classification (GTDB taxonomy): domain Bacteria; phylum Pseudomonadota; class Gammaproteobacteria; order Enterobacterales; family Alteromonadaceae; genus Paraglaciecola; species Paraglaciecola arctica. The sequence continues at coordinate 30,212 of NZ_BAEO01000009.1, read as the reverse complement.
TCGACTCCAATAGTGATGTTAACCAGTAATAACACGCGAGAGCTCGGGGATGCGCTAAAGCGTCGTTGCTTACATTTGTATATTCCATTCCCTGATGCAGCCTTAGAAAGCCGAATTTTAGCGACTCAGGTTGAAGGTCTGGATGCACAGCTAAGAGAGCAGATAGTGGCTATTATTGGCAAACTTAGAGATATGCCATTGAAAAAATCTCCGGCAGTCAGTGAAACTATCGATTGGGCAAGAGCGTTACTTTTATTAAATGTTGCAGAGTTGGACTCTCATTGGGTGAAAGAAACTTTGAATTTATTACTGAAGTTTCAGGATGATATCGAGTTAGTTGAGCCAGAAATTGCGGCTTTATTGAAGAGTTTGCGCTAAGTGCGTTTTGTTGCCGACTTTATAGGTGCGCTGCGTGAAGCTGGTTTGCCAGTTTCGCCAGCTGAGTCCTTGGATGCGTTAAAAGCCATCCAGTTGTTAGGACTTGATAGTCGTGAAACATGCAAAAATGTTTTGGCATTAACCTTGGTTAAGCGACAGGATGACCAAGAGATTTATGAGGAGTTATTTGACTTATATTTCACTGGTGTTGAAAAAGCTAAAGAAGCGGATCAAGGTGACAGCGAGCCCTCTGAGGATTTACTCGCAGCGCAGAAGGATGCAGGCAATGGGGATGACTCGGCAGCTAACGCAAGTTCAGCTTTGGGACAAGCTCTGATACAAAAAGAAGATATGAGTCTGGCTATTGCTCAGGCGGCTGTGGCAGAGAAGTTGTCGACTATTGTGCTGTTTACTCAAAAAAATCATTTCGCCTACAAAATAATGCAACGCCTCGGAGACGAAGCGCTGAGCGCCGAAATCCATGGAGTAACCAACAGTCCTGAACCAAAAAACAGTCCTGATCCAAAGCAAAAAAAACTACAACGAGAATTAATCAAATCTCGTGCCCGCCTGCTTGATCAAGTTAAAGATTATGTGGAGCAGCAGCATCAGATTTTTGCTCAACATAAAGGCCAAAAATACCGTGAGGATTTTTTACAGCAGGCAAAGTTAAGCCAGCTTGATCGTCTCGACTACAAACTAATGCAAACTTTGGTGCGCCGCGCTGCGCGCAAATTAGCTGCACAACATAGTCGTCGGCGTTTAACCCGTAAACGGGGGCAGTTAGATGTGCGTAAAACCATAGCCGCCAATGCCGCTTTTGATGGGGCATTATTTCATACACGTTGGAAAGCAACACGGGTAGAAAGGCCTAAAGTTGTGGCGATCTGTGATGTTAGTGGTTCGGTGAGTAGGGTTGCGCGTTTTCTTTTGTTGTTTTTGTATTCTCTACAAGACGTTATGCCAAAAGTACGCTCATTTGTTTTTGCCTCGGATATGGTCGAGGTTACCGAGCTGTTTAAACAGCAAGAAATTGAGTTGGCCCTTGAGGAAATTATGAAACGCTGGGGTGGCTTGTCTACGGACTATGCCAAGGCTCTGTCAGGCTTTCAGTCACAAGCGCTAGCGAGTATCGACAAAAAGACAACTGTTATCATGTTGGGCGATGCCCGTAATAATCAAGGCGATGGTCGGGTAGATATTTGGGAACAGGTTTTTCGTAAGAGTAAGCGGGTGTTATGGCTAAATCCAGAGCAGCGTAACAGTTGGGATAGTGGCGATTCAATTATGTCGGAGTATTTACCATGGTGTAGCAGTGCTGAACCTTGTCGAAATTTGAAAGATATCGAACGTATTTTTAGTCGGATTTTGAAATATTCCTAACACCTGCTGCGGCTGGCCTTAAGCGTCTGCGAAACTCTCGAGGCGTGACATCGGTCAGCGACTTAAATACTTTTGAGAACGAGCTGATATCTCGATAACCCACATCCATTCCAATGGTCTTAATGCTGTCTTCGGTATTAGCTAAGCGATGTTTAGCGGCTTCAACTCTGAGTCGCTGTAGGTAGCGCGAGGGCAGTTCTCCCGTGGCTTTTTGAAAGCGCCGAATAAATGTGCGTTTACTCATACCAATTTGTTTGGCGAGATGTTGTAGCTCCAAGCTTTCAGTGAAATATTCGTCTAGCCAATCCTGTGCTTTGTGAATACCTAAATCTCTGTGTTGCCGAAAACCGGCAATATTAATTAGATTTAAATCGTAGATCCTGCGGCTATCAAAGGTGATATCTCTGGCCAAGCCGGCCGCAATTGAGGCGCCGCAAAATTTTTCCAATAAGTGCAAACTAAGATCCATTGAGGCATTTTGACCATTAGAGCTGTAGATCCCTTGATGTTCTACACTTGCCTGATTGGCTTGCCATTGAACATCAGGGTAACGTTGCTCGAATTCACGTAAGTGACGCCAGTAGGCTGTTGCTCGCCCGCCGTTTAATATTCCGGACTCAGCAGCCCAAAAAATACCACTATTGATCCCAGCAATGCGTGCACCCTGAGCGTGTTGTTTGGCGATCCAAGCTGGAATATTAGGATATTGTTGGGTTACCTCTTCGAAATCTCCCCAGTAATGGGCCAGCATGATCAGATCATATGCTTGTTCACCTATTATTGAATCGCCATGGATAGAATGGCCACCATAGAGCTGTACCGGTTTATGATCGGCACTGAGCAAGTCGCAGTGAAATTGCTGATCTTGGGGTTGCCGTAAATTAGCGCTGTGAAATAATTCCAATGAGCCATAAACCGTAGAAGCCCAGGCACCGTTAAAAATAAGTAAGGCTACTCGCCATTTTGCTTCAGGCACGCTATTTTCCCCATTTTTTCATTTACACTATTTGGCACATATGCCGCAATAAGTGGCATTTTACCCTAAGTACATGGGAAAGGAAGGGGCGTAGAGTAGGGGCCTACTTGGAGACATGCCCAAGATGAACAATTGATAGAGGATAGACTAAGTGGATATTACCTTTTCGGCTGAGGAATTGGCCTTTCGCGACCAAGTGCGCGCATTTTTGTCTGAAAATTGGACTGACAATCTAGCCACTAGAATTCGTGGCGACAACCAAGAGTTTAAGGCTGCACAAATTGAGTGGCAGAATAAATTAAATGACCAAGGGTGGTTAGCCCCGGGTTGGCCTGTTGAGCACGGTGGTGCCGACTGGTCTGTGACAGAAAACTTTATCTTCGAAACGGAACGCTCTTTAGCCGGGGCCCCTGATGTTGTGCCATTCGGCTTAAAAATGGTTGCGCCGGTGATTTACGGTTTTGGTAGCGAAGAACAGAAAAAACGCTTTTTACCGCGTATTCTTAAAAATGAAGATTGGTGGTGTCAGGGGTATTCTGAACCCGGTGCAGGCTCAGATCTTGCCGCATTAAAAACCAAGGCTGAACTGGATGGTGATGACTATATCGTGAATGGTGCCAAGGTTTGGACCACTTATGCTCAGTACTCAGATTGGATCTTTTGTTTAGTACGTACTGATTCTTCTGGCAAACGTCAGGACGGTATTACTTTCTTATTGATTGATATGAAAAGTCCTGGCATTACGGTGAATAAAATTTCATCTATTGACGATCATCATAGTCTCAACGAAGTGGTGTTTGACAATGTTCGGGTCCCTGTCGCTAACCGTATTGGTGAACAAGACAAAGGTTGGACTTATGCTAAGGCCTTATTGGCTCATGAACGTACTTCTATTGCCGCCGTTGCCGATTCTAAGCGTCGCCTTCGTGACCTGCGCAAGTTACTTGCTCAAGAAGTCAGTGGTGGACGTCCTCTTAGCGAAGACACCCAGTTCCAGAATCGCCTATCGAATACTGAAATTGAATTGATGGCATTAGAATACACAGAGTTACGTGTGTTGGCTTCAACGGCAGACGGTAAAGGACCGGGTGTTGAATCTTCACTACTTAAAATCAAAGGTACTGAAATTCAACAAGCGATCCAGCAAATGTATATGGATTTGGCCGGCTACTACAGCGGCGTCATTCACGGCGAAGAAAATGCAGAAACCATAGGTCACGCCTTTGGACATGATGCGAGGAAAGCTTATATGTACGGACGCGCTGCCACTATTTATGGTGGTTCAAACGAAGTACAGAAAAATATTACTGCCAAATACGTACTGGGGCTTTAATCATGAATTTTAATTTATCCGAAGAACAAAATATGCTCAAATACAGCGTCACACGCTTTGTGCAAGACCAATATGACTTTGAAAGTCGCCGCGCTAATGCTGCGAGCGAATTAGGTTTTAATCCTAAAAACTGGCAGACCTTTGCCGATCTTGGCTGGCTTTCCATTCCCTTTGATGAAGCTCATGGTGGTTTTGGCGGCGGTGCGACCGACGTTATGGCCGTAATGGAAGAGATGGGTAAAGGTTTAGTTGTGGAGCCCTTTATCGCTACCGTATTAATGTTTGGCGGATTGCTGAATAAAAGTGGTAACGCTGCCTTACAAGAAGCCAATATCGAAAAAATTATCGACGGTTCATTACAAGGTGGCTTTGCCTACTTAGAACGTCAGAGTCGTTTTGAATTGGCTGACGTGAAAACACAAGCTAAACGTGACGGCAATGAGTTTGTCCTTAACGGCGAAAAGACGGTTGTTTCTAATGGCGCTGCAGCCAATAAAGTTGTGGTTTCTGCGAGAACTTCTGGTGAACAGTGTGATGAAGCCGGGATTACCTTATTCCTGATTGATACTGACGCACCAGGTGTGGAACGTACTACTTACCGCCTGATGGATGGGCAAGTGGTTGCTAACATCAAACTTACGGATGTTCGTGTTGCCGCTGACCATGTTTTGGGTGATGTTGATCAAGGTTACCCACTTATTGAAGCCATAGTAAGCGATGTTATTATTGCTTTGGGTGCTGAAGCTTTGGGGATCATGCAAAAGCTGACCACTACTACTATTGAATACACTAAAACAAGACAACAATTTGGTGTGGCCATTAGCAGTTTTCAGGCTCTGCAACATCGTATGGTGGATATGTTTATGGCTGGTGAGCAAGCCAAATCCATGTTGTATCGTGCCGTGTGTGCCGCTGAAAGTGGCGCAGAGGATCTGGCTAAAAATATTGCTGCATTAAAAGTGATGATTGGTCGTAACGGTAAATTGATTGGCGATGAAGCCATTCAATTACATGGTGGCATGGGTCTGACTGATGAGCTTGATGTAGGTCATTATGTGAAGCGCTTAATGATGATCAACACCACTTTTGGTGATGCAGATTTTCAGCAGAAAAAATTTAACAAACTCTCTTATTCTGACTGATATCTGATTTAGGCACTTGGTTTGAAGACATAGTCTGATGACTTTATCTGATAAGAGTGCCAGAACTGATAATCTAATCTGAAGTGAGTTTCAGTAACCATCTAGAAACACTTGCCAATTCGGTAGGTGTTTTTTTTTTGCTTATAAAGCGGTTTTATTATCCTATGTTAATTACTGCGACAAAGTAGACACGATCGGGAGTTATAGTTGGTAACGGTCACTGCGACTTCAATCACAATTTATGTAGTTAAATCAGTTTTCATATCTAAGATAAAGAAATTGTTAACACCCTGTTAAAGTCATGGTTTGTGCACTAACGCTGTTGTCTATGCCCCATTCAATAGTATATATTCCTCACCAAAATGAAAAACTCAACATACTTCAAAGTGACTTTAGATATTTTTATGTTTGTATTAGGAACAGGATGAAATTAAACGCTGTAAATTCATCCACTTTTCAGGCTTTCAATGATTTTGAACAGCTATTTAAAGTATTTTTTAACCAGCAATCGCAATTTATGGCGATACTTACTCCTGAAGGTAAAGTATTAGACGTAAACGAATTTGCGTTAACATCTCAAGGTGTTACCCGAGAAGATTATATCGGAAAGCCTTTCTGGCATTCGCCAGCTTGGTGTGATTTTCCTGAATGGGGCGATATTTGGAAACAACGATTAGTTGACGCTTCAAACCTGCAAGAAGCTTTAATTACTGAAGATGTTTTTCAGACTGAGGGCGGTCCGATTCATTATGCTGAAACATCTATCACTGCCATCTACGCATCCAATAAGAGTCAACTCTCGGGCTATATTATTCAGTCTATCGATACTACAAAACGTTGTCTCAAAGAAAGAAAGATACAAGAAAGTGCCAGCAGGTTAGAAGATATTCTGGAACAGTGCCATATTGGTAGTTGGGAATTTAATCATATTGACAACACTGCTCATTGTTCCCTAACACACGATCAAATATTTGGTTACGATTCATTGCGACCTCAGTGGACCTACGAGATGTTTCTTGAGCATGTCATCCCTGAAGAACGAGCCACTGTCGACAAGAAATTTCAACAAGCAATAAAGAATAAAACAGATTGTAGTATTGAATGTCAAATTCGCCGTAATGACGGTGAAATACGTTGGGTTTTGACTACAAGTGGCCATGCGATTGATTCAACAGGGCAAGCCAATTTAAGAGCAGGAACAATACAAGATGTTACTGAATTAAAACAAGCTGAGATAAATAAATTACGCCATAGTGCTGAGCTAGAAAGCTTATTTAACGCCTTACCCGATATTTATTTTCGTATGACGCATGATGGGACCATTCTAGATTATCGCGCGCCAAATGAAGATGATCTGCATACAAAAACCAATGATTTTATTGGTAAACGAATTCAAGATGTTTTTCCCGAAAAGATTGCACAGCTATACCAATCAACAGTGGATGAGGTAGTACATTCAGGAAAAACGATTATTTTTAAATATGAGTTGATTATTAGTAACAAAGTTATGCATTTTGACGCTCGTCTGAACAAAATTTCTCATAATGGTCAGCTTATTTGTGTTATTCGAGATGTTACAAATGAAGCTGAATCGAAAGAGTCTTTGGTGGCTAGTGAACAACTATTTCGTAGTATTTTTGAACAAGCGGCAATTGGCGTTGGGTTGATAAGTGCAGCGAAAGGGACGTTCATTCGCATTAATCAGCGATTTTGCGATATGCTCGGTTACAGTGTGGATGAGATGTTAAATGAAACGCACTTTAAAGTATTTACCCATCCAGATGACTTACTTATGAGTGTTGAAAACCGTGAAAAAATACTCAGCGGTCAACAACGTGAAGTCACTATAGAAAAACGTTATCTGCACAAAGATGGTCATACTATCTGGGTTAAACTGACAATGTCTCCTACTTGGGAAATTGGAACGCATCCCCTGAACTATATTGTGGTTGTTCAGGATATTAGTCTACGTAAGAAAGCTGAAGAAACACTTAAATTATCCTCTCGAGTATTTAGTGATACCCATGAAGGTATTATGGTTACAGACGCGCAACAGGTCATTGTTGATGTTAACCCCGCCTTCGTCAAAATTACCGGTTATAGCCATGATGAGATTATTGGGGAGTCACCCAGAATTTTAAGCTCTGGCAAACAAAGCCCACAGTTTTATTCACAGATGTGGAAGTCGATCACTGAACAAGGTCACTGGCAAGGCGAAGTATGGAATAGGACAAAACAGGGAGAATTATATTCTGAATTACTCAACATATCCTCATTAACCAATGAGCATGATGAAGTGACTCATTATGTCGCTGTTTTTTCTGACATTACGAGTATCAAACAGCAGCAAGATAAACTAAATTTGATGGCTCATTATGATGTACTCACTCATTTACCTAATAGGTCCTTATTTATAGATCGCTTTCATCAAGCTATTGCCCATAGTAAACGTACGGGGCATAAACTCGCGGTGTGTTTTCTTGACTTAGACGATTTTAAACCCGTAAATGATACTTATGGGCATGAGGCTGGAGATCGTTTATTAATTGAAGTGGCAGAGCGCATCACTGGCTGTATTAGAGAAGAAGATACTCTGTCTCGCCAAGGTGGAGATGAGTTTGCAATATTACTTAATGATATTGAATCAGCATCACAATATGAAATAACTATGCAGCGCATTCATCAAGCGTTGGCACTACCTTATTTTATTGATGGGGTTCAACATGATATTACTGCCTCTAGTGGTGTGACTTTATATCCATCAGACAATGGCGATATAGATACTCTATTACGTCATGCGGACCAAGCGATGTACAAATCTAAACTGTCAGGGAAACATCGTTCTCAATTGTATAATCCTGATTTAGACCAACGTATTATTCAAAAGAATCTGCAACTAGAGGAAATTGAACAAGCTTTAGTGAATAGTGAATTTCAATTGTACTATCAGCCTAAAGTTAACATGGTAACTGGCGAGGTGTTTGGGGTTGAAGCCTTAATACGTTGGTTCCATCCTGAAAAAGGACTGATCCCTCCACTAAATTTCTTACCCTATATCGATGGCTCACCATTAGAAAGTAGGATAGGAGAATGGGTTATTAATGAGGCGTTACAGCAACTTGATGATTGGCAACAGCAAGGTGTTGAAGTGGAAGTTAGTGTTAATATTTCATCAAACCATTTACTGTCATCCTCCTTTTTTGTTGCCCTTGAAAAGTCCTTAGCCGCACATCCAAATATCGATCCTCGATGTTTACAATTAGAAATATTGGAAAGCTCTGCTTTAGGTGATTTAAATGCAATTACGCATATTATCGAGACATGCCAAAACCTATTAGGCGTTAGCGCTTCTTTGGATGATTTTGGTACGGGTTACTCTTCGTTGACCCATCTAAGAAGTTTACCTGTTAATACAATTAAAATTGATCAAAGTTTCGTTAGAGACATGTTGGATGATCCAAGTGACTATTCCATCATTGATGGAGTGATTTCTTTGACAAAATCATTTAACCGCGAAGTTATTGCGGAAGGCGTAGAAACAACTAATCATGGCCTTATGTTAATCCTTATGGGCTGTGAGCTAGCTCAAGGTTATGGAATAGCAAAACCTATGCCTGCTTCAGCGGTATGTCAGTGGCTAAATAGCTATATTCCTAATGAAAAATGGCTTCTTTGTGGCAATAAATCTCTTAATAACCAAGAAAATAGCCTCGAGATATTCAAACTTATTACTTTGCAGTGGCAACAAAGTCTGAGTAGAAAAATTGTAGCACCACCAGATGACGTTGCACCCTGGCCTATTCTTGATAGTAAAATGTGTCATTGTGGTAACTGGATCCGTCTGAAAACGCAAGAACAGTTATTTGAAAAGGAATACATGTTGCAACTTGAACAAGCCCATCATGATATCCATACTATTGCTCAACAAATGCAGCGTCAGTATCAATCAGGAAATATACAAGCTGCACGTGCTGATTTAGTTGAATTCGAGTTGGCTGTTGGTGTTATTAATAAGGTCATAGCGACATTAAGCACTTAAATTAATGGTATTCACTTACGTAAAATGATTATTTATACGGATTGATATTAGTATCTCGTTATGCAATTTGAACTTTTATTAACTTGATCCTTTAGAAGGCGATTTTTCGAGCAGGTCTTTTGGGGTAATCCAAAAATGTTCATCTATATCTAACATCTCTTGCGGTAATAATGAATTATTCAATTGAATGATCCTGCGATTAGGTAAATCCAAACGTTCAAACAGTGTTTTAAAATGATGTTCAAATAACCTATCAAACGAACCGTCTGCTTTGGCTTTGTGCAGTCCTTCAGTTAAGATTTTCGCTAATTCAAGATTATCTTTAGCAACATAAAAAACATATGCGGATTTGTATCGAATGAGTAGATGAGGATCGAGGACAATACTCATATTAGTATATTCACGCTGTTCCATTTCGATCTCAATGACCCCACGTGGGAAAAAGTCGAAACGGTCTAGTAATAACATTTCAGCTAGCGCTCTGCGGCTGGAACCCGATGCAATAGTAAAACCATTTTCTTTATAAATTTTGTAATCAGCCCAATTGAGACGTTGCCCGGGATTAAATGCGCGAACTCCGAGTATCCAACGTGGATAGGTGCTTAATTATCAGTTAAGTAGGTTTTAAGCAATGCCCTTGAGAAGCGCAGTTCGCGATCTATAGTACTAGTCGATAACCCTGTGACAAGTGCCATTTCAGCAAAATTTAAACCCGCAAAATATTGTAATTCTATGAGCTGAGCTTTACGGCTGTCCTTTGCTGCTAGGGCCTCTATAGCGTCATCCAAGGACAACATTTCTATCGATATGCCCATCGAACTATTGTTATCTTCAACACAAGTATTGAAGGTTATGTCTTTACCACTGCCTCCCCGTTTAGCTGCCGTTTTTGCTTTAGCGTGATCAACCAACATGCGGCGCATCATGCGTGCTGCCAGTGCATAAAAATGAGCACGATCTTGCCAGCTAACATTAACATCAATTAGTTTTATAAAAGCTTCATTCACTAATGCAGTTGGTTGCAAGGTATGGTCTGATGATTCGTGATTAAACAACCGGCCTGCAATGTTTTTTAGTTCTTTATAAATCAATGGCGATAACTGCTGCAACACCATTTTATCACCACTACCAAACTGGTGAAGTAACTGCGTAATGTTGGATCCCTTTTGCATGGTTATTCAGTGACGCCTATTAGGTGAAATCATGTCAAATCCACTATAAACCGGTTTGTGATTGAATGCGATAAGCCATAACAACTCACTCTTTTTGAATATATTAAAATCTCCAAGATATAAAATGTTCTAGAAGCTTGGATCTAAAGCGCCTATTATTTGTTCATTCAAGGACATATATAAACTTAGTGATCAAGCATGGCCAGCGATACATTATCTAGATTGCAAAATGCATTTGAACACGCGATTTCGCTGCCAGCGGATTTACAGCAACAATACCTTCTACAGCTTTCTGAATCAGACCCGAATCTACATCGTGAACTTATTACATTATTAGCGAACGATAAACATACCAATAACTTTATACATTCCGCCCTTAACGCCACTTTTGATGATATGCAAAAAGACAAGCCCCTGTGGATAGGTAAAACCTTTGGCGCATTTAAAATTACCGCAGAAATTGCCAGCGGCGGAATGGGGGTAGTATTTTTAGGTGAGCGTGATGATGACAATTTTGAACAAACTGTCGCGATTAAAATACTCAGCGGTATGCTGGCGTCTTCACAAATGCAACAGGCCTTTGACAACGAACGGCAAATTTTTGCACGAATGCATCACCCTTATATCGCTCAACTTTACGATGGCGGAGCGACAAATGATGGTGTGCCGTATTTAATTATGGAATATGTTGAAGGTGAGCCTATTGACGAATATTGTGAAAATAGGCAACTATCAATCAAACAACGCTTAACTTTATTCCAAAAAGTCTGCGAAGCCGTTAGTTATGCACATCGTAATCTTATTGTGCATAGAGATATTAAACCTTCCAATATATTAGTCACTCGCTCCGGCATTCCTAAATTACTGGATTTTGGTATCGCTAAAGCTATTAATGTCAACACTGGCAAACAACAGGGCGAAATAACCCAAATTGGAAACCGGCCATTAACCCCCGCTTTTGCGAGTCCTGAGCAAATAAAAGGAGAAGCGATTACCACATCGAGCGACATTTATTCGTTAGGCGTATTACTGCACTATTTGCTAAGTGGTGGCATGCCTTTTAAAAACGGCGATATTACTGATCAGAATCAATTTGATGTGTTACCTATTGCGCCTAGTCAAACGTTCAAAAAGAGACAAAAAGAATCTAAAGGGTTAAGCAGTAGTGATATAAAAATATATAAAGCACTTAAAGGTGATTTGGATGCCATTGTGCTCAAAACACTAAATGAAGAAAGTGAACGACGATACATTTCTGTGGATGCCATGTACGAGGATATAAAACGATACTTGGATAACAAACCCGTTCAAGCACAGAAAAGTAGCAATCTCTATTACCTTAAAAAATATCTCAAGCGACATGCTAGCGGTGTCATGTTGGCAACGTTATTTATAGTCAGTATAGGGGTTTCCTCTTGGTTCGCAGTTGCTCAGCATTTTAAGTATGTCGCACACAAAGATGCAGCTGAGGAATTGTTTGTTTTTATGTCTAGTATATTTTACAAGGCGGGGAATAATCGAATAACAGTAAAAGAAATTCTTGATAATGGTGCTGCACTAATCAAGAACAATTCAGCGATCCCCAATTCAAAGAAAGCTAAATTTCTCAGTGATATGAGTGAAAGCTACATAAAACTGGGTGAATATGAAACTGCCAATACATTTCTTGATGATGCTTTAACCATTCACAAAACAGGGAAGGGAACTATTGAAGATAAAATTGATATTTTATGGCTGCTAGGTTTCTTGCGGTCTACTCAAAAAAGGACTGCCGAAAGTATTGAGGTTCTTAGAGAGACAGTAGAATTAATCGAGCAATCTAATTATTTTGGTAAAAATACCCATGCATATGTATTGGATATGCTTGCAGGATCATTGTCTGATCTCGGCGAATATGAAGAAGCAATTGACTTATATTCTCAATCTTTAGCCAATTTTAAAAAAATATCCAGAAGAGGCGCGCGCTGTGGTTATCGCTAACCATAATTTAGCCATTATTCTTCATTTAAATGGAGAATATTACAGGGCATTAGAGGTGGAATCTCAAGTGATCAAGGACGCGGTGGAGGTATTTGACGAAAAAGATGTGATTTTTTCAGCTATTTATAATTTCATGGGAACGTTAATAATCGATACTTCATTTAACAAACAAAAAGCGCTTAAATTTTTTCAACAAGCATTGGATTTTGACGAAGCTTTTTTTGGTCCAGAGCATATTGATGTTGCTATCGATCTTTCCAGCATCGCCGAATTAGAGTTGTTGATGGGAGAGTTTTCTAGTGCAACCCAAAAAATAAAACGGGCACTTAGGATCAATGAAGAAAAATTGGGTATCGAAGCAGTGGACGTAGGACACAATTTAGTTTTGCTGGCAAAATTGCAAATATTGGCTGGGCAAAATAATTTGGCGGTAAAATCTCTGGATAGAGCGGATAAAATATACAGAGTTTATTATGCTAACGAAGAACATGAATCACTTGCAAAGGCACTTTCCGTAAGAGCCATGTATTATGAAGCACAAGGTTTGGCAGTAAAATCTCTTGAGCACTATCAAAAAAGTAATGATTTACTAAATCGCCTATTCGATCAGTCGCATCCCTTAGTAATGGATAGTGCTCTAGATATTGCACATTCTTATATTAAGCTAAACAATAAAGATGCATCCAAGGTATATATTCAAAAAGTACAATCTGTTGTTTCTAGAAAGGAAATACCCACAAGAATAAAGCTAAGATTAAATAACATTCTAGAAGCACATAATAATCCCTAACAAGACCGGTGAAAAACCTAGTTCTCGCTAAATAGAGCTTGAAGACAATCCATTCACCAAAGCCATTTCTTCGAAGTTTAAGCCTACAATATACTGAAGTTATATCAGCAGTGCCTTACGTGCATCATGTTCGGCTAACAGCTCAATGGCTTCATGAAGTGTCAACAGGTCCACTTTAAATGAAACCCAATCCTACATGCACACAGAGAGTATTAAATGATTTACAGCTATCGCTAGCTGAATAAATTCTATCTCTTAAATTAATTGAAAAGGTTTGGGCAAATTTCCAACTATCTCTCGCTATTAACAATAAGTACTTCACAAAGGTGCTCAATCACATTGTTTTTTAGGAGAAGGAAATGATCAATTTAAATCACAAACGTTTTACTACCGAGACTTTGTTAGCCTCAGCTAAAATGTTAATACTTGTTATTCTGTTCACATTAAATATCACCTCTTGGGCTGCTGAAATAACAGTAACCAACACTGAGCCATTTGGGCCTGGAAGTCTTGCGCAAGCCGTTGATGATGCCAACATATTGGCTGGGAAAGATACCATTGTGTTTGATCGGTCAATATTTGGGTCGGCGCAAAACATTAAAATTTCTAGAACACTGAAAGTAACTGATGACTTACTGATTGATGGTTCAGGTACTTTTCAAGGAACAGTTAGTTTTTCACCTGCAGCACTAAGCATGAGAGAGTTATTTGCTGTTGAAGGTCAAGCAGGAAACAGGGTTGAGTTTGAAATTAAGCAGCTTGGGCTAAAAGTGGCAAGAATAACAATTGAACGGACTGGCCGCTTAATTAGAGGCGTTAATGCCAATATATATTTAGATGACCTTACTTTATCAGGTCAAGGTAATACGCTGATTAATGGGAGTGGAGCAGCCATAGCTATAGAGAATGGCAACCTAAAACTCACTCATTGTCGAATACAGCAATTTCAATCAGAATTTCGCGGTGGCGCTATTTACGCCAGGTTAGAAGATGACGATAAAATTATTATTGACCACTGTGCATTAAGTGAAAATAGAGTGGTGGGCAAGGATAATTCTAGATTCCTTTTGGATGGTGGTGCGATTTATATCGAAGGTGGTTTCACAACAGAGCCGAATCTTATCATTACCAATAGTGAGCTTAGCGATAACGCAACTCAATCAGGAAGTGGAGGCGCAATTAGTGCTAGTCAAACTATCAATATCAGTATTAGTAATTCAACACTTAGCGGTAATTCTGCATATCATCAGGGCGGAGGTCTTTACCTTACATCCCAAAGTGGAATAAGAGGTGCTTCAGAACATGCCCCTTTATTTTTGCAATCCACCACAATAACTAACAACTTTGCCGGTGAAGGTGGCGGGCTAAGAATTTTGACTTACAGAAGTATCTATCCAGTATCAATGGCAAATAGTGTGATTGCAGGAAATCATGCGAGTCCCAGTGGCACTAATTTTCGTACGGACATTTATGGTGGGAAAATAACAGCTAGTTATTCAATGATCGGTAGTATTCAAGGTGTGGATTTTGTTGAGCACTCTTCTGCAATAGGAAGTGTGCTAACGGAGATTGATCCAATGTTTGCGCCGTTGACAGATAACAAAGGTCAAACACAAACTCACGCTTTACAAGCAGGCAGCCCATTAATTGATGCGGGAAAACGTCATGCACAGCCCAAAGATGACAGAGTTGCGGATTATACTTTTGATCAACGTGGTAACGGCTATGCAAGAGTACAAGGTGCCAATATGGACATAGGCGCATTTGAATTTCAGGTAAGCACTAACTGCAATAACTGTGGTGGTGGGACAACTGACAATAGCGGTGGTGGCGGATCTTTATGGCTGTTGCTAATAGTCTTAAGCACAATATTGCTTTTCAACATTGTCAGCTCATGTCGTAGTAATAGCTACAGGATTTTCTCATGAAACAAATCATGCTTCTAATACTGATGACCTTCATTGTTATGGGGTGTTCTAGTAATTATCATCGGGTGGATCCCGTTGTAACACCCATCAATACGCCTCAGGAAGGCGAAACTGCCACGGCCAATATAGGTGATAACATATTACTTCAAGCGACTTATTATACCTTCGATGCCATCGAGTTACGTCAGGAGCTTTCAAGAAATTTTGGTTGCCACAATGCCACTGCAGGTTGGTACATAAAAACCTCTACAGACAGTGATTTCGATTATTACTCACCTGCACCTAAGACTCGTGATGGTGGTCATTTCTATATAGCTGGTGGGTTATGTTTGGGCTGGGTTGACGCCATCAAAAGAGAAAGAGACACTGGCGATTTATGTTTGAGAAATAATTCTGTTCGAGATTTGTGTGATGATGATGATGACTTCAATTTAACAACCTTAGAATTACTGCATCTGAATAGTATTCAAAAATCCTTAATTTATAACGGTATGGTAGGTAATAAAGTGCTATTCGCTTATCGGGAGTTTAGTCATCAATCCAATGCCACTCACTATTCAAACAATGTTGAGTATGACCTAAATGAATCCAACGTTATTGGCTACAAAGGCGCCAAGATTGAAATACTCGAAGCCACTAATCGGTATTTACGGTATCGGGTAATAAAACATCTTGCGCACTGAAATCCCCGTGGCTAAATAAACCAGAGTTCCGGCTAAGTAAAATATTCGTTACTCAAATAGGAAAAGCCCAAGTCGTAAAACGATTTGGGCTTTTTTATAAGCTTCACTTTTTATTATTTCGTCACACAAATTCTGTGAGAAACCTATTCGCCAACTATTGGGCAAAGCCCGTGTTTTTATGATCAGATACTCTTGGAGGTGGTATTGTATCGAGTAAGGTTTTTGGGGAAATCCATAAATGCTCTTCTATATTTAACATCTCTTTCGGTAATAGGGCGTTATTCAATTCAATAATTCTGCGATTAGGTAAATCTAAACGTTCAAATAATGCTTTAAAATGATGTTCAAACAACCTATCAAACGAACCGTCTGCTTTGGCTTTGTGCAGACCTTCAGTTAAGATTTTAGCTAATTCAAGATTATCTTTAGCAACATAAAAAACAAATGCGGATTTGTATCGAATGAGTAGATGAGGATCGAGGACAATACTCATATTAGTATATTCACGCTGTTCCATTTCGATCTCAATGACCCCACGTGGGAAAAAGTCGAAACGGTCTAGTAATAACATTTCAGCTAGCGCTCTGCGGCTGGAACCCGATGCGATAGTAAAACCATTTTCTTTATAAATTTTGTAATCAGCCCAATTGAGACGTTGCCCGGGATTAAATGCGCGTAACTCATCAAGTGTACTCACATCAGCAAAAATCTGTTGTTTGGCTTGTGTCACAAATGCTAAACGCCAGCCAATTAAACCCTTATAGATTGGAGCTTTTACCGGGAGATATGTATTGAATCGCTCTTTAGTTGCGCTGCCCCAGACTATGTCGATACCTTGATGTTTAGCCATTATCTGAAAGGCGCGTACTCCGGGTATCCAACGTGGATAACGTGAAATCAAGACATCTGCTTTTTGGTATGACAGTATTTGGGCTAAGAGGGCGTCTTCAAAACCATCTAAGTTAAGCCCGAAGCTAACCAGTTTAGTTGTAGTTTTGGGAGCTATCACATTGTTTTCATTAGTTTTAGCAATAGTTGGGAAAGAAAAAAATATTAAAATAATAACGCCGATTATGTTTTTTCTGAACATCTTTACTTCCCATTCAAAACAACAGCAAATGAGGATAACTCGAGTAGAGCAATTCAGTAAATTTGTAATCCAACCCCATGACTATCAAGTATTGTTTGTAGTTTTCCTGAGTTTTTATCTTTTTAATGGTTTGGTTTAGCTGGGGTAACAATGCGCTGTGTTCTTTTCTTATTTTCATCATCATTGCTTGCTTGACCCTCTGTTTCACTGGCAAGAAAAAATACGTCTTTTTTCTTGGTAATACGACTGACTATATCATCCAAACGTTTTTGATTGCCTTCATTAAGTTCACGGTTTTGCAATTCTGTTAAAAATTCCAAAGTGTTCACTTTTTTGTAGGAAAGTAGCTCTGCATGTACTAAACCCTGTAACAAGTTGAGGCTAAAAGCCAGCTCTCGTGGGAATAGTAAATAAGCGTTATAGAAGTCCTCAGTTGCTTCGATATAATTTTTGAACGTGTATTTTTGCAACCCAATTTTATTAAATTCAAGGGCTTGCGGCCTTCTTTCACCAATAGCATCTTCGCCCTTAGCAACCAACATGCTTGAGACAGTTTTTTCATTACCGTCATTAATGTCTCTCAGTTTTTCTTGGCTAAGCTTTAAAAATTCTTTGGCTTTTTCGGTATCACCTGTATTTCGCCATGCTTGAACAGCATCGGTGATAGTGGATATTTCAGCGTCTTGTAGTTCACTCATACCTGGGCGAGATAAAATTTCATTGGCTTTGACCAGATTACCTTCCAAAAACGCGATATTCGCAAACATGTAATCCTTTCGAATGGTTAAACTAGGATCTGATAGTTTTCTGCCTGCCGCTCCAATTAAAAATTTCGCGACTTTTAAATCTGAAGTGCGTTGGGTATTAGATCTTAGTTCGGCTTCAGTTATATAACAACGAGCGAGATCGAGGGATATTTCATCGTAACGTTCGCGAATTGAACGATTAGATTCGCGCTTTTTTTCTAGTAAAGCGATAGCTTCGTGGCCCCGCTCTTGTGCTTGATATATATAGGATTTTAAACGAGCAGCAGGAATAGATAACTCGCCTTCGCGAATTTGATGCATATAGTTTTCGGCTTTACTGTATTGATTATTGCTGACGCTGATACGTGCTAGCCACTCACAAGCTTTGTCGTTGGTGAGTTCTGACCGAGTCAATTCGTGTAATAAGGTTTCACTTTCTTCTACATGATCATCTAAAAATAAATTTTGGATCAGTCCCCATTTTGCCCATATGACTTTGTCTGAGCGTTCCAAAATACTGCGGTAAAGATCAGCTGCTTCAGAAAAACGACTTAATTTGGTTAATAACCTAGCGCGCAATTTGATCAGTGCACTTTTTTTCTTCGGTTGGGCATTTTCTTCTATTAGGTGATCTAGTACCACTAATGCTTGTGGGTAATTGTCATCATCCATCATTTCAAAAACAGGCATTAAATATTGATGTAGGGCAAGACAGTTAGAAATATTCTTAACCAAATTACGTATGGTATAAGGCTTAACTACTAAAGCTTCAGGATGCACGTCAACAATTTGGCCGATAATTAGTGGCAGTCGATCAGAGGTAATAAACATCACACAAGTCGTGTGGGTGATTTGTTTCTGCTTTTGTAAGTCTTGTAATACCTCTACGCCGTTTTTATTTTGGCCAAGGTGAAAGTCCATCAATAAAAGATCCAACTTCTGACCTTTTAAATTAGCTTTTAGTTCTCGACCATTGCTGAAACAGCTAATTTGTCCAAACCCCATATCCAATAAATGATTGCGGATATTGGTGCGAGCCATGCCATTGTCTTCCACAACGGCGACTTTAATTTTAGCAAGTGACATATAAATGGACTATTTTTCTACACATAATCAGCAGCATAGCAGGCACAGGAGATAAAAATAATTAATTTTTTTAGGTCAATGTACATAGTCCCACTTAAATGCAAAGTTTAAGCTTGTATAGCTAACGAAACACTTATCTAAAAACTAAATTGTTTGCTTTACGTTAACGTAAAGGTAAAAATTTGTTAGCCTCGTAAAATATAAACAATTTAGGATTATTTATGCAGCTTGTTCCGTCCTTGATCAATGGCGAATTGATAGTGTCGTCTTCGTTACCAAACATAGCAGTGACTAACCCTGCCAATAATAAAGTTATTGCTGAGTTGACTTGCACTACTGACGCAGAATTAGCTTTGGCTGTAGCAAGCGCTAAAGCTGCTTTTGAAACCTGGAAAGAAGTGCCAGCGTCAGAAAGAGCAAGAGTGATGATGCGTTACCAACAACTTCTTAAGGAGCATCATGATGAGCTTGCTACACTTTTAAGCAGTGAAACCGGCAAAACTTTTGCCGATGCTAAAGGGGATGTATGGCGCGGTATCGAAGTAGTCGAACAAGCCATGAATATTCCAGCAATGATGATGGGCGAAACCGCTGAAAATGTGGCCAGGGGCATAGATACCTATAGTTATATTCAGCCTTTAGGTGTGTGTTTAGGTATCACCCCTTTTAATTTTCCAGCCATGATCCCCTTGTGGATGTTCCCTATGGCGATTGCTTGCGGCAACACTTTTATTCTTAAACCATCTGAGCAAGACCCATTAACGCCAATGAAACTAGCTGAGCTATTTGTACAAGCTGGCGCGCCAGAAGGTGTATTAAATGTGGTGCATGGTGGTAAAGACCAAGTGAATAAACTGCTGGTCGACCCTGATATCAGGGCGGTGTCTTTTGTTGGTTCGGTTCCCGTAGGACAACATATTTATAAAACTGCAACTGACAACATGAAGCGTGCGCAGTGTTTTGCTGGCGCTAAAAATCATTCGGTGATCATGCCTGATGCTAATAAACAGCAGGTGTTGAATAATCTGGTAGGTGCCTCTGTGGGCGCTGCGGGCCAGCGTTGTATGGCTATTTCTGTGGCGGTATTTGTAGGTCAAACCAAAGACTGGATTGCTGAGCTAACTGAGCTATTAAAGGCCGTTCAACCGGGATTATGGGATGATGAATCAGCCGGTTTTGGTCCGCTAATCAGCCCACAAGCCAAACAAAAAGTGTTATCGCTTATTCAACAAGGTAAAGACGAAGGGGCAACTTGTTTGCTTGATGGTTCTGACTTTGTGTTGGATATAGACGGTTACCAAGACGGCAACTGGGTTGGACCTACGGTATTTTCTGATGTCACAGAAGATATGGTGATATACCAACAAGAAATTTTTGGTCCAGTGTTATGTTGTATGGCAGTAGATACCTTAGAAGAGGCTATCGCTTTAGTTAATCGTAACCCTTATGGTAATGGCACCTCTATATTTACTGCCAGTGGCGCTGCTGCACGTAAATATCAACATGAAATTGAAGTGGGTCAGGTGGGTATCAATGTACCTATTCCTGTGCCATTGCCGTTTTTCTCTTTTACGGGTTGGAAAAACTCATTTTATGGCGACTTGCACGCCTACGGAAAACAAGCTGTGCGTTTTTATACCGAGACTAAAACCGTGACTGCTCGCTGGTTTGAGGATGATCTTGCCTCAGGACCCAATATGACTATCTCATTGAAATAGGTGGCGTTATGAATTTTGATTTAACCGAAGACCAACTTGCCTTTGCCGAAACTGCTAAACAATTTGCAGAGCAAGAACTTGCACCTAATGCGGCTAAGTGGGATAGAGAGCATATTTTTCCCAAAGAGGTGATCCAAAAAGCCGGTGAGCTTGGGTTTTGTAGTTTATATACTCCTGAAGATGAAGGCGGCATGGGCTTAAGCCGCTTGGACTCTTCGATTATTTTCGAACAACTAGCAATGGGCTGCACCGCAACCACAGCCATGATGACTATTCATAATATGGCTACTTGGATGGTCGCGACTTGGGGAACAAGAGCCGCTAAAGATAAGTGGTGTCCAAGCCTAGTCACAGGTGAAAAGCTCGCTTCTTATTGCTTAACTGAACCAGGCTCTGGCTCAGATGCCGCCGCAATGCGCACTTCAGCCAAAAAAGACGCGGGCGAATACCTGTTAAACGGTTCCAAGATGTTCATTTCAGGTGCCGGTGAAACTGATGTCTTAGTAGTGATGGCGCGTACTGGTGAAGCTGGCCCTAAAGGCATCTCTGCTTTTGTGGTTCCTGCCGATGCTGAAGGTGTGATCTATGGCAAGGCAGAAGAAAAAATGGGCTGGAATGCACAACCCACTCGTTTAATTACCTTTGACAATGTGCGTATATCGGCTGATTGTTTATTGGGTGAAGAAGGGCAGGGGTTTACCTTTGCCATGAAAGGCTTGGATGGCGGGCGCATCAACATTGCTACCTGCTCAATTGGTACTGCACAAATGGCATTACAAACAGCCAAAAATTATATGCAAGAGCGTACCCAATTTGGCAAACCATTAGCGGCATTTCAAGCCTTACAATTTAAATTAGCAGATATGGCTACCGAACTAGTGGCCGCGAGGCAAATGGTTAGATTGGCCGCATTTAAACTAGATAATCAAGACTCTGAATGCAGCGCTTATTGCGCTATGGCAAAACGTTTTGCAACCGATGTGGGTTTTAATGTGTGTAATGAAGCATTACAAATTCACGGTGGTTATGGCTATATCAAAGAATATCCATTAGAAAGATATGTAAGAGATGTGCGAGTACACCAAATTTTAGAAGGTACCAATGAAATTATGCGAATGATCATTGGTAGACGTTTATTAGCAGAGAATGCTGGTGACATCCTTTAGGATTTAAGACCCCTCATATAGGTAAGGAATTTTATGTCTAATGAAAATGCAGTGGTTTATTTCGACGAAATAATCACAGAGTGTGGTTTTAAGATTGGCCATGCAACCTTAAACAAAGCTGCTGCACTTAATGCTCTCGATTTGCAAATGATCAGACTGCTAACGCCTCAATTAGAAAAATGGCAGCAAGATCCTAAGATTGCTATGGTGTTTTTAGATGGAAGTGGCGAGCGGGCTTTTTGTGCGGGTGGCGATATTGTGTCTATGTATAAGTCAATGCAGGCCTCGCAAGCCGACAAAGAAAGCTCAGAGGCAGCTAATCAATTAGCCTTGCAGGAATTTTTCACTGAAGAATACCAACTCGATTACCTTATTCATACTTTCTCCAAGCCTGTCTTAATATGGGGTAATGGTATTATTATGGGTGGCGGCTTAGGCTTGATGAGTGGTGGCAGTCACAGAGTTGTCACTGAAAATTCGCGTATTGCTATGCCCGAAATCAGTATCGGATTATACCCTGATGTTGGCGGCAGCTACTTTTTAAATCAAATGCCAGCGGGCAATGGTTTGTTTTTAGGACTAACAGGTGCAAGCATCAATGCCACCGATGCTTTGTATAGTCATTTGGCCGACTACTTTGTACCCCAAGATGCAAAAGCTACACTCTTTGCCAGATTATTATCCGCAAATTGGCAAGAGGAATTATTACATCAAACATTAACCAGTATTTGTGATGATTTTCACTCCCTACATTTTGGTCAATTGCCACAGGGAAATCTTCAAGAAAATCAGCAGTGGTTAACAACTTTGGCCGCGCAAACTGATGTTGTGGCAGCGGTTGACTACATAATGTCAGCCAATGCTGGTGATAATAAATGGTTAAACAAAGCACAAAAAACTTTAAGTGCGGGGTCACCTATCACGGCAAATTTGGTTTTTGAACAACTGCATAGAGGCAAGGGTATGAGCTTAGCAGCATGTTTTCAAATGGAGTTAGGTTTGTCATGTAAATGTGGCGAGTTTGGTGAATTTCAAGAAGGGGTAAGGGCGCTGATGATTGATAAAGATAATCAGCCCAATTGGCGCTATAAGTCTGTTGAACAAGTACCGCAAGCTACTATTGATTATTTTTTTGCTGATATTTGGTCTCAAGACTCTCATCCATTAGCACAGCTAAACGCAGGTTAGGGGAATAAAATGTCTAATAAACTACCTAAAATAGCCTTTATCGGTTTGGGCAATATGGGCGCACCTATGGCTCATAACTTGTTAAAAGCCGGTTTTTCAGTGAGTGTATTTGACCTAGTGCAAACCGCTATGGACAATCTACAACAAGCAGGGGCTACTGCAGCCAATTCTGCAGCAGATGTTGTTCAGGGAGCCGATGTAGTGATATCCATGTTGCCAGCAGGTAAGCATGTTGAGTCACTTTACATTGGTGAAAACGGCCTAATTAACCAGTTAAAAGCTGGTACTTTGGTGATTGATTCGAGCACTATAGATGCATCGACTTCAATAACGGTTGCCAATAAACTGGCCGAAAAAAACATCTATTTTATTGATGCTCCTGTATCTGGTGGGGTCA
The DNA here is from genome assembly GCF_000314995.1 of Paraglaciecola arctica BSs20135. GTDB lineage: Bacteria > Pseudomonadota > Gammaproteobacteria > Enterobacterales > Alteromonadaceae > Paraglaciecola > Paraglaciecola arctica. The sequence continues at coordinate 7,017 of NZ_BAEO01000009.1, read as the reverse complement.
GTGGTGCCATGGCGGGTACTCTGACTTTTATTGTGGGTGGTGACGAGCAGGATTACGCGACAGCATTACCGATTTTGCAGGCAATGGGCAAAAACATCTTCCATGCTGGCGACCACGGTGCCGGTCAAGTGGCTAAAATATGCAATAATATGTTGTTATCTGTTTTGATGTTAGGCACCTCTGAAGCCCTACAGATGGCGATTGATAACGGCCTAGATCCTAAAGTGATGTCGGACATTATGTTGCAAAGTTCTGGCAGAAACTGGACCTTAGAATTGTATAACCCCTGCCCTGATGTGATGCCTAATGTGCCTTCATCGAATGATTATCAAGGTGGCTTTATGGTGGATTTGATGAAGAAAGACTTAGGCTTGGCAATGGACGCTGGGCTTAAGAGTCAATCTCTCACACCCATGGGAGCACTCGCACAAAGCTTATATAATATCCACAGTCAGCAAGGCAACGGACAACTGGATTTTTCCAGTATTTTTAATTTATTTTCCAAGCAAGAGAAGTAGCAATGAATTTACAAAATAAAGTGATTGTTATCACAGGCGCAGCCCAAGGTTTGGGCAAAGCAATGGCTGAAGAATTTGCCAAACAAGGCGCACATATTGCCTTGTTAGATATGCAAACCGAAGCCGTTGAAGCGGCCGCTGCCGAAATCGAAAAGTTAGGCGTAAAAGCTAATGGTTACGCAGTTAATGTCACCGACGAACAACAAGTGGAAGCCACCTTTGCAAAAGTGGCTGCGGATTTTGGACAAATTAACGGTTTAATTAATAGCGCAGGCATCATGCGTGATGGCATGTTACTTAAAGTGAAAGAAGGTAAGATCGTAAGTAAAATGCCACTAGAGCAATTCCAATCTGTACTGGATGTAAATGTCACAGGCACCTTTTTGTGTAGCCGCGAAGCCGCCGTTCAAATGGTCGAAACCAAAAGCAAAGGAGTGATAGTGAATATCTCCTCTGTATCTCGTGCAGGTAATGCCGGTCAAACTAACTACTCAGCATCCAAAGCGGCAGTCGCCACTATGACAGTATCATGGAGCAAAGAGCTCGCCCGTTTTGGTATTCGCACTGGGTGTATCGCACCTGGCTTAGTCGAGACTGCTATGGCCGCACAAATGCGCCCTGAAATGCGTGAAATGTTTATCAAAAGTATTCCTGCGCAGCGTTTAGCCGAAGTGGAAGAATTGGCCCATGCGGCTAAGTTTATTTTTGAGAATGAGTATTTTACGGGTAGGACTTTGGAGTTGGATGGGGGGACACGGGTTTAGGTTTTATTTAAATACTTTTAGTCATCACTTTCAGTGATTGTAAATAGGTAATGTAGCCATCATTAGTCGATGGCTTTTTATGCCCTAGCGGGCACTGCCATCCCTAGCAGGTTTCTCACAGAATCCCTTTTGTGCGACTTACTTTCTTGCTACAGCTCAAGAAAGTAAGCAAAGAAAGCCGCTCGAGGGCAAAGCTCTTCATTCACTAAACTATCCATTTTTGCAGGTCGTAATGATTCGTTCCCGACGAGGCATTACTCAATCGCCTGTCCATGGCGATTGACCTACAAAAATGAGTAATTTAGTGGCGAGCTTTGAGTCGAGGGTAAATCAAAAGCATCGGCTTTTCCGACTAATATTTAGATACTTAATTGAAATTAAGTATCTGGCTTTATATTCAGTGATTGGTTGTGTGTCCAATAACAGCCGATCGTCGACATTGTGGGGTATCGCCACAAGTATTCTTTGCTTGTATGTAGAAAAGTGTTTATAAAAGAAGCACGTAGAGACCGTGTAAAAATATGGTCTTAATTATATGCGACATAATTTCGTGTTTAAACACAACGTTATGTCGTCGAAAAATTGTTATGTTCTGAATTGATCAATTTTACAACGAGGAAGTAAATAAATGAGAGTATTAATAATATTAGTAACTATGTTTTTAGTGTTTGGTTGTACAACAACTTTAACTGTAAAAGGACAAAGCGTCAGGATTGTAGAAAGTAATCAGCAATCTAATTGCAAATTTCTAGGAACCGCATCTGCGTTTGACACTCTTGGCGCTACGGCTGGTCATGAATCCGAAAATGCTTTAAATGAACTTCGAAATAAAGCTGCTATTCTCGGCGGGAATGCTATAAAAATCCTTAATCTAGATTCCACTATTCAAGGCGCAACAGCTACAGGTGAAGTACTTATATGTAATTTTGGTGAAGGAATATAACAAGAAATTTGAAGTTGGATACTTGGCAGGAGCAGCCATCTGCCTTATAACTTGGTGTTAGAACGGCATCAATTACAAGTTATATTAAATAGAAAAGCCCCCCATCTTTAAAAGTAGCAAATCATCCCCTGCTTCAAGGTAGAAGTACACCACCTGAAAACCATTTCAAACCGTCGTTTCTTCTCTTTATTCGGGTTTTCCCCCCGCTTATGGGGTTTGTATATTTCCATGATTATCTCTGCGCTACTTTAGCCTCATACCAAAGAGCTACGGCCACGAATAACACATATTAGAATGGATGATTTAGAGGATGGGAAAATGACACAAACAACTCAACAGACGGTATTAGCTAAGCAACTGAAAACACAAAAACTAATCAACTATGCGTTCGGCGTTAGTATCTTGGCGCTTGGTAGTTATGTGGCGCTGGGCAATTCCCAAAACACAACTAATGTCGCCACATTCGAAGAAATATCGGTTCAGCGTATTAATATTATTGAAACAAATGGTCTTAACCGCATGGTACTTGCAAATTCAGATAAAGCCCCAGCCGTTGAACAATATGGCAAAGAGGTGTTCCGTTCTAATGGAGCCCGTCCTGGAATGATTTTTTATAATGATGAAGGCACAGAAAATGGCGGTCTGATATTCAGAGGAAAAAAAGAGAATGAAAAAGTAAGTCATGGGCTGCACATGTCGTTTGATCGCTACAACCAAGATCAAACCATGATGATGCAGCATATAGAGCAAGAAGACTTCATGATTACTGGCTTAACCATTATGGACAGGCCTAGTAGGGATATGGACTTTGAGTTAAGCAATGCGTTTACCAAAGCCCAGGCAGAAGGTGACAATGGAAAAATGGCCGAGCTTGAAACACTAATCATTGCGGAAAATAAAGGAGCCGCGCGGCGAGCCTTTTACGGCACCTTAAATGGGAGCTCTCAACTGCGCTTAAATGATGCACAGGGCAATAAACGTATCCAACTGCTTGTGAGCAAAGAAGGCGATGCAAAATTAGAGTTTTTAGATGAGGAAGGAAACGTTATTATGCGCTTGCCTGATACCAGCCAAGCTAAAAAGCAATAAGACACACCATGAACAAGTTAACTAATTTTTTTATCATTTGCCTGTTTTCTTTGTTTATGGTGTTGTATTCCGCCCAATTGCAAGTCAAACCGGGGGAGGCCATTCAGTGGCATTTTGATGCCCCCGTGTGGATGGCAATTCAATGCTTTATTGCCCAATGGATAACGTTACGTTGGTTTGAGTTTTTTCAGACGCGACGGCAGAAAATCACCGATACCAATAGCTATATTCGTGTATTTCTGTGCAGCAATGCAAGCTTTACACTAGTAGTAACCGGATTAATTTGCGTCCTTGAGTTGGCAATTGGTATTCAAACTATCACTCTGGCCCATATACTCTCGCTAATCAGTATGCAGTTTATTTTGCACACTATTGTCGGGGGATTTACCCTCGCATTTAAGGTTTTTGAACAGATAAAACAGCAAGGGATTGCCTTACAACAAACGGAAAAATCACTACTCGAAAGTCAGGTAAAAACATTGCAGCAGCATATCGACCCTCACTTTTTATTTAATAACCTCAATGTGTTATCAGCGCTTATTCAACAAGATCCAGATGATGCGGATGAATATCTCAATACGTTTTGCGATATTTACCGCTACATTTTGCAGCATAAAGATCATACATTGGTCTCGTTAAAACAAGAACTAGCCTTTGCCACAAACTATATGGATTTGATAAGCACACGCTTTGACAAGGCCTACACTTTAGAGGTGACTACTATGCCCGCTGCCGATCTAAGCAGCAAAGTGTTGCCTTGTTCCTTGCAACTAGCGATAGAAAACGCAATTAAGCACAACCAGGGCGATAAAGCGGATCCCTTAGTTATCAAGATAACCATTGAGGAAAATCAGTTACGTATTTTTAATAAGATAAACGAGAAAGAGTTCAAACAGGAATCCACTCGGTTAGGGATCACAAACTTGCAATCTCGCTGCAATACGATATTTAACCAACCGTTAAAGGTGGAGCACACACCTGACCATTTTGAGCTGATTTTGCCTCTATGTAAGCAAAAGGAAGCAGTATGAGAGTTGTGGTAATTGAAGATGAACCCCTAGCAAAGCAAAAACTGATAGGTTTCATTACCCGGTATTTCACTGATGCGACTATCGTTGCTCAGTTCGATAAAACTTCGGATGTATTGGCTTTTTTTGCATCTGAACAACAGTTGGATCTGATTTTTTCAGATATCGAATTACTCGACGGACAAGTGTTTAGTGCCTTAAACTCCCTCGATTTACCCTGCCCGGTGATCTATACCACCTCTTATGACCATCATTGGGCTCAGGCCTTTCAAAACCAAGGTATTGAATACTTGCTCAAGCCCTTTTCCTACAAGCGTTTTTCACAGGCCATGCTCAGCTATGAACAATTAAAAATCAATTTTTCGAGTTCTAAAAAAACGATTCTGGTTGATAACGGTACTCCCTATAAAAGCCGGTTTTTGCTGCGTAACGCACAGGCAATTGAAGTGTTAAGAACCGAGGATATAGTATGTCTACGCGCGACATCCGGGGTGATTTCTGCATACGATAAAAGTGGCCAACATCATATGCTGACGGGGAACTCAATTTCAGAACTTGAACAACAATTGGATCCTAAACAATTTTTTCGTTTAAACCGCAGTGACTTAATCAATCTGGATTATATCTGTGCATTTGAGAATTATGGCAAAGATACCCTCGCTGTATCGACTAATGTTTTAGACCAGCCGCTTATCACTAGTAAAACCCGCACGGCGCAATTCAAGAAGTGGTTAGATCGCTAAGCTCTGTATATAGCGCTGAAGTATGCTGTCTGTTTAACATGCAAGTGCAAAGATACGGCTATTAGGTACATCCTGATTTCGGCATGTAATAGGTCTTTAAACTGCTTTATTTTTAGAATTGGGCTGTAGTAGAAAGCCTGGAGTTTCTTGGACCAATAAAGGCGATATTTACGTTTATGACTGTTTTGCTAAATCCAGCCGTTGTATTCGACAAGATAAAGCTGGTTACATAGAGCATCATAACAGCCCTATTATAGAGCGGCCTAAACTCAGCGCACACACTTTCAAAGCTACCAGCACAACCTGTGCTCAATAGCGTTGTCTAAAATTTGAATTGGCTGAATCATTTAGTTGCATTAATAAGCCAAATCCCCAATCGGCCTGAATATCTTATTTCTTAAAACCCCATAGAGGAATATACCCATCACTTTATGCTTGTTGATTAGACTGTGATTGGGTGTCTTTATTAACTGGCACTTCAGATTAAAAAGCGACCAAGTAACAGGCAAAGCATTCAAATAAAGTTGGTTACCCTTAGTGCAATGTGTGATGATGTTGATTAGAGCGTTTATGAAGTCAATGTCTAGAGAATATGTACATGATCAATATTGGAAAAACACTATAATCGTTAATACTGGGAAGCTTTCCCCGTTGCTTTTAACATGTCTATTCAAGAGAAAGAATCTTTGTATGAAATTGGTTGTAAAACTGCTCTAGAATTCATTCCTAAAAGACTAAACAGTGTTGATACGGAAGCTAAAAAAATGGTTACGATTCCAAAAACGTGAAAAATTTAAAAAAATATTCCAATAAACCCATAATTGGCCCGCTAATAAAAAAAGTAATGAATATTGCGGTTAATAATGAACTTAAAACGGTATCCCGACATTTTGCAACTTACCTTTCACCTGTTTTGGCCACCAGTCCTTTACTTAAAGACGAAGCTTACCGTATTCGCCATGGTGTTTATTGCGAAGAATTAAAATTTGAAGCAGAAAATCCAGCTAAAATCGAAAAAGATGACTTTGATGATTATTCGTTTCACTGCCTCATACAGCATTTACCCACTCACAACTATGCAGGGACAGTCAGAGTTGTAAGGCCAGAAACCAACGGTCAAACTATACCGATTCAAAAGTACTGCTTAAACTCTATTTCCCCTGGAAAAATAAACCCTAATGATTTTAAACCTCATGAGATTTGTGAGATATCACGCTTGGCTGTTCCAAATGAATTTAGGCGTCGTAAAATGGATAAATATAGTGGCGCATCAACTGGGGTTATCAATCAACATACTTATTCTGTAAACGAACTAAGATGTTTCCCCTTTATTGCGATTGGGCTTTATTTATCTGCTGCTTCATTAGTAATGGAGAATCAAATAAAACATACTTTTGTGATGATGGAGCCCAGACTTGCACGCAGCATGAAGTTCATTGGTATAGAATTTGAACAAATCGGCCCTGTAATCGAATACCACGGCAAAAGAGCTCCGTATTATATCAACCCTGAATTACTGATGGAAAACCTCTCGCCAGGCATCAAATTAATGTTGAAACACATACGCCTCACATTAAATCATGGATAAAAAACTGTGGGATGGTTTACCAGGTTTACCAAGAGCAAGTTTACCAAGCCACCCATAACAAAAGTTTACCAAGCCACCCATAACAAAGTTTACAGAGTTTACCAAGAAGTTTACCAAGCCACCCATAACAATTTGACTAAATAAAAAGACAAGCTAGGCTTTGAATAGGAAATAAATCAAAGGATTGATGTCATGCCCCAGCCACGTAGCAGTCAAATTTGTTTATCGGATACTCCTTATTACCATTGTGTTTCCCGTTGTGTACGGCGCTCTTTTTTGTGCGGTGTGGATAGTTATTCAGGCCAGAGTTATGAACATCGCCGTGGATGGGTTGAAGAGCGGTT
>NZ_BAEO01000010.1 GCF_000314995.1 Paraglaciecola arctica BSs20135 | reverse complement strand
AGAAATCTTTTTTAATTTAAATATTCATATTGAATGATTTAAATAACGTAATACCTATTCACTACATTTCGTAAAATGCATCTACTAAAGCGCCTACTTTCACTTCACTGACGATGTCATGACTGTTCAGAAACGTTTCAATTGCAGTTCTGTCTTCTTCGGTGGCGTTGCCATAACGTTGTGCGGATGTCACAGAACCTTCGAATGACTCACTATTGTTATCAAGGCTAATATAAAGCTCCTCGGTACCCACTAGTTTTTCAAGGCTATTAAAAAAAGCTTCATACTGTTCATCTGACGCTTCAGTTAACTTAAAGCTAAACTCAAAGCCTAAGATAGCCCACTCACCCATATACAATTTTTTTTGAAGACGTTTATTTCTGCTTGGTTGTTCTGACATTATTTTACCTGTAAAAATTAAAAAGGATTAAACCATCACTCATATCGAGGATCTGCTCAACGATACTAAGTATTTATCGCGCGCATGTTACCAGATTTTGTAAATTGGTATTGAAAGAAATATAACCGAGGAACACAGTAGCGCGTTGCTATTACAAATACCGAATAAGCAGTTTTGGCAGAGCCATTAGAATTAACCCTACTATCACTACAGGAAAGGCATTATCAAAAAAATACGGAAATAAGATAAGGGCTAAACCAGTGTAACGAATGAGCAAACTTTCTCGTTTTTTGCCGTAGATAAAATAACCCACACCTATTGAGCTAAACACTATGCTCCATAGAAGTAATGCAGTATTCATCGTGAGTTTGTCTCCTGTAAGTGACTATTTTTTCTTCATTCGGTCTTTTAGATCTGCAAATGGATTATAAGTGCTGGTTTTGATTTCAGTATCTTCAGTACTACCGTAGCGCACAAAGTTTTCGAATTTAGAATGCTCTTCATCATGACAATATAAACACAGCAATTCCCAATTACTGCCATCGCTGGGGTTATTGCCATGGTTATGATCGACGTGGTGTACTGTTAACTCCGAGAGGTTTCTGTGGGTAAACTCACGGCGACATCGGCCACAGATCCAAGGGTATATCTTTAGTGCTTGTTCACGATAACCTGATGCACGCTTGGCTATGTATTCTTGTTGCTGAGCGAACACTTGGTCATAACTACCCGACTCAGTTTTTTGATTAGACATGTATTTTTCACTTAAAATAACTGAACTTCTATTAGTACACTCATAGTAACAGCAAATATAAGGATCCAACCATAGTAGCTTGTGCTCATTCCTTGTGTACTGCTTTGTTGAAAACGCAATTTTATACTGGGATAAATTGTGACCTGTGGCTTAGTCATTCATTTTTAATCGGTATATTTAGGCGTTAAGATCCAGCTGTCCTCGAGAATGTTAATTTTCTAGAGTATCCTAGCGATAATTAAGTTAATTGTTGTTTTACTATGATCGAAGTAAAAAATATCCCCGCCACAGAAGTGACATGTGCAAACTGTCAGGCATGTTGCTGCAGTTTAGAAGTGATGATCATCTCAGATACAGGTGTGCCCAGTCGCCATGTTCATGTTGACGAACATGGCAGTGAAACTATGTTGCGCTTAGACGATGGTTGGTGCTCGGCTTTAGATCGCGATACCTTAATGTGTTCGATCTACGAAAATCGCCCATGGATTTGTCGAGAATTTGAGATGGGTTCTTATGAATGTATTAATGAACGATTAGAAAAGTTGTCGTTTCTTGTTCAAAATAAATGATACCAATCATTAGCATTACTGAAGCCGATTTTTTCAAAACATTGAGTACTTATTTCAGGTAAAGCTGCGTAAGTATTCCACAACTCAGAATAAGACATCGACAATAAGCAGACTGGAAAGTTACTGGCTAACATCACTCGTGGATCACCAAATGTTGCTAGGCTTTGTTGGATCACAGTGGCGACCTGTTGAGCTTGCCAAGTTCTATTCGACATTTCCCAGCCAGATAATTTAATTGCGATGTTTTCGCAATTAGCGAGTTTTTGCAGATTAAGCTGCCACTTTTGTTGGCCGTTAAGGTCGTTAATAGCCGGTGGCCATCCTGCATGATTGATGATGATCCGCACTGTTTTATATTTGTTTGCCAATGCAATCAATAGCTCAATAGCTTGGCTATCTGCCAATGATAATTGTGCATCAAAGCTAAATTTCATTTCTGCTAATAAGGCAAAATGTTTATCTATCAATGCTGAACTTAGTATTTGTTTTGCATGCTCATCGAGAATATGCCGAATGCCTACCACTGAGGGGCGTTTTTTTAATTGCTCGAGATGTTCACTGAAAGTTATGGCGTTAATATCGGCAAAAGCCACACTTTTAAAGGGTAGGGTGCAGTGTTGTTGTAACCAGTCTATTTCTCGCCAAGGTTGTTGATTATCAAAACCCGCTTCAATATGTACAAATCCAGCAAGATGTATAGGTGACGGTAGCAATAGATCGGCTTCGACAAAACTTTTATTTATCAGATGTTTGTCTGGCCAAAAAGGTGGGTTTTGAGGCTTTAGCCAAGCGTAATTACCTTGTTCCATATTAAATAAGTGCAGATGAGGATCGATAATTTTATGTATGGTTCTAGTCATAATCTTAATCCACTATTGGGCTGTGTATCCACCATCTATTACCTGCAAACTGCCAGTAATAAACGCGGCCTCATCAGAAGCTAAAAAATAGCTTAAAGCTGCAACTTCGCTAGCTTGGCCAAGGCGTCCTATAGGTTGCAGTGCGGCTTCTTCAGCATGTACTTGGTCACTATCGGCACCAGACTGAGCGACGTAACTATTAATAGCCTTGTGGTAAAGCGGTGTTTCTATGGTACCGGGGCAGATCGCGTTGGCTCTTATTTGATATTTAGCATAATCCAAGGCAGTGGTTTTGGCCAAAGAAGCCAATGCGGCTTTACTCATGTTGTAAGCAAAGGAGTTATGTTTAGCAATGAGGGCTTGGTCAGAGGCCATATATAAAATAACTCCGTGTTTTTGTGATTTCATTTGAGGCAAAACTGCTTTAGTCGCAGCAATAGCACCTTTTACATTAAGCCCAAATACTCGTTCAAAATCTGCTTCACTGGTGTCTTCTATGGTCCCAGAAAAATGGATACCAGCGTTTGAAACAAGGCAGTCAATTCTGGCATATTGTTTAATAACTTGTTGAATGCACTGACTCACTTCAGAAGATACTGACACATCACATTTAAGCCAGTGTATGGCTTTTGATTGTATTGAATTGGCTTGAATATCTAGATTTATTACTGTGTAACCTTGGGCGCTAAATTTTTCGCACACAGCATCACCTATGCCTAAGCTGCCTCCAGTGACAATACAAACGGGCTTATTTAATGTGTGAGAGGTTATTGTGTCAGACATGGGAACTTATTTTTAATTAAAACCATCATACAAGGGTAATGCAACATGACGGCCCAACCAAGTGTAAATACATATATTATGCAATACACTTGTACTGGCCTATTGTAGAATAGCTTCTGAATTATTTTGTAGTGTTAGGGCAGATGACCTTTCAAATGTCACTTTATGTTCCTTATGTTAAAAGCGAGAATTTTTGTTTCCTTATACCTCTTTTTTTAGAACATTTTTTTTATTATCCATGTTGTTATTTGCTTTGTTCAAGGTGCACGCAGCAGAGGTCGACATTAAAGGGATAGACGATGATCGTGTGTTAAAAAATGTTCGAGCTCATGTCGAAAGCCTAGATCTTCCCAGTGCCAGCTATCAATTTTCTCAATATCAAGATAGTTTGCAGTTAAAAGTGGAAGCGGCCACTCAGGTATTTGGTTATTACCATGCAACTTCAGTGGCAACCCCTCCAAGTGTCGCCTCCGATAATTTATTTTCAAAGAATAAAAATTGGAGCCTATTGGTTGACTTAGGGGCGGTAACTCTTGTTAGAACATTATCTATTAAAATTGTGGGGCAGGGGGCGCAGGATCAAGAAATTCAATCTTTACTTAGCTCCATTAATCTAAAGCAGGGCAAACCTCTTGAACATTCAGTTTACGAAAAAGCAAAAAATGACCTGCAAAGTTTGGCGCTATCACGGGGCTATTTTGATTTTGAGTTTGAACAAAGCAGTATAAAAGTTTTTGAATCTCTAAATGCCGCCGATATTACCTTACATATTAACAGTGGTGTGCGTTATAAATTTGCAGACTTACGTTTTGGAAAAGATACTAGATCGCAACAATTGGTAAAAAGTCTAACGCCTTTTAAAACGGGCGATTTATATCAAGCCAGTCAACTGGGTTTACTTAATCAAAGACTTAAACAAACCCAATACTTTCGCCATGTCATCGTTAGACCTTTAGTCGCTGAGGCGGTTGATGATGGTGTACCTATAGAGGTCATTTTAACCCATAAACCCAGAGATAATTTTGATGTGGGATTAGGTTATTCGTCTGATGTTAGAGCGCGTTTTACTGGAAAATGGAAGCGCCCATGGGTAAATGAAAGTGGTCATTCTATTGGGGCTGAAGTGTTTGTTTCATCTCCAGAACAATATGTGTCTGTCAATTATAAAGTACCTTTGGAAGACGCTATCCAAAACTACCTGAGCTATCAAGCGGGTTTTCAAGCACAAAATGAAAATGATACCAGTAGTCATAAGTGGTCTATATCAGCTACTCGGCATTGGACAGTTGAAAATTCAGATTGGCAACGATCGGCTTTTATTCGACTCGAGCAAGAAACTTTTATTCAGGGATTAGAGCCTGAACAAACCACTCACTTGCTGACACCAGGTTTTACCTTAAGCCGATTGCGCAGCAAAGGTGGTATGGACATCAATTGGGGTGATAAACAAACTATTACTACTGAGTTTGCTTCAGATTCACTGTTGTCAGATATCAATATGTTGCGGATTACAGCTTCATCCAAGTGGGTCAGAAGTGTCGAACAGCATAGGTTTGTATGGCGGGCAGAGGTTGGGGGCATAGTTTCTAACGATTTTGACCAAATTCCATCAAGTTTGCGCTACTTTACTGGTGGAGATCAAAGTGTTCGTGGTTTTGATTACAAAACATTATCGCCATTTGAGCTCGACTCAGATGGCGATCCCGAACTGACAGGTGGCCAATATCTCGCTGTGGCGAGTATCGAGTATTCTTACCCAGTTGCCGAAAACTGGCGCGCAGCTGCTTTTGTGGATGCCGGTAATGCCACCGAAGAGTTATTTAAAGATCCTGCTATTGGCGTAGGGTTCGGCGCAATCTGGAATTCTCCAATTGGACCGGTTCGCTTGTACTTGGCTAAGGGTAAAAGTGATTTTGGTAGTAGCCGTTATTTCCATATTTCTATGGGGCCTTCTTTATGAGTTCTGCCTCTGAGGTTAAACAGGCTGCCGAAAAACCACGAAACACCTCTAATTTAATCAGCAAAGTTGTCACAGCAATAGCTAAGTTATGGTTAGTATTAGTTATTATCTTATGTCTCTTGATAGGTTTTGTACTAACACCTTGGGGCTCCAAAGTTGTGGTCAACACGGCTAATAGTTTAGTTGATGAGTTGACTATCGATTATCGAAGCGGCAGTTTGGGAACTGAACTGCATCTGACTTCGGTGAAGTGGAAGCAAGCTGCTAGCAAAGTTGATATTTATAACCTGCAACTATCAATACAGCTATCTTGTGTTTGGAGACTCGCTCTTTGTATTGACTCTGTAAGTAGTGACAAAGTGCTTGTACAAATACAACCAACAGCACCATCTTCCAGTGATGACCCCACTACGTCTGCGTTGACATTACCTTTTCCTGTTTCCATTCAAAACCTTAGCTTAAATAAGTTTTCCTTAAAGATTAAAGATACCGCAGACATCACTTGGCAGAAATTAACCGCTAAACTGGACTTTTATCAACGTCTGCGTATAGAGAAGATGCAGTTGCAGGGATTTGATCTAACAACTTATGCCACAGAAGTATCTTCAGCAAACCCTCAGACCGAACCTTTTGATTGGACTAAATGGCAATACCAGCCAATTACGCTACAACCTATAGTGTTACCGATACATTTTGAGGTGTTGGCATTTAATATGTCACCCGCTAGTTTGAAACTGGCAGGACAAGAAGAACTTAAACTTAAAAAAGTCAGTCTCAAAGCAAAAGGTAATTCGAAAAAGGTGCAATTGCATGAGTTACTTATAGAGCACCAGCAAGGGCAATTATTAGCCAAGGGTAATCTGCAGTTAAATGATAACTTTGAACATGTGTTTTCGATAGACGCCAATGCTCAGTTGTTCGAGCAAACACCCTTAAAGTTAGCATTGCGCTCTTCTGGCAATATTAATTCCTTATCGACTCAAATTGAATTAATTGAGTCTACTTTATCTACTAGTACACAAACTAAAGCCAAGCCTTTAAAGTTAGCCGTCGATTTCACAGCGCAACCTTCCAAAGCGACCTTACCCCTTAAGCTAAGGCTAAATTGGAGCCATTTGGCTTGGCCTTTAGCTGAACCACAGGTGAAATCCGAGACAGGAACAATTGACATTAACGGTGACTTAAACGCACTTAAAATGACAATTCAGACTTTGTTAACTGGACAAAATTTACCAGATACCAAAATCAATGTCAGCGCTACTGCAGCATCAACCCCACAAAATAAAAGCTTTGAGTTGAATGAGCTTTTATTGGAAACCTTAGGTGGACAAGTGTTGAGTCAGGGAAAATTGACCTTTTCCGACTATATCAATTGGCAAGGCAGCTCTAGTATTAGCCATCTTGATCCAAGTGTTTTCTGGCCTGAGCTGGTGGCAGATATCAATGGCGAAGTGTCGACTCAAGCCAATAATAGCCAAGGTATTTGGAAAGCTAAATTAAATCAGTTAGACATCAACGGGCTGTGGCAAGGTTTTCCATTAAGCATGTCGGGATATGTCGATTTCCATCAAAACAACGGTTTGCAATTGCGCCAACTGACCCTAAAAAATGCTGACAATATCTTATTGTTAGATGGCGTTGTATCTAAGCAACAAGCACTTAATGTTAAGTTTACTCTGGATGCCGCAGACCTATCTAATACCCTCCCACAACTTCGCGGTTCACTTAATTTAGTTGGAAATTTAAGCGGTAGCGCCGAACAGCCAGAAGTCAGTTATGAACTCTCAGCTAGTGATTTAATGGTGTCTGAGGTGTTAATTCAGCATGCCCAGGGTAAAGGCAATCTCAAGTGGAACGAGGAAAAACCAGTCGATTTAAAGTTAGAATTAACGGGTATTCAAGGCATTAGTAATCAAGTTGATAGCGCACAAATAATATTGGGTGGTGATGCCAGCGATCACCAATTAGATATAACTACCAGCGGACAAAGCAGCAGTGTTAATTTGAGTATTCAAGGGCAGCTCAATCAAACGTCATGGCGAGGTAACTGGTTAACTGGCGACATTGAGTCTTCTTATGCAAATTTAACCTTACTCGAACCTTTTAAAATTGAAGCCGATTGGAATAAGCAACAATACCTAATTGCCCCAAATTGCTGGGGGCACACCGATAATGAGCTGTGTATTAAGTTGGCAGAGTTTAAACATAATACCCTAAATTGGGATGTGTCACTTAAAGAGTTTGATGTACTTTCCCTTGTTCGCCGCTTGATGCCGGGAATGCCTGAAATTCAAACTAAGAGTCGTTTAAATTTAGATATGTCGGGGGATTGGGATATTGCGCAGTTACCTAATGCAAATTTAAGTGCTCGTTTGAGTTCAGGCGATTGGGTATTTAGGGATCAGAATAACCTTAAGTTAACACTAGACGAAACCTTAGTTAAAGTTCAGATCAACCCCAAAAACATACAGGCCAATATTCATTTATCGGGTAACCAAATTGGCACTTTGAGTGCCAGTGTAGAAGGACAATCCGGCGTGTATGCCGATCCTTTAACCAGACCGATTCAGGGTGAGTTACTTATCGAGCGCTTTGATCTCGCCGCTTTTAAGGCGCTAGTACCACAATTAGATGTATTACAAGGTGATATTAATGGCCAAGCGAAAATAGCCGGCGCACTGGGTAATCCATTAGTGACAGGTGAATTAACACTCGCTAAGGGCGCATTAAAAGACGAATCTTTGCCCGTGTCACTTAGCGATATTGAACAAAGTATTCTATTAAAAGGTCAAAGCGCTGATTTTAAAGGCACTTATAAATTAGGCAATGGTCAAGGTAAAATGGATGGTGATATTGCTTGGTTGCCAACCCTTAAAGGTAATTTACATATATCTGGTGAGGAATTGGAATTTGATTATCAAAGTATGATCAAAGCTAAAGTCAGCCCAAATATCAATCTTATGTTCGAACCCAATAATTTAGAGATAAAGGGTGAGGTGACTATCCCTTATGCACGCATAAAAGTGCGAGAATTGCCAAAAGACACTATCTCACCATCAAAAGATGTCATTTTAGTAGAAAAACAAGCTGAATTAATTGCATCCCAGCAACGGCTGGCACTCAATGTATTGTTAAAGGTCGATCCACAGCGCAGCAATAACGTTAAATTAGATGCCTTTGGCTTAACAACTGATTTGCAAGGTGAACTGCGATTGCAAAACAACAAAACTGAAATATTTGGCAGTGGCGAAGTGCAATTGGTGAATGGTCGCTATCGGGCATATGGTCAAAACCTGATAATTCGTGAAGGAGATATTCTATTCACTAACTCTTTAGATAGGCCCTTTTTGAACATTGAAGCGGTACGTGATCCTGACCTAACTTCAGACGATGTGATTGCTGGCCTTAAGATAGAAGGTGTGGCACAAAACCCAAGTGTTAGTGTGTTTTCTGAGCCAGTTATGGAGCAACAGCAAGTTTTGTCTTATATGTTAACAGGACGAGGTATGGGCGAGTCTAGCGGTGACAGTCAAGATACTATTTTAACCAATGCTTTATTGTCTTTGGGATTGGGGCAAAGCGAAAATCTAATTAGCAAAGTAGGCAATAAATTGGGTTTTGAAGACGTGAATTTAGATACCTCGGGACAAGGTGATGGCACCCAATTATCGTTAAGCGGTACTATAGCTCCCGGGGTTCAGTTACGTTATGGCGTGGGTGTTTTTGACTCTATTTCCGAGGTGGCAATTCGCTACGAATTAATTCCTAAATTATATATTGAAGCGGTAAGTGGGGTAAGTAATGCGATTGATATTTATTATCAATTTAGTATTGAAGGTAGTCAAAATAAGCAGGACAAAGATGACTAACTTAGCCTTAATTGATTATCCGAAGAGTAAACTCTATGTTTGACTCTTTAGCCTATGCATTAGACGTTACATTGCCAATTAGCCTGATTATTGGTTTAGGTATTTTGTTAAAACGGATCGGCTGGATAACAGACGAATTTGCAAAATCAGGCTCGGAATTGGTATTTAATCTTACGTTACCCTGCTTACTGTTTGTGAATATTGCTACCACAAACCTGACGGATCATTTTCCTACTTTTTTGATTGTTTTTGCTGGCTGCATGATGACAGCGGCTTTTATCTTTTTTCATTTAGTGGCATATGGCATTGCTAACAAACTTACCCGGGGAGCCTTTGTACAAGGAGCTTGTCGAGGAAATATGGCCATCATAGGTTTGGCTTTGTCAGTTAATGCCTTTGGTGATCCAGCCTTAGCAATTGCTTCTATGTACTTAGCTGTGCTGGTAGTGCCGTTAAACATATTTTCTATCTTGACCTTGTATTATCATCAAGAAAAAACTCCTAGCGCTAAAGAAGTGGCCCGCAGTGTATTCACTAACCCATTAGCCATCGCTATTTCTTTGGCGATACTAGTGGCTTTGTTGCCTATTCAAGTTCCTAAATTGGTATTAGATACGGGCAATTATTTAGCAAAAATGACGCTTCCTTTAGCTTTGTTGTGTGTTGGTGCGACCATTCGTTGGCACGAGTTTCGTTCTTCAAAGATATTGTACTGGGCAATTAGCAGTAAAATTGTGTTTATCCCCCTTATAGCCTCTGCATTAGGTTTTTATTTCGGCCTTAGAGGTGAAGAACTTGGAGTACTCTTTATGATGACTGCAGCACCCACTGCGGCGGCTGCCTATCCTATGGTCAGAAGTATTGGCGGCGATTATCATTTAACAGCCGCGATTATTGCTGGCAGCACCCTAATGTCGATTGTTAGCTCAACATTAGGCTTGTTTTTGTTGCGTGAAATGCATTGGGTATAATTCACATAAGATAAGTTGAAAATAAAATATTATTGGTAAATATCAATTGGTTATTTTGTGGTGTTACTTAGAGGATAAGGTTTATGTTAATCTTTTTTTTGAGTTTGATGAGGATATTCATTAAAAAATTTATAATAATCTTGAGCGAAACGCCCTTGATTCACAATTCCATAAGTTGTGGTAATTTCACGTATTGAACTGACGTTATTTGACCTAAGTTCGTTAAATATCAAGTGAAGCCGTCGCTTAATAATATATTGTTTAGGCGTCATATTCATTATTGCCTTAAAGCTATACTCTAAAGTACGGATGCAACAAAAGCTTACTTTCGCTAATTCAGGAATGGTGATATTCAATACACTCTTTTTATGTATGAAATTGAGCGCGCGGCTTACGATTGTTAGCTGTCTTGATTGAAACATATCATTGGACTTATGAATGGATGGCTCTAATGTTAGAAGTTTACATAACAAATCTAAAAGTGTTTCTTGTGCATCGATTGCCGCTTGATAATTTAATAAATTACCATGGTTAAGCAAACTCTCTATTAATACGCAGAGACTTTTTAGATGAAAGCTTATGTTAAGAAAAAAAATTTATTTCATAATTTTGGTTTATGATACGTTTTTTTAATCGCTGTATATTTTCATTGCCATAATATTTAGCAAATTCAGCTGAAGAGATAACAATGACATAATATTTTGGAAAATTAGCCGGAATGCGGAATAACATCTCTTGGTGTTCTGAAAAAACAATCGGCTGATTGATAGGAGTATTTTGTCCATTAACGCTTAACTCACTATTACAGGTCGGTAAAACAATATATAAACAATCTTGCTTTACCGCCGTCTGCCAGTGCATAGCAGTGCTAAAAACTCGGTCGCCTATTGTTATTTTGGGTAAACTTAATTCTCTTAGATGGCACGAGAAATGACCAGGAGTGACTTGTATTACACTCATATCTAACTTTGAGAGCCCTTGTCGGTATTCTTCAATACTCGAATATTTCACATCTAACACTACACTACACACTTAAAGACATTGATTTTATCGGCGCCAGTATGTTGATTGGTATAGGCTATGTCAATCCAACGGCCTGTACGTTTTGCGCACAATAACAACACTAATATTGTGGGTATTATTAGTTGTTCATCTGTTGTTTTTGGTTATATTCTGCAGTCCTTATGACTCACTGATTAATCACTTATCCATCCTTCTCCCAAAAGGCCTATCTAAAATACGCATAAATCAACTTCAGACTCTATTTGCCTATATTTACTACAGAGTAGATGGGTATACTAATTTCTTTATTATCAATGAATTAACACTAAAAAATAGTAATAGGCTGGTTATTCTCGCTAGTCATTATAAAAGCTAATTGGGTCTTATAAGTTTTATTAATGTGGTTTTTTTAGCACTATTATGTTTATTAATTGGAATGTAAATGAGTAAAGAAAAGTTATTTCCCACATCTGAAACCTTACTATCAACAACAGATTTAAACAGCCATATCAAATATGCAAACAGTAGTTTTTGCGATATTTCTGGTTTTACCTTAGATGAAATGGTTGGTAAGCCCCACAATATGGTTCGCCACTCCGATATGCCAAAAGCTGCATTTGCCGATTTGTGGTCTTTCATTCAAAGGGGGCAATCATGGATGGGGCCGGTAAAAAATGAATGTAAAAATGGCGATTATTATTGGGTGAACGCTTTTGTCACTCCTATTAAAAACGGCCTAGGTCAGGTGTATGAGTACCAATCCGTACGAACCGTATTAGACAGAGATGTTATTGCAAGGGCGAATAAGATTTACCCTCAACTGCTTAAAGACAAAACCCCAAACGCCCTAAAATTTCATACCGATAAGACCCTCTGGACACTCAGTTTATTAACCATAATGACACTACTTTTGGCAGTTAGTGTATTTTTGACTAATGATACTTTGTTGATTTTATCTCCTACTTTTCTACTTTCATTGTTAGCAACTGTTATTCACTTTTTTTGGCGTAAACAATATAAAGAGGTGGTTGCTGAAGCTAATGGTGTTTTTGATAATAGACTAATGAGTTACTTGTATTCAGGCAATAGCGATGACATTGGTACTATTTCCCTTGCCTTAAAAATGCGTAAAGCTGAACTGAACGCTGTAGTTGGTAGAGTCAGTGACGATTCAAAAGCCATCACCGAAAAAGCAAAAGACTCTTCACTACGTGGGAATAAAGTAGCCACTATTTTAAGCGCTCAAAAAAGTGAAACCGAACAAGTAGCCGCTGCTATTAATCAAATGGCGGCGACAGTACAAGAAATAACTCAAGTGGTTGCATGTGCCTCTGCGGCTTCTCAACAAGGGTTATCCATGGCCAAAGACGGTCAGACTGTGGTTGCAGAAACCGTCAATTCTATACAAGAATTATCTACACAATTAACAGAGGTTGATATTGCAATTACCCGCTTAATTGAAGGCACAAAGTCAATAGACAAAGCGCTGAGTGAAATAAGTAGCATTGCCGATCAAACTAACTTATTGGCGCTAAATGCTGCCATAGAGGCGGCGAGAGCGGGTGATCAAGGACGAGGCTTTGCCGTTGTTGCTGGTGAAGTTCGAGAATTAGCCATGCGCTCACAACAATCAACAGATGAAATAAGTGTGATGCTTGGCCAGCTTAGAAGTGAATCAGATGGTGCCATACTCTCTATGGGTAAAGGCACTCAGTTATCGCTCAATTGTGTACAGCTTTCAGAAAAAAACGGGCTGGCTTTGACTGAAATAACAAAAGAGGTTTCTTCCATAGTGGATGTCACTCTGCAAATAGCCAGCGCAGTTGAGGAACAGTCAGTCATGGCTGAACAAGTTAATCAAAATATTGTGGCAATTAGAAATATGTCGTCTGAAAGTGAAACTCATGGACTTGAAGCCGCCAATTTAAGCGAAAGTTTATTAGATCATTTAGCCCAGCAACAAAGTTTATTCATGCAATTTAAAAGCTAAGTTCGCAGCCATGTTTTTTTAAAAAAAATAGGCGAATAGGTTTTATGATTTGCTCTATGTTAATCAATGGTTAATTAAAAATACGTCACTTAGTGAGTAAAAGGGAGGTTGAGAGTGTGTTATGCGGTACTTGTTAAACCTAATGATCGAGCTAGGAGCGAACCACGACTCCTGCACTGGAATGAGTAATATAGTAAACCGGAGTATGCAGCGTTGTTGAGTGTTAAAAACTTACCTGACAGTGAAAGTATGTATAGAAGTTTATTCCAAAACTCTTCTGAGCCAATACTTATGATTAAAAATAAAAAGTATGTCGCCTGCAATGAAGTGACCTTAAAAATATTAGGCTTACACAATGCTAAAAATATAGCTTCTATCAGCCCTTCTGATATTTCTCCCCCTACTCAGCCTTGTGGAATGACGTCTGCGAATAAAGCAGACGAAATGATGACAATAGCCTACCAAAATGGCGCGCATAGATTCGAATGGTTACACCAAAACTCGGCAAATGAATTTTTTAAGGTCGAAGTCTTATTAACCGTTATAAATTATAACAGTGAAGTACTGCTACATGTGGTTTGGCGTGATATTTCAGTACAGACGGCAAAAGAAAAAAGGTTAAAGATAGCCGAATTGGTTTATCAAAAAACTACGGATGCTGTCATGGTGACAGACAATAACAATATTATTATTGAAGTGAACCCTGCTTTTACTAATATTACTGGATATGCAAAAGAAGAAGCGATTGGTAATTTTGCTGGCTTTATGAAGTCAGGCACTCATGATAATAGTTTTTATCAAAAAATGTGGACGTCAATTAACCAAGAAGGTGCTTGGAAAGGGCAAATTTGGGACAAACAAAAGTCTGGAGTGAGTTATCCGAAAACCCTTGAGATCAATGCTATTAAAAATAGTTCAGATAAGGTTGAAAACTTTGTCGCGTTATTTTCTGACTCCAGCGAACGCCTGAAATATGAAAAAAGAATAGAAAAACAAGCCAACTTTGATTCTTTAAGTGGCTTTCCTAATCGTAGTTTACTGTTGAAACTCCTTGAGCAAAGGATCCAAGCGGCGAATGCTAACAACAACACTTTTGCCCTAGCGTTTATTGATATTGATAGTTTTAAAATGATCAATGATTCTAAAGGACATGCCTTTGGCGACCAAATAATAACTAAAGTGATGCAGTGTATTAATAGTTGCATTGAGGAGGGAGATTTATTAGGCCGCATGAGTGGTGATGAGTTTCTTATTATCTTCAAATTAGGGCAAGAATTAGCGACAGTAGAGGAAAAAATCCAGAAAATTATTACCTTGTCGCAAGTTGCCATAGAAATAGACTCAAGTGATTTTTTTGTGACTTTAAGTGCTGGTATTAGTTGCTTCCCGCAAGACGGAACTGATGTCAGTGCATTAATAGCTAACGCCGATATTGCTATGTATCATACAAAACAAAATGGCGGGAAAAATTATACGATTTATGATTATCATCTAGGTAGAAAATTTCAAGACAATAATGAACTGGAAGAGGAGTTGATTAGAGCAATTAAGGATCAAATTATCAGCCCTTATTTTCAACCTAAGTTAGAATTATCTTCAGGAAAACTCATTGGGTGTGAATCACTTGCTCGTTGGCAACGTACTAATAGTGATTATATTGGCCCCGATCTTTTTATTGAAATTGCAGAAAAAAAGCATCGGATCAATGAACTGTCAAAAAGCTTATTTTTGGAAACATTTAAATCTATATCAGAAATGGGGTTGTCAAAAGACTTTGTCACCTCGGTCAACGTTTCAGCTATGGTGTTACTCGATGATAACTTTCAAAACAATTTCATCGAGTACATTACCCAATCTGGCCTAGCACTAAATCAAATAGAAATTGAAATTACAGAAAGTTGTCTAATAGAGGATTTCGAAAAAGTAAAAAGTACCTTGTCTAGCTTAAGAAATAAGGGGATCAGGATAGCCATTGATGATTTTGGAACGGGTTTCGCCTCGTTAAATTATTTAACTCAGCTTGATGTGGATACCATTAAAATTGATAAGTCGTTTATTGGGCAATTAGATAATCAAGTGAAATCAAACAGAGTCATAGTTGAATCAATCATTAATATGTCGCACAAACTCGGTTATAAAGTAGTGGCTGAAGGCGTAGAGACGTGTAACCAGTTAAAAATATTAAAATCATTAAACTGTGATTTTATTCAAGGTTATCTGATCTCTAAACCTCTCAATAATTTCTATTTTAAAAGTTTTATGAATGAGTTTGATTTTACTAGAGATTATCAAACATGATTGGTAGAGGGTTATTCATCGTACATATTCTCTTTACCCATCTGTAAAGTTCTAGTCGCTAATTGCACTTCTTTTAAGAAAGTCAGTAATGCAAAAATCAGCAGAAATAATGCCACAATAAAAAGCGTGACTATGACTTCGCTTAAATGGAAAGTCCAAAAATCCCCTAAGAATAAAAATACCACTACAGCACATACAAACAAAGCGGAGGCAGTACATAAGCCAATTGAACGATTAATTAGTTTTATCCTGCGCCATATGTTTTTTAACTCGTTTTCTGATTGTTCAAGAAACTCAGGGTTTTTGATGGTGTGTACACGACGTTCCATGATCCTTGCTCGGTCAACAATTCTGCCTAAACGTCCAGACATAACGTTTAAAAACCCGGCAATGCCGGTTAACATAAAAACTGGCGCCACAACAATTTGTATTGTTTGAGCTAAATCGGTAACAGTCGTGTCCATTGTTATTGCCTTTTTAAGTTGCTTCATTTTCGTTAATACCCAAACAAATTAACAAATACTGAGTTAACCTCAGTTCTGGATAAGAGGTAGGTATTCTTAAAGAACTAATAGCATGTTCCAAGAACTGATCATTCGACCAAGAGTGATAAGTTTAAAAAGGTATTAGCATGGTTAAACTAGTAGAATCGTATTGTGATGTCGATGATTTTTTGTGATTTTTTTATTAAGCTGTGGTTACGCACACGGCTTAATAATGGCCAGCTAAAACGCCGCTGGTCTTGCAAGTTATCATCTGCCGAGGTGATGCCAATAATAACCCACTTGTATTAATCCCATTATCGCGGTTTCAAAATGGTTATCTGCCATTACGTCAGTCGGCACCTCTGAGCCTATTTCTCAGAATCACTGAGCTACACAATATTTCTAAGTAGTGCTTATGTGTAGCTACTTGACCTTAAAGCTTGGATACCCGATTGGTATTCATTTTGTCGACCCCAGAAAAAAAGCGGTAATTTGATAATGGCTTAACCAAATCTGCGGTTATAATTTTACCTGATATTATTGTTTGTTAGCGGAAAAAGCGTCAGTAAACCATCACCTAGTATTCCCTGCCAAGCAAAATAATCATGCCCTGAACTATATTCTGTATGAAAGGTTTTGTATCCTTTCGCCGACAAAACATCTCGTAAATGTCGATTGGTTTCCAAAATACCATCGCCGACACCGCGAGAGGTTTCAAACAACCCTGCGCTTAGAAAAAAACGTACAGGTTTCTTTGCCATATTAATCACTTCACTGGCAACAAAGTGCTGGCTGTTTACGCCCATTTCTTTTGGGTACCACCAAAAAGAACCAGACATTGAAATGACATTGCCAAAAATTTCTGGGTGACGCAATGCAATGGTCGTCGCTGCTAATCCGCCGTAACTGGATCCTCCAATTACGGTTCTTTCTTTTGGTATAATCATTTCAAGTTTTTGATTTATTTGAGGAACAAGCTCGTTAGCTATTACGTCTGCGAATAGTTTATTTGCCGGGAGTTCTCGAGCGCGAGCATTACCATCAGGATTACTAATAAACACGGCAATCACTGGCGGTATTTTACCTTCAGCTATTAAGTTATCTAATATTGTAGGTACATCAACCAACTCAATATAAGCTCTTGCGTCAAAGATATACAGCAACACTGTCTTCTCTTTATTCGTAGCATTAACCGGCGGGGAATAAATTGTAATATCCCGTATGTTAGCTAAGGTATTACTCGTAAATGAGAACGTAGAAAGCGTGCCTTTGTCTCTTCCGTCAATAGGTTCTATCCAGCTTCTAGTAGGGGCTTCTGGTAGGCTTATTGTTGATTGTTGCGCATACTTGTCAGCCGCAATTTCTGGCCATGGATTATTATTGTAGGGATCAACCTGAGCAACCGCTTTAATTGCAATTCGCTGAGCAAAACCAGAAAGCGGTAGTTGAGGTATTTCAGGTGCAATTTGATAAGATAATTGTGTATCTACGGGTACAATAAAACTCTTGTACCAAGTATCTGAGTTAGCCAGTTTTTGTAGTGACTCATGATTATTTGAGGGCGCGCCTAATAATTTTACATTACTATAATCTCCCCGCACTAAAAACGTCATCACGGTACCAGCGGGTGTTTTTTCTATAATTGGTGTGCCCGATTTTTCTACTGTCAGCCAAAAGTTGTTGGCATTTTCTCCTTGTTCCAATTTTTTAAGTAGCGCAGATATGCTCGGGCTTAACGGTTCAATAAATTTAGTTGGCACTTGGTTTCTTAAGCCAATACGTTCTTCAAGTACTATCAGATAATTACCGGAACCTGATAATTGCCAAATTTCTTCACAGTTTTCAGCAATAGAGTAGAAGTGGTTTTTACCTTTTTGTCGATCAATTAAACGACG
Source organism: Paraglaciecola arctica BSs20135 (assembly GCF_000314995.1). GTDB lineage: Bacteria > Pseudomonadota > Gammaproteobacteria > Enterobacterales > Alteromonadaceae > Paraglaciecola > Paraglaciecola arctica. Next base: position 185,381 of record NZ_BAEO01000010.1, on the reverse strand, counting down.
CGATACTTTTCCAGAAGGACCTATAACCTCAATCGTGATACTGCCATTGGCACTTTCTATATACCCTGTAAGATAATCACCTTTCTCACAAGGAACGTTTATTTTTACCAAAGGTGTCCTTTTATTTAAATCACCTTGTTGGCTATTTATAACTTTTAGCTCTCCGCTTAAGGGGCTTTCTACCTGCAAAAACATTTTGTCAGAGCTAAGTGCAGAGTGTGATATTGAACTCAGTAACCAAATTATTACTGCGATTGGACAATTTACTTGGTTAAAGTCAAGCCTCTTTTTTTTCACATATTTCCCCTTATTTTATTTCACATGTCGCCTATCAAATTAACTAATTATTTTTAATAGCTAACTTATTCGTTTTTAATAATAAATATAAAATAACCAAATGCAATTGGTAATCATTATCATTTGAGTTATTGTTACTATATGGCTGAAATAAACCATTGGGTGAAGGCAATTCCAACTAATTTGATAGCTTTCCTTCTAAATTTTTATAAAAACAATATGGAACACTAAATAAAAATGATTACTTTACAGTTTAAGAAAAGCAAACTTGCTGTGGTATGTGCTACTGCTTTATCAGTCAATAACTATTCGGTTTTAGCGGCAGAAGACGTTGAAAAAAGTATGGAAGTCATTAGCGTTGTGGGACACAAACTTACCGAACTTAGTGAAGAGAATAATGGTGGAGCTTTAGGTAAACGATCTGTACTTGAAACTCCTTTTTCAGTGGATGTTATTTCGCTAGAAGATATGCAAATTCGCCAGGTGAATACGTTAGATAGCCTCTTCAGTCGAGAAGCTTCTGTGTCAGTTGATGGTAGTGCTTATAGTGCATTTGGTGACACTCTTCGCGTACGGGGCTTGGCATTAGATTATACCCAAAGTTTTAAAGTGAATGGCATGTCAATTAACAGCTTCAGTGGTGAGCTACCCTATGAAGCCTTTCAGCAAGTCACATTAATAAAAGGCGCAACCGGTTTTATGTATGGTATGGCGGCGCCAGGCGGTGTAGTGAATTATGTTACTAAAAAAGCCAAAAAAGATGAGGTAAGTGTTGCTCTGGGTATGCGCAGCGATAGTGTATTCAGTGGGCATGTTGATGCGAGTACTCGTATAGGGAATAACGACGAATACGGACTAAGAGTTAACTTGGTTAAAGAAACTGGTGATACTTATCTTGATGGTGGCTCTATTGATCGTGATACCGCCTCGTTAGCTTTTGACGCGCAATTAACCGATTCGCTCTACTGGACTGTTGATGTTATTTACAATGATCGCCTAATTGAAAATTCATGGACTCAATTAAGTAATGCATTAGATAGTACCGACTCTTTACCTGATACAGTAAGTGGCACACGAAATTTAGCCGTTGAAGGTACATTTGACGAATACGAAAATTTGATAGCTATCACTAGTTTAAATTGGACTATTAACGATAACTGGAATGCTCGTGTTGATTATGACTATTCTAAAAATGAAACGAGATGGGTGAAACATTTAACTGATTTGTTAAATAGTGCTGGAGATCTTGATGTTGCGTTATATGAGCAATATTTTGATGTTGAATATGAGCAAGTGCAAGCTGTGTTAACTGGAGAGGTTAATACAGGTAGTGTTAAGCATAATTTAGTCATAGGAGCATCTCATCAAAAAGCAACTACCTATCGAAACGATGGTGGTGAATATGGCCGTATAGTTACATGGGGCTACGCTAGCGATAATTTATTTAATCTAGCTGAAGTACCTGCGTACAGCGCTGAGTTGAAAAAAGATATCCAAATGGCGTGGATAGATACACAAGATTCTATTTTTATTAGTGACTTCATTTCGATAACAGACCAGTGGGAAGCATTAGTGGGTGTGCGATCAAACGGTATTAAGCATACGCCTAGTGAATATTTTTCTGCGTATCATGAGGTTTATGATGATACCGCTGTTACTCCTACGGTAGCCTTGATGTTCAAACCTGATGCTAATACGACTTACTACGCTAGTTATGTCGAGTCGATCGAGGGGCAAACTTCATCCGTGGGTGAATCGTATGAAAACGCCAACGAGTTACTAGCTCCTCTAGATAGTTCACAGTATGAGTTGGGTCTTAAAGCCGTGGGAGATGGCTGGTCTGTTACGTCAGCATTATTTCGTATTGAGCGCGGAGCGACCCTTATAACAGAGGACAATTACGTAGTCCAAGAAGGGGTAACTCTTTATCAGGGACTAGAATTTAGCGGTGCATTGGAAGTCTCAGAAAATTTATCATTTTATGGTGATTTTATGTTGTTAAATTCTGAATACGACAAGACGACCTCACAGACAGAAGGTAACAATGTTGGTGGGGCCCCTAAAAAGCAGTTTAGTTTACAGTCGAACTATAATGTTGCAGCACTACCGGGTTTAACCCTAAACCTAGGAGCTAAATATCATGGAACCACTACATTAGACGCCAGTAATATCTGGGAGTTACCTGCTTATACCGTGGTTTATGGTGGGGTGAGTTATAACACAACAATTAGTGGTCAAAAGGTAACACTAATTGGCACCATAGATAATATGTTTGATAAGCAATATTGGGCTGTGAGTGATTCTTACAGCGGTTTAAGAATAGGCGAGCCACGTACTTTTGCGGTCAAAGTGAAAATGGACTTCTAGGTCTATTTTCTAGTTAACAATAAGAAAGCATTCGTTTTCTCCCCAAATATAGAAACTCACTAAATGCATAGATTGAGTTTCTATATTTTTATATCTACCGTTTAATAAAGAGAATCTTATATGTGGCAATTATTGGCGCTAATTTTTACGTTTATTGGGGTGTTGGTTATTTACCTGACTAATAAAAACCAAGGTTTTATTGCCCGTTCATTATCAAAAAAATGGCGAATAGCGAGTTACTGTTGTTGGTCATTTGCTTTAGTTTCATGGCTTCAAATACATGTGTTTTCTGCGGCTTTTTTTATTTGGCTTTTTATACTTTCAACCCTGTTAATTTGTATTCCATTACTTAGTTTACGGTTCAAATTTGATAAACGTAAACGCTTTTGTAAAGGAATAGTAAAATGAACAGGTTAACTGCTGAGCAAAAAATTAAACCTCATTGGTGGTTAAAAACATTTGCTGGTGCAATCTTAGGTTTTACATTTAGCTACGCTATTGTCGCTATCTTTGCATGGTTTGGCTCTGGCGGCATTGGTGCAACAGCCAAGATACAATTTAATATGTGGATGATTTCGCCCATTTGGTTATTAGTCTTGTCCTTTAGCTACCTGTTTAAAACGGGGGTAAAAGCTATTATTTACCTATTGTCATTTAATATAATCGCTTACAGCGTATTCTTTTTTTTAAGGTGGGTATCATGAGAATTCGTGGCGATATACTTCGCACATATCAATCCATTCATACGTGGACAGGAATTGTGGCTGGCTTAGTGTTATTTATCGGTTTTTACGCTGGCTCACTTACCATGTTTGAGGAAGAGATAACCCAATGGGCTACTCCACCAAGCCATCAGTTAGCACAAATTTCAGTCGAGCAGCTTGATGATTTGATTTTGAAAGCATCCGCAACATATGAAAAAGCTCAACAAGGCTTCAAAATTAACTTTAATGAGCATTCATCTCCAATGACTTGGTACGAGCAAGGAGGTGGCAGAAGCTTGAGTTTAGATGATGTCATGATGCATGCGAGTTTGTCTGAACAAGGTGAATTAATTACTAATGCCGAGCCAGCTAATGAACTGGGTAACTTAATTGACATGTTACACCGTACTGCCGGTATCGCTGGAAAATTAGGCCATGAAGACTTGGGGGTACTCGTTTTAGGTATCGCATCTGCACTCTATTTTTTAGCACTGGTATCAGGGATTATTTTTTTATTGCCTACCTTAGTTAAAAGCTTTTTTGCTTTACGAAAAAATAAAGGTGTGAACCGTTTCTGGCTTGATAGTCATAACCTAGTCGGCATTGCCAGCTTACCATTTCACCTTATTATTGCTTGGAGCGTGGTTGTATTTGCCTTTCACGATGTATTTTACGATGGTTTAAGTCTGGTTTATGCTGATAAACCCATGTTCGAACGAAGTGACACACCTCAAATAGAATATTCCATAGATCAACTGCCGTCTATTTCTACCTATTTGCGTAAAGTCGATGAGCTTACCGATGGTTACCATGCGCAAAGCATGGCGTTTTCTGGTTTGTCATCCTCACGACCTTCAGTGGGGATTACGGTTATCAACCACCAAGAAATGATGCGTAATAACACTGGCGATTTTATTTATATGCATCCTTATACTTTCGACGTGTCGTTTAGCAGTATACCAATGAACGAAGAACAGTATTATGTCTCATATGTTGCCAGTTTCTTTTCATTGCATTTTGGTGGAATGGGCGGTGATATTGGTCGTTGGGTGTATTTTGTTATGGGCTTATTAGGGGCATTTTTATTTTATAGCGGTAATTTACTCTGGCTAGAAAAACGCAGACAAAAACAACCCATACAAAGTAAATCCAATCGCTTTATGGCAAACCTTACTGTTGGAGTATGTTTAGGTTCAATGTTAGCGGTTGTTGCCACTTTATTATCAAGTAAATGGTTATACCTAATTAACGCACATATTAATAATGCTTACATCACATGTTATTACTTGGTGTTTTTTGCTGCATTAATTTATAGCTTTTTCCATGGAGCTGCAAAAAGTGCTATTTATATACAAAAAACACTATTTATTGCCTGCTTATGTATTCCTATCACTACGTTATTAGCTATAGCCATACCAAGTTTTGGGGAATGGACCTCCACTAATTCGACCAATTTCATTGTTGATATTGTCGCTTTGGTATTTGCTGGGATATTCTATTTTAGTGCGTTTAAAACTAAACAACGGGCATATCATGGTGAACGTAACAGTATATGGGCGCTATAAGTATTTATAGAAAAAAATAAAGGCATTGCTTAACATAAGAAAGATAGACTTAATCATAGTTGTTAAGTCTATCTTTAATTACCTAATCTTCTACGCGCACACCCCAAACATCATATTCATTGGAGTGAATGATTTGCGCCCAGATAATATCCCCAGGTTCTACATCAAATTCATCAGTTAAATGTACATTACCATCAATCTCAGGTGCATCGGCATAACATCGTCCCACTGCGCCTTCTGGTGTGACTTCATCGATAGTCACTTGATATTCTAAGCCAATTTTTTCTTTTAATTTGGCCGTGCAGATCTATGATTGTTTTTGCATAAAACGCTTTTAACGTTCTTGTTTAATGTCTTCGCTTACGAGATCGGGTCAGTCGTTCGCTTTTGCGCCGTCTACATCTGAATATTTAAAACAGCCTACAGGGTTTAAATAGGCTTCATCTAAAAAGTCCAACAACATCTGAAAGTCTTCTTCAGTTTCACCGGGGAAACCTACAATAAAAGTCGAGCGACTAACAATTTTCGAGCAAATCTCACACCATATTTTGATTCGTTTCATAGTGTGTTCAGCAGCTGGCTGTTTCATCAGTTTTAGAATGCTAGGACTGGTGTGTTGAAAAGGAATATTTAAATAAGAACGTATTTCCCCTTGTGCCAACAAAGACATAGTTTTGCTCTCAGAAGGCTAGGGTGAGACACCGTATAAACGTACTTATATCTCCGTTTTTCCACAAAACGATATTATCTTAGTTTTGACTGGCATACCACCTCAACATGTGCGTTTAAAAGCGACTTGGGCACTTCAATGACTGAATTTTGGTCCGCTTCTGAATTGGCGCAACGAAGACGTAGTGTGCCCAAATGTGCCATTTTGGGAGGGATTGAATCTGTCTTTTCTATTAACTTAGATCCTCACTGATAAGTCTCCATACCCTTTCTAACAGTTGAGCATGTTTCGTCCAGCCATAAATTATTAAAGTACTTGTCATTTTTTTGAAATCTAAATGTCATAAATGCTAATTAGAATACCTTCCATCTGGTCTAGTCCAGAATGACAATGATAATTATATTGGGAGATACAATGAGAAAGTTAACACCTATTGCTGTAAGTTTATTAGCGCTTAATAGCCTAAATTCACTCGCTGATGGCGCTGTTTCTGGTCTAGTCAGTGATACATCTGGGGCTTTATCTGGCGCTAAAGTTAGCGTTGTTGGTAGTAAGTTTGAAACATCAACAAACCTTAAAGGTCAATTTTCACTAAACTATTTACCATCAGGTAAGCAAAAAGTTCGTGTTGAATACCTTGGTTATCCTACTGCTGAGTACGATGTTATTGTTGTAGACGATAAATCGATAGACTTAGGTCGCTTAAATCTTAACGTGAGCAGAGACCCCTTGGATGAAGTTGTATCCATTGGTTATATGCGCCGCGGCGAGATGAAGTCGATTAATATGCAAAAAGAGTCTAACAGCATCAAAAATATGATGTCAGCAGATGGAATAGGTAAATTACCCGACAGAAATGCTGCTGAAGCCTTGCAACGTATGCCTGGTGTTTCTATCGAACGAGATCAAGGAGAAGGTCGATTTGTCGCCATTCGTGGTTTACCTGCACAATGGAATTCGACGTCTATAAATGGAGATCGTTTGCCAACAGCAGAAGAAGAAACAACCAGTAGAGCGGTAGCACTAGATTTTTTCCCAACGGATATGATTGAATTGGTTGAGGTTTCAAAAGCATTAACACCTGATATGGAAGGTGATGCTATAGGTGGTAACGTTAACTTTATTACGCGACGAGCGCCAAGTAACCAAGTCTTATCAGTGAATTTAGGTGCGGGCACTTCGGAAAAAGCGGAAGGAGGCAGTCAGTCGTTAAATGTGCTTTATGGTGATCGTTCTGAAGATGGGAAGTTTGGTTTTTTAATAAATGGTACTGGCTGGGTACGAGACTGGGCTACCGATAACTACGAACCACGCCGAGCTATTGATGCGGATGGCATAGCAGGCATTCACCGTTTAGAGCTGAGAGATTACACCGGAACCCGTAGCACTTTTGGCTTAAATATGGCGGCTGAATATTTGCTCGATAATGGTTTGATTTATGCCAAAGCAATGTACGGCACACTATCTGATGAAGAAACCCATTACAAAAGTCGTGTTAGATATAATAAAAACCGCGTTGAATTACAACATATTTACAATGAACTCAATACTGAAATGCACGGTTTTGAAATAGGTGGCGAATATGATTTTTCTTTTAACACACGTTTGAACTGGAAATTAAGTACCTATCAAAATCAATTTGAATATGGCGATATTCCTAATAGTGAAGATAATGCCTATTATGTAGTGAAGTTCAAGCAAAGTGTTGATTTTGATGATGATGTAGGTATGCGTGATGGCGTAAATACCGGCAGTGGCTTGATTTATAATACCATTGACGGCGGAACAGATCCGGCCTTATCAATTGCCACTCATTTACCGAGTAATTGGTCAATGGATCCAACAAAAGCCGTGTTAGCTGATGTTGAGTTATATGGTATAGATATTAACGAACGTGACAAAATTGTCACTCAACTTGATTTAGTGCATGACTATAATAATCAACTTGAGCTAAAAACGGGCTTTAAATACCGAAGTAAGGAACGAAACGCGAATTTTTATGACAAGTTTTACGGTTGGAACGAAGCTGAATATGGTGCAACACCCACACTTGCTCAAGTAGCCGCAGACCTAAATATTGATTTAGTTAATCAACCTGGACGAGAGGACTACTTAGAAGACTTCGCTATTGATTATCAATCAATTTTTTCTAAAGTTATTCCCGTTAATGACTTAAAACGTTGGTGGGATGAGAATCAGCATAAACTTACTTTTCTTGAGGGGGACTCTGAAGTTGTCGAAAATGGTGGTGGCTTAAGTCGCAACTTCGACTTGGAAGAAACACATATGTCGTTATACGGAATGGCGACCTATAAACCATCGGATAAATGGAACATATTAGGTGGCCTTAGGGCAACACAAACAAAAACTGATGTGCATGGTTTTGTTGCCGTTGAAACGGATCAAGGCACGTCAGTTGAACCAGAACAAGGAAGTAAAAATTATTGGTCAATTCTCCCCTCGCTACACGCTACCTATCATGTAGATGATATGACTAACGTTCGTTTGGCATTAACCAGAACTTTTTCTCGGCCCGACTTTGGTCAATTATCCCCAGGAGCAACTTATTCTGAAATGGAGAATGAATTAGAGTCAGGTAACCCCGAGTTAGACCCAACTTATTCAAACAATTTTGATTTAATGTATGAACATTACTTTGATGATGCCGGTATCATTTCTGTTGGCTATTTTTATAAACAGATCATTGACCCGGTCTTTTCTCAAAGTTATCAAGGTAACTACCGAGATCAATCTGTCACCGTAAAAAGTCCACTTAATGGTGATGATGCTTGGTTACATGGGATTGAATTTGCCACCAATAGTAATTTAGGTTTTATTAGCGAGCAGCTGAATAATTTTGGTATTGCTTTTAATTTTACCCTGATGGACTCGGAAATGGCTATTCCAGAGCGTATTGATAACGCTAAAGTTTCTCGCCAAGCAGATGAGTTATACAATATCAGCATGTATTACGATAATGGCAATCTTGCTGCACGAATTGCGGTTAATCACAAAGGTAAGTACATAGAAGATCACGGCAGTAACAGCTCACTTGATACCTACTATGGCGATTACACTAGCGTTGATTTTACTGCATCCTATCAAATAACGTCCCAAGCAATGCTTTATGTTGAATTGAATAATTTAACGGATGAACCATTAGAGTATTTCACTGGCTCTGAGCAACGCCCAAATCAAATTGAGTACTACGGAACCCGAGGACAATTAGGCTTTAAATACGACTTTTTCTAATCATTCTGTCAAATGGGAAGGGCTGCCTTCCCGTTTATTTAAAGTGTAATTCCTTTAGGGTTGTGTTCAATGTTTAATATTCAACTGTATTTGCAACGCTGTCATACCGCCATTTTTGTTGTGTATGCATCCTCTGCAGCTTTTATGACATATTTTTGTATGTATGCTTTTCGAAAACCGTTTTCGGTTGCTAGTTATGAGCAAGCAGATAATTTCTGGGATTTCATTGATTTTAAAGTTGCCTTAGTTTTGGCTCAAGTTTTGGGATATTTACTGTCGAAATTTATTGGTATTAAAATTATCTCTGAATTAACAGTGAATAAACGTATTAGCTTATTATTAGGCCTAATATTTGTTGCTCAATTTGCTTTGTTGATGTTTGCAATTGTACCTGAGCCATACAAACCCTTGATGATGTTTATTAATGGCGTACCGCTAGGCATGGTATGGGGAATTGTTTTTAGTTTTCTAGAAGGAAGAAAAACATCAGAAATACTGGGGGCCTTTTTAAGTGTCACTTTTATTATTGCGTCTGGGTTAGTGCGCACTGTAGGTCAATGGCTCCTAGTTGATATTAATATTCCCGAATTTTGGATGCCGGTAACAACAGGGGCAATTTTCCTATTACCTTTGTGTCTATCAGTGTTTTTTTTGGCACAAACGCCAGCACCATCGAAAAGTGATCGTATTGCTCGCCAAGAACGACAACCCATGAATGCCCAACAAAGATGGTCATTCTTCCTGCGTTTCTCTCCTGGAATTTTATTACTGATCTCGAGCTTCTTACTGTTTACTGGTCTACGTGACTTTCGCGATAATTTTTCCGCGGAAATATGGCAAGCGCTCGGTCATGGTGAAGAGCCAGCCATTTTTGCTTATGCAGGCATACGCATAGCGTTAGTTGTGCTGGTTGTTCTTGCTGCTATGGTCATGGTGAAAGACAACTGCAAAGCATTTTTAAGTAACCACGGCTTTATTTTATTGGGTTGTTTGTTATTAGGAGGCAGTACCTTTCTATTTGAACAACAGTTAGTTGATGGAAAAACATGGATGGTTTGGCTAGGCGCTGGATTGTATATCGCCTATATCCCCTACAATTGTTTTTTGTTTGACCGGATGATTTCTGCTGTTGGTTCAACCGCCAATGCTGGTTTCCTTCTCTATCTTGCCGACTCTGCTGGTTACCTCGGCAGCGTTAGTATTTTACTTTATCGCACTTTCGCTTCACCAGATATTAGCTGGTTGACATTTTTTATACAGCTTTGTTACGTCGTTTCAATTGTTGGTGGGTTATTGGTTACCTGCTCGGTAATTTACTTCAGTCACAAGTTACTTAATTTTGAAAAAATATTTCATTTTAATTTGAGTAAAGCTAAATCAATCCAGAGTTAGATCACATCATTTTATTTATAGGAAAGTTATTATGCAAAAAATAGAAGCCGTTATACTTGATTGGGCAGGTACTGTTGTTGATTATGGCTCTGTAGCGCCCACCACCATTTTTGTTGAAGCATTTAAGCAAGCATACAATTTTGACATTAGCTTGAGTGAAGCTAGAGGTCCTATGGGGATGGGAAAATGGGATCATATTAAAACTTTAGGCCAACAACCTGAATTAGCGACAAGATGGCGCAAACAATTTGGTCACGATATGACAGACGATGTGGTTGATGACATTTATCAAAGCTTTATGCCACTGCAAAAGGCTAAAGTGGCTGAACACGCCAAGCCGATTGATGGCGTTTTATCAACATTAGATTGGTTAAAACTTCAAGACATAAAAATTGGGTCGTGTTCAGGTTACCCTCGTGAAGTCATGGAGATTTTAGTACCAGTGGCCGCTGATTATGGCTATAAACCGGATTGCTGGGTGGCTAGTGATGATATTGCTGCTGGTTCACGTCCTGGTCCATGGATGGCACTACAAAATGTGCAAGAGCTTGGCATCAATAATGTCGCTAATTGTATTAAATTTGACGATTCAACTCCAGGTATTACTGAAGGACTCAATGCGGGAATGTGGACTGTAGGTATTGCTCTGACCGGCAATGCGGTTGGTCTAACTGAAAATGAATGGCTCGCGTTAACTAAAGAGCAACAACAGCTAAAACGCCAGCAAGCTTATAATGAACTTTATCGGGCTGGAGCGCACTATGTCGTTGATTCACTAGCTGATGCTATTCCTACGATCCAATTGATCATGTCGGCTAGAGCAAGAAACGAACGGCCATGAAGTTGATAAAGCCCTTTTGGTTTGAACAGGCATTGGCGAACATACCAATGCCTCAAATGTCTAAGCTCGATAAAAAAATCACTGCGGATATCTGTATTATCGGCGGCGGTTATACTGGATTATGGACAGCAATAAAAGCCAAACAACAAGCCCCGAATAAGCGTATTGTTATTATTGAAAAAGGTCTTTGTGGGCAAGGTGCTTCGGGTCGTAATGGTGGCTGTATGTTGACTTTTTCAACTAAATTTCAATCACTAATTCGATTTTATGGTTTAGCTGAGGCTATACGCCTGGTAAAGGTGTCAGAACAAACCGTATTTGATATTGAAAAATTTTGTCAAATGAATCAAATAGATGCGGAAGTGCGTACCGATGGCGCGATTTATACAGCAACTAATAGTCAGCAGATTACCTCATTATGCCAACCTCTTAAGCTATTATCACAACATAAGTTGAACCAGTGGCAGCGTTTATCACCTGCAGATACCGCGCGTTTTACTGGCTCGGACCATAACTTGGCGGGGATAGAAAATAAAGCGGGTGGGTCATTACACCCAGGAAAATTAGTCTTAGGTTTAGTGAAGTTTGCCCTATCAATTGGTGTGAAAATCTACCAGCAAACAGAATATAAAGATATTGCCTTTGGTCAAAGACCCACAGTAAAAACCTGTGCCGGACAAGTCAACGCCACTAAAGTTATTTTTGCCATCAATGCTTGGATGGGGAAGCACTTTAATAGATTCAATCGACACATTACCTTAGTATCGTCAGATATGATCATCACAAAACCTATGCCTGAACAGTTAGCTGAAATTGGTCTAAGTCATGGTAAATCTATCGCTGATTCACGAATTTTTGTGCATTATTATCGTACCACTAGTGACGGCCGATTGATGTTAGGTAAAGGCGGTAATATGTTCGCCTACAACAATAAAATGTTGCCCGCGTTTGATCAGCCCAGTCGTTTTGAACCCATGCTCACTAAAGCTTTTGGTCAGTTTTTTCCAAGACTAAAACCATCGTTTGAAACCACATGGACAGGTGCCTCAGATCGTTCAACCACAGGTTTACCTTTTTTTGGCCGCTTATCAGAAGATAATAACGTATTTTATGGGCTTGGTTATTCAGGAAATGGGGTGGTACAAAGTTATTTAGGTGGAGAAATTTTGTCTTCTTTGGCGTTAGAATTAGATAATGAATGGACTCGTTCTCCTATGGCAAAAGGACCGCTGGGAGCCTTCCCCCCTGAACCTATTCGCTATTTAGGCGCTAACATAGTAAAACAATCGGTATTGAGAAAAGAGCATGCTGAAGACAGTGAACAACGGGCGAAATGGTTTGATTGTCAAATGGCCAAGTTTGCCGCAGCTGCCGGTAAAGCAGATAAGTGAGTACCGAGGTTATGAAAGAGATAGTACACTTATAACAACGCTATGGCGGTAAAAATTATGGTTAACGCTTATAGAGCAATAGTTGGCTAAGGATCATACTTAAATGTTACTTTATCAAAAAATCAGACAATACATTTACACCCTTATTGAACAGCAACCAACAATGAAAAAGCTGCCTTCTGAGCGGGAATTATTAGAACTATTTCAATCAACACGTATCACAGTGCGTGAAGCATTAACGCTTTTGGAAACTGAAGGGATCATTTATCGACAAAACCGTAAAGGTTGGTTCATTTGTCCCCCTAGGCTGCAATGGGATCCTGTTAATAAAGTTGATTTCTACCAGTTAGCGAAAGATCAGGACTTTTTAGCTAAAACTAGTTTAATAGCGATTAATACTGTCAAAGTGGATGGTGATGTTAACAGCGCTTTTGTAGGTAATAATAACCAAGATACTGATGTTTCGTTATTTAAAATATGTCGAGTGAGATCACTTGATGATCGTCCTGTCATGGTGGAAGAAATATACTGCCAAACAGCACAATTCGAGGGGCTAGAAAAGAAGGATCTTGAAGGCTCAATAACGACAATATTTAGCCAAGATTATGATGTAAAAATCAGCCGAGAAAGTAGTCGTATTTATGTTACCGCATTGCCCGCAGACAAAGCTGCGCAGTTACAACTTAATAGCGGCGCTTCTTGCCTTAAGATTTTTAGACAGCGTTTTAATGAGAACAATGAACTAATTGATTACAATATTGAATATTGGGTGCATGGCGCTATTGAGATTAATGTTACTAGTAACTAAAGCTTATACCCATGCCACCGCAAGATGCCCATTTCAGAACGATTAGGCGTTTTAATCCAAAACATATCAGTGACTGAATGTCGATCATCCTCTGAATTGGCGTAACGAAGAATTGGAGAACCGCAGTCGTTCCTTTCGGGCGGGTTTTAAAGCGGTTTATGCTTCCGCTGAAGCTGACGAATTGAGGTTATATGAGTATATTTATAAAAACCGCATCATAGTGCGGCTTTTTTCTGTTTTAAATTTTATCTGTTTACCTAATCGATTACCAGTAGATAGCCTGCGTTACTGCATCAAGTAATTGCACAATATCATCAGTATATATTTCACCGATGTTACCTATTCTAAAACAATCGGCATTGGACACTTTACCTGGGTAAATCACAAATCCTAAAGATTTCAACTTATAATAGAATTTTTTGAATTCATAATCAGGGTGATCAGGTGATAAAAAGGAGGTAATTATGGGGGACTGTAATTCATCCCTAAGCAGTGTTTTAAAGCCTAACTTTCGCATACCATGAACCAGCAATGTTTGATTTTGTGCATAACGCTTGGCACGTGCGGTAATGCCCTTTTCATCTTCAAGTTCTATTAGTGCTTGGTAAAATGCTCTGACAACATGGGTAGGGGAAGTAAATCGCCACTTTCCATTAGTTGTTTCCATAGTGTGCCATTGCTCATATAGATCTAAACTCAATGACTTGGCCTGGCCTTTACATGCCTCAAGAAGTTGGCGTTTAGCCACAATAAAGCCAAAGCCGGGCACGCCTTGAATGCATTTATTGGCTGAACTGATCATAAAACCAATATCAAGCTTACCTATATCAAATTCAATCCCCCCAAAACTCGACATCGCATCAAGAATAAAAGTAATTTTTTGTTGTTGGCATAAATGAGCGATTTCATTAATAGGATTAAGCATTCCTGTTGTGGTTTCACAGTGCACCATAGCCAGATGCGTAATACTATTATCTTCAACAAGAATGGATGTTATCTCTGCGATGTCAGGCTGTATTTCTTCAAGGTAATTAACCACGTGATGAGACAGGTGCAGAATTTCGCAAATTTCTGCCATTCTTTTGCCGTAAGCGCCGTTATTAATAATTAATACTTTATCATCACGGCTAATTGCGCTACCAAGTACAGCTTCAACTGATGCAGTACCGCTGCCTTGCATAAGTACACTGGAATAACGAGGATCATCAGTAGCGTATTGAGTGATTTTAGTACGAATATTTTCTACGATATCAATATTATAATCGTCATCCCAAGTACACCAATCTTTTAACATTGCTTGTTTAACAGTATCTGAGGTGGTTAATGGGCCAGGGGTAAGTAATTTATAATGTTGCATTTTATGATCTTTTTAATTTGGTCTAGACCAGATTTTAAAGAGAGAAAGGATAATATTCAATAGTACTTAGGCAGGTTTCATAAAAGTGTCATCATACTTAGTCAGGTTGTAATATTTTGTACTAGTTAGCTTAGGGACTAAAGAACGTTAAAAATAACGTCTAACTATAAAATATGATGAACAATTTTAACTTAATGAATGAGTATGATTATTGTTTTATACTTTAAAGGTAGGCTTTACCTGAATAGATAAAGCCTACCTAAAATAATTAATCTTCTACGCGAACACCCCAAACATCATGTTCATCGGCATGAATAATTTGCGCCCAAATCAGATCGCCCGGCTCAGCATCAAAATCATCCGACATATACACTTTGCCATCAACTTCTGGTGCATCCATGTAAGAGCGGCCTACTATGCCAAGGTCATTCACTTCATCAACAAGAATGAGATATTCTTGCCCGATGCGTGCTTGTAATTTATCGCTACTGATTTTCGCTTGTACTGCCATAAAGCGTTGAAGTCTGTCTTCCATTACTTCATCTGAAACATGATCAGGTAGTGCATTCGCCGTAGCGCCTTCAACGGGAGAGTATTTGAAACAACCGACACGGTCTAATTGTGCGTCTTCTAAAAAGTCTAATAATTCTTCAAATTCTTCTTCTGTTTCACCGGGGAAGCCAACAATAAAGGTTGAACGAATAACTAATTCAGGACAAGTCTCACGCCATTTAGCAATGCGCTCTAATACTCGGTCTGAGCTACCAGGGCGTTTCATTAGTTTTAATATACGTTTATTAGCATGCTGAAAGGGAATATCTAAATACGGTAATATTTTACCTTCTGCCATTAATGGAATGATTTTATCCACATGGGGATACGGATAAACGTAATGTAGGCGTATCCAAACGCCTTGCTTGGCCAATTCTTCACATAATTGCTGCATGTGCGTTTTAATTGGCATGCCTTCCCAAAAATCCGTTTTGTGCTTTACATCAACACCATAAGCAGAAGTATCTTGAGAAATAACTAACAACTCTTTTACGCCAGCTTTAACCAAACGTTGCGCTTCACCTAACACATCACCCACTGGGCGCGAATCTAAATCGCCACGCATTGACGGAATAATGCAGAATGTACAACGGTGATTACAGCCTTCTGATATTTTCAAATATGCATAGTGCCTAGGAGTCAATTTAATCCCAATGTCCGGGACTAAATTCAAATAAGGGTTATGTTCAGGTTTAGGCAAATGTTCATGCACTTGATTGACGACTTCTTCATAAGCATGAGGGCCAGTAATGGCTAATACATTAGGATGTACCTCACGAATTTCATCTTCTTTAATACCCAAACAACCTGTGACTATCACTTTGCCATTTTCGGCCAACGCTTCACCAATGGTATCTAATGATTCTTGAACAGCAGAATCGATAAATCCACAAGTGTTCACTATCACTAAATCTGAATCATTATAGGTAGGTACTACATCGTATCCCTCAGTACGTAACTGAGTCAAAATGCGCTCTGAGTCTACTAAATTCTTAGGGCAGCCTAGGCTAACAAAACCAATACGGGTGCCATTAGTTTTTTGTACAGGCGAGTCTTCTAATATTTTGACCGGCGTTTCTAGGGTGGTGGTTTTATTGGGTGTATAGGTTTCAACTGTCATGGTGATATCTTAAACAAACGTAATTCCTGCTATTATACCATTGCGTATAGAGAATTGCTCTCTCAGAAAGCCCCTGCCGTTTTTGGCTAAGGCGTCGCTGTGCAGGAATGTTCATTCCTTTTCAAATAGCGAAAATGCACTACAAAACCAACAGGGATTTCCCTAGCGAGAGGTTTAAAAAAACTTATTCTGCATTGAATGAATTTGAAATTGCACCATTATTTCTTCATTCAATGGCCTTGATTAGTCTCTTTTAAATCTCGCTGAGTGGTCACTTCTCTATAGCATAAGGATAAGAATCCATTGAGGCACGACTACTCTGACACTAAGAGGGAACTTCTAATAAATAGTTAGCTACGGAATAGGTTGTACAATGTTATTGGTATTTAAAATACTATGTAGTTGCTGTCGGGTGAGTAATTTCTTACCTATAACTTGTTCTAAGATAGAGCCGCCATTTTGTAATGCTTCTTTAGTTATCTGTGTACACACTTCATAACCTAGTACAGGATTGAGTGCAGTTACCATGGCTAAACTGTTGTTTAGGTTATCGCGACATCTACTTTCGTTAGCCTCAATATCATCCACACATAAGGTTTTCAGCATCACTATGGCATTCGTTAATAAATTCATCGACTCTAGCAAGTTAACGGCAATTAAAGGCTCCATTGCATTAAGCTGAAGCTGCCCCGCCTCTGCTGCCATGGAAATCGCTAAATCAAGACCTACAACTTGATACGCACATTGACTAACCGCTTCAGGTATTACCGGATTCACTTTCCCGGGCATAATTGAACTACCAGGTTGGCGGTTTGGTAATTTAATCTCACTGATCCCCCCTCGAGGCCCCATACTTAATAATCTTAAATCATTAGAAATCTTTGATAGTTTCAAGGCGAGCCGTTTTAGTGCTGATGAATAAGTGACTAATGCCCCCATATCTGAGCTGGCATCAAAAAAGTCGTCTACGGGTTTAAACTCAATACTTGTTAGATCTGCTAAAGCCTTGATTGCTAGTTTGCTGTAGCCTTGTTTAGTGGTTATTCCTGTGCCGACAGCCGTTCCCCCTAAATTAATACTCATTAGCAACTCACTCATCGAATTTAGCAGTGTTACTTCTTGGCGCAATGTTGATGAAAAGCTATTAAACTCTTGTCCTAAAGTCATAGGCACAGCATCTTGTAATTGAGTTCTAGCTAATTTTTGTATGTCTTTAAACTCATGGGATTTCTCACCAAAAGCGTTAACTAAACTACTAAGCGCATCTAGAAGATGTGTTTGTTTTAGGTGAATGGCGAGTCTTATCGCGGTTGGATAAACATCATTAGTTGATTGGGACATGTTGACGTGTGAATTAGGATGTAAAAATGAATATTGACCTTTTTTCAACCCCATATATTCTAAACCTACATTAGCTATCACTTCATTCATGTTCATATTGCATGAGGTGCCTGCACCTCCTTGGATCATGTCAACACTAAAGTATTTATCAAACTCACCATCTATGATTGCCTGAGTTGCAAATATTATGGCATCGTATTTTTTATCATCTAATAACTTTTGTTTGTTATTGGCTTTCGCGCAAGCGGCTTTAACTAAGACCAAGGCTTTTATAAGCTCAGGGTAATTACAAAGTTTATTTCTGGAAAGTTGAAAGTTGTCAATTGCCCTTTGAGTTTGAATACCATAATAAACGGAATTGGCAACTTCCATATGACCTAATAAATCTTTTTCTATACGATTTTCTGATGAGTTTAAATGAAGCATTAATTTATTTTTTTATAGTGAATGTAGCCAATAAATTAATTCGTTTTGTAAAACAATACCAATGCAATTGTGTCTCTTAGCTCATGCAAAATCTGCATATGATCTTTGCTTGATGGCACATAAATGCATCACCTTAATCATCAACGAATGTTTTTTATGATTAAGATGATGTGCGTAAATACTAGCAAAACAAATCAGCTGTCTGATTAAATTGACGAAAAAAACAGAAGACAACATTGGTCTTTAAATGCCAATCAAGCTTAGCTTTTTCAATAGGTACTTTTATTCGTCAAATTTAAGCATATTGCCATTATTAAGAATATCTACAGAGTGGATAATATTGGTTTCATAAATACGGGACTCGACATTACTAACAGCAATAAAGTCTGCATGGCCGCTATTATGGTCAATATGTAAACGAATAAAGCCACGATGTCTGCCATCTGCCCATACAATTTCTTTGTTATGTTCAGTATTTAATTGATCGTAGCTTTTCATGGCACTTTCTCCCATCGTCATTAAAGAGCGCGGTGAGGTTATTCCTGTGGCCCCTAACTCAACTCCCATTGATTGTGTATCATTATCAAAAAGTTGGTTAGCCCAATAACTATGACTATCTCCTGACAAAACAAGTAAATCATGCACACCTGCATCTTTTGCTACTTGGTAAAATCGTTCACGTGCTGCAGGATAGCCGTCCCATGTATCTAAATCGGCAGGTAAATCAAACTTTCCTTGATGGCTCAGTTCTTCAAGCATACTTAAACCATCGGCATTGAGTTTGTTTTTAAGTTCCGTAAAAAATGGGGTGTCTAATTTGGGGGAGGTGGATTTTGCAATCACACTTTGATTACCAATAATACGCCAGCGTCTATTGGCTTGTAATGATTCCTCAAGTTCACTTTTAAGAAATGTCTCCATTCCAGAGGAAAGCATATTGCGATTTGGTGCACCAACAACTGAGTGCAAAAATTGTTGTGCCTTTTCGGTTGTATCAATGTTTGATAAGTGTTCATTATAACTAATTTGTTGACTACGGCCGGTATGTCTACTTTCGAGTGTTATTAAACTTGCAAGATCTCCAAACTTATAATGGCGCCAATATTCCTCTTGGCTGCCATCCTTTGCAGGATCTCTAATAGGCAACCATTCATAATAAGCTTTTAAGGAGGCAGCCCGTCTATCAGCCCAACTTCCTTCGTTTTCTTGATGGTTTTTAGCGCCACCCATCCAAGGGTTATTTGCCGTTTCATGATCATCCCAAATAACAACTAAAGGATGGCGAGCATGCATGGCTAATGAGCCTTGATCTGTTTTGTATTGAGCATGTCGCTGACGATAGTCATCAAGACTAAGTACCTCATGACTTGGCTCATGATTACGTCCTAACTGTTTTCCTGTTTCACCGCCGAAGCCATCAACACCATATTCGTAAATATAATCACCAAGGTGAACCACAAGATCAATTGTAGGATCATTAGCTATAGCCTCATAAGCATTGAAAAATCCAAAAGGAAAATTAGCACAAGTAGCAACAGCAAAGTTTAATTCTTTAACGTGTCCTACTGGCAGTGTGTGAGTCTGACCAACTATAGAATCAACACCTTTACTTACAAATTTGTAGAAGTAAGTCTCACCTGGTTCAAGGGCATTCACTACTACTTTGACAGTGTAATCCTGTTGTTTATCTGTTGTATATTGACCAGTAGAAACAATATTTTTGAAAGTTGGATCGCTAGCAACAAACCAATTTACGTTAACTGGAACTGTTGATTGACTAACGCGGGTCCATATCACGACGCTGCTTTGATCGGGGTCGCCACTTGCAACACCATGAGAAAAGGTTAAATCTATTATTTGTCTTGATGGTAAAGGACTGCAAGCAATAGGTAGCAACATTATTGCCCCTGACACTAGTTTCAGTGCTTTTCGTCGTGTCATATGGTCAGTCATTTTACATTTACCTTTACTAATATTATTAGTGTTGAATTGTGTTTATTGGAGTGAGTAATAATTAAGTTATTCAAAAATCGGTAATTTATTACAGCTTAGTTGTTCGTAAATAATGGCAGTTTCAATATGTACTACTTCATCACGAGAGGTTATTGAATTAGATATAAAATTACGTAAATGCTCGGTGTCTTTTACTGTTATATGTAGTAAAAAGTCATCCTCTCCACCCATGTAAAATATTTTGATAACTTCTGGAGATAAAATTAAATCATCTCTAAAGCTTTGAATAACTTTACTGCTGTGCTTACCAAGCCTTATAGAAGTCATTGCTTCGATGTTTCCACCAACAGCTTTGTAATCTATATGTACCCCGAATCCTTTAATGACTCCTGAGGATTGCATCTTTTTAACTCTTTCAAGACATGTTGAGGGTACAACGTTTGCCTTAGAAGATAGTTCTTTGTTGGTAATACGAGAGTTGGCATATAGCTCACTCAAAATTGTAAGGTCAGTGTTATCAAGTTTTTTCATCTTATTAATATGCTCTTTTTATAATTTCATACTAGTTAACGACGATTCACAACTTCATATTAGCGCTCATAAAAAATTATGTAAAGAAATTGAGGGTCTAAATCTCTAATAAATTTGATTTGGAGTTATAAAATCTTTGTAATATTGTTTTTTATATGTTTTATGTGCGGTGCTTTGCATATAACAAATTAGAAACCATTTGTTATATGCAAAGAAAACAAGCGCACAAAAATGAATGAGTACTAAAAAAAACAATATAAAAACAACCAATAAAATTCTTTAAGGAATTGAACATGCCGAATAAATTTAAATTAAAAAGTTTAGCTATAGCTATGGGGATGACTTGTGTTGCCATGCCTAGCATCGCTGCTGAGCAGGATAACAAAAAAACTGAAAATGATGAGGTTATAGTGGTGGTAGGATCTCGTGCTGCTCCTAGATCTATAGCTGATTCCCCAGTACCTATTGATGTTATTGGTGGCAAAGAGTTAATGGCTAACGGTACATCAGATATGAACTCATTACTGAGAACGGTTACTCCCTCATTTAATGTACATCCACAAACTGCTTCTGATGGCTCAACCGTCGTTCGACCAGCTAATTTACGAGGATTATCGCCAGACTCAACTTTAGTCTTAATTAATGGAAAACGTCATCATAGAGCTTCTGTTATCACTTTTTCAGGTGGTGGCGTTTCCGATGGAGCACAGGGTCCAGATATATCAACTATACCAGCGATTGCTCTAAAACAGGTCGAAGTATTGCGTGACGGTGCATCGGCTCAATATGGCTCTGATGCTGTAGCGGGTGTTATCAACTTTGTCCTAAAAGATAATGATAGTGGCGGTCAACTCGAGCTTAAAATGGGGCAGTATTCTGAAGGTGATGGTAATCAAGTTACTGTTTCTGGCAATATTGGCATGGGTCTAAGTGATAATGGCTTTATTAACGCTAGTTTTGAAGTTAATCAACAAGATCCGACAAGCCGAAGTACCCAAGGAAGTAGTGCACAAGCTTTGATTGATGCGGGTAACTCAGCGGTAGCAAACCCAGCTCAAGTTTGGGGTACACCTAAATTTTCAGATGACTTTAAACTCTTTTTAAATGCAGGAATTGAGCTAGCCAATGGTGGCGATGCTTATATGTTTGGTAATTGGTCTGAGAAAACGGTTGAAGGTGGTTTCTTTTTCCGTGACCCACATACCAAAAGCGGCGTATTTGAAGGGCCAACGCTTGACGATGGCACTGAAACTATCTTGGTTGCTGATTTAACTCCTGGAGCAACTGATAACTCGGCTTGTCCTATAGTGCCGATTATTAATAATGCTATTGATGCTAATGCGTTAGCTTCTTTGGAGTCGGCGAATTGTTACGCTCATAATCTACGTTTCCCTGGTGGTTTCGCTCCCTTTTTTGGTGGTAGTGTTGTCGACCTTTCTTTAGTTATGGGAACTCGCGGTGAATTTAGCGATGGTACTACTTATGACTTTAGCGGTAGCGTCGGAGAGCATTCAACAGAATATCGCATTAGTAATACTATCAATTCATCTATGGGGCCAGATAGCCCTACAGAATTCACCCCAGGAGCCTATGCTCAATTAGAACAATCCCTTAATGCTGATTTTTCTAAAGAGTTACAATCCATTATGGGCTTGGAATATATGATTGTTTCTTATGGTTTAGAATTACGCCATGAAACTTTTACCATTTCGGCAGGCGATGAAGCATCCTGGAAATTGGGTCCTTTAGTAGATCAAGGCTTTAGTATTGGTTCTAATGGTTTTCCTGGTTTTAAACCAGCAGATTCAGGGGCGTCTTCACGAACAAGTAAAGCGGCTTATTTAGATACCGAAACAAATATTACTGAAGACTTTTTAGCACAAGTAGCTTTCCGATATGAAGATTTTAGTGACTTTGGATCATCTTTTAATTGGAAGGTTTCTGGTTTATATGACATCAACGACTCATTTAAAGTCCGCGCTTCATTGAGTACCGGTTTCCGCGCCCCTACTATTGGGCAAAATAATGTGCGAGCGGTACAAACTCAAACTGAAAATGGCATATTGGTAGATGTTGCTACATTACCACCAACTCACCCAGTATCAGCTAGTTATGGTGGTGTTGCATTAACGCCTGAAGAGTCGTTCAGTTATGCCATGGGTATGGTTTACCAACAAGATGATTTTTTCTTAACAGTAGATTATTTTAATATTGAATTAACCGATAGAATTACTCAAACATCTTCAATTGCATTAAGTGATGATGAACGCCAAGAACTTATTGATAACGGCGTTACCGATGCTATAGGTTTATCAAAAGTTAAGTTCTTTACTAACGACTTTGATACCACAACTCAAGGAGTAGATATTGTTGCTAACTACTCTAATGAAATGTTTAGCGGGGATATGAAATATTCTCTGGCCTATAACTGGACAGATACAAACGTAGATAAATATGGAGAAAATGTTAACCAAGTTAAACTTAATCGTTTAGAAAAAGGACTACCTGCGCACAAGGGGTCATTCACAGTAAGTTATTTATCTGATTCATGGTCATTAATGACAAGAGCTAATTATTATGGTGAATGGTCACAGTTTGATCCAGATATTCCTGGTGATGCGGCGATTATCTTAGATACTGAATTTGCCTATTATTTAGATAATGGTGCAGGTTTTGCCTTAGGCATTAATAACTTAACTGATGATAATGGTCCTGTTGCTGAAGGTAATCCGAGTGGTCGTTCATACTCTTCAACTTCACCATACGGTTATAATGGTCGCTTTTTATATGCAAAAGTAACTTATAGCTTTTAAATAAAGTTAGCACTAAAAAACACCTATTCAATGCGTATCAGATAGCCTTCTGGTACGCATTTATATACTTTTACTACTAGTCAAAATCCTCCCTAAATACCTTGCTGTTACCAAATCACTAACCAATTGAACACCCTCTACAGCTAAATATAAAATGCTGCGAGAATTAAAGTTTTTAACACATTGTTATCCTAGAGGTAAAGCTAAGCTTACTTTGGTTCTCCCCATAACGACTGAGGTTTTAAAATGTTTAACATTATTATCAGTAAAAAAAATTGATTGGGTAAAAGCTTCAAAATCAATCATATCTTTGGCTGTGACAATTAATATAAAGTCAGCTTCACCAGTGATGTAATAACACTGTTGTACTTGAGCTGTTTTTTTAACTTTTCTCTTAAAGGTATTAAAACAGTCCATATTATCTCTATTTAGCTGGACTGAAATAATAAAGGTCATTGCCTGGCCAACTGCTTCAGGTGAAATATTCGCGACTTCACTGGTAATAACGTTTTCTTTACGCAGACGTTTTAATCTTCTTTGTACACTAGCTGTCGATAAACCAATTTTTTCTGATAAAAGTTCGATACTTGTTTTGACATCTACTTGCAGCATGCTGAGTAGTTTCAGATCTTGCTTGTCTAGTTCCATAATTATCACCTTTAAATATATTACGAATCAATTCAATCATATTTTAACTATATTCGCATCAAATCATTCATTAAAAGCCAAATGTAGAACGTTTCACCTTTTATAGGGTTGATATGATTTGCTCCGCTCAGCTACTCAATAAAATGTTCAGTTGACTATTGGCTTATGAAGCCACAATGCAAGAAAAAATAAAGCAATGTTTTACATATTTTAGGAGTTTTTGATATGCCGGTTAATTCTAATGTTCTTGATGAAAAGTCAGTGATTACAGTCGTTGATCCACAAGATGGAACCTATATTAATGAAGTTAAAAACCATAATGCTGTTGATGCATTGAAGATGATAGATACCGCTGTTGATGCTTTTAATAAATCAAAAATATTGCCAGCACACGTTCGAATGTCAGTGTTAAATAAGGTCGCCAATGCTCTATTTGAACAACAAGAACGCTTTTCACAAATTATCGCCCGTGAAGGTATAAAAACGATTAGAGAAGCGCGAAAAGAAACACTCCGCTGTGTTGACACTTTACGTTTAAGTGCAGAAGAGGCGCGGCGCTTAAATGGTGAAACTATTTCATTTGATCAGGCGCCAGGATCTGAAAATAGATTTGGATATTTTAAACAATTACCTCTAGGCGTTATTGTTGCAATTACCCCCTTTAATGATCCATTAAATTTAGTTGCACATAAAATTGGCCCTGCAATTGCGGCAGGTAATAGTGTCATTCTTATGCCCCATACAGAAACGCCTCTAGTTGCAAAAATGCTTGTAGATTTATTTAATAATACCGAGCTTCCTGAAGGCGTTTTACAGCTAATCACAGGTCATGGCGACGTTATTGGGGATGTTTTAGTTACTGATCCTCGTGTTCGTATGGTGTCTTTTACTGGTGGAAGTGCTGTTGGTAATAACATATTAAAAAAAGCTGGATTGAAGAAGGTTGCCTTAGAGTTAGGTAGCAATTGTCCTGCAGTTGTTTTGGCTGATGCGGATATTGAAAAAGCCCTTGACGCGACAGTCAGTGGCGCGTTTTGGGCTGCTGGACAGAACTGTTTACATGTACAACGAATTTACATAGCGGATCCAATATACGACCAGTTTTCTAATGCTTTTTGTGAGCGTGCTAACAAAATCAAAATGGGGGACAAACTTAAAGAAACAACAGATATGGGGCCAATGATAAATGCAACAGCCGCCCAAAAAGTAGAATCATTAATCGCTGACGCCCTTAGCAAAAATGCAACTTTGTTATGCGGTGGAAAGCGCAACGGTAGCTATTTTCAACCAACAGTACTGACTGATGTTAGCGATGACTGCTTCATTGCCAATGAAGAAGTGTTCGGTCCGGTAACAATACTCTATCGCTTTACTGATGTAGATAGCGCTATTGAAATGGCAAACAATGTGGACTTCGGATTACAAGCTGGCGTATTTACAAACGACATGAATTTAGCGTTTAAAGTTGCTGATGCATTGGAATGCGGTGGAGTCATGATAAATGACAGTAGTGATTATCGTATTGATGCCATGCCATTTGGAGGTGTTAAAGGGTCTGGTCTAGGTCGAGAAGGAGTCGCGAATACTGTACGTGAAATGACAGAAGCCAAAACTTACTGTTTCAATTTGAATACATAATCAGCTGCAATAATTTAAACAATAGAGGTAAATAAAATGATAACTCAATACAAACTTGCAATCATAGGTTTTGGCAACGTAGGGCAGGGATTAGCAGAAATACTCAGTGATAAATATTCGTTCTTAAAAGAAAAGTTTGGGATCGATATACGTATTGTGGCGGTTTGTGATTTATATAAAGGCAGTGTTGCTGATTTAAACGGATTAGACCCTGCAATGTTATTGCATCATATTGAAGTTAATGGCGACCTCAAACAATTTGGTCAAATGAGTAACATTTGGGATGCCGAACAAACCATTGCAAAAAGTGGTGCTGATATTCTGGTGGAGCTAGCATATACCGATTTAAAAACCGGAGAGCCGGCATTTTCACATGTAAAACAAGCAATGAATATTGGGATGCATATTTCCATGACAAATAAAGGTCCTGTTGCTTTACATTTTCCTGAATTAAAACGCTTAGCGCGCAAGAATAAAGTACAAATTGGAATTGAAGGTACGGTAATGAGTGGCACACCATCACTAAACCTAGGTAGTGAGATGCTGTTGGCGTCAGGAATTACTAAAATTCAGGGAATATTAAATGGCACAACCAATTATATTTTGGGTGAAATGGAAGCAGGTGCAGAATATGCAGTTGCACTAAAAAAAGCGCAAGAGTTGGGCTACGCAGAAGCAAACCCAGCAGGAGATGTTGACGGTCATGATGCCGCAGCAAAAGTGGTTATTTTAGGCAATGTAATGATGGACTTATCATTAACCTTATCTGACGTCGATTGCACTGGTATAAGTAATCTAAGCGCAGAAGATATTAACTATGCCATAGAGAATAAAAAACATTGGAAATTAATAGGCACAGTTGAAAAAACTCAAACAGGTTATATTGCATCGGTTAAACCTGAAATGTTAATGAAAGAACACCCTTTAGCATCAATATCTGGTGCCACAAACGCAATTACCTACACGACTGAATTAATGGGGGATATCACCTTAATTGGACCCGGAGCCGGTAGGTTGGAAACAGGTTACGCTATCATAGAAGATATTTTAACCATCCATAAGAACAGCCATTAATTTGAATGGGTCATTACTTTTAATATAAAAAAGTCCTAGTCGGTTTTATGCTGCGCCTTCGCTAATGTTGCGTAGCGACGCCTTGCGCAAAATCGGCAGGGGCTTTATAAGTTTCTTCTTTATACTGATTACTATTAGCTGCACCCTCTTTCCATAGTGGTTTACGCATTTTATGGGAACCCCTGATCAGCCACTGGGCTGTTTCAAATGTAAATTTTGGTCATTTTCTGGCACCTAATGCCGCTCTGAAATGGATCATAACCTCTCTTTTTTGCGGACAAATTAACCTCGTCATTACCTAGCAGATAGTCAAGTCGCAGTGGGCGTTAATGCGGACTTATTTTTGAAATTAATTATAATCTAGTATGCATTGAATGTATTTGTTAAGCGGCATTATTTCAATTATTTTGATGTGATACATTCAGAATAAGTAAAAGTATGAATGTTTAGCCTTGCTGTACGTTGTTATAGTAATACTCGTTATTATTTAATTTATAGAGTGAATGACGTTACTGATGCAACAACTAGTAAATGAAATTAATAGTATTATTTGGAGTCCCGCACTTATTTTCCTTTGTTTAGGTGCAGGAATTTTCTTCTCAATACGCACTCGAATGATGCAAGTGCGGCACTTTTCTGAAATGTGGCGCTTGTTAATGTCAGGTAAAAGTTCAGAAAAAGGGATTTCATCTTTTCAAGCCTTAGCAGTGTCACTTTCTGGCCGCGTAGGCGCGGGTAATATTGCGGGGGTCGCCGCCGCTATAGGTTTTGGTGGACCGGGTGCTATTTTTTGGATGTGGGTGGTGGCATTTTTTGGTGCAGCCACTGCTTATGTAGAATCTACATTAGGGCAAATATATAAAGAAGAGCATGACGGTATTTATCGAGGAGGACCTGCCTATTATATTGAAAAGGCCATGGGACAAAAATGGTATGCCTGGATTTTTGCTATTGCCACCATAATAGCGACAAGTATTTGTTTGCCTATGGTGCAATCAAATACAATAGGCGCAGCTGTAGAACAAGTCTTTGGAGCATCAGAGTCACTGGATACGGTATTGGGTACTATCAGTTACGCAAAAATTTATACCGCAATTGCTATTGTCACTTTACTTGGTTTTATTATTTTTGGTGGCGTGAAACGTATAGCGCATTTTACTCAGGTGGTTGTGCCATTTATGGCGTTGATTTATATACTTATTTCAATGGTTATTATTGGTTTGAATATTGACCAATTACCTAAAGTTTTTATGATGATTGTTGGTGATGCCTTTACACCCTTAGCTGGTTTTGGTGCCGCTGTAGGCTGGGGGGTGAAGCGAGGGGTGTACTCAAATGAAGCCGGCCAAGGCACTGGTCCCCATGCAGCCGCGGCGGCTGAAGTAGCGCATCCAGCGCAACAAGGTTTAGTCCAAGCTTTATCGGTTTACATTGATACCTTATTTGTATGCTCGGCAACTGCTTTTATGATCTTGATAGTTGGCGCTTATAATGTACATGGCCTTGGCGAAACGTTCATTATACAAAACATTTCTACCGATGTAGCAGCGAATAGTCCGGCCTATACACAAATAGCAGTTGAGCACGTTTTTGCGGGAAGTGGTAAGCCTTTTGTTGCTGTTGCTTTATTCTTCTTTGCTTTTACTACCTTGCTTGCTTATTACTTTATCGCTGAGAATAATATTTATTATATTAAGCGTACTTTTAAAATTCCTGGTGCGTTATTTTTTCTTAAGGTTGTCATAGTCACTACTACTTTTTATGGCACCATAAAGGCAGCCGATATAGCCTGGGGCATGGGCGATATTGGAGTAGGTCTTATGGCGTGGTTAAATATTATTGGTGTTTTAATTATATTTTTCATGTCAAAACCAGCAATAAAAGCCTTAAAAGACTATGAAGCACAGCAACAGGCAGGTGTGAAAGAATACTCCTTTGATCCGCTTAAATTAGGCATAAAAAATGCCGATTTCTGGGTGGCAAGGCTAGCCGCTAAAAAATCCAATAAACCCAGTGAAAGCTAGGCTGCCTAATAATGGATATAAAGCTAACTTGGCTTAAAGATTTTTTAGCTCTCGCTGAAACAAAGAATTTTTCCAGAGCGGCTAAATTAAGGTTTTTGAGCCAGCCAGCCTTTAGTCGGCGCATTCAATCACTTGAAAATAATTTAAATTGTAATTTAATTAATCGTTACAGTCAGCCCGTCAGATTAACTGAGCAAGGCATTATTTTTGAAAAAACAGTGAAGACGATCTTATCTAAGCTTGATCATTGTTTTGCACAACTTAATTCTTTATCTATTGAAAGTGCTCCGGTAATTTTTGCTGCCACTCATACCTTATCTACTGGCGTCTTTCCAACTGTATTACAACATTTGAATCAACAGCCTTCCAAAATCAACACTAAGTTAAAAGTTGCAGATGCTGATGACTGCATTGAAATATTATTAACAGGTCAGTGTGACTATTTAATCGCTTTTAGTGATCCTAAGTTAAACGATCTACAAGTGGATTCTATTTTATTAGACAGGGTTCAATTATTACCTGTATGCAAAGCCGATAGTTATGGGCAGCCAATTTATAAATTAATCAATAAAAATCAGAAATTACCTTACTTAGCTTACCAACAAAACATCTATCTTGGCCGTGTTGTAGCACAATTGATTAACCACAGTATTGATGGGCTGGATTTACATAAAATCATCGAATCCTCAATGGCGGACAGCTTGAAAATGATGGCCTTGAAAGGGCTAGGGATAACTTGGCTTCCTGAATACTGTATTCGAGATGAATTGGAAAATAAACAATTAGCGCTGTGTGACCCAAGTAAATTCCAACAAACTTTAGATGTGAAGATTTATAGAAATAAAAAAGAAAATTTGTATTTAGAACCTGTTTGGCAATGTTTTAAATCTTTATGTAGTCAAAACAACCTAGGATAAAAAATGAAACGATTTTTGGCGGTAATCTTATTAACAGGTTGCACTGCAACAGCTAACTCTGTAGTTACAAGCAAGGAAATAAGTGTTGTATCCAATAACACTCCTAAAAATATCATCATGATTATTGGAGATGGAATGGGCCCAGCCTATACCACAGCGTACCGTTATTTTGTTGATGATCCAGACACGCCGAGTATCGAAAAAACCGTATTTGATCGTCACTTTGTGGGCATGGCTAGTACTTTTCCTGCTCGGGAGTCGGGTTATGTTACGGATTCTGCTGCCGGTGCCACAGCACTAGCAACAGGTGTAAAAAGTTATAATGGTGCTATTAGTGTAGATTCAGATAAAAGACCACTAACTAGTGTTTTGACATTTGCCAAAGCAAAGAATAAAAAGATTGGTGTTGTGGTTACATCTCAAGTTAATCATGCAACTCCAGCTACGTATTTAACACATAACGAAGATCGTAATAACTACAATCAAATAGCCGATAGTTATGTGGACGATGGTTGGAAAACAGATGTGCTCTTAGGGGGCGGTCTGAAATATTTTCACCGGGAGGATCGTAACTTAATTGAAGAGTTTAAAAAAGATAACGGCCATTTCATCAATCATTATCAACAATTATCTGATCTACCTGATAATAAACCTGTATTAGGTTTGTTTGCTAATATTGGTTTGCCATGGGCCATAGATGATAAACAAGCTAATCGCCTAAAAACTATGACTAAGGCGGCAATCAGCGCGTTATCTAATACTGAAGGTGGTTTTTTTCTGCTTATTGAAGCGTCTCAAATCGACTGGGGCGGGCATAAAAATGATATAGCAACCGCTATGGCTGAAATGCATGATTTAGCAAAAACATTAGAATATTTAGAAGTATTTGTAGCTGAAAATCCTGATACTTTAGTGGTCTTGACTGCTGACCATAGTACTGGAGGTTTGAGTCTTGGGGCTAATGGTAAATATGAATGGGAGCCCAAAGTATTAAGACAGATGACCATGTCGCCACAGGCCATAGCTCAAAAAATAACAGAGCAAAAACTCAACCAACAAACACTCAATACTATGTTGAATTTTGAACTCACAGATGAAGAATATGCGTTGTTATATGAAATTGAGGCAGCTGATTTAGTCAACGCGATCACTATCAACATACGACAAATTATTGATGGTCGGACTAACACTGGCTGGTCAACGTCTGCTCACAATGCGGTAGACGTACAAGTATTTGCCTTAGGAAATAGTAAAAATATCTTTTCAGGATCACAAGATAATACCGATATTGCCAAAAAACTATTTAAGTTATTAAAATAATCTCCTGATTTAGATGATTGTTTAGCCGCTTATTTGAAGCTGTCGCTCTGGCGATTGTAATTTAAGACTCTTTAAACAAAGTGGCACGAAGGGTCTTGGTGGCGAGTAGATGATGAATAGTATCGTTACAATAGGTATATTCTTGTTGAGGAATGTTGGGATTAGTAATAATTTATTGGAATACAAAAAACTTTAATTATAACAAGCTCCTATGATAGAACCACCGATTATATTATAAACAAGTATAAGGACATTGAGTCAGCCACTGAATATCTCGCTTATGGTCAACACCGCACCAGTAATGAATTACTTTGATTAATTCTTAGATTCTCTTATAGTTTTTTTACTTAGAGTAAATACTTGAACCGATATTTCAACAGAAACTTTACTGCATTTAGCATTGGAACATCTTTTATATTTATGAATGGAGTTTCATCGTTTTTGGATTTTATAAATTTCACAAAATACGTAGTTCTATATTTATCATTGTAAAAGTCTATAAATATCAGTGTTTAAACATCGGGTTGATGTTATTAGCTCAGCCAGCCTAGCCTGACAAAGTCAATTTTAGTGCCGTTGGTTTTTTGTACAGGCGAGTCTTCTAATATTTTGACCAGCGTTTCTAGGGGAGTGGTTTTATTGGGGTAAAGGTTTCAACTGTCATGAAGATATCTTAAGCAAAGTAATTACGGTGATTATACGATAGTTTTGCTGTCTGACGAATCTTAAATCAGATGTTAGGTGTTTATTTTGTTGCTAACTGATGTAAGTCTTTCGAGGCTTGGGTTATACAATAATCTAAGAAGTGGTTGTCACTAGTAATAATAGATGTTTGAAAATGAGGTGCGCTTTTATATTAATTTAAAAAAAAGCATTGCTGCTATAGCGGATTTTCCCCAGTCAAGAGTTATACTTTATGGATGGGTGTTCGATCTATATAAATAGATGGTTGCACCTGTGATTTGTCACTAGGGACACTACATGAAAAAAGACGATGAGTTGAGGGCTGAAGACGCCTCGTCACACTCTAAAGCCAATAAAAACGCGGTGCCTCGTTTTAGTATACTTGCTGAGTTTAGAAACAATCAGTTATCCTTACGTAATTTTATCGCCCGATATATGGTGTCTTCCCACGATATTGAAGACGTTTCCCAGGAAACTTTTCTGCGTGCTTATAAAGTTGAAAAAGAACGCAAAATTGATTTTCCTAAAGCTTTTTTGTTTCGCATCGCCAAAAATTTGATGTTATCCGAATTTAGCCGCAAGACACGAAAAATTACAGATTACATCGATGACTGTGATGAGTTCGACGCTGCATTTAACACTGAAACTTTAGAGTCGGATGCCATGGCTCAGCAAAAGGTCGGGATTTATTGTGAAGCCGTTGCAGCCTTACCTGCACAATGTCGGCGAGTGATTATTATGAAAAAAGTGTATGGCATGCAAAACAAAGAAATCGCCAGACGTTTAGAGCTATCTGTTAGCACAGTGGAAAAACACCTTTCAAAGGGGATCAAACAAAGTAATGCGATTATTTCTCAGCGCTACAGTGGGGAAAAAATGACCTCTAGGGTTGACGGTAAACATTCTGAAGCACAGGTGTTTGATGTTAGGAGGGAAAAATAATGAGTAACTTGACCGAGTTTCCAAATATTAACCTAATCGAAGAACAGGCCTGTGATTGGATAGTTAAACTGGAAGGCGATGAACCACCTACAGCCAAAGAAATCGCTGAATTTAAGGCATGGGTCGCGCAAAGCCCAAGGCATAAGTCAGTACTGTTAAGTATGGCGAATACTTGGGGTGGAATGGACGTATTAAGCGGATTGAGTGTGCCCCACGGTAAACTTTCAAAAATCACTAAGTTTAAAGACTGGTTATGTTCACCTCTGAACACGTTAACCGCGTTGCTTGGCTGGATTAAAAAAGTACTTGGCCATGCCTGTCGCCCTATCATTGCCCTGCCAGCATTGGCTTTGATTTTTACATTAGGTTCATCTGCTTGGTACGTGGTTAATCAAACCCCTGTTCACAGTAATATTTACTTAACATCTTTAGGAGAGCATTCGGTGCACACCCTCAAAGATGGATCTTTATTGTGGTTGAACAGTAATACCCAAGTAGAGGTTAACTACAGTAAAACCAAACGTAAAATCATGTTGCTAAAAGGCGAAGCTCATTTTGATGTTGTGCCTGACCCTCAGCGTCCTTTTGAGGTTTATGCTGGTAACCGAATGGTGCAAGCCGTAGGAACCGCGTTTTCTGTTTACCGTCTTAAAGACAGAATACAAATCATGGTCACCGAAGGTAAAGTCGACTTAGCCATAGTAGAGGATGCGTTGGTGTTAACTCCTGAGCTAACAGCGCTAACAAATAACTCGCAAACTCGAAAAGAACGAAATACCACAACAGAAAATGAACCTGTGATTAAAAAGATATTGACGTCACTTACAGCTGGGCAAAGTGTGATGATCCCCGCGGTATCAGATGATTTGGTCGACCCAGTGGTTACCCATGAAAGAGGAGAACTTGCGCGTAAATTATCGTGGTTACAAGGCAAACTAATTTTCGCCGGTGAATCTTTAGATGAAGTAGTGCAGGAAGTTAGCCGGCACACTCCCATAAAGATTGAAGTGGCCGATCCTGAGCTGAAAAAATTACGTATTGGCGGGCAGTTTCAAGCAGGTGAAACCGATGCCTTATTTGACGTATTAGAATCTGGTTTTGGTATCAAAATCACCCGAGTAAATAAGCGTTATGTGCAATTGTCTGCTAAATAAAAATATGTGGAATAAATTATTTTCACAATAACGTCACACTTAACTAGCGGTTTTATCACCGTCAAAAGTTATATCTCTTCGAAAGCTGCTTTATGGCATTTTTATGACATCAAGCAGCTAGTAAGGGGAGTGACGGGTTTTATGTGTTTATTGTTGTTTACCACCTTTGGTATGGCTGCTGAACAAAAAAAATACCCATTTGCCCTTCCCGTGCAATCACTAGCTACATCGCTAAATGCACTGTCGAATCAAACTCAAACCTTGGTTCTTTTCCCTTACGACTTAGTAGAAAACCGCAAAGGAAACGCCGTCAACGGCCAATACACTCTGGCAGAAGCAATTAATATATTGTTGCTCAATACAGGATTAGTTGGTGGCATTTCCGAAAAAGAAGTCTTGATGATTAGCCAAAAAAGCTCATCAATACCTACTAAAAAATTCGAAGAGGAAGACATAGTGAAGAACCAAAAAAGTATACTTGCCAGCGTTATCGCATTATTGTTCTCGGGGGCAACTGTTAGTAGTCATGTTAACGCTCAAGAGACAGATAAACAAATTGAAGATGTAGAAAAAATTGATGTGAGAGGTGTGCGAGGAAGTATTAATCGTGCCTTAAGCGAAAAACGACTCAATACCGGAATTGTTGACAGTATCAGTGCTGAAGACTTAGGTAAGTTCCCAGATAATAATATTTCAGAATCATTACAGCGTATTCCTGGTGTGACCATTGAACGGGATTTTGGAATAGGCTCAACCATTAATTTGCGGGGGTTAGGTCCTGAATTCACTATGGTGCAAATTAATGGTGTGTCGTCTACATCGTCTGGTTTAAGTGGGCAGTTAGATGCAGAAGGTGGCCGTGAGTTTGATTTTAGTTTGTTGGCCTCAGAGTTATTTAGCCAAGTAAATATTTATAAAACCACTTCAGCCAAACAAACTGAAGGTGGTTTAGCCGGTGTGGTAAACCTAGAAACCCCTAGACCTTTTACCTACGACGCTAATCAACCTAAGTTTACTAGCGCAATTCAGGGCAGTTATGGCAGTCTTTCTGAAGATAAAACCCCAAGAGCATCGATGTTCTTCAGTAATAATTTTGATGATGTATGGGGACTAGCTGCATCCGTTGCCTATTCTGAAGTCGATACCGTAGTCAACGAAAGTGGTACTTGGAAGTACGCCAGCTTAGGGCAGAACATTGAATACCGTGCAACGGGCGGCGATGTACACACTGCACCTAATTATGGTGATGCGATGATGCCTGATGATCCCCGCTATTTACGTAATGATATTAACCGTGAATCTTTAGGTACCACCTTAACTCTGCAATACAATGCATCAGATGATTTGCAATTTACCTTCGATAATATCTATGTCACGTCAGACAGTTTACGAGAATATAACCGGATTGACGCCACGTTAGAGTGGGACATTGGCGGTGAGCCAACCAGCGCAGTGTTAGAAAACATTGACGGCCAAGACTACATCATCTCTGCGGCATTTCCGAGAGTCAGAAATCGTGTAGGCACGCAAAATATTGATAGAGAAGAAACCTTCGCTTCACATGTATTGAGCGCTGACTGGTCGGTTTCTGATTCGTTAACTATTCGTCCTTTAATTGGTTATACCAAACGCACAGGTGAAGAAGAAACCTATCTTTATTCTTTCTATAACCGTATAGCCACTCAAGTGCAAAGAGCCGGTGCCGGTTTTGAA
Organism: Paraglaciecola arctica BSs20135; assembly: GCF_000314995.1. Taxonomy (GTDB): domain Bacteria; phylum Pseudomonadota; class Gammaproteobacteria; order Enterobacterales; family Alteromonadaceae; genus Paraglaciecola; species Paraglaciecola arctica. The sequence continues at coordinate 149,887 of NZ_BAEO01000010.1, read as the reverse complement.
CTTTACCCAGTTGGCAGTTCAGCTGAATATTATGGGGATCAAAACAACGCTGAAAACTTTTTGTTTAATGTGGTATTCAGTAAAGATCGTCAAAACGAAGATGCTGAGTTAGTGGCCAAGGTAGACTTTGAGCAACTGTTAGATTTCGAAAATTTAGTGAGCATAGATTACGGTTTTTTGGCCAGTGATCGTGAGAAAACTAGAAACTATGATTTTTGGGCCATGGGTGACAGTGCAGTGCAACATATGAATCCCGAACATTATGCAGATAATGAAGCTGCATGGGGAGATTTCTGGGGTAACGGCCCAGCACAAGGGCAAGATGATTTATTGGCTGGTGCAGGCATGACACTTGCCGCAGTTTTAGGTGAAAATCGCGATTATTCAGTAGACGGGATCAATGGCCCTAGCTCGCTACTATATGCTGATCACGCCCTGATGCAATCAACTTATATGCAAGGTTTACATGGCTATGATGTGGCTAATAATACTTATAAAGCAGAAGACAGTGCTGCGGGGTCTTATGGCATAACAGAACAAACAAACGCCGCATATGTTCAAGCTAATTTTGAAACAAAAAATGCAGATTTTAATATTGGTTTACGGGTAGTGAAAACTGAAATTGAATCTGAAGGTTCCCTGCTTGAAAACGGTGGTATATATCCGGTTACCTACAAGAGTAGTTATACTGAATTCCTACCCAGTTTTAACTTAAGTTATCAACTGTACGACGATGTGCTTTTGCGAACAGCCTATTCTAGAACGATGACACGCCCGCCACTAGCGAGCTTGTCACCTGCAACCTCCATAGATGCGTCACGCCTTGAAGGTAAAAAAGGCAATGTGAATTTGTTACCTTACACGTCAAATAATATTGACCTAGGTGCAGAGTGGTATTTTGCCGGCGAATCTTTGGTAGCCGCGGCAATCTTTTACAAAAAGATTGATGCACTGGTAGAAAACACTGTATCGACCGAAGTGGTTACTTATCGTCAACAGATATCAAACGAACAAGTGACTGGCCCGATTGAGTTTACGCAACCAGAAAATGGTACCGATGCCGCAGTCAAAGGGTTAGAACTTAGTTTTCAGAGCCCACTGACCTTTGTGTCTGAAACCTTAAGTGACTTTGGTACCATCTTAAACTTCACTTATACGGATAGTGCGGCATCTTTTGCAGAAGAAGGGGATATTCGCAGTACAACGCTGCCGGGTCTTTCTAAAAATAGTTATAACGCTGTTGTGTATTACGACAATCAAACCTTCGATGCTCGTTTATCGTATGCATGGCGTAGCGACTATGTTGACTATTTCCCAGAAGCGAAATATCAAGATGACTATGGTCAACTAGACTTCTCTTCAAATTACAATATTACCGACAACCTCTCGGTGCAATTCGAAGCACTCAATTTGACCGACGAGCAAGTGGTAAAAATGCAATCTAACAATCCACAGCTAGCGATTAGCTTAGAGCAATTGGAACGCAGAGTAATGTTTGGGGTAAGGTACTCAATGTAGCAAGCACCATTCGGCGAGCAGGTAAACTGCTTCGCCGAATAATATTTATAGCGGATCCCAGTTCTTAAAGTTGGGCTGACATACTTTATAATGTGAATTCAAGAATAATTTGAGTCGCGGCTTGATAAACACTAAATAAATTACCTTCTTTTAAATCTCTACTCAGTTATCATCTAAGAAAAAGTAATTCAGTGGAACACAATATGAACTTAGACAAGTCGCAAAAACGTATCAGTAAGCGGGTTAAACGTGGCTTTCATGGTTATCCGATGATCAGTATTCAGTACTTTGGGCCTAGTGAAACATTAGCAACAAAAGTAGAAGTGGGCTTTATTCAAGAAGAAAATGCCGAGCCTATGCTAGAAACCTTTAACAGCGAAACGGATATTCGTGTGGATGAGACAGTACAAACAACTATCATTAAAATTATTGATCGTGTGGATGCCAAAACGGTGACGCTGGAAGATAAGGTACAATTACTCAAATAACTATATTGGTTGCTTGTTTTGTACCTATTCAGATATGAAAACTCCAAGCTTACTGAGTAGTTTTTTTGGCTTGGTTTAGCCCCAAGATAAAGGATACTCCTAACCCTCCTTCTTTGCGGTTTTCTAGTTTAAGTTTGCCGCCGTGGGCAATGACTATCTCATTACATAGTGCCAACCCCACTCCAGTACCTTTGGATTTTGTGGTGTAAAACGGTAATAGAGCTTGTAGAAGTTGTTGTTCTGTCATGCCTTTACCTTGGTCGGTCACTTCAAAAGTAATTTGCTCAGCTGTTTGATATACATTGAGTAATATTCCATCTAAGGCTGAGCCTGATTCTTTGGCATTTTTAATGAGGTTTATCAAAACTTGTTCAATTTGAGCTGGGTCACAAAATAGTGTTTCGGCTTCAAACCGGGTAACGGTTTCAACGGCACATAATTGGCTGATGGTTTGAATAAAGGGTCTGAGTTCAATTACTGCTTTGTTCGGTTGCGGTAAGCGCGCAAAGTGCGCATATTGTTCGATAAATTGATGTAAATGTGCACTGCGCCTAGAAATAGTGTCTAACATGTCTGGTAACATATGTTGATTTTCGCCAGAGCCTATTATCTTTTTAGCCGAGTTGGTCAGTGAACTAATAGGCGCCAATGAGTTGTTTAGTTCGTGGCTGATTAGGCGAATAACCTGTTTCCAAATTTCACTTTCTTTACGGGACATATCTGAAGTGAGGTTTTTATATAAATACAGATTATGTTGTTGTTTGTTTAAGGTGAAAGATTGATAGTTGAAGTGGTAAACAATAGTCTCGTCATTTAACTTTTCGGTGATTAAACCATCTTGTTTATTGGCAGTCGCTTCCATTAATGCCTGTGGCATATGTTGGTAAATATCTGCGAACTTCATGCCCTCTAAGGCTTTTTTCTGGTTGAGCAGGTTTTTTGCGGCAAGGTTACTGTAGACAATATGATCATGATTGTTGGTCAATATTAATGCAACAGGGGTGGACTGGATCACTGTGTCGAGTAATAACTCTCTTTGGTAAATCGCCATACGTTCATCACGCATGATTTTTGCCAAGTTATTATAGGTGTCGATGATCAGACTAAATTCAGAATATTGTTGATTGTCTATGGTGATACTGAAGTCTTTGTCGTTGAAGGAGTTAACGCCAATATCTAACGCCAGCAACACATCTTTAATAGGGTTTAAGGCGCTGAATACTGCTATTACAATCGCTGCGTTGCCAAGCAATAAAATTCCCATAATCCACAGACTAGGTTGTTCCATTAATTGAATGACAAAGCCTAACAATATCAGTTGAATAATCATTACCAACAGCACATTACCGAGCAAGTTTTTTCTGAGGCTAGTTTGTCTTTTCACTGCTAATAAAAACCTTTATTCATATTGAATATTAAATTTTTTCATGCGTCGATATAACGCCGAGCGGCTTAATCCTAGCGCCTTGGCCGCGTCTGAAATGACGCCACCAGATGACTTGATAGCTGTTATTACGTCTTGTTCAGTCACATCTTCTTTGGGCGCTAGCTTGGCGGTGATTTTTAACTCAAGACCTAAATGTTGTTCGGTTATTATGCCATCCTTACATAAAAGTTGAGCGCGTTTTAGGGTGTTAAGCAACTCCCTAATGTTACCTGGCCAATCATGGGCCAATAACAATTCACGACTTGAGGTGCTGAGTTGATATTGCCCCGCTAGCAATGAATCGACTAAAGGAAAAATGTCTTCTTTACGCTCGTTTAATGGGGGCAATTTTAAATTGATGACGTTGAGTCTGTAATACAAATCTTCCCTAAAGTTTCCATCAATAATGGCTTGTGGGATATCGGTATTAGTAGCGCTGATGATCCGAACCGACACTTTAATGCTTTGACTGCCCCCAATACGTTCAAATTCGCCTGTTTCTAATACTCTCAGTAATTTGGCTTGCCCTTGCATCGACAAATTGCCGATTTCATCTAAGAATAAGGTGCCGCCATGGGCTCTTTCAAAACGCCCTATACGGGTTTTATTGGCGCCGGTATAACTGCCAGCCTCAGCACCAAAAAGTTCTGCTTCGAGTAAGTCTTGGGATAAGGCACCTACATTGACCTTAATAAAAGGCCCATTTTTACAGCTTGAATTAGCTTGCACCACTTCGGCTATTTTTTCTTTACCTGAACCATTAGGACCAGTGATTAAGATGGGCACATCGGCTGCGGCAACTTGGGTGGCCATTTGTAATAACTGCAACATGGCATCACTACGAAATTGCATGGCGCATAAATCATATTCTTGTTCTAGCTGCAATTGTTGGCTGTGCTTACGTTTGGCTCGCTGGCGCTGTTGATCTTGTAACTCGTTGAGTTCAAGTAAGTTATTGACTGTGACTAATAGTTTGTCGTCATCCCAAGGTTTAGCGAGATAGTCGGCAGCGCCCGATTTAACCAGCTCCACTGCGGTTTCAAGATGAGTCCAAGCGGTGATCAATATAATAGGAATATCAGGGGTGATTTGACGTATATCGTTGAACAGTTGCATGCCTTCTTCACCTGAGGTGGTATCAGCTGTGAAGTTCATGTCTTGGATCACCAAATCAAAATGTTGTTGTTGCAGTTGCGCTAAGCCTTCTTCTGGCGAGTAAGCTAAGCAGCATTGCAGTTTGTTTAGGGTAAACAACACCTGCAATGCTTGGGCAATATCTTGATTGTCATCGATGATGAGTATGTTGGCATTCATTTTAGTATGGGTACTCTTATGCTGCTCGGGTGACAATAGCAGGCTCTACGTTAGCTGCCTTTTTTGCCGGGAAATATACTGCTAACTGATTGATTAATAGTATAAAAAAAGCAGTAGCGAAAATATAACTCATATCCAGTATGTTGACACCACTATCTTCGGTAAGCACAAAAGCAAATACAATACTTAATACTAAACCGGTCAAGATACCAATAGAAGTTAGTATGCCGTTTTCCAACATAAAATAACGCACAACGTCCCATTTAGTTGCCCCTAATGCGCGCCTAGTGCCGATTTGTTTTTGTCGTTGGGTGACTAAAAATGATACAAGTCCAGCCATGCCAAAGGCGGTAATTAACAATAGTATAATACTGATCACTAATAACATAATGGCGTGGCTCCCGCGCCCATCATACATGCGCTTTTGGGTACGGGTTAAGACTTCGACTTGATTTATATAACGACCGTCTATTTGGTATAACTGGTTACGTACAGTTTCTAGCAACCCTTCGGCCATACCATCTTCGACTCTGATCAAATAACTTGGATCTTCTCTGTTTTGCCAAGTGACTAGCGGCTGTAAAACTGTGCGATAGGATTGGCCAAAATAGTTGAGCCGTTCACCGTTCATAAAATTGCTATATATGCCAATTATCTCGACAGGTGAAGCGCCTTTAGCTAACCAGATGGTTTTGCCTAACGCATCGCCATCTGGGAACAAAGCCTTCGCCATATCTTCACTTACCATCACAATAGGGGGAGTTGCGTTCAGTTCATCCTTTTTGCCTGTTACGATTTCATTTTCTCTGAAAAGACGTCCTTCAATCAGTGAAAGTTGTAATACTTCATGAAAGTTAGCATCGCCAGTAAAAATGTTGGTATCGTATTCTTGGGCTTCATTTGTCGCATCTAAATAAACTTTTTGGATACCTTGAGCGTCAAATGGTCGTTGCGTGACAGGGCTTGCGTTTATGACGCCTGGTAGTGCCTTAATTCCTGCTAAGTCATCCACCACACTTTGGCGAACATCAACATCCAAGTCATAAAATTGTGGTACGGCTGAGATTATATTATCGTGAGGGATACCTGAAGGTAGGTTCCATTCTTTTAGAGTCGAGGTTGTCATTAACAATGAACCACTCAACACAGTGAGTGTGATTGCCACTTGGATAATCACTAACATAGCAATGGCTTTATTGTGTTTGATACTTAATAAAATCGGTCTAAATTCCATAGTGTTCACCTAATCTATTGATGCCGCTAAATATAGAGCGGCTTTACATAAGGGTAAAAAGTAAAAGGGAAAATACATCATTGTGCTTTTAACTGACTGGCTGGCGACACGTTGCAAATCCGCCATATGGGATACAAGCCGACTAAGAGGGTACAGCCGACTGATACAGAAAAAGCCATCATAATCATTTCCCAATCCATTTGGTGATAGGGCATTAGGTCTGCAGCAGTGCGCATGTAGTCACTGGCGTATAAATTGACTCGTAACATAGCTTGTAAACTTAGGTATGTCACTGCTATACCGAATAAACCACCTATGACACCAATCAAAATCACTTCAATTAGGTGTTGTTGCAAAATGGTACGTTTTTTAGCCCCTAATGCCCTACGTAAACTTACTTCTTTAGTGCGGCGCATAAATTTGGCTAGTAAGATACTCACTGCGTTGATTAGACAAACTGCAAAAAACATATAGCTGATAACACCAAGCATTTGCTGCCTTCCGCCCATGCTACTAATAATGCTCAGTTGCTCATTAATATTGGTTAGAAAGTATTGGTTTTTACGTGGAAAACGTCCTAGGAGTTTTTGGGAATCAATATATTGGCCAAGTTGTGTTTGATAATCCTCTTTGGTGTTATTGGGTAATTTCGCCCAAAAGGTGATCCAAGCGCACTCAGAGGTTTTTAACTCCGTCAGGTAATTGTTAGTAAATTTTCTAGGATTTGTTGTGGTTGACCAACAATCAAAACGCGCGTTGCGAGGAAAATTATTGTCAAAAGCAAAGTTGCTGGGTATTAATCCTTGATCTGGAAAGGCTTGGTAGTAACTGCGATCATAGAACTTTCGTGCTAAAAACCAGTCGTCTAATACACCAATAACAGTCAACACTTGGGTGTTGAGTCGTACTTGTTGGCCTACACTATTTGTGCCACCAAAGAGGTAATCGTTACTTTTTTTGGTTAAAACAATAACGGCTTGAGCAAATTGGTCGGCGTCACTATCCCAAGCTTTACCATATAAAAATGGCACTTCAAACATGTTAAAAAAGGCATGATTAGTCGCCACTATTGATGAGCGTAGCGGCTGAATATTTTGCTCCTCTACGTTTAAAATACCGTAGCTATTCCAAACTAAAGTTTGTTCTGCACCAGCCATATTTAAATTTAGTAAATTGTTAGTATCCTGATAAGTGAGGTCAACCATTTCATTAAAGTTTTCAGCATCGTCAGCTGTCACTTCGCGATTATCCAACTGCACCAAATGAATCTGTTGACTGATATGTGGGATAGGAATTTTTCCAGCTTGATGGGCTAACGTCAGCGTGGTCATAAATAGACCTAGTCCAATAGCAATGGCAGCCACCATCAGTATGGTTAAGGATGGTCTGTCGTTGAGGCTTTTAAAAGCCAGTTTTGCGTTATATGCAAACATTTTATGGCTCCTATTCTGATTGGATTAATACGTCGGTTTGGTCTTTTGCTAAGTCACTTACCTGACCATCAAAAATTTGGATATTACGATGGGCTCGGCGAGCGAGTTGCTCATCGTGAGTCACCATAATAATAGTCGTACCTTGTTGGTTGATCTTTTCTAGTAGCTCCATGACTTGTTGTGCCATCAGTGAGTCCAAATTTCCGGTAGGTTCATCGGCTAACAAAAACTTAGGTTGTCCCGCAATCGCTCTGGCAATGGCCACACGTTGTTGCTGACCACCAGAAAGTTGCGTGGGAAGATGTTGCATACGCGACGATAATCCCACTATTTCTAAGGCATTTTCGATACGTTCTTTACGTTCTTTGGCATTAAAGCCGCGATATCGTAAAGGTACATCGACGTTATCGAAAAGGGGTAATTCTGGTAGAAGATTAAAGCTCTGAAAAATAAAACCTATTTTTTCATTTCTGAGCTCGGATAGTTGATTGTCACTTAAGCCTTTTACATTCTGACCATCTAAATAAAAGTCACCTTCTTCAAAGGTTTCAAGCAAACCTGCCAAGTTTAAAAAAGTGGTTTTACCCGATCCTGAAGGGCCAGTTACCGAGACAAATTCACCAGCACCTATATGCAAATCTACTTTGCGCAGTGCATGTGTTTCGATTAGATTAGTTCGATAAATCTTACTGACATTTTCCATTTTTAACATCTTGATTCTCCTGCCATAACTGAGCAATAGGTTTTGATTAATTGGTGATACTGATTAATTCGCTATCATTGAATTGCGAGATGCTGGATATGATAATTTCATCTCCCTGTTCGAGGCCGCTTAACACTTCCACTTCGCCTATGCTTCTGGCACCAAGTTGAATGTTGCGTTTAGTGGCGCTGTGGTTGTTGACCACATAGGCAATACGTCCGCCGCCTGATTCAACAAAAGCCCCACGTTTTACCTTAAGCACGTTTTCTTTGGATTCGATTAACACCCGCGCCGTCACTCGCTGATTTTGGCGTAGCCCAGCTAAATCTGTTTGTTCGAAACGTATACGACCAACAACTTGGCCTTCAAATACTTCGGGGGATATAGCTGTCACTTCGCCCATGTGGGTTTGGCCGTTAAAACTTATTTCTGTTTTAAGACCTATGCCTAAATCATCTGCATAGTTCTCGGGGATCATGACTTCTACTTCAAAGATACTCAGATCAATGATTGTCAAAAGCGGGGCATTGAGAGCAACTGTGTCTTTTTCGCGGATATTGACACTGCCAATAATGCCGCTGGTAGGGGAGGTGATAGATAAGTTGGCCACTTGCCTACGTAAATCTGTCACCACAAACTCCTGACGTTCGAGCTGAGATTGTTTGCTTTTAAGATCAAACTCCATGCTTTCTTTTTGTAATTGATGATTTTGCAAAGCATGACGATAGGCAAGGTCGGCACGTTTAAATGCGGCGACTTTTTCTTCGAGTTCTCGTTGGCTGATCAACGAATCTTGGATACTTAATTCGGCTCTGTTTTTTTCGACTTGTGATGCTTCAAGATTTACCAATGCCAACTCTATGGCCTGTTGATTATTCAGCAGCGAACTCTTTATTTGTATTCTATGACGGCCCACTTCAATGGCTAGTTGATCATAAGTTGCATCTTCTTGCGAGAGCTTATTGGTGAGTTCAGGGCTGTATATCGAGGCCAATACTTGACCTTCTTGTACTGTATCGCCAGCTTTGATTTGTAAACTGACTATGCCTGATGAGGGGGCAAAAAGAGTGGGGCTATTGGCAGCAATCACTTTACCTTGGACTGACACATCACGTTGCAAATCACCTAGTTGTACTTTAGCAAATCGTAGTTGAGCTTGAGATATCGTTTGGTCGGCACTAAATAAACGGGTCAAATTTGGCCATGCATAAAACAAGGCAGTAACAATCACTATGATTATTGCAATACTTACCATGGTTTTTGTATAGGGAAGCGTGGCTTTTTCAATCATCCTGTCTTGTCCTGCTGTGTTGCGCATATTCACTTTGTTGATCCCGTTACTATTTTTTGTAGCTCTTGTTTATTTGTACTATTACAAAAGTTTTCTGTAATAGTATTAAGTAAAGGTACTGCAAAGGCCTTGCCAACTAATAATAGTTAATTATTACAATGGTTTAGTAGTTTTTGGGAGGAGGGTTAGAGGTGACCGAACACTTAGCGAACACATGCGAACAGTTAGCGAACACAGCAGTGTTCGCTTGATAAGTTATAGTGTAAGTTGCGATTAAAAGATGGGATGGATTAAAGCTGTAACGCCTTTTCAATATCATCTACTAATGCCTTATCTGTAGGTTTAACTGCAGAGGCATAAGCATTAACAATATTGCCATTTTTATCTATTAGGTATTTAAAAAAGTTCCACTTGAGTGCTTGCTCTGATTTATTGGCTAACATCCGATATAAAGGATCCGCCTCTTCACCTTGCACCGGGATCGCTTCAAACATGGGAAATTTAACCCCGTAGGTTAATCGGCAAATTTGCCCTGTTTTAACTTCACTCTTGTCTTCTTGGTTAAAGTCGTGTGAGGGAAAACTAATACGACAAAACCTTGGTTACTGTGTTTACTATACAAGATCTCATGTTTTTTAAATTGGGGAGTAAATCCACAATAACTGGCAGGGTTCACGAATAGAGTTATTTATCCTTGATCGGCTTCACACATTTTCACTGTGTCTTGAGAAGTAAGTTTACTTTATTTACTAGTACGTTGTGTAAGTGGTATTAAAAACACATTTAATTATTTCAAACAATAAAAAGCCGGCAAATGCCGGCTCCAATGTTGGGATTTAAATGTTTATCACTTAGTCAAACGTATAAGAGATACTTGCGCCAAATGTTCTGGGTTGATTCGGGTAGACCTGAAGACTGCCAGATTGAATTGGGCGTGGGAATGATGTCAGGAAATACTCATCATTAGTAAGGTTACGAACATAAAGTTGTAGCGATACACCGTTTTCGAAATTTAGACCGGCACTGACATTCAATGTATTGACTTGACGCCTTACGGTATCGGGGATATTACCTACCGCGCGGACATTACTTTCGTAGATATAATCAGCACGTAAATAACCGTAGATCCCGTTATCAAACTCTAAGTCATAGGTAACACCGGCAACAATACTTTTCTCATGTACACCAGGAACTGTTGTACCAGACAAGTCAGCTGGTCCATTCTCATCTTGTCCACCAACAAAGGAAACATATTCAGGGTCAAGTAAAGTACCTGCAAAGGTGATAGTCAATTCATCTGTAACTAGGAACTTAGAGTCAAATTCAATGCCTCGAGTATTTTGTTCACCGGCATTTGAAAGCACATAACCAGTTCCTAAGAAAGTACTCGATTGGAAACCTTCAATTGTTTGATCGAAAATTGTGGCATTAAATGACACGCTTGAGAAGTTAGACTTAATACCTAGCTCATATACTGTCGCTTCTTCAGGGCTAGCATATCGCGTACCGTAAGATTGGTTGGGTAGCTGTAAGCTGGGAATGGCTTCAATTGCAGCCTGATCTGAAGGAAACGGACGAGAATCACGTGATAAATTCCATGAAGAGGCTTTAAATCCCGTAGCCGCAGTGGCAAAGAAGTTAACATTTTTATTAAAAGTGTACGCCCCACGAAGTGACCAAGTTATTTTGTCATCACTGGTTTTATTGGATTCAGCCGCATTAGGTAATTCCAGCATTTGTGGCTGGAATTGAAAGGCTTTCAAAGATTCAACAGTACCGAGTGCAACGGCTTCCGGCATACCTTGACCCATAAATACTTGGTAAAGTGGTACACCATAAACTGTTAAATCATTATTAAAATCGACTTGAGAAAGTGCGTCGGTATTTTCTGATTCAAGGGTGATTTCTTTTTCATCCTTGGTATAACTGACCCCTAAAGTAGCAGTAAAATTATCTGTTAAGTGATAATCAAAATTAACAAATAATGAATAGGCTTGGTTATCTTGTATAAAATCATTGGCTATTGTTGAACCTGCGCCCAAAATGTCCCCTGGATTGAGTGCGGGGTACAATGCCTCTAGGGTATCAAAGAGACCATTTGTTGCTGGGTTAAATGAATTCAATACATCGAAATAAGGTCTAGCCATAGTGCCGTAAGTTAATACGTCACCTGTGGTATCAACATTTTCGTCGAAGTAAAACGCACCCACCATCCAGTCTAATTTGTTATCGCCAGTCGAGGTCAAACGAAATTCTTGAGTAAGTGTATCTATTTCAACGTTGGCTTCTTCGACAAGAATATCCAAAGAGGTAAAATCAACATCATTTAAGAAACCAGAATCGTTAATTCTATAGGCTGAAATAGAAGTAAACACAAAACCATCAAAATCGATATCTGCTTGTAAAGAGATACCACTGTCTTCTACATGATTTGTTGGGTCATTGTTTAGTGCCACTTCGTAAGAAAAGGGGTCTTCATCAGAAGTGACTAAACCACCAAGTGCCTCAATAGCGGGAGCTGTAGGTCCATTAACAAAACCTGCGGTAGTACAACAAACTTCGTCAATTTCACTATAATCAGCTATAAAACGGAATGTCGCATCTTCGGTTGGTTCATAAAGCAGTTGACCACGTAAGTTCCAACGATCACGATCGTTGACGTCTCCAATACCAGAAATACTTTCTGAGTAACCATCTCGCGTATTCATGCCACCAGACACACTAAACGCTAGGTTATCCGATATGCCATTTGAGAAATAACCACGAAGTAGTCGTTGATTATAGTTTCCGACGCTGGCCTCAACCTTACCTTCCATATCATAAGACGGACCACCGGTACGCACACTGATAACACCGGCAGAAGCATTTTTACCAAAAAGTGTACTTTGAGGACCACTTAATACTTCGATTTGTTGAAGTTTAGGTAAGTCACCAATTAAAGCGGCAGCACGTGAACGATATACACCGTCGATGAAAACACCTACTGAAGGTTCAATACCCGTATTGTTGGTACCATTACCAAATCCACGAATAGCAAAACCAGTGTTTATTGAGCGTTGTAATGGTGTCACTCTTAAAGTAGGGACTAATACTTGTAAATCACCAATATCTAACACTTTGGCTTGTTCTACAGCTTGGCCACTGGTTACTGAGACCGCTATTGGCGTCTGTTGTAATCCTGTCTGGCGTTTTGAGGCCGTAACAAAAATCCGCTCAATGCCTCCTTTTTCGGCTTCGTCGACATCATTTTCTTGGGCTTGAAGAGTAGTCGCGCTTAAAGCGCTTAATACAGCTGAAACTAATAGTGTTTTTCTAAAGGCTTTGTTTGCACTAGGTAGGTTATTGACCGTGTTTTTATTCATCGATGCGTTCTCTTTTTTGGCTTTTAGTAAAAAAATGACAAATAGTGGATCCCTGTTTAGCTTTGAAACTCAATAAATCCACTCATCAGACCTGTAACTTTACCAACAATAATAGTGAAAAGTAAATGATTGGTTATTGAAATGTTAGTGAAATTGTGTGATTAGCTAATATAGCTCACAGTTATATATGTTATTAGTCCTGCTTATGATTAAAACACTTGAGTCAAGCGAGGTCATTGTTTGTTGATGGGCATTACAGAAGGTAGCATCAGAAGAGTGTTGGTGGTTTCATGTTTTAGGATAGTAAAAAGCTGGCTTAAAAATCTAACTAAGGTGATATGAATTTAAAGGGTTTTTTACTGTTACACCAAAGTAGCAGGTTCAGCAATATGAAGCATATACCAAGGTATCTCAGTTTGGTTGCTAACTTAATTTAACCGTTTATTCAGCAATAAATTTACTTCTAGAATTTTGTTAAATAAAGCTGTGCTTAGACTGATTATACAGTGGCTGGTAAGTGATCAAGCTTGGTTGTTTTAGTTGACGATATAACTATATGAAATGTAATTTAATTAAAATAATAAATTCAACTAATAGATCTATAAAGAATACTATCGAAGCAGTTATAAAATTAACGGTGAATACGTGTCTGAATTCTATTTAGTCCGTCATGGACAAGCTTCATTTGGAGCCAAAAATTACGACAAATTAAGTGAACTTGGTCATCAACAGGCTCGCTGGTTAGGTGAATACTTCACGGCAAGAGATATTACCTTCTCCCAGGCATTTATGGGAGATATGGTGCGCCATAGAGAAACAACCCAAGGTATTGTAGAAGGCTTAAGTCAAGCTCCTGATGTTACAGTAGATACTGGGTTCAATGAATTTGATTTTAAAAATATTGGCAATAGTTATTTGTCATTAAACCCACAAAGTCGTTTGCCAGACAACCCCAAACCCGCTGATTTTTACCGCTTGTTGAAGCTAGCAATGCACGCATGGTCTGATGAATTATTGCCCAAAGATACCTTAGATGAAAGCTGGCAAGATTTTAAAAGTAGAGTGCAAGGCGCTTTACATGGGGTTTGCCAACAACAAAGTGATAAGCCCATTTTGATTGTGAGTTCGGGAGGGGCCATATCCATGTTAATGAGCTTGGTATTAGGTCTGGATGCTAAGCAGGTGATAGAACTGAATATGCAAGTTCGCAACACTAGCTTCAGCCATTTTTACTTCAACAAAAGCACTATACGTTTAGCAAGCTTTAACAATATTCCACATTTAGACAGTCCAGATAGACTGGACTCCATCACCTTTAGCTAAAGGAAAGACAACTATGAATTTTGATTACTCCGACAAATCGCAAAAACTAATCGACCGCCTACAAGCCTTTATGGATGAGCATATATACCCTGTTGAGCAGGAATATATTGACGCTGTTCATAATAATGCGGATCGCTGGACTACGCCTCCAATGATTGAGGCTCTTAAACAAAAAGCTAAAGATGCTGGTTTATGGAACCTGTTTTTACCTGAAGAATACCTGCCATATGGCGCCGGCTTAAGTAATCTGGAATACGCTCCTTTATGCGAGCTTATGGGCCGAGTGATGTGGAGTAGTGAAGTATTTAATTGTAGCGCTCCTGATACTGGCAATATGGAAGTATTAGCACGTTACGGTTCAGAGGAAGACAAGAAAAAATGGTTAGTGCCTTTACTTGAAGGCAAAATTCGTTCTGCTTTTGCAATGACCGAACCAGCGGTTGCTTCCTCAGATGCCACTAACATCGAAACTTCTATTGTGCGCGATGGGGACGAATATGTCATAAACGGCCTTAAGTGGTACACCAGCGGTGCGATGAACAGCAATTGTAAAATCATGGTGGTGATGGGTAAAACTGATCCATCTGCCGCTCGTCATGCGCAACAATCACAGATTTTAGTGCCATTGGATACTAAGGGTGTCACTGTCATTCGTCCTATGGCCGCAATGGGGCACTATGATGAACCTGTCGGGCACGCAGAGGTATCATTTGATAATGTACGCGTACCTGCTGCCAATTTATTGGTGGGTGAAGGAGAAGGTTTTGCTATTGCTCAAGGTCGTTTAGGGCCGGGAAGAATACACCATTGTATGCGATTGATTGGTTGTGCACAGCGCGCCCTAGACTTGGCTTGTGAACGTGTAGATAGTCGTGTTGCATTTGGTCAACCTTTAAGTAAACAACAGTCTATCCGTGAACGTATTGCGCAAATGCATTGTGACATTGAACAAGCACGTCTGTTAACCTTAAAAGCTGCAGATAACATGGACAGATACGGCAACAAAGTCAGCCGCAATATTATTGCTGCGATTAAAATTGTTGCACCTAGAATGGCCTGTAATGTTATTGATCAGGCAATTCAAATGCACGGTGCGGCGGGAACTAGCCAAGACTTTATTCTGTCTGCCACTTATGCTTATGCGCGAACTATCCGTTTAGCTGATGGTCCTGATGAAGTGCATATGATGCAATTAGGCCGAAACCTAATCAAAGATAAAAATGCTTAAAATCGATTTAATAAAGAGGAAAATGTTATGACTGATAGAGGCTCAGTTGATCAATTAGACGAGCAGCTTTTGGCAGACTACTTAACCCAACATGTGGCGGGTTTTGAAGGGCCTGTTACGGCAACAAAATTTGCTGGTGGGCAATCAAACCCCACCTTTAAATTAACCACCGCCAAACAGTCATATGTTTTGCGTCGTCAGCCGCCGGGTAAGTTACTTAAGTCTGCCCATGCCGTTGACCGCGAATATAAAGTATTGGCTGCACTCGAAAACTCAAATGTACCAGTGGCCAAGGTCTACCACCTTTGTGAAGACACATCCCTAATTGGCAGCATGTTTTATATCATGGAATATGTCGATGGGCGGGTGTTTTGGGATAGTGCATTACCAGAAATTTCCGACAAACAAATACGCAGTCAAATGTATCAAGAAATGGTTGAGGTGATGGCTGCGCTACATAGTGTGGATGTTGATGCTGTGGGTTTGAGTGATTACGGCAAACCCGGCAACTATTACGAACGTCAATTTAGCCGTTGGAGTAAGCAGTATAAGTTGTCAGAAACTCAAGATATCCCCGAAATGGATCAGCTCATCGCTTGGCTAGAGAAACACTTGCCAGAAGATGATGGCAAAGTGTCACTGGTGCACGGTGATTATCGTATGGATAATTTAATGTTTCATGCAACAGAGCCTAAAATTTTGGCCGTGTTGGATTGGGAATTGTCCACTTTAGGACATCCTTATGCTGATTTAGCTTATCAGTGTATGCAATTACGTTTGCCTGAAAATGTCGGCAAAGCCACAGGCTTAGGCGGAATTGAAAGGGCACCCTTGGGGATCCCAGAAGAACAAGAATATGTGGATGCTTATTGCAAATTAGTGGGTATCGACAAAATCGACAATTGGAATTTCTATTTAGCTTTTAGTTTTTTCCGTTTAGGGGCTATTGCCCAAGGTGTGGCAAAACGAGCTGAAGATGGAAATGCATCTAATAAAGAAGCTCAAGCTGTAGGTGCAATTGTTAAACCTTTGGCCCAATACGCCTTAAAACTAACCCAATAATGTAACAGCCCCTAAAACGGGGGTTGGAATACCAGACATTTCACGGAGAATGTAATGAAAGCCATAGTATGTGAAGAATTTGCCCCAGTAGAGCAATTACAATATAAAGATGTACCAGATCCAGTGGTCAAAAAAGGCCATGTGGTAGTCGACGTTAAAGCATGTGGCGTTAACTTTCCTGATGGACTATTGGTACAAGGTTTGTATCAAATGAAACCTCCATTCCCTTTTATACCGGGTAATGAAGTTGCAGGCGTGATAAGTGAGGTAGGCGAGGGTGTCCCTTACCTTAAAGTGGGTATGCGAGTGATTGCCATGGTCATGTTAGGTGGCTACGCTGAAAAAGTGTTATGCCCTGCTACGCACATTATGCCTATTCCTGATGAAATTCCTGATGAAGAAGCTGCAGCGTTAGTAACTGCTCATGCAACTGCCCATCACGCACTTAAACAACGTGCTCAAATCAAGCCTGGCGAAACGCTATTGGTTACTGGTGCTGCTGGTGGAACTGGCTTGGCCGCGGTGCAAATAGGTAAAGAAATGGGGGCGACTGTTATTGCGGTTTGCTCTACTCAAGAAAAGTTAGATATGGCCAAAGAAAATGGTGCCGACATTCTAATTAACTACACAGAAACCGATTTAAAAACGGCTATTAAAGAAGTGACCGATGGTAAAGGTGTTGATGTAGTTTATGAATGTGTAGGCGGCGATACTTTTCACGCCTGTTCAAGAAGCATGGCTTGGAACGGTCGATTATTAGTCGTTGGCTTTGCTGGTGGGACTATTCCAGAATTCCCAGTGAATTTAGCCTTGGTGAAAGGTTATTCGGTAATGGGCGTTTTTTGGGGTTCGTTTACCCAGCATCAACCCAAAGAATTTGCAGATAACATGAAAGAGTTATTAATGTGGTATGTGCAAGGTAAAGTAAAAGTGGTAGTTGATGATGTAGTACCTTTAGAAAACGCCAAAGATGCTTTGAATAAAGTCATGAATCGAGAAGTAAAAGGTAAGATGACGTTGAGGCCTTAAAGGCAGCTTCGAGTTTAAAAGCTTAAGATTAAAAGCGTTTGAACCACAGAGGGCACAGAGCGCTTCGCTGCACAGAGGAATAGATTGTTAAGAATTAATTCTTTTTCTATGTGTCCTCCTTTTCTCTGTGGTTAATTTCTTGAATCTTTTAGAACTTCAGCCTTAAAAGCATTTGAACCACAGGGGCACAGAGCGCTTCGCTGCACAGAGGAATAGATTGTTAAGAATTAATTCTTTTTCTCTGTGTCCTCCTTTTCCTCTGTGGTTAATTTTTTGAATCTTTTAGATCTTCAGCCTTAAAAGCGTTTGAACCACAGAGGGCACGGAGCGCTGCGCTGCACAGAGGGATAAAATGTTAAGAATTAATTCTTTTTCTATGTGTCCTCCTTTTCCTCTGTGGTGAATATTCTTTTATCTTTACGCATAAAAAAAAAGGCCTCAAAAGAGGCCATTTTTAAAAGGTGAGCAGCTTTCTATTTAAAAAGAATGCTACTCACCTACCATGTTGAACGTTTAGTTCGTTCGCGAACAATTCTTTGCGAAGCTCGAAGCTCGAAGCTCGAAGCTCGAAGCTCGAAGCTTATATTCTGTCGTTAAGTGCAGCAACTATTGGTGATGCATCTAAACCATTCTCAGAAGCCCAAGCTAATACTGTTTTGCCGTCACTTTCTGGTGAGCTTAAGTCACCTTTAGGCATTTTCTTGACCATCAAGGTACCTGTTTCAACTGCGCCGTTAAGCATAGCTGTACGAATAAGGCTGTTACCACCACAAGTTACGCCTGTGTAGTAATCTTTAAGTTTAAGTCTAAAGTCAGACTGAACACGTTTCATTTTTTTACGTAGTTCGCCTTTGTCATCTGCTTTAACGATAGTACAGATGTTTTGTAATGCTTCGCCTACATCAGCTTGAGCGTTGCCCGCTGTTAATAAAGAGATAGTTGCGATAGCGATAGAAGTTTTAACAATTTTCAACATGGTTAAGTTCCTCGTATTTAAGTTTGTTTGCAGCTGTTGCTGCGTTTTGATGGAACTATTAAAGACTATTAACGAGATGTTAAAAATCTGTTAAGTGATACTTGGGTATGAGAAGTGATAACTTTGTTTTGTGGATGTAATTTATAGCCTCAATGGCTGAGGCTATAAATTAAGAGCATGCGCTGATACTAATAGCATCCTCTTAACCTGTATAGAGCAACAAAAATAGGGCTAGTTAACACCAGCTCTAACTAAAAATGACACGGCATCTACTTGCTATTAAGCCAAATCGTTGCCTAATCTGCTTGTACATCAACCACAATACGGCCGCGCACCTTGCCGGCTAATAGCTGGTTTGCGGTTGCTACTACTGTATCTAGTTTGATTTCCTTAGCGATGTCGTCAAACACACTTGGTTCTAAAATCTCACCTAAGCGTTGCCATGCTTCTTTTCTGTCGGCAATTGGGCGCATAACGCTGTCAATGCCTGCCAGGGTGATACCTCGTAAAATAAATGGGGCTACGGACCCGGGAAAATCCATACCTTGGGCTAAACCGCAGGCGGCTACTGTTCCGCCATATTGGATACTGGCACATACATTAACTAGGGTATGACTACCTATGGAATCGACTGCCCCAGCCCAACGCTCTTTAGCCAAAGGTTTGCCTGGGCTTGATAAAGTGTCCCGGTGTATAACTTCACTAGCGCCAAGTGACTGCAAATAGCTAGCTTCTTCCATGCGACCGGTTGAGGCAACTACTGTGTAGCCTAGTTTGGCGAGTATCGAAATAGCAAAGCTACCTACGCCACCATTGGCTCCTGTGACTAGGATTTTACCTTTGTCGGGTGTCACGCCGTTTTTCTCAAGGGCAATGACGCATAACATGGCCGTATAACCCGCGGTACCGATGATCATGGACTGTTTTGGCGTGAAAGCCGCAGGTAAGGGGATAAGCCAATCGCTTTTTAAGCGTGCCTTTTGGGCTAATCCGCCGCAGTGAGTTTCACCGACGCCAAAGCCATTTTGGATCACCAAATCACCAACCTTAAATTGGCTACTATCGCTTTGCTCAACTACACCCACTAAGTCAATCCCAGGTATCATTGGAAATGAACGAACAACCGGCGCTTTACCGGTAATGGCAAGTCCATCTTTATAGTTCAACGTGCTGTATAAAACCTTCACGCTGACATCACCCTCAGGCAGAGTGCTATCGTCAATGTCTTGTAGCGCAGCGTGATAACCATCATCGTCTTTGTTAATTAAGATGCCTTTAAACATATGCTCTCCAATTTAGACCGTTCGTCTATTAATAGTTAAAAAATTTTTACTTAGGTAATGTTTGTAAAAAATATTGAATAAAAAGCCGCAATGGCTCGGCGTTTTCAACTAGCTTAGCCCGGCTGACAGCTCCTTCCCATCCAATCCAAAAAAACTCAGCTACTTGAGTGCAATCTGCATTGTGAGCCACTTCACCACATGCTTGCGCTTCGATTAAGCAGGTTCTGACTCGTTGTTGCCAGCTCACAAAAATTGCTGTTAGTAGAGTGCGGAATCCTGATGGTAACGCATCAACTTCTTGGCTTAAATTACCCACCAAACAGCCACGTTTAAAATCATGTCGAGTCATGCCTTGCACAGCGTCATCCACAAATTTTTGAAGTCGCGTAAGAGGGGAATAATCAGTATTTAAAAGGTGCATGTCTAACTTGCCAGAAAAATATCCGTCGTAGTGAGCAATAACCGTTTCGCCGAATGCTTCTTTACTGGCAAAGTAATGATAAAAGGAACCTTTAGGCACACCGACCTTTTTTAATATTGGTTCTATCCCCGAAGAGGAAAAACCAAACTCCGTTAGGTGCTCTACGCCACTGCGGATAAGTTCTGCTCTGGTATCGTAGTTTTCCCGTGCCACTTTGGGGGGGCGTCCACGTCTTGGTTTAATCACTAAGGTTGTCATAGATTTATATTAGACCGATCGTCTAATTAATTGCAATGAATATTTTTGTAGACCCCTTGAATGTCAGAAAGTCCGCTTAAACAAATGTCTATTAGAATGGTGGTTTTAGTTGCTTTTAAGCATAAAAATTTCGTTTACAACGGTAGATGCGTGCGCGATTAAATCTGCATAAAGAGATAGTCATTTTAAAATATGTCAAATCTAGATTAATCTTTTCAAAAAGCTAAGTTTATGAAATGCTCTGAAAGCGGACGGTCGTTGGGGAAACGCCTCTGTAGTCAGTGAAATAGAAGTGCCCGCGGATTTCCTAGCTGCGCTGGAGTGCCTGCCGAATGTAAAACAGTTTTTTGAATCTATTCATATTTTATAGATAAAATCGCTTTTGCTTGCTCAATAGTATTGTGAAGCAAGCAACCCCTTTTTAGCTTGTGACTGGCGCCCTTTTGATGTTGCGCAGGCTATCGAAATTCAAAAAACTCATAACGGATGTTTTCTAAAGGAATACCATTTTCTTCCATCAATTTTTTAACGTGTTTCAATAGCCCTTTTGGACCGCAGAAGCTGATTTTGACCTGCTGTGGATCTACTTCAGTTACCACTTGGCGAATTGTCGCTTCTAATGCGTCACTATTACTTGGGTTGGATATAAACTGTACCCCGGAATCAGCGGCTATTTCCTGCATGCGTTCAACACTAGGAAAAGCACGTGACGGATCGAAGCAATAGACCAAAGTCGCGCATTCAAAGCGACCAATAGTTTTATCATTCAACCAGGAAATAAAAGGTGATATACCTATTCCTGCACCAATCCAAATCTCAGTCTGTGCATCTGGTATTCGCTTAAAGCGACCGTGCGGTGCATATACATCGGCCATCATACCGACTTTAACCTGTTCACTTAACTTGCGCGTGTAGTCGCCTAATGCGCGGATCACAAAATGAATCTGCCCAGTGTCGGAATGTGCGCTGGCGATGGTAAATGGATGGGGCTCTCGCAAGCCTGTTTCTTTCATGGCCAGAAAGCCGAACTGGCCGGCCTCGAATGCAAAGCCACTGTGAACTGGTTCGAGCTTCAGGTGCACCGCATTATTGCCATGAGACACTGAGGCTACTTTATATTCGCCACCTGAGGCGAAAAAAGGATACAGAACCAGTTTGTATAGAGCCGCAAGCACACCTATAGTGCACAGCAGCGCTAACCAGATACCAGCCGGACTCTGTAACGTGATGGGTGATTTAATACTTAGCCAATGCAGGATGACAATGAAAAACAGCGGGCCGGAGAGCTTATGCCACCAACGCCAGACGTTGTAAGGAATGTTACGATTCAATGCTAGCAGCACAATAAGGCCTAGCGCCGCGATGCTGAGTTGACGTACCAGCCGCGTCCAGTATTTGGGTAGCTCGAGAATAGGCGCGACATCCCAGGAATCGAGATTAGCCTTAAAAACAAAGTGATAAACGGCGAAGACAAGCGCCCATATACCGAGCCATTTGTGGGTCTGATAGAGTTGATCCAAACCGCCAAATAACTGTTCAACAAAGCCCCAGCGGCTAGATAAGGAGCAGGAGGTCGCCATACATGCTAAAGCCGAAGCACCCAATATTAGGCTGACAGTTGCTGCGGTCCCCCAGGTTTCCCTGGGAACTTGGAGCAGTACACTGACGATAGTGATGAACAGGATACTGCTGATAAGCTGCCAAGCCTTTACTCTCATGATAACCCTTATGTTAAAAGTGTTGCGTTAATCTGTTAGTACGTTTCATGGAACAGAGTCGGTTTGATCTCAATACCCAAGCAATAATACCTAATCGTTTGATGCTGCTTACAAGCAATCTATCCTCCGGTGTCAGGTACTTCAACACTATGGTTTCATAGACTATTCATTCCGACTTGATCCGTATCAAGGAAAAATATGTTGCTCTAATTAAAGGTCAATTATCGATACTTATCGATAGACTGGTAACTCTATTGTTGATGCTTTAGATTTCAAACATTTTTCAAGTCGATTATCCCGAATTGAGGTTAGTTACCTAGGTTATTTATTCATATTTCATTAGCAGGAAATACATCAATAGCATCGGTTACCAATAAACTTTCTAAGGTGTTGTGTTTAGCGGGGGCAAATTTTTGAATCTGCGCGAAAAGTAATTCCATTGTCGCCATCGCGTCATCTAAGGCGTTATGGGCAGGTACTGCAGGAAGATTATATCGAGCTCGGCAAACAGGTAAAACCGTTGCGTTTAGTGGCGGTGGGCGCAAGTTTTTCGTTAATTGGTATAAGTCAAAACGCAGAGTGTCTACTGTCACTACTGTTGGCAACGGGATATTTAATTTCTTAAATACGCCGTTTAATACAGTCATATCTAATCCGGTACAATGGAACACCCAAATATGACTGCTAGCAAAGCCTTTAAGCGCTTCAAGTGCCACACGTAGCGGCTGCCCTTGAGCTATGTCTTGGGCAGTGAGCCCATGTATTACTGGGCTTTGGTTTAATGACGCAGTCGTAGACACCACTTGATAAAAGCAACTTTGCATGGATATCTGCTTACCTTTACCCTCAACCCAACCAATAGACAGGATTTTGGTATCATTCAAATCAAGTGACGTCAGTTCTAAATCGATACATAAAAAAGGGATCTCGACTAGCGGCATGTTTAACCACTTTTGTGGCACTTGCGGGCGAGGAGCCAGCCATTGTTTTATTTTTTGCCACATCGAATATTTCCTCTGTGCAGTGCTTACCGTAAGCCGCCCGTAAATTTAAATATTGCCATTTGTTGCATGCGACGAATAACCCGCAATGCTTCCTTTAGCTGGTATTTTTCTATAGATGACAAGTCACTGATGGAGATGTAATTATCAGTGACTTTATTTTGAATCTGATGTCGCCAACGCAACCTATTTAGTAATAACCAGATATCCCGAATATTTTTGACATCTTTACTGGGCATTCCAGCGTGGGCTAGCAATCCATCTAACCGATGAGGAATAGCGGGCATAGTTAAGCCATTGACCAATGAATAAATACGCACCAAATTATTGATAATTGACACGCCACTATGCTTCAAATCTATACAGTCTTTTCTATCCAGCCCCGTTTTGTAAATAAATTTCTGAAACATCGACAGGGGAACTTGCGCCTCTCCAGCATGGCGTGCCAGTGCAGCAATAAACCTAGACTGTTTAAGTAATTCTTTGCGTTTAGTCTGCAGTTGTTCAAGTAAAAAACGATTACCCGCTACGGCCCGTACATCAAGAAAAATATTGCAGTCCAAAATGGCTTGCGGACTGGGCTCATATACCCATTCTTGGGCTTGTTTTACGGCCTGATCTACTGACAATCGTAGTTTCGGATTGCTGGCCATTATATTACCGGTACATAGCCTAATCCCGCATTTATCTAATCCTCTGCATACATACTCAGCCATATCGGCGAAATACTTATCTTGCTGCGCGTTTGGCTCTTGTGAAAACAACAAACCATTGTCTTGATCAGAGCCCATGGTTTGATCTTCCCGTGCTTGGGAACCATACACTAACCAACAATATTCTAGCGGAGCTTCGCCATGTTGTTGCTGATAAAAAACAATCAATTTACGAGTCATAATATCAGTTGCTTGGGACAAAACCTTGCCGGCGATATCAAAGTCTCCTAAACGAATGGCGTGTTTAGAAAAGTAATGGGGTAACTGCCAGGATAAACGTGTCAAGTCATATAGTGAGGTCGCTTTGGTTAACTCGTTAATAACCAATAAAACATTGCCTCTTTGATGACGAATCATATCGCTGGCTGTCAGCATACCAAGAGGGATACCCGTGTTGCTGTTAACCACTGGCAAATGTTGTACGTTGTGCTCTGTCATAACGCACAAGGCATCAAACAGGGTGTGCTGGTCGCTAATTCTTATAGGTTCATGGGTCATAATAGTACTAACGGCAAGGTTGACGTCAGCTTGCTCTGCGACAACACGATTACGTATATCTTTATCAGTTAGTATTCCAACTAAAGATTGGTTATCGGTTATCACCAAAGATGACACGCCGCTGTGGGACATTTTTTGCACCCCCTGTAAGATACTGCTATGTATGTCCTCGCTCACTACACCATCGGAGATCACTTCGCTAATAGGTTTATACAACCACATAGATTTTGAATCATCTAGATGTACAGAATGGATTTTCTCAGAGGTATAATTTTGAAAGAAAATGGCAATATTAGGATGCTTTTTTGCCCACACTGTAAAGCTCTTTTTGGGGAGGCAATAGACTAAGCCTGGCTTATCAACTTTGACACTGATCTCATTAGGCTGTTTTTGCCACAAATTATCGCAACCAAAGTAATCACCTTCACTCAAGTGACGCTGAGGCTCTGCTGAATCTTTTATGGAATACTGGCCACCGTTAATAAGAAACAACCCGCCTTGCTGCTGCTTCAAAATACTATCGACATCTTCCTGACTAAAATATGCCACAGTGATTGATTGAGCCAAAATTTTGGTTTCTTGCTCATCTAATAGATCAAAGGGGGCTGAATCCCTTATAAAATCAAGAGTGTGCTGGGGGATGTGGTTCATTTCAATTGTTCACCATGGCTGTCTCGTTAATTCGTTAGGGCATTAAGCATATCGATCATTAAACTTTGTTTGTTGATCCCTTCGCTTAATGATAACCCTGTAGAAAAGTAGGTGATCGCCGCTTCGTAATTGGCGAGTTCAATTTCTAATTCACCTAAAATTTTATAAAGTTGTATTTGTGGCTTGATGTTGTCGTAGGACTGGGTGATTTTTAGCGATTCGAGGGCGAGTGCTTTGGCTTGTTCAGGGTTAGAATATTTAGCCTGTTCAATTTCCTCAATAATATTACTTATATCTGAGCTACTATCGACTGAAGTTGCCTTGCTTACTGACCAAGCGCTACAGCAATAGGTCAATAGGATAAAAAATAATAGTTTGTTCATTTAAAAAAAACTAGGGCCGGAGTTGTAACTCTATCAGCATAAAACAGGCTCATAATACCCCAAATATTAAATGAAAAGGACAGGCTCTCTAATTAATAGCCAAGCTATTATAAACTATAAGGGATCTAAGGACATCCCATCTTTAAAATGGAGTCTAAGGTGTCTAAGTTGGCGCCCGAATTTAAGTTATGAAAACTAGGAGCAAGTTTTTAATGCAAATAAAGACAATTCAAGATGGAGCTGAGTCATTTACAGTTTCGCTATACGAAACCACAAAGACTTCCCACATGGTGCTTTTTGCCGTGGGATCAGGTGGCTTGCCGGAGCGGCATGTTACGCTTTTGAACGCATTAGCTGAATCCGGTTGTATGGTTGTTGCACCACATTTCGAGCGACTTGTTTCGCCAGTTCCAAGTGATGATGAATTGACTCTCCGAGCGAGGCGCTTGTCTCTCGCTCTCGATGCGTTTGTTGAACCTAACACAACAGTTGTAGGTGTAGGGCATTCTATTGGTGCAACTTCACTTCTCGCTCTAGTAGGAGGTCAAATGTGGCTCGGACCTGGGATACGTGTCAATATCGCGCCAGACTACAGATTAACTCGACTGGCATTGTTGGCTCCAGCTACCGGTTTTTTCCAAGCTCCTAGAGCACTTGAAGCCATACGAGTGCCAATTCTGGCGTGGGTGGGCTCAGAGGATAACATCACGCCTCCCACTCAAATTGAATGGTTGGCTCAGGCCATGGGCGATTGGCAAACAGTGGATGTTCGCATTACTAAAGGTGCTGGGCACTTTTCGTTCATGGATCAATCACCGCCGCATATTACAGAACCATTGAAAAACAAGCCGGCGTTTATTGAGGAATATTCGAATGAAGTTTGCAACTTTGTAGTTGGCTAAGGAATACGTCCAATAAAAGACGGTATCTAGCAAGCAATAGGAATAATAAAGGAGTCATTTAGAATTTTCCTAAGCTTGTGTTTATTAGGTGAGTGTTGGGCTACAAATTAGAGCATGGTTAATTTATGGAAAACCTTAGAATAGTCATATTACTTGCTGGATGTGTTTTTATACTTATTGGTTATCTGCGATTTATAACAGATGAAAAAGGTAAGGTGAATTTGAATAATTATAGGTTCACAGGCGGGCTAGGGCTGGTAATCAGCGGTTTGTTGCAGGGCACTTGTGAATTATTCTCAGGTGATTTATCTAAGAATGCTTTTTCGGCATTGGCGATATATTTTGGGGCTTTACTGTTTTATTTTAGTTTCAGCATCTTAAAATAATTGGGTTGCAGAATTGATAGGCAGAGAATTTTATTTTTACAATCCTAGAGGTTTGGGGGCAAATGTAAAATGCCCCCAAAGCGGTTTTCATTAAAAGCGATAAGGATCTAAAAAAGGATCTAAGGACACCAGGATCTAACAATTAAGCACAATTAAGAAGATAACCATGATCACAATTAATTAACACCAACAGGTAAACACTATGATTAGCTGCAATGAACATGACTACGTTGAAATTGCGTGCATGTACCAATACCCTATTAAATTAACGATGAAAACAGGTGAGGTAATTGAGTGTACGGCGCTGGATACGCACTATAATGCAGCTCGTGAAGAATGTATAAAAGTGAATGTTGGCGGGACTGACAGCGAAGTGATAATAGACAAAATTTCAAAACTTGAGGTGGGTATTGAAAACCCTCATTTCAAGCAAGTATGCTTTAGCTAAATTCTTTTAAATTGACTTAAGAACGTAATTTAGAGGATGATCAAAGTTCGTTAAGAACACCAATATTGGTGGACTCCATAAAACAGCTTTCGAATTGGCTGTTTGTTATTATCGCGGGATATTTTAAGGAAAGTTTTGGTGCATAAAATTATAATTTTAGCCTTAGTTTTTATGGCGTTTACTAGTGTTGCTGATGAAGCTGACGTGTTGACTGTAGACCGTGTTATATCAACAAATTTAGAGCTCGCTTTCCCTAACGACAAAAACTTGCGAGCTAAACCTAGCGATTTTGAATTAGTGAATTATGTCATCATGAGCAACGAACTCGGCGAGCGCTGGGCAGTGCTTACCCTTACCAACACTTCGGCTGGTAATCGCACCCTTGAGCAGGATCATTTATTGGCTTTATTTGCTGATGGAGAACGCAAAAATCCACTTCAATTTAAATTAAATTTTGAAGGGCGAGAAACTCAATCAATGACAGTTTCATTTGGTGAAAGTAAATTTCCAATACTGTCTATCAGCTCTAGAAATGAAATGTAACAAATCACATGGTTTTCCATTTTATCCCACGCACACTTTAAAATGCTCGGATCCCCAACTTCAAACATTAAAAAGTGAATATCTTACCGTAACTTTGATTCTGTGGTGATGGGGTGTCTAGATTTGGGGTACAAATATTCATCGTTAAAAATTGTCAAACAAAGTCTTCTTTGACCATAACTCATACATTTAGCCCCACTAGTTAAAACATGAATGCACACCTCTAATATGCGCCTACTTTAGATCATTAAATTATGGTGGGAGTATACAGTCGTTATTTCGATCAATGTTACCATGGGGTAAGTCAAATTATAGGGGGCATGATGATTGTCAAAGTGAAGAATCGAGCATTTTTCAATAGTCGTATATTTTCTGTGAATCTTGTCACGTATCCTACTAACCATAAAGTCATGAATCATATTGACCCAGTGCAACAGGGCCGTTATTACAAGCTCAATTTTGTGCTGATGCAACCTAAAGTAGGTGGTGTATTTAGCTGTACAAAATGCATCATCAATTTTTGTGATCGTATCTATTTATTCCGGCCAGACAAGTATAAGCACAGCGTTTCAAAAATTGGATCCGGTAAACGAGTATTGCTGACTTTTGCGCTAAATATATAGAAGGCGCTGTTGTAGAACGTCTTGAAAGCTAATGTAAACACTCGCATTTAGGCTTTACTCAGTACATTTTAATTATTCCAATATCATTGGGATGGCAGGGCAATCCCGCTATTAATATTGTTCTCCTTTGGATGATTATTTTAATCATGAATTCCACAGTTTATAGCTGTGAGTTATTTACATTTACCCTCTTTTTAATACGACTTAAAGCCACATTAGTAATACCCAAATAATGAGCAATGTCGTTTTGGGTGGCTTTAGTAAATAACTCTGGCGTGTCATTTTGCAACTGTAAATAACGTTGTTCAGCGGGCAAACATAAAAATTCATATTCACGTTTTTCTTTTTTCATGGCGAGCTCTAACAATAGATTTTGTAATTGATTGGCTAAGGCCAAATCTTGCTGGCTTTGCTGCAATAAATAACTAAAAGGTAGTTTGATAACGGTTGCGGGCTCTAGGCTGGCGAGGCTAAAGGAGCAAACGCCATTTGCATAACAGGACAACAAACTAGCCATCACAGAATTTGGGGATATAAACGACTTTACTTGCTCTTTTCCTTCACTCGATAGGTAATAGGCTTTTAAAAATCCAGATTGAATAAAATACAAATTTTCATTTTTATCGCCTTGTTTAAAAATGTGTTGGCCTTTTGTGTAGTGCTCTACTGTGCCGTGTTCTCGGAATAAATCAGAAAATTTCATTGTTTTGTTAACCCAGGTTAATGATGGAGCATTTACTTTTATTGAATAATTGTGCGGCTTAAAGAGCACAAACTCAATAAAAGGATAATTCAATGACATTGACCAATAAACGCATAGTGATCACTGGTGGCACGTCAGGGATTGGTTTAGAAATAGTACATCAACTGGCCATTGACAATAAGGTGATAGTGATAGGCCGCAACACAACTATATTGCAAACACTTAGATCTCAATACCCCTTGCTAGAAACTCATTGTTGCGATTTATCTCGTCCTAATGACGTGCTTACATTGATTGACAATTTATCAGCAGCGCATAAGTCTGTGGATGTGTTAATTAATAATGCGGCAATTCAATACTCTAAAAAATTGACAGATCAAGATTATGATCGCTCCACAATCATGACTGAGATTAATAGCAATTTTACTGCGGTATGCCTGCTTACTCATGGCTTATTGCCGCTATTACAACGAGCCGAAAAAGGCGTGGTGCTGAATGTTAATTCAGGCTTAGCATTGGCTCCAAAAGCGTCATCGGCTGTGTATTGCGCCACTAAAGCGGCTATGCATAGCTTTTCACAATCTTTAAACCATCAACTAAAAGGTAGCAATGTTGCAGTGATGCAGGCGTTTATGCCTGTGGTTGCAACACCCATGACCGAGGGCAGGGGAAGTAACAAAATTACCGCACAGTACGCCGCAGAAAATTTGTTAAAAGGAATACACCACAACGTTACTGAGAATGATATTGGCAAAGTAAAATTACTGCGCTGGTTATTACGTTTAGTGCCTAGTGTTGTAAAAAGAATAATGGTGAATGCATGAACATATTTACTTGTATTGGTTTGGCTGGGTTTTTGATGATGATGGAGTCGACAATGGCGAAGGAAGTAACTGTAAAGGTTGAAGGTGTAGATGTTAAACGCGGCGGTAACTTAATGGTGATGTTGTTTTCGGAAAAGGGTTTTCCTAAAAAACATCAAGATGCACAGCAGCTAATAACAGTCAAAGCAGAAGAAAGTGACATGCTGTTTGTTTTTACTACTGAGTTAAACGAGTTTGCCCTAAAGGTGCTGCATGATGAGAATGAAAACGGCAAAGTCACTAAAAACTGGACCGGAATTATGCCCGCTGAAGGTTTGGGTTTTTCTAATGATCAAAAAATTGGTTTAACTGGGCCACCTAGCTATAAAAACGCAAAAGTGTCTGTCAAAGATCAAGATACAGAATTTTCGATTAAGCTAAGGTATCCATAACTGATGAAATCACTGATTAAAGTTACCCTAGTTATTGCTGCCATTTTTGCATCAACTTTTGTATTGGCCAAAATGTTTGGTGTATTAAGTATTGAACAAATTCAAACTTGGTTAGAACAAGCCCATCAGATGTCGGATGTTTTGCTGGTTATGGCCGTTATTATTCTACTATTTGCAGATTTATTTGTGGCGGTTCCTACGCTTACCATTTGTTTATTATCGGGCTACTTTTTGGGTTTTGGTCTCGGTGCAATTTCTGCTTTGGTAGGCGTGATGTTAGCGGGGAGTTGTGGTTATTGGATCAGTCATTTTTATGGTGAGCACTTTTTAAAACGCTTATTAAAACATGAGCAACAACGTCAGCAATTAAAAGCCACATTTGAAGAGCATGGTTTTGTGATGATTTTACTTTCAAGAGCTATGCCTATTATTCCTGAAGTCTCGGCGTGTCTGGCAGGTATGACCTTAATGCCATTTTTACGTTTTATGTTGGCGTGGAGTATGGTGAGTGTGCCTTATGTGTTTATCGCCGCTTATTCTGGCTCTATCAGTAGTTTGAGTGATCCTAAACCAGCAATCATCACAGCTGTGGGTTTAACCACTTTTTTTGCAATTAGTTGGAGCGTTTTTAAACGCAAAATTAACAGAGCAGACAGGGCAATGCAGATAAGTAAAACCAATAAATAGTCAATGTAATGACGAATAATGAAATCAATGGCAGATGCCATTGATTTCATGGTTTTATCTTTTTAAAAGTAAAAGGGGGAGGGCTTAGATCTTACCTACTTCGTACCATTTTCTAATCCAGCTATCGACTGGGTATAAAATTTTGTAAAAGGCGGGCACAACCAATAAAGCTAAAATGGTTGAGCTAATTAATCCACCTATTACAGATAAGGCCATAGGTGAATTCATTTCGTGCCCTGCGCCACTGCCAAACGCTAAGGGCATCATCGCACCCACCATGGCAAATGTGGTCATCAAAATGGGACGTAGGCGTTTTTCACCGGCATGAATAAGGGCATCATCCACTGATTCGCCGTCTTTTATTGCTCTGTTGGCAAAATCCACTACCAAAATGGCATTTTTGCCCACCATTCCTAACAATAGAATGATGCCTATCATCACAAATAGAGAGAAATTATTGCCACTAAGGCCTAATGCGGTTATCACCCCAGTAAAGGCTAATGGCATAGTAACCATGATAATAATAGGTTGGATCAATGACTCGTAAAGAGCCGCCAATATTAAGTAAATAAGTATCACAGCCAAGCCAACAGCGGTGCTAAATGATACGGCTGTTTCTTGCATTTTTTCAACATCACCGGAAAACCTGTAGCTGTAACCTTCAGGTAAGAACTTGCCTATATTCTCATCAACTTGGCTAACGATTGCATTTAGCGGTACATTCGAAATGTTACTGCTCACCATCACTTTTCGTTCGCGATCAAATCTGTTTATTGTGGCGATTGAATTGCTTTGTTCAAAATGAATTAAGCCATCTAAAAAGACATATTCACCATTAGCTGCGCGGATCTGTAACTTTTTAATATTGTCCATATTGGCGCGACTTTCATCATCAAATCTAAGGGTGATATCGTATTCTCGACCTTTTTGTGTAAAGTCACTGATTTTGCTATCACTGGAATAATTAGAATTTAACAAGGCCGCAATTTGTGTTGCGGTAATCCCTAGTCGGGAGGTGTTATGCCTGATCATCGATATAGTGATTTCAGGTTTGCCATCTTGGTAATCACTGTCAATATCCACAGCACCTTCAAATGTACCCAACATCTCGGAAACTTGCTGCGATATTTCACTGAGTTTATCTAGGTTGTCTCCGGTAATAACAATTTGCACGGGAGCATTACTGCCACCTGTATTTATGGGTGGAATTTTCTCAACGGCCAAGGACATAGATTGTATCGACTTAAACTCTTTGCGGTAATGGTTAATGATGTCGGCCTGACCTGATCCGCGCTGCTCAATGGGCTTTAACTTTACATAAACTAAAGCTTTGTGGGACTCGTTGGCAGTTGTATAACCAATGCTCAGAGCATAATAATCAACCATGTTGTCGTTTTTGATGGCATCCATAATAGGTGTCATTCTTTTTTTCATTTCAGTGATAGACGTACCTACCTCAGCTTTGGCAGTAATTTGAAATTCGCTATTATCTTCATCGGGAACAAAATCCATACCTACGTTGGTGAATATTTGGCTGGATAAAATAAGAAATCCAAAGGTCACTAACACCGTAATGTATTTAAATCTAATCAGTGGTTTTAGAATTTTGACATAAGCATTGTCTAATGCTTGGAAAAAAGGCTCTGTTTTGGCATGAAATTTAGTTTCTTTGTGTTTTAACACACGCGCGCCAATAGTAGGGATAAACATAATCGCTACGAAATAAGACAGCACTATTCCTGAGGCAACCGTCATGGCAAACGCATTAAAGAACTTGCCTACCAAGCCACCCATAAAGGCAACAGGGATAAAAACGGCTAATAACATGGCGGATATTGCCAATAATGAAAAGGCAATTTCGTGCACACCTTCATAAGTGGCTTCAAATGCTTCCATGCCAGATTCCATTTTTTTACTGATGTTTTCGATAACCACTATGGCATCGTCTATAAAAATGCCTATGGCTAGGGTGAGTCCAATTAAGGTTAACTTATTTAGGTCGTAACCCATGTAATCAATGATCGCAAAGGTGCCAATGATAGAGGTGGGGATGGCCAGTGCAGAAACGATTGTGGCGGTAAGGTTTCGTAAAAATAAGAAAACAATGACTATGGCTAATATGGCGCCAAAGACTAAATCAAATTTTACTTGGTCGACACTGTGCATTATTTTATCTGACTGGTCTTTGATTAAACTTACTTGGTAATCATCTCCGGCTATGGTTTTTAACTCGGGTAATAATTGTTTGGCTTTATCAATAATGCCAATGACGTTAGTGCCTGAAATTTTCATAATATTCAGCATTACACCAACTTGTCCGTTATAAGATGAATAACTTTCTACATCACTTAATCCATCAAACACTTTGGCCACATCTTTTAAACGTAACCCTGGCTTTATTTCGATATTAGATAGGGACTCAATATCCTTAGAATCACCTTGAAACTTGATAATAAGCTCTTGTTTATCGTTAATACTTTTACCAGAACTGGCTTTAAAGTTTTCATTGCCAATAATATTTTGTAATTCAATGGCTGAAATATTGTACTTATTGAGTAGATAGGGATCGACCAATATACGAATTTCTCGATCTTGGTAACCATCTATATCAACGTCACCTACATTGGGGATACGTTGTAACTTGGGTTTAATCTTCTCATCAACTAGCTGCATCAGCGCAGACATATCACCACTTTTGCTAACTACAAATACACTGATAGCTTCACCTGCAGTGCTGATTTTTTGCACTAAAGGAGCCAAAGCATTATCGGGTAAGATCACCCCCCCAATTTTATCTCGCACATCGTTAGCGGCTTCGTTGATGTCTATTTTTAGATCAAACCTCACGATGACATAACTCAGACCTTCGTAACTAGTTGAGTCCAATTTATCAATGCCGTTAATACCCGAAACGGCTTCTTCAATTTTATCGGTGATTTTAGATTCAACCGTTTTAGCATCCGCTCCGGGGTAAGCCGTTTGGATAGTAACAATGGGGAAATCCACATTAGGGAAAAGTGCCAAAGGCATTGATGAGTATGACTTGAGGCCAAATATTATGAGCGCCATGACGGCCATAAGTATGGTGATAGGTCGATTGATTGCAAATTTATACATAGGGCTATTCTTGACTTTCTGTTACTGAATTATTGTTATCGCCAGAGGTGATTATTTTACCCTCCCCAAATAGACCTACTTTCAAATCATTGGCGGTGACCTGTAAGGAAATTTTTCTGTTATCGTTATTTGCTTCGGGATAAATTCTATAAATTTTACTCTCATATTGTTTCTCATCACCATCAACTTTATATAAAAAGGTATCGCCAATCTTGACATCGCTATTGTATTTTTGATCAAACTCTACAACTAATATTCGGGCATGTTCACTTTGTAAATTAAAGGCCGTTTTTATCATCTGACCACTCACTACATCGCCTAATTCAATCATTCTTTTACTGATCACACCGTCAAATGGCGCTCTTAAAATGGTTTTGTTGTAGATGGCGTTTTCTAATGCAATCTTGGCATCAATGGCTTCGTGCGCCATGGCATACTTGTCTAGCAGTGCTTTATCTATGAGCTTCTTTTTGTAGAGGTCTTTGTGTCTTTCATGGTCTAAAATTGCGTATTTTAATGTCACTTTAGACGCATTGTTGGTGGCTACTAAGTCGTCATTGGCTAAGGTAGCCAAGATCTGACCTTTTTTAACCACACTCATAATGTCTACATGAAGTTCTTCCACAATGCCACTGTAATTAAACGCTAAGCTGGCACCCTGTTTTGCATGTACTGTAAATGTGGCATATATTTCTTTGGCTTGTACTTTTGTTATACAAAGTACAAGGGCTAACATTATGATTTTTTTCATTTTTTTATCTCTATTAAATCGAATAGGGTGTCTATATAATCTTTAAACTCTTGTTTCAAGTCTTTGCCATCTGCCCAAGCAGTTAACATATAGCCCCTTTCTGCTTTTATTAATCCATCAACTAAACGTTTAGCAATCCCTTTGATTTCGCCTTTTTTGATCCCTTCAGCAATGATGTTTTCTAAGATCGTTTTAATAAAACATGAACATTCACTGTTGAATTCCAGCATGGGGCAGGATTTTGTCGACAAGGTTACGCTTAAGTATTCTCTGTAAACGTCTTGGTGTTTTTCATAAGACTTATATTCAGATAAGAAAAAATCGAAGAGATATAAGACTTTTTGTTTAGTTGAAGTCTGTTGGTCGCTTCGACTTAGCAAGTTATGCTGGTGTTCTTCTATAAACTTTCGAATGATTTCGAAGACTATTTCTTCTTTATTGCTGAAATAATCATAAACCGTTCCTTTGCCAATGCCTGCGGTTCTAGCAATCTCGGTAATGGTTAAATTTTTAATTCCTTTTTCCAATAAAAGCTCAGTACAAGCACCTGCTATGTCGCGTCTTTTTTTGTCTTTATCTACTATGATCGCCATTTTGAACCGTAAGTCTTAAAGTTATTTATAAATGACCGACGGTCGGTCATTTATGCTGATGGTAAATTAAACCTATTAAAAAATATAGATTTATTTAGGGTAAACAGGTTAGAAAATTGGGAGAGGTTGCGACTAAAAAATTTGTGTAAGGAAATTGTTTAGATAAAATTATTCATATATAAGAGCAATCAAAATCTAGCTAATCTGATGATGTTTAACTTTTTGATTTTTTCTAAGGTATATCGCTAGGGAAATAATGAGTGGATTGAAAATGGTCTTCTTTAATTGGTCTATATAGTTCTAAGACTCTCTTTTTGGAGTCGGTATCAATCAATGTGTCACTTGGGTAGAGATCAAAAATTCCATTTATCTCTTTTAAATGAGTCATTAAGCGCTCTTTGTCTTTAGCTTTAACATCATAGTGATTTATCGTTCGAAGTAGTTTTGTCACCACACTGTGTACACTTTTATTTTGCCTTGGTGTGGGATTGTCGTGGGCAGTGGCTAGACCTAATTTTTGTATGACTTCTTGCACCACATCACCTTGGTATTGAAAAGCTGAAACACTGTTTATACCAAACAGTTTTTGGCAATCACTGACAAAACCTTGATAGTTTAAATGTTGTGAGAACCACTGAATGTCTAACATTTCAGCAAAGCTTAAGTCTCTGCCATAACAAGGATTATTTTGAATTTTTGGGTTGCGAATACATTGTTTATAGTAACTTTCAATAAAGGATAAAGGCTCTCGGAACCATACCCATACTTGTACATCGAAGAGTTGACTTAGCTCAGATAAAATTGTTTTTGAAGCTTCTGGAAAATCCCACCAGTAATTATAAATACCTTCGGATGATAGGATGATGGTGTGAGTGTCTTGCTTCACTTGGGTGATGATGTTTTTAAAATTTGCCAGCAAACTTTGTAGGTTTGTAGTCACTAAGTTCTTTTCAAACCATTGGTGTTTTGGGGCATTGGGGTTTTGTATTTCATCAAGGTTGTGCGGGTAAAGGATGCCTTTTCCTCTAAGTTTTCGTTGTTTTTTATCTAAGTAGGTTTGTAAGCTAGTAGTGCCGGTTTTAGGTGTGCCAGCATGAATGATGAGTCTTATTTTCTGGGTGTTACCTAAGACTAACGATTGCTCAAATGGTTTTAACTGTTCGCGGATCTCGTTAATAAAATGAATATCTGGCGTTTGCATTGGGATAATTATAACCTTTAAAAATTACAGATAATCAAAGTGTTAGGGGCAATATCCATATCACTTAGCCTCTCAAAGCCGTCATTGATGTTGTTTTTTACACAGTGACAAAACGTAGCAGTTTTGAGCAAAACATACTGCTAACATCAGAATTGTAATGAGTTTTTCAAACTTTTCTCAAGCCTTTTGTAAACATATAGCGATTTTAACACGGCAACTGTAGAGTGATATAGCTATGACAACTCATACCGATAAATCGTGCATATCAGGGTGGGGTATTGCTGTTATTTTACGCTATCTTTGATAAAAGTTTTTGGCGGCACTTTGATTATCAATCTGCTGCGAATATACACAACTTATTGTTTGCAGTACTCTATATCGTATCTATCTGGCCGAACATCGGCTGTTGTTTTTGGGGAGTGTGAGTGAAGTATTTAATCCGTCTATCTTTGTTGTTACTAGTGGCTGTTTCTGGCGCTTATGGGTATTTGCAATTTGCTTTTTCAGAGCCAGACAGACCAGTGCAAGATCTAATCGACCGATGGGCTAAGGCACCTTCACAGTTTTTATCACTTTCTGGTATGCAAGTGCATTATCGAGATGAAGGCCCTAAAGAAGACCCTTTGCCTATCATATTGGTGCATGGCACTAGTGCTTCGCTACACACTTGGAATGGTTGGACTGAAGTGTTATCAGATCATCATAGAGTGATACGTTTCGATATGCCGGGATTTGGTTTAACAGGCCCTCATCCGCAAAGTAAATATCGTATTGAAGATTATGCTAAAACCTTAATTAAATTGATGGATGCCATGGGCATTGATTCGGCTATTGTCGCGGGGAATTCATTAGGGGGATATGTGGCGTGGAGCGCAGCGGTTCTTTTCCCTGAGCGTGTAGCAAAACTTGTTTTGGTTGATTCAAGCGGTTACCCATTTGAGTCAGACTCTGTTCCCATTGCATTTCGAATTTATAGCTCCCCAATACTCAAATTTTTATTCGGGAACATCATGCCCAGATCAGTGGTGAAAAGTAGTCTTGCTAATGTGTATGGAAATCCTGATAAGATCACTGAAGACTTGGTTGATAGATATTTTGAGCTGAGCACCAGAGAGGGCAATAGAGAAGCACTGGCAAAGCGCTTTGTTGAAACCAAAGCAGGTCAACTGGCAGACAGAGTCAGTGAATTAACTCAAGAAACACTAATCATCTGGGGAGATAAAGATCACTTGATA
Source organism: Paraglaciecola arctica BSs20135 (assembly GCF_000314995.1). GTDB lineage: Bacteria > Pseudomonadota > Gammaproteobacteria > Enterobacterales > Alteromonadaceae > Paraglaciecola > Paraglaciecola arctica. Next base: position 112,130 of record NZ_BAEO01000010.1, on the reverse strand, counting down.
CCAATAAGTAGTGGTCATCGTTTTCACCGAGAAATACCTAATAGCCAGTTTAAATCATTTAGTGATTTGGGGCATGTGCCCCACGAAGAAGATCCCTTGGCAACAGTTCAAGCTGTCGAAAAGTTTCTGCATAGTGAATAAAATCGCTTTTAATACTTTGGGGTATTTGGCGGTATGTTTGTTACTGTCCTCATGCACTTACCTTAAATACACTTCGGTCCAAGCGAATTACGCGAAGATCCAAAATGCAGAGCCCAGTCAAAAAAACCTAAAACATATGCTGGATCGAGAGACTTTTTTTGTAATCGGTAAAACCATAGATGCGTCTGGGAAATACTCAGATATGTCTTTAGCCATTGCCGCTTATTCAGATAAATTCAAAGTGAATGAACGCGTAGATATTATGTTTTCCAATAGGACCACAGACACCCACTTTGGGTTAAACTTACCTGAAGGAGACTACGACCTACAGGTCTATGCTGATATCAATAGGGATGATGTTTTCGATCACAATGAAGTTGTTGGTCACAGCAAACTCACTCTCAGTAAGGTGCTCTACCCTGAGTTAATAGTCAGCCAAGTTGATATATTGTTAACTGCAAATAAGTTGTCTGCACGGTTTGATAAGATTTTCTTGCCTGTAGGTTTTGAAGCCCAGCAATCTCTTTTTTATCCATCGGGAAGCATACGCTCTCTTAGTGATCCTTTGTTTGACAAAAACATGTCGACCTTAGGCATGTACGACCCAGCTTCATTTCTAGAGCATGCTCCCACTATGTTCTATGCACTCGAAGAAGATCAAGTTCACAAAATCCCTGTGGTGTTTGTACACGGTATTGGCGACAGTGCTAGGGCCTTCGAATCCATCATCAGTCAATTAGATAGGGATAGATATAGACCTTGGTTTTTCTATTATCCGTCGGGTGGTGATCTGGATCAGCTTGCTGGTTTATTTTATAACTTGTTTCTTTCAGGCCAAGTCATTCCCTTAGGGGAAATGCCACTCATTGTTGTTGCCCATAGTATGGGCGGGCTTGTAGTACGAGAGGCCATTAATAAATATAAAGGACAAGAAGGGGAAAATAAGATTAAGTTATTTGTCTCCATCGCCAGTCCTTTTGGCGGTCATCCGCAAGCGGCCAAGGGCGAAAATAATGGGCTGATTGTTTTGCCAGCATGGCGTGATTTGAATCCTAACAATAAATTTATTCAACAACTATATAGAAAACCGCTACCAGAATTTATTAACCACCAACTTTTTTACGCCTTTAGAAACCCAGGTACCTTAAAACTAGGTGAAAATAACGATGGGGTGGTGCCACTTTCCAGTCAATTACACCCAGAGGCGCAAAAACAAGCCAAACAAACATTTGGCTTTGATAGTGGTCATGTGGATATTCTGTCTGATGAACACATGATAGCGCGTCTATTTGATCTGATGGCTGATGTGGATAACATCTTTTCTAAAAAAAGCATGGCGGCCCTAGTAGATGGTGGTTTTGAGGTAACGCTTAGTGATGAATACAGAGCCACAACTAAACATTTGATCCACTATGCAGGTAAGTACTTAGCATTGCTTGTTCATGGCCGAATTGCACCTTTGCCGCAACAAAAACATTTTGTGTTGGCGCTGCAAGGTAAAGTGCCTGTCAGCACTGAATTGGAAAAGGAATTTATGTTGTTTATGCATCAATACCCAGATTTAGTTAGTTCTGTTTTGCGGAATTAATGAAGCTATTCGCACTACTGCATGTATAAATCATTGAATGAAATCGCAATAGCTGGTCAATAGTGCGTAATAAATATTATAAAGCGGGAGAGCGATCACCAATTTGTGATTGATATTGCACATCACCTACTCTTTCACGCCATTCTGTTTTTGCCTTTTGTATCAGCTCGGGCTGTTCGAATAAACGAATTGCACTTAGTGCTAGGGTTTTACTCGCCAACTGCATACCTTTATAGCCAATACTCATACCGCCCGTTGCTACGGCCTGCCAGCTGTGAGGTGCAGTACCAGGAACCCAAGTTGCTGTTACAAAACCGGCTGTTGGCACATTCCAGCTAATGTCACCTACATCGGTAGATGCAGTGGCATGGTAGATATCATCAGTAAAAGTGGCAATTTTTTGTTCATTACCGATTTGCTTTAAGGCACGTTTACTGAGTGTTGGACGAATTTCATCGGAAAATTTTTGCTCTTCGGGTGAATAGTCGATACCACCAAAAGTTTGCATGGCATCGTGAGCAACTTTAGCTAGAGTGGCATTAGGCAGGGTACTCCATACTCCTGACATGATTTCCCAATCGACTGTGGTTTCTGTTCCTAGTGCGGCAGCTTGTGCGGTTTTTTCTAATCTGCTCCATAACGCAGGCAAATCTGCTGCCGAAGGTGTGCGCATGTAATAATAGACCTCAGCGAACTCTGGCACTACGTTTGGCGCGCTGCCACCATTGGTAATAATGTAGTGAATACGAGTATCAGAGGGTACATGTTCGCGCATCATATTCACCATATAATTCATTGCTTCAACAGCATCTAGGGCTGAACGTCCACGTTCTGGTGCTGCGGCAGCATGAGAGGCAATACCGTGAAAACGAAATTTGGCGGTTTTATTGGCAAGTGTCGACATAGGCTGTGTAGTGTTTTGGTCGCCAGGATGCCAGTGTAAAACTGTATCGACATCGTCAAACAAGCCTTCACGTACCATGTACACTTTGCCTGAACCTCCTTCTTCCGCAGGGGTACCATATAGGCGAATTTGGCCTTTTATTTTGTTCTGTTGTAACCAATTTTTAACTGTTAATGCAGCAGACAATGAACCCGCACCAAACAAATGATGACCACAAGCATGACCTGCTGCTTTACCGTCAATGGCTTGTTTGTGGGGTGCTGCTTGCTGAGACAAACCTGGCAAAGCATCCATTTCTGCCAATATGCCGATAACAGGGCCATCATCAGATCCATAAGTGGCAACAAAAGCAGTCGGCATACCAGCGATACCGGCCTCAACTTTGAAGCCTTGCTCGGCAAGGATCTGTTGCATTGCTTGACTACTTTTTTGTTCGTGAAAACGTGTTTCTGCCCAACCCCACATATTTTGAGCTAATTCACGACTTAAAGCTTGATGACCTGTTACATCTTTTTCTACAAAAGAAGCGTTGCTTTGTGCCGTAGCTAAGCTTACCCAAGTACTCAAGCATAAGGTCGCTACAATACTGATGCGTGACCAAGATGGTGTTTTTATCATTGTGTTTAGTTGGCTATTTTTGGGTAACATAAAATGCTTCTGGTTTTAGTCTTAACAAGTTATCGACCAGTGACTTGGCTGCTTGTTTAGCCACATAAGGAATAAGCTGGCGATTGCTGTTATCACCTACTTCGTAGGTTACGCCATGCACTTGGTAGTGATCGGCAATATATTGTTTGAAAATGCCTTTGTCTGGTGACGAAGCTGATTTGTTGACGGGTCTAAATATCCAATTTGTCTCCGCTTCTAAACTCGCTAACCAATCGGTCATCAAAGGTTGTGGTGCTAAATTATGATCTTCTGGCATAGTATAAAACACGTCATGAAAGGTTGAGTGAAAATCAATCGCGAATACTATTTTTCCGCCATTTTTCACTATGCTGGCCATTTTGTCTCTGACTAAGCGAGTTTCAATTTGTGTGAATTTTTTCCAGTCGCGGTTTAAATCAACGCCATTAGCGTTGTGCCGCCAGTTACCATCTTCTACGCCATCTGGGTTTAAGTCAGGTACTAATAATAAATTAAAGCGTTCAAAAAATGGATTTCGTAGGCTGTCGTCTAGTAATAATGATTCACTGAAACTAAATAGAGCCATAGCGCCTGTCACTTCTGGCGGGTGTTGGCGACCAAGGATCACTAGCCATTCTTGGTTTTTTGCAGATTGTTTTACTAAGGCCTTAATTTCACGACCTTTTTCTGAGTGGCCGAGGGTTTCAATAGATATTTCAGGACTTTGTTTTTTTAAGCCTCTTAACCATATGTCGTACTCTTGATTATTGATCACTTCTTGAGCTGAGATCCAAACCGGTTTATTGCCCGTGTTGACTGTCAGCCACATTTCTTGACCTGTTGTATTAAAAGCGAGTCCTTGCCAGTGTATGCCATCGGTGCTGATCTTAGGCAAATAGCGTGGCTTATTACCGTTGAAGGTGAGTTTTATTGTTACCTCAGCTGCATTTTCTGAATGTAGTTTGAAACTAAACCAAGGGCTGGGATTAACGGGCTCATTTTCTGGCAATATGCCGATATGATATTGGTGTTTAGCAAGTTTGTTACAGCTATCTAGACGGGCTCCACTGAAATTACTATCGAAAGTCACATCATCGAATTTACAGGCTTGGGCATAACTAAAGGGTGAAAAACTAAATAAGAATAATATCGGTATAAAGTATCTAAACATGATTTGGGTTATCCATTCTTTGTGGGGGAAGGGCGATAAAAATAGCCAATCAGAGACGGTCTCTGATTGGCTAAGTAACTAAGATTGACTAGAACTTTTTGTTTAATGTCATGTATAAGTAGCGTCCTGAAGATGAATGAACGCTGTTTTCATAACCGAAGGTATTGGATGAAAAAGGAGGTTCTTCATCGCCAATATTACGTGCGCCTAGTGTCACTTTTGTTTTATCTAACCAGTTGTTTTGTTTAGCAAAAGAGTAAGTTGCATAGGCATCGACTGTCGCCCAGCTATCAATCTGATGATAAATTAAATCATCATTTTCATCGAAGTAAGACAGAAAGATATTTTCTAGTTCACTAGTGTATTTATATTTAACACCCGCGCCCCAACTGCCATTTTTCCATTTTATGCCAAGATTACTACGCCATTCAGGACGACCATTTTGCGCTAATAAGTCACCAGCAGCCCCAGGTATTCCCACTGCTGCATCGTTATACAATACTGAAGGATCTCCAGCCGCTTGTGCATCAGCGACACTTTGAGTAATACTGTCTAAGCCTTGTTCAAACTTGGTCAGATGCGCCGCATTTGCACTAAAAGTAAATTTACCTATATCGGTTTCTAATTTATATGAAATGCTGTAGTCGACACCTTTAATTTCACGAGGTAACAAGTTTGTGTAGTCATTGGTAACGTAGAGTATTTCATTGTTGTCATTTCTAATGACGTTTTGATTACTGCCCCCATCAGCTCGTAATATTGCATCATATAAAATTTGTGTTTGGCTACTTAAAATTCCCACCACATCTTTTTGTTTGATATGCCACCAATCAGCAGTCAATGTTATGTTTTCAGTAGGAGTGAAAACAATACCAGCGAAGGTGTTTTTACTGGTTTCAGGTTTTAAGTCAGAACTGCCATTACGAATTTCTAAGGTGCCTTGACGCGTGCCTGAAATAGGATCTGAGCGTGTATTTGAGCGTGATACATCCACTGCTGTAGTTTGTGGTAAACCAGGTGCTTTAAAACCTTCAGCGTAGGCTGCACGAAATTGAACCATGTCATTCACTTGCCATGCTAAAGACACTTTAGGTTTAGCAATATCTCCTACATCAGAAAAACTCTCATAACGGGAAGCAAGTTGCATATTTAGGCTTTTTACACCAGGTAAGTCAGCGAGTAATGGTACTGCCAATTCTAAATAAGCTGAGAACACATTGCGGCTGCCCGATGAATCTGGTGTTGGACTACTGCCCAGTACTGTACTGGCTAATGGGCTTTCCTCGCCCGTTACTATATTGATAAAGCTATTTGTACCGTTTAATGCATCACTACGTGCGTCTGAAAAACTCTCGTAACGGTATTCAACACCCACTGCCATACCTACATCACCGGCTGGTAAAGTGAATAAATCAGGGCGCGAGATTTTAAAGTCATATAAAGCAAGTTCAGTTTCTGACTCTCGCTCAATATTAAACATAAAATTGTCGATGACATCTAGCGGGTTACCCGTTGCATCACCAATATTCGGGGTGGTTAAACTTCCGCCATTAAAAATGTCATAGGCGGTACTTTGATCTGTGCTGTTGACTGCTTGTTGAAACAAAGTTGTATTAACACGATTAGCTGAATCGAGCGTGTGGGCTTTGGAATAAAGTAAAGCTGAATCCCAGTCCCAGTCCTGGTAATAGCCTCTTAAACCAGTAAGAAAACGGTATGAATAGTCTTCTACATTAATTTTACGGGGTCCAGTATCAATGGGACGGTAGCGTCTTACTGTTATATCTTCATCGAAGGGGTTGTAGAAAGCATCACTGGATACAGTAAAGCGCTGGGCAGTCAGATTACCACTCTGTTCTCTTAAACGATCCGCCTCGGCCTGATAATAAAGGGCTTCACCATAAAGCTCGATATCGTCGCTCAGTTCATGGGTCATTAATGCATATAAGTTAATACGACTGACTTCAGAACTTAGTGAACGTTCTGAATTAGAGTCGTATCTTAATTCGCGACCTAAACTGCCTTGATCTGCGCAAATTCCATTGCCAAGATCAGCAACACAGCCACTTAATGTATCTGGCTGAATATGAAATGTACCTAAGCTGTCAGAGCTTAATTCAGCCCAAGGTGTAGAGGTTGTTCGACCATCTAGGGAAGTACTGCTGGCAAATTCTTCACCAAGACCTGGGTAATTACGCTTATCTGAACTGGCTGAATAGGGACGTTCAGACGCCATCAACATATCTTTTTTGTATAAGCTGCCACTTAAGGTTAAATGGGTTTTATCCTCATTAAAAAACCAGCCACCAGAACCCGAAAGACTCAGGGTATCTCTATTGGTACCGTCGTTTTTGCCATATTGAATTTGTAAATCACCACCGGTGTTTTCATCTTTTAGAACGTAGTTGATTACGCCTGCTATTGCATCTGTACCGTATATAGCCGCTGCACCATCACGTAATACTTCAACACGTTTTAGACCGCGCACGGGTAGGGCATTTGAGTTAACTGTGCTTACAGGTACTAAATCTTCAGCCTGAGTACCAGGGTGAAGCACTAAACGACGACCATTTAATAAGGTTAAGCTGTAACCTGAGCCGATACCTCGCAAGTTAATCGAAGAAACATCACCACGGGCGTCATTTACGCCGCCAACTACGCGGGAACTATTAAAACTCACGTCACCTTGCTGGGGTAGCTCAGCTAATAAATCAGCACCACTTTCAATACCCAAGTCTTCAAAGTCTTCGGCATTAAATGTAGTGACAGGTAGTGCGCCAGAATCTTGATTGACGCGGATATTTGAGCCAACTACTTGGATGCGCTCAACACTGGCTTCGCCGTCAGTCTTTTTTGTTTGTGTACCGTTTTGTGGAGTTGCTGATGTCACTGCAGAGGTTTTAGTCTGAGGTTTTACCTTAGATTGGTTACTCTTTTCACGGATCACAAATGTATTGGCAGAGTCCTTTACGTATTCCAAAGTTGTATTCTCTAACAATATAAAAAGCGCTTCTTCTACAGTTAAAGTCGCGGATATTTTGCGAGTGGTGATGTCGGGCATACTAAGGGACGAAAATAATATTTGTGTTTCGCTTTCTTCTGCGAGTTCGAGCAACGCAGAGTTAATATTCTGTGCTGGGATATCTATGTTTAGTGGTGTTTCTTGTGCGGCCAAACTTTGGTTGGTATGCATTATTAACAACATGCTGCAAGCTAGGGTACTAAGTTTAAATGACGGACGTATTCTCATATGTGTGCCTCTATTATTATTAGAATTGACTGTTCCTATTAGAGGTATACGCAATGAAAAAAATAATCCTCCATAAATCCTCCATAAAGGTGCAAATTAATTTTTAGCCGTTAATTCTATGTACTTAGGGTAACGTTCTACATTCACCGGCAGTGCGGCTTCAATGGCGGATAAAATACTATCACCGTCTTTCAATTTGAAAACGCCACTTATTTTTAATTTACCCAATCTTTCATTTTGCAGGGTGATTTTTTTCAAGCGATAACGATTAAATTCAGTAATGACTTTAGCCAAAGGTTCATTGTCAAAACGAAATACACCTTGTCGCCATTGTTGCTCAGTAAGGGTTTCTTGAAAGGTCACTTTTGCCACAACTTCACTGGTGCCAGTAAATGCACCAATTGAGCCTGCTGGTAGTAGTGTTTCTGCATTATCGAATTCAATTTGGTCACTTGATGGCTGTGCAGATGATTGCACCGCAACCAAACCTTCTGATACCGACACTTTTAGTGTTTCATTTGATTTGCGCACATTAAATTTTGTGCCAATGACTCTAATTGTTTTGTGGCCGGTATCTATGCTGAATACTCGGTTGGGATCTTTTGCAACATCAAAATAGACTTCTCCCTTATCTAACCATACACGTCGCTGAGTACCTGTGAAATCTATTGTAATAGCGCTGTTGGTATTTAAAGTCACCATGCTGCCATCAGGTAAATTCACTGTGCTTATTTCGCCAATTGTGGTTTGGTAATGATTCGGTCTATGGGTTGAGGCTTGGTAAAGTGGACCTGTGTTTTGTTTGGGAATGGCTAAAAACCACACCAAAATCACAGCGCCAACCACACTCGCTGCTAAACCGGAGAACCAGTATGCCCGTATAGGTTTGGATGTCGCTTTAGGCGTTTGATATAACTGACTACTGCTATCCCAGATGGAGAGCATGTTATCAAACTCTTGCTGATGAGCAGCACTGTGCTCACACCAAGTGTAAATTTGGTTTTCTTCTTGGGCGCTTAATTCACCTGAATACAGACGAGCAACAAATTTTGCAGCTTGCTGGCGCATAGCTTGTTGATTGTTTTCACTATTCATTCTGGCGACACCTGTGCTCTTATGGCAACCAGTGCTGCTGCTATGTGTTTTTCTACAGTACTTACCGATACACCCAATAAATCGCTGATTTCACGGTAACTTTTACCTTCAATTCTGTTTAACATAAATGCCTGTTGGTGGCTGGTTTTAATTTCACCTAGTACTTTTTCAATCTGCCTTAACTGTTTACGATTTTGCAGTGCTCTCTCAGGTGAAAATATAGATGATAAAATTGCTGTTTCATGATCACTAACATGAGCGTCTTTGCAGCGCACTTTTGCTCTGCGATTACGGTCGATTAATATATGCGTGGCAATTTGAAATAGATAGTTACGCACTGTGTCCATACGACCTGCGAGTTTTTGCTGTAAATTTTCAAATTTTAATAAGCGTTCATATACTTCTTGCATAACATCCTCGCAATCACCTTCACTTAATCGAGAGCGAACGCGGATAAAACGGCGTAAAGCGCTGCCATATTCTGCATACAACTGCTCGACTAAATCGCTATTTTCATCCCCAACAATGGGATGTTTTTGCGCTCTGTTTAGGTAGATTACTTTCATGTTATGCCCGTTAATTTACCTTATATTACTAGGTATACGCAGTGAATATGTGATCCCTCAATAATTTACGAAAATAGTTTTTAAGTTCAACCATAATCTGTGGTTAGACATACATAGTATGCGATTAATTTATTTCGTTACTATTTAACTTACTAAATTTGCATATTCATACTTGGTTAAGCTTAAAATGAATAGCATACTCATTATTCTTGTATTGTGAACTGATGGTCTTTTATGTTTAAAGTGTTTGTAATGAGTATGCTTTTTTTAAGTTGGCAGGGAGTTGCTAAAGATTCAGTTAGCTATTTTTTAAAAGGCGAATTCAACGCCACTGATTCGATTACCGGAATAGGATTTACTTTACCAATTGGCCCTAGATATGCTGCTGTAAAGGGAGAGTTTGTTTCATCACTTAATTACGCCGAAGTTTTAGATGAAGATGGTGATATGCAGGATTTTATGGCTTGGGATACAGGCGTTAGACTAGGCGTTTATGGCAAGGTTTTTGTGTATATAGAAGCTGGTTTTGATGCCTTCGAAATTGTGTCTGATGATAGACGAAACGATGACGATTATTATTTTGATAAAACGCAAAAAAATAATTCTGTGGACGGTTATGCAGGGTTGGGAGCAGGCATAAACATGCCAAATATGCGTATCGAAGGTTTTATTAAAGCTCGCCAAATAGATGGTGATTATTGGGACAGTGACAAACAAGTATTTTATGGCTTACAAATTTCAATGTTTTATTAATCACAGAGTTAATCTGTTGAAAGTTGACTTTGAAGGTTTGTAAGATCATCGGCGTTTTTCCAATAAGGCTTTTGTGGCGTTCAATTCATTGCGGATCTGCCCCATCATGGGCAATAGGACCCCTTGCCAACGTTCCCAAGTTACAAAAGCTTTTATTAGTGGATCATTTTTACAGGCTACATCGATGGGAGTGTTTAGTTTGATACTGCGGATATGGGGTATATCGTCACCATAATCTTTGTTTGATGAAAGCGTTAGACGTGGACCCACGCTGAGTAGCGGATTGTCTTCAAAGCGTTTTTTGAGGGGATGGTCTTCTGCTAAATCACTATTAACTTCAGTCAATTCAAAATGAATCAACATATCGGTAAAACGTTGGCGTTCCTGGGCTGTTTGATGTGCCAAAAGTCGTGGATTGGTTGTTAATTCTTTTAAAGCCTGGCGACGTAAATATATTCCATTAGTGTTTCTAAGCTCATTGATCCCTTTATTCACTAACGATCGATTTGCTTCACTGTCTGAACATGACAGTAAAATATCTAAGGCATCCCCTACAATTTGCAGTGACTGGGCCGCTTCTGTATCTACTGTCGCCACATTAAGGTGGTTGATTTTAATTTCTGTTTCTAGTCGTTCAAGGGCGCGTACATAGTCAGTGTGAGAGCTGTATGATTCATTCCAGTTCGATATTTGCAAACCAACAAACACGCCCATGACTATGATTAAAAAATCAATTAATACTGCAAACCAGTTTTCTTTTTGGATGTGTGTTTTGATGCGGCGAAGTAACATCAGTGAATTTCCTTATTTTCGTTCATTTAAGCGCTTTAATAGTGCCTAGTTAGACCTAACTTGCAGTCTTTCATTAGGTTAAATATATATTTATTTTCTGTTCATATACGTTGTAAATTAAAGCCAGCTTGCCCTGTTTTGGGTGATTTTACAAATAACTGTAAGTCATAAAGGGAATTATATTTGCGAGTGGGTATTGGTGATATTTCAGGTGTTAAAAATTGTTTAGGTGAGGTTTATTTAGAATACGCTGAGGGGAAATGACATGGACGACAGATTGTGCAATCCATGTATTATAATTGAGTAGAAACGTTTATTTACTATGACGGTCTTTTAATACTTTGACCACATCAGACAAATTCAAATCGCTGGCTTGTAACAATACGATTAGGTGGTATAACAAATCCGCAGATTCATTTTTTAACTCTTCTAAATCTTTTACCGTAGCCGCTAATGCTGTTTCAACACCTTCTTCACCGACTTTTTGCGCGATACGTTTAATGCCTTTGCTATAAAGATGTGCAGTGTAACTAGAGTCAGGATCGGCACCTTTACGTGATGCAATTACAGTTTCTAATTCAGCGATAAAACTGATGTCTGCAGATTGACTATCTGCCCAGCAGGTTTCTGTACCTTTGTGGCATGTAGGGCCAACCGGGTTAACCAAGGCTAGTAGTGAATCGTCGTCACAGTCGCTGCTGATTTCGACCAAATTTAGACTGTTTCCAGACTCTTCGCCTTTAGTCCATAAACGTTGTTTTGAACGGCTAAAAAAAGTCACTAAACCTGTTTCTAAAGTTTTATCCAACGCATCTTGGTTCATAAAACCTTGCATCAACACTTTACCACTGACCGCATTTTGCACTATGCAGGGGATTAGGTTTTCCATTTTATCCCAAGCGAGTTTTGCCACATTTTCTTTTGTAATAATCATTTTAATCTCTAATATGTTTTAGCTACGAGCTACCTTCAAAGCGTTTGAACCACAGAGGTCACAGAGCGCTTCGCTACACAGAGGAACAGATTGTTAAGAATTAAGTCTTATTTCTCTGTGTCCTCCTTTTCCTCTGTGGTGAATATTTTTTTATCTTTTAGAACTTCAGCCTTAAAAGCGTTTGAACCACAGAGGTCACAGAGCGCTTCGCTGCACAGAGGAATGGATTGTTAAGAATTCCTTTTCTTTTTCTCTGTGCTCTCTGTGTCTCTGTGGTAAATAATCTTCTAATCTCTAATCTCTAATCTCTAATCGCAATATTTTGCGTTCGTAAATACGCTTTTAGTACTGGTATTGGGATAATGCCTTTATGGAACACTGACGCGGCTAATGCGCCATCTACATCGGCTTGCTCAAATACGTCTTTAAAGTGCACGCTTTCACCTGCGCCGCCTGATGCAATCAAAGGTACAGAACAGCTTTTGCGAATAGCAGACAGTTGCGCGATATCGTAACCCTTGCGTACACCATCTTGGTTCATGCAGTTAAGTACAATTTCACCAGCGCCACGTTGTTGTACTTCTTTAACCCAATCGGCGGTTTGCCAAGCGGTTACTTGGGTACGTGTTTCGTCGCCAGTGTATTGGTGCACTTGGTATTTGCCGGTTTCTTCATTGTAAAAACTGTCTATACCTACTACCACACATTGTTGGCCGAAGGTGTCGTGTAAGCGGGTGATCAATTCGGGATCAGCTAGAGCAGGGGAGTTAACCGATATTTTGTCGGCACCCATTTCTAATATTTTACCTGCTTCCTCAATCGTCTTAATACCGCCAGCTACACAAAATGGGATATCGATGACTTGAGCAATGCGAGTCACCCAGCTTTTATCCACAACACGTTGGTCACTAGAGGCTGTAATGTCGTAAAACACCAACTCGTCGGCACCTTGTTCTGCATACTGCTGAGCCAAAGGCACTATGTCGCCAATAATTTCGTGATTGCGAAACTTTACGCCTTTGACCACTTTGCCGTCTTTTACGTCTAAGCAGGGGATAATACGTCTAGCTAACATAAAAAAACCTTATAAAAAGTTTTGAGTTTTTAGCCGCGAACCGCGAGCAAAAATAAAACAAAAACAAAAACAAAAACAAAAACTAAAACTAAAACAAAAACAAAAACATTTTTAACCACAGAGGACACAGAGACAATATAAAAATATTTTGATTTTCTCTGTGCAGCGAAGCGCTCTGTGACCTCTGTGGTGCAATATCTTTTTGCTTGAATCTCAAAGCTGCTCTTACCCGACTCGAGTCAACCAATTGTGGGTATCTGGTGCTTTGCCCCACTGAATATCATTCAGAGCTTGGCGCAACTTTTGAGTTGTTGGGCCGTGTTCGCCTGTACCTACAGCGTGTTCTTTACCGTTATGAATAAGAGTGCCAACTGATGTAAGTACCGCTGCTGTGCCCGATAACGCTGCTTCAACATTGGGTTTGGCTGCTCTTGTTAATAACTCATCAACACTTAATTGGGTTTCAGTGACTTTCATGCCCAAATCTGCTGCTAAAGTTAAAATTGAATTACGGGTGACACCATGTAAAAAACTGGAATCCAATGCTTTAGTAATGATTTCGTTGCCGTCAATCAATAAGAAATTGGCTGCGCCAGTTTCTTGAACGTCACCATTAGGACAGAACAATATTTGATCGGCTTGTACATCACGCTTCGCGGCTAAAATTGGACCTAGCGCACTGGCGTAATTACCACCACTTTTGATCATGCCCATATGCGGTGCACAGCGCATGCCGGTTTCATCGAGTAACACTCTAAGAGGCTTAGAACCGCCCGCAAAGTAGTCACCTACCGGAGAAATCAGTACATATAACATGGAACTTATACTAGGTGCCGCGGCTTTGCCAATCGCTGCTTCAGTGCCAATGTGAGTAGGACGGATATACATAGACCCAGGTGGTTCTGGAATATCAGCACTGTATTGCTCAACAATGTCCAAAATCATCTTAGATACTTGTGCTTGGTCAATGTCTGGCAATGACAACAAACGACTGCTTTGATCAAAACGATTGAGGTTCTGATCCATACGGAAAACGTGAACGCTGCCATCTTCATGTTTAAAGGCTTTTAATCCTTCAAAGCAAGTGCTTGAGTAATGCAAAACATGGGCACCAGGATGTAATTGAATGCTGTCAGATGCAACTATTGTTGCTTCATTCCAATGATTATTTTCAAAGGTAGTGAACGCCATATGAGGCATAAACACTGTACCAAAAGCCGCCATGATAATTTCCTAATTTGTTATGTTTTTAAAATAGTTTGTTTGCGATATGTTGCTGTTACTAACTCGCTGTATTCCAACACTCAATCGCTTGTTTAACTGTGAACTTACCTTCCAAAAGAGCACGGCCTAAAATGACCCCACTGACGTTTGTAGGTTTGAGCACCGCAATATCGCTAAGATTACCAATGCCACCAGATGCTTGCCAACCTACAGTGGGAAATTGTTTGGTCATTTCGGTGTAAAGTTGATGATTCGCACCTTGCAAAGTACCGTCACGACTGATGTCTGTGCATAAAACATGTTTAGCACCTACGGATAAAAAGTCGTTGAGTAAATCTTCAATCGACACGCCAGAGTTTTCTTGCCAACCGTGAGTGGCGATAAATTTGTTGCCAGACTCGTCAATATTAATGTCTAGTGCCAATACTATGGCTTCTGCGCCGTATTTAGTGATCCAAGCTTTGACCAACTCTGGCTCTTTGACTGCTAATGAACCAATCACCACTCGTTTAACGCCAATTTCTAAAAGCTGTGCTACGTCTTCTTCGCTACGAATACCACCGCCTGCCTGAAATTGCATACGGCCAGTGGCAACCATTTTAGCAATCAGCTCAAGCTGACGTTTGCTGGTATCTTTTGCGCCAGTCAGGTCAACAATATGTAACCACTGGGCACCTTGGTCGGCATAACTATGCACTACATCGATTGGGTCGAGTTTGTATTCGGTTTTTTTATCGTAATCGCCTTGGTATAAACGAACTACTGAACCTTCAATTAAATCTATAGCTGGGATGATCATATTTTGTTTTGTCGCCCTGTCTTATTACTCTGTCTTTTATAAATCAATAAAGTTTTTCAAAAGGTGTGCACCTGCATCGCTTGAGCGTTCAGGGTGAAATTGCACACCAAAAAAGTTGTCTTTGTGAAGCGCTGCAGAAAAGTCCATACCGTACTGGCAACTGGCCATAGTGAATTCTGATATGGCGACTGCAAAACTGTGTACAAAATAAAAATAGCTCTGGTTATCTATACCTTTAAACAAAGGTGCATCGGCAACGGGGGTAACAGTATTCCAACCCATATGTGGGAGACGCAAATCGCCTACTTGCATACGTTTTACTTGTCCGGGAATAAGACCTAAACAAGGGGTGTTATCGCTAAGGCTTTCTTCTGATTTTTCAACCATCAACTGCATACCTAAACATATGCCTAGTACAGGTTGAGTTAGGCCTTGAATACAACTGATAAGTTGTTTTTTCTCAATGCTAGCCATGGCTGCATTAGCGCTACCTACACCGGGTAGAAACACTTTGTCGGCTTGTTGAATAATCGCTAAATCATCACTAACAGTGACTTGGTTACCCAAACGTTCAACGGCAAATTTTACCGATGAAATATTCGCGCAGCCAGTATTCACAATTACAATATTTTGTGTGGCCATAGTTACAAGGTTCCTTTACTGCTTGGTAAAGCTTCACCTTGCTTATGGATCGCTTGACGCAGCGCACGGCCAAACACTTTAAACAAACTTTCTACTTGATGATGAGCATTGCCTTCAGTAGTCGACAAGTGCAGCGACAAACCCATTGCTTGGGCAATAGAATAGAAAAAATGTGGCACCATTTCAGTGGCCATTTCGCCGACTTGATCACGGCTGAATTCGGCATCAAATTTTAAATGTGGGCGGTTGGATATATCCATAATACATTCAGCTCGGCACTCATCCATTGGCAAGGCAAAACCAAAACGGCCAATACCACGTTTGTCGCCTAAGGCTTTTTTAATCGCTTCGCCTAGTGCAAGTGCGGTATCTTCTACGCTGTGGTGATCATCAATATGTAAATCACCATCAACGGTTAGGTTTAGTTCAAAACCGCCATGAGTGGCGATTTGATCAAGCATATGGTCAAAAAAGCCAAGACCCGTTTCGATAGTTGATTTAGCTGTGGAGTCTAAATCGACAGTAACATTAATATTAGTTTCTGAGGTTTTACGTACCACAGTGGCAACACGACTAGATGCCAATAATTGTTTTTCAATGTTCTGCCAGTTGTTAGTTTCGCGATTGTACTTAATACCCACTATGCCCATGTTTTCAGCTAGTTGCATATCAGTATCGCGGTCGCCTATGACAAAAGAGCGAGTGAAATCGACTTTGCCTTGTTGCAAATAGTCTTTAACTAAACCTAATTTAGGTTTGCGGCAAGTGCAGTTGTCACTATCAAAGTGAGGACAAATCAATACATCGTCAAAGGTTACGCCTTGACTCGTAAAAATGTCCATCATCTTATTGTGGGCTAAGTCAAAATCAGCTTGAGGAAAACTATCGGTACCCAATCCATCTTGATTCGACACCATTATTAGTCGGAAACCATTTTGTTGTAGCTTCAGCAATACTGGTAGAACTTGTGGTTCAAATACTAACTTTTCTAAGCTATCAAGTTGTTTATCAATGGCTGGCTCTTCAACCAAAGTACCGTCACGATCGATAAAAAGAAGTGGTTGTTGACTCATGCTGATGTTTCCTGCTGTTTAAAAAAGCTCGCCATTAACGCTAGCAACTTTTCATTTTGTAGTTGAGTGCCAAGCGTAATACGCAGGCAATTATCTAAATTTATTTGTTTTGATTGGTCGCGAATAAGTACTGAGTTGGCCACCAAAAAGTCCATTAACCCTTGTTTTTTCGAATAGCGGAATAATATAAAATTGGCTTTATCGTCACCAACTAATTCTAGTTCCGGGAATTGATTTAATTGTTGTTTGACCCACTGCTTTTGTTGCGACAAATATTCAACTTGTTCGGCCATTTGTTTGAGCCCATTTGGACTCAATGCTTGGGCGGCTATTTGTGCTACAGGATCTGCTATAGGGTAGGGGGCAATCACTTTCATAATGCTTTGAATTACTTCGCTGTTGGCTAAGGTAAAACCACAACGTAACCCTGCTAAGGCAAACGCCTTGGATAAAGTGCGTAATATTACTAAATTAGGGTAGGCCGCAAGTTCTGTTGCCCAAGTATTGTCTGCATCAAATTCAATATAAGCTTCGTCGACTACCACTAAGGCTGAATCTGCAAAATGCTCTAATACTTGTTTAAGCTGTGCTTTGCCTACTGAAGTGCCTGTAGGGTTATTCGGTGAACAAATAAATACTAAGTTTACTTTACCTTGGTAAGCAAAAATCGCAGGAATGTCTAAAGAAAAGTCTGCCTTTAGCGGAGCTTTTTCGATAGCCACATTGCTGGTTTCAGCACTGATGGCGTACATACCATAAGTGGGTGGACAGATTAGAATGCTGTCTTTACCAGGGGTGCAAAAAGTACGGATCAGTAACTCAATGCCTTCGTCGGCACCGCGACTCACCAAAAGCTGGTTGGCTTGCACACCAGCATATTTTGCATAGGGCAATAATACGCTGGGTGGTTGGCAGTCTGGATAACGATTAAAATGTGCCGTGTCGATAGTAAAATCATTGGCAAAAGGCGACTCATTGGCGTTTAGCCAGGTCTCGCTATCGCTGTCGCCGCCAGCAAAGATACGTCTGGCAGATTCGTAAGGCTTTAACGCTTTAAGGTTTTCGCAAATTAGCTTGTTGACTAGGTCGCTCATGATCCCTCACCTTCAGTCTCCAATCTTAGTTTTACAGCTTGCCTATGGGCATCTAAACCCTCAGCATCAGCTAAGTCCATAATTGCATTACCGATATTTTGTAAGCCTTGATAACTCAGTTCTTGCACAGTATAACGGCGCATAAAGTCGGCTAGGCCTAAGCTAGAATAGTTACGTGCATAACCATAAGTTGGCAATACATGGTTAGTGCCACTGGCATAATCACCAGCCGATTCAGGCGACCACTGACCCACAAAAATTGAACCGGCATTGGTCAGTTTATCTAAACTATCCCGGGCATTTTCAATTTGTATTATGAGGTGTTCTGGGGCGTAAGCATTACTGACTTCATAAGCTTGTTCTAAGCTCTCAGTCAAAATATAACGACTGTGCTGAATCGCCTTTTCAGCGATATCTTTTCTGCTTAACGTGGCTAGCTGCAAAGATACTTGCTGTTTTACCGCTGCGATTAAATCGCTGCTATCGGATATCAATACTGCTTGTGAATCTGTGCCGTGTTCGGCTTGAGATAATAAGTCAGAGGCAACAAAAACAGGATTGGCTTGTGCATCAGCAATCACTAATACTTCAGAAGGACCCGCTGGCATATCAATCGCCGGGCCTGCAGCAATGCGGCTAACTTGTTGTTTGGCTTCGGTGACATAACTGTTTCCGGGGCCAAAAATTTTGTCTACTTTAGTAATGCTTTCAGTACCTAGTGCTAAGGCTGCAATAGCCTGTGCTCCACCCACTAAGTAAATTTCGT
This sequence comes from Paraglaciecola arctica BSs20135, assembly GCF_000314995.1. Classification (GTDB taxonomy): domain Bacteria; phylum Pseudomonadota; class Gammaproteobacteria; order Enterobacterales; family Alteromonadaceae; genus Paraglaciecola; species Paraglaciecola arctica. Next base: position 93,636 of record NZ_BAEO01000010.1, on the reverse strand, counting down.
CAATTCCACACAAATTTGCGGCATAACGAATTTCAACAGCAATTTGGCCATCTTTGTTCGGAGGTGTGCAGAGGACTTTTCTGGCGCAACCGGCTACTTGTGCAGTAGCACCTAACATTAATACAGTTGAGGGAAGTGGAGCTGTTCCACCTGGAATATATAACCCAACTGATGCCAAAGGTGCGTGTTTAAGTTCACAAACCACACCTGGTGTGGTTTCAACAAGCACATCTTTGGGGTATTGAGCCTGATGAAATGCTTTGATATTGGCGTAGGCTTGATCAATAGCCCATTTAACTTCAGGTTTTATTTCGCTGGCAAAACTACTGAGTGACGCATCACTAAAACGTAAACTCTTTAATTTGGCTCCATCAAAACGTTCAGTAAAAGCCAATAAGGCTTTGTCGCCCTGATCTTTTACTTGCTGAATAATATCAGCCACAGTATCGCTCAAGGCTTGGCTATCAGAAAGCGCCGGTCTGCTCAGCAGTTCAGCTTGTTCACTTGGGTTCAGTTGTGCCCATATTTGCATGACTATTTGGCCTTTTACTAAATTCTGCTCTTAATTCTTAGTTAAATCCTATTTTTGCCTAAGACATCATCTTTTCAATTGGCATCACTAAAATCGAACTACAACCTAATGCTTTGAGTTTTTCCATGGTTTCCCAAAATAAGGTTTCTGGGCTGACTACGTGGATAGCAACAAGGTTGTCATTACCAGATAAAGGTAAAACGGTAGGATTTTCAGAGCCTGGTAGTAAACTTTTCACCTGTTCTAAATAAGCTTTAGGCGCATGTAACATAATGTACTTACTTTCTTTAGCCTGAGTCACGCCATCCATGCGTGGCAACATTTTACTGATCAAAGCTTGTTTTGCTTCGGGCATTTCGCCAGCGCGCTGAATAAATACAGCCTTTGATACAAATATTTCGTCTGCTTCTTGTAAGCCATTAGCTTCAAGGGTGGCACCTGTTGATACCAAGTCACAAATGGCATCGGCGACACCGGCACGAGGGGCCACTTCCACAGAGCCTGTTAACATTACAGTGCTGGCGTTAATGTTCTTTTCTTTGAAAAAACGTTCTAACAAGAAAGGGTAAGTGGTGGCCACTTTTTTGCCTTGTAAAGATTGTATACCTTGATAATCCATTTCGTTAGGAACGGCAATAGATAAGCGGCAACCGCCGTAATCAAGGCGTCTAAGCTCAATGTATTCAGCTTTTTTACCGGCTGCTTGGCGTTCGAGCATTTTTTCTTCTAGCTCGTTTTGGCCGATAAAACCTAAATCAACTACACCATCCATAACTAAACCGGGAATGTCGTCGTCACGCACTAATAATAAGTCGATAGGTTGATTAGTCGAATGAGCAATCAACAAACGATCACGAATTTGCAATTTAATGCCTATCGCTTTTAACAAGGCGATGCTGTCGTCGCTAAGTCGACCTTTTTTCTGTACTGCTATACGAAGTCTGCTGCTGTCACTCATATTGTTCTCAATCCTATTTTAAAATTTATCACTTAATTTGCTATAGAGCCGCAAAAGAAAAACCCCCGAAAGATGCCTTCCGAGGGTTTAGAGTGTGTCTGCGCCGCTAGAAGGATCCAATAGACCTCCCAGCAAATACCTGAAAGGTTAAGCTATATGGTGATGATGGACGACTGCTTTCAAGGTAATGTTCATAATTTTGGGGTCTTTTAAATCACTGCGCTTCAATGGCGCTTACATTATGCAATCGACCCGATTAATGCAAGAATATTTCGGGAGAAAGTCGTTGCTTTCTTACAATTAAATCAACTAAGTTAGTTTACAATCTAGAGATTGAATGTTTTATGAACAAAATAGCCAAAAAAGTTGTCAAAATAACTGTTAACCCTTTTTTGTTAAATAGAGAGGAATTATGACTAGCGACCTTTTATTTTCAATACTACCCCGTGAGGGCAAAGTACCTATTGCCCATGACAGTCAAAAAGTGGCCAAAATTGATAGACAAGAAAAATTACGCGCCTTAAGTGATGAGGAAAAAGAACTAAAGAACGAGGAAAAAGACGCGCGGAAAAAGCAACAACAAAACAAAAAAGAGCAAAGCTCTGAGCCTGAGTCTGATACCGATACTACTCAAGTTAACAAAGTAGCTGAAGACAGCGACCAGAAAAAACCTAAAGGACCCAAACATTTGGATATTTATGTTTGAGTTGACGCCTTTATTTGCGCCTGACATTAAAATTAGTGGTGAAAATATATAGTAATACCAATCCGTATAATTCCAATAAGAGTTTGAATCATTTAAGCATGTCACGACAAAAGCTTAAATAAGCTGATCGCGCTAAATGCCTCCCAATCCCAATTTTGTTGACGAGTTACTCATATAAGTAAAGTTCAATTCACATGTTGCAAATAGGAATGATTGTCATTACCATTGCTGTCTTTTGTAACATAATCAATTGGACACACCATGCAGTATGCTTCTTTATCACTTCTTTCTTTTATAGTCAGCGCCAGTCTTCACGCCCAAAGTAACAACAATTATGATGTAGAAAGAGTCATAGTAACCGGTAGTCGCATCGTCGAAAGTATTGATGAAGTACCCGCATCTGTTGTAGTCATTACTCAGCAGCAGATCCAAGATCAACTTAAGGTGACCAGCGAATTACAATCACTTTTAGCTACTTTGGTGCCAGGTTTAGCGCCGTCCACTGGGACTTCCAGTAACTCCGGACAAACCTTAAGAGGCCGCGCACCGTTAATTATGATTGATGGTGTGCCGCAATCGACGCCATTACGCAATGGGTCGTTAGGTGTTCGCAGCTTAGATGCCAGTACTATTGAAAGAATCGAAGTGATAAAAGGCGCTACTTCTGTATACGGCAACGGAGCTGCAGGGGGGATCATTAACTACATCACTAAAAAAGCTGCCAAGGACAAACCCGTTTCCGGCCATTTGACTGTTGCTTCACGTTTTAGTGGCACCAAGTTTGAAGACTCCTTTGGGGCTAGGGTAGATGCAGGAATTAATGGCAAGCTTGATAAATTTAGCTACGTGTTAAATGCGAGTTATGAGGAAAATGGAGTACAGCGGGATGCCGAAGGAGATATTCTAGGTCTGACTTATGGTTTAACCGATACCAACACAGAAAACTATTTTACCAAATTGGGTTATCAGTTTGACGACAGTAAAAACCTACAACTTACCTACAACTACTTTAAATCAATACAAGATACCGACTTAACTAATATTGTGGGGAATGTGAATTTAGGCGTGAAAACTTATGCCATTGAAGTCGATGGCGGAGCGACTCTTATAGGCGAGCCTCAAGGCCCAGAAAATCACAATTTTATGTTGAAATATACGGATGATGAAATATTCACCAATACACAGCTAACTGTGGATGCGTACTCACAAACCATAGAGAATACTTTTTTCTTCTCGACTAATTTGGCCAATCCTGATGAAGGTTTTGATGGTGGTCAGTCGGTTATCGAATCTGAAAAAAAGGGACTACGTGCCACCTTCAACAGTCAATTTACCTGGCATGATATAGACACTACTGTGATTTACGGTATTGATGCTCTTAATGACCTGACATCTCAGCCTTTAGTTGATGGGCGTATGTGGGTGCCAGAAATGGACATGGAAAATATAGCGGGCTTTTTACAAGCCAAATGGGTTTTACTGGATGACATCATTATCAAGGCTGGTGTGCGCCATGAAAATATCGATTTAAAGGTTGATGACTTTAGCACCCTTAGATTGTGCATTAGTGCAGAACAATGTTCTGTCGCTTTTGATGTAACAGGTGACACCTTAAATTTTAAAGCTACCACCTATAACGTTGCCCTGCGTTACAACTTAAGTGAAGGGTTTAGGCCTTTTATTAGTTACTCTCAAGGCGCGGATATTTCTGATACCGGCCGTTTGTTGCGCACGGCGACCGTCACTGATATTGCGCTTATTCACACCGAAGCATCGATCATTGATAACTACGAAATTGGTTTCACCTCTGAATTTGACGCATTACGTTTTGAGTTTTCGGCATATCGTAGTACCTCTGAGCTAGGCACAACTAATACCTTTAACCAAGAAACGGGCATTTATGTGCCGGTTCGCGCCCCTCAAGAAATTTATGGTTACGAGGGTTTAGTTACCTATAGAGTGCAAGACAATTTAGATCTGTCAGCTACTTACTCATGGGTTGAAGGGAAAAACACCGAGTTAGATGTATATCTGGGTGGTAAAGATATCAGCGCGCCTAAAGGTACCCTAAATGTTAACTGGCAACCGGCTGAAGGTGCACGGATCAATTTGAATTATTTGTATGTGGGTGATCGCAAACGTTTTGACCAAGTTGATGGTGCATATGTGGGTGATCAAGGGCCTGTTGATAGTTATCAATTAGTCAACGTAAATGGCAGTTATGATCTAGGTAACAATTGGCAAATATTTATGGGCATAGAAAACCTGTTGAACAATGATTATTATCCTAGCCGCTCCCAAGTCTATACCTACAATGGGTACAACCATAAAGGTTTGGGCATGACCATCAATGCCGGTGCGACTTACCAGTTTTAACCCAATTTTGCTGAAGTCTTAAATTCAATACAAGCGGTATGTCTGCTTGTATTGTGTTGGATCATAAAATCGCTTTAACAACCATGATTAGAGAAACTTATTGAAAACTTGGCTTAGACGTATACATCTTACTTTTGCCTTAGTCAGTGCCATTTTTTTGGTTAATCTTAGCCTAACAGGGACATTGCTGGTTTTTGCTAAAGACATCCAAGCATGGTGCAATCCGCAGTATTGGACAGTGGCAGATAGCCAGATTTTAAAGCGGCAAAATACTCCACTGGCGACTAGTGAAATTGTAAATCAAATTGATTTGTTAACACCGTCTTCCATTTTGTTTATCGAACGTAATGAATCTCCATCCAGCGCATGGCAAGTTAGACTTGCCGACAAAAGTTATGTAAGCATCAATCAATATACTGGCGATGTGTTATTACACTACCAATATCAAGATACCTTCTACGGCTTTGTTATGGGATGGCATCGCTGGTTGTTATATAGCGAAGGTGACGAACATCCATTAGGCTTACTGCCACCTCTTGCCAGTCTTATATTATGTTTAGAATTAATCCTAGGGTTTTATCTCTGGGTAAGACCTAAAAACCGCTTAAAGCGCCTTAAAGTAAGGTGGCAAGCAAAAAATAAAGTCAGATTTATGCAGTTACATAATGTGTTGGGTGTTTATAGTTTAATACCACTTTTTCTTATTGCATTCAGTGGCTTAGCTTTTTACTTTAAAGATGCCACACAAGCAGTAGTTGAGGTTGTAACTCTGTCTCAAATTCAGACACCACAAAAGGTAACTCTATCTACTGTTCGGCAAGCTGAAACTCTTAAAACCACTCCAGAAAATTATCAATTAGATAAAGCCGTGGCCTCAGCTCAAGCTGTGTTTGAGGATGCTTGGGTTTACCGAGTGTATATGCCGCAATCTCAAGAGGAACCAGTCAAACTTAGAATGCGTAGACCAGATGAAAGCCATGCTTACAGTTATAGCTGGTCAAATCCTTTTACTGGCGATGTGATTGATAGCTTCGATGCCAGCCAGACTTCTTTAGCAACGCGGGTATGGAATTTTAAATACTCATACCACATTGGCAATTTTATCGCTCTACCAGTGAAATTTATTTGGTTATTTTTAGGTTTGCTGCCAACGTTTTTTGTAGTCTCTGGCATTTATATTTTTGTTAAACGCCGTGCTAATCCACACGCTAAAGTAAAAACTAAAGTGTAATTAGCTAGTTCATTATTACTGTTCTTCAAGTGATACTGATGCCTATTGTTGCGAGCACAAAACTCAATCGGACTTATATTTATGCAGTATATTCTGAGGGATATGGCAATAATCATTTGGAAAACGGGTCAGTCTTTCTTGGTGTTCCTCATCGCTTTTCACATAGTTGCTAAGCGCTAGGATCTCAACGGCTATCTTAGCTGCGTCGTCACGGTTTTTAATATACTGGATAGCGGTTTTAAGATGACTATCTTGTTGACTGTATATACCGGTTCGGTATTTTTGCCCGACATCCTCTCCCTGTTTGTTGATGCTGTAGGGGTCAATAATTTCAAAAAAGTAGCCTATCAGTTTGTTGGCGTTGATTGCGCTTGTATCGAAGGTCACTTTTACGCACTCTGCAAAACCATCATAATTGCTATTGGTTGTATCAGTTAAACCATTGGCTCGGCCAGCTTCTGTTGCGGTCACACCAGGTAGGTGCTTCAGAAATTCTTGTACTCCCCATAGGCAACCGCCGGCAAAATAAATGATTTCTAGGTGGGTGTTGTTATTGTTATTCTGTTGTTTTGTTTTCATGTTTAGCGTGTGTAATCTTTCATTCGGTAATATACAATGCCGATTATTACATATCAACCGACCTAAATATTATCAAACGATAAGTGAGTTTGGTTGTTCCGGCCTTTTTAAACCACCCTATAGCTGCAGTCGATGGAATTATTCCCGAACTAACTAGAAACGATGTTGAGTACAAAAGAATCGTCTTTCCTCATCGATAGATCGAACTGCGTAAAATAGTGTAAAAAATTGAGTAAATAGAGAACATTAAATGATTCGAATTAAACAAACTGCTGTGCTTGCTTTGTTATGTAGCGTAGCAACTTGTTCTGCAGCATCCGGTGATGCTAATGAAAAAAATATTGATATTGAGAAAATTACCGTTGCGGGAGCTGCGACAGCCAATAAAGAACCAGTGGGAACCTTTGTTTCCTTAGTTTCAAACCTAGAATATGATCCCCGCGTTGATTTACAGTCGCGAAATATGGCTGAGGCTCAAGCCGATGTGACTATCCGTGGTGGTATTTTCGAAAATACAGGTTTTCGGGTGGGCAGTGCAACTTTACTCGATCCTCAGACTGGGCATTACTTTTCAGAAATTCCTATTGCTCCGGAAATGTTGAGCAAAGCTAATGTATTTACTGGGGTAGATAATGGCCTTTACGGCGTTAATAGTTCCGTAGGTACTGTTTCCTTCGGCTGGCAACCGATTAAAACTGCAGGCAGTGTTTCCCTTGGTGCAGGTAATAACAATTTTAATCTACGCAGAATACACACTGGTATCAGTGTGCCGCTAGATAATGCTAAGGATTGGATTATCGGATTTGAAGGTGAATACTCTTTTTCTGAAAGTGACGGCACTATCGACAATGGCGACCACGATTTCAATCGCACTTCTGGTCGTGTTCAACTTGTAGGGCCATCATCTCAGACTGATTTATTTATTGGCTCCCAAGATAAATTTTTTGGCTGGCCGAATATGTATACGCCATTTAATGTTAATGAGACGGAAGATCTTAGTACCCAACTGTTGATGCTTAACCATAAACAGAATTATGGGATAGACAGTACATTTGAAATTTCCGCTTACACCCGCACTCATAAAGATCACTATGTGTATTCTCGTGATAATCCTGAGGCATTTCAGGCCTTTCACGAAACTGAGGTTAAATCTGTCGGGTTTTCTGGGCGTCATGCGCAAACGGAGTCCTTTGCACTGAATTATTCGGCACAGTTTATCGAAGACTCCATCGAATCGACCACCCTTGAAAATAACTTTACCTCTCGTGAATATTACAAGGCGAGTGTATTGCCTGAATATCAAATGAGTCTAAACGATGAACAGCAGCTAAAGTTCCGTTTAGGCGCTGCTTTTGATGATACTAATCGAGATGATTCAGATGTTTCATTGATTGCTGACATAACTTGGATTTCCTTCAACAGTGACGACTTATCTCAGACTATCTCTCTTTCTTATGCAGAGGCGAGTCAAGTTGCGGGTTATACGGCTATAGGTGGGAGTGACAGCGGTGGGTTATTCAGAAGTAATTATAGTCTTGAACGAGAAACGACTAAAAATTTGGAATTGGGTTTAACATTAGACGGACTATCTTGGAGCTTTGATTCGGCTATTTTTTATCGCAAGGATAATGACTTAACCGATTGGACCTATAGCTTGAGTTCAACTTCGGCTCGTTCTGCAAACCCGGTGGATATCGATACCTTGGGTTTTGAAGTGCTTGCAATTAAACGTTTCGCAGACGCAGAAATCATCACTAGTTACACCTTTCTCGATAAATCAGAAGACTACGGCACAGTGGATATCGATGCCAGCTTTTACGCATTAAACTACCCAGATCATCGCCTAACACTGGGTGCCATTTGGCATCCTAGCGATATTGTGGAAATCCGTGTGGATAACGAGTGGCGCAAACAGCAAGAAAATATTCTGCGAAACGGTGACCAGGATGCTCTATTCACACACCTCACGTTAAAGGTTTCTCCTTCACAGATCCCAGGCTTGGATATTATTCTTGCAGTGGACAACCTTTGGGGGGAATCTTTTGAAGAGATCCCTGGTACACCTGGGCGGGGAGAACAGTACACAGTCACTGTTACTTACCACTGGTAAAGGTTAATGCAGTTATTTTTGTTCAGGTCACTACACAAATTGAAATTAAATATTAGAGGTTCTTTTTAATGATCTATTTAGTGATCACTACCCTTATCTGGGCTTTTTCTTTTGGACTTATTGGCACCACGCTTAAAGGTCTTGACCCTCTTCAAATAGCGGATACTCGTTTGCTAATTGCGTTGCTGGTTTTTCTGCCATTTCTTAAACTGGGTCACACCAGTTGGCTGGAGAAATGGCAGCTCACACTAATTGGTGCACTTCAGTACGGCGTGATGTATACCTGTTATCTTTCTGCATTTAGTTTTCTACCGTCACATTTGGTCGCGCTATTTAGTGTGCTTACACCACTTTATATTGTCATTATCAACGATCTTCGCCAGCGCTGTTTTACGCCTTGGTATTTGTTGGCCGCAATACTCTCTATTTTGGGTGCCGCGGTTATAAAAATTGGCGATATAGATCCAAGGGAAATTTGGCTAGGGTTTGGCCTTATGCAAATATCCAATATGGCGTTTGCTTTCGGACAAATTTATTATCGTGATTGGAAGCGAGCGCGGCCACATATTAGCGATGGCGCGGTGTTTGGCTTTTTATATCTAGGGGCTGCCATTTTTACCGGCATTGCTGCGCTGTTAATTTCGCAGCAGCCGCCCATTCCTATTAATGCAACACCGACCCAGTGGCTGGTTTTGATCTATCTTGGGGTAGTTGCATCTGGGCTGGGTTTTTTCTTCTGGAACAAAGGTGCTACCCAAACGACTGTAGGTGTCCTTGCTGCAGCTAACAATGCAGTTGTGCCACTAGCAATGTTTGCCTCTTTGTTTATTTTTGGTGAAGCCAAAGGAGGCACTATGGAGGAACTTGTCAGGCTTAGCGCCGGTTCGTTGCTGATTGTGGTGGCCTTGTTGATTGCAAAAAGCAGAGCGACTTTATCAAGACAACCATAGTAATCCGGACTTATTAATCCATTTCAATGTTGATAAAGTTGTCTTGTGCATTCGCGGAATGTAGCCAAATAATGATAGGGGTTTTACAGTAAATCCTTTAATTTTGTGGTGGCTGTTTTTTGCTGGGCTAACAGCAGTTCAGCTGTAGCAATCGCATCATTAAGTGCGTTGTGAGCGTAGTGGTCGGGTAAATTATGTTTGTGACGTAAAGCCGAAAGTCTTAATTCTTGGGGGTCGTAAGCTATGTCTCTTTGATCGAGTTTACGTTTTGCCAGCGCTAGAGTATCCAAGATCATAAAAGGTGGTGACACGCCATATAATTCTAGACAGGCTTGTTTTAAAAATTGTTTTTCAATTCGGGCAAAATGCACCAACATAACCCTACCAGCTAATGCTTTTAATAGCGTCTCGACTACCACTTGTAACGATTTTCCTGCGGATTTTTGCTGGTCAGTAATTTGATGAATAATCACATTATCTGCATCAAGGCTGTGTTTAATATCTATGATTTGATGGTAACAACTGCCAAGTTTTATTTGGCGTTTATCAATGTTTACGAAACCCACGCTAAGGAGTTTATCTGTAACCGCATTTAAGCCCGTTGTTTCAAAATCTACAGATAAAATCGGTAGTTCTGACAAACAGGTGTCTTCGCTAGGAAAAGGAACAGATAAAAAATCGTGCAGCGCCCCTTTAGGCACTTTTTTTAAAAGACGTTTTCTACGGGCTTGGTAACCAAATAAACTATTGAAAAACAAAGTAGCCTCCTAAAGAACAGCTGATTGGCGATAATCCTGCATGGCTTTAATGACTTTAAAGGCATCTTTTAAATGTTCTCTTTCTAGCTTGGAAATTTGTTTAGGATCTATGTAGTTGTCGACAGCTTGTTTGTTACTCAATAGTTTGCCTTGATGTTCAAGGCGCACAGAGGTCAAAAATGCATAGGCATCTATTAAATTTTCTGCCGAGGCTTTGGTCAATGATTTGCTACCTGAACATTGTTGTAATCGTTCAAGTGTATTAACCGCAGCAATGCCTTCGCTTAAGGCGTAAATACGCGCTAAGTCTACAATTGGTGCAATGCCATTGTGTTTTAAGTCTAGTGTTGCATTGTGTTTACCGTCTTGAATGAGCACAAAATCTCTGAAAAACCCCAGAGGGGGTCTAGATCGTAAAGCGTTTGACGACATATGTGCAATAAATAAGGTACTGACTTTGGTTTTTTCTAACATGCGTTGACGCACTTTTTCAAGTAAGTTGACATCACCATGAATGCTACTTAAATCAAAAAACACGCTGCTATTTAGTAAGGCTTTTGGACTAGGAGTATCAATCCATTTATCAAAATATTGTTGCCATATTTTCTGTGGTTGACGCCATTGTTTGTTAGTCGCCATGATATCGCCTGGGCAATAAATAAATCCACATTCGGCTAAACCGTCACATACAAAGGTTGCGAGACTCATAAACCAAACATCATCTTTGGGTTGCATGGAGTCACTAATGATTAAGGCGTTGTCTTGATCAGAGTGGGCAAGTTGTTCTTGCCTTGCTTGCGAACCTGCGGCTAACCAAGCATAGGGAACAGGCGCAGGTCCCAATTTTTGTTCTGCCATTTCAATTAAACGTATGGTAAATGCCATAGTAATAGCACTTATGCTTTTGCCAATATGGTCGGCATTGGCTCCAAGTTTTGTGAGCTTAACTTGTAATTTATTTAACAACTTACTGATGGTAACTAATTCGGCAACAGAGCTAGCTTTATGAATAATGCTGGTCATGTTAACGGCGTTATGTTCTTCGTTATTCACTAAATCGGTGACGCTTACCATGCCTGCAAGTTTACCGAACTTAGTGACCGGTAAATGGTGAATATGTTTACTGGTCATGGCAATTAAGGCGTCATACGCATTGCACTTGATATCAATAGTGGCGATGTCTGCAGTCATTATCTCGCTTACTGGATTAGAAGTAGCTAAACCTAATGCAACACAACGTCGCCTAATATCTTTGTCGGTGACTATGCCTAATCCCAAATTAGCGCTCTGCTTATCTGCATCATTGTCGTCAACCACCACTAAGCAAGAAAAGCCTTGCTCGGTCATTTTAATGGCCGCCTCTTGAATAGAAGCGCGAGGGGATATGGTTGTGATTGGATGATGATAAAAGTCTTCAACTGAAGTATTGCTTATAGAAGAGGTTAAAATAGCCTCGTCATTTAGTTTGTTTTTTTTGCTATGGAGTCGCTGTTCAGAAGAATGCTCTAAAAACTCAATAACGTCTGGGTAATTGACGAGCAATGTTTTAAGGGTTTTATAATCTAGGCTGTAAATTAAAGAATCTTCGTCGACAATAACCGCAATATCGGTGTTTAATTTACTTTTTTGGCAGTAAACAGCACAAATGTCACCTTCAGCATATTTTTCTGTCAGTTTTTTATTTGCATCTAAATAACGCAAGGCTCCTTTGCGCAATATGTACAATTTAGGCTGTTCAATATCATCAGGTGATAAGTGTTCATCGACCCTTAAATAACTGATGCTAATTTCTCTTACAAGTTTATCCAGTAAGGTGTCAGGTAATAAATCAAAGGGCGGAATTGTGGTTACAAAAGCGCAGACTTCAGCTAATTCATTATCCATATCAAGACCTTTAGGTAACTTTTATACAGCTAACTTGGGGCGGCTTAGGCATTAAGTCAACAGCTAAATGCTGATATAAGACCAAGGTGGTATATCTGCCAAAAACAAAGCTTGCTAATGTTGCTGATAGTTAGAGTTGTATATGAATTGTTATAAGTTGTTTTCGGGTTTGTTATAGAAAGCACTTGGCGGCATATCTATATTCAAACTTTTTCTCGAAAAATGAAGTTATTACAAAAATAAACGGCTTATGTAATAAATTAAATAGCATGCAGTGCTAGGAGAATTATATGGAAAAGAAGACAACATATTGGCAGGAAAACCTGCGCTTAATAGCAATATGTCTAGTCATTTGGTTTATCGTGTCATTTGGCTTTGGTTTGTTATTAGTAGAACCACTAAACGAGTTTCGTCTCGGTGGTTATAAGCTCGGATTCTGGTTTGCTCAGCAGGGTTCAATTTACGTTTTTGTTGGTTTGATTTTTTGGTATGGCTATAAAATGAACAAACTTGACAAAAAATACCAGCCTGAGGATGAATCATAATGGATGAGTTAAAACTTTATACCTACATCGCGGTCTTTGGCACTTTTACACTATATTTCGCTATAGCATGGTGGGCTCGAGCCGCTTCAACTAGTGACTTTTATGTTGCTGGTGGTGGTGTCACTCCCTTGCAAAACGGTATGGCAATTGGTGCCGATTGGATGAGTGCTGCGTCATTTATTTCCATGGCTGGTTTGATTGCCTTTTTAGGATACGGTGGTTCTGTATTCTTAATGGGGTGGACAGGTGGTTATGTATTATTAGCCATGTTGCTCGCACCTTATATGCGTAAACACGGTAAGTTTACTGTTCCTGAATTTATTTCCGATCGTTATTATTCAAAAACAGCACGTATTGTTGCCGTTATTTGTCTAATCCTTGCGTCGTTAACCTATATCATCGGTCAAATGAAAGGCGTGGGTGTTGCATTCTCTCGCTTCTTAGAAGTTGACTACGGTTTAGGCTTAGGTATAGGTATGGCCGTTGTTTGGTTCTATGCTGTGCTGGGCGGTATGAAAGGGATCACTTATACACAAATAGCGCAATACGTTGTGATGATCTTTGCTTACACCATTCCTGCAGTGTTTATTTCTTTCCAATTAACCGGTAATCCCATTCCACAACTTGGTTTAGGCTCTACACTTGCTGACGGTAGTGGGGTGTTCTTACTTGATAAATTGGATCAGGTTGTCACTGAATTAGGCTTTAAAGAATACACCACAAGCAACATGAATGGTTCATTAGATATGTTCGCATATACTATGTCATTGATGATTGGTACTGCGGGTTTACCCCATGTCATCATGCGCTTCTTCACTGTTCCTTCAGCACAAGCAGCCCGTTCTTCAGCAGGTTATGCGTTAGTCTTTATCTCATTATTGTATACAGTTGCTCCAGCCGTTGGCGCAATGGCACGTCTTAATTTGATGAATACAATCGAACCTACTGCTGGTCAATATTTAGAGTATGAAAAGCGTCCTCAGTGGTTTAAAGACTGGGAACAAACAGGTTTATTGGAATTCGAAGATAAAAATGCTGACGGTAAAATACAATATTCAGCAGACCCAACAACCAATGAAATGGTGAAAGTGGATAATGATATTATGGTATTAGCCAACCCTGCTATTGCTAACTTACCTAACTGGGTGATTGCATTAGTAGCAGCTGGTGGTTTAGCCGCGGCACTGTCAACAGCTGCAGGTTTATTACTGGCTATTTCATCCTCAATTTCCCATGATTTAATGAAAGGGGTATTGACGCCAGATTTGTCTGAGAAAAATGAGTTGCTGGCTGGACGAGTTGTTATGACATTGGCTATTTTAGTCTCCGGTTACCTCGGTTTAAATCCGCCTGGATTTGCCGCAGGGACGGTGGCGCTGGCCTTTGGTTTGGCAGCTTCATCAATATTCCCTGCGCTAATGATGGGTATCTTCTCTAAGAGAATGAGTGGTACAGCAGCAGTAGCAGGTATGTGTTCTGGTATTGGTATAACCATGCTTTATGTATTCCAACACAAAGGGATTATGTTTGTTCCTGGTACATCCTTCTTAGGTGATATGGCGCCAAACTGGTTCTTCGGTATCTCACCAAATGCATTTGGTGTAGTGGGGGCGATAGTTAACTTTGCCGTCGCCTTTATCGTGCTGCAGTTTACAGGCCCTGCACCTAAGCATATTCAAGCTTTGGTTGAAAACATGCGTAGCCCAGGTGGCACAGGTGCAATCAGCGCTCACTAGACATTAATTGTCTACTTGAAGAGATGACGGATAGTGGATAGTTAAGATGCTGTGATAAGCATGATTTATTGAACGTTAAAGGCTAAAGAGTTTCTCTTTAGCCTTTATTTTTCTCGATGCTTAAATCAAAAATCCGTTAACATAAATTAAAATAGTCGAAGCCTTAAAAAGATAAAATAATGAACAAACATACAAGAACGGCATTTATGGTGGCACCAATTTTAGCTGTAATTGGGTATATTGCTGCAGATTATTATGAAGAAGACCAAGCTGAAAAACAGAAAGTCATCCAGTTAATGCCAGTTGAAGACTGTGATGTGATCAATCAAAGCTGCATCTTGAGATCTGGCGATTTCGAAGTGAATGTTTTTGACAAAAAAAACTTAACAACGGTCAACTCAACGTTTCCGTTGGACAGTGCAACACTATTTCTAGTTGATAAAAATAACAACCCAACGCCATACCCATTAGGCATGATACAAAGCCCTTATTATTGGCATGCAGAAACAAATTTACGAGAGTTAATCGGTGATCCAGGACAAAGTTACAAACTTCGACTTGTATTGAATATCAAAGGTGGAAGTTATATTTCAGAGTTTTCTACAAAAACAAAATAGCTTTGGGTGAAAAACAGAGGTAAGTAAATAGATGCTAGAGACAAGCTAAAAGCAAAAGACAAAAGCTTTTCACCACAGAGGGCGCAGAGAACACAGAGAAAATAAATTATGGCATCGCTGAAAAGAGCAAAGAAAATTACGGCTGAGCAGAAAGATAAATATTTATCACTTCTGAACAATAGACCTAAATTAAACCTGGCGGGTGGGTTTGAGCGATGAGCGGTTATACGATTAATACCTGCTGACTGTTTCAAAAACTGAATAAGCGGATGGTGACATCCACCCGTATATACCCCGTCATTCCCGCGAATACGGGAACCTCCAACAACATCTGTAGATTTCAATAAAGTATCTTATTTCCAAAGTTAAAATTGATTGAAATACACTAATATCATACTGTTTTTAAACGATTTAAATTGGCTGCACGGTAAATGTTAGTGGGTTCCCTCCTCCGAGGGAATGACATGTAATATCTTCAATATCTGCGCCGTCAGCGAGGTGTAATAGCTTGTAAATCCTCACCGTCTGCTATTTGTGATCGTTAAGTGAGTGGTTCAGCAACGGCAAGTATTAGCACATAAGACCCAGTCAGTTTTAGCTCCTTACCCCAATAATAACGCTCTTTTCACCTGCTTTTCACCTGCTTTTCCTCTGTGCTCTCTGTGTCCCTGTGGTTCAAATTCTTTTTGCTAATATTTTAAATGGACGTATTGGTAAATACCTTATTTATCAATAACTAGTGGTTTATAAACAACCTTGTCCTGTTAATTTATGACTACGGTTTTTTATTCGCCAAACGCTCAATAATGACTTTATGTTGAGGAAATTTACTGAGTAACTCATCTCGACTAACGTTTATCATGTCTTGCATTTCCCATCCAGGAGCGACTGCTTCACTGACTAAACCGTAAGTGCCGGATGTGAGTTCCGCCGCTTTATACGTGCCACCAGGTACAGCTAGCTGCAACTGCTGACCTTTTAGTATATCCGGGCCTACTACTACTTTTTCATAGTGACCGTCTGGGTCAATCATATGGTAGGTAATTGGCGCACCCATATGATAAAACTCGATGCCATCTGAATGTTTAGTATGAAAATGGTCGATATTGTTGTCTTCTGTCAACATATAATAAATAGCCGTCATAGTGGTGCGAGCGCCGCGGCTAGTGGTTACTTTGTCCCTATGATTGGCTTTAAATGTTTGACGAAAATATCCCCCTTCGAAGTGATGCTCCAAATTTAGCTGTGTTATGACCTGCTCTTTGGTTAATTCTGGTATGTAGTTTTTATTCAAGATATTGCCTTGTTTGAAGAGCTTTTGTAACCCATGATTTTGTTTCTATTCTTGTTGATATTTTATGACATGAACAAGATAAGTAATAGATTGATATCGCTGCAGTGTCCACAAATTTCCTTGTAATTTCATAGGCTTTGCCGACTTTTAGTACTTTCTATTTGCTGCGGGAGAAATATTTACCAAGTTATGAAATTTGTATATATATTATTGCAAAAGAACAATAATTGGCTAAGTATAGCCATGTACTTGAAGTGCTCACTTCAAAGAAACAAAAGAAATAATAGTGCCAAACTAACTAACAATAAAAACTAAGGCCACATGTTTAATAAAACACTAAAAAAAGAACTAGAATATTTAAAAGAATCTCACGATATTGCCCATTCATTAGTTGATTCTATACAAAATCACGTCGCCTTTATTGAATTTAGTCCGCAAGGGATAATTATTGATGCTAATCAATTGTTTACAAATGTGGTTGGCTATGAAAAATCCCAAATAATTGGTCAACATCATAGTATTTTTTGTGATGACAGCGTAATAAAAACCGCTGAATACCATGAGTTTTGGAAAAAACTTAGCAATGGAAAAAGTCAGAGAGGAACTTTCAAACGCAAGGATATTAATGGCAATGTATTATGGTTAGAGGCGACCTACTTCCCTGTATCTATGGACGGTCAAGTCACACGAGTGATTAAAATTGCGTCTGATGTAACCAAAAAATATGAAGATCTTCAGTCTCAATTAGCTATTACACAAGCATTAGATCGAGCATTGGCAACTATTGAGTTTACGCCACAAGGCAATATCATTTCAGCTAATGAAAACTTTTTGCAAACTGTCGGCTATAAACTCAGTGATATTCAAGGCAAACACCACAAAATATTCTGCACTGATACTTTCTATCAAGACCATCCAAATTTTTGGATTGAGTTAAGTCAAGGTAACTTTAAATCTGGGCAATTTGAACGCAAAGATGCAAACAACAAAACTGTCTGGTTGGAAGCCACCTATAACCCCATATATGATGGAAAAGGTAACGTTATTAAAATAATAAAGTTTGCCTCCGATATAACCACCAGAATTGAAAAAAATAAAGCTGTGTCAGAAGCCGCTGAAATAGCTTATTTAACGGCAAAAGAAACCGTGCAAATAGGGATACAAGGAGCAGATATACTACAAAACTCAATTACTACGTCTCACGACATTAGCGAACAAGTAATTGTAGCGGTGAAGTTGATTGAAGAACTTAACGCACAGTCAATACAAATTGGCTCAATAGTATCCACTATTAACGCTATCGCTGATCAAACCAACTTACTTGCCTTAAACGCCGCAATCGAAGCAGCTCGGGCAGGAGAGCTGGGAAGAGGTTTTGCGGTCGTTGCCGATGAAGTAAGAAATCTAGCCGCAAGGACAACCCAATCAACTAATGAAATCGGGGCTGTGGTGACTGAAAATCAGGGACTAATACAAGATATTACTAAGCAAATTTCATCGGTATCAGAATCGTCTGAAAAAGGCAGCGATCTTATACTTGAAGTGTCAAAGGTAATGGACGAAATTATTGAAGGCGCAACCAATGTGTCGGAGACGGTATCAAGCCTATCCTTAGACTAATAAACCTGAACTCACCTACTATTCTGAATAGAGGGTGATATCGGACTTTAAATGTGCTCGCCAGCATGATAAGCCAACTTGGGGCTGGAATGCGAAAGCCTAGCCACTACCTCTGTGCGTTTATTGCATAGTCGACAAGGCTGACTTATGGGAGGCTCCGTAGGTAACTGTGCAGTGAAATTCCGAGTCATAATAAAGGATGCCTCAACATGTGTATGCTACCTTGTGGATTTCCGGCACTTGTAAATAATAGCCTTTTGGGATTTTCTGCAAGTGTTAAAGCAGTTGTATTTTTTAACGCGTGTTTAGGGATACGAATAAGTGGCGTGAGCCGTTTATCAATTAAATCATAAAAATTTAATTGATAAACGTTTTTAGTTTTTTGTTTAAAATACACACCGTTATTGTTGTACACCCAAGTATATCGAGTTCTAAATAATGAAGCGGGTATTACATTTACTGAGGGAGTATTATCGATAATATTTTTTTGCCAAAGACCCTCACCAGGAATACTGTAGAGTAAAGTTTTTGGGGAAGTCATTATACCCAATCTTCCCTTATCAAAGGTTAATTGTTTAGTGTTTCCTGAGGCGATATCAATTTGATAGAGACCACTAATATTCGTTTCTGCAATACTAGAAATAATTGCCTTATCGTCATAACTCCATGTTGGCCGATAATGGTTTTTAAAAGGGCTCGGTAATTTAGTTATTTTATGTGTTTTAACATCTAATATGAAAATACTATCTTCAGGAACGGATAAAAAAGCTATTTTTTGTCCGTTATGTGACCAACCTGGTGATTGCGCCACTGTTTTTAAATTTGTTAGCTGCTTTTTGTTCTCTCCGTTTGGGTCTGATGACCACAGCTCGTAATAACCTGATTCATTCGATGAATATACTATGCTATTTTTCAGTTTGGAGTAGTCACTATTAAGGTGGTTGAATTCTGATTGAATACTGGGAAATGGGCTATTGGCGACTCCATCATCTAGTGGTAGATGAGAAATATGGTATTTTTCACTCAATACTTGATAAAACAATTGGTTTGATTTTTTAGCTAACGCGGGAAAATTGAAATTTGGGATGTTTAAATTTTTTACTTCTTTAGTGTCTAAGTCTAAAATATACGAATAACGATTATCTGACTTTTGTGTCGCATAAATGAGCTTTTTACCACTGCGATTCCACGTAAACCCTAATATATCTTCTTCTCCAGATGTTAATTGTACTGACTCCTTATTTTTTAAGTTTACTAAGAAAATATTTTCATCGTAGTCATTGGTACGTCGTGATACAGCTATTGTTTGGCGATCGGGAGAAAATGCCATATCCCTGTCTCTATAATGGCAATTGTCATGGCAAGAAAAACGTATAGGCAGCGCATTTGGTTGATCTAATCGAAGAAAGTAGATGCCGAACTCTTCATCTGTCTCGGCCTTGTGTGAATAAGCTAATGTTTTATCATCAGGGGAAATATCTAAATAAAGATGAGAGACCCCCATTTCACAATGTGTTATTTCTGTTTCTTGTAAACTAGCAACATCCAATTTAACAATCATACATTGATTTTTTTCTTCATTGTCACGGGAAAAATACAAATATTTACCGCTATTACTCCACGCCGAAAATCCCTCTTTGTGTGCATCAAAAGTGATTTGTTGGGGGGGCGATTGAAGACTGCGTACATTTTGTATATATAGGTCTGTATTACCATTAACTAAAGACACTTTATTATAAGCTACAAATTGCCCATCTGAAGACGGAGCTGGATGTGTTTCAGCACCCTGTTGCTTGGTGATTTTAGTGATTTCAATGGGTTTTAAATCACTTTTCTGATAGTTATATCCAACTAGAAATAAAACCAATAAGACTATTGATATACCAGTAAATATCATTTTTTTACGTGACATTGAAAGAAGGGGAATTTCGAGGGGGGGAAATAGAAAGCTCTTCACTATCAGGTAGTGTTTCTTCCCACTGGGGAGCAGTAGATAATTTGTAACCTACTTTGCGTATTGTTTCAATACTGGCTCCATCATTACTGGCGGGTTTAAGGGTTTTGCGTAGATGCCAAATTGCATTGGTTAATCCGTTATCACCTACAACACTTTTTTCTCCCCATATAGAGGTAATAAGTTCTTCTCTTGAAATAACCCGAGGGTAATGGACCGCAAGATAACTTAACACTTCAATCGATTTTGGCTGTATTGAACGTTTCTTTTCTCCATCAAACATTATGCTGTGTTCAAATGGATCAATTTGACAATTGCCCAGTTTAAATTTCATTACTTTCGTCATCGATATACTTATAAATTAATTGCTGAATTTTATTCTTCGAATAAATGTTTATAAAACGTGCCTTAAATAAACCTGTTTTGGAGTTTAACCATATGCAGTAATACTTATTGGTATTCAACTGTTTTCAAATACCTTAATTCATTCTGATGTAAATTCGATATAAATTCGACTTTCTATAAATGGTAATAAGCTCGATTATTTAATAAAAAAGAAACAACTTATTTTCTTAGTAGGTTAAAGTGTCTTTGTACAACTAAGTTACAGCGAACGATATAATATAAAAATCAATAATGTCAAATATATACATAATAATATGACAATTAATTTAAGGGTTCACATGAATAAAAAATTAATCACTTTAGCCGTTCAAGCGGCGATAGCGGGAAGCGCGTTATTATCAATTTTACCTACCTTTGCCCAAGAAATAGATCAAGTAGAAAAACAAATTGTCTCAAGTAAAAATACACCAGAAAAAAAGGTTAAGGAAATTGATGAAAAAATCACGGTAACTGGTTCTCGTCTACGTAGAGATAATTTTAATGTGTCAACACCTTTGGTGACGTTAGATAAAGATGATATTGAAGATTCTGGCCTTGGGGAGCTCACAGAAATTTTAGTTGATGGAATACCTTCATTATCATTTTCTACCAGCAATACCAGTAGTCAAAGCTCGGCATCAAGTACAGGTATTACAACCGTTCAATTAAGAAATTTAGGCTCAAATAGAACACTTACGTTAATAGATGGTCGCCGTGTTGTTTCTAACTCAAAAAGTGGTAATGCTGTCAGTTTAAGTACCATCCCTGCAGGTATGGTTGCGCGCACTGAAGTCATTACTGGAGGTAATTCTGCGACCTATGGTGCAGATGCGGTAGCGGGCGTTGTTAATATCATTACGCAAACAGATAAAGAAGGCTTTAGTTTTAAGGCTCGAGGAGGGGAAAGTACTGACGGTGAAGCGCGGGAATTTACTTTAGATGTAAATTACGGAACGAGCTTTGCGAATAATAAAGGGTATTTATATTTCAGTACCAATTGGGATCGACAGTTTGGTCTTAGGCAAGAAGATCGAAGTCGTGCTTCTATTGAAGCTGATAATGGTTACGACAATGATTTAATGTGTAATACCATATCGACAGCTGAAGGGGATGTTTGTCTGCGCGATACTACGCAAGACCAATGGCGCTCTCGTAGTGATGGTACCTTTGGCGGTGTGTTTCTTGAAAGTAGTAACTTCGATACTCAGTATTGGTATGACGGCACAACATTAAAAGATGATTGGAAAGGAAATGAAGAACTTTATGGTATAGATTCTGATCAGTTCGTCATGCTAAAAGTCCCAAGCGATCGTTTCTCTACTGCATTGAAAGTAGACTTTGATCTTACAGATGATGTGATGTTTTATTCGCAAATTCAAGTCAGTGGTAACTTTACAGATAATCTTAAAACACCAGAAGATTCATATGAAGGTGAAGAAGCAACATTTACTGATAGGGTTACTGGTGAGCCAGGAGTGGTTGAAGCGGGTTATATCCCAATTAATAATCCTTATGTACCAGACGTTATTCGTGAAACCGCTAGTCAATATAAAGATCGTATTTATTGGGATCGTCGTTTTGCTGAAGTGGGGCCAGTAATAACTGAAAATGAACGTATTACGGTTCGTACTTGGGCTGGATTACAAGGAACAATGTTCGATAATTCTTGGGATTGGGATGTGTCTGTAAATTATGGCCGATATCGTCAAGACCAACTGCGTAAAAATGAAATTGATGTTTTTAATTTAATCAATGCTTTAGATGCAGGTTATGCAGAGGATGGAATAACTATTCAATGTAATGATGCCGATGCTCGTGCTACAGGCTGTGTCCCCATTAATTTATTTGGTGAAGGTTCTGTCACTGCTGAAGCCGCAAATTATATTCGCGCAAATGCAAGACTAAAAACCATTAATGAACTGATTACCTTTAGTGGCTATATGACGGGGGATTTATTTGAACTGCCAGCAGGTTCTGTTCCCGTAGTATTTGGTTTTGAATACCGTATAGATAAACAAGAAGCCAAAACAAGTGATGAGTTTACCTATGGCGGTATAACGGCAAACTTAATTCCATCATTTAAAGGACAAATTAAGGTAGCTGAATTATTTGGAGAAGCATCATTTCCTTTAATTAGAGACGCATCTTTTGCAAAACATGTGTCAATAGAAACTTCTGGACGCGTTTCCCAATACGACCTTAACAATATCGACATAGTCGGCAGTTATAAATTAGGCTTTTTGTGGCAAGTAGTAGATGGCCTAAATATAAGAGGGAATTGGGCAATAGCACAACGAGCACCAAGTGTTGGTGATATATTTGAGCCTCTTGCCGGAGATTTTGATTCGTTTGATGATTTATGTGATGAAGTTACTGCTACATCAACGGATCTTGGCCACGATAATTGTCGATTAATTCCTGAAATTGCAGCAGAAATAAATACAGATCCCTCGTTTGAATTTGAGTCTGAGGGCAATAACTATTCACCTGGTGCAGGCAATCCAGACTTAGAAGAAGAAAAAGGCAAGACAACAACACTTGGTTTTACTTATCAGCCTGCCTATCTTGAAGGCTTCCAAATAGCTATTGATTATTTTGATATTACGATTGATGACGCTATATCAGCATTTTCAAATGAACGTATTCTAGAAGAATGTTACGCGACGGATATCGTATTAGGAGATGAAAATGAGTTTTGTGATGTTATAACTCGTAATAGTGAAGGTCAGTTAACACAAGTTATTCAACGTAGTTATAATATCGACGAGGTGAGTACACGTGGTATTGATTATGCCTTAGCCTATCGTCATGATCTTAATAATTATGGTCGTTTAAAATTCAAAATGGATTGGACACATCTTCTAGAATATTCTAATACGTCAACAGGTAATGAAGGTAAAATTAAAACTGACTTAGTAGGATTTGATGATATTTTCGAAAACTCTGCATCTGCTTCGTTAACTTGGTCTTATGAAGATTTGAGAATTAGTTGGCGAACAAAATATTTAAGTTCGATTACTGATGATAGAGAACTTCAAATCGAATGGGAAGAAGACATAGTAGACAATGCTGAACGCTGTAGTAATGGCGATGAGGATTGTATAGCCAACCCAGAATCTTTAGCTTTTCAACATTTCCCTTCATATTTCAGACATGACATTTCTGCGTCTTATGAAGTGGGGATGGATAATGATATGGAGGTTAAATTTTCTGGTGGTATCAAGAATATATTTAATGATAACGGTGATTTTTACGTAACCAGTAGAGGTAATTATAAATCAGAATATGGTGGAGGTGTTGGGCGATTTTTCCACTTAGCTGTTGAAGTAACCTTCTAAGTTAAATTACATATTTAAAATTTTGATCCACAAGGATGTGGTCATATTTCCTCTTGTCTATTTTAAAAACCATACTTAGTTAACAACGTTGAGTTGGTCTTTTTTAATTAAGGTCTTTTATGTTTAGCCGAAACCTCTATTTTGCATTGATAGTGCTGTTATTATTCATTTTTTCAGCATCTATATATGCTGAAAATCAATCTCTAACCACCTTGCACACTTTGAATGATGGTCCTCATGTTTTTGTTAGTAATGAAAAAATGGATGCGTATTGGGTGTGTAAGGGCCAAGTTGTCAGCCTGACATTACCTAGGGTAACACTGCCATTTTTGACTGAAGCTTGTGACATGTCAGCTCAACTGCATGAGACGATGAGTGCAGAAACTAAAATATTGGAATACAAAGGTGATTTTACCGTCGCGGCATTAAGTGACTTTCACGGCCAGTATGACTTAATGCTAGAGTTGCTTAAAAATAATCATATTATTGATAGCGATAAACATTGGGCTTTTGGCAATGGACATTTTGTTATTACAGGGGATATATTTGACCGAGGCACAAAAGTTACTGAAATCTTATGGTTTTTATATGATCTGGAACGTCAAGCTGAGTTGGCGGGAGGGAAAATACATTTAACACTAGGTAATCATGAAGTGATGATACTAAATGGTAATTTTAAATATTTAGCGCCAAAGTACAAAGACGTTGCAAAAAAGCTGAACAGACCATATGAAACATTATTTAGTAAGGATAGTGTTCTAGGTAACTGGCTACGAAGCAAACCGGTATTAGTAAAAGTAAATGATATGCTGTTTGCTCATGGTGGTTTTCACCCGAAGTTAGCTAAAGATAATCTGAGCATTGAAGAGATTAACCATATATTCAAAGCTAATTTAGTTGAAGTAGAATTAGGGACTCCACGTGAAGGGTTGGGGAAATACCTACACAAAACCGACGGACCTATCTGGTACCGAGGATATTTTGCAAAAGAAAGAAAAAAAGACAATGGTGCAACATTAAGTGAAATAAACTTACTACTAGAACACTTTGATGTTAAGCATATTATTGTTGGACACACCTCACAAAAGCAAATTGAAACACGTTTCGGCGGAAAAATTATTGCTATCGATTCAAGTATTAAAAATGGAAAATATGGTGAAATTTTATTCATCGATAAAGAGAAAAAGTGGCGTGGTAGTCTGACAGGAGAGAAACTTAAATTAGATTAATGATGCTCAAAAATAGTGAAGACACAGTAAGGTTTTCGCCTTTGAATCGTGCATGGGAACACGGGCTAGCGCATATTTTTTCTGTCTTCATATTTGAGACTATTTAGGGAAAGTTCCCACGCATTGAGCTTATCCTAAAACTGTCTGGTTGGAAGCCACCTATAACCCCAAATATGATGGAAAAGACAACGTTATTAAAATAATAATGTTTGCCTCCAATATAACCTCCAGAATTGAAAAAACAAGGCGGTTTCAGACGCTGCTGGAGTTGCTTATTTAACGGAAAAAGAAACCGTGCAAATAGGAAAGAGCTTTGCGGTCGTTGCCAATGAAGTAAGAGATTTAGCCGTCATGACAACCCAATCAACCAATGAAATCGGGGCTGCGGTGACTGAAAATTAGGGACTAATACAATACATTACTAAGCAAAATTCATCGGCTTTGACACTATCGATTGCTAAGGTTTTAGAACTTGGCATAGGTCACTAAAATATCATGTGTTTGTCGAGGAGCTAGTAAATTGACTGAGCCACTCATCGCTATTGGGCCCAACAACACATTGATTGTTTACTCTCATGGCTAAGCGTTTGATACAACGATCAGACACCTCGGCAAAACCACTTTCAGGAAGTGCGCGCACCGATTCAACTATGGCACACCAATGTGGCAATGTTTGTTGCGCTAGAGTGTAGTAAACCCACTTACCACTTTTTTCTTGAGTCAGTAGCCCTGCTTTATAGAGTATTTTTAAATTGCGAGACACATTATATTGTGTCTCTTGAGTTACATCCATAGCTTCAGCTAAGGTGACGCGTTGATCAACATGTATTAATAACCAAAATAAGCGTAGCCTGTGGGGTTCGGCCAGAGCCTTTAACGCATCAATGTACTGTTCATTGTTCATCAGTTGTTATTCTTTTCTTAAGGCTGAGCCACATTATAAACACACCAATTAAGAAAACTATACTTGAGTGGCTTGCATGAAAAACCAAAGTTGATGAGTCAGCCCCAGTAAACAAAGCAAACCAGAAAAAAGGACAAAAAATTCCTAACAACGCAATATTACGGCCCATTTTTGTTTGATCTGATAATTTACCCCCTCTAATCAAGATATAAAGTACTTTATATATATGACTATAAGCGCAGTATTTACTTAGTCGAGTGAGTATATTTGTTATCACTTTGATAAATCGTGAACCTAACATTCATCCTCCATGTTATTACTTAACAATAAAACATAGTCAAAAGTCATTTCCGATAACAATCAGAAATGACTAAATTCCTTTTAAATGACATATTGAAATAACAGCCCACCCACTATGGCGGTTGCTAATATAATAGAAACAAAGGCCACAACAGCTTTAGGTTTAAGCACTGCAGATACCAGAGCAATCTCCGGAAGGCTAGCGCCTGTTCCGCCAATAATAAGTGCCATCGCGGGGCCCATGCCCATGCCTTTGGCAATCAATACATTAAGCAGAGGAATGGCCATTTCGATACGTAAATACAATGGCACACCAATTACTGCAGCAATGACAATAGAAAATATATTATCGCCACCGACATATTTTTCGACGAGCTCGGCAGATAAGTAAGCTGCCGATAAACCGCTTATCAAAGCCCCAAGCAAAACATAAGGCATAATTTTTTTGAAAAGAGCCATAGCAAAACGTAATGCATTCTCGGTTTTTGTGGGCTGGGGCATTTCTATGTTCGCCTCTGTTGTTGAGGCTGCGTTGCTATTTATACTGCCACATGTTTGCACCGGTTTAGCATCACACTGTGTTGCCTGAGCGGCAGAACAACTAGGCGGAGTTTTATTGGTTTCTAACTCATCGCCACGTTTTATTTCGTGCCGCCAAGGTGTTTTAGTAATAAGCCAACCACCTATGATAGCTGCCAAAAACGTAATCAATAAATAGCTTGCCGTTACTTTAAAACCAAATGTGGCATACACCATGGCAAGCACAATAAAATTACACAATGGAGCTGAAATCAAAAAGCTCATAACTGTACCAAGGGATACCCCCATGGTGGCCATACCCATAGTAACAGGCACAACAGAAGCGCTACAAAAAGGCGTTAACATGCCAAAGAAAGCACCTAATAATGGGCCCCATTTTTCATGTTTAGTGAGTTTTTTTTGCAGTTTTTCTTGAGGAATGTACTCCCGCATAAACCCCGTTAAAACAGAAACCACAGCAATAACGATGGCTAGTGCTCCCCCAACGTGAATAAATTCACTTAGTGCGATCGTTAGTTTATCCATATCGACTTTAGCGCCTTCTTAAAAAGTAAATGAGAGGCGCAATATATGATCACTAGCACAATTGTGCAAGTATGATATTGTTTGATTTTGAGGATGAATTTCAATAAGTGTTTTAGAATACTTTTCAGCGATTGCGAAAACATCTAAAAGGAAAATTGAGTGATAAATTCGAGATCCATAAATTTCATGACCGCGTAGGGTCAATGGCGTGTAACATTAACGAGCATCGATACCGTTGTGCCGTTATCCCCTTTTGATGTTAGTGAGGAACCAGTATTTTATTAGGGATAGTTTGCTGTAAAATTGTGATTATTCAGTGATACTCTGTTGTGCGTTATTCATCAATTATAAAAGTCCACGATCCCGTAGCCACTTTGTGATTTGTTTATCCAATTCACTTGGATAAGGAACACCATCTTCCACCCCAACATACAGCAGGCACATATCGCTGCGAGGAATAAATACGTTGTGGTATTTACTCACCCAGAATGCCAAATGTTTATGTAAAACGTCCATTAAAGGAAATTCGCTCATCAATTGCGGATTGTTATCGATAAGTTTTAGCATAGTGGTATTTGCAGAAAATAATGTTCCCGTGGTGATCCCTCTAATTTGAGCAAACACAAATTGCTCTTCTTTATTCATCAGTGGATAATATTTAGCAAAGAATTTTTCGAACTGCTGTGTCCGTTCTATGGACAAACGTCGAGTGATCATAGCAACTAATTCATTGCGACGTTTAGCCTGAATCACAAAAGAGCTATAAGACAATTTCTGCTGTTTGTGCAAGGCTAATAACTGATTTTCTAGATTTTGCTGCTGCCACTTTGTGTAAGCAATAAGTAACCCAGCAACCACAACAAAAATAGCGAAGCCCGACCAAAGCAAATGTTTGCGGGCAGATTTTGGTGAGGGGATGGGGGATACATCCTCAGTGCTTTTTTCATTAAGCTTGATGATTGACAATGGTTGTGGAGTCAACAGTTCATCTTCTTCAGTTATAGGTTGTCGCTTAAGGTTTAAGCTGGGATTGGAGTGGATCTGTGATCCCTCTTGATTTTTTAGGCCCGGTTCAAAATTATTTTGTCTGTTTGCATGAATGGCGGTTACATTTGTGAGTTGCGGATAAACCAGTTGATAACCTTTTCGGGGAACGGTTTGCAAATATTGACTGGAATTACCGACTTCGGACAAGGCCTTTCTGATTTTGGAAATGGCCGTATTGATAACATCATCACTCACTTCCTGATTCGTCCATACCTGGCGCAGTATCTCTTCTCTGGATACAACTTCACCTTTAGCTTGTAATAACACCAACAAAACATCCATATTTTTAGGTTCAATATGAACATTACCATCAGGGCCGGCAACAGTGCCAACCTGTGGATTTATGCGGTACTCAGCAAAAGTAATCATTGATGGCATATATAAAACCATTGTCTCTGGAGCGAATATAAATTTTTTGTCTGAAAATTGAACAATACTCTAACAGTTCTATTAAAACAGGTTCATCAAAATTAGCAAATATGAATAAAATTAGATAAAAAAGCTCATAAAATCAATTTGTTATAGGTCTTAAGATTTTCCTCAGGTTTTCTTTAGAACTTGTCCCATGCAATTTGCTATTTCTAGTTCTGCCACTCAATCACAGAAGCAGGATATGGATATGAAATTTTTAAACCGCGTTTTAAACAACAAACTATTTATTAATTTTTGTTTGTTAATTGCACTTGGACAAGCTCACGCCACTGTCATCTCGTTGGAAACATCAACAATGTCGCCAGTGAATGGCGACAACTTTGTTATTGAACTTTGGATCAGGGAATTGGGCAATGAACCCCTGAGTAACTTCGACTTTGATATTGCCTTTGATGAAAGCCTGGTGCAACTCGGCGACGTTACTTTTGGCCCACTGTTGGGTGATGGTATTGATTCATTTCAGGACAGTATTCTCTCTACCAACAGTATCAATTTAGCCGAATGGTCACTGCTATCAGGTAGTGAATTGGACAGCTTGCAAAATGACATTGCTGGTCGTCTGGACTTTATGCTGGTCAGTCTTACTTTTGCTGCTATTGCGGAAGGGGTGGCGTCATTTGCACTGAGTTTTGACCCTATCAATGGTGGCTTGTTCGACGCCAATGCCGACAGTATAAGTTTTACGATCCCTACAGCCCAACTAGCAATGAATATTCAACCCAAACTGGCCAGCCAGGTTTCGGAACCAAACACACTAGGTCTGTTTGCCAGTTTGTTGTGTATTGTTTTGGCCGTGCGAAGTCAGG
This sequence comes from Paraglaciecola arctica BSs20135, assembly GCF_000314995.1. GTDB lineage: Bacteria > Pseudomonadota > Gammaproteobacteria > Enterobacterales > Alteromonadaceae > Paraglaciecola > Paraglaciecola arctica. The sequence continues at coordinate 64,281 of NZ_BAEO01000010.1, read as the reverse complement.
GGCGTTCACAATCTTGGAGTAGATCATAATGAAACTGACTCACTTCAAGGCAGTTATCTATCTAAGCTTGTTTTTTTCAGCCTTTCAAAGTTATGCCACTACTTGCGATGTAGATAATGATGACGACATTGATCGGTTGGATATCAATTTAATATTTCAAGCCAGAGGGCAATCAGCATCTGGCATTGATGACCCCATGGATGCTAACAGCGATGGGGTTATCAATGCACGTGACGGACGAAGCTGTACCTTACAATGTACCCTCTCGCGTTGCGCCATAGTTACACCTGCACCACCTGCAGCAACTCTTAATTTACTGATTTTGGACGCTGAGGGCGGTGTTGTTCCAGAAGCGTTTGCTACAGTGGTGTCCAGTGGTGAAACACTATCAGCCGATGACGATAATCTAATTGAAATTAGCGGACTTCCTGCATCTCAAACATCCACAATTCGTTTTTCCGCACCTGGCTACACCAATCAGGTGAAAAATATCAACTTAGGTCCGAAGGGCTCGACCAGCGACTACCGTATTAGTTTGTTAAAGCGCCAACCAGCTAAACGGGTATTGGCAGAAAATGCCCAATCACTAGTGGGTTATGATGGCGCTAAAGTGACCTTTGATGGCGGTGCTTTCGTAGATAAAAACGGCGAGCCAGTGAGCGGCCAAATAGACGTTTACATGAGCCCAGTGGATGTAAGCCGTGGCAGTATGAGAAATGCCTTTCCGGGTTCATACGCTGGCATAGCCGAAGGTGAAACTGATGCGGAAATACTGATCAGCTTTGGTGCGACAGAATATTTGTTTATGCAAAACGGACAGGAGCTTCAGTTAGCTCTGGGTAGTACTGCCATCATTGAGCTGCCAGTTTACGCCACTGTTCTTCCTGATGGTGAAACCATGGCCGTTGGTGATGAAATTCCACTGTGGTATTTAAATGAATCTAACGGTATTTGGCAACAGGAAGGTTATGGAATTGTGGTGGCATCCAATCTTTCCACTACAGGTCTAGCATTGCGTGGTGAAGTAGCACATTTTTCATGGTGGAATGCCGACGATATTCCGGGCAGGACCGGAACCAATAATTCCACTCCCTCCATATTTAGGGTCAACGTTAGTGTGATACTGGATAATGACGCCCTTAATGATGAGACTACCTTTGCTATTGTTACTGGTCAAAGTCGCAGTGTTGCCCAAAGTGCAACATTGCAGGTTGATTTAAATACCACAACTCAGTTGTTGGCTCCCAAAGGAGAAACCTGCTTTGAGGCACAGGTATATTTAGTTGATGATGGCAGTACCGAGTTGCTAGGTGCGGCTGAGCCTAAGTGTGTGACTTTGAATACCAGCCAAGACGATTTTAAACTGGTTGAGTTAGTAATAGATCCCGATGTGCTTTTTTGGGGCATACTGACCTTACCAGCCTGCAGTATTGTCGACCAGACCTTTGGCCCAGCAGGAGCCACTGCAGTAAAAGGGCGCAAGCCGTTTAGTTATTATGCAGTAGCCTCGCCCAACTTGCGTTTACCTTTTGGTTTATCAATAAATGAAAATAATGGGGTGATCAGCGGCATTCCAACTGAAACCGGGACATTTAGGGTAGGCGCCATCATTAAAGATGGCGACGACGACAGCCACCTACTTGAAGTGGGTCCTATTTATATCAACGAGCCACTACTTTTGGTAAACGATATTCCTAATGAGGCTAATTTAGATGAATTTTACTCCACTGACATTATTGAAATCAGTGGAGGATGCCCACCTTATCGCTACAAACTAGCTGAAGGTGAATTGCCAGATGGTGTCATATTGAATCGCTTAACAGGGCAGATATCCGGTGTTCCTCAGGCACCAGCACAAGGTAGTTTTAAACTTGAGGTGATCGACAGTGTTGCCAATCGTTTAGAATCTGAGCTGGTAACTATTGCGTTTGGCACACCGGCCTTGTTAGCCGTTGAGGTGGATCCCTTGCAACCCAATGTATTTTGGTCAAGCTCAGTACTTGCGCTGTTCACTAACCTAGGCGGCCCAATTGATGACTTAACGGTTGCCAATTTACCTTCTTGGTTAAGTTTTAACTCAGTCACCAAGGGACTCAGTGGCACACCTGTACAAAGCGGTGTCGTTGCATTTGACATTCAAGCATCCAACGCAGCAGGTTCATCTAGTATCACTGTCACCTTGAGTATCACGGGTAGCATCTTAGCGCCGCAAAACATTGTTACCACAGTAATAGGCCAGGTACTCAAGGTTAACTGGGATAGTGTTAACGCCGCTACCGGCTATATAGTATCCGTACGAGACAAATTGACTGGTCAGCTTGCGTCTGAAACTGAAGTGTCTCAGTCCACGGCCTGGATAACTGGTTTGGAGCACAACAGTAACTATGAAGTCACAGTAGTGACTGTTGCCGGCAGTGCACAAAGCACGGCAAGTACAGCCACTTCAGTAAGGGTAAATGAAAATGTGCCTGAACTGACAATTGAGCCCGCCAACAATTATAATATTCAATATAGCCCACCAGTGGATTTTGTTTATCGGCCACAAACGGATGAACTGCTGATTGCTGGCAGTGGAATTGTGTCTATCCCCTTGTCTGATCCAAGCACTTATACCTATGTAGTAGGGGATGACGATATTAGTTCTGTAAGCAGTTTATTTTTAAATAAGTCACAGGGAATAAGCTATTCGGCATTCTCGTCTGATGCGTTTCGCTATCGGATATATCAACAACAAACATTTGCCGTAGCAGCCAGTTTAGTCAAGCAGCTAAACACTATTGTTGGCTGGCCAACAGTGGCTCAGAGTCATAATGACAATATTACGCTCAGCTACAACAGCCGAATAAACTCTGAGGCAATTTTGCAGGTTTCAAGTATTGCACCTGATGGTAGCGAGATACCTAGGATGAGCAGTGATGAGTTAGTCAGGGAGGATGTGGATGGTGATATTTTCTACCGACAAGAGTTGTATCAGGGAAGGGAAATTGCCGCCTTTGCAGGTTCTTCCATAGTGGCTGTCCCTGTTCGTACTCAGGACCAGAATATTAATATTGGCCAAAGTTTGTATTTGATCGATGAAAATCAAACTGATCCCCTTGTCGCCCCAGATTTATTCCCGTTACAAAACTGTAGCCCATCTTTTGACTATATCGCAGACAAGGTTGTGGTGGGTGATATTCGTGATGTTTATCAGTCGGATAAAAGTGGTGAGTTACTAGCCTTTATTAAACATGACCCAACGAGTATCGGCGGCCTTATGCGTTTAAATATTAATAGTAAAGAATGCAGTATGCTCAGCGGCATAGATGCTTTAGGTGATGTTTTTGGAGCAGGAGAGTCATTTGTGCTGCAAAATTCTCTGGCTTCGGAAATCACTATACTGAATGAACAATATATATTGCTTATTGAAGGTGTGTATGGCGATTATCCCAAGCAAAACTTCACTGTGTGGATGATAGACCGCCACAACGGCAACCGTAGTCAACTGCTCCAGCTACTGTATGAATTTGCTGGGACCGATTGACTACACAGTCGGACAGAAAACTAAGTTTGTAATCTATAATATAAAAAGGGCTAAATCGTAGCCCTTTTTATTGCCTGCAATTGGGTAACAATTACACTAGCTTAGCAATTTAAAAAGTTAACAATAAATCGAGCTCAGATTGATAAACAGTGTCTTTACTTGAAGTTTCCGAAACCCTTGATCATAAATTTCTGCAGTAATAGCCAGTTATTGGGAGCAAGTTCAGCTAAGGTAGGCGCAATAATAGCGATACTGAACGCTATTATTGCGAGTTTAAGTTACTTAACCTCCCCCAAAAAGAATTTTATCTCTTCAGCACATTTGACAAAGTTTAAGCATTCACTTAACTTATGTCTTATATAAGACATATAAAATAAATTTACGCTTTTAAAATTGGAAACAATAAATGTCAAATAATCATAAAAAGATGCCCAAAGTTGGCTTTGGTCTTTGGAAAATATCTCAGGATATCTGTGCAGATGCAGTGTATAACGCCATTAAAGCAGGATATCGTCATCTAGACAGTGCTTGCGATTACGGCAACGAGGTGCAAGTAGGTGAGGGCATTAAACGGGCGATTGATGATGGTCTGTGTACTCGTGAAGATTTGTGGGTGACATCTAAGTTATGGAACACCTATCATGCTAAAGAACATGTTAAGCCTGCGTTAGAAAAGACTTTGGCCGATTTGCAATTGGATTATGTTGATTTGTATTTGATTCATTTTCCTATTGCGCAGCCTTTTGTAGATTTTGATGATCGTTACCCACCAGAATGGATCACCGATCCAGCTGTTGGAAAAATGGAATTAGCGCCAGTGCCTTTGTTCGAAACATGGCAAGGAATGGAAGATATCTACCGACAAGGCCTAGCCAAGCAGATTGGCGTTTGTAACTACAACACTGGTTTGTTGCATGACTTGATGTCTTACGCCCAGATTAAACCTTCGGTACTACAAGTCGAATCCCATCCTTATTTAACTCAAGAACGTTTGATGCGATTAGCCAAGCAGTATGGTATTGAGGTGACCGCTTTCTCACCCCTAGGCGCTTTATCTTACTTAGAACTGGATATGGCTGGAGCTGCAGAATCTGTGTTAGAGCAGGCTGTGGTAAAACAAGCAGCGCAACGATTAGGTAAAACCGCCGCACAAGTTGTGTTGCGTTGGGGCGTACAACGTGGAAATGCCATTATTCCAAAAACATCTCGACCAGAGCGTTTAATTGAAAATTTAAGTATTTTTGATTTTGAATTAACTCCTGAAGAAATGCATGGAATTTCAGCGCTTAACAGCAATAGGCGATTTAATGATCCGGGTAACTTCTGTGAGGCTGCCTTTGATACTTTCCACCCTATTTACGATTAGAGGCCGGTCTATGCAAGTTATTAATTATGTAGAAGTACCCCATCAATTGCACTGTGGTGATTCAGTTTTTCCTAGTGTAATAGTCAACGATGGTTCTTTGACTACGCAACAAGAATGCGCAGATTGGGTTAAATCAAAATTGCCCGAACTTGAAGCTAAGTTAAAGGATACCGGGGCTATTTTGTTCCGTGGCTTTCCGGTGGATTCGGCTGAGACTTTTGATGAATTTTCGAATTCTTTTGGGTATCCGAATTTCACTTATAAAGAATCATTGTCGAATGCCGTAAGGATCAATTTTACCGAAAGAGTGTTTACTGCTAATGAAGCACCCAAAGATGTGGAAATATTCCTGCATCATGAAATGGCGCAAACACCTATATCACCAAGTAAATTGTTTTTCTTTTGCAAAAGTGCAGCTGAGCAAGGAGGTGAAACACCTTTATGTCGTTCAGACTTGTTATTTGCAGATTTAACAAAACAAATGCCAGAGTTGGCTGCTGATTTTATTAGTAAGGGTCTCAAATACACCACTCAAATGCCTGCAGAAGATGATTCTAACTCAGGACAAGGCCGTAGTTGGAAGAGCACCTTAAGTGTACAAAACGCTGCTCAAGCCGAACAAAAACTGGGTGAGTTAGGTTATAGCTGGGAATGGCTTGCTGATGGTAGCTTACGGGCTACTACACCTGTGTTACCTGCTGTGATCGACATGGGAAATGAGAAAAAAGTATTTTACAATCAACTAATTGCTGCATTTATGGGCTGGAAAGGTGTACGTGAAAACCCATCTAGTGCCATTACCTTTGGGGATGGTACTGCTATCCCGATTGCAGGTTTACAGCTGGCAGTGAAATTATCTGAAAAATACACTTTTGATTTGCCTTGGCAGGACGGCGATGTTGCTTTGGTAGATAATTATTTGGCTATGCATGGCAGACGTCCATATTCTGGTGAGCGCAAGCGCCAAGTGTTGGTGGCTTTAGCCATCGACTAATCGAGTACTGACAATTTTTCTGTCTTTTTATAACGACCATTTAGGCCAATACATTGCATATAAAAACTAAGCTGCCGGGTGTTTTAATTTCTGTCATTGTTGGTCTAGCCGCACTGTTCTTAAGTGAACACTATGGCGCACCTGCTATGTTATTTGCCTTGTTGTTAGGCATTGCTATGTCGTTTTTGTATGAAGGTACAACATGCAAAGAGGGCATTGAATTTACCGCTTGTCATATTTTGCGAATAGGTGTGGGATTATTAGGGTTACGTATTGCCTTTGGTGATTTGGCGGCACTAGGCTGGCAAACTGCGTTATTGTTAATAGTGGCTATTGCTAGCACTATTGGTCTGGGGATTGTGTTAGCCAAAGCCCTTGGCTTAAAAAAACGTTTTGGTGTGTTAACTGGAGGCGCGGTAGGTATATGTGGTGCTTCTGCGGCTATGGCTATAGCGGCTGTGTTACCCGATAGTAAAGATAAAGATCGCGATACTTTACTGACTATTGTTGTGGTTACTGCATTGTCCACAGTGGCTATGGTGTTGTATCCAATAATAGCGGAACTACTTAATTTGAGTCCTACTCACATTAGTATCTTTTTAGGTGGCACTATCCATGATGTGGCGCAGGTAGTTGGAGCTGGGTATTCAGTATCAGAGCAAACTGGTGATTTGGCCACAGTGACTAAGTTAGTTAGGGTAGCGTTTTTAATGCCTGTAGTGGTATGTATATTACTAGTGTTGAGGATGAATCTAGATAAAACTACAGATGCAAAACCGCCAGGTATTCCAGCCTTTTTAATTGCCTTTGTGGTGTTAATGACCATTAACAGCTTAGTGGATTTACCTGAGGTGGTGACTGAAGGTGCTACAGATATTTCACGCTTTGCCTTAGTGATATCAATTGCGGCTATTGGTATGAAATCAAATTTGGGGCAACTGCTTCAAGTAGGGTTAAAACCTATTTTACTCTTAGTGTTAGAAACGCTGTGGATAGCTGGACTGATACTATTAAGTTTACCCTATATTTAGGCGTCACTGTTTAGTACTAATCCCTATAAAAACTCTTTAAGCACGGCGCCTGCTCAAGGCGCGAGAATCCAACAACAGTAAACTCCAATAAGTTAGCTATTCATAGTAAGTTGCTTAAATCCTGTCCTTCAATAAAAACTTAGTTATTTGATGCCCGTTATAAAGAAGTAAAATCCTTACTATTCACTACCTTATGATGTCAGGCACTGCTAAAGTGGGTCTGTTTTCTAGTGAATGCTTTTCGATTCTCAAAGGTGGGTGGTATGTCTTTTCTTACAGTAAAACTTAGTTGGCGATGGTCCGCTGCTGTTGTACTTTTTCTGTGTGCTTTTTTCGCTTTGATGATGGGTGTGTCGCTATCAGAGCGGCCAAATGTTCAAACTGCGGATATGCTGACGAAAGCCTATTACAGTTTAGGTTTATTTGTCATGGGTGGCCTGGATTTAGGCACCCCTATTGATGGTCCTTTAGGGGCAAGATTGTTGTTGTGGTTGAGCTATTTCGGCTCGCCTATATTAGCGGCATCTACCATTATTGAAGCGGTGATTAAAACCATCTCCCCATACAAATGGCACTTTCGGAGGATCAGTAATCATATAGTTGTCTCAGGATCAAACGAGTTAACTATTACCTACTTAAAACAACTAAGGTTAGTACAACCCAAGATCCCAATACTCATTATTTGTGATGAAATTTCAGCTATACGAGAAGAAGAATTAAAACGCCGTTATCACGCCATAGTGATCACCGGTGATATTACCCATAGTTATTTTTTATCTAAATTATTCCTACATAAGGCCAAAAAGGTGTTGTTGCTCGGCCGAGATAATTTCCAAAATTATGAAGCTGCTCACAAAATTTTACAGATACAACCTTCATTGCAAGGCAAAATTATTATTCACTGCAATAGTATTCGCTTTATGCGTTCCATGGCCGATTCTTCGGTGGCTAAACAATGTATTAATTTTAATGCGTACCAATTGGCGGCTTCGGCTTTAGTGCAGCAACATTTGATTTCGCATTTTGTGCAAACTGTACCTAAGGATGTGGTGGTGATTGCCGGGTTTGGTTTATTTGGTCAAACAATTCTGGAAGAACTACAACACTATACACAAAAAGAAATTGATACTATTGCGATTATTGGTATTGATGCCAAACGTCGTATTCAAGTAGTGGATGAGCAACGGCAACTAACTGATTTTTGTAAAAGAGAAATCTTCGAGGGCAATATTTCTCATCCAGAAGTGTGGCAACAATTGCGTTCCAAAGTGGACTTAGCTAACACTCAACCCATAATAATTTTATGCACAGATTCAGTAGAAGATAACTTTAGAACCTCCCTGTGGCTCAAAAATAAATATCCGGATTCAATGATAATTGCTCGCAGTTATTTACCATCAAAATTTGCTGAAAATGTCAGCGAACAATACAATATTTTGAATGTGAGTATTAATCAGTTAGTCAAAGATAATTTACCCACCGAGTGGATGACGCCTTAGATAACCTTGTTTTATTCCAAGCCAATAAAAACCTGCAATGATTAGCTAATAGTAATAGTACTGATCAGTATCAATATTAAAATCCTCCATAGGCGTATGTTTAATATCTAACCTAAATTTGGGTTAAGACCTGCCGAGTCCCTAGAAATAATTACAATAAAAAACAATGTGTTAAATGGTTTTTGTTGTTGTGAAACGACATCGAGTGTATCCAGTATTGCTATTATTGGGGTTATCGAGGCATTGGAGATTATTATGCATGATATTGCTGTTCTAGCAGTGATTTGGACTACTGTCTTTGTTGCATCTTATTTAGCCCACAAAACGCGTTTGACCCCTGTTTTATGGTATCTATTTTGCGGAGCTATTCTCGTAAACGTGGGTTTTTTGCCAGAGGTTTTGCCGGTGTTTATTGTTGATTTCGCAGAGCTTGGGATCATCATTATTATGTTTGCTCTGGGCTTTGAGGAAAACACCGCCAATTTTTTACAAGGTATCAAGCGTAGTTGGGGGATCGCATTTTTTGGTGCTATTACGCCTTTTGTTATAGGTTATGTGGTGGCAGACATTTATTGGGATGACACTAACACCTCTCTTTTTTGTGGTTTGGCTATGATGGCAACCGCAGTGTCCTTAACTATGGTTTCACTGAAAAGTGAAGGTTTGAATAATACTCCTGCGGCTACTGGGATCATGACCTCTGCGGTACTTGATGATATCGCTTCACTGGCATTAGTCGCCATTCTAGTGCCTATTGCCATAGGCGAGGCAAGCGTTTCCCTAGAAGGTATCTTGTTAGTTTTAGGCAAAGCAGTGGCGTTTTTTGCAATTGTGACTGTGATTGGTGGATGGTTATTTCCAGCTAGTCAGGGATTTACTCAGAAAATCCCTTTTTTGGGTAAACTTAATTTACGAGAAGTATTGGCAATGGCAAAAGGAGAATACACTGTTCTCTCGTTGTTATTGATTGCGGTATTAGTGGGGCTGTTGGCTCATGAATTTGGTTTTCATCCGGCGGTTGGCGCATATATGGCTGGGTTGATCATTCATCGTGAATATTTTAACTTTCACAATGATGAAGACAAAGACACAGATAAAGATTATTACCAACAGGCTAGGGAGATTATCGACAATGTGGCATTTTCGTGGATTGGCCCAGTATTTTTTGTCGCTTTAGGCAGCAAGCTATTATTTGACCTTGAGACCTTTGTGTCTGTGTTACCCGAAGCACTGATATTGTTTGTCGCTCTATTCATTGGCCAAGTACTCTCTGCAGCTCTGGCAGCTCGTTATACAGGTTATTTCGACTGGCCTGCCAGTTGGATGATTGGTTTTGGTATGTTGGGTAGGGCAGAATTAGCGTTTGTGGTGATGGATATCGCTTATGTCCAGCATCACATCATGTCTGTAGAGGCTTTTTATACCTTAATGTTGGTCACTTTTATGCTTAATCTTTCGGTACCACTGACGATAAGTTGGCACAAACGGCATTTTAAGATGGAAAATAGTAGTGAGATTGTTTAAAAATTTGCAAATGTTTCATCTCAATATCTCTAACCGTTATCTGTATAGCTGCCACAAAAAAGGCGCTCAAACCTCCTAAGAAGAAGAGCGCCAAGACACGCTAAAGTAAGTTTAGAACTTAGTTTAGAACTTGGCTCGTAACTGCACACCAAAGTAGCGATCAGCATCTCGAGGGATCTGATAACGGAAGCCATCGCCACTGTAAGTAGTGATATAACTTTCGTCGGTTAGATTTTTACCAATGATTGAAATTCGATAATCATCATCGCTAAACGAGAAAGCTAAACTTGCGTTAATAATAGCGTAATCAGATAGCAGATCTGTTGGCGTGGCTGTTGCACCAGGCGCACCGGCATATATTTCATCGGTGTAAACGTATGAACTATTAAAGTAGATATCCATATCCTCTAATTCCCACAGATACTCGCCAGTGAGTGAGTATTTTAAGTCAGGGGAAAAGGGTAAGTCTGTACCTGATATTGCATCGCAACTGGTTGTAGTGCCGTCTGGACATAAAAATTGATCAACTTCTGCATCTACATTAGACAGTCCACCTGTTAATGTCAGTTGATCTGTGGCTTGCCACATAAAGTCAAATTCAATGCCTTGGGTAATAACCGAACCCGCGTTAGTTAGGCGGGTAATAGTGACACCGTCTAATAATTCAGAGTTGTTAGCTTGGAATCCGTCTATTTCGGTACGGAATATCGCGGCGTTAAAAATTAAATTACGACTGGCATATTTATAACCAAGCTCATAGGCATCTGATGTTTCTGAATCTATGGGCAAAGTATCGTTGTCAGACATGTTGTAAAACACATTAAAGGCTGGGCCTTTATAACCTTGAGAGTAAGTGGCGTACACCATGCTGTCGTCGCTTAAATCAAACTGAGCGCCAAATTTTCCTGACACATTTGATTTATCAGTGGAGCCTGCGTAATCAGTCTCAGCTGAACGAACCCCCACACCGGTACGACTGTATTGGTCATTACTGCTACGAATATGGGAATAACTGACTTCATCATCGGTATAACGTAAACCAAATAACAATCTAAAATCATCATTGATATGGTATTTACCATCTGCAAACAAGGCCCAGTTATCAAATTCAGTTTTCATATAGGCTGTGGCACCAACAATATCATTGGCATTACAGCTAAGGCCTTCGTCACTAATAAATTGCTCTACTTCAGCATCAGTTGGGGTGGCTTGACCTAGTACATCAACTAAATAGGTGCTAATAGCTGATGCGAATTGACCGCCATTGTTCTGGCAACTGGCATCACGAGTGAAATTACGTTCAGACTTTTGATTCCACCAGAAAAAACCTGCTTGGTAATCGAAGGCACCACCTGTTGGCGAGGCGATACGTAATTCTTGCGATATTTGATCCCATTCTTGAGCACCAATATCATGTAACTGAAATGCTACTCCGCCATCATTAACGTTACCAAAGTTGACAGGAAACGGTATGGAGCCAGTCGTTGAAGTGAAGTCGCCTTCTCTAAATTCGGTATTGTTCCAACTACGGTATGCTGTGATTGAGGTGAGTTGGTGATCGCCTAGTTCTTTGTCTACTTGCATCGAAAACGCTGTAGTTTCGTCTAAGGTACGCGTTTCAAAATCATGGTCTATTTGTCTTTGTTCTAAATCTAGACCATCTGGATTGTTAGGAGATGCTTTTGAGTCATGTCTAAAGCTGTCTGTTAACTCTAAATCAGCACAACAATTGTCATTGGAATTTACATTTTCAAAGATAAACAAGATGTCGGTGTTGTCAGTCGCCTCGATATCGAGCATGGCGCGAACACCTTCTTTATCGTATCCATTGGTAGTTTGGTTGTTGTATACGTTATTAATGTAACCATCAAACTGTGATTTTAAAACAGTTAAACTACCGCTTACTTTATCGTTTAGCGGGCCTGACACGCTGGTTTTTAAACGATATTCGTTATCTTGAAATAATGTTGCTTCAAAGCTGCCTTCAAACTCATCTGATGGACGTTTAGTGGTGATGTTAACCACACCTGCAGAAGCATTTTTACCAAAAAGTGTCCCTTGAGGACCGCGCAATACTTCAATACGCTCAAGATCGTATAAGTCTACGAAGGCTTGTCCCGAGCGACCTAACACTACACCGTCAACAACAGTTGATACGCTTGGTTCAGCTGCAACACTAAAAGAAATTGTGCCTACACCGCGAATAGTAATGGCTGAATTACGGGTAGTGTTACCTTTTCTAAAACTAACTGAAGGCACTAAAGCTTGTAGGCCTTCTATATTGGATGAAAAAGCAGAGTTGATTTGGTCTTCTCTAAGCACGGATACCGCAACTGGCACTTCATTGAGACTCTCTACGCGTTTTTGCGCGGTAACAGTGATTTTTTCAAAGCCTTGGGCTTCTTCTTTCTCTGCTTCTTGAGCATTGGCGCTGAAACCAATAGTCATACAAGCAGTTAATGCAAGTGCCTTGGTGATGCAGGTGTGTAAGTTACTGGGTTTAAGTTGCATAGTGTTCTCTCAAGATTCGTTCTTGTCTATTTTATGTAACGGCGCCCCAGTGAATATTTATTTCAACTGCCTGAGGTGACGGCTTATGTGTTATTGGTTAGTTTCACCAATTATTATTTTTATTCTAAATGTTGATTTACTTTAACTGTCTTATATAAGACAGAAGACGTAGGAAAATTTAACCCCTAAGTAACAAATTTGCAATCATTTTGTTGTTTAAAGGTTAATTGTTTGTAATCGAAGTGGAGTGTTACTTGATACTGGCGTTACATTGAGTAACTGAAGTTTCCAATAAATCTAACCATTCTTGGCCAAAATTTGTGATAAACCATTGACGCATGTTGCTTGATGCGTCCTTAAACGCTTGTTTCTCTGCAACACTAGGGCGGTAGATGGTACCGCCCGCTTGCTCAAAAATTTTGTAAGAATGGCTTTCCTGAGTTGCGACTAATTCACTGGCTGCGGCTTTTTGTTTAGCAAATCCGTCGAGTACAATTTGCTGAATATCTTTGGGTAGGGTTTTCCATACTGGTTCAGAAAACCACCACAGGGTTGCCATGTAAGAATGTCCATCAAGGATAATATACTTTAAATGTTCTTCCAGTTTAGCGCCGATAATATCTTGAATGCCATTTTTACTACCTTCAACTACTCCGGTAGCTAACGCAGTATAGAGTTCAGCCCAAGAAATAGGGGTAGGGTTAGCACCTAACTGCCTGACTAACTCTTGCTGAATATCCGCGGGAGTGGTGCGGATTTTCTGGCCTTGTAAATCTGCTGGGCTGTGAATAGGTTTTTTGGTAGTGGCAAAATTACGCCAACCGCCAGTATTGGATACACCAATTAAACGAATATTTAAGCCTTGGCCCAGCACAGTTTCGCGCATTTTATGCAAAATAGGGCCATCTAATACACACTCTGCTTGTGCATCACTTGTAAAAACATAGGGTAAATCTAACACTTGAGCCGGTGCAAAAAAGTTACCTGTACCGCCTGCTGTGCTAGGGAACATTTCTAATACACCCGATTGCAAACTTCCGATACATTCGGGGACGCTGCCACAAAATTGACCTGAAGCGTATAACTGAACTTGCACTCGGCCGTTGCTGGCTTTTTCGACATATTCTTTGAACGCCAACAGACCCACATAATCCTCATCTTGAGTGGAGGCTTGGATCGACGCTTTAATAGTAAATTCTGCTTGGGTTACACTAGCGCGGAAAATTCCCACTAAACAAGCAATGGTAATTAGTCCATAAATAATCAGTAAAATTAAACGCTTCGTCGACATATTAAGCAAATCCAAAAAACGTTGGTAAGGTCATTGTGAGGGCAGGGAAGTAGGTGATTAGAAATATGACCGCCGCTTCTACCGCTAAAAAAGGCAGCATTTCTAAGGCGATATTTTCAGTTTTTTCACCTGACACAGACGCCGCAACAAACAACACTAAGCCCATAGGGGGTGTGGCGAGTCCTACTGTTAGATTCACACACATGATCACCGCAAAATGCAAAGGGTCTATGCCTAGAGTAATAAATATAGGCGCCAGCACTGGACCTAAAATTAGGATGGCGGGCCCAGCATCTAAGAACATGCCTATGGCAAATAAGAACAAATTGATGATCAATAACAGTAACAACACATTGTCGGTTATACCTATTATTTCTGAGGCGAGCGTATCGGCCATGCCAGAAACTGTGATGATCCAAGCAAAAGTCACAGCCGAACCGACCAATAATAAAATGGTTCCAGATTGCACTGCTGCATTGACCAATATAGTAGGTAACTTGTTAAATTTTAATGTGTTGGTCACAAACAAGGTGATGAGCAGCGCATAACCTGCCGCAACTGCCGCTGCTTCGGTGGGGGTAAATACCCCAAGCACTATACCGCCGAGTAAAATAACTGGGGTTAACAAAGGCAAAAACGAGCTTTTTAAGGCACTACCCCGTTGATGCCAAGTGGCTTTAGCATTAGCCACAGGGTAATTACGCTTTTTGGCAATATGGCTGGTCATTAACATTAAACCGGCGCAAATCAATATGCCCGGCACTATACCGGCCAAAAACATGCCTGCGACAGATACGTTCATAATAAAGGCGTATAAAATCATAATGCCTGAGGGGGGAATAATCGGGCCAATCACCGAGGATGCGGCAGTCACTGCTGCGGCAAAACGCCTGCTGTAACCATTTTGCTCCATGGCAGGGATCAGCATTTTACCTAGGGCTGAAGTATCGGCTACCGCTGAGCCGGACAACCCAGCAAATAACACCGAAGATAAAATATTCACTTGTGCTAAACCGCCTCGATAGTGACCTATCAAGGTTTGGCTAAAACGTACAATCGATTGAGTGATCCCCCCTTGATTCATCAGTTCGCCAGCGAGGATAAAGAAGGGTACTGCCATCAAAGGAAAAGAGTTCATACCTGAATAAAGTCGATTTAACAGCGCAGAAAAAAACACTTCCTTACCATCTAAAATCAGGCTGACGCCAGGACCAATTAACAGCGCAAAAATGACCGGTGCACCTGCGGTTAACAATAAAATAAAGACCCAGAAATAACTTAACGACATATTAGGTGGCATCCTGCTGTGGGGCAAAACAATGATCTAATGGTAAACACAATTGTTCGATGAGTTTTTCTAAGCCAACCAAACAAATCGAACCAAATGCAAAAGGGGCACAACTATAAAAATAAGCTAATTTAACAGGCACAGACGAGGCATTAATACTCAAGCCTGTTTGCCAAAACTCTAGGCTCTGTATAAAAAATATGCCGCAAATAGCTATCACTAACAAAGTGATCAGTAACTCGGTTATTCTGCGTAAAACCGCAGGCAGTGCATCGGCGAACATCTGGATCGATACATTCAAGTGTGCACGATACGCCCAAGGCGCAACTAAACAGGCTACCCAAACCATGGCAAACTTTGCGAGTTCTTCAGTCCAGGCTAATGAATCGTTGAGTACATAACGAAAAAACACCTGCGCCAGTATCATGGCCAACATAATCGCAAGTAATCCACCGGCTAAGTTTTTGGCTATATTTGCCACTGCGTAGTTGAGCTTGCCCAAGGGTGTATTGATAACAAACAGAGCTTGCTGCAGTTTAATCATAGTGACTTTACATCTTTGATTGGCCAGAAATGACTGACTTGTTGGCCAATTTTTGGTTGCTCTAATTGTTCGGTATGTAGCACATCTGGACCAATAGGTATTTGTTGTGTTGCTGGGACAAACACCGCCATTTCATCTAGGGCTAAAGTTAACTTGTGAACTTTTCCCCCGGTAAATGCTTGTTGTTCAGGGAATCTTAGCCATTGACCTTCAGGTAGATAAAACTCCACTTCGCCACCGGCTTGAGTGCAAGGCACAACCAATAAATTGTCACCAAACATAAACTGTATTTCAAAACCTCTGGCTAATCTGTCATCGGGAAAGGCCAAGGCCATAGCACGCATTACAGGTAAACCTGTTTCGCTTGCTTGTTGCATAGTGTGTTGAATATAAGGAATGAGCTGGTAGCGTAGTTTTAACGCTTGATTAACCGCTTTTTCGGCATCCGAACCATAACTCCAAGGTTCGCGCTGACCTATGCCATGTAAGCGCATGTGCGCAGAAAATACCGCGGTTTGTGACCAACGAACAAACAACTCAGCGTCGCGGGTATCTTTATAAAAACCACCTACGTCAGTAGCAAAATAAGGTGCGCCAGACATGCCCCAAGATAAGGCTCCACGTATACTACCAATCAGTCCACCCCAATCAGCCTGTGGATCGCCGCCCCATTGACTAGGATAACGTTGCGAACCTGTCCAAGCGCTGCGACTAAATAAAAATGGTCCTGTTTTGCTATATTTTTCAGCGGCTTGATACACACAGCGGTTATACAACAGGCTATACACATTATGTAATCTATGGCCTGAGTCGCCGTTGTGAGCAAGCATGTTATCGTCTTCTATTTGCTCACCAAAGTCGGCTTTGATCATATCCACGCCTAGGTCGAATAGCGGTTTGTGCGATTCAAGCCAAAAGGCAAATGCCTCGGGGTGTGTAAAATCCACTATGCCGGACTCAGGCAAAGGCGTAAGCACTTCGGCAAAAGCACTCATATCCCACTGATAACGGTAGGCTTCACCAGTGCGTTTATCGGTGAGTAACCAACCTTTTTTAGCCATTTCTGCAAACAATGGGTTTTGTACCGATACTAAAGGGTATTCCCAAATACACACTTTAAAGTCCATGGCTTTTAAATCAGCGATGACTTTATCGGGGGGAAAGTTGGCAAATCGTTTGGGATCCCATTCAAAGGCAAAACGGGTATCGGTATCTTGCCAAGCGCGTCCATCTAAGGTGATCACATCACAAGGCATATTGTGTTCACGTACTGCTTTGGCAGTAGCCATGAGTTCGGGGACATCTTTGTAATAGGCTTTAGATAAAATCACTCCCAAACTCCACACTGGCGGAACCGGAGCTTTACCTGTTAGTTCGGTATATTGATGGATTATCTCACCACCATTTTTGCCCTTAAGTATAAATATATCTAAGGCATCATCTTCAACCAACAAAGCATAAGCACGTTGCGACCAAGGTGCGTAACCCACTGCATGAGTGACTGGAGCTGGGGTATGTACAAATACCCCCCAACCTTCAGGGCTCCAAGCAAAGGGCGTGTTTTTATAGGATATTTCAGCATTTACCCCAAGAGCATCGTGATTATAGGAGCGAATGAACTGACCTCGTTTATTTAAACTCGACCATTTTTCGCCTAATCCATACACGGCTTCTTCTGCGCCTAGATCTAAACTAAACAACCAACCCTGAGCTGTTTTTGCTAGAGGTGGCATACGGTATTGACGTACAAAATGTCCATCATTTGGGGTTTTTTGGACATTTTTGCCATCGCAACTGAGTGCAAATGAAAAAGGATTGTGTTGAATGATAAGTTCATTATTATCAGAGGTGATGGTGGTACTTTGATTGCCCTCACTCAATAGGCTAGGCCGTATCTCGGGTTCTTGAACTAACATTTCATAATTGGCAGTAGACTTACCCGCTATTCTCAAGCGTAATCCAGATAAGTGAAAACTCACCTGTAACAAACCAACAGAAGTCGGCAGCATAACTGAACCATCATCGGCAACGTAAGCACCACTAGTAACACTAACTTGAGTGACAGTGTTCCAATCAGGTGCGGAAAGGTTAAGTACGGGTGAAGGTGACGGGGTAAGCACAGACAAAAGTAACCTCTAATAGTTTGCTAAACGCCAAATAAATTTATCATAAACTGCTTTCAGCATAATAAATAAAAGGTGCGTTATTAATCTTATATAAGACATAAGTTATAGTAGTGTTAAATTTTTGTCAATCAATCAGGGGGGATCGACTGCACTAGGAATTTTTTGTAATCGATAAAACAGCTTAAAGCCTTGTATAAGAGTGGCAGTTAATATTACTCTAGACAAACGTTTACTTGCTGTTCACATTAATGAATAAGAATCGTTTTGATAATAAACTCAGCCATCCTGGGCTAGCTTTCCAACCTTTATACAAACAAGTTGAAGAACATGTGACCCAACTGATTGTTGAACAACGTTGGAAGCCTGGTGAAATGTTGCCTAATGAATTTCAATTGGCTAGCGAGCTAAATGTGAGTCAAGGCACGGTGCGTAAGGCGTTAAACAGTTTAACTGCTGCTAAAATTTTGAATCGTAAACAAGGTATTGGTACCTTTGTATCTGAGCATACTGGGCATCATAGTTTGTATCGATTTTTTCCATTAATTGCTGATGGAAAAACCCCTGAATTACCTAAAGCGGAATTATTATCAGTTGAAACTCATGTAGCGACTAAACAAGTTGCCGAAGCGTTAGAATTAGCGCCTAAAGCGAAAGTGATAGTACTAACTAGAAGACGGATTTTGAATGATGAGTTTTGCATCGCAGAAACTATATTTTTGCCACATAAATACTTTGCTATATTAGAAAAACAACCTGAAATTCCGCACACTCTTTACCATTTTTATCAAACTCAATTTAACCTAACAGTGCGAGACACCCGCGACAGTATTAAAGCCGTGCTTGCCACTAAACAAGATGCAGAAATGTTAGGTATAAATGAAGGCGAGCCGTTACTCGAAGTTACCAGAGTCACCCATTCATTAGATAACAAGGCCATTGAATTTAGACTAAGTCGCTGTCGCAGTGATAAATATCATTATTTGGTGGAGTTGGGATAGATTGCTGTAACTACAAGGTCAATTTAGTCGCAAAAATCAACTTAATTACAGAAAATCTCAATTAGGTGATTGGCGTCTCTTTGGCAATCAGGTTATGTCTAACTCTGCTGCAGATAAAGGTTGTTGAAATGGTTTACACTAAAGGGATACAGCCATTCATGGCTTTGTGCCCTGCATAGAACCTTAACGGCCATTTACAAATATCAACCATGCTTAGTAATGTTTTCATTTAGCTCATGTTTTTATCCGCGACTATCGCTTCTAAGACTTCTAACTCTTTCAATTTTCTTTTAGCGATGTCGTCATCAGTCGGCGACATTAAACACAGTGAATACATCGCCCAAGAAGTGTTTGTTGAGCATGGAAAATACTCGACTCGCTGCTAGCCCCAGAAAAATTGAAATCTTGGTTATGGGGCATATTGCGCTTAAGTTGAGTCATTATCGCCGTAACGAAGAAAAACAACTCCAATAGGTGAACGTTGTCTATAAGTACATGTTGACTTGAGGCAATGATTTTAGCGAAAACTCTTATGCTCTTATAACCAACTCTCGGAGAATGAAAATCCGCGCTGATAGTCGTCCAACTATCATAGTTAAGCTTAAAGCTCTGAATCAAATGCTTCTCTCCATTTTCCAAAGCGTATTCAAGCCCTTGCTTCTTTTTGCAACCTTGCCAATATAAGTTAATTGTTGCCCCAGTAGGCGGCCTTACATCTTCATTGTTGGCAGTAAGCTCAAAAGTGTTGGTTGATGAATTTCCTGACCTTTGATTAGTTGGATCAATAATACCATGGCCACTTGTGTTACGTGCTCAAGAAGGGTGCTGTGCGGCTAGTCTTCGACATTGCGACCTCCGCTGGTGATCCTTGAGCAACGACGAGTCCACCTTGATCACCAGCGCCGGGGCCAATGTCAATAAGCCAGTCGCTGCTGCTGGCGACCTGCATATCATGTTCAACCATGATGACAGTATTGCCTGCGTCAACCAGTCCATTCAATTGCGACATCAATCTCGACACATCAGCTGGGTGTAGGCCAGTGGTAGGCTCATCAAGAATGTAGAGGGTATCGCCTCGTTGCGTACGCTGAAGTTCAGTTGCAAGTTTGATCCGTTGGGCTTCGCCGCCTGACAATTCTGTTGCCGGCTGACCAAGTCGCAGGTAGCCGAGTCCGACTTGCAACAACGCGTCTAAAGCTCGCAATACCGGCGCTTCATTTGCAAAGAATTCATGAGCTGATTCAACGGTTAAATCAAGCACTTCGGCAATGTTTTTGTCTCTGTAGGTGATCTCAAGTGTTTTGTCATTGTAGCGCTGTCCCTGGCAAACCTGACAAGGTGAATAAACACTGGGGAGAAACAGCAACTCCACAGAAACAAAACCGACCCCTTCGCAATTTGCGCAGCGGCCTTTTACAACGTTGAACGAAAACCGCCCGACATCGTAACGACGTGCTTTGGCTTTACGCGTTGAAGCGAACAACTTACGCACGTGATCAAACAGGCCGGTATAGGTAGCAAGGTTTGAACGCGGCGTGCGGCCGATCGCTTTTTGGTCAACAGTCACCAATCGTCGCACTTGCTCCAAGCCGTCAATAATTTTACCGTCTGTTGCTGTTTCAAGCTCCCGTTCCAGTAATTCGGCCTCACCATTGGGAGCTTCGTCGCTTTTCTTCACGCCCAGCGAAGCATTAACCAGTTCCACAAGTGCTTGACTCACTAGGCTCGATTTACCCGAACCCGATACACCGGTAACTGTCGTCATGACGCCAAGGGGGAATTCAACATTGAGCCCCTGAAGATTGTTTCGTTTAATCCCCGCCAGTTTTAACCAGGCCGTCGCCTGTCTAGGTGTACGTTTCTCTACCGCATCGCTGGTAAAAAGGAATCGACGGGTATGTGATTTAGTTACTTCACGCAGGCCGTCTAACGGACCATTGTAAATGACTTCCCCGCCATGAGTCCCTGCATCTGGACCAACGTCAACAATCCAGTCGGCATGTCGAATGACACTGACATCATGCTCTACAATAAATACCGAGTTGCCAGCTAGTATAAGTTCATCCAATGCACCCAGTAATGCTTGAGTGTCGGCGGGGTGCAGACCTGCTGAGGGCTCATCTAGTACATAGACTACGCCGAACAACTGGGAACGGATTTGTGTTGCCAGTCGCAGACGTTGCAGTTCACCGGGCGATAAGGTGGGCGTGCTACGTTCGAGTGACAGGTATCCTAAACCAAGAGTCGTTAGCGCCTCGACACGGGCTAGAATGTCGCTGGCAATGCGCTGCGCGACTATCACTTTTTCTCGGTCGTGCACATGGACGGCTGGCTTTGTACTGGCGGCATCACGTAACAGCATTGCCAACTCTGTAAGCGTCAGCTGGGACAATTCACCGATATCGAGTCCAGCAAATTTCACCGACAGCGATTCACGTTTTAGTTTTTTGCCATCACAATCTGGGCACTGAGAAATCTGCATAAACTGGGAAACGCGTTTTTTAGTCCGGGGGCTTTGTGTGGTTGCAAAAGATTGCAAGATGTAGCGTTTAGCGCTTGAAAACGTGCCCATGTAATGAGGCTCTTCGCCTTTTTCAATTGCTTCCTGCGTTTGTGCAAGATTGTATTCTGGAAAGACAGGTACAACGGGAGTCTCTTCCGTAAATAGTATCCAGTTGCGGGTTACTTTTGGTAACTCTCTCCATGGTATGTCAATGTCGTGTCCGAGTGACACCAGTATGCGGCTTAGGTTTTGACCTTGCCACGCCGGTGGCCAAGCTGCGATGGCTCGTTCGCGAATTGTTTTAGTATCGTCGGGAACGAGTAACTTTTCAGTCACTTCAAACACGCGCCCAATGCCATGGCATCTAGCACAGGCTCCTTGCGGTGTGTTTGGGGAGAACGCGTCTGCATATAATATACTCTGACCGCGGGGGTATTTTCCTGCACGAGAGTAAAGCATGCGCAGGGCATTTGAAATTGTGGTAACACTGCCGACGGATGAGCGAACCGACGGAGTTCCTCGTTGTTGCTGAAGTGCGACCGCTGGCGGCAATCCGTTTATTGCATCTACATCGGGCTCCTCAACCTGATCGATCAATCGACGGGCATAGGGCGACACCGAGTCGAGATAGCGACGTTGTGATTCCGCAAACAAGGTGCCGAAGGCAAGTGAAGACTTTCCCGACCCAGAAATCCCCGTAAAAACGACCAATGCGTTACGAGGCAAATCGACGTCGACATTTTTTAGGTTATGCACCCTAGCACCCCGTACCTGAATGCAGTGATCAGGATCACAGAGAACATTCTTGGTGTTATTTTGAGTGATGGTTGACGATCTTTTGTGTATGGCCATAAATCGATTGCTCCTGTTGCGTAAAAATTTACCAAGACATCTTCGAATACTTCTGCGATCTCAACAGGTATTATTGGAAATATATCGTATCTATCACTTCTAGAATTGAACACATAAAATCAATAACATTCACCTAAGTCAGTGATACGCTTATAGCCCAATGTTGCTAAAACATTATCATAAAATGCACGGGCCTGATCCAAGTCGTTGGTACCGACACTTA
Organism: Paraglaciecola arctica BSs20135; assembly: GCF_000314995.1. Taxonomy (GTDB): domain Bacteria; phylum Pseudomonadota; class Gammaproteobacteria; order Enterobacterales; family Alteromonadaceae; genus Paraglaciecola; species Paraglaciecola arctica. The sequence goes on along the minus strand of NZ_BAEO01000010.1, from coordinate 42,008 downwards.
CATGAGTAAAAATGCTCATAATTGTGCTCCATTCATTAAGAATTAAATATTCGATTATCGATGTGTAGCGTTATTGCTAATGTGTGATTCGATGAGAGGTATTTTACATTCATTCCAGATATTGATAATCCCATGTAATGTAAAATAACTGTTTCTGAGTGGTAACAATGAGTGAATAAATTGAAATACCTAGAATTGAAAAGTTAGGCTAATTGCTCAGCCAAATAATCCACTAACAACCTTATTTTGGGTGATAGATGGCGATTTTGTGGGTAAATTGCCCAAATACCTTCGTCAGGTTCGCGATAATTATCAAGTAAGGTGATCAATTCTCCACTTTGCAAATGATCTTGCACATAATAATCAGGTAATTGCACTATCCCCAAGCCTTTCAACGCAGCATCAACAAGCCCAAACCCACTGTTATAACGAAGTTTGCCCGTCACACGAATGTTTTTTTCTTTGCCTGATCCCCTAAAGCGCCAATAATCCAGGGTTCCCAGCAGGCAACTGTGTGAATTAAGCTCTGACAAGGAATGCGGAATACCATGCTTGCTTAGGTAAGCGGGTGATGCACACACAAAATTTGTGCGCTTTCCTAGTTTTTTCGCCATCATCGACGAATCACTTAACTTACCAAGACGAATGGCTAAATCATACCCGCCCTCAACTAAGTCCACTTGTTGGTTGCTGAGAAAGGCAGTTACTTCGACGTCACTGTATTGCTGCATGAAATTATTTACCAGAGGCAATATTTGTTGTTCACCATAGGTTACTGGCGCGGACAGTTTGACTTTGCCTTGGGGTTTCGATTGCAAGTTTGTAATGGCTCTTTCGCCGGCCTCTAATCCATCCAGTACGCCGCGGCAGTGTTGATAAAAAACCCGACCTTCTTCAGTTAAAGATACCTTACGCGTAGTACGATAAAACAATTTTACATTGAGTCGTTTCTCTAATGCGCTTATCTGCCGGCTTACTTGTGCAGTAGAAATAGCCATTTTTATTGCCGCCTGGGTAAAGCTCTCATTTTCTGCGACGTAGACAAATTCGCTAATACCATCCCACTGCATGATTATTACCTATATGTAAAAGACATTTCACAAATTAGCATATTATCATTCCTACCGGAACAACTATAATACTCGCCATAACGTAAAGCTGCTGCGAACTAATAAGTGCTAAGTAACGCCCTTTAGTCAACAAGTCGTTTTACTTCACTAACAATAAATTACGTAACATTTTAGGAAGCAAATATGAGTTGGTTATTTCTGTTGTTAGGTGTCGCTGCTGAAGCCATGTCCCATGTTGCATTGAAAGAGACTGATGGCTTCTCCAAGCCGCTACCAAGTGCGTTAGTCCTACTCGGTCACCTTGCGGCGTTCATGTTTTTAGGGCAAGCAATGAAAGACATGCCTATTGGTATTGTGCATGCACTTTGGGCAGGGCTCGCCATTATCACAGTAACCTTATTGTCTACCGTCATTTATCGTCAACACCTTGATTTAACCACATGGTTTGGCATGGCGTTTGTGGCAGTAGGTATTGCCATGATTAACCTGTCGCAAGGTCATGCTCATTAGCCCAACAGCAAACAACTTAATTATTTAAATTTAGATCAACTACGAAGTGAGAATATATATGTCAGACAAATTTATTAAATCAAAAGCCGCCATTGCTTGGGGTCCAAAACAGCCACTATCAATCGAAGAGGTAGATGTCATGCTGCCCCGTAAAGGCGAAGTACTGATAAAGGTTATCGCCTCGGGTGTGTGTCATACCGATGCTTTTACTTTGTCCGGTGATGATCCAGAAGGTGTTTTTCCGGTTATTTTAGGTCACGAAGGGGGCGGTATCGTTGAGCAAATCGGCGAAGGGGTGACCAGTGTGCAAGTGGGTGACCATGTGATCCCGTTGTACACACCAGAGTGTGGTGAATGTAAATTCTGCCTATCTGGCAAAACTAATCTGTGTCAAAAAATTCGCGAAACACAAGGCAAGGGTTTGATGCCAGATGGTACTACGCGTTTTTATAAAGATGGCCAACCTATCTTCCATTATATGGGCTGTTCAACGTTTTCGGAATACACAGTCTTACCTGAAATATCCCTGGCAAAAGTCAATAAAGATGCGCCATTAGAAGAGGTTTGTTTACTCGGTTGTGGTGTGACAACAGGTATGGGCGCGGTCATGAATACCGCTAAAGTTGAAGAGGGCGCGACTGTTGCTATCTTTGGTCTTGGTGGTATCGGCCTGTCAGCGGTTATCGGCGCAACAATGGCAAAAGCCAGTCGTATTATCGCTATTGATATCAACGAAAGTAAATTTGAGCTCGCCAAAAAACTAGGCGCTACGGACTTTATTAACCCGAAAGATTATGACAGGCCAATTCAGGATGTCATCGTGGAATTAACCGATGGTGGTGTTGATTACTCGTTTGAATGTATTGGCAACGTGAACCTCATGCGCTCTGCATTAGAGTGTTGCCATAAAGGTTGGGGCGAATCAGTGGTGATTGGCGTGGCCGGAGCAGGTCAAGAAATCTCAACTCGGCCGTTCCAGTTAGTGACCGGTCGTGTTTGGCGCGGATCAGCCTTTGGTGGCGTTAAAGGTCGCTCTGAGTTGCCTGATTATGTTGAGCGTTATTTAGCTGGCGAATTCAAATTAAGTGATTTTATTACTCATACCATGCCCCTTGAAGACATTAATGATGCGTTTGAGCTAATGCACAAAGGCGAAAGCATTCGCACTGTCATTCATTTCGACAAATAATAACCGCTCCACAGCCCAAAATCATTTTGATTTTGGGCTGCTCTTTGAGGAATTCCAATGACAATTGAAAATTTAAGTGCCAATAAAAGTTTTGGTGGTTGGCACAAACAATATAGCCATCAATCACTTACATTAAATTGCAGTATGCGGTTTGCTATCTACTTACCGCCGCAAGTATCAAGTGGAGAAAAAGTACCTGTGCTGTACTGGCTTTCGGGCTTGACCTGCACCGATGAAAACTTTATGCAAAAAGCCGCTGCTCAACGCATCGCTGCTGAATTGGGTATTGCGATTGTCGCCCCGGATACTAGCCCTCGTGGTGAAAACGTTGCAGATGATGAAGGTTACGATTTAGGACAAGGTGCGGGATTTTACGTAAATGCCAGCCAGGCACCCTGGGATCGTCATTATAAAATGTATGACTATGTGGTTAATGAGCTACCTGCGCTAATTGAAGCAACGTTTCCGGTGTCAGATAGACGCGCAATTAGCGGTCATTCCATGGGCGGACATGGCGCGTTGACCATTGCGATGCTAAATCCCCAGCGTTATACATCGATGTCGGCATTTAGTCCCATTTGTAATCCAATGACAGCTCCTTGGGGCAAAAAAGCTTTCACCGCCTATCTCGGTAAAGATAAAGCTACTTGGAAAAACCATGATGCCAGTGAATTGATGCGACAAGCGACCCAGTTTGTTCCGGCTAAAGTGGACCAAGGCGGCGCAGATGATTTTCTGGTTGAGCAGTTAAAGCCTGAAGTGTTAGAAGCTGCGGCCAAAGTGAGTGGTTATCCATTGGTGTTGGCTATTCATGAAGGTTATGACCACAGCTATTACTTTATATCGAGTTTTATTGAAGAGCACCTGCGCTTTCATGCCACTCACCTGTACAAATAATCTAGATCGCTCGCTTTAAAACCATAGTAGGAAGTAATAATGATTGTTCGTGATAAACCTAATGCATTTCAACTTTTTTTATCCTAGGTGGTTCTATTGTGCCGCTTATTTTTCCACAAATTCTTTTTGTCACGCTACTGGGAGCGGGAGTTGCCGCCACACAATAATATTTACTATTTTAGGTGTACATTGCAGTGGTGTTTGGGTAAGTTTTCAGTGAAAATTTATCTTACTGACCATCCAAAAAGTCCAATTAGTACAGAGTGGCCTGGCAGTTCACATTCGTTATAAGTATTCAATGGTTTAAAAAATTTGATTGTTGGGTGATCTTTCGGATATGAAGTTTGGCATAGTCTTTTAACCAAGTTACATAGGCTTTCATATCCTCGTCACATGCGAAGATAGCCTGGCGATTATTACCACGCTGAATTATGTGCACTGGCACTCCCGCTAATGAAACTCTTGGTTTTCTAGGCATTTTTTATTGAGCCAAAGCGTTAGATTACTTTAATTTAGTCTTTAAATTGGATCTGACCCCTTTATTTTACTTGCGCTAATGAATGCAGCTTGATATTTTGCGTGGAATGAAACCAGCACTTATTTTTATACTTATCACAACATCTTGGTGGCACTCTCTTTTTTAAGAGCGGTGTTGAATACTTTTGTTCATAGATCGCCGGATGGCAGCTTATGAATAAAGTACGAATGTCTCCGGTAATATATTTAGGAGATACACAATGGAAAACGCGACAACACTTCAATTAGATCCCGAAGCTAATTCAAATCAAACTATCGACAGCCAGGAAAAAATTCTCACTGGTGATCGTGCCACAGGCTCATTACACCTTGGGCATTTTGTTGGTTCGTTGCAACAACGTGTGCAGCTACAATACCGCTATGCACAAACTATCTTAGTTGCTGACATGCAGGGGTTGACTGATAACGGTCATAACCCGCAAAAAATATCTGCAAATATTCTAAATGTTGTGGCCGACTATCTGGCTGTGGGTATCGACCCGCTAAAAACCACTATTTGTTTACAATCAGCCATACCTGCACTTGCTGAACTGACTATGTATTACGCTAATTTGGTTTCTATTGCTCGGTTAGAGCGTAACCCTACGGTTAAAAATGAGATTAAAAGTAAATCTTTCGGCCGTTCAATTCCAGCGGGGTTCTTAACATACCCGATTAGCCAAGCCGCAGACATTACCGCGTTTAAAGCGACATTAGTGCCGGTAGGTGAGGACCAATTACCTATGTTAGAGCAGACTAATGAAATTGTCAGAAGGCTGAACCACATCGCCCAGCAAGATATTTTAGTTGAGTGCAAACCATTATTAAGCAAGGTTTCTCGCTTACCCAGTGTTGATGGTAAGAGCAAAATGTCTAAATCCATGGGCAATACTATTATGCTAAGTGCCAGTGAAAAAGAGATAAGCAAAGCGATTAAGGCAATGTATACCGACTCGAGTCATTTGCGTGTGAGTGATAAGGGCCAAGTAGAAGGCAACGTTGTATTTACCTATTTAGACGCGTTCCATCAAGATCAGGATTATGTTGCTAATTTAAAAGAGCAATATACTGCAGGTGGGCTAGGTGATGGCAGTATTAAAAAAATCCTAGATGAGTGTTTGCAAGAATTATTAAAACCCATCCGTCAAAGTAGAGAAAAATTTATTGCTGATCCTTCGCAGCTTATTGCAATATTAAAAGAAGGGACAGAGCGTTCCAACGATGAATCCAATGATGTCTTAGCTCAGGTGAAAAAAGCCTTTGGTTTAAATTTGTTTTAAAAGCTTGAGTAGTCGAGACTTTTAAAAAATGAAAACTCTGAAGACGTTCTAGCGTCTTTGGAGTTGCGCATACTAGAAAAACATCCGTTACCAAGTCTAACTTTAATTATTCTAATTTTAGTTTAGGTTTAATAAAGTCTAAAAAAGCAGTTACCCGTTTCGCCACGGATGAGGATTGATAAAATACCGCACTGATTTGTTCTCTATCTGTATTCAGTAATCGATAAGAATTTAACAAGGTCATTAAGGCCCCAGATGCAATATCTTGGTGCACCATAAACCCAGACAAGCAAGCTATCCCATTACCTGACAATGCCAATTGACGGATAGTTTCGCCGTTACTCGCAGTTAGAGTTGGCACAATTGGTTCGCCACCTTTAATTGGCCATTTGTTAAGTGATTTAATATCAGAAAACCCAATAATGTCATGGTGTTTTAAATCTTGGGGCTGCTTAGGTACTCCTCTTTTAGTGATGTACTCAGGTGACGCCACAATATACAGAGGACTTTTACCTAGTGCTTTTGCATGTAAAGTTGAGTCTTCGAGTTTACCAATTCGTATTGCAACATCGGTTCGGTTTTCTATTAAATCGATAAAGGATTCATTTGATCTCAGTTCAAGCTCTATGTCTGGATAGGCAACTTTAAACGCTTGTATCAGAGGAATGAGTTGATGAAATATGAACGGGCTTGCGGCATTAACACGTAGCCTACCTGCAGGTAACTCACCACGGGCAATAATCTCATTTTCAGCCATTTGCAGAGACTGTAAAGCAACTCGTATGCTACTAACAAATTTTCTGCCTTCCTCTGTAAGCTCTATTCGTCTTGTGGTTCTGGTTAAAATAGTAACGCCTAGCTGCGTTTCAATTTTACTTACCGATCTAGAGACACGAGCGACTTGAATATCTAATATTTCAGCCGCAGCAGAAAAACCACCTGAGTCGACAACACAAAGTAAAAGCTCCAAATCATCGGAACGCGTTTTTAAGTCAATATTCATACTGTTTTCTACAAAAGTAATTTGTTAATGGTGCTATTTATCACAACAGTATAGCCGTGAATAATTACCTCTACAAAGTGATGGTTGAAATAATTCCGCTATCACAGTCCCACAATTCACTATTTGAAAATTATTTGGAGATGATTATGCCACTCGCGTTACTTGCATTAGCGTTAAGTGCCTTTGCAATAGGCACCACAGAATTTGTTATCGTAGGTTTGCTGCCAACCATGGCTCAAGACTTGAACGTATCTATACCATCAGCAGGTTTACTTGTGAGTCTGTATGCCCTAGGTGTGGCAATTGGCGCACCTGTACTCACTGCGTTAACCGGCAAGTGGAACAGAAAACACGTTTTGTTATTTGTTATGGGTTTATTTGTTATCGGAAACTTAGTGGCATGGCAGGCCCCTAGTTTTGAAGCGTTGATAGTTGCTCGCATTTTAACTGGCCTAGCTCATGGTGTTTTTTTCTCGATAGGGTCAACTATTGCTACAGGATTAGTGCCTAAAGAAAAAGCGGCCAGTGCCATAGCAATCATGTTTACAGGTTTGACTGTGGCTTTAGTTACAGGTGTGCCATTAGGTACTTATATAGGCCAACAATTTGGATGGGAAGCAACTTTCCTCACTGTTTCGGTATTAGGCTTAATTGCAATGGTAGGCAGCGCAATACTTATTCCTAATAATTTAAAACAAACTAAGCCTGCAAAAATGTCAGCACAATTAAAAGTATTAACACATCCAAGGTTATTATTAGTCTACGCCATCACAGCTGTTGGTTACGGTGGCACCTTCGTGGCGTTTACTTATTTAGCTCCCATTCTTAATCAAATTACTGGGTTTAGTCCTAACGTTATTGGTTTAGTGATGTTGGTATACGGTGTATCGGTAGCTGTTGGAAATATTTTGGGCGGAAAAATGGCCGATAAAATGGGCCCTATAAAAGCACTTACTATTATTTTTACTGGTCTAGCGGCAATATTATTTATCTTTAACATTACAGCTGTAAATCCTCTGGCGGCTATCATCACTATATTAGTTTGGGGAGCATTTGCCTTTGGCAACGTGCCGGGTTTACAAGTGTATGTTGTTAAGTTAGCCGAGCAACATACCCCAGAAGCCATAGATGTGGCTTCTGGTTTAAACATTGCTGCATTTAATGTCGGTATTGCCCTAGGCGCTTGGGGTGGTGGTTTAATAGTAGAACAGTCTGGCTTAATGAACACCCCTTGGGTTGGCGCTGTTGTAGTATTAATTGCTCTGGCACTGACGCGTTTTAGTGGAGTGTTAGATAAAAGGTTAATCGCTGCCCAATAAAAGTGTTTTAAGCCTTCTAAATATAAATAATTGGCAGTTATGTATTAGACGTACACTCTGTAATTGCCAAGTTTTCACAATCCTGCCCCCATATTTAAAATTTATTTGGCGCTGGCTCTTTAGCGGTTGCAAATTATGGGGGCGGTTTGTGTAGATTATTAGTCAATAATCTCAAAGGTTAACCCCGCATGACTTTCTAAACGTGTGATTAATTGTGAACCAAAGATACTAGCGGGAGTCCAGAATCCACCTGGTACTTTGTCTTTGCTGATATCTTGGGCCAAACATGCGGCGGCTTGTCCTAACATTTTAGCGGTAGAGCCATAACCTGGATCTTGATCGCCTGTGACTTTACAGCGAATTTCTTGACCACTATCGGTTTTACCGTAAAAACGTAAGTCGTAAAAACCTTTTTCTTGAGCATCTTGGCTTGGACCTTCGCCGGGTTTAGGCAGAATAAATTTTTCCATTGCCCAGCGGGTAGGGGGGATCACCGCCGCCATAGCAAAACTGCCTAATCCAAAACCAACACCAGCTGCTATACCGCTGCCCATTAGACCTTTACCGGTTAACATCGCTTCGTTGTATTCAAAGTGTTGGCTGTAGCCGCCTGCAACTAAAGCATTGCTTCTATGCACAATGCGAGTGTTAATGACTGCCATCACAAAAGGTGCTACCCAACTGTTAAAGTCGTTGTCATATTGTGGGCGGTTCATGTTGTCTTGGCGCACTTTATTGCCATGGTCGGCAGGACAAATGGCGTAAGGGTTAGCTAAAGTTTTACGTAGGGCAGGGTTACTGGCCACTTCTTTAAAGATATTGGTCATGCTGGCCACTGTGCCACCCGACGCAGCGCCTTTCATCTTTTTGACGCGCATTTTGATGCTACTACAGGCTTCTCCAAATTTTTGTTTGGCATGTTGCTGTAAAAAGTACACTCCTAAATCAGATGGGATAGAGTCAAATCCACAACTATTAACAATACGCGCACCAGTTATTTTAGCCTGGTCTTCATATTGCTCTAACATTTTTGCAATCCACTGCACTTCGCCAGTTAGATCGCAGTAATCTGTGCCCAAAGCGACACAGGTTTTAACCATAGGTTCGCCAAAAAGTGCATAAGGGCCCACTGTGGAAATAACCACTCGGGTAGAGCCACATAACAAGCGTAAACTAGCTTCATCTGCGGCATCGGCGACTAAAACATCAAGGGGTTCTCCCGCTATACCTAGAGACAATTTGAGTTCGTTGAGTTTACTTTGGGAGCGCCCAGCAATCGCCCATTTAAGTTCGCCTTCAACGCCAAACTGGGCAAGCATGTATCGCGTTAATATTTGACCCACAAAGCTGGTGGCACCAAATATAACAATATCAAACTTAGGGGGAGTGTTTTGCATGGTCGCTTTTCCTTTGGGCTAATCATCTTAGTTTATTTCACAGCATTCAAAATCGTGATGCCGTTCTAGTGCTGTAAAAACTTATACTTAAATCAATAGTCTTTAATCTATCAGAATAAATTCACTTTAGGGCGAAACATAATGAGCGAAGTACATAATGTGACCGAAGTTTGGATTGAAAAATCCAATGTGGCCAATACCAAAATTGTTGAAAAAGAGTTAGACAGCACGCAACTAAGTACTGATGAAGTGTTGCTTGAAATCGATTCATTTGGCTTTTCAGCTAACAATATCACCTACTCTGTTTTCGGCGATAAAATGGGCTATTGGGGCTTTTTTCCTGCTGATGATACTTGGGGTATTGTGCCCATGTGGGGTTTTGCTACTGTGCTTGAGTCAAATCATGCAGATGTAAAGGTAGGCGAAAAAGTCTTTGGTTATTTACCCATGGCAAGCCATTTAGTGATCACAGCAGGTAAAATGTCACCCACTCACTTTTTTGATATCAGTGAAAAACGTAAAAGTATTTCACCTGTATATGACAATTATGTGCGCTGTGCTACCGACCCCGGTTATCAAGTTGAGCGAGAAGCTTGGCAGCTAAATTATCGGCCGTTGTTTATGACTTCTTTTGTGTTAGATGATTTTGTAGGAGAAGGATTAGTTGCTTCTGAGCAACCGGTTAAACAAGTGATATTAACCAGCGCCTCAAGTAAAACTGCTTATGGCGCTGCGCATCTTTTGATGAAACATAAAAAAGAGCGAGGTTTAGACTACCAAGTAATTGGCTTAACCTCAGCGAGCAACAAGGCTTTTACTCAAGACTTAGGTTGTTATGATCAAGTACTGGGATATGACGAAATTGCTCAGCTAGGACAAGACAAGGTTAGCTGGGTGTTGGATTTTGCTGGCAACAAAACTTTGTTGCTTAATTTACAAAACCAATTTGCTGAGAATCTCGGTAAGTTAGTTTTAATTGGCTCAACCGATGTGGATGCACAGCAAGATAAACCCGATGGTCATTTAGACAGCGAGTTTTTCTTTGCTCCAAGCCAAGTGAAAAAACGCACTGGTGAGTGGGGACATGCTGGTTTTGCCGAACGTTATGCAAAAGCTTGGCAAAGTTTTGCAGTGCATATGAATGACAAAGTGCAAGTTGCAGAATACTCCGGAGCCAAAGCGATTGAAGCGCTTTATCATACTGGCCTTGAGAATAAGTTAAATAACTTAGAAATTAATGTGTTGAAGTTTTAAGTTAGGCAATACTTTTTAAGCGGGTACTGCCAAAGGTGACAATGCCCGCTTATACTCATTCTACAACCCGCAATAGCTAGATTTGCATTTTATTAACTGCGTGGAATTCTTACGCTATCAGCCACAATTTCATAAACTACACCGGATTTCAGGATATCGGTTTCACTTTTTAAGTCGGCTTTAAAATGTGCTACTTCATCTTTGCTCATTTCTTTTTGTACCAATTCACCTGCAATGGTCACGGTTTTGCCACTGCTATCTGTTGGGATAAAGAAGCCATAATCGCGAAATGACACCCGTAAAATATGTTGCTCTTGTTGTGCAATAAAGAAACAACCTTTCTTTTGACACACTTTGGCGATCCTAGCTTCTACTTGAAATGGCGTAGCTAAGTGAGAGGTGGATTCAGTGACTAAGTTTTTCATACTAAGTTTAGGCAGCGAGTTATCAAGCTTCACGCCAAAGGTTTCACTTTGGGCGTCTTGAGCTACAGGCTCCGATAGTCTCAATGTTTCTGCGAATACGCTGAACGTGAGGACCAAGCCGATTAAAGTACTAAATACGCGTTTCATATATCACCTGTTGTTATTTGATTTACCAAGCTTAGGAATTGTAGCTATTAAAACCTATAAATGTTGCTGGAACCAGTGAGCTATTTTAATTTTTATTAAAAGTGACAATTTAAGACCTCTCATACAACAATTGGCAAATTGTTGCCTTACTAAAAGCGATATTTAGCGTCTGGAAAGGAAACATCTTTCTATTAAAAACATATTCATCCTGAATTTAATGGATTTTTAAATGTTTGTTAATGCTGGCGTGTTAATTGCTCTGCTATTAGCTAAATAAACTAGCCAGTTATATTTATGGAAATTACTAGCAACACTCTATCTCTATTTAATTACATCGGTGATAGTGAAAAGTCCAATGAAGTGCTGCAAGGTCTTGCCAATAACACTAATAAAGATGTTAGTGGTGGACTCGATTTGCTTGAAAGTGGATTGAGCAATGGGAAGTTTGAAGAAACATTGGAGTTAATGGAAAAGGGTGAAATCGATATTGATCTGAACCTTGTCGATAACTATTACCAATTTAATCAACAGAAACTTAATCGAGAAGTCGCTCAATTGGCGAGAAACTTTGATCTTGGATCCGAAACAGCAGTGACATTGCAAGATGGCAAGTTGGTGGTTGAAGGGGATTCCGATAACGCCAAAGCGCTGCAGAATTATCTTGATAAAGACACACGCCTTAGTGCGTTAGTGCAACAAACTGCTAAATTGCAGCAGTTTGTTGAATGGGGGCAAGCAAAAGAGCAGGCCGCTGTATACCAATCTGAAGATATGCCTGAAGATCAGTTAATCGAATTTTTAAAAGAAGCCAGATTGGTGATGACTCAAGATAACCAGTTTTTGATGTCTAACAAAGGTTCCGCTTTTTACTCTCAGGGCCATACCCAATCCATAATTGATAAGATTGCACAGCAAACTTAAAAAGGTTAAACAACGCTAAACTGACAGCTTCAATTGAGAAATGGAGGCTGAGGATTAGTTTCAGCCTCCTTGGTGGGAATAATAAGCATTTAACGGGATTGTGGGCACAACTTTGTCTTATGGAGTATTTACCTAGCCACCCATAATAAAGTTTTGAGTCTAGCGCGAACATTCAATATCGATTTTCCGCGTGAAAATGGCTTGGGTTGAGTGAGGTATGAGACTAAGGGGGAGTTTCAGCCTATTTGGTGGGAATAATAGGTATTTAACGGGATTGTGGGCACAACTGTGCCTTATCGGTGATAAGTTAACCGCTTTATTAAGGTTATGCGCAGCGTAGCAGCGTTTTTGCTTTACTCATGCCTCGAATGCGTTGGTGGCCTGTGTGCACTTTAAACTGGTTCATCATTTGTTCTGCTCCTGCTGCATAACAAAAGTGTTTTTCAAACTCTGTGGTGAGAGTGAGCCATTGGTCGTCTGATAGGCCTAACCTTTGTAAGATGGGTTGTTGTTGTTGGTCTATATACCCTGCTTTGTCTTCTCTGATTATTCTGCCGGTTATGTCTACTAATTCACAATAATCTTTGAGTGAGAAGGTGATGCCCTTGGGCATATCCTGTCTAGGGTTGCCGATAAAAGGCATCAGCGAATGTGTTGTGATGGGGTCTTTTATCGATTCTAAACGTTTTTTAATACTGGTGTGCTTTGAGGTCTCGAGGGTATTCGCTATCTTGGTTCTAATAGGGTTAAGGTCAACATAGGCCATACAGGCCAGTAATGCGGCGTCATCTAATAAGGCTTGTGACTTAAATCGTCCTTCCCAAAATCTTCCGGTACAGTCATCCTCTTTATTGGCTTCTCGGGCAATATGTTCATTCAGGTTACCCATCAACCAGCTAATATCATGTAAGCGTTTGCGATACTCGATTATGGTGTCATCTAAAGTTAGCTTTTCACCTTGGCTTAACGTGTCTCCTCTGACAAACATTTGCGTGAGCAATGTGCCTTTATGTAGGCGGTGCCAGCGTTCAACCACTTCACTATCTGTCCAAGCCATCACTTGTTGCACATCCACATGTAACACCACATGCACGTGATTACTCATCACAGCATAAGCACATATATCAATGGCAAATATTGAAGATAAAAACAACAACCGCTCTTCAACCCACTCACGGCGATGTTCATAACTTTGACCTGAGTAACTATCGATACCACACAAAAAAGAGCGGCGTACACAGCGAGAAACACAATGGTAATAAGGAGTATCAGATAAACAAATTTGACTGCTACGAGGCTGGGGCATGACATCAATCCTTTGATTTATTTCCTAATCAAAGCCTAGCTTGTCTTCATATTTAGTCAAATTGTTATGGGTGACTTGGTAAATCACTTGGTAAATCCCTAAAAACAATTGGTATTGTATTTATCATCTAAAAATTTAAGGCTGTTTTTTCCTATTGGATATTTATTTGGGGATGCATATCTTTACCCTTCTAACCACCTAGGGTAGTTTAGGCGTCTGAATTTCTTGTTATAGCCTTTTTTCTTGCGATCTATTAAAGCTTATCCAGTAGTTAAAATGTCTCACTCTAGCGAACAAGGTGCAATACCAGAACGTATAGAGTGTAACGATCTCGTGGTGATCGAAGAGCCGCTAGAAATATGGTTGTCTGCTTATTCGTCTTCCCAATCAAAAGCCACACCAGAGTTACTTTTTACAACTATGCGTACGCCTGGCGACGACCTAAATTTAGTGAGGGGCTGGTTATATTCCAGTGGCGCTATTCAAGACTTCAGCAAAATAGAGTCAATTACCCATACAGGGACGGGGCGTCTGAAATCTCAGTCAACTAATCGTGTACAGATTAATTTGGCGGCAGGGGCGAATGTTGATCTTACTGCATACCAACGAGTTGAAGTGATGAATGCAGCTTGTGGTGTTTGTGGTCAACAGAGTATTGAAAATATATTAGATAAATTACCTCATGCTCTAAGCGGAGATGTGCAAACACCTTTATTAGCCATTAACGCTATTCACTTATTAACACAGCAGTTAAGAAGCAAGCAGATGATGTTTGAGCAAACAGGTGGTTGTCATGGTGTGGCGTTATTTGATCGCAGTGTACAACTAGTGGATGTGCGGGAAGATGTAGGTAGGCACAATGCTTTCGATAAAGTGATAGGCGCTAATATTGATAGGTTGGTAGCAGATAATCATGGGGTTGAATCGATTTTAGGTGTGGTCTTGAGCTCAAGAGCCAGTTTTGAATTGGTACAAAAAGCGGCCATGGTGAATCTTCGTTATATTATTGCTTTAGGTGCGCCGTCTAGTTTAGCCATAGATTTAGCTAAGGATTGTGATATTTGTTTACTGGGTTTTGTAAAAACCTCGGGGGAGGCAAGCAAATTTAATGTTTATTCAAGCCCACATATGTTGGCTTGAATAAAGTTTAGTTGTATTGATTTACAGGCTACGTTTTAGCAATACTCTGCTGAGCAAGATCACGGCCCAAATAGCGCTGTAAATAGCAAAAATCACTATCATCCATTGCGGCATGCTCATATCAAAAAATGACCAGTTGATATCGCCACAGTCACCTGTTGCTCCGAATATATTGGGAAGCCATTCATGTAACGGCGCCCAAGACGGGAAGTTTGGTACAAACTCACAGGTAGCAAAAAATGGGTTTACAGCTGTCTGTATTTCCACATGTTCCATGGCTATGAGTAAGCCCCAAATAGCAGATATTCCCCAACCAATATAACCAATCAAGCGGGTAATGAGGTTATTTACTAACATCGCCGGCATAGCCGCAAACATAATACCAAATACGGCAGTACGTTGATAAATACACATAATGCACGGACGTAAATCCGTAACATGTTGGAAATACAATGCGGAAATTTCCAAGCACAACGCAGAAACAAATAATAGTCCCCACGCGCGCCTGTCGGTAGCTAATAACGATAGTTTAGTTAGCAATGTTTTGTCCTATTTAATGGGGAGCCGCACTGGGTATCATCCCAGAGTGATGCTCTATAAAGTGCATTTCATATAACCATTGTGTTAAGTCATACAATCCGAAGTAAGTTGCAGCCAAACCAACTAGTGTTAAAACCACTGTGTAGGGTAGCGCCATATACACCATAGTACCGTACGATAATCTAAGCAGAGGTGCAATTGCTGATGTTAGCAAAAATAAGAATGCAGCCTGACCGTTAGGGGTGGCAACACTAGGTAAGTTAGTACCGGTATTAATCGCTACGGCTAACATATCAAATTGGTCGCGACTGATAGCGCCACTTTGAAGTGCTGCTGTCACTTCGGTAATATATACCGAGCCAACAAATACATTGTCGCTGACCATAGATAACAGGCCATTGGCTAAATAAAACATCACTAACTGGGTTTTACCTTCAAAGGTTAATACCCAATTAATCACTGGACTAAATAATCCTTGATCGATTATGACGGCCACCACACCAAAAAATACACACAACAATGCAGTAAAAGGTAGGGCTTCTTCGAAGGCTTTGCCTATAGAGTGTTCGTCAATCACGCCACTCATTGAGGTCGCCAAAACAATTATAGAAAGTCCAATTAATCCTACTGCTGCTAAATGTCCTGCTAAACCTACCACTAACCAAATTGCAATTAGGCCCTGCATGGCTAATCTGACTTTGTCTTGGGTGGTTAAGTTGGCTTCGATATCTTTATCATAATCAGTCAATATTTGTCTGACCACTGACGGTAATTGCGCCCCATAACTAAAGAGTTTAAATTTTTCTACTATAAAGGTAGTGGCTAATCCGGCAAAAAATACCGGGATAGTGATGGGAGACATACGAATAAAGAATTCCACAAAGTCCCATCCCGCTTTATCTGCGATGATAAGGTTTTGTGGTTCACCTACCATAGTCATTACGCCACCCAGTGCAGTACCTACGCCAGCGTGCATCATTAGGTTACGCAAAAATGCCCTGAAATCTTCCAAATCATTACGCTTGAGGCTAGGTACTTCTTCATCGTGGGAATGATCATGATCAGAATTAAAGTCTTTGCCTGATGCAACTTTGTGATAGATAGAATAAAACCCTAAGCCTACCGTTATAATAACTGCCACTACAGTTAATGCATCTAAGAATGCCGACAAAAACGCACAAGCAGCTGCAAAGGCTATTGATAAGGCAATTTTGTTTTTAAGTTTTATCAGTAATTTTGTGAAAAGGTAAAGTAACAACCCTTTCATAAAGTAGATCCCGGCCACCATAAATACTAAGAGTAGAATAACCTCAATATTGACCACCATTTCATGTTTCATATGTTCTGGCGAGGTCATGCCGATAAACATCGCTTCCATCAGCAATAATCCACCGGGTTGCAGTGGATAACATTTTAATGCCATCGCTAAAGTAAATATAAATTCTATTACTAGCGCCCAGCCAGCTACATAAGGATTAAATATGAATAAAATGGGGTTAATGATAAGAAAGGCGATGATCGCCTGTTTATACCAAGTTGGGGCTTTTCCCAAAAAATTGGCGGCTACTGCTTGAGGTACTGACATTTGCATAAGCAAAGTTCCTTGCTGAATATTATAATTATTGAATCAACGATTTTAAGATTGTACCCACAAATAATCACAAAATCTCACAGTTATGACACAATTAGACAAAATTTTTTCCGCTTTTTGGCAATACTTTATTAACAAAGCAAAGATTCATTGTTACCAGTAAAAATCATCTGGTACAATCAGTATATAAGTATGAGAAAAACAATAATAACGAAGTGAGTGGTTGATGATATACAAGGCACAAAGCCCAGCAGGATTCGCTGAAGAATATATAGTGGAATCTATCTGGAGTGGGCGCTTCCCTCCTGGCACAATTCTTCCTGCAGAACGTGAATTATCTGAACTTATTGGTGTAACACGCACCACTTTACGTGAAGTATTGCAACGTTTAGCCCGTGACGGTTGGTTAACTATCAAACATGGTAAGCCTACTAAGGTGAATAACTTCTGGGAAACCTCGGGCCTTAATATTTTAGAAACCTTAGCTAGACTCGACGAAGACGGGATCCCTGAGCTTGTTGACCACTTGTTGGCAGCAAGAACTAATTTAAGTGCGGTATTTATTCGCGGTGCTATCCGTAATCAACAAGATAAAACTATCGAGATATTAAATAGCCATAGCGATATTCCTGATGATGGTAAAATTTTTGCGCAAAGTGACTACCAACTTAATCATGATCTGGCTTTTGCATCTGGTAATCCTGTTTATGTATTAATGATGAATGGGTTTAGAGGTTTATATTCGCGCATTGGTGGTTATTATTTCTCGAATCAAGACTCTAGAGACTTAACGCGTGGTTATTATAAACAACTATTAGAGCTTGCTAAGAAGGGCGACTATGAAGGTGTACCACTGGTCATCAGAGACTATGGCATAGAAAGTGGTAAAATTTGGCAGGAATTACGTGCAGACATGCCAAAAGGGTTAGTCGATTAACTGCTAAATTCAGTTTTAAATCGGCTGACGGCTCTTTATCGGCTGACGGCTCTGTCAGCCGTCACAATCCCCAAAAAAACTCAGATAAATATCAAAATAAAAATCATTTATATATCAAAGGTTTGTGATTTAATTCAGTAATAAATCAAAATATCTGTTCAATTAGTATGCGGATTCTAATTCGTTTCTTTAATCTTGCCCTTAATCCAGACACACAGTCCAGACACACCCATTTATTTAAACGAGGAAATACCCATGACTAAATTAGATGCTATCAAAGGTAAAGTGAACGAAGCTGAAGAATTTGCACGCAAAATTTGGCTTGCAGGTTTAGGCGCTTATGGGAAAAGTTTTGACGAAGCCCAAGGCCGTTATGAAAAAATTAGTGTTGAAGCGAGCAAAATGTTCGATGAACTAGTGGTTAAAGGTTCTAAAATCGAAACTGAAGCCAAAGATAAATTTCAAGTTAAAGACAAAGTTGAAACTCGCGTAGCAGAAGTTCGTAAAAAACTAGGTTTAGACACAGTAAGTGCCGATGAAAAAGTTGAAGAATTATCTGCAAAAATTGATGCACTTACCGACGCTGTTGCAAAACTAGCGGCCAAGTAATTGCCATATTACTCAACGCATGTATAGGCAATAACCCTAGACTGCGTTGATGTTTTATCTTTACGCCCTATTGGCGTGAGTTAAGGTATTAGGAGGATCACTTTGAATACGGCTAAAAAAACAATAGTTTTGGCACAGCAAACTTGGTTGGCTGGGGTTGGTGTTTATGATATCGGCCGCGAAACAGCGATCAATAAGTTTGACCAAATATTCGTTGGTGGTTCAGCACTCGTCAATGACTTGCTAGAAAAAGGCGAGTTAGTAGAAACGCAATTACAAGCAAAAATAGAGGCCAGAAAAATGTTAAAAGACAAAATTTTAGCACTAAAAACAAAGCTTGGTTTCGGTAACGAAAAGCAAGAACAGCAAATTGATATGTTGTCTCAACGTGTTGATAGCCTAATTGAAGTGGTAGCTAAACTCGCTCAACAACAAGCAGCTGAGAACAAAGCCCCCGCTACTAAACCAGCAGCTAAAGTTACAGCGAAAAAAGCAGCAGCTAAACCTGCAGCCAAAGCTAAGGCAACAAAAGCGCCAGCTAAAACTGCGGCTAAACCAGTAGGCAAAGCAACTGCAACAAAAGCGCCTGCTAAAACTGCGGCTAAACCAGCAGCCAAAGCAACTGCAACAAAAGCGCCAGCTAAAACTGCGGCTAAACCAGCTGCCAAAGCAACTGCTACAAAAGCACCAGCTAAAACTGAAGCTAAAACAGCAGTCAAAGCAACTGCTACAAAAGCACCAACTGAGTCGGTTGCTAAACCCGCTAACGAAGCTAAAGCAGACACAAAAGATTAACGACTGAGATTTTAAACCCCTTCAATCTCAATTTTGTTAATGAAGCCGCTAATTTTTAGCGGCTTTTTTTATGGGGGAGGGACTCTCTTTATTTGGACGAAGGGGATCGACTTTTATATTGGTTGTTATCTTCTTCCATGATCAGACTCTCGTTGTAATTTTAATATTTATTATGGTTGTCTTTGTAATTCCATTAATATTTATTATGGTTGTCTTTGTAATTCCAGTCTTTGTAATTACCAGATGCAAACGCTTTAAGTTCGTCACTGGCACATCCATGATGATCGACATCCAATCTCGACTTCCCTGTCGAGCTGTTCGACTGGGCGAAGCAGTGCTTCTAAGGAATCCAGTTTCACCCATGCAAATTGCCCTACTAAATTCACCCGATAATTGGCGAATATAAATGCGAGGGTAGATCAAAAGCATCGGCTTCGCCGACAACAGCTTTGGCTGTTGATAAAGAAGTAAGTTGGACACTTAGATGTTGTTTGAACAAAGGCAAGGATGCCGGTGTGCGTGCACATGTTCTATTTATTAAAGTATGTATTGGCACTTACCGCCATCCATGGATTATTTCTCACAGAATCCTTATGCTGGGTAGTGTAAAGGTTGGATGTTAGCGACTTGAAGCTATGGGTTTAGTACTTGATTTAATTGTATATGATGGCAATATACAAAAATGATAAATTGGAAACAAGTAACTGGCTTTGACTGGGCCGCTGGAAACGAGCGGAAAAGCGAAGAAAAACATACGGTAAGCCGCTTTCAGGCTGAGCAAGTGTTTTTTAACCAGCCACTGCTGATTTTGACTGATGAGAAACACAGCCAAAGTGAAGCGCGTTACCATGCACTGGGAAAGAGTAATGATGCTAGGCAGCTGCATATAACTTTTACCCTGCGTTCCGATGAAACATTGATTCGTGTGATTTCAGCTCGTGATATGCACAGAAAAGAGAGGAACATTTATGAGCAAAATTAAAACTACCCCTAAATTTAAAACTGAGGCTGAGGAACGAGCTTTTTGGGAAAAACACGATTCCAGTGATTATGTTGACTGGAAACAAGCTCAATCAGTTGCGATGTCAAATTTAAAACCTTCAACTAAAACGATTTCACTCAGATTGCCGGAAGGATTATTAGATAGCATTAAAATTGAAGCCAATAAGCGAGATATGCCCTATCAATCTCTGATCAAATCTTGGCTTGCTGATGATGTTAAAGAAAGCCGCGATGTTTGATGGGGTGTTAACTCTTAACATATGGATATTTTAGGTGCGTTCTTCAGCGAGCTAAACTCCCACTATGTTGTTGGAACAAAGGCAAGGATGCTGGTGTGCGTGCACATCTTCTATTTATTTTTGAAGATTCTAATTAAAGTATGCACTGGCACCTACTGCCATACCACGTTGCAGCCACTTACTGTACGACTTATTTTTCATCTTTGTTCTGATGCAAGCTAACAACTTAACCCTGCAAATATCATTTAAACCAATCACACCCGATATTTTAAAATATAAGTCAATTCTGCTGGCCTATTTGACGGTAATTGGGTTCAATATGGAATTGGATCATCTTGCCTAAGGATAAATTTTTCGTGCAAGTTAAAGACTATTCATTTCATCACCCATTCGCATTTTGGACCGGCTGTGTGTTCCTTACTTTAGGGGTGTTGTCACACATTCCAATGTTTGTGCATGCCTCGCATATGGGGTACCGGATGATGGGGATGCCTATGAGTAATACCATGCTGGTGGGTATGGCAATGATCCCAATGGGATTGTTATTTGCCTGTTATGGTTTGATGCCAAGGTTAGCTTTATTACGCCAAGATAATTGCAGCGCAACGATACATTTTCATGTGGCGGATCACAGCCCTTTGAATTGGGAACATTTCAAATTGGTATTGGCCTTATTGGTGGCGGTGATAGTGGATGTAATGAAACCGGCCACTTTGGGTTTTGTGATGCCGGGGATGGCGAATGAATACCAAATAAGCTCAGAGTCTGTTGGTTCTTTGGCGCTTATAGCTTTAACTGGAACGGTATTTGGCTCGATATTATGGGGGCGCTTGGCTGATATATTGGGCCGTCGCGCGGCCATTTTATTATCGGCTTTGATGTTTATTGGTACCTCCATATGCGGAGCGATGCCTAGCTTTGAATGGAATCTCATCATGTGTTTCCTAATGGGCTTATCCGCAGGTGGTTTATTGCCCATCACTTTTACTTTAATGGCTGAAATGATCCCCGCGCGTCATCGAGGTTGGTTGCTAGTGGCTTTAGGTGGTGTGGGTACGGCAGCCGGGTATTTATTGGCTTCTGGTGCTGCTGCAATTTTAGAGCCCTTATTCAGTTGGCGCATATTATGGATGTTAGGTTTACCTACAGGTATTGCGGTGATCATGCTCAATCGTTATATCCCTGAGTCGCCGCGTTTTTTAGCCAATGCTGGTTTAGGTAAAGAAGCTCGTGCGGTATTAGCACGATATAATGGCCAGGTGGATAGTGAGAATGAATCTGTCGAGCCTGAAAAGGCAACGGCAACAAGTGGCTTTTTAAAGACCATTTTACGTACCTATTCTAATATCACCATTGGTTTACTTGGTGTTGGGATAGTGTGGGGCGTGGTGAATTTTGGCTTTCTATTATGGTTGCCAACCAATTTACGTAATATGGGCATGAGCGGGGAAACCACAAATTTGCTGTTGGCACAATCGGGCTTGTTTGCTTTACCGGGTATTTTGCTGGTGGTTTGGTTGTACCATCATTGGAGTAGCGTTAAAACATTGGTTTTGTTTGTGGCGCTAACAGCAATCAGTTTATTGCTGTATTGGTTGTTCGATATATTTGGGGTTATTTCCAACAATACTATTATTGTTGCTACGGCTTGTTTGTTGGTGAGTTCCAGTGGGGTGATTGCTATGTTGATCCCTTATGCTGCAGAGATATATCCAGTGCATTTAAGAGGTTCAGGTACGGGTATTGTGGCGGCAAGTTCTAAGTTTGGTGGGATTTTAGGCGCAGTATTGGGGATTATGGGGGTCTTTGGTAGTTTGTCTTCCGCTGCCTTGTTAATAGCTATACCACTTTTGTTCTTTGCCTTTGTGTTACTCAAAAGTGGTATTGATACCCGCGGACGGCGCCTCGAAGATATTCAGGCTGAATTTGAGAATAGATAAAACTAATAATTTGTAATGGTTTAAACACCCATTCCGTTGATGGAGTGATTGGGTGTTTGCGGTTTTATCCTGTGTAGCGGATAACACCGAAACCAAAGGTAGCAAAATTATTAGTTGCTAGTTATTTACTACTCTCAAGCCATTATGTTCACTAAGTAACCTTGCTTCTCTTTGTTTTAATTTACTTAGGTAATCCCTGATGGTTTTGCTGATCATAGTGTTTCGCTTAATTAAATCTAACTGTGGCCAAGTGGCGCGTTCACCGTGGCGGATGAGTTCTTGAATGCTTTTTAAGCTGGGGTTTGAGCCAATGTGTTTTAAATTAGCAAAAGTGGCGCTAGGTAAAATATTGATATCGCCTACATATTGTTGATCAATAATAGAACGTATTTTGTGTATGCCTAATCTAGCCGCACGATGGCTAATGAGGTTTTCAAGAATATCGAAGGCATAAATACTGTTCACTTTGGCAATTTTTGCAGCATAGCGCCATGTTAATCCAACTAGGCCTGTGGTATCTCTTTTGTCGCGCGCCAGGAAAGGCACTGCAATTAAGTTGGTTTGACTGACAATACTATGATTCACACCATATATGCGGGCTAAGCGCTCAAAGGGCAGGTCGGCCATAATAGAGCCGTCTGCAAAACGACGGTTAGGTATATAAGGCACTATATCGCCGGCCCTGTTTTTGGCTTTAAGTTGCACTGGTTTGAATAATAATGGGATAGCTGTTGAGGCTCTAACTGCTTGAGTAATAATAGCGTTGGGTGAGGTTTTGGCATTTAATAACCGTGAATATTGATGTAAATCAGCCGGAGAAACTGTGATGGTCATATGACGACCGGTCTTCTTAAAGGCTTCTTCAAAGGTGGTTAAATCAAATAATTCAATTAAGGCATTTTCTAGGTTACTACTATCGAGCAAACTTTCTTTGCCAAAGCCTTGCCATATTCGCCATTGTTTAAATTTTTGTTGGATGACTTCTGGTTTAATAACTTCTAATAATTCTTCGTTGGTGCGTGTGCCAACAAGTGCGGCAATAATTGAACCTGCGCTGGCTCCAGATACTACTTTGGGCAGTAAGTCATGTTCTACAAGTGATTTGATAACACCACAATGAAAAAATCCCAGACCCGCGCCACCACTTAACATTAAACAACTACGACCAAATGCTTGGGCTGTTTCTTCAAAGAAGGATAATTTTTCGTAGAAGTCGATTTCATTTTCATCGGCTTGATAGATAAAGTCCAAAGCGCCGCACACTTCTTGGATAAATTCTTCAATTAGCTGTTTAGTACCAAGTTTGGCGTGTTGATTAAGCGCAGATGAGGCTATGTTGCCTAAGTTTCCGTGTAGCCCTTCATGCAAAATATACATTAAACCGGCCGCATCACCACTGACTCTGGCTTGTTTAATACGTTGCACCCGTTTACGAATAAGTCGGTAATCATAGTCCTTGCTGGGATCTTTGGCTTTCCATTCTTGGGCGCCAGACAATTCGTCATGAGCTTGTGCTGCCTCTTGGTATTCTTCAAAAGAAGCGGCTCGTTTCATAATGTCTTGTAATTCAGAAAGGGTGTGATTCGCCATGCAAGTTTCTCTTTTTACTCATCTGACCAGATATAACCTTAAATAATTAGAAATTGCTACCCAAAATTCGCTGTGCTTTGTAGAGACGGTAATTAAGTTGAGTTAACTAGTTGTATTTAAATAGAGTTTTAAATTGGGTTTTATACAGATAATTTTTCAACCTAAGGTATTTTTAGATTGACCATTCTAATTCCAATAGTTAGCCTCGTATAAGGTAGTATGGGTTTTTATATCGACTCAAAAACAATATTGACTAGGCGCCACTGCTTTTTATGCAATTATTTGATCAACTTATCACTCATATTCCTTTGTTATCTATCCCTATTATTAGTGCAATAGTTGGTTGGTCTACTAATTTTTTAGCTGTCAAAATGATGTTTTATCCCATCGAATTTATTGGCTTTAAACCTTATTTGGGTTGGCAAGGTTTAATACCTGCCAAACGCCGAGAAATGGCAGAGATTGAAGTTGAACTGGTATTGGGTAAATTACTCAGTGTCAAAGAGTTAGCCGACCGAATTGACCCTATTGAACTCACCAAAGCCATTCAGCGACGCCTCAAACAAACTATTCGGACCATTATCAACGATGTGATGAAAGAGTCGGCACCGCAGTTGTGGGCATCTTTGCCGGTGCACGGCAAAAACCTGGTTTATGCGAGGGTAGAAGCTGATATTCCCAATGTTGTGGCTAAGATGGTGGACGATTTTAAGTATAACATTGAAGAAATAGTGGATATCAAAGAACTGGTGGTTGGGCAGCTAGTTAATGCACCTGAACTTATTAATGAGATCTTCTTAAAATCTGGAGAAAAAGAATTTCCTTTTATTGAAAAGTCAGGCTTTTATTTTGGTTTTTTGTTCGGCTTACCCACTATGTTGGTTTGGATGTTTTATCCGAATTGGTGGGTATTACCAGTTGGTGGTTTGATAGTAGGTTATGCCACAAACTGGATTGCCTTAAAGATCATTTTTGAACCTAAACACCCAATAAAATTTATGGGTTTTACTATTCAAGGCATGTTTTTAAAGCGCCAGAAAGAAGTGTCCCGAGTGTATGCGGATATTATTGAGTCTAAGTTGATGACGTCTAAAAATATTATGGAAATTGCAGTTCATGGTTCTGGCTCTGGGCAATTGTTGGAATTAATTGAATTACATGTAAACGACGCAATTGAACGATATGTCGCCATTACACAGCCCTATTTTGCCTTAGGAATAGGTTCAGACTCCTATTATAAAATGAAAGAATTAGCGACCCAGCGAATTTTTGCAGACTCAGAAAAATACTTATCTTATGCCTACGAATACACCAATAAAGCGCTGAGAATAGGCGATGATTTGTGTGAACGTATGCAAGCCTTATCACCTGAAGAATTTGAAGGTGTATTGCGGCCAGCCTATGAAGCCGACGAATGGAAGTTGATTGTTACAGGCGCACTTTTAGGCATGGGTGCTGGTTTTATGCAGTTGTATTTAGTGTTTATTTAAAGGCACAATGCCTTATTTAGTTAAGGAATATTTTGAAAATATTATCTGTAATATCCATATTTTTACTCGCTATTATTATGCCCAATTTTAGCTTCGCAGAAATTAACGGCATTAAACTTTATGTATTAGATTGTGGCAGTATTGATGTATCAGATATGGCTGAGTTATCTGAAAACGGTGAATACGATGGGCAACAGATTAGTCTGGTAAATCCATGCTTTTTAATACGTCACCCAAAAGGCGATTTATTGTGGGATACAGGACATGAGGATAGCCTAGCTGATACTCCAGACAAGGGGACTGAGGGAGTTTGGCGATCTTCTTTGAAAACTAAGTTAAGTACACAATTAGAAAGCTTAGGATTAGCCGCACATGATATTGAGTTTTTATCTTTGTCTCATGTTCACCCAGACCATTCAGGAAACGCCAATAAATTTTCAGACGCCACCTTTATAGTAAATAAACTTGAACATCAATATATGTTTAGGAAAGATACTCTGGCCATGTTTGGAAGCGGCTATTCGGCGCTGGAACAGTCACCGACAGTTTTTTTTACTGAAGAACACGATGTATTTAAGGATGGAAAAGTAATAATTAAGTCGATGCCTGGACATACCCCTGGTAGTTCTGTTTTGTTTGTTCGCTTAGAGAAATCCGGTAATTTATTACTGACAGGTGATTTGTATATTCATGCTAGGGGCCGACAGCTAAACACCATGTTGATATATAATACAGATAAAAAAGTCACGCAAAGGTCTAGAAAAAACTTTGAGGCCTTCGCTAAGGCAGAAAATGCTCGCGTGATTATTCAACATGAAAAACAGGCTTTTGACTCTTTGCCACTATTCCCCCTCTATCTAAATTAATTTCAAGCATCTGTATAGGATGTTAGGTTTATAAAGGTTTAGGTAGGTAACTCCTAAAACTAAGCTAGTTTTTATCTAACAATTCAAATATAGCTATCAAGGATTGCGTTAGTTTATGTTTTGGCGCAAGCAATATCAGTGGCTTTTTAGCTTGGTGTGACTCGCGCATCTTAACTGACTGACCAATATATTCTGATAACACTGGAAACCCTTCGGCTATCAATTCATTGACGATTTGTTTGGGTAAGTTGGCGTTTGTCATATATTGGTTGGCAATGATCCCTTCAATTTCCAAGCTTTCATTATGATCTTCTTTTATCTCCGCAATTTTTTGTTGCAGGCTATATAACCCTTGCCTTGCAAAGTCGTCGCAATCTATTGGTATTAAACATCTTTGTGCCGCAATTAGCGCCGACATACTGTAAAAGTTAAGTGCCGGTGCGGTATCGATAAATATGTGCTGATAGGTATCTTTTAGTGACTCTAAGGCTTCTCGCAGCTTATAGATTTTATGCCGGCTATCTAACTCACTTTCCAGTTCTGTTAAACGCTCTGAGCCTGCAATAATATCGAGATTTTCAACTTGGGTTGCATGACAAAAATCACTAGCAGGGCGACGATGCAGATGAAAGGTAATGGTTTGTTCAAATAAATCCGCTATGCTGCTGTCTTTGGGCAGATCAGTGACATTCAAATAGGCTGTACTATTACACTGGGTATCTAAATCAATAAGTAAGGTTCGGTATCCTTGACTAGCAGAAATTGCCGCTAAATTTACTGCTAAACTTGACTTACCTACGCCGCCTTTTTTGTTGAACAATACTCTGATCATTTTTTACCTCTTTGATGCTTTAATCTTGTCACTATTTTAAAGATGCAAAAGCTTTATTTTCAAACACTTGCACATCATGCTTGCAGTGTGGAATGATACAACTATGCTCCATAGTATTTTGGTGATAATAAAATGAAAACGGCTCAACGTATATTGATAACTGCCCTTGATATTTTTAATCAACAAGGGGAAAACAACGTTAGCAGTGTCGAGATTGCAATGGAACTAGATATCAGTCCTGGCAATTTGTATTATCATTTTAAAGGCAAAGAAGTCATAGTTGCGGCACTGTTCGATCTCTATCAAGAGCAATTACGCGCCATTCTTGATGCACCAAGTAAACAATCAGATACTTCTCTTAACATTGAAGATTTTTTTTATTATCTTTACCTAATTATTGAAAAAAATCATTTATTTCGATTTTTGTATCGAAATCCTACCGACTTGACCGACAAATATCCAAGTGTGGCCAAAGGTTTTATCAAATTGATGGCCGCTCAAGAACGCTGTGTTACTGAGCTTTTGGCAAAATTTGTGACCCAAAGTACCATTACTGCTTCTGCTGCACAGTGTAATCAAATGGTTGAGATCATTGGCTTAGTCTTTAGTCAGGCTGGCAATTATTATGCTTTGAAAGGCAATGATATTAATGATGATGAGTATTTATACAAAAGTCTGTCTGCTATTTTGTTTGCGTTGTTGCCTTATATCAACATTGAACCGGGTGAGTTACATCATTTGCAAGAAGCCATTGTTAATCGGGGATTTTCTCATGATGAGTAACAATCCAACGTGGGTTATTTCTCTATGTAAAAGGATAATGTTTTGAGTAAAAAGCTAACTTTTCTTGATAAGACTTTTTGGATCACCGAGTCTGAGGATAACCCTAAACATGTCGCCACTTTACAGCTGTTGAAAATACCAGTTGACGCTGCAGCCGACTATGTTGATAAGTTGTTTGCTGAAATGGGTACTTTTGATCAAGCTAGCGCACCCTTTAACTGCCGAGTTAGCACTTTTCTGGGTTACCCGATTAAGTTTGTACCCATTGAACAGTTAGATATGTCATACCATTTGCAACTGCATACAATAGCTGATTTAAACGATAAGCCAGCTTTACATAAGTTTGTTGCAAGTTTGCACGAACCTTGGCTAGATAGAGATAAGCCGCTTTGGCAATACCATATAATTAAAGATAACAATAGCGAACAATTTGCTTTATATATCAAAATCCACCATATGTGTGGAGACGGTAGCACTCTCATTCGTTGGTTTCAGGCAGCTTATAGCCCAAGCCCCAGCACTGAAGGTTTTGTTCCTGTTTGGTCTATGGACAGAACCCAAAAAAAACGGCACAAAGCACATTGGTTTAAAGCAGTCTTTGGCGGCCTATGGGGTCTGTTCATCGCCATTAAAGACTCTATTTGGATCTGGTTTAGGTTATTGCTTAAGCTACTTAGGATCAATCAAAACTATATGCCGTTGCCTTTTACTGGCACTAAAACCGTGCTCACAGGGCAGGTGAAAAAAGGCCGCGCGGTAGCTACTTTGGATATTGATTTTAAACGTGTAAAAGCGCTAAGCAAACGTTTAAGAGCATCAGCCAATGAAATAATGTTATGTGTGTTTGATATCGCCGTACATAGACAACTTGCTGATTCTGGGCAAACATTTAAAAAAGCCTTGTACACCAATATGCCTATTAATCTTCGTAAACCTGGTGAGACAACCTATGGTAATAAAATTGCTATAGTACCTGTGCAGTTGGCCCATGGGCATACTGATCCTTATCTTAGACTCAGAGAAATAATTGAAAACCATCGAATAGTTAAAAAAGCTGCAGCGTCTTCCCATCCTGCATCATTTAGTTATTACACCTTATTGATCCAGACTTATGCCATCATGTTTGAAATGTTAGGCCTGTCTAACTGGGTTAAACCCATAGCCAATATTTTGATATCTAATATGCCTGGTCCTTCTGATATAATGTTCTTCAAAGACAGTCAGTTGCTTGCTAGTTATCCTATTTCAACTATTACGCCTGGTGGTGGGGTGAATATTACTATGATGACCTATAGAGGTCAGGCTAATATCGGTCTAGTTTGCTGTAATAATAATATTGATAGCCTAGAACCACTGGCACGTTACTGTGACGAGGCGTTTGATATGCTGGAAAAGTGTATCGATGACCCAAGTCTGAATATTAAAGATATTGGTGAAGAAATTAATGATGGATCCGTCGCAAATGTTGATGATGAACCTTTCAACAATTGATTCAAATAGATGAATGCGTTATGCATTACTTAGCGAATAAATATGCTCGATAAAAACAACAATTCCAGTTATACCATTTCAGTAGACAGAATGGTTAATGCAATAAGTGGTAATGAAGACGGAAAACCTTCTCTTTATCAACAAGCTGCAAACTATTTTGAAGAAGAGCCTGCAAACAAGCAGAAATTAGCGTTTATAAAAACCGAAATTCAGCAGGTTACTTCAGCTATGAAGGCGCAATCAGGTAAAAAAGCCTTGCAGCTAAAAGAGTCTATCGTGCAACTGAAAAAGAAGTATAACCACGAATTACGTATCCAAAAAAACACTAGGCTAACCAGACTTAATGACGCCGTTGATATGTGCCTTAATTTATTGTCTTTGAGTGAAGGTGATGATTTTGAAGAAACACAGCTAAAAAGCGCCAAATTTTTAACTACATTAGTACTGTTTTCACCAGGTAAAGGTAAAAAACTAGCTGAACTACACCATAAATTAAAGCCCGCTTATAAAGCCGTTTTAAGTTTGCGAGTTCTAGATAAACTTGTTCTTGATGGTATGGTAAAAAACACCTACATGATGAGAAACTATGATCCTAACAAACGTTATGAGCCTGAAGCTAGTGATTATATTTGTTATACACAAGCCGTTATTTTACCCATCATGCTCGCAGCCGTTTTTCAGGATGTAGGTCTTCAACACCCAGATTTAATTGAACTTTTAGAAGGTAAAGATGGCGAGAAAGACAGGTTTCGCTTACTGGAAAAAGATGAACGTGAAAAAATGTTGCGATTGAATTATGAGTATACAATTGATTATTTGCAAAATGGTTTAGGTTGTCAGCAAGCCAGTGCTGAAACCGCAGAAGAAGAGTACGCTTTTGACGTGGCTGAACAGCAAAGACTTAAATTTCAGCTGAGCTTAGTTTTAGATGCCAACTCTTCAAAACTCGGAACTAGCGAGATAATCAAAATACCGCAAATATATGCATCTGTTATTTTTTCGACCAAACGGGAATATCAGCGAAAGAGCTTGCCAACGGCTTCGGTATTGATAGAACAATTAGCTATCAAAAAAATTATCAGCGAACCAATAGCTAAAGCATTTGTGAGTATAGTGGGGCACTTCCCTTTGGGTTATGGCATCGTCTACATACCCAAAGACATGCGAGGGAACGAATTAGAACTATATGAATATGCTATTGTGACGGGTTTAAACCCCAACTCAGAAGAAGAGCCAATCTGCCGGCCTGTTACAAAAAACTTGATATTTTTATCTTATGGAAAAACTAAGGTTGTGGAAAAAAGTATCAATCTACATTTTCCAGTTGCTCGCAAAAAACTAGTGAAAATTGATCCAAAACGTTTAGCTGAAATTATGGAAAAGTTAACCTACGACTTCAAAGTTGAAGAGAGTGCCGCATTTATTCCCTATTACTGGGAGCCATACAACTATTTTTGTGTCGAAGGTAATCAAAACTTGTGGAGTCGTGGTGGTTGAACCCTATTTTTTAATATAAAGACTTTTGTCACTCTACTAATGAGTGGATTGTTTAGAACTTAAATCTCAAATGACCCTCTTCAACTACTACCTTTTTGCCATATTGGATAAATAAACCCTCTTCAAAGTTGGTTTTATCCAAACTGTATTGCATATCTTCACTGGCGGCCAATTCAATAATGATGTTTTCTATTTGTGGTTTGTGGTAATCCAGTACCTTCTGTTTGCTGCCACTTAAATACACTTGCAAATAACGGTTGGCCTCGGACGCTGTAGTGCCTGTCATAATATTAAAGGCAGTTTTCATGGTTCCCGCTACCATAGACAAAACTGGGCTAGGGACAAACAGACTAATAAGGTTGGAAGTGTCTTTTAAAATTGCATATTCATCGTTTAACATATGAATATCGGTAATACTTATTTCAGTTAGCAATACGTTTTTTGTGTTGTGCTCATAATGTGGTTTGGCTCGAACCACTAAAATAACGTGGGCGCGGTAAATGGGGTTACCAAGATAGGTGACCTCAATGCCCCCTAACAACTCGGCTTGAATATAATTTCCATTATAAGGCATAGTTATTTTGGCTTGTGAAAGGGTAAAACGTCCGTCTCCTCTTGGCACAGAAATAGGAAATGAAATAGGTAAGTGAGGCTCAATTAACTGACTGATATCCTCTACTGAATAATCTACGTGTTTCAGTCGTTTAAAACGGATAAGACACTTAGCTAGGAGTAAGCGAAATGAGGTTTTGATAGATTGAGGATCCAAACTAATGCTTCTCCATTGATATTAATGATAATGCTTTGCCCAATATATATTTTATAACTAATTGAATTTTATTGTATAAAGTTATTCCGCTAGGACAGCTTCAAGTTTACAGGAAAGTAACACTAAGATAGCTTTTTTGATACACTAACTGGTATGACATCAGATGAGTGTTGTTGGTGCTGTGACAGGTGATAACTCTGTTTTAACGGTACCCTAAAGGCAACAATTCACATTATTCTAAGTTTCAAATAAGTAGCCGATTAATGCAAAAACTTTCTCAAACAGAGTTCGACTTTATTATCATAGGTGCCGGTTCAGCTGGCGCTACTTTAGCGGCGCGACTAACAGAAAAGAGTCAGTTTAGTGTGTGTTTAATTGAAGCTGGCGGTAAAGATAAAAGCCCGTTTATTCATATTCCTTTTGGTCTGGCTTTTCTTTCCCGTATGACAAATTTAGGTTGGGAATACAATACTGAGCCACAATCTCATTTAAATGATCGTAAGCTTTTTTGGCCAAGAGGCAAGGTATTGGGTGGTTCAAGTTCGCTCAATGCCATGTGTTACATACGCGGTGTGCCAGAAGATTATGATTTATGGAGTGAAATGGGCGCCAAAGGATGGGATTGGCAAACGGTGTTACCTTATTTTAAGAAGTCTGAGAAACAACAACATGGTGAAAGCGAACTTCACGGCGCAGACGGGTACCTAAGTGTCAGTGACTTACGTCATACCAATCCTCTTGCTAACTCCTTCGTTGATGCAGCACAAGACATTGGTCTTGCTAAAGTCACTGATTTTAATAGTAGGGAGCGAGAAGGATTAGGCTTTTATCAGGTTACCCAAGAAAATGGGCAGCGTTGTTCTACAGCTAAAGGATATTTAACGCCTGCTTTAACACGGTCTAATTTAACTGTTATAACTGACGCCTTAGTTGAGAAAATTCAAATTAACGATTCAGTGGCAACAGGGGTAAAACTGCAACTTAATGGTGAGTTTATTGAACTAACTGCCACTAAAGAAGTGTTGTTATCAGCGGGAGCAATCAACTCACCACAAGTTCTAATGTTGTCTGGTCTAGGACCAAAAGCGCATTTAGCAGAAAAAGGCATTGAAATAATTGCGGATTTACCAGGAGTAGGGCAAAACCTACAAGATCACCTTGATGCCATAGTCCAGCATCGCTGCAAAAGTCGCGAAAGTTATTCTATTTCACTGGCGCTTATTCCTCGTTATGTGAAAGCGGCGTTTAATTATTGGTTTAATCGCAAAGGTTTGTTGACCAGCAATGTTGCTGAGGCTGGAGGTTTTGATAAAACCCAAAGTGCCGGTGATATTCCGGATATTCAATATCATTTTTTACCAGCCATTTTGCTGAACCATGGTCGTACAACAGCCTTTGGTTATGGATATGGGGTGCATGTATGTGGTCTGTATCCAAAAAGCCGAGGTGAAATCAAATTACGTTCCAAGGATCCACAGGATCTTGCGATGATTGACCCTCATTATCTCGAACATCCTGACGATCAAAAAGTGATGATTGACGGAGTACGCCGCGCCAGAAAAATTTTAGCCGCACCATCCTTTGAAAAATACCAATCTTGGGAAATTGGCCCTGGTCCAGAGGCACAAACCGACGAACAAATATTGGCTTTTATCCGTAAAAAAGGCGAAACCATTTATCACCCAGTAGGCACCTGTAAAATGGGTAATATAGACGATGTAATGACAGTGGTAGATCCAGAGCTTAAAGTAAAAGGTATTAAAGGCTTAAGAGTCGTTGATGCCTCAGTTATGCCCACACTTGTTGGTGGCAATACTAATGCTCCCACTATTATGATTGCAGAGCGTTGTGCGGATTTGATTAAGCAGCAATATCAACCAATACCCATTTAGATATCTGTTCAAAAAAGTCATTGATTTGAGCGCAAAATGTTTGTGTATCTTGCAGCTAAAAGAAGGCAATCGGTTTAAAGAAGTAGCCCCTTATTTTTGAGAGCTCAATTCGCTGACACAAAATACTAGAGAGTAAAAACTTGGCAGAATCGCTTAAAAATAAATACCCTATAGAGGTCGCTGAAAAAATTAGTAAGATGATTTTCGAAGTGCATCCTAGATTTGATCCCCAAGGTTTTGTTAGTCATGTACGGCAAGGTTATGACCAGCTTGAACTGATGGATCGAGGGCGAAAAATTGCCGCAGCGTTAAAGGTTTTTCTTCCTGATGATTTTGAGAAAGCAGTCACGATTTTATTGGCGTCTATGGAACCGCCTGTTGAGCACGACGAAAACAATAGCCTAGCGTCATTTATATTTATGCCCCACACCATCTATGTTACTGACAATGGTTTAGATAATTTTGATATTTCAATGCAAGCCCATTATCAATTAACACAAAGGTTTACCTCTGAATTTGCGATAAGGCCTTTCATTCAACGTTATCCTGAAAAGTGTTTAGCGCTGTTAGCAAAATGGGCCACCGATTCAAATGAACATGTTAGGCGATTGGTATCTGAAGGTACTCGCCCTCGTTTGCCATGGGCGTCTCGATTACCTGAGTTTATTCAAGACCCATCACCTGTTATTGAATTATTAGAGCTACTGAAAGACGATACTGAGTTGTACGTAAGGCGTTCAGTCGCTAACAACCTTAATGATATTGGTAAAGATCATCCAGAGCTTTTAGCTGACATAGCGACAAAATGGTTAAAAGGTGCGTCTAAAAATAGAGAATGGCTAGTAAAACATGCGTTACGTAGTGCGATAAAACGTGGTGAGCAAGGTGCGCTACAGGCGTTGGGTTATGGAAGCAAAGCCGATGTTAAAATACAAAATGTGGCAATTACACCAGAAAAAGCCAAGATGGGAGCTAGCGTTCAAATTAGTTTTGAGTTAGTTAATCAAGCTCATAATACGGCTGCATTAATGGTCGATTTTTCGATTCACTTTATTAAAGCCAACGGCAAAGCTAATCCTAAAGTATTCAAACTTAAAGCTGTTGAACTAGAGCCTAACGAGTCGCTTAAGTTTTCTAAAAAAGTGTCATTAAAACCTATGACCACACGTACTTTGTATCCAGGGTTACACAAGGTTGAAGTAATTATTAATGGACAAAATATGTTAATTGGTGACTTTGACCTTAGGCAGTAATCTATTTCATGCAGAAGATATTCGTTGTTGAACGTGATTCAATCGAACTAGAAAAGGTGGCGCTCTTCTTCCAATATTGTCTTATGCCAATTCAACGTTATTCGTTAGTAAACCTTAACTCTGGATTAGTCATACCGTCCAGTACTGGATGTGTTCACTGTCATCGCAATGCAACTACAATTTTCTCACAGAGTGTTATTTTTGCATTTGTTTTTAGGAACGCGATGTGTCAAAAACAGAGTTCAGGTTAGTAATTTAAATTTAAATTAGACTTTAAATACACTCAAGTTGTTATGTAAATCATTTACGTTTTCAGCAATCTTTGAATTGGCTTCTGATGTGGACTTTGCTCCTTGGGCTGTTATATCAGCGAGTCCACTAATCTTAACAATGTTCTTATTTATTTCCTCTGCCACCACCGATTGTTCTTCAGCAGCAGTGGCAATCTGTGCATTTAAATCTGAAATTTGTGCTACAAAATTTGCAGCATCTTCAAATGTCTGGCTGGTTTTTGCACTTTTCTCGATACATAAATCAGCACTTTCAGTGCCTTTGTACATGCTGGTTACTGCGTTGTTTGCTTCTGTTTTAAGTCTCACTAATAAGTCTTGAATATCAACAGTAGAAGTTTGGGTACGCTGCGCCAATGTTCGCACTTCGTCAGCTACCACTGCGAAACCACGCCCTGTTTCACCTGCTCTGGCAGCCTCAATTGCGGCATTAAGTGCCAACAAGTTAGTCTGTGCAGCAATACCCTGAATCGATTCTAGTACATTGCCTATGTTATTCGTTTCCTCTACTAAACTTGCTATTACCTGTGATGCTTCGGTTACTTCTTCAGACAATTGTTTGATAATAGTTTGAGTTTCTATCGCATCTTTTTTACCTTCAGATACTTTGTCTTTTACATTCTCTGTCACGTCTGCAGCATGGGCTGCATTTCGAGCTACTTCCTGTGTGGCAGTACTCATTTCATTTACCGCTGTAGCAACCATTTCCGTTTCTGTTCGTTGATTGTCAACATTTGAAGCGGTGCTGCGCATAGCCTCTAATGCTACTTCAGCAGATTTTCCTAATTCATCAGCCTGATTATTGGTATTGCTGATTAGTGTTCTCAATACACTAATAAATTGATTAAATGCCCGAGCAACATCTCCTGTTTCATCCTTGGATTTTTCATCTAATCTGACTGTTAGATCCCCATCACCATTGGCAATTTCTGCCAACCGAGAAGATAATAAATTGATCGGTTTAACGATAGATTGACTAATAACAAATGGCAAAACCAAGCCTACTGCTAGTGAAATGATAAAAGCTACGGATATCCAAATAATACCAGTCTGTTCGTCATGTTCCGCTTTTAATGATGCACTTAGCGTGAACTTTTGGATTTCTGTTGATAAATCAATAAGTTCTTGTTGTAACGAACTCTGTATTTTCTCGAATTTGGACGAAAGCTCAATAAGCTCGTCAGCATTATTTAGTAAGTTAAAGCCTTCAATTTTATTGATTAATATTTTATACCGCTCTTGTACGTTGTTTAATACGACCAAAACGTGGCGGTACTCATTTTTCACTTCTTCAGTATGAACAATTTCAATAGCTTTGCTAACAAAGGTTTTGATGCTTATTATGTCTTTTTCGATAGTATGTGTCAGTTCGGATACCTTTTTATTGAGGTTAATCAATTTTACCGAGTCAACATTACTATTTTGCGAATTGAGAGATTTATAGAATAACGTTCGTTCAATCAAAATTGCTTGTTCAAGTTGCAACTCAGTAATATGGGTTACCTTAGCTCCGAGAGGAATGTGTTCTTCAGCAATATCAACTAATTCGACACCAATCTTAGCCATTTGACTTAACGCGATTATCCCCATAATGAGCATTAGTATGAGTTGAATAAAGCCCAATACGTAAATTTTTTGACTGATCTTTAAACGCTTTAACATTCGCTCTTCTCTTTCTTTAAGTTAAAATTATTATTGCGATTAAAGTGCTCCTTCAACTCAATTGCAGGACTAGGCAATAGCGCGAGATCAATAATGCTATCTATGCGCTTTAAAAATATCAGAATCCTTGTATCTAATAGGGGGTAACATATCTAGATTTTTATATCCCATGCGATAATCGGAGACGTTTTATTTGGTTATTTCATGGGTAAATTTAGTCACGTAAAAGAATTAGAATGGCCTACTAAAAGCCACTCCCAATACATAGGCCTGCTCTCCATCTATAAAGTCAATTGCCACTGTCGGCTCTATTCCAAAATCGCCAGCATGAAAATCGTAGTTCGCACTAATACGATACAAGTCTTGTGAATGAGGGTGAGCGCCTCCAATTTTTTCCTTACCTAAGCCAACTCCCATCCTGACGTTACTTAATGGGTGATAAAAAAACTGTGCTAAGGTAACTGTTACTCCATCACCATGATGTGCATTGTCTGTTTTTTCATAGACTGCACCTAGCCCCCAAGTTTGGTCGAATTTATATTCATATTCGACCCCATAGGTAAAGTTGGTTTCATCTTGTGCATTTGTATAGCCAATAAATATACCAGGAAAGTGGTGCGCATCACCCACAGCACATACATCACTTGAGCTTATTAGCAGTAATGCAGATAACAAAATTGTATTTGGGGATTTCATATTATTTCCTGTTTAAAAACATTATTTTAATTTGAGAGTCTCAAAGACTGATTTGCTAAATGTTACACAAAGCCATTTATGTAGTCTCTTAGACTAAAGTCTAGTTCTAGCTAATATTGATTTGAGTGACTAACAGAAATTATTCGGTGATAACTGATTGTTTTTTTATGTAGATGTATTTATGAATTTAAGCAGTTTAAAGATTGTATTTTGTCTATGATTATCTACTTAATAAACTCAAAACTATTGTCATTAGGCTATAGGATTATTATCTAGTTAAATAACTTATTACTGAGCTAAGTTATTTGTTCCAATCAAGGCTAAAAATAACAAATATGGCACTGAGTTTTAAATTCTCATTTTGTGAATTAAAGGTAAAATAAAGGTAAGGTAAATGTGCTGAATACTTTATGTGGAACCGTTGAAACCCTGAGCTAAAGTATTTGGTTGCTGCAATATACAAAACTGTTAAAACAAAGGTTTAATCTGAAAAAATATAAATAGTCAGTTAAATAGATTAGTTAGGCATAGGGGATGTTTTGCTTTCATTTTCCACATAAAAATACATTTTTATTGATTATTGTTTTAGCCAAAATTTATGTGATTCATGGTATTTCCCACAAAAATATTTGTTTTGATAAAAGATTTTTTTTCTTAAAAAAATATTGGTTGATTTCGATTTTTGAATTTAAAAAAAACCAATATAGGAGCATATGAATATGTGTTTTTTACTTACCTAAACAATAGTTATTTAATGTTAATAATACATACCTATGTATATTTTAACATACCTTAAAGGTGACAAAATTTAGATTAATTATTTATACATGCATTTTAGTTATTCTAGGTTTGTATTTGATTAATCATTGTTTACAACTGTTTACTAATCAATTAGTAAATAATTAACCACAGTGTCTGTGAAATCAGTGAACAGACCATCCACTTTTAAATCATTAAATAATAATTGAAGTGTTTGTTGTGTATCTAGATTGTCTGGTAATGCGTCTTTACGAAACGTATAAGGATGCACTTGCAGTCCTGCAATATGTGCTTGTTTCACATAACCAGTGGGCTGCATTGTTTTGAGATCGACTAGTTGAGGTAACCAAGGACCGATGCCCTGAGCCACTTTGGCTATTGCTGCTAATCCCTGTGGTGTTTTTAATACCTCATAATCGCTAGGTGATTCTAACCAATCATTTTCGGCAATGAGTTGTATTAGTTTTACTTTTGCGCCTAGGTCATTGCGTAACCGCTGAGTTTCAGCAAAATCAAAACACTGAACATAAATGTTTTTATTCCCATCATCTAAGTCATGCTTTCGCAACATAGCCATTACCAGTTGGCTAATATCTACACCTTGCTCTTTATGCCAAGCAGGGGATTTTATCTCAGGGTAGAAGCCAGTATTTTTGTTGAACTGACGATTGAGTTGTTGGATCAATTCAATTTGATCTTCAAAAGTCGCAATGTGAAACTCGCCTTTGCCTTGATAGCGATTTGGAAAAACTTGTTTGCCTTCTGCATCTTGGCGCTCATGAACAATAAGAGTCTTCAATTCAGCCAAGGTGAAATCTAACGCATAATAACGGCCATCTTGGCGTTTTCTAGTTGGGAATACTTGCTCGACGTTAGTGACAGTTTCAAGATGTATGTCATGTAAAACTATTAATTTTGAATCCTTAGTCACTACCAAATCTTGCTCAATAAAATCAGCGCCTTGTGCATAGGCTAAAGTAACAGATTCAAGAGTGTGTTCAGGTAAATAGCCGGGCGCACCTCGGTGTGCAATGACCAAAGGTTTAGCGGCATTCACTAAAGGTTTAGGTGGGATCACCTGACAAGAAGAAACCATAATTAGTATTCCTAAAAGGTAGTATTTCATAATATTCACTTTATTTACGTTCAATTAATTCGATTGCATAACCGTCTGGATCCCGCACAAAAGCGATAACCGATTTACCGCCTTTTACTGGGCCAGGTTTACGATATACGTCGCCACCTTTTTGCTCAATAGACTCGCATATGGCATAGATATCATCTACTGCAATAGCAATATGACCAAAGGCTTCACCCATATCGTAGTTATCTTTACCCCAGTTATAGGTTAGCTCTAAGACAGTTGTATCGGACTCTTCACCATATCCTATAAAAGCCAAAGAATATTGGTATTCTGTATTTTCACTTTGCCTAAGCAACTTCATACCCATAAGTTTGGTGTAAAAATCAATTGAAGTTTGCAGATTGCCGACTCGCAGCATAGTGTGCAGTAACCGCATATTCACTCCTTTTATAGTCTGACGTAATAGTCGTTAGTGTTTATTGATAAGGGATCTGAGCATAGTAGAACAATAATAGGAAATTAATATGACAACTAGGTGGTTTTTATAGGTATTTGAATTTAAATTTCGCAACCGCTGGGTACGACTCTTGGTTTGATGCGAGCCGCCAAGAGTAAATCGCTAAAGGATAGTTAAATGATATTATTATTAATTTAATTAACGGTGATAATTAACAGGACAGCTCGTTACCAGCAGCATTTTCGTTTACGCCATTTTTGTCACTGTCGGTACTCATTTTTACTCTTCCTTGCAAGGTAACTGACAATGAACGGGCGTATTTTGCTTCTCCGTCTTTATGACAAAGTAAAATTTCAGTGGCTTGATTGGCTTCACCGGTACCAGTAAACTTAATGGTATCGGTAGTGTTTGTCATCAAACTAGATTTAGACGTCGCGCCGACAGAGACTAATAACTCTTCTCCTACGTCGCGGATCTCGTCATCGTTATCATCAATAAATACTATTTTCGGATCATTCCAGTCTTCAGAACATACAGAGTAATCAGTTGATGGACAGACCACAACTTGGGCTTGTTCGTCTATTGCATGGTGCCTGGCATATTGGATCACCGAACTAATTTCGTTAATTTCAGCCACAATTCGGTTTTTTATTAAGATGCTTTGAATACTTGGGCCAACAAATGCCAGTATTATTGCCACAATGGAGACAGTGATCATTAACTCTATCAGTGTTACACCTTTTTGTTGTTTCACGTTATGCACTCCAGTAATTTAGAACAATCACCTTAAGTCATTGCCCTTTGAGATTGGAATGACTTAAGGTGATCGTTATTACTTACGATAAACTATTTCTGAACTTTTAGGGTATGAAATAATTATCAAAGGTTAGGATTAACATACACATGTTGATAATATTAAGCTGTAACTGACTTTCAGGTTAAAACCAATGATAGTGTTAAGGGCGGAAATAACCGACCTAGCTGAATTTTTTTGAGTGGCATGAGATATTGAGGGAAAAAATGCAAACGAGTACTGTTATAGAACAAATGCGGGTTTTACCTAAAATCGATGTTAATTATGAGGTTGAACGGCGGGTTAATTTTATCAAATCCCAGCTTATTAGTAGTGGCTGTAAAACCTTGGTTTTGGGTATAAGTGGGGGAATCGATTCCTGTACTTTAGGTCGTTTAGCCCAACTTGCAGTAAATGAGTTAAATCAGCAGCAACAAAAAGGTTACCAATTTGTCGCAGTAAGATTGCCATATGACGTGCAAGCTGATGAAGCCGACGCCCAAGCTTCAATTGATTTTATTCAGCCTAGTCAAAATCTTGCAGTGAATATACAACCCGGTGCAGATGCGATTGATCAACAAACGCGTTTAGCCCTTGATGATATTGGCTTGCTTCCTAACAGCGAATCTAAGCAAGACTTTGTTAAAGGCAATGTTAAAGCCCGTACTCGCATGGTGATCCAGTATCAAGTTGCCGGTTTACTCGATGCTTTAGTTTTAGGCACAGATCATTCAGCCGAAAATATCACTGGTTTTTATACAAAATACGGTGATGGTGCCTGTGATCTAGCGCCACTATTTGGTTTAAACAAACGTCAAGTAAGACAGGTCGCTGAATTTTTAGGTGCACCTCACAACATTATTTACAAAGCGCCAACAGCAGATCTAGAATCTCTTGCACCACAAAAAACTGATGAACAGGCACTAGGTATGAGTTATGACCAAATAGATGATTTTTTAGAAGGTAAGGTTGTAGCAACTGATATAGCTGAAAAACTAGTCGCTATTTTTGTAAAAACACAACATAAACGAGTCCCAATTCCCACCATATATGACTCGGGACTTTGAATTAACAAGCCACACTAATTGAGAATATAATGAAAAAAATAGAAGCGGTAATTAAACCATTTAAAATGGATGATGTGCGCGAAGCATTGTCAGATGTTGGTGTTAGTGGCATGACTGTCACTGAAGTAAAAGGTTTTGGTCGCCAAAAAGGTCATACTGAATTGTATCGTGGCGCTGAGTATAATGTTGATTTTTTACCTAAAGTTAAAGTTGAATTGATAGTAGCAAATGAACAAGTAGATCGCTGTGTCGAAGCTATTATGAACACCGCAAAAACCGGAAAAATAGGTGATGGGAAAATATTTGTTTATGACGTAGAGCGGGTTATTCGTATTCGCACTGGTGAAGAGAACGAAGAGGCTGTTTAACTTAATACACTGATTGATCCACACCTTGTTTTGTTTCACTAAATAAATGGGTAATTTGTCGATAATTAACTCGTTTTAGAAAAAAACTGAAATAATTATAACTACCCTTAGGTCTAATGTTTCGAAACCAGACTATAGTGTTTAACAATCTTTTTTATTGACTACTAATTTTTGAGGATACCCAATATGAAACAAATTAAAAAAACAGCAATCGCTACAGCACTTGGTGCAGTTGTTATCGGCTCACTTGCTTCGGTTAGTGTTCAAGCTAACACTAACCCGTTTAACGTTCAGTCTTTAGAATCTGGCTATATGCAAAATGCCCCAGAAGGCAGTTGTGGT
>NZ_BAEO01000011.1 GCF_000314995.1 Paraglaciecola arctica BSs20135 | reverse complement strand
ATTTTATAAACACTAAGCGGCTAACATCGATGGTTGATAATCCGTACCATTTTTGAGCATGGCATAGGCCGTTCTCACATTTTTATTGGCTAAGGCGATGGCGGCGACTTTTTTGCCTCGTCTTGCAACAATATCTTTGACCCATACTTCTTTTGTTGTACGGGCTTCTCGTTTATCTAATTGCCTGATAACGGCCATGGAGCCCTCAAATAAGGTGCTTCGTAAACCTTTACAGCCTGATGATTTGGATATGGAGCCAATCTTGTCTTTTCCTCCACTACTATGTTGAATGGGGGTTACCCCCACACAAGCAGCCGCTTCTCGGCTATTTCTAAAATGTTCGACAGTATTCAAGGTGAGTTTGAGTGCGATGGCGTTAACAGGCCCAATACCTTCTAGTTTCTGTAGCCGTTGGCATGTCTCATCTGCCTTTATTTGTGTGGCCAGACGGGCATCGATATCAGCTAAACGGGCAAGCAGTTGGTTTAAATGTTTTCTTTGTGACTCGATGGCCATTCTAAAATCCATGCCTAAACTATTTTCAGCATCTTCCAATATTTCAGATAACGCTCCGAATAATGCACTGTCACCTTTTGGAATAGGAAAGCCAAAATCTAATAGTAAATCTCGAATTTGTTTCGCTGTCGCCACTTTCTGCGTCACTAACAACTCTCGAATGCGCACTAGCCCTTGTTGACATTGATTTTCTATACTCAGCAGGCGTGTTGATTTGACTTGAGGTTGCAATGCCGCGATAGCAATTGCTGCCGCATCGTTAGCATCTGTTTTTTGACCTTGTCTAAATGCTTTGACTCGCCTGGCTGACATGCTTTTTACTTTGTGACCGTGCTCAATCGCATAACGGGCCCAGTAATGCGTGCCGCCACATGCTTCCATCGCAACCAAGGACATCGGCTCTCTAATCAGTAGTTCCTGCAATTTCTTTCTAGTGAAGGATTTGTTGTAAATAACCTTCCCTCTAGAATTGGTTTTACATACTTGAAAAACATTCTTTGCTAAATCTATCGCTAACACATTAAAATCGGCCATGTATGGGCTCCTGTTGGTAAAAGTTTGCTTACTTATTACGCTATCCCCCTAGGGGGAGGGAGTCCATACATCTCTGTGGT
>NZ_BAEO01000012.1 GCF_000314995.1 Paraglaciecola arctica BSs20135 | reverse complement strand
CGAACAACACTTCAGCACAGCAGTAGGTAGTGAGCATATGTTGCAACAATTCAAACACCACACAGACCATCAACGAATACGAGGGATGGCAAAGGCCAGAGTGTTATTGCAACAAGCCTGAATTATTACCTTCACATCTTTGAACAGCCTTCAGCATGACATGTGCTCAATCACGTTGCCTGTAATTTGAGTTTGACTATATATTTAAACGTTTTCAGGGCGTCTCGACCCTAAAAATTTAAAATTATCAACTTAAAGCCAAAGAACCCAAATAACAGCAGCACTTTATACTTGTTGATTACGCTGTTATTGGGTAGGTTATTACTTTGGGTGTCATATTAATCTGGTTATTACTTTGGGTGTCATATTAATCTAGGCGCTCGCATATATTATTATTTGTTTCCAATTTTGCTTTTAAATGGGAAAACGCCATCAAAGATCACGAACACTGAGTAGAGTGCTTGTGAAGTTTCGCGACAGCATGCTTCCCCTAAGAATTTTGTTTACTCTTCCTCGCTTTAAACCAAACAATTCCTTTATAAGCAATCAGTGCACATAAGCTCCAAAAAGCGATGTGGTAGGCAAAGTGAACACTTTCTCCAAGAGCATGATCTTCGTGTGCCATGGCGTTACTAGTGACGAAAAGGCAAAACAAGGTTAATAGGTATTTCATGGTGGTTCCTTAATTAATATTTAAATAGGGTTAATGAAGCGCTGCTTCTAAATCTGCAGCATGCCTTCTTTTTCAATAAATTGGATGATGTCGTCTAGGCCTTGTTTGGTTTTCATATTACTGAAAACAAAAGGTTTGTCACCGCGCATTTTTTTAGCATCACGAGCCATTACGTCTAACGAGGCCCCAACCAACTCAGCTAAATCTATTTTGTTGATGATCAATAAGTCCGACTTAGTAATGCCCGGGCCACCTTTACGGGGGATCTTATCTCCGGCTGATACGTCAATC
This sequence comes from Paraglaciecola arctica BSs20135, assembly GCF_000314995.1. Taxonomy (GTDB): domain Bacteria; phylum Pseudomonadota; class Gammaproteobacteria; order Enterobacterales; family Alteromonadaceae; genus Paraglaciecola; species Paraglaciecola arctica. The sequence goes on along the minus strand of NZ_BAEO01000012.1, from coordinate 127,198 downwards.
ACGTATAAGGTTAAGTCGGATAATTCTGGGCTAAAGGTGGCGCTTAGGTTGTCGCCGCCGCTTTCTACTAATACAAAGTCTAAATTGGGGTGGCGTTCTTGTAAGTCATCAATGGCAGCTAGGTTCATCGAAGCATCTTCGCGGATCGCTGTGTGCGGGCAACCGCCTGTTTCTACACCTAAAATACGGTCTGCCGATAACGCGCCATGATGCGTTAAAAACTCGGCATCTTCTCGGGTATAAATATCGTTAGTGACTACTGCCATGTCGTATTTGTCTCTGAGTTCAAGGCATATCATGCGTAATAATGCCGTTTTACCTGAGCCTACTGGGCCACCTACACCGATACGTAAAATTTGTTTGTTTTTTGTCATTATTCACTTCTTTTTTAATTAAATTTATTTATTAGATCTTGTGCCTAGGACCGAAACAATCTTGTGTATTGGGTTTCGTGCCAAGCGCTGGCCATGGCTAAGCGCGGTAAACTAGCGCCAATATTTTCATCATCTAGTTGATTGGCCAGTTCGATGGCTTGTTCAACTTGTTCGCTTAACTCAAACAACAGGTTTTGACCTTGAGTTTGCCCTAACGGTACTAATTTAGTTGCTGCTGCCACCTGGTTGTCGATGTAAGCCCAACAAAAGCCACTTTGCGCAGCGTTTAAGTCAAGGCCAAACAAGTAGGCACTTAAAGCAAAGGCGCTCACAAAACTGATTTCTCTTTCTTTGATTAATTCCACATAGTGCTGACTATCTATGCCTTGAATATCTTTAAGCAAACGCATCAACGCTTTGCCCATAGCTACATCAGCTAAATACAATTCGTTACTTTCACGGCAGGCTAATGCGTGTTGGTTCCATTTATGAAAACTGCCAAAGTCATCTTCTACCAAGGATTTTTGTAAACGGTTTAACAAAGCTAAATCAGTATAAGCAATAGACTGATTTAAGTTAAAACTGATCCACTCTTGGGTCGATTTAGCGTTATTGACCCAGCCCATTTCAACTGCATATTCCAAACCTTGGGAAAACGAAAAACCACCTACAGGCAAATTGGCACTGCATAGCTGAAGCAACCTGTTAAGGCGCAACGGGTTTTGACTCAGCCTATTTTCAGTCATGTGAATGGGAATGACTGTGGCCGTGACTTTGGCTTCCATAGGCTCCGTTTTCTGGTTCAAATATCGCGGCTGTGCGGTTAATCGATAACCCGTAATTTTCAGCTAACTCTTCTAACACATGATCAGGTTTAAAACGCACCCACAACTCGCCAATTTGCAAAGATGTGTGACGATTTCCTAAGTGATAACAAATACGGCTGAAGTCCATCCAGTCTGTGGCTATTGCGGTGGAAACCTCTTCTGTTTTGCCTTTTACTTCAATCAGTAGGCCACATTCGGTTTTTAATACTTCGCCCACCAGCAAAGGGTGACCACGTTGCATAAAAATGCCCAGTTCCTGACCTTGGTCGGTGCTGATCTTAATACGTGCTTTTTTACGGGTGTCATGATCCAAAGTCACTGAATCATCAATGGGTTCATGACTATGAGATAGGCGTTCAAATGCTTTTAACATGTTTTAATTCATTCCTAAAATAAGCAATAACGCTGGGCTAATGGCAATACAGTAGCGGGTTCACAGGTGAGTAACTCACCATTGGCACGTACCTCATAGGTCTGTGCGTCGACTTCTATGTTGGGTTGCCAGTTGTTGTGGATCATGTCGTCTTTGCCGATGTTACGAGTATTTTTACACTCGCCTACCATACGGGTCATGCCTACTTTTTCTGGTACACCTAAATCAATAGAGGCCTTAGACATAAAGGTCATAGATATTTTAGCCGAAGCTAATCCAAAAGAGCCAAACATAGGGCGATAATAAACTGGTTGCGGCGTAGGGATAGACGCATTGGCATCACCCATAGGCGCTGCGGCAATAAAACCTGACTTGATGATCATCGACGGTTTAATGCCAAAAAATGCAGGTTTCCATAAGACTAAATCCGCTAATTTACCCACTTCAATTGAGCCTACTTCGTGGCTTATGCCGTGACTGATGGCAGGGTTGATAGTGTATTTGGCGATATAACGTTTGATCCTGAAATTATCATTTCGCTCAGTATCTGGGGCTAACGGCCCTCTTTGTTGCTTCATTTTATGAGCAGTTTGCCAAGCACGGGTGATCATTTCGCCTACCCGGCCCATGGCTTGTGAATCAGAGGCAATCATACTGATGGCGCCAAGATCATGCATGATGTCTTCGGCGGCAATACTCTCTTTACGAATACGTGAATCGGCAAAGGCAATATCTTCAGGAATAGATGGGTCTAAATGATGGCAAACCATCAACATATCCAAATGTTCATCGATAGTATTGATGGTATAAGGGCGCGTTGGGTTAGTCGACGATGGCAACACATTGGGCTCGCCGCAAGCACGGATAATATCTGGGGAGTGGCCGCCACCCGCACCTTCTGTATGGTAAGTATGAATAGTGCGGCCTTTAAAGGCACCTATAGTATCTTCAACAAAACCTGACTCATTTAAGGTGTCGGTATGAATGGCGATTTGTACATCGTATCTTTCAGCAACGGATAAACAATTGTCTATGGCTGCGGGTGTCGTGCCCCAGTCTTCATGGAGTTTTAATCCACAAACACCAGCTTCAATCTGTTCTTCTAATGCTATAGGTAAACTCGCGTTACCTTTGCCCAAAAAACCAAAATTCATGGGGAAGTCATTAGTGGCTTGCAACATTTTGTGGATATTCCAAGGTCCAGGTGTGCAAGTAGTGGCATTGGTACCTGTTGCGGGACCAGTGCCGCCGCCTATCATAGTAGTAACACCCGACATTAGGGCTTCGTCTATTTGTTGTGGGCAGATAAAATGAATATGGGCGTCTATGCCACCAGCCGTGAGTATTTGACCTTCGCCGGCAATGATTTCAGTACCTGGGCCAATTTCGATATCAATGTTGTCTTGGATATCAGGGTTACCTGCTTTGCCTATTATGGCTATGCGGCCATCTTTGATGCCTACATCGGCTTTCACTATGCCCCAGTGATCAACAATCAAAGCGTTGGTGATAACTAAATCTGGCGTTTCTTTGCATGAGGCTTGGCTTTGACCCATACCATCACGAATAACTTTACCACCACCAAATTTGACTTCTTCGCCATAGGTAGTGGCGTCTTGTTCTACTTCAAGCCATAAATCGGTATCCGCTAAACGCACTCTGTCGCCTACTGTGGGGCCAAACATATGGGCATAAGAGTGTTTATCTATACTTGCCATAATTATAATTCTCCTTGAACTAAGGCTCTAAATCCATACACCCTGCGTTTTCCAGCAAAAGGTACCAGTGTGACTTCGCGCTCTTGTCCTGGCTCAAAACGTACTGCTGTGCCTGACGTAATATCGAGGCGATAACCTTTGCACTTTTCACGATCAAAGGTCAGCGCAGCGTTGGTTTCATAAAAATGATAATGGGAGCCCACTTGAATGGGTCTGTCGCCTGAGTTGGCAACGGTAACGGCTAATTTTTCGCGACCCACATTGAGTAAACGCTCGCCCGAGTCTGTTTTGATTTCGCCTAGGATCATCTGTTGCGCTCTCTATTTTCTTTGTTTTTAAACAATGGGGTTGTGCACTGTGACTAACTTAGTGCCATCGGGGAAAGTAGCTTCAACTTGCACTTCTGCGATGAGTTCTGGAATACCTTCCATGACCTGATCTCGGGTTAACAAAGTACGCCCATAATCCATCATTTCTGCTACTGTTCTGCCGTCTCTAGCGCCTTCCATAATTTCCATGGAAATATAGGCCATGGCTTCAGGATAATTCAGCTTTACCCCACGTTTTAAGCGGCGCTCAGCCAACAAGGCCGCTGTAAATAGTAGAAGTTTGTCTTTTTCTCTAGGTAATAAATCCATATTAATCTCAATATTGTAATCTAGGTTTAATAAAACCTGACTTTAGGTAAACCAAATTCTGGGTTGTATGCCTTGTTTTTCAATATACAAAGGGCGTACTAATTTCCATAACTCTATGAATAAATCTTTGCATTGATGGGCTTGTTGTCCCAAATAACGTATGACCAATAGTTGCCTAATGTCGGTAATACTGATCAATGAGCTGGCAGAGTGTTGAGAAACGACCTCTCTAAGTTGCTTAATCAGCTGAGCTCTTTGTTCATTACTGACTTGTTTACTAGGGGCGTAAGCTAGAAATGTGCCAAACACCGTATTGCCAGCTAATCCAGCCGCGTGATGTTGAATGTTACTGCTGGGTTCAATTAAAACTTTATCGTGATAAATCAGAATGCCATCTCGATAAAGGGTATTGAGCTGAGTAAAACACCCAGCGGTAAAGTCTTCGTTCGAACTAGGCAAGCCTAAACAGGTCATATCCCAACCACAATACACGCTAGAATTATGTAACCTGACTTCGACATTATTGACCCCATTAGCTTGATTATATACCAAAGTTTCAAGGGGGAAATGTTCACACTTAGCGCCAGCAGCCAAATTAATTTGGGTGATTTGAGTTTGTTTAGGATCACCAATCGACAAGTCGGTGCGAGCCCGGTAAAAGCGGTTTGCTCCAGGTGTTGTGATTAAAGTATGGGCCTTTTGTTGTACCTCAATACCAACCCGTAATTCATCGCCAGAGACTATGCCTGCTGGTGGATGCAACAAATATAGGTGGGCGCAATCTCTGCCTTCGGGGTAAAACGCCTTTTGAACGGTCAAGGGGCCATAGCGTTTGGTTTTAGTCAGTTGGGTGCCATTTTCACTATGACCTAACTGTAGATCTAAATTCGCGAGCCACTGACTTTTTATTACTTCAAATGTCGCTTTGGTCATTGTTTACCTTATTTATTTGGGCATTACTAATTGCAGTAATAGTAAAAATATTTTGTTAATCCAAACATATTCAGACTCTAATTCTTTGTCCAGTGTAATGGCAAAGGACAAACCTTCTTCGGGCCAAGCAATATTGATGCCCGGCCCTTTACGGCATTTTATTGATGTATTAAGGATACCTTGCACAATAATTGATTGATTGCCCCAATTTGGTTCAAAGAGATGCAGCATCATTGGGTTTAATGTTGAGGCTTAGGCAATTGCTGCCTAAATATGGATAACAAAACCTTTACGGTAATTATAGGAGAGTGATAAAAGTTGAAATATGCGTAACAGGTTGGACTTGCTGCTACCAATAGTTACTTTATACTGCGCCTCAACTAGGTGAGGGTAAATGAGCGATATTAAACAACTTCTTCAAAACAACGAACAATGGGCTGAAGAGCTTAAAAGTTCCGATCCTGACTTTTTTAATAAGTTATCCAAACGTCAAAAGCCTGAATATTTATGGATAGGCTGTTCTGATAGCCGTGTCCCTGCTAACCAAATTGTTGGTCTGATCCCCGGCGATATTTTTGTGCACCGTAACGTGGCGAATCTAGTGGTTCACACTGATTTTAATTGTTTATCAGTGCTGCAATATGCGGTAGATGTACTCAAGGTGAAACACGTGATTGTGTGTGGACACTATGGGTGTGGTGGTGTCGAAGCCGCCTTGGGAGACCAGCAATTTGGGCTGATAGATAATTGGTTGGGACATATCAAAGATATTGCTCATAAACATCGTGATGAGCTTTCATCTTTAACTGAGCATGATAAATCTGCGCGTTTATGCGAATTGAATGTTTTAGAGCAAGCGGCTAATGTCAAGCGAAGTAGTATCGTTAAAGATGCATTAAAGCGCGGTCAAGCACTACAAGTTCACAGCTGGATATATAGTTTGCGTAATGGACGCATAAAAGATTTATCTAAGGTTACGGAAGAGGAATAAGTTGATGTTCAAATATTTCCTTATTGGATGTTTTTTGACCAACTCAACTTTTGGCTTTGCTGAACAACAAACATGGTATTTTGTGCGCCATTTTGAAAAGCAGCAAGGTGATAATCCAAGTTTAACAGAATCAGGTAAAGCTAGGGCAGCAGCGTTAGCGAGGTTTTTTTCTGATAAATCACTTAATCACCTTTATTCGACTGACTATCATCGGACGCTTGAGACTGCGACCCCTGTTTCAATACTCAAAAATGTTTCTGTTGAATTTTACAACCCTCGAAAATTAGCTGAGTTCTCCTCCAAGGTGAAAACTTTAGATCATGTTTTAGTTGTGGGTCATAGCAATACCACGCCTGAATTATTGGGGTTAATGGGCGGCAAGGTTATTCATATGGAAGAGAGTGATTATGGTGTGTTATACATGCTTCGAAAACAGGGTTCAGAATTTACTACGCAGAGTATTCTTATTCCCCAGCAGTAGTTTTAAAATTTAACCTCTTATTAAAAAACACTTTGTAGCTTAGTCGTTTTTATAAGCGCCTATCTAAACAGTTAGCTAAAAATTCTAAGCACCACTGATAGGCAATGCTAGAATCCTCAGCCTTAAAATTCACAGGTCACAGCATGTCATCCAACTACAATTCCACTCCTAGCAAGACAAGTAGCAAACCAAAGGCTGATATAAGTCAATTTGAGTTTGTTGCGCTTATGGCATTGATGACATCTTTGGTAGCTTTGAGCATAGATGCGGTTTTGCCTGCACTATTTCAAATTGGTGCTGACTTAGAAATTACTGATCCAAGACAAACTCACTTAATTGTTTCGTTATTTTTTGTCGGTATGGCCTTTGGTCAGCTCTATTACGGACCTTTGTCTGATAGTAAGGGTAGACGTTACGTCATTATTTCTGGTTTGATTGTTTTTGCTATTGGATCTTTAGTGTGTATCTATGCCGAGTCGTTAGTAGTGATGTTAATTGGTCGTATTATTCAAGCTATTGGTGTCTCTGGGCCAAGGATTGCAACCTTGGCGGTGATCCGCGATAAGTATGAAGGTGAAGCCATGGCTCGTGTTATGTCTTTCATTATGATGGTATTTATCTTAGTGCCAATGCTGGCACCTAGTTTTGGCCAAGCTATATTATTTTGGTTTTCATGGCAGTATATTTTTTCGTCATTTTTGATCTTTGGACTGGTGTCTGGTTTATGGTTTTTTATTCGCCAGCCAGAAACATTACCAAAAGAAAAGCGTCTGCCTTTTAGTTGGTCGCAATTATGGATTTCAAGTAAGTTTATTCTGACGAATAAATTAGTGATGTTTTACACTATATCGTCTGGCATCATTTTTGGCGCTTTTTTAGCCTATATCAGCTCTTCACAAACACTGTTCCAAGATATTTACGATACTGGTGATTTGTTTCCTTTATATTTCGCGTTCTTGGCTTTTTCTCTTGGTTTTGCTTCTTTTATTAATGGCCATTTAGTGATGCGCTTGGGGATGCGCACACTCTGCACTTGGGCAATGATAGGCTGGTTGATATTCGCAGGATTATTAACTGCATTTTGTTTTGTTTATGATGGTATACCTCCCTTATGGCAATTGATTTGTATATTGTTTTGCGCCTTTTTCTGCATCGGTATTATGTTTGGAAACATCAATGCCATGGCTATGCAGCCTTTGGGTGATATGGCCGGTTTGGGAGCCGCTATTATTGGTTCTCTAGGTAGTATTATTTCAGTGCCTACTGCCGTTATAGTTGGCAGTTTTATAGACGATACCGTAACACCAGTGGCGATAGGGTTTTTAGGCTTTGGTGCTTTGTCTTTTGTTCTGTATTGGTATGCAGATAAGGATTAAATTTGTCTAACAATACCTAGGCTATGCCCTTGTAGGTTGACAATAAAGTCTCATGCTAAGGGTGAGAGATTTCAAGCATTAAAGTTTGGCAGCACGAATATATAGCTGAGAAAGGATCATACTATTACGTTGTACCTAATGTTGACCGCATAAAATCGGCTCTTTCAGAAACAAAAATGTATCATACTTTGAATTGGCCTTGACTGACTGCTATGCCCAAGATAGCTGCCAGTCGCGTTTGGCTCTTTCAATTGGAACTTTGAGCGATCAACCGCCTGTCAGTAATGACGCCTTCAATGGCAAGTTTACTGAGAAAGCAGTCGCTGACATCCTCCCATATATTATCCGTCATTCCCGCGAAGGCGGGAACCTCCAACAACATCTGTGGATGGTAATAAAGTATCTTATTTCCAAAGTTAAAATTGATTGAAATACACTAATATCATACTGTTTTTAAACGATTAAAATTGGCTGCACGGTAAATGTTAGTGGGTTCCCTCCTCCGAGGGAATGACGTGTAATATCCTCAATATCTGCGCCGTCAGCGAGGTGTAATATCTTAAAAAACCTCACCGTCTGTTTACTGCTATAACCGCTAAGTCGGACAGCGAGCTATGTCTGTCGGGTATTGGCACAAACTTCACCATCAGGCTTAACGCTCGACTGTCCGGTTTTAGGCTCATAGGAGCCAGTCAGTCACTAGCTAAGAAGCCAGCGAAAGTATGATACTTTAATGTTCAGTATCATTCTTAATTGTTAATCTATAGCTCTATATACATAAGTTGTTGATCGTTTATTTAGCAAACTTTGTTTATTGAATAAGCTGATTTTTAGTCTGCTCCCTTCGGAAATTTATTTGCATCTGTTCCCATAGGTTTTTATTATCATCTTTTTGAAATTCAGTGAATTCAGGCTGTTGACTGGTCAAATACACCTTCAAAAATGAAAACCATAATTCAAATACAAAAAAGCCCAGCCAAATTGGCTGGGCAAGAGGGCTTTTATCAAGCACCTTACGACAGAAATCGTTTCAAAATATAGTTTGCGTTACGCTGTTTCTACTATGGCTTTCATGTCAGTCATATAACCACGTAATTTAGCGCCTATTGTTTCTACCCCATGCTCTCTAATGGTTTTATTGATATCAACTAGTCGTTTGTTATCAACGCTGTTAGAGCTGGTAGTGTAAGCTTTACCGATAAGGTCGGTGCCAATGCTAGGCATAAGTTTTTCTGCTAATAATGGGATAGCCACGTTAGCGAACAAGTAGTTACCGTACTCAGCTGTATCAGAAATTACTACGTTCATTTCGTATAAACGTTTACGAGCAATAGTGTTCGAAATCAACGGTGTTTCATGAAGAGATTCGTAGTATGCAGATTCAGGTAAAATTCCTGCTTCAACCATTACTTCGAAAGCAAGCTCAACACCAGATTTAATCATAGCAACTAAAAATACGCCGTGGTCGAAATATTCTTGTTCATCAATTTCACCTTCAAATACAGGTGCATTTTCAAAACCAGTTTCGCCGGTTTCTTCACGCCATTTAAGTAAGTTAGCATCACCATTGGCCCAATCTTCCATCATAGTGCGAGAAAATTCACCGCTGATGATATCGTCTTGATGTTTGCCGAAAAGAGGTCTTAATAACTCAGTTAATTGTTCAGACAATTCAAAAGCTTTCACTTTGGCTGGGTTAGACAATCTGTCCATCATATTGGTGACACCACCAATTTTTAGTGCTTCGGTGATGGTTTCTAGACCGTCTTGGATCAATTTACCTGCATAACCGGCATCGATGCCATTAGCGACCATTTTTTCATAACCTAAAACAGCAGCTACTTGTTGCATGCCACATAGAATAGTTTGCTCACCCATAAGGTCAGACTTTACTTCAGCAACAAAAGAAGATTCAAGTACACCAGCGCGGTCGCCACCAGTTGCAGACGCTAATGCTTTAGCGATATCCCAACCTTGGCCTTTAGGATCATTTTCTGGATGCACAGCGATAAGAGTTGGAACACCAAATCCACGTTTGTATTCTTCACGTACTTCAGTACCTGGGCATTTAGGCGCACACATAACCACTGTAATATCAGAACGAATTTGTTGGCCTTCTTCAACGATATTAAAACCGTGTGAATAACCAAGAGTAGCGCCTTGTTGCATAAGAGGCATAACCGCTTCAACCACACTTGAGTGCTGCTTGTCTGGTGTTAAGTTATAAACTACATCAGCAGTAGGGATAAGATCTTGGTAAGTACCAACAGTAAAACCATTACCATCTGCACGTTGGAAAGACTCACGTTTTTCGTCAATAGCAGCTTGGCGTAAGGCATAAGAAATGTTTAAGCCAGAATCACGCATGTTCAAGCCTTGGTTTAAACCTTGTGCGCCACAGCCTACTATGACAATTTTTTTGCCTTTAAGAAAATCACAACCAGTAGAAAACTCTGCTCGTTGCATAAAACGACAACGGCCAATCTGGTCCAGTTGCTGACGTAAAGATAATGTATTGAAATAATTTGCCATGTTTAAAATCCTAGTCTTGGTTGAGTGCAAATGAGTCATTTGCGATGTTCGGATAATAGAACTAAATCGGTGTTGTTTAAAATGATATATTTGCAATATAATGTTGCATAATTCGCAATACCTAAAAGGTTAGGGCATTTAGATGGATATTCGTAGTTTGGAGTTGTTTCAGCATTTAGCCAGCAGTCTACATTTTGCGAAAACGGCAGAGTCTATGTTTGTTAGTCCTTCTACTTTAAGTCGCTCAATTCAAAGGCTTGAAGAAGAGTGTGGTACAACTTTGTTTGTGCGGGATAATCGTAAGGTTAAATTGACTGATGCGGGTTCAAAACTGTTGGGATTTTCGCAACAAATTTTGACTGAGTGGAAAAAAGTAAAGTGGCAACTGCAACAAGAGCACCAGCAGCTTCAAGGCGAACTCAGTGTGTTTTGTTCGGTTACTGCTAGTCAAAGTCATTTGCCTCGGCTATTAGATAATTTTCGCCACAAATATCCCCAAGTAGAAATTAAATTGAGTACCGGCGATCCTGCCTTGTCTGTGAGTAAAGTGATGCAGCAAGAGGTGGATGTGGCTATTGCTATTCACACTCCTGACTTCCCTGCAGAGTTGAAGTTTTTATCCTTAGGTGAAGTACCCTTGTTACTTATTGCCCCTAAAGACACTTTGATAAATCGATTAGAACAAGTGGACTGGCGTCAGCACTCTTTCATTTTACCTGACTCGGGTCCATCAAAACGTATTGTGCATCATTGGTTTGCTGAACAAGGCATAAGGCCACGCATTTATGCCAAAGTTGCTGGAAACGAGGCTATAGTGAGTATGGTGGCCTTAGGTTGTGGTTTGGGCATAGTGCCGCAGATAGTGTTGGACTACTCCACCATAGGTCAAAAAGTAAACCGTATTAAATTAGATGATATCGAACCCTATAAATTGGGGTTGTGTTGCTTACAAAAAAGAGCCGATGAACCGGCCATTCAAGCTTTGTTTAATTGTTAAATGCATTGCGGTTTTCCTATGTTCTATAAACTTAAAAAATCGTGTTGATTTGTTCTCGAAAAAAAACTTGGCTGTTCAATAAATACTTAAAAGAAACTTAAGTTAACTAAGACTCTGTTTTAGTTAACTTATCGGCTCTGTTGACAGCGATTTATTTATACTGCGATAAAGTGTCTAATTAGTGTTAGTTGATGCGTCTTTATTATGTCAGTAGTGATTAACCTGCTGAAAATATAAAAATCAAGGAGCAAAAAATGAGTAACAAAAAATTCATGTGTATTCTACGAAGTGAGTCTGGGGCTTGCGAAAAACCATCACCTTCAGACATGGAAACTATGTATGCTAAATACCAAGCGTGGCAAAGTAAATTTGCAAAAAACATTTTAGACATGGGAGGTGCATTATCAGGCGCCGCTGCAGTAGTAACAAATGATAGTGTCAAAGATGGCCCCTTTATTGAGTTAAAAGAAGTAGTAGGCGGTTATATGCTCCTTTCAGGTGAAAACTTAGATGAGGTGGTAAAAGTGATTCAACAAAGTCCCATGGTCGAGAACCCCCGCACTAGTTTAGAAATCAGAGAAATTTCTACACCTTGAGTAACAAGGAACAACAAGATCATATCGAGCATGTTTTTCGCCATGAGTACGGTTCACTTGTGGCGACATTAGCTCGTCGTGTAGGCATACAACACATTGAAATGATAGAAGATGCGGTGCAATGGTCTATGACACAGGCCCTTACACATTGGGCTTTAGACAAGAAGCCTGATAACCAGACCGCGTGGTTATATCAAGTTGCACTCAGACATTTATTGTCTGAATTTAGAAACACAGTGCGACATCAGGTGATATTGAATAATGAATATGAACAGCAAAATATCGAATTCAGCGGGGATTTAGAAGCAAGCCTATCAAGGGAGTTATCAGATGCATTGCTGCGTATGCTTTTTTTGGCCTGTGACGATCATATTCCAATTGAGTCGCAATTAGTATTCACCTTAAAAAGCCTTTGTGGTTTTAGTGTTTCTGAAATTGCCGCACGGTTATTCGTATCTGAGGCCAATGTTTATAAGCGTTTTATTCGAGCCAAAAATGTGTTGATAAAACAAAAGTTTAATATGGACGAGATCAATCAATCTCTAATTACACAGAGAATTTCAGCAGTTCACCGAGTTTTATACTTAGTGTTTACTGAAGGGTATTTGTCTTCACATCCGGATGTGCTGATCCGCAACGATCTGTGTGAAGAGGCCTCGCGGTTAACTTTATTGTTAGTACAAAATCCAATATGCAACGTACCAGAGAGTCATGCATTACTCGCACTTATGTATTTTAATATTGCTCGACTTGATACACGCGAAGACCAAGCTGGTTTGGTGTTATTAGCACAACAAGATAGGTCGATGTGGGACCAACAAAAAATAACACAAGCGATGGAACACCTGATGTATTCTGGCCAAGGAGATACTATTTCTCGTTATCATATTGAAGCCAATATAGCTGCAGAGCATTGTATGGCCGTAAGTTACCAAGATACTCGTTGGGACAAAATAGTTGGCTCATATGAATTATTAGAAAATGTGGCTCCTTCAGCTTTACATATTTTAAATCGAGCACTAGCAATGGCTGAATGGAAAAATGCCAAACAAGGATTGGAAGTTTTGCAACGAGCAGATATTCCTACATGGTTAACGCGATCTTATCATTGGTATGCTGTACTGGCGGATTTACAATACCGCGACAAGCAATATAAATCTGCCAAACAAAATGCCGAACAAGCTATCCACCTAGCACCTACAAATGGTATTAAAGATTTACTAAGAAGACGAATGGCTAACTATAATACTAACAAAATCATCTTAAACTAACCAAAACACTCATTGTAATGAAATGACATAAAATCAATGTTACGCATGTGTTGGACCACTTCGCATAGAATAAAAAGTCAACCCTGTAGCGATAGGTGATACTGAGCCATCTCAATTAAGTATGTTTGGTATTAATTTTTAGCCGAATAAGCAGGCTCCCAATCTTTCCATACCACTTCGAAACCGGCTTCTTTTACCACTTCTGCCATTTGTGCTGGACTGCGTTCATCGTCAATTTCAAATTGCGCTAGTGCCAGGGTTTGGTCGGCATATCCTCCTGGTTGGGTTTTTGAACCGGCACTGATTTGGGTGACGCCTAAACCCAGTAAGTTGTTTCTTAGTGTGGCGGGTTCGCGGGTAGATAATACAATATCGATTTGTGGGTTAAATAGTCGAAATACGGCAATGAGTTGTAATAGCTGGCCGTCAGTTGGTAAATGCTCAGGCACAATCCCCCCTGTACATGGGCGCAGACGTGGGAATGCCACCGATAAACGACTTTGCCAATAATGCTTCTGCAGATAATCTACATGCATGGCTAACTTAAGGCAGTCTAAGCGCCAGCTGCTTAATCCCAACAAACAACCCACACCAATCTTATCCATGCCGGCTTGGCCTAATCTATCTGGGGTTTCTAAGCGCCAGCGAAAGTCAGTTTTGTTGCCTTTAAGATGGTGTTGTTGATAGGTTTTTTGCTCATAACATTCTTGGTAGACCAACACGCTGTCGACACCTAAAGCTCGAAGTGTTTGATATTGCTGGGTGGATAAAGGTTGTACTTCTAACATCACATAACTGAAATGTTGCTTAATAATAGGTAACACAGAAGCAAAATAGTCCATGCCGACTTTTTGCTCGTGTTCACCTGTGACCAGTAAAATTGTATCGAACCCCAAGGCTTTAATTGCAAGGCATTCAGCTTCTACCTGCTGAGGCGTGAGGGTCAGGCGTTTGATTCTATTGCTCATGGAAAAACCGCAGTAACTACAATCGTTGGCGCACAAGTTGGATAAATATAAAGGGACAAAAAATCCCATAGTATGCCCAAAACGTTGACGAGTTACGGCTTGTGACTGCTGCGCTAAAGGTTCTAGATATTTTTCTGCGGCAGCAGACAACAACACTGGCATATCTTTTAAGGTTATCTTGGGTTGACCCAATAATCGCTCAACATCCGTTGTTTGCACCTCGTCTAATTGTTGTTGCAGTTGCTTATCGTTTATTTCTGCCCATTGGTGATAAAAGCTCTGGTCGAGGTAATTCACGTTGAAACTCCAGATAAAAAACCAGTTAATGGACTGCTAGCTTGGCTGTGTATACTTTTAGCACCTAGACCTGCCTGATAAGCTGTAAAGCCAGCTTCCACTGCTTGTTTAAAGGCCTTGCCCATACTGATTGGATTAGGTGACACGGCCAAAGCTGTGTTCACTAACACCGCATCAGCGCCCATTTCCATTGCTAAAGTGGCGTGGGACGGCGCGCCTATACCTGCATCAACGATAACTGGCACCATAGCTTGTTCAATAATAATCTCTAACATCGAACGGGTGGTAAGGCCTTGGTTAGAGCCAATGGCTGCGCCTAAAGGCATGACCGCAGCACAGCCTACTTGTTCTAAACGTTTACACAAAACAGGGTCGGCGCTGCAGTAGGGTAATACCACAAAACCTAAAGCGCAGAGTTGTTCGGCAGCGAGCAGGGTTTCAATAGGATCAGGCATTAAGTACTTGGGGTCGGGATGAATTTCTAATTTGACCCATTGGGTACCTAAGGCTTCGCGGCCTAATTGGGCGGCAAATATGGCTTCTTTAGCCGTGCGTGCTCCAGAGGTATTAGGTAATAACTGCACCCCAAGTGGTTTTAGATGGCTTAAGATATTGTCATTTTTTTGTTGTAGATCGGTGCGTTTTAACGCCACAGTTACCAATTCACTGCCGCTTGCTTTGATGGTCTTGGCCATGATTTCAGCACTTGAAAATTTACCGGTACCGGTCAATAACCGTGAATGAAATACTTTATCAGCAATCTGTAAGGTCATAAGTTTATCCTCCTGCTATAGCTTGAAATAAAGTGATTTCATCATGCTCACTTAATGTTGTTGATGCCCAACTTGAGTGAGGTATGACAGTGTCGTTAATTGCTGCAGCTAAACCCGTTTCAGATATTTGATATTTATCTAGCAAGATTTGCAAAGTGAAGCTTGACTCGATCTCAACAATTTCATTATTTAATTTAATACGCATCTTTGCTCCTTAAAGGTTTGCCGGCACAAACGGGGCAGTTTGGATCTACTGTGAGTGCTAAATTTTGCCATTGCATGTCTATGGCATTGAATCTATGCAACTTAGCTTCTTGGTGTAGCGATCCTATTTGACTGAGATATTTAATAGCTTGTAAAGCCTGCATACTGCCAATGACTCCTACTAATGGGCCCATCACACCGTCTTGTAGACAACTACTCTGATCGTCAGGAGTAGAATGGTAGATGCATTGATAACAAGGTGAATTTACTGTCATGGGGAGAGTCAGCAATTGGCCTTTAAAACCAATAGCTGCGCCACTGATAAGCGGACGTTGTAAGTTCACACAAGCCTGATTGATCAATAAACGAGTATGGATGTTGTCAGTACAATCCAGTACTAAATCAACATTACTTACCAGACTAAAAACATTATCAGCCGTGACCTTCTCTCTCACCACTTGATAACTCACATCGGGAGCCATGGCATGTAAGTTAATTGCGCCCTGTTGTGCTTTATTGCGGCCAATCTGGTGTTCTTGATATAAAATTTGACGATGTAGATTACTGCGTTCAACCGTATCAAAATCGACAATGACTAAACTGCCAACCCCCGCTGCAGCCAGATACATAGCGGCTGGGCAACCTAATCCGCCCATTCCAATAATTAACACATGTGCCTGTTTTAGGCGTAACTGACCATTTTCGCCTAATTCTGGCAGTAACATTTGCCGTGCGTAACGTAACTGCTCTGGCTGGGAAAGTGCGACGTTCATGGCTGACCCTCCCCAACAGAATCATTAGCCGTTGGCAGTAATTTTTTGAGTAGTGTGTGGGTTACCGATTGCCAATTGGGTGCTTGTAAAATAGCAGACACCATGGCGATACCGTCAACCGAAGTTTGTTGCACAGCGTCCACTCTTTGTTCTGAAATACCACCAATAGCCACAGTCGGCATACCTTCACATAAACCCACATAGCGCTTTAGGTTATCTAGACCTTGTGGGTTAGACGGCATCTCTTTGGTTTGGGTTGGAAAGATATGTCCAAGGGCGATGTATGAAGGTTTGAGCTGTTTGGCTATGAGCAACTCATGATATCCGTGAGTGGAAATACCCAAACGTAAACCCGCTATTTTTATCGCCTGCAAATCTGCTAGGGCGAGATCTTCTTGCCCTAAATGTACACCATAGGCTTGGTATTTAATTGCCAGGTGCCAGTAGTCATTGATAAACACTTGTGCCTGATAGCGCCGGCCCAAGATCACGGCTTCACTAACTTGAGTTTCTAAGTCAGCTGCTGCGGGATTTT
This sequence comes from Paraglaciecola arctica BSs20135, assembly GCF_000314995.1. Classification (GTDB taxonomy): domain Bacteria; phylum Pseudomonadota; class Gammaproteobacteria; order Enterobacterales; family Alteromonadaceae; genus Paraglaciecola; species Paraglaciecola arctica. Next base: position 110,541 of record NZ_BAEO01000012.1, on the reverse strand, counting down.
TAATACGTAATTGTATTGTTTTGACTCCCGCTTGTAATAACCGGCTTAACCATTTCACATCTGGTACCACAGGGTATAAAGCCAACCACTGCTTGTTGCAGGGTAAAAATCCTGTTTGCTGATGTTTAGGCGTTGAGTTGTCGATAGTGCTGATATCCGGAAAATCAGCCACCTGCTCAGGCCATCCACCATGTGCTACAGGTCCAGTACCTTGGCCTAAAGGATAGGCTAATCTAATACCTTGATTGACATAGGCCTTGGCTAGAACAAGAGCATCGTCTAATTGATATCCCTTGGCTATTGCTGCACTGATAGCTGATGATAGTGTGCACCCAGTGCCATGTGTATGCGGGGTGTTTCGACGCATAGAGCTCATACTAAATGCGTGCCCAGCGCCGTAATATCTATCGATAGCATACTGGCTATTGCCGTGGCCGCCTTTGACTAATATGCCTTTACAGCCTTGGTTGAGTAAATATTCTGCCGCTGTTTTTTGTGCGTCTACATCGCCACCGTTAGTTAACTCGCCACAGGCACTGCTAGTTAAACAAGCTAACTCCACTAGATTTGGGGTCAGTAAGTCCACTAACGGCAAAAGTGTATTTTTGATTGCAGCAGTGACATCTTCCCCAGCCATTACGTCGCCTGTTGAAGCAACTTGAACAGGATCTAAAACAACAAAGGGACGGGGTTGTGTAGCAGAACAGGTAGCGGTAAAGCTTAATATTAAGGTGGTTAAAGTGTTAACTTGGGCAACAGATGCTAACAAACCGATCTTTATAACAGCTGGTGGTATGTCTTCTCGCAGGCTGGCAAATTGCTGAGTAAAACTCTGCTCAGACACTACGTCAATGTGACTCACCTTTAGACTATTTTGTGCCGTGACAGCAGTGATCACTGTAGCGGCATGTACACCAAAGTCATGGGCTGTTTTAATATCTGCCTGTATGCCCGCGCCACCACTGCTGTCACTGCCCGCCACCGACCAAATGACGGGCGGTGGCCTGTGTTTAGTATGAGTGTCGCTTAAGTGGTCCATTGATACAGGTTTATTAATGGGTGAGCCCACTAAATCTTTTCCTTTTCAAGCACTTGGTCGGCACGGTGATATAATTCACTGCCTTTTTCCTTAAACACTTGCGACATGTTTTGCATGCCTTGGTCTATATCTTTTTGACTGGTGTGTACGGCTTGAGTATTGCCTTGCATATCCACCATTTTTATGGCGATTTTTTCTTGGTTTTCTAGGTTGGCTGCATAAGCTCTGACTTCTTCCGTTATTTTCATAGAGCAGAATTTAGGTCCACACATAGAGCAAAAATGCGCCACTTTGCCAGATTCTTGAGGAATGGTTTGATCGTGATAGTCCCGAGCGGTTTCAGGATCAAGAGATAAGTTAAATTGGTCTTCCCAGCGAAATTCAAAGCGGGCTTTTGATAAAGCGTTATCCCTGATCTGCGCACCGGGATGGCCTTTGGCTAAGTCGGCAGCATGGGCAGCAATTTTGTAAGTGATTAGCCCTTCTTTTACGTCTTCTTTTTCTGGTAAACCTAAGTGTTCTTTGGGAGTGACATAACACAACATGGCACAACCAAACCAACCAATCATGGCTGCCCCAATACCAGAGGTGAAATGATCATAACCAGGAGCAATATCAGTGGTCAGTGGGCCTAAAGTATAAAATGGCGCTTCGTGGCAGTGCTCCAATTCTTCGGTCATATTCCTTTTGATCATATGCATTGGCACATGTCCTGGACCTTCTATCATCACTTGAACATCGTATTCCCAAGCGATTTTGGTTAGCTCACCCAAGGTGTGTAATTCGGCAAATTGTGCTTCATCATTGGCATCTGCAATGGAGCCCGGACGTAAGCCGTCACCCAAACTAAGGCTGATATCGTAACGGGCGCATAGTTGGCAGATTTCTCTAAAGCGCAGGTATAAAAAACTTTCTTGATGGTGAGATAAACACCATTTAGCCATGATAGAGCCGCCACGAGACACAATGCCGGTGACACGTTTTGCTGTCATAGGTACATAACGCAGCAATACACCCGCATGAATAGTGAAATAATCCACACCTTGTTCTGCTTGCTCGACTAAGGTGTCGTAGAACACTTGCCAGTTGAGATCTTCAGCAATGCCGTTGACTTTTTCCAGTGCTTGGTAAATAGGTACTGTGCCAATAGGCACCGGAGAATTTCGAATGATCCACTCACGGGTTTCGTGAATGTTACGGCCAGTGGATAAATCCATTATGGTGTCTGCGCCCCAGCGGGTAGACCATAATAGTTTCTCTACTTCTTCCTCGATAGACGAAGTTACCGCCGAGTTACCAATATTAGCGTTAATTTTAACTAAAAAATTACGCCCAATGATCATAGGTTCGCTTTCGGGGTGATTGATATTCGCTGGAATTATTGCTCGACCTTGGGCCACTTCTTGACGCACAAATTCTGGCGTAATTTGTTCTGGCAGGTTAGCGCCAAAAGATTCTCCGGGGTGTTGTTGCAGTAATATCTCGTCAGTTATGCGTTGACGGCCCATGTTTTCGCGAATGGCAATATATTCCATTTCTTTGGTGATAATACCGCGACGGGCATAATGCATTTGACTGACACACTGCCCTTCTTTAGATATTTTAGGTAAAGGTCGGTGCTCAAAACGCAGTTCATCTAAGGTGTCGTCAGATAATCGTTGTTGGGTGTAATTGGCATTTGAACTCGTTAAAGTTTGGCAATCCTGACGTTCATCTATCCACGCACTGCGTAATTTTGGTAAACCCTTATTCACATCAATGCTGATGGTTGGATCGGTATAAGGACCAGAAGTATCATAAACTGGGATAGGTTCATTTTTGGCGAAGTCAGGGGTGTCCTTACTGCCGCCAATAATGGAGTCACCTAAGGATATTTCTCGCATACCAACATGTACATCACCTTCTGGATTAGAAAGATAAATACGGGTTGAGTTGGGGTAAGACTGGTGTTGTAAATTAGCAATAAATGCTTGGGCTTGTTCTCGACGTTGACGGCGAGTTAATTGAGTAGACATAGCAAAATCTCGTTAGTTAAGAGGATATTTGCTTGTCAGAAGTGTTGTGTAACCCAATTTATTCGCACTCTAGATGACCAATTCACCTAGGGGCTTTAAGTTTAATATATAACAAATAAAGTTAACTATTAAACTATGGGTTACTTTTGTTTCCTACGCAGGTGTTAGCCTGATCAGGTTCAACGGATCCCGTATAATAACGGTCTCAGCCTCGAGGGCACTCCGACAAGTAGCCAGCAGTGTAAACTTTCTGGATAAAACTACAAGCCCAAAACACAAGGAAGTTTGGGGAACACCCAAGTTGAGAATGAGTTATTTGCAAGGGTTATAAAGCATCGGCTTTGTTTTTTTCGCTGTGGGATAAGACATAGCTTAACCGCTACATTTATGTGCTGCGCGCACTAAGAAAATAAGTAGTTAGTTACTAGAATGCCTAGCTATGGGCAAATAAGGCTTTTTGAGGTAATCACTTTGATGTTAAGTAATCTTTTTGTCACTCTGAATGTCAGATAATTTTACACTAGCGTTAACTATAAAATCTATTCCCTAGTTAAGTTATTGATATTGATGGTTATTGTGTGGTTGGCGTGATTTATGCTTTTATTTGATTTCAATCATCAATAAGTAGGAATACTCAATGTTTAACATCTATTCATGCAATGCTTTTCGTTCACTGTTAAAGGCAACCATTTTGGTGTGTAGTATAGCCTTACCTTTTGCTGCCTCAGCCGGATTTATCAGTATCAATGGCTCTACTTTAGGTGATCCCACTTGGAATCGTCTTATTGCTGGCAATCCTCCTACAGGGGTCTCTGGAGTTGGAACTGCAGTTGCCTATGACGTTATTTTATTTCAAGTCGATGTAAGCACCACTTACGATTTTTTATCTACAGCAAATAATCCAGCTAGTTGGGATAATTATCTCTTCCTTTATCAAGATTCTTTCGATTCTTTAAATCAATTAACTAACGTGATTATTGGCAACGATGATTTTCCTGTTATAGGATTATCTGGATTTAATGGCGTGGCTTTGTCAGCAGGGGTAAACTATTATGTTGTTACTTCTGGGTTTGGAAATACTGACGCTGGGGATTTTACACTCAATATATCAAGCAACTTAGGAACCGCATTTATTCCAAATGTGAACGCTGTATCAGCACCCTCCACCCTCGCAATTTTTGGGTTAGCCTTATTTGGAACTGGCATGCTACGTCGTCGTAAAAACGTTTAACCTCCATGTAAATAAAGAAAAAGTATGTTTAAGCCCCTTAGTTAAGGGGCTTTTTGTATATAGGTAAGAATATCTCGCATAACTTGATATTGGTTTAAAAAGCCTATTGTTTCCTTCCTAATTGGGATCACCGCTATCGCTATTTTTTATGATGCCGGCGTAATACCCCAACCACATCACTTAAACTCAAGTCACTGGCTTGCAGTAAACCAATCAAGTGATACAACAAATTGGCTGATTCGTTTTTAAGTTATTCTAAACCTTTTACCGTGGCGGCCAGCGCAGTTTCAAAGTTTTCTGCACCAGAGCAATTAGCAAATTAGTGAGACAGTCATCATAATAAAATTAAGCTGTTACGCCTAGCTTCAAGGTTTAAGTGCATAACCCCTAAGCAGCTATAGCCACCATGTGTTCAGCCATTAATTTGGCTGAATCTAGTTTCTTTCTTGGCCTATCATTGAGATTGACTATTACAGGTCTGGTTTTCTATTGGCATTGGATAAGCGACAAGGGAAAAAATGTGGAGTTAGTCCACTGTCTCTATCGCTAAATATAAAAATATCGAACCTCACAACGAATAACAAAGAGGTTTTATAAAATAGACAAGTTAATTTTCAACTGCTCCCTGAGTCCAAATGCGTTTTTTAGTTCCTTCGGGAGCTGGTGTTGTTTACAAAAAAGAGCCAATGAGCCGGCTATACAAGTTTTGTTTCGTGAGCTATTCAAAAAATGAAAGGGGCTGTAAGCCCCTAGCATAGACTTAACTTTTAGCGTCTTTGAATATATCGCTATATTGATGACGCAATTCTACTTTACGAATTTTTCCCGTACTTGTCATTGGTAACGTTTGGCATATAAAAATGGCCTTAGGTATTTCGAATTTACCTAGATGATCCTTGCAGTGTTGCTCTATTTCGGACACATTCAGTTCAACATCAGGAGTTGCAATGATACAGGCACAAACTGCTTCGCTCCAATGGGGATGGCTTACACCAAAAGCGGCGGCTTGCATGACACCTTCAAAGGATTCCAAAATTTGTTCAACCTTCTGAGATGATACATTTTCACCACCGGATTTAATGGTGTCTTTTTTACGGTCTATAAATAACAATTGACCTTCATTATCGATTAAACCTAGGTCACCACTGTGGTGCCAGCCAAACTGACTGGCTTGTGCCGAAGCTTCTGGGTTCTTGAAATAGCCACTCATCGCTTGAGCGCCACGCCATACAATCTCACCAACCTCTCCTTGTGGAAGTTCATTGCCGTGTTCGTCGATAATGGCTTGATCTACAGTGCAAACAGGCACTCCCCAATAATTACCTTCGTCGAATTCAGTCGAACTTTTATCGCGATATAAACAAGCTGAAGGGGCAAATTCAGTTTGTCCGCTACCTAAATGCATAAGGCATCCAAAGACTTCTCTGACTCGATTTAAAATTTGAACATCCATTGATGCCATAGCGTAGATACCCGTTTTAAAGTGACGAAAGTCACGTCTTTCGATATCAGGTGTGGCCAGTAAGGCATTCCACATCATCGGAAGAAACCCAGCAGTGTCTACTTTTTCCTGTTCAATGCTGTCAAGAATCGACATTGGGTCGAAAGCCCCGTGGATCACAACGCAACCACTTCGCAATAAGGTTGGGAACATGACAGACAGTGCGGCGCAATGAAACAATGGCAAAACTACCAATAATCTATTTTGTTTGGCGACTTCCAACTCAATGCTGAAGGTCAGTGCTGCTAACATTAGGGCAAGGTGGGAGGATTCTACCGCCTTAGGTCTCGAGGTTGTGCCCGAAGTGTAAATCAAGTGTGCGGTATCACGATCTTTAATGATACGGTCTTCAATTTCACTCTCGCTTTGGCCGGTAATTAATTCGTCTAAGGAATAATCTGCGTCGCCGTTATCTGCCCCGATTTGAGTGGTAAACCTAATGTTGGCGTTGCCTTTGATACAGGGTAAAACCAGCTCAGCAAAAGTATTTTCGTAGACTATCGCGACGCTCTCACTATGTTCAAAATTGTAACGGATGTCATCGGCACTTTGCATAAAGTTTATGGGAACAACAACTACACCAAGTTTATAACAAGCAAAATATACAATAACCATATCGCTTCGATTACTCGAAATTAAAGCAAGCTTGTCACCTTGTTTAAGGCCCTTTGAAATAAAACCATGGGCCAGTTGGTTGACCCGACTGTTTAGTTCACCGTAGCTTATTTCTCGGCGCTGGCCTTTATGAAAATCTATTAGGGCGGGCAGATGCGCACTGTCTCGACTACGACGTCGCAATAGATCACCCATTGCCACACGTTCAATTAGATTTTGTTCTAGTACTGAGCTTTTCATTATTGCCTCCTTAAAGGTTGATACACAGTTATCAACAACTTGCTTGAGATAATTATTGTTTATTCCTGTTCATCAACACTTGTTGGGGCAACCAAAGCTAACCGTTATTTTGATTTCACTTGGGCACTAGTATCGACATTGATTGATTCAAGGAGCCTTTGGTATTCGCTTCAATTACATGTTCCAGCATCATAACTTCAATGATAATTCTGCTGTCATTCCTTCCCTTGAATATTGATAATCTCTAAAAATAAATAACACACTCCACCAAAGCAAGCGCTTGGTTTTTGGTTTCTACAATAAACAAGCGAGTGATTGGTTGTCAATGCACTCGTTTAAAATTATTGTGGATATTGAGCTTGCCCACATCATTTATGGCCCCTACTTCGCCGCTCTAGCGCTTTGGGCGTGGCTGGCGCTTGTTGTTGAGGTTAGTTATAATGCGCTGGATTTTAAGTTGATATTCCTCGTTGCTGGGGTGGTCGATTGGTACGGACTAACATTAGGAATAAACAATGCTTATACCTCAGCTAGTAAGCGAAGGTTTACTCACAGAGCCCAACTCCGCAAAGGGGCGACTATTGGCTGCCTCTGCCGCATTGTTTAAGCAAAAAGGCTTTTCGCGAACAACTGTAAGAGATATTGCCGCTGAGGTAGGGATACTATCGGGTAGTATATTTCATCATTTCGCGAATAAGGAAAGTATCCTACGCACTATTATGCTTGAGGCGATTTACCTTGTTTTAGCTCGTATGAAATTGACGATTGCTGATCTAGATAGTTGCGAAGATAAGATGCGTGCTTTGCTGCGATGTGAATTGGAAGCTATCCATGGCTTAAATGGCATTGGTTTTACCTTGTTATCGGCTGAATGGCGATTTTTGAGCGACGAGAGTCAATCCGAAATCCTCAAGCTGCGTGGCGAATATGAGGCATTTCATCGAAATATCTATACCGAAGCCAAGTCCCTTGGTCATATTAACGTTGAACCGTTTTTTATACGGCATTTTGTACGGGGTGCCTTAATTGAAACTGCTAATTGGTATCACTTACATGGTGACTTACCCCTCGAAGGGCTGGTAGAGCAAATCTATCTAACAACTGCGGTGAAGTGGTGAATTCGCTGTTTGTGTAACCGACTTAAAATACTTTGTTTGTTTTAAATCAGTCATCGCTAAATCTATTTAAATTACCCCTTCTATTACTTTTTGACCGAATACATCAAAATACCAAGCGCTTGCTTGGTATGGTAAGTTGCTTCATAATTGTACACACCTTTAAAAACTCACCCAATTCATCACTTATCATTCAAGCATGTAAAAATAAAAACAGGGCATAACATAATGACGAATAATATTAGCTACTTTAACGATACACATGAACAAGTTAGAAATAGCATCGAAAAATTCTTTGCTAAAGAAATCACCCCTTTTATCGATGAATGGGAGGAGGCGTGTGAGTTTCCTAGAGAAATTTATACTAAAGCGGGTGAGTTAGGTTTTTTAGGTATAGGTTACCCTGAAGAATTTGGCGGCTCGGGTGAAGGCGATATTTTTATGAAAATAGCCTCCAATGAAGCGATGATGAAAAGCACTTCTGGTGGATTAGTGGCGAGTTTAGGCTCTATTGATATTGGATTACCGCCTATTGTGATTTGGGGCTCCGATGAACTTAAAGAAAAAGTGATCCCTGAAGTTATTCGCGGGGAAAAAATATGTGCGCTGGCGATCACCGAACCCAACGCTGGCTCCGATGTGGCTAATATTCGTACTCGCGCGGTTAAAGAAGGTGATAATTATCGGGTCAATGGTAGTAAAATGTTTATTACCAGTGGTGTGCGCGCAGACTATTACACTGTTGCGGTTCGAACAGGTGGCGATGGATATAGTGGAATAAGCCTTCTGCTAATTGAAAAAGGTACGCCTGGATTTACTGTAGGCAAAAAGCTTAAAAAAATGGGCTGGCATGCTAGTGATACGGCCGAGCTGTTTTTTGAAGATTGCCTTGTTCCTGTCAGCAACTTAATTGGTTCTGAAAATGATGGTTTTCGATGTATTGCCACCAATTTTATGAGGGAACGATTATCTTTATGTGTGATGGCTTACATGACAGCGCAGCTCGCCCTAGACGAAGCCTTAAACTATGTTAAACAACGGGAAGCATTCGGCCGCCCTATCGGTAAATATCAAGTCATTCGCCACAAGTTGGTCGATATGGCGACTGAGGTAGAAATCGCCAGAGAGTTTACCTACAGTGTTGCCGCTAAAATTCAGGCTAAACAAACCCCAATCAAAGAAATTGCAATGGCTAAGAACTTTGCTACTGACGTGGCTGAAAAAACAACACGAGAAGCGGTGCAGATATTTGGAGGCATGGGATACATGCAGGGAACTATTGTCGAGCGACTATATCGTGATGCAAAAATCCTTTCAATTGGCGGTGGTACCACCGAAATCATGAAAGAAATGATTGCCAAACAAATGCAGCTTTAAACTAATTATTAGTTAGTTGTGCCAACATCCGGTCGAATGCCCTGTAATTAAGGGCCTCGGCTAAATGTTGTCGGTTAATGTCTAAACTATGTGCCAAGTCAGCTATGGTGCGCGCCACTTTGAGTACCCTGTGGTAGGTGCGTAAAGACAATCCCAATTTTTCTACTGCTTGTTGTAGAAATAGCTGTTCTGCTTTTTCTAATTTGCAATATTTCTCAACCTCTTTACTACCCAGCTGCGCATTGGTTTTTCCGCAGCGTTTTAGTTGTAAAAGGTGGGCTTGAATAACTCTTTCTCGCACGATTTTACTACTTTCACCACGACTTTTCACCTGTTCTGAAAAGTCATTACTGGGTAGTTTAGGCACATCTACTTGTAAATCTATACGGTCTAAAAATGGACCTGAGATACGGTTGAGGTAACGTAAAATTTGTTCACAACTGCTGCGCCCATCATTCAAACTACCGGTTGGACTAGGATTCATTGCCGCGACTAATTGGAATCTTGCAGGAAATTGGGCTTGTCTAGCGGCTCTGGAAATACTGACTGAGCCGGACTCTAATGGTTCACGTAAAACATCTAAAACTTTACGGTCAAATTCCGGGAGTTCATCCAAAAATAATACCCCATTGTGAGCCAAAGAAATTTCACCTGGTCTTGGTATACTGCCCCCTCCCACCAAAGCAACTGCTGAGCTGGTGTGATGAGGATGTCGAAAAGCTCGTTGTTTCCAAGTCGCAGGATCTACGGGTTTGCCCACAATCGAATGAATAGCCGCTGATGCTAAAGCTTCTTCATCTGTCATGGGGGGAAGAATAGTAATAAGCCTGCTGGCCAACATAGTTTTACCTGTGCCGGGTGGCCCGGTAAACAACAAATTATGGCCACCAGCAGCGGCAATCTCCAATGCACGTTTACCAGCGGCCTGACCCACAACATCCTGTAGATCATTTTCATAGGAAGCATGTTTTTCTATAGACAGTGCTTGGTATAGAGCAAGTGTTTGTTGTCCAGCAATATGATGGAATACATCTAATAATTGATTGGCCGGTACAATTTTGGCGTGTTTAATTAACGACGCCTCAGCTGCGTTGTCGACGGGTAATATTGCTATTCGGTTGGCTTGCGAGCAGGCGTAAGTAAAGGGTAAGGCACCTGTTATTGAGCGTATCTCTCCAGATAAAGCAAGCTCCCCCACTAGTTCAATATTTTCTAGCTGATTACTGGTGAGTTGGTTACTTGCTGCGATAATACCTATGGCAATGGCTAAATCGAAACGTCCGCCCTCTTTGGGCAAGTCTGCAGGCGCTAAATTGACTGTGATACGTTTAGCGGGAAACTCAAAACCAGAGTTGATTAAAGCACTGCGTACCCTGTCTTTGGCTTCGCGAACAGAAGCTTCTGGTAAGCCAACTAGGTTAAAGCAGGGAAGGCCGTTAGATAAGTGCACTTCAACAGTAATGAGCGGTGCATCAATACCTACGCTAGCTCTTGAATAAACGACTGCTAAAGACATCAAGCAACTCCATTTGCGAACAAGGTGAGTTTTAAGGCTAGCTAATCATCTGAAAATTGCGAGTTATTCATCCTTAACTGAATCATGGGGATTAAATACAGGGAGATGCCAATTCCATTTCATCGCGCCTAAACGACAGAATAAGGTGATGCAGAAGCCTATAGCCATGCAACTCACAGTGCTCAAACCTAGTTGTAAGCCTAATATGTAACTTGCTCCGCCTAAAACACAGGCGGTGGCATATAGTTCACCTTTTAAAACCATTGGGATTTCTCTACAAATCACGTCTCTGATTAATCCTCCAAATACACCCGTCATAGTGCCTAATGCAACGGCGATAAGAGGATTTGCGCCGTAAGTTAGGGCTTTCTGCAATCCCATTACATTAAAAAACGCCAAACCAATAGCATCGGCAAAAAACAGATAACGTAATGGGAAGGTGTCTTTGCTTCGTAGCCAAATGATAGTGGAAAAAGCCGCGACAATAATCACATAGAAAAAACTTGGGTCTTGTACCCAAAAAACTGGTAAATCCAAAATCATGTCGCGCAGTGTTCCGCCACCAACAGCAGTAACCGATGCGAGCACTACCACCCCAAAACCATCCATGTGTTTTTTGTAAGCCATCAATGTGCCTGCTATGGCAAATACTCCTACCCCTGCTAAATCTACCCAATGTAACCAAGTTTCCATATGCCCCCTAAAGTGTTTGTTTGTTGATCCGAGAATGATAATAATGATCTATGTTGAGTATATAACCCTCTAAAAAGGCATATAGCAATGCTTGATCAAAATATCTCCTTCATGCTATTTCTATAGTCAGTGATGATATACATAAACTTGTAATGTGATGCCCTATTCTTTTTTGCACACTTTTTTGCTCAAAGCGGTAACTACACATCTAGCCCAAGGGCCAGTGATTATTTTATTGCGGGGATAGTGCTAACGTCGAGTTAGAATACTAAACCCCTCGCACGAAAGTTCGAGGGGTTTTTTGTTAAGAGCACTTTTGCCTTAACAGTTAAATTAATCAATTTAGATAATTAATAAAGAGTACATACCATGCCAAAGTTACGATCAGCCACCAGCACCCAAGGACGCAATATGGCGGGTGCCAGAGCCCTATGGCGTGCCACAGGCATGAAAGACGGGGATTTTGGTAAGCCAATTATTGCTGTATCCAATTCCTTTACTCAATTTGTGCCAGGGCATGTGCATCTAAAAGATATGGGCCAGCTAGTTGCCCGTAGCATTGAAGCGGCCGGTGGCGTAGCGAAAGAATTTAATACTATAGCAGTGGATGATGGTATTGCTATGGGCCACAGTGGCATGTTGTATAGCTTGCCATCTCGGGAAATTATTGCGGATTCTGTTGAATACATGGTTAATGCTCATTGCGCCGACGCCATAGTATGTATTTCCAACTGTGACAAAATCACTCCTGGCATGTTGATGGCTTCTATGCGCTTGAACGTACCTGTCATTTTTGTCTCTGGTGGACCAATGGAAGCCGGCAAAACCAAGCTGTCTGATCAGATTATCAAACTGGATTTAGTTGATGCTATGGTCGCCGGAGTTGATGACAATGTCAGCGACAAAGATAGTGAGCAAGTCGAACGTTCTGCCTGCCCAACTTGTGGTTCATGTTCAGGCATGTTTACCGCTAATTCAATGAACTGTTTGACTGAAGCCTTAGGCTTGTCTTTACCAGGTAATGGTTCAATGTTAGCGACCCATGCAGACCGTGAAGGGTTATTCAAACAAGCTGGCTCTCAAATCGTAGAGTTATGTCGTCGTTATTACCAAGAAAATGACGAGTCGGTATTGCCTCGTAATATCGCTAACTTTAAAGCCTTTGAAAACGCTATGACCTTAGACATTGCTATGGGTGGTTCTACTAATACGATATTGCATTTAATAGCAGCCGCTGTTGAAGGTGAAATACCTTTTACTTTGGACGATATTGATAGGTTATCTCGTAAGGTGCCGCATTTATGTAAAGTAGCGCCTTCGACCCCTGAATATCATATGGAAGATGTGCATAGAGCGGGCGGTGTTTTAGGTATTTTAGCCGAGATAAACCGTGCTGGGCTATTACACGCTGATTCTCCCCACGTATTAGGTAAAAGCCTAGGTGAAGTGATAGCCGAGTGGGATATTACTAACCCCGCCAATGAGCACGCCCTAGAATTTTATAAGGCTGGCCCTGCTGGTATTCGTACTACCAAAGCCTTTAGCCAAAATTGCCGTTATCCAACTGCCGATACAGATCGTGTAAATGGTTGTATTCGTAACCGAGCCAATGCTTTTAGTGAGGAAGGCGGCTTAGCGGTGTTATTTGGTAATATTGCCGAAAATGGTTGTATTGTTAAAACTGCAGGCGTTGACGAGTCTATTCATAAGTTCACTGGCCGTGCACGTATTTATGAAAGTCAAGATGAAGCCGTTAAAGCTATCTTGGACGATCAAGTGATTGCAGGCGACGTAGTTGTTATTCGTTACGAAGGCCCTAAAGGTGGCCCAGGTATGCAAGAAATGCTTTACCCTACCACCTACCTTAAAGCCAAAGGATTAGGCAAGCAGTGTGCGTTAATTACTGATGGTCGTTTTTCCGGTGGTACCTCTGGTCTGTCTATTGGTCATTGTGCACCTGAAGCAGCTAGTGGTGGCGGTATTGGTTTAGTTGAAGAAGGCGACACTATCCTAATAGATATCCCAAATCGTAAGATTGGTATTGATATTAGTGACGCTGACTTATTAGTCAGACGTGAGAACATGGATAATAGTGCTAGACCTTGGAAACCAGTATCTCGTGTGCGTAAAGTTTCACTTGCCCTTAAAGCTTATGCCTTGTTAGCCACTAGTGCTGATAAAGGTGCGGTGCGAGATGCATCGAAATTGGAAGATTAAATGACCCGTTCAGCCAATGATTATCTAAAGAGTATATTGTTATCGCCCGTTTATGACGTGGCGGTGAATTCTGATCTTCAAAAGTTAGACAAGCTGTCTGCTTCTTTAGGTAACGAAATTTGGTTGAAACGAGAAGACCAACAACCTGTTAAGTCTTTTAAGTTGCGCGGCGCTTATAACAAGCTTAGCCAATTGTCTGACGAACAACTCGCCAAAGGCGTGGTGGCATCTTCGGCAGGTAATCATGCCCAAGGTGTTGCCTATTCGGCCAGAAAAAAAGGCATACATGCAACAATAGTGATGCCTGACACTGCACCTGACATTAAAGTTGAAGCGGTTCGTGAATTTGGTGGCGAGTTTGTTACTGTAGTGTTGCATGGCTCCAACTTTGACCAAGCAAAAGATGAAGCGTTACGCCTGTCTAAAGAGCAGGGCTATACTATGGTTTCGCCTTTTGATGACGAGGACGTCATTGCTGGGCAAGGCACAATCGGCCGAGAGTTGCTGGAACAAAATCCTGATTTGGATACCTTGTTTATTGCAGTTGGTGGTGGTGGTTTAATTTCCGGCATATCGGTATTTCTCAAACAGCTCAAACCTGAGCTAAAAATCATCGCTGTAGAGTCTGATGAATCCGCTTGTTTACAGGCGGCAATGGCAGCTGGTAAACCTGTACCTCTTGATCATGTGGGGATTTTCGCAGATGGTGTAGCGGTTAAAATTATTGGTGAAGAACCTTTTCGTTTATGCCAACAATATGTAGATGAAGTGATCACAGTCAACACAGACGAAATTTGTGCCGCGATTAAAGATATATTCGACGATACTCGTGTGATTGCTGAGCCCGCTGGCGCTTTGTCGGTTGCAGGAATTCGTAAATATCTTAAAAGCAATCCAATGCAAGGCAAAAAGATTGGCGGTATTTTATGTGGCGCTAATATTAATTTTCATACTTTGCGTTATGTCTCTGAGCGCTGTGAGTTAGGCGAACAAAAAGAAGCGGTAATTGCCGTTAAAATACCTGAGCGTACCGGTGCATTTAGAGATTTTTGTGCAATGTTAGGTGGGCGAGCTATCACCGAATTTAATTATCGTTATTCCACAGATCGCGAGGCGCATATTTTTGTGGGAATTAAATTAAAACAAGGTCGTGCAGAATTGCTGCAACTGACTGACTCCCTCAGTAGTAAAGGCTACAAAAGTTTTGATTTATCCGAAAATGAAATGGCTAAATTGCATGTGCGCTATATGGTGGGTGGCAGACCTCCTAGCTTACTTAATGAAAAGTTATTTTCCTTTGAGTTTCCAGAGCATCCCGGTGCCTTAATGAAATTTTTGGATACCTTGGGTGAAAGATGGAATATCACTCTATTCCATTATCGTAACCATGGTGCTGCTGAAGGTTTGGTACTTGCTGGGTTTGATATCGCAGATGCTGATCGTGGCGAATTTGATAAACACCTAGCTAAGTTAGGTTATCTCTACCAAGAACAAACTGATAATCCAGCCTACAAGTTTTTCTTGTCGGATTTGAATGGTGTATTTAAGTAATAGGCGCTTGCCAAAGATGCAAAAAATAGTCGATGAAATTGCTTCTCAGATGGCATCAAAAACTGATAAAGGCATAGTCGCAAGTTATATTCCTCAATTGGCATGTGTTGATCCTAAGCAGTTTGCCATCAGTGTTGCTTTACCTGATGGCTCGGTCTATAGCGCGGGTTGTGCATCAACCTTATTCTCAATTCAAAGCATTTCAAAAGTTTTCACCTTAACACTAGCTCTAGGAAAACTAGGTGAACGAGTTTGGAATAGAGTGGGCCGCGAACCCTCTGGCGACCCCTTTAATTCCATTGTTCAGCTTGAACATGAACACGGAAAACCACGTAATCCTTTTGTTAATGCAGGGGCTATCGCTATAGCTGATGCCATTATACAAGGGCATCAGCCCAAAGAAATTTTGGCTGAAATACTGCAGTTCGTGCGATATTTAGCGGATGACGAAAGTATCGCCATAGACGAAAAAGTGGCGCGTTCAGAGGAGCTAACTGGCGATAGAAATGCGTCTTTGGCCCACTTTATGGCATCCTTTGGCCTCTTTCAAAATCCGGTGGATGCAGTGTTGGGCACCTATTTTCATCATTGCTCTATTGCAATGAATACTATTCAGCTTGCAACCGCTGGGTTATTTTTAGCAAACAATGGCCACAACCCCATCACAGGTTATCGGGTTGTGTCGTCCGATAGAGCAAAACGTATTAATTCTCTGATGTTAATGTGTGGTCACTATGATGGCTCTGGGGAATTTGCTTTTCGTGTTGGGTTACCGGGTAAAAGTGGCGTAGGTGGAGGCATACTCGCGATTGCGCCTGGTAAAGCTTCTATTGCGGTATGGTCCCCAGGTTTAGATACTATTGGCAACAGTAAACTTGGCACACAAGCCTTGGAATTGCTTACCCAAAAAACCGGTTGGTCGGTATTTGGGCAATAAAGTAGCTCAAATCAATGAAACAAGCTGCGTCAAACGCCTTTATGAAAAGGCACTTTAATGGCCAATTTATGAAATCTAGAGCGTTAATGAGAGCAACTTTTCACTAATATAAAAAGCTGCTCGATGGCTGATTTTAAATCTGTTGCAAGCGCTGTGCTATCTCAGGTTCAATCAAGTTAATGACGTCGGCTTTTAATAATACACTCTGTTCTGTGTGGTGCAGTTGCCCATTGTCATCTGCTTCAATCAAGGCGTTTTCCTTTAACGCGTTAATAAAAGTAGCTAGCACATTTTTATCGAAAAACTCTGGTGAGTTGATGCCATGTAGCGCTGCTAATCTTTCGGCAAATTGAGCACTTTTCTTTTCCAATACTGAGCGGCTGACTTGTTCTTGTCTGGATAATAAGGTGAGTACCACAGCATAACGATGCAGGGTTTCTTGAATACTGCGGTTTAGTAACCAAGCAGAATAAAACGTCTTACTAGTTGCTGAAGGTGGTTGAATTTTGGTTTTGTTCGTTTCTAATAGGCCCATTTCTAACATTTTACTAATTAAAGATTCGGTATATTCAGCCGCTTGCTCAACGCTCATGTAAATAAATAATTCACGCTTTAGCAAAGGGTATAGCTCGGCAACTAAATGCAAAATTTTACTCTTTGGCAAACCATTGTGAGCAAAAACTATTGCTGCGATTAGACCTGGAAGGGCGAACAAATGCAGAATATTATTGCGGTAATAGGTGAGGGTTACAGCATTTTGGTTTTTTAGTGAAATTATTTTACCGAAACTGTCCTCAGACACATTGAATTTATTCAGTTTGAGGGTGTTTTCCAATAACTTTTTACCGGATATTTTCGGTAAGGTAGCAAGTTCACTGTAGGGTGCCTCACTTAACAGTTCTAAAAAGTGCTCAATGGCCTGTTCCAATTCTGATTCAGCCATAGCATGTTTTTTGGCTGATAATAAACATATGGCGCATATTGCCATGCCACTAACGGCTGCGGTTTGATTTATTCTACCCATAACATCTGTAGCAAGGTTGTTCACAACCGGCGTCAGCCATTTGGGTTTTTTGTCACCACTATTTTTTTGCTCATCTCGCCAATTAGGTACTTGTTGGTCTAGGTAATTAGTTAAATTGATGGGCTCGCCAAAATTCAAAAAGCCATAACCGTAATTTTTAAGCTTTTTAATTGCCGAGAATATTTGGAAGAAAGACTCTTTTTTCTTACCAGTACCGTTGAGTTCTTTTAGGTAACTGGACACTTCCATCACATGTTCGTAACCAATATAAACCGGCACAATGCTAACAGGACGATTAATGCCTTTAACTAATGCCTGCAAGGTCATCGCTAACATGCCAGTTTTAGGTGGTAATAAACGCCCTGTTCTACTGCGTCCACCTTCAGGGAAATATTTAACCGAGTAACCCTTATTGAAAAGTAACTCCAAATATTCACGAAACACCGCTGAGTAGAGTTTGTTGCCTGCAAAGCTGCGGCGTAGATAAAATGCGCCAGCTTTACGTAATAGTCCGCCGACAGGACGAAAATTAAGGTTAATACCGGCTGCGATATGCGGTGTAACTAAACCTTGGTGATAAATCACATAGGTAAGTAATAAATAATCCATATGGCTGCGATGACAAGGTACATAGATAATCTCATGGCCATTTTGTGCCAAAGCTCTGACCTTATCTGCATGCCTAACTTCGATACCGTTGTAAATTTTATTCCAAATTTTGGTTAAAATTTTCTCGGCTAACCTAATCATGCCGGGTCGATAATCGGCGGCAATTTCATTGACGTATTTTTTTGCTTGTTGTTTAGCTTGTTGGTGATTTAATTTTTTGCTGCGGGCTTCCTCAACTATAGCTTTGCGTACTGATTTTGCCCCTAGAACAGTATTATATAATTGATGACGTTCAAGGATATTTGGGCCGGTTAAGGTTTGATGTCGGCGATAAAAGTGTGTGCCTGCTACGCGGATCAGTTTATGGGCAATTTCTTCATCACTGCCTTTTAACTGGATCATTTTCCTTGAAGATACGGCTTTGCTGTAACAGACAAAATTGTCTCTGCCTAAAAACAACACGATAAAAAATTTACGTAACCAACTAGGAGAGACTTGGTTAGCGATTACGTCTGTCCAACCTGAGGTGTTCTTACCTGGTGCTCTACCCCAGAGAATTGAAACTGGTACTATTTGAATATCAAGTTCTGGGTTTTCTCTGTGTAGACTAAATAATTTGGCGGCATCTTCCTGAATCGAAGTTCCTTTGGTTTTACGGTTTAATACTGAGCGAGGTTTCTGCAAAAATAAGCACGAAGAATGACGTTGATCGCCAATAGTTATATTTAATGTGGGTTTAGGTAATCCTAAGGCCACCGCAGACATTTTTAGCGCCAATTGATCTGTGATTGAACGGGTGCGCAATAAATAAACAATGGGACGAGTTTTATCTATGCCCAGCTCTGACTCAAGATCACTTGGGATGCTGTTTACTTTTACCAGCCATTTTACCGGCACTGTCACCATTGCTAACAGCAATTTATGCAGCCACAACATACTTTAAACCTTCAAATACCAAGACGCCGCAAGGATAACATTATGAACTGTATTTTGCTTTTGCTAAACGGTTAAATTTGCGTGGCAAAGATCCTAACTGATCCTTGGCCTATACAAAGCTTAGGTTAATTGAAATCAGTGCTGCTTTATTGGTTGTAATCCACCTGGGTCATTTTTCCAAGTGACACGGGAATTATCTTAAGCACATAAAATTCTCTTACATGGGAAGGATTGGACCACAAAACCTTATGCCCTTTAAACCTCTTAAAGATGTTTACTTTTTTCCGGAATCTTGACTGTTCTAGGTCATTTGCTGCTCTTCTGTCGCCAAACTCCACTAAAAGCCTAACCGCTGGTGGAGTGGCAAATTTACCTCTGATTAATGATTTCAACCAAAAAATAATAGAAGTGTTTACGACCAGAATACAACCATTAGGGTTTGCCGACTGAGCTTTCTTAACTGCAGTGCTGAACATTTCTAGATAGTAACCTTGCTGGGTGGATTCAAGATACACACTGCCGATTGGGGAGCAATGAGGAAGATTATCTTGAATAGTCGATATGGAACAATACAAACTATTTTTGACTAAGTTCTTAATATGTTTAAAAGCGATCATTGTATGGTTTCCTAATAAATACGCCCAAGCATACCTTGAGGTATGCTTGGGCGTAAATTAACATACCAATGGGTATGTGCCAAGTAAATGGAAAGTTGAATGATTCAGATACAAAAACAAAGATGGCTCAAAACGGGATTGATGACCTTAGATAGAAAGGGAGCAGATCATCTGAAAATTGTCGATTTATGTCAGCAGTTAGGCGTCACTAAAGGGGCGTTTTATCATTGGTTTCGTTCTAAAAAGGATTTTGATTTTGCATTATTGGAATATTGGGAAAATGCCTTTACTGAACAATTTATCCTATTGTCAGAGTCTGGTTCTAGCTCCAAAGAAAAGTTAGCCTTATTGGTACAGCGATGTATTGAAGGACTAAATAAAGAAAGTCGACTAGAAATAGAAATTAATATGTGGTCCAAACAAAATGTTGAAGTTGAAGAGTTTGTTTTACGGGTGTACCAACAACGTTTTGACTATGTGATGAAACTACTGAGTGATATCTACCCTTGTGCAATAGAAGCAAAGCGGCACTCACTACTTTTATATTGCTTACTAATCGGCTGCGATTTGTTTTTCAGAAAAATAAAGCCAGAAGAAGCCGAATTGATGTTTCGTGATTACATTTAACTTATTTTGTGTTTTTAATCTCAATCTCAATAAAGAAACTTACTTCTCGTTACACAAATTTGAAAGAGGATATTACTGCATTCACGCGTCTTGATTGAGCTTCTTTAAGCCACGATACTGAGAGGTGCTTCTTTAATGGAATTGGAATAAGAGGATATTCACAATTTAAACAGACTTCGATTTGTTTTAGAAAAAGTTTGCGATTAACTATTAACTGGATATACTGGCTACTGAACTGTATATATAAACAGGCTGTTTATGCGTCCACTAACTGCACGACAAGAAGAAGTACTTCAACTAATTAAAAATACAATGTTGAATACAGGTATGCCGCCTACTCGGGCAGAAATTGCTCGGGAATTAGGTTTTAAATCTGCTAATGCTGCGGAAGAACATTTAAAAGCGCTAGCGCGTAAAGGAGTAATAGAAATATTGCCCGGTACGTCTCGCGGAATTAAATTGAATATCCCTCTTGAGGATCAACTTGAAGAGTTAGGCTTGCCACTAATTGGCCGGGTAGCAGCAGGTGAACCTATTTTGGCTGAAGAGCATATTGAGGGTCATTATCGAGTGGATCCAAGTTTGTTTAAACCCAGTGCTGATTTTTTGCTTCGAGTGAACGGTATGAGCATGAAAGATATTGGTATTTTGGATGGCGACTTGTTAGCCGTGCATCGCACTACTGACGTCCACAATGGTCAGGTGGTAGTAGCTAGAGTCGAAGACGACGTTACAGTGAAGCGACTCGAGAAAAAAGGCAGGCAGGTTTTGCTACATGCTGAAAACGAAGCGTTTTCTCCGATTATAGTCGATTTGGCGACCCAACCGTTTAATATTGAAGGCATAGCAGTGGGAGTTATTCGTAACGCCGATTGGATGTAATTTCGATGCGACGTATTATTATTGAATAATGCGTCTTTAAATTTTTATCATTTTTTATCACATTTTATACTTTTGTCTTCCTAGATTATCTTTCCTCCCCCATTTTTTTCTTTATTTTTCATTTATTAACAACTTTGTGTTTAAAAAATAATCAGTTGGTTGTAAGTTGAACATAAAAGCTAGACTAGTTGCTATTAAATAAGCGACCATTAATATTCCAGTAGAAAAAATAACAATAAATTAACTAGACGTTAACTCAATTTGCAGTTTTTACTATTTTGAGATTTGTGTTTCAGTGAAAAATAAAGAAGTGCGTTAAACGTATATGAGGTGCCATGTGAAAAGAATTTTGTTCAAGGCTGGAACTATGCTAACTGCATTGATGACAGCGCCGGTGTTTGCAGAAACGAGTGATCATATTGAGCAATACCAGCTAAACATGACTAAAGGTGTGACAGACATCAGTGCTGGTGTTTATGACATGCATATGTTGATGTTTATAATCTGTGTTGTGATTGGTGCTGGTGTGTTTATCGCAATGTTTATTTCTATGTATTTTCATAGAAAATCAAGGGGTGCGAAGCCTGCTAATTTTCATGAAAGTGTAAAAGTAGAAATAGCTTGGACAGTTATTCCTTTTGTTATTTTGGTCTTTATGGCTGTCCCTGCTATGAACCTCCTAATTGATATGGAAGATGCCAGTGAGCCTGATGTGTCCATTTTGGTGACTGGTTCACAATGGAAGTGGCACTATAAATATATGGATAATGACGTTGAATATTATTCAAAAATGGCTACTCAAGCTGAGCAAATTTCTGGCAAGCTTCCTAAAGGTGAAAATTATTTACTTGAAGTTGATCGCCCTCTTATTATTCCAACCGGTCAGAAAGTTCGCTTTTTAATCACGTCAGATGATGTTATCCATTCTTGGTGGGTGCCAGATTTTGGGTTCAAACAAGATGCTAATCCCGGCTTTATCAATGACGCTTGGACTAAGGTGAATGAACCCGGTATATATCGTGGTCAATGTGCCGAGCTTTGTGGTAAAGATCATGGCTTTATGCCCATTGTGGTTATTGCCAAAGAGCCTGCTGAGTATGATAAGTGGATTGCAGAGCAGCAAGCTATCCAGCAAAAAGCCAAAGCGGAAGAACAACGTCTGTTAGCCATGAATATGACTATGGACGAAGCTATGGATTTAGGTGGAAAAGTTTACAACGCTAACTGTGCAGCTTGCCATATGCCAAATGGTGAAGGTCTACCAGGCGTCTTCCCATCCTTAAAAGGCAGCCAAATAGCTACAACTGACCAACCTAAACACATCGATATATTGGTCAACGGTGTTACAGGTACGGCTATGCAAGCCTATGCAAAACAATTAACAATGTCTGAAATTGCCGCAGTAGTGACTTACGAGCGTAATGCTTGGGGTAACGATACTGGTGACTTAGTACAAGCCAAAGACATTAATTCAGCCATGAACGGACAATAGGAGAAGGTGACCATGACAGCAGCAACTGATACTACTCACACAAATGATCACCACGATGATGAGCACCATGAGCATCATATCCCCCCTGGAATAAAACGTTGGTTATACACCACTAATCATAAAGATATCGGTACCCTATATTTGTGGTTTGCGTTCATCATGTTTTTGACTGGTGGCGCCATGGCTATGGTGATCCGCGCTGAGTTATTTCAACCCGGATTACAAATAATTGAACCCAACTTCTTTAATCAAATGACCACAGTACATGGTCTGATTATGGTATTTGGTGCGGTTATGCCTGCCTTTACTGGATTGGCAAACTGGTTAATACCTATGATGATAGGTGCGCCAGATATGGCATTACCTAGAATGAACAACTGGAGTTTTTGGATATTACCTTTTGCTTTCTTAATTCTTTTATCTTCTTTGTTTATGGAAGGCGGTGGCCCTGCATTTGGCTGGACCTTCTACGCGCCTCTTTCTACGACCTACAGTAGCGACGGTACAGCACTATTTGTGTTTGCGGTACACATAATGGGTGCCTCATCCATTATGGGTGCAATAAACGTTATTGTGACTATTTTCAATATGCGTGCACCAGGTATGACTTGGATGAAAATGCCCTTGTTCGTATGGACATGGTTAATCACAGCGTTTTTGTTGATTGCAGTTATGCCTGTGCTAGCTGGTGCGGTAACTATGGTGCTAACCGATAAATTCTTTGGTACTAGTTTCTTTGACGCCGCTGGTGGTGGTGATCCGGTGATGTTCCAGCATATCTTTTGGTTCTTCGGTCATCCCGAGGTGTACATAATGATTTTGCCCGCTTTTGGTATTATCTCGGCGATTGTCCCTACCTTTGCCCGTAAACGATTATTTGGTTATGCCTCTATGGTGTACGCCACAGCATCTATTGCCTTGTTGTCATTTATAGTTTGGGCGCATCACATGTTTACCACAGGCATGCCAGTGGCGGCCGAGCTGTTCTTCATGTTTGCTACTATGCTGATCTCCGTACCTACAGGTGTGAAGATATTTAACTGGGTGGCGACTATGTGGCGCGGCTCTATGACTTTTGAAGTCCCTATGTTGTTTGCCATTGCCTTTATTGTGTTGTTTACCATTGGTGGATTGTCAGGGTTAATGTTGGCTATAGTGCCAGTGGACTTTCAATATCATGATACTTATTTTGTGGTTGCGCATTTCCATTACGTGTTAGTTACAGGTGCCATATTCTCAATCATGGCGGCTGTTTATTACTGGTTACCTAAGTGGACTGGAAAAATGTTTCATATTGGCTTGGCTAAGTGGCATTTCTGGTGTTCATTGGTGTCGGTTAATGTGTTGTTCTTCCCTATGCATTTTGTTGGCTTAGCTGGTATGCCGCGTCGTATTCCAGATTATGCGTTGCAGTTTGCTGATTTTAACAAGTGGATCAGTATTGGTGGCTTTGCCTTTGGTTTATCTCAGTTTATTTTCTTAGCGCTTTTAATCAAGGCCTGTAAAAAACAAGGTGAACCAGTATCGAGCCAAGTGTGGGAAGGAGCTGAAGGTTTAGAATGGGAAATCCCGTCTCCTGCGCCTTATCACAGCTTTGAAACACCACCTGTAATAAAATAGCTAAAGATATACATGATGAACCAAGCAAACACACAAAACAAAAACAACAGAATGGTGGTTAAGTTATTAGCCATCGTTGTAGGCATGTTTGGTTTTGGTTTTGCCCTTGTGCCTTTATATGATGTGCTTTGTGATGCTTTGGGCATTAATGGCAAACCATCAGACACAGCCGCCGTTTATGAGGCGGTTGAAATTGATGAGAGCAGGTTGATCACAGTGGATTTTATTACCCGTACTAACACCGGTATGCCATGGGAATTTAGGTCGGAGACAAGACAAGTTAAAGTGCACCCTGGGCAACTCAATAAAGTGAGTTTTTATGTAAAAAACTCTGCCAACACCGATATTGTCGGTCAAGCTGTGCCATCCATATCTCCCGGCACAGCAGCTTTATATATGAATAAAACTGAATGTTTTTGTTTCGAACAACAAACATTAAAAGCTGGGGAGGAACTGATGATGCCTATGCAATTTTATGTCGACCCACAAATCCCTGAAGATATTACTTATTTTACTTTGCAATATACTCTTTACAACGTCACTGCCTCTGCAGATGTTGTGGCAATGAATTGAGGATGAAGGAGAACACAATGTCAGAAAAAGAATACGAAAAATACTATGTTCCCGCGGAAAGCCCTTGGCCCTTTATGGGTGCAGTTGCACTATTTTTAATGGCTGTAGGGGCTGGCAATTTTGTGATTGAAAGCACTCGAGACAAAGAGGGCTACGGCGCTTACATTTTAGGTGCAGGCTTTTTAGTTTTGATAGTGATGTTGGTTGGTTGGTTTAGAAATCAAATACATGAGTCTATGAGCGGAATGTATAGTGCTCAGTTGGGCCGTTCGTATCGTCAAGGTATGTCATGGTTCATATTTTCTGAGGTGATGTTCTTTGGAGCGTTTTTTGGAGCTTTGTTCTATGCCAGGTTCATTTCAGTACCATGGTTAGGTGGTGCATCAAATAATGATATGACAGGCGAAGTACTATGGCCTGCGTTCGAAGCCATCTGGCCATTGGTTGTGACTCCAGGAGGCACAACAACAGAAGCTATGCCTTGGACTGGTCTGCCTCTGATTAACACAGTACTTTTACTTACTTCGTCTGTAACTTGTCACTATGCACATGTAGCACTCGAACAAAACAACCGTGGCAAACTTAAGCTGATGCTTGGTTTAACTGTGTTGCTTGGTGCCATCTTTATGGTGATGCAGGTTGAAGAATATATTCATGCTTACACAGAAATGAATTTGACCCTGCAATCTGGCGTTTATGGTAATACCTTTTTTCTATTGACTGGATTTCATGGTTTCCACGTTACTTTGGGAGCGATAATTCTATTTATTATGCTACTTAGAATTTTCAAAGGACATTTTACCCCAGATAACCACTTTGCCTTTATGGCCGCTAGTTGGTATTGGCATTTTGTTGATGTAGTTTGGGTAATACTCTTTGCTGTTGTTTATATCTTTTAGCGAAGGTGTTTATTAGTGTAAAGAGCCACTGAATTGCAGTGGCTCTTTAATTTGGTTAGTGTGGTGTTGGATTTGGTGTGATGAGTCCAGTAGCTACAGCGAGAAGTATAAGGCCAACAATAATGGCTGAAGTGAGTACCCTCCGACCAATAAATTTACTCATTGAGGGACCGTTTGGATCGTCTTTGAGCATTATCATCATGGCTTTAAATAAATTGAACACCATAAATAATAGTAACCCGCCAACAAGTATTTTGATTAACATCTATTTACTCCTAAAGATATCCTGAACTGTTATGTGGACTTTTCTATCGCGTTTACCCATTGCTGCTACCTTAGTAACTTTTGTGTGTGTTGTCATTATGTTTGCTTTAGGTAATTGGCAATTGCAACGAGCTGAAGAAAAAACCCAACGTTTATTAACTTTAGATATTGCAGCCAAAACCGCTCAAATCAATTTACAACAAGTGTTGCGCAGTAATTTAAATGAAATGTTGGATATGCCCATTAATTTTGAAGGTGCTGCAGATGCATCTCGTTATTTTCTCTTAGATAATAAGATCCATAAAGGTCGGGTGGGATATCAAGTTTTGGTGCCTATGCAAACAAAATCAGGCATAGTGATTGCTAATTTTGGTTGGGTAGCAGCTACCAATAGCAGAAGTATTTTGCCGAATATCCAGATTAATGGCGAAAACGCACCTTATGCAGGAGTGGTATCCCTACCGCTGAATAATGCCATGGTGAAGGAAACCGCTCTGATTGATGGCCAGTGGCCAAAGGTTTTGCAACAAACGGACCTCAAGGTTATTCAGCAACACTATAACCAAGATGTCTTGCCTTTTGTGGTGTTATTAAACCCGCAAGAAACTTCATCTTATGTAAGAAACTGGCAACCAGTAGTAATGGCTCCTGAAAAACACTTGGCTTATGCCGTACAATGGTTTTTGCTGGGATTTGCTGCATTAGTAGTATTTGTTATCGCTCAAAGAAATAAGTTAAAAAGGAACAAAAAGTGAGTACCCCTAAAAAAAATAATAGAACTATGATGTTGCTACTAGCTGCGGTTTTTATACTACCTGTAATACTGGCTAAGTTTGCTTTAGATAATGGCTGGTTTAATCAGGCAGTTACGAATAAAGGAGAGCTGCTTACGCCTCCGGTTGATATGCGTGTTTTACAAATCTCAACGCAACAACCTAAGTGGAAGTTACTTTATGTTTTGCCAGAAATATGTGCCCTCGAGTGTGAAAATGCCCTATACAGCATTGCTCAAGTACATAGTGCGTTAGGCAAAGAAAGCGATCGTGCCGAGGTTGTGGTTATCACTCATGAAAAAAGTAATCTCGTGCAACTAGCGTTACTCAAAGATAAACAAAACATTCGTTTGCTAAATACCAACTTAAAAAGTCTGCAACAAGTATTTAAAGAAAACACCACAGATGGTATTTTCATTGCTGATACGCTGGATAACGTGATTCTGCGCTACCCATTACAAATCGATCAAGAGCAGGCCATTCTGCATAGCCGTGATATTTTGTCGGATATGCGCAAAGTGCTAAAACTATCGCACATCGGCTAGAGGATATTTAAATGAAGAAGCTGGTGTTGTTAAGCATTTTTGTGGCTATGGTGGTAATAGTACTGGGTGCATACACTCGTCTGACTGACGCTGGCTTGGGCTGTCCTGATTGGCCGGGTTGCTATGGTCATCTCAGTTTTTCTAAAACCACTGAAAATATTGAAATCGCCCAACAGGCTTTTCCCGATCGTCCATTTGAAGAACACAAAGCATGGAACGAGATGATCCACCGCTATTTCGCTAGTGGCTTAGGTTTTTTGATTCTAGTGATTTTTATTAATAGCCTTTTCCGAAAAGCATATAACAAGCCAGTAAAACTGCCACTTTTTCTGGTGTTTTTAGTTTGTTTTCAAGGTGCATTAGGCATGTGGACTGTGACCCTTAATTTATTACCTGTTGTGGTTATGGGGCATTTATTAGGCGGTTTTACTGTCCTATCTTGTTTGTTTTTATTGTATTTAAGGTTGACCCCATACCGTATTCCTGGCGGTGATGCTGGAATGCGTCGTTTTGGAATATATTCAATTTTGGGTATGATTATTTTGACTGGGCAAATTGCATTAGGTGGCTGGACATCTGCAAACTACGCGGCGTTAGCCTGCACCGAATTGCCCATTTGTGAAGGTGTTTGGTACGAACGTTTAGACTTTGGCGGTGCTTTTAGTATTCCGGTAGCAGAAAATTATGAGTTTGGTGCTCATGATTATAATGAGCGTATGACTATGCATATTGTCCACAGAATAGGCGCCTTAGTAACCTTTTTGTATTTATGTTGGTTAGGGATCAGGCTGTATGCTGCGGCCAGCTCGAACTTAATTAAAAAATTATCCGCATTAATGGTGTTGATCTTAGGCGTGCAGGTTATTTTAGGTGTAAGCAATGTAGTATTCAGTTTACCTGTTGTTATTGCAGTGATGCATAACGCTACAGCCGCGTGTTTAATGCTGATATTAATCACCATTAGTTACACGCTGTATCGTAAAACTTAGGAGAGCAAGGTGAGTAAGGTCGTGGCCGCAGGGCAACAAAACAAACAATTTAATTTATGGTCTACTTGCCAAGATTATTATGAATTAACTAAACCCAAAGTAGTGTTATTACTATTGTTAACCGCATTAGTGGGTATGTGTTTGGCTAGTGACACTTGGATTAGTTGGCAGATTTTAATTGCTGGATTAACAGGTATTGGCTTTTTGTCCTCTGCCGCTGCAGTTGTGAATCATGTTGTTGATCGCAAAATAGACAGCAAAATGGCGCGCACATTTAATCGTCCTGTTGCAAAAGGCAAAGTGACCCCGCAAAAAGCATTAATTTTTGCCGCAGTATTAACTGTTGTGGGTTATGTCATACTTGAACTTTGGGTCAATCGTTTAACGGCAGTATTAACTTTAGCCGGGTTGTTGGGATATGCGGTGGTATACACCATGTATTTAAAACGCGCGACGCCGCAGAATATTGTTATTGGTGGTTTAGCTGGTGCCATTCCTCCACTACTTGGATGGACGGCAGTTACCGGTGAAATTCATGCTCATGCATTGTTATTAGTTTTGATTGTTTTTACTTGGACTCCGCCACATTTTTGGGCGTTAGCCATTCATCGTGAAAAAGATTATGCTAAGGCACAAGTACCTATGTTGCCGGTAACTCACGGTATCGAATTCACTAAAACATCCATTCTGTTATATACAGTTTTACTTTGTGTGGTGTGTTTACTGCCATATCTAATTGGTATGACTGGGCTGATATATCTCATTGGATCAACCTTGCTAAATGCCGGTTTTTTATATTACGCCTGGAAGTTAAAATTTACTGCAACCGAACAAACGGCTATGCAAACCTTTAAGTTTTCAATTATCCATCTGATGGTACTGTTTGTAGTGCTCTTGGTTGATCATTATGTGCGGTTTTAATTATGAGTAAATTTAAAGCAGGCTTGATTGCGTTAATTGCCTTGGTTATTGGGGTGGTAGTGGCTGTAAATATCGCTCCGCCCGGTGGAGCCAGTAAAATCCAACACCTGAGTATGTACCCACAAGCCAGAGCGTTGCCAGATTTTTTGTTAGTCGATCATAATAATCAAAGCTTCACGCCCGCTAATTTAATAGGCCATTGGAGTCTGGTTTTTGTGGGTTATACATATTGCCCCGATATTTGTCCGACTACCTTGGCGGAGCTAAAAGATATTTATCCAGAACTGCAAAAAATACCCACAGACTCCCCAATTCAAGTAGTGCTGCTGTCTGTTGATCCTAAGCGCGACACGCCTGAACGCTTAAACGAATATATTAATTTTTTTCACCCCGACTTTATTGCGGTAAGTGGAGAACACGCACAGTTATTCCCGTTGGTTCGAGCCATGGGTATGATGTATTCCATGTCTGAGAGCACAGATAATCCTAATTATTTGGTCGATCACAGCTCATCTATTGTGGTGGTTAATCCAAAGGCCCAAGTTATAGGACGTTTTAAGCCTGATTTTGTTGTTGGTCAATTGCCTATTAGCGAAGGACAAAAAATACTGGCAGATATGCCGGCTATAATTTCCCGATAAAATGTGACTACATGAAAATCAGGCGAGCTAATCAGGGAGATGCAACAACCTTAGGGGAGCTGATATTTTGTTCTGCACCTGTTGCATTAGCAGCGACCTTTGATATTAACGATGAGTTGTCAGCGCTAAACTTTCTGCAAACCAGCCTTTTAAGTGCCGATGGCCAATATGGCTATGACAATCACTGGGTCGCCGAAATCGACGAGCTGACAGTGGGTTGTTTAAGCGTTTGGCATAGTGACTTACCTGACACATTCCACCAAGCGACTTTGACCAATCTAGCTAGTTTTTATGGTGTTGCTTATGCGATATCAGTAGTGAAGGCTAGCCAGGCTTTGCAAGATTGTATTCCTAAACTTACAAAGCATGAGTGGTGTATTGGACACTTTGCTGTGCTTGCACAGTATCGAAGGCAAGGTGTGGCAACTGCTTTGCTAAAATTTGCCCATAAACAAGCGTTAGCCTCTGGTAATTCTACTCTATGCCTCGATGTTGAAAGCACCAATTCACAAGCAATAGATTTTTATCTAGGCCAAGGCTTTGTTCAGCAAAGTACTTCAGAACTTAGCTTAAGAATGAAGGCCTTAGGCATATGCAGACACTTTCATCTAAGTAAGGCGTTAGTCTAACCATTTCCCCTCAGCGGTTGGCGCAAAGAAGGGGTGTGAGAACCAGTAGTATCTATCTTTTTCACTGACGCTAGGTGCAGTACAATTTATTCTGTGCCTACCGGGTTGTGTGATTGGATTTATCTCCACTGCAAGAGTATTCCCTGCAATTACCTTATTCAGTAACTGACCATTTTGAAAGCAGCTAATTTGTTGCGGAGTTAAGTCTTTAGTTTTTATTGTAAACCTAAGCTTTTGATTTTTATAAGGTAACTCAAGTTTTGGATCGCTCGGGGAAATGTCTGTTACAGGCATGGCCAAACTATTTAATTTGACCTTTAATGTTTCAATATTACTGTACATCCCTGCCGCTGGATAACGTGGTAAGGCGGAAAAGTCGCTGTATGACGCTATGGCACCGCTATGTTGGGCAAATCCAACGTATCCTTGAGAGTTAAGGCGATTCTTTAATTGTGGATCAAATTCACCATAAGGGTAAGCAAAATATTTTAGGCTATAACCGAGATTTTCTTTTAGGGTTTTTTCTGCACTCTCAATTTGTTGCAGAGTACGGTTTAACCAATTTTCTTCAGTTTCATCGGTATTTTTCATCAGCAGATGGCCGTGATTACTACCATGGTTGGCGAAAGTCGCGCCTTCGTTCGACATTAGTTTCACTTGTTGCCAGTCAAGTTGGTAGTTGACTTCACCAATAAGTGGAGGGTTTATAAAAATGGTATAGGGGAATCCAAATATTTTAAGAATTGGGTGTGCATTATCATAGATGTTGTCATAACCGTCATCAAAAGTGATGACGACTGTTTTGTCTGGCAAAGGCTGCCTATTTTGTAAGGCATTAATAACTTGCTTCAGGGGTAATACTTTATGATTATCTGCCAAATACTGCATATGTTGACGAAAAGTATCAGGCGATACTGAGGTTACCTCAGGAGTAGTTATACTAACGTGGTGATATAACAGAATGACCGCATTGTCTTTTGCCCAAGTGTTTATGCCTAATAGCGAACATGATATGGTCAGTGCAATAATAAAACATGTCTTTCTCATTAATTAAATAGACTCCCTTTCTGTAACTATATTTAAATGACTCCTACTATTCTATCAAACTTCTTTCAAATCAGTTTGCATCAAAAAATAATTGTTATTGCGATACCTATGATCCTGAGCAATGTCACAACTCCTTTGATGGGCATGGTTGATACTGCTGTTTTGGGGCATATGCAAGGCACCTATTTTCTTGCAGGTGCGTCGGTAGCCGCATTGATCATTACTCAGTTATATTGGTTATGCGGCTTTTTAAGAATGACCAGTACGGGTCTCAGTGCACAAGCAAAAGGTAGTAAAGATAAAGATCAGCTTAGTCAAAGTTTGTTTCAAGGAATCGTCATTGGTTTTATGCTGGGCTGCATTTTGTTGTTATTTAAAGATGGCATTTTGGCCTTGGGCCTATATTTTGCAAATGCCACGCCTGTTATTGAAGAGGTTATATCTGAATATTTCTCCACGCGTATTTGGGGCGCACCTGCGGCGATAGTTAATCTAGCGTTAATTGGTTGGCTAATTGGCCAGCAACAAGCCAAACAAGTGTTGCTGATCCAGGTTTTTGCAAACCTATTAAACCTAGCGCTCAACCTATGGTTTGTTTTTGGTTTAGGGCTTGAAGTCTTTGGGGTGGCGCTGGCCAGTGTCATAGCTGAATATTTTATTGCAGTCGTGAGTTTGTTTGTTGCGCTAAACATCATAGGTAAGCCCATAATACAAAAAAAATGGTTCTCAATTGCCTATCTACAACCCCTGTTATCTCTTAACGGCAATACGTTTTTTCGAAACCTTATTTTACAAGCTTGTATCGCTTTTCTCATTTTTAAAGGCGTAGGTTTTGGCTCTACGTCAGCGGCAATCAACGCCATTTTAATGCAATTTTTCACCTTAATTGCCCTTGGCTTAGATGGTGTTGCTTATGCTGCAGAAGCATTAGTTGGAGAGCAAAAAGGCGACAAAAATGCTAAAGGTATCATCCAAGTGACCTTGCATGGGTTGCTGTGGTCGTCGGTTGTTGCTGTGTTTTATTCGTTGGTTTTTGTTATATGGGGGACCGATATTATTTCTATAATAACGGACCAAAAAACTCTGCAATTAGAAATGCAAGACTACTTAATATTTGTGTATTGTTTACCCTTAATTGCCCATTGGTGTTTCTTTTTTGATGGTGTATTTGTGGGTTTAACCCGTGCAAAAGCTATGCGCAATAGCATGTTGTTGTGTGCATTGGCAGTTTACTTTCCCGCTTTCTGGATATTTTTATCTTATGCAAACCAAGGTTTATGGATGGCGATGTTACTGTTCTTATTTTTCAGAGGAATAAGCTTAGGGGGCTACTTTATTTATCTTTGTCGCTATCATCGTTTAACGAGTTAAGCTTAAAACTCGAAGGTGGCGGTTTAAAACTTGCAGTCATGCGGTGGGCCAGAATGCCTAGGTAGCCTCTAATGGCATATAAGCTACCCACAGCCAATAAAATTAAACCCGGAATTTGAATAATAGGCGCAAATTTAGCGCCTATTAAAATGGCAACTACTCCTAAGCAAAATATGCCTAGACCACGTTTGAAGTAAGCCCAACTTTTACTTAGGTCGTTGGCTAAACGTTGTAACCAGTTAATGTTTGTATCCTTCCTAGGCTGATTCTAGTAGTAAGAGTGTTCACCGGCTTGATGCTCAGTAGCATCTTTAACCGCTATTAATTCACCTGAAAAGGCTTCAAGCATTTGTTTTTCGATACCGTCTTTTAAGGTGACATCTACTTGTGCACAGCCATTGCAGCCGCCGCCAAATTGTAAAACGGCTTCTTTGTCTTCGGTGATTTCAACTAAGGTCACCTTACCGCCATGACTAGCAAGTTGAGGGTTGATCTCTGCCTCAATCATATAACTTACACGTTCTGCTAAAGGTGCGTCGCTATCGACTTTTCGTGCTTTTGCATTGGGTGCTTTAAGGGTCAGCTGTGAGCCCATTTGGTCAGTGACAAAATCAATTTCTGCTTCTTCAAGAAAAGGTGCGCTTTCTAAATCCACTACCGCATCAAAACCATTAAACTCTAACACTGTATCTGATTCTTCTACCGCATCAGGTGGACAATAAGAGACACCACATTCTGCGCTAGGCGTACCTGGGCTAACCACAAACACTCTGATATTGGTGTCTGGCTCTTGGTTTGCAAGCAGCTTACAGAAATGTGCTTGCGCTGTTTCTGAAATGTTAATCATGGTCTATCTACCTCTAAAATGTGTCTACTTAGATAATAACAAAATTACTTGACTAAAACACTCAAGTAATCGTTCTTCCTTATTTATATTTTGACTAAAACGTGCGACCATTTTCACAAATGTGGACTGATTGGACCGATTTTTATGGATTTGATGTTTCGAATTTTTGTTTTTTGTTTATTGTTCAGCAGTGCTCAAGTTGCAGCTGTTATTGATACCGCCTATTTACCAGCAGACACTCAATATAAAGCCGAGATTACTACGCCCACTCAAGCATTAGGGGCGCCGGTAGGTGAATGGCATGTGCGTCACGATCAAATAGCTAACTATATGCAAGTGTTGGCTTCACAGTCAGACCGAGTCAGCTTAGTGGAAACAGGTCGCACTCATGAAAACCGTCCACTTTACCTATTAGCATTTAGCTCTGCTGAAAATCAGCGAAATCTAGCTGCAATTCAAGCTAGACATATTAAAAACTTAGGTCAATCCATTGATAAAAATGATCCGCTAATCATCTGGATGGGTTACAGCGTGCATGGCAATGAACCCTCAGGTGCCAATGCGGCACTTTTGATTGCTTACTATCTTGCTGCTGGTGAGAGTGAAGTAATCGATGAGTTACTTAAAGATAATATTGTATTACTCGATCCAAGTGTAAACCCTGATGGTCTATCACGATTTGCGCAGTGGGCCAATATGCATAAAAGTAAGAATCTTGTATCCGATCCTAATAACCGTGAGCACCAAGAAGCTTGGCCTTCAGGGCGCACTAACCATTATTGGTTTGACCTAAATCGAGATTGGTTGTTGTTGACCCATCCTGAGTCACGGGCACGAATAAATCAATTCCATCAGTGGCGCCCCCATGTATTAACTGACTTTCACGAAATGGGTACTAACAGCACTTATTTTTTCCAGCCAGGAATTTCTTCTAGAAAAAACCCGTGGACACCGTTAAAAAATGTAGAGTTGACTACCGCACTAGGAGATTTTCATGCCGCTGCCTTAGATAAAACTAAACAGTTATATTTTACTCAAGAGAGTTTTGACGATTTTTATTATGGTAAAGGCTCAACCTATCCTGATGCTCATGGCAGTATCGGTATTTTGTTTGAACAAGCCAGTAGTAGAGGACATTTACAAGACTCTGATCATGGCACTCTGAAGTTTTCCGACACCATTCAAAATCAAATAACGACCTCTCTTTCGACTTTTGCTGGTGCATTAGCTAATAAACAAGCCATTCTTGATTACCAGTTAGAATTTGCTGAACAAACCAAAAGTTTAGTAAAAAAAGATGATTTAGCCGGTTATATTTTGAATGAGAAATTTGACCAATACCGTTTTTCAAAAATGTTAGAGATATTGTCAGCACATCAGATTCAATATTTTCCATTAAGTAAGGACGTAAAAGTAGAGGGGCAAACATTTGATACAACAAATAGTATGTTTGTGCCTTTGGATCAGCCTCAATATCGATTAATAAAATCTCTTTTCTCTACCCGTAAATCATTTGATGACAACACTTTTTATGATGTGTCTAACTGGAATCTACCTCTAGCGTTTAATATCCAGTATCAAGCCGTTGAGAGGCATCCCAAGATAGATAAACAGCCAACTAAAAAGTCCACTAGTGTTAACCCTAAATTGTTGCCTGGTGCTTACGCTTATGCATTTTCTTGGGAAAACTATCAAGCGCCTAAACTTTTGCTGCGTTTATTGGCCAACAAAGTAAAGGTGAAACTTGCAGGTGATGCTTTTTTTGCTCAAACCTCTCAAGGTGGTACGAGTTTTTCGGCCGGTTCGGTGATTGTGCCTATTGCATTAGAGCAACCTGACAACTTGTTGGATATCATTGACGCGCAGAATATGGGGTTGGATATTGCGATTCATTCAGTTACATCGGGGTTAACCCGTCAAGGTATAGATTTAGGTAGCCGTAAAATGCTCAATATTACTCAACCCAAAGTATTGTTGGTGGGAGGGCGCGGCACTTCCCAATATGAAGTGGGGGAAGTATGGCATTACCTAGATCAGCATGTTGATATGCCTGTTTCAATCACCGATTTAGAGCTACTGAGTAAATTGTCTTTGGACAATTATACCCATATGATCTGGGTCGAAGGTAGGTATAAAGAAGTGTCCGATAAAACCGTTAAAAAAATTGGGGATTGGCTGAATAACGGTGGCATACTCATTGGTCAAAAAACTGCAGCAAATTGGTTTTCTAATAAAAATTGGCTTAAGGCTAGTTTCAAAAGTGACAGTGAAGTTAAATTAGCCTTTGAAACAACAGGTATGACTTATAAAGACCAAGAAGCCCTTAGAGCCAAACAAAGAATAGCCGGAGCTGTATTCGAAACTCAGCTGGATTTAAGTCATCCACTCGCCTTTGGTTATACATCTACTACATTGCCTATGTTCCGTAACAGTGCATTGGTAATGCGCCAACCAGATAAACCCTTCATTACCGCAGCAAGCTATGTGAAATCGCCACTTATGGGAGGCTATACTGCTGATGAGTTTCAGCAGCTTATTAGTGGAAGTGCGGCGATTGTGTCTCACAATGTTGGTAAAGGTAAGGTGATTGGTTTTGCTAGCAACGTTAATTTCAGGGGCGTTTGGTATGGAACCAGCCGTTTAATGAGCAACGCTATTTTTATGGCTGGTTTTATTAACGCACCAGGTTAACGGGTAAGTGTGAGGCAAATACTCCATATATCAATTTTTAAATTAGGGTTGTGCTTACGTAAAGTGAGGTAAGCACAGTTCATAGTGGTGCCTGTGGTGATAACATCGTCGAATAAGGCCACATGCTGATATTGTTGTAATCGCAACTGTGACGCCTTATCTACTGCAAAAGCATTTTGCAAGTTTTTGCGTCTTTGAGCTGCCGACAAATCGGTTTGAGCTGGGGTGGATTTACATCTGCTAATGATAGAGGTGTCCATGTCCATTTGACTCAACTTACAAATTTGTTTGGCTAACTCTATGCTTTGATTAAATTTCCTGAATAAATAGCGATTTTTGTGTAGCGGCATGGGAATAATTAGTTGCGGTAAAACTGGGATAGAGCTTAAGCAGTGTCTGACAAAAAGATCCGCTAGGGCATATGCATTCGGAATGTGTTTAGAGAACTTTAACCCTGTTAATAATTTCGCCAATGGCCACTGATAATCTGCAACAGCTAATACTTGAGGGAAATCAACTTTCGCTAAACCCAAGTTTACTTTTGGCGCTAACATCAAATTGTGTTGGTATCGGTCAACATCAAATAGTGTAAGATCATCAAAGCAGTATTGGCATATTGAAGTGTTGCTGGATTGTTTACACACTAAACAATTTTGACTTAGCCCTAAATGCATATTTACCATCCCTGAAATCAATATATAAATCAATATTCCCGAGGTTTAGTGTAGAAGAAATGTCAGAGAGTTTAAAAGTATCAACTGTAGGCAGTGGGAAAAACCTTGTGTTTTTGCATGGCTGGGGTGTGAATAGTGGCGTTTGGCAGCCATTGATAGACATTCTTAAAGATGAGTTTTGTATCACAACTATTGATTTACCGGGGTACGGCCTAAATCACCAAAGGTTACCCCTCCCCTATAACTTGCAGAATATTACCAATATGGTGGCAAAAAAACTTCCTACAAACTGCATCTTAATTGGTTGGTCTTTAGGTGGTTTAGTGGCTCAGATGATTGCCCATACCTATCCCGAAAAACTTAAGCAACTTGTGTTGATTTGTTCTAGTCCAAATTTTTCTAAACATGCCGATTGGCCTGGAATTGAACCCAAAATACTGGATTTTTTTACACAACAATTAGAATTAGATTTTTCGAAAACATTGCAACGTTTTTTGGCCATACAAGCTATGGGTAGTGTGAATGCTAGGCAAGATGCTAAAATAATCAAACAGGCTGTTCAGCAATTCCCATTGCCATCACCGATTGCCTTAGAAGCAGGTTTACATATGTTACAAAGCATTGACTTACGTGAACAATTTAAAACCTTGTCGATACCCTGTCAGATGTTTTTAGGTAGTTTAGATACCTTAGTACCGGACAAAGTAGCCTTAGCTGCACAGCAACTTAATTCTAAGGTAATAATAGAAATTATCAGCCATGCGTCCCATGCTCCTTTTATTTCAAACACTGAGTCTTTTGCTAAACGATTGGTGAAAGCACTAGTCTAATTCATTTATATTCTTGTCTAAACCAAGGTAAAGCTTTAAAAAAAACTAAAAGTGGTTAATAATTGAACATGAGAGAGTTGTAGAGGTAAGGTAAGTGAATATTAGTAACAACGTAAATTCTGCCATTGTCAGTGGCACTATAGGTATTAAAAGAGCATCTGAAGGGATTGCGCAAAATACCTCGAATTTGGCCAGCTTGTCATCTTTTTCAGCGCCAACTAGCGACCCTCAAGAGTTTTTAGCAAACGCCACGCTAAACCAACTTAGTGCAATCAAACAAGTTCTCCCGCAGGGTAGCGAAGGTATCACCTCGAATTTAGTTGGTCTGTCTATTAATCTGACAAATGCGCAAGCTTCTACAAAAGTCGTGGAAACAGCAAGCGGCACTGTTGGTACTATATTGGATCTTCTGGCCTAGCTTTAGGCATAGATATTATGAACATTCTCCCGCCCGTTCCCACTCCTACAGTATTTAACGTTGGCACCGTTAATACTGAATCGGTGCGCAAAGACAATACTCAACGTGAGGCCGTGCCGCAGTTAGCCGCTAATGAAAAGTCATCAGCTGAATCAAGTGTGGGCTCTGAAGCTGATAAGGTTAAAACTCCCGGACAAGCTCCCCTTCCCTTAACCTATGAAAAACCGGTTTCTCAAACGCCTCAACAACTCAATACACAAAATGATTCCGCTCAAGACAATGGACAAGATGCCAGTGCTGGTAAAGAAAATGCTGAAGATCAACAACAGCAGCAACATGCTGAACAACAACAACTTGCCGAGCTTAAACAACGAGATTTAGAAATAAGGGCACACGAACAAGCTCACGCTTCATTAGGTGGACAATATGCAAGTTCCCCTCAATATGAGTATGAAAGAGGCCCTGATGGCAAGCGATATGCTGTAGGTGGTGAAGTTTCAATAGATATATCTGAAGCCTCCACTCCAGAAGAAACTATTCGTAAGGCACAACAAGTTAAAGCTGCCGCTTTGGCTCCCGCAGAACCTAGCGCACAAGATTTACGAGTGGCAATCGAAGCCACTCAACTAACCATTGAAGCGCAAAAAGAAATAGCTAGTGAAAACGCCCAAGAAGCATTAGTAGCATATAATCAAGCTGTTCCAAAGATACAGCAAGATGATGATGGTTTTGAACAAAGCCCAATTGTTGATTCAAAGCTTTTTGGCGAAACTCCTTCCTTAGATGAAATTATTGACGCTTTAGATGTGAGCATACCAACTCGTTCACTGGATATCAGTCAGATAGAGAACAATGAGCAAAGCAATATTGATGCTGAGCTGGATTTACAGGCTGCAAGTCAATTTCTCGAGAACAGAGATTTAGAGATTACTCGCAGAGTGTCGGTGATTGAAAACTTTTATCAACAAGTGACTAATCCTCGTTCTGAAGGATTGCAGCAATCAGCCTAAGTCCGCAAGTTATGTGTTATTCCAGAATGAAACAAGCCCTCAAAAGAGAGCTTGTTGGTTTTTAGGGATTGCTAAAGGTTGTTATTTTTTTGCTTTGGCAAAAGCGTCTGCAAAGGCATTACCCATCATTTGATTCGACTGTTTAGGTTGAGCCTGTTGCTGATTGGTTTTAGCTGGTCTGTTCTGAGGTTTTTTATCTGAGTTATGTTTTTGTGCTGATGGTTTTGCCGTTTGATTAGGCGTATCACCCATTCGCATTGTGAAAGACACGCGTTTTCTTGCAGCATCGACTTCCATTACTTTCACTTTCACAATATCGCCAGTTTTCACAATATCTCTAGGGTCAGAGATAAATTTGTCGGTCATGGCGCTGATATGTACAAGTCCATCTTGATGTACACCTACATCGACAAAAGCGCCAAAGTTAGCAACGTTGCTTACAACACCTTCTAAAATCATACCCACTTTTAGATCTTTTAATGATTGCACATCATCTTTAAAATTAGCCGTTTTAAATTCTGGACGAGGATCTCGACCGGGTTTATCAAGCTCGCTAATAATGTCTGTTACTGTGGGTAAGCCGAATAAATCTGTAACAAAGTCTTCTGGTTTGAGTTTTTTTAGTACTTCGGTATTACCAACTATGTCGTTCATTGCAACAGAGGCATGTTCTACAATCGAATTTACCACTGGGTAGGCTTCTGGATGCACAGCTGAGGCATCAAGGGGATCGTCTCCGCCCATAATTCGCAAAAATCCCGCTGCTTGCTCATAGGCTTTTGGTCCTAGACGTTCAACATCAAGCAGGGTTTTACGGCGCTTAAACGCCCCATGTTGATCACGGTAGCTAACAATATTATTGGCTAAGGTGCGATTCAGACCTGAAACATGACTAAGTAACGCTCCCGATGCCGTGTTGATATCAACACCTACGGCATTTACGCAGTCTTCAATAACTGTTCCGAGTGACTTACCTAAGTTGCTCTGGCTAACATCGTGCTGATATTGGCCAACACCTATGGCTTTGGGTTCAATTTTAACTAACTCCGCCAGTGGATCTTGTAATCGTCTTGCGATGGACACCGCGCCACGTAACGAAACATCCATATCAGGTAGTTCGTTTGAAGCAAGTTCTGACGCTGAATAAACTGAAGCCCCTGCTTCACTGACAATAATCTTGCTCACTGCCAAGTCTGGGTTTGCTTTGATCATTTCTGCCGCTAGTTTATCGGTTTCTCTTGAGCCCGTACCATTACCAATACTGATAAGTTGTACTTTGTGTTGCTTACATAAAGTTGCGAGGGTGCGTAGCGACTTATCCCACAAATTTTGAGGCACATGAGGAAAAATAGTAGAAGTAGCTAATACCTTTCCAGTTGGGTCTACAATAGCTAGTTTCACACCGGTTCGTAGACCTGGATCTAATCCCATTGTAACTTTAGGGCCAGCGGGTGCTGCCATTAACAAATCATTTAGATTTTTGGCAAATACGTTAATCGCGTCTTGTTCAGCTTGTTCACGCACCGCCCCAAATAATTCGTTTTCCATATGTAAGAGTGTTTTGACTCGCCAAGTCCATTGCACCACTGATGACAACCAAGCGTCTGCAGGTCTGTTGGCAAATTTAATATTGAAGTGTTCGGCGATAATTTGTTCACAATATGAGCTTTTATCTCCTTCATCCTTTTCAGGATCGGCATCTAGACTGACTTGCAGAAATTTTTCGTTTCTGCCTCTAAACATTGCCAACGACCTATGTGAAGGGACTTTTTTCAATAGCTCGGTATGTGAAAAGTAATCTTTGTACTTACTTCCTTCTGTTTCTTTGCCAGCTATAACTTGGCTTTTTATGTGGGCATGTTTGTTTAAATGCTGACGAACTTTTTGCAGTAATTGAGCGTCTTCAGCAAAGCGCTCCATCAAAATGTACTTTGCTCCGTCTAAGGCTGATTTAGTGTCTGGTACATCACCGCTTTCTTTTATAAAAGCTTGTGCTTCAGACTCAGGGTCGAGCTGCGGATTGTTAAATAAAGCGTTGGCTAAAGGTTCAAGCCCTAACTCAATGGCAATTTGACCCTTAGTACGGCGTTTAGGTTTAAATGGCAGATATATATCTTCCAACTCAGTTTTATTTTCAGCTTTGAGCAAACTGGTCTTCAATTGAGGCGTCATTTTTTCTTGCTCTTCAATTGACTTAATGATGACTTTTCGCCTGTCTTCAAAATCCCGCAAATAGGTTAAGCGTTGCTCTAATTTTCTTAACTGTATGTCATCTAGACCATTAGTGGCTTCTTTTCTATAACGTGCAATAAATGGAACGGTTGACCCTTCATCCAACAATTTTACCGCAGCTTGTACCTGTTGCGCCTGTACTTGTAATTCTTGCGCAATTTTTTCCACTATCATCATCGAAGACCCTGTATGTCATTCATTTTCATTTAAGCCATTATATAAGGGTGCAAGAGAGAAATTACCAGCGCCATATGAATAAAAGTGGCAATAATCTTCATTCTTTCCCAAAGGCATCTTTGTACTCAATTGAATTTATAAACCATTCTTTAGTGCCACTTGGTGTTTTAACCTTACATACGTCATCAACGCTCTTTTTGATTAGTGCCCTTGCCATAGGGGAATCAATAGATATGAAGTTTCTATCTTCACCGTAAATTTCTTCTGGACCGACGATGCGAAAACACTTAACTTCGCCATCGTCATTTTCAATCTCAACCCAAGCACCAAAAAATACTTTGCCGTCTTGCGCTGGCGAATGGTGAACAACCTGCAACTCTGGGAGCAGTTTCCTTAGAAATCGAACGCGTCTATCTATTTCTCGTAATAATCGTTTATTGTACTGGTAATCTGCGTTCTCAGATCGATCTCCGAGACTCGCAGCCCAGCTAACAATCTTGGTGATCTCTGGACGTTTTTTCATCCACAAATGCTCATGCTCATCGTAGAGCTTTTTGTAGCCTTCAGGTGTTATTAACTTTGTTTTCAATCTTGAATCTAACTCAGTGTGTTGTGCGCTTGGTGATTTAACCGTTTACTAAGAAAGCTAAATCAACAGAATTAACCTCTTCAATAACCTAGCGTATCGGTACCATTTCATTAGTCAGTTATAGACTCTATCTTATCTCTGCTGCTATCTCAGACATATTAACCTAAAAACATGATAAGTATTGATCCACCGCTCGCTAGCAGCAATTGGAAACGCAGTAGACGATGACGTAAAAGTTGCAACATCAAGTTGTCATAAAAACGATTTTGTTAGCGTAATTTATTACAAGAAAAAGTTGAAGTTAGTCGAGTAAAAGCACCGTTATCGACTATGCTTAATATTAATCAAAGTGAAGTAGGTTTTTAATCAGAAAACACTACGAAGCCTCTTACGAGAATCACTTTGAGGAACCTAGCGTTGAAGAGAGTTGCCCTTTTTTCCGCTATTAAAAAGTCAACTGAAATTGAGAGAGCAAGTCATACTACCTTTAAACATGGCAACACTTGATTTGAGGTAAATAACGACATCCAAACATATAAAGTTGAAATAATATTTAGTCGAAAAGACAATAAGTTACAGTTTAAATTACCCGGTTAATTCGGGATAAATAGCCCTTTTGAAGGGCAACAAAGTAAGGGAATAAGGTTCAGCACGGAGAATAGCTGATTATCAAAATGATAAAGCTAAGCCGACCACGGTAACGTGTTCGGCTTTTTATTGGGTGTTAGTAAATAAGGTTTTATTTATTTTAAGTGAACTCAAATTATCTAGTTGCAGGATTACCTGTTTCAACAATTTCAAGTAATTCTACTTCAAATATTAAGGTTGAGTTGCTACTGATTTTTCCAGTCGAGCGGGAACCATATGCTAAGTCTGAAGGTACATAAAACTTGTATTTTGCTCCCACATTCATTAATTGAACTCCCTCAGTCCAACCTTTAATTACTCGGTTTAATGGAAAAGTAGCTGGTTTATTACGTGAGTAGGAAGAATCAAACTCTGTTCCGTCTAACAGGGTGCCAAGGTAGTTTACTGTTACAGTATCGGAAACTTTCGGTTTGCCGCCTTCACCATTTTTAAGTATCTCGTACTGTAAACCAGTATCGGTGACTACAATGCCAGCACGCTTAGCATTATTTGTTAAAAATTCTATACCCTTAGTTTTATTTGCATCACCTACCTGAGTTTTTAATCCGATTTTTTTGTCGCGTACAAGGGATTCAACTGTGCGAGTAATCGCTTGAATTTCCTTATTTTCTAGTTGTGATTGCCCCTGTAATGCTGCAATAAAACCTTTTACTAAGATGTTTTGGTCGTATTCTATGCCCGCTACTTTTTGACTCGCCATTTTGTTTTCTATAATTTGGCCGATGCTAGCGCCCAAAGCATATGATTGTTTTTGTTGTTCTGTATCAAGGACCAATATCTCAACTTTCATAGGATCTACTGGCGGAGGCTGACAAGCATTTAGGCTTAAAACAGAAACAATCAAAATAGCGATTGCGGCCTTTTTCATTATAATTCTCCAAC
The DNA here is from genome assembly GCF_000314995.1 of Paraglaciecola arctica BSs20135. GTDB lineage: Bacteria > Pseudomonadota > Gammaproteobacteria > Enterobacterales > Alteromonadaceae > Paraglaciecola > Paraglaciecola arctica. The sequence continues at coordinate 67,037 of NZ_BAEO01000012.1, read as the reverse complement.
TAGCAGTATATGATTGGTGGGCAAGCGCATATACTAAACGGCATATGCCAAAAGAGAAACCCATTGAACACACCTATTAAAGTCGTCTATTTTGTAATATCGCTAAGTGCCGCAATACTTATGTCCTGCGGCGGTTCAAGTAATGTACCTATTAGTTCATTTCGTCTTGCTGACGGGGGATCTCATGCAGGACACATATCAGCGGACAATACGATTGCAGTTGTTTCTACTATTAACAATGGCATTACCGTTTGGGATTTGACTACTAACGAACAGCGATTTGTGTGGCGACATCAAGATGATGGCAATAACTCAGTGACAAATATTCATATTGCCTTTGATAATTCATATGTTGTGACATCTGATAGAGAAGCATTTGCGTTATGGGATCTAGATATTGGAGAGCCAGAGGGGTTTTGGCGAATAGATGAAACCAGTATTCGAGATATTGCTGTTTCAAACCAAGGTCGAGGTATATTGGTTGGGCGTAGCAGTGGTAAAGTGATGTTTTTTGAGCCTAAGACAGGTAGGCGATTAGAGTTTTTAGGTCACCTAGAAAAAGTGAATAGCGTAGATATTTCACCTAATGGTTTTTATGCATTAACAGGCGGAAACGATTATTTAGCCTATTTATGGGATACCCGTACTGGCCAGGTCATTCACAAATTTGAGCACACTAGTCGAGTTACTAAAGTGTCGTTAGATGATAAAGGACGTTACGCATTTACTGCTGACAGTAAGCGTGATGCAAGGATCTGGGACTTGGTTACAGGAAAGGAAGTTAGTAATTTACAATATATGGCAAGACAACGAATATTTACTACAGCTGTATTTTCTGATGATGGTAAGTACCTACTAACAGGGTCGCCAGCAAGAAGGATTAATCGCTGGGATGTGAAAACGGGCGAAGAGTTAAACGAATGGCGAGTATCCGCCCGTGAAGGCAGCAAACCGGCATCTGCCGTTGTGCATGATGTAGGTTTTTTGAGTGATAACGAAATTATTTCAGAAAGTACCAATGGTTTACTAGAAAAGTGGAAGATTGAAAATTAATGAACACAGTACAAACAGATATTGAAGAATTACAAATGAAGGTAGCCTTTCAAGAGGACACAATCGATAGCCTCAACCAGGCACTAATCCAACAGCAAAAACAAATGGACGATTTACAGTTTCAACTTAAACAACTGGTCTCTAAAATTAGTGCTATCGAACCTAGTAATATGGCATCCGAAAAAGAGGAGATGCCACCTCCGCATTATTAACAGTCTTAAATGATTAGTTGGGATGTTTGTGACATCAAAAAACTACTCAGGTTTAAACACCCCAATTACACTTTCACTAGCGCGAGTAGCTTTAGCTACTTTTTTATCTGCTTGAGATTCTGAATAATGACACTTTACACACTGTAGCTTTTCAACATTATTTTCAAAATATAGCATTATGGTGTCTATTGCGCGGCATTTTGGGCAGGTTGCTCCTGCGACGAATCGTTTTTTTATTTTGTTAACCATGGTTTTAGGGATTTTTTCGGTTGATCATCTTGGTATGATACCCCCTTTCAAATTTGAGTGTTATCTCGTATTAGTTTAAGTACCATTAATAATAAACTAAACGCTTGATATAGCTAAAGTTCATAACAGGCTTTCATGATCCAATTTTCAGATGTTTCCTTAATGCGTGGCAGTAAAGTATTGTTGCGAGATGCTAATGCCACAGTTTATCCAGGCCATAAAGCTGGCCTGATTGGTGCCAACGGTTGTGGTAAGTCGACCTTGTTTGCTTTGATAAAAGGGGAATTGCATACCGAACAAGGGGATTTTAACATTCCTAAAAATTGGCAAATTGTTTCAGTTGCCCAAGAAACACCTGCCGTTGAACGTTCAGCCTTAGATTATGTAATTGACGGTGATAAAGAATACAGAAAACTACAAGCTCAACTGATTTCAGCGGAACAAGCCCACAACGGTGAACAAATCGCCCATGTGCATGGCTTGTTAGAACATGTAGGTGCATATGATATAGATTCCCGTGCTGCAACTATTTTAGCTGGGTTAGGTTTTGCTAACGCCGTAATGAAAAATCCTGTTTCTGCTTTTTCGGGTGGTTGGCGAATGCGTTTGAATTTAGCACAGGCATTACTTTGTCATTCTGATTTATTATTGTTAGATGAACCCACTAACCATCTCGACTTAGATGCGGTGATTTGGTTAGAAAAATGGTTACAGAGATACACCGGCACCTTGATGCTGATTTCTCACGATAAGTCATTCCTAGACAGCACAGTAAATGAAATTATCAGTGTTGAGCAGCAGCAACTGGTCAGTTACACAGGTAACTACGATGCCTACGAAAAACAACGTGCCGAACGTTTACGTTTACAAAGTTTGCAATATTCAAAGCAGCAAGATCAAATTGCTCACTTAGAGTCGTTTATCAATCGATTTGGTGCCAAAGCCAGTAAAGCTAAACAGGCACAAAGCCGCGTTAAACAATTGGCGAAAATGGAAACCTTACTGCCAGTGATGGCCGCCTCTGAGTTTAGCTTCGAGTTTTTTACCCCGCCTAAATTGCCTAATCCTTTGATAAAAATGGAGCAGGTAAAAGTAGGCTATGACGACACTATTATTTTAGAAAAACTCCATTTGAACCTAGTGCCGGGGAGTCGTATTGGTTTATTGGGTAAAAACGGTGCCGGTAAATCTACCTTAATCAAGTTGTTAGCGGGTGAAAAGTCACCCATGGAAGGTTTATACGAAACCTCAGCTGGATTGCGAATAGGTTATTTTGCACAACACCAATTAGAATTTTTACGTGGCGATGATTCTGCCATAGCTCATATGCAAAGGTTAGATAAAAAAGCTACAGAGCAAAGTTTGAGAGATTATTTAGGTGGTTTTGGCTTTCGTGGTGATAATGCTTTAAGTAAGGTAGCCCCCATGTCAGGTGGGGAAAAAGCCCGTTTGGTTTTAGCTTTAACCGTTTATCAAAAGCCAAACTTACTGTTATTAGATGAACCCACCAACCACTTAGATTTAGATATGCGCCATGCACTTAATATTGCACTGCAAGGCTTTGAAGGAGCCATGGTTTTGGTTTCCCATGACAGGTTTTTGCTGACATCGGTTTGTGATGATTTTTATTTAGTGGACGCCAAGCAGGTGCAACCCTTTGATGGCGATTTAGACGACTACAAAGATTGGATCCTTAAAGGCGATAAAAGCGGCGATAAAGGGATTGGCGTAGATAGCGATAAAACTACTGTTAAACCTGATCGTAAAAATACCAAACGTTTAGAAGCAGAATTTAGACAAGCCACTAAATCTCTCAGAAAGTCCATTGAGAAATACGAAAAAACCATGGCGGAAGCTCAATCAAAACTCGAAGCCCTTGAGCAGCAACTTGGCGATACTGAGTTATACAATGCCGAAAACAAGGCTCAACTTAAACAAGTGTTGGCAGAGCAAGCCAGTAATAAATCTAGCCTTGAAGAGGCAGAAATGTATTGGTTAGAAGCGCAGGAAGAGTTAGAAATTAAGCAGCAAGAATTTGATAATATGTTAGCCGAGTAAGATTAATTCGCAGGACTAAAAATGACTTCTATTGCCCTGAATAAATTGCAGTTAATAACAGCAATACAGAGGTCCTTCTCTAAACTTGAGGAGGATTACCTGAGTATTCCAGCAGAGTATTCCCGAATCTGTGAAATAGAGGGCAATGTAAAAAACACCAGCATATGTGACACCTTGGCATATCTTATTGGTTGGGGAGAGTTGGTGCTTAAATGGTATGAGGAAAAGTCAAAAAATAGATATGTAGACTTTCCCGAAACAGGTTTTAAGTGGAATCAGTTAGGGCAATTAGCACAACATTTTCAATACCAGCATCGCGAAATTAACTTTACTGACTTACTGTCGATGTGGATAAAAGTCACCTCAAATATTTTGACCTTAATTGGCAAGCTTGATGATCAAGAGTTGTATGGAAAACCTTGGTATGACAAGTGGACGTTAGGTCGTATGATCCAGTTTAATACCTCTTCCCCCATGAAAAATGTTAGAGCCAAAGTCAGACGTTTTAAACGCTCACACAACTTAAAATGAGTTATTTTTAAAGAAATGTATAGCCCCATTGCTGGTTACCACAAAGATGAAGAAAATGACTGGGTAGCTGAACTAGCGTGCGGTCATTTTCAGCACGTCAGGCATAATCCACCTTGGGTGAGCCGCCCTTGGGTTATCACTGCTGATGGCCGAAAATCTATGCTCGGTCATAAACTATCATGCAAAAAGTGTAATTTAGGAGCGCCTGCGGACATCATTTAGTTTCACAATAGCGGCTTTGTGCCCAGTGTAAAGATAAGTGAGTAAACAAGGTTAAGTCGCATGTTTCTCCGCTATGTAATACTGTTATTGGATAAGCCCATGTGAAATATTTCTGCTTTAGTCTAACGCTTTTTGTTCTTTTATAATCTTTTCTCTCCTTTCTTATTGCCTTCTGTAGTAGCAGGTTGTTGTCTTTTTTGAGTTGTGTCGCGTCGCTAAAGGGAATCTATACCTCCGAGTTCCAAACCAATCAAGATGCCCCTTATTGTGAAATAGCTAAATGTTGAGCGCAATTGTCCGGTTAACTTGAAGGTTTTTGTCCTTGCTGGTCAAAGTATCCCACGTATCATCTGCATCATAAAATTAACAGTTTGTTTACAATAAGGTGAAATATGCTCGAATTTATGATCTCGACCAGTCCAAGACACAAGTTTAGACTCCATCCACTATGCAGTGCTTTGTTAGTAGCTCTTGCTTTGCCTGTTTATGCACAAGACAGCGACAACACAAAGGTAGAGCCAGAGCGTGGCATTGAATTGATCACAGTGACTGCCACCCGACAGGTCGAAAATCTGCAAGACGTTCCTATTGCCATCACGGCTCTTTCCGCAAATGAGTTAGAAAAGATGCAAATTCAGGATTTGGGCGATCTGGAGTCTAAGGTGCCTAATCTTAACCTTCATGTAGGAGATGCCTCCAACGCGGTAGTCTATATTCGCGGAGTGGGTCAGATAGATTCCATTTCTTTCAATGATCCTGGAGTTGGCGTTTATCTGGATGATATCTATATGGGGCGGGTTCAAGGCGCCTTCCTCGATGTGGTGGATCCCCAGCAAATTGAAGTATTGCGTGGCCCCCAAGGCACCCTCTATGGCCGCAACACTATCGGAGGTGCGATTAAATTTACCAGTGCTAAACCTACAGAGGATACGGAGGCTTATCTGGGTCTTAATCTTGGCAATTATAAACAATTGGGCCTTAAAGGCAGCATAAGCGGTAGCTTGATAGGTGATAGGCTGATGGGGCGATTTTCGATGGCTAGTAAAAAACGGCATGGTTATAGTAATAACCTCGCTGATGGCAGCGATGACAATGATAAGGATACCCTAGCCTGGCGTGGAAGCCTGATGTACCAACCCACTGATGCTATTTCAGCTTATTTAGTAGTAGATGGCTCTGACAGCAGCCCCAATCATTCACGCACGCCTCATAGGGAAACCCCTATCTATTCGCTGGCAGCTGGTGGTTTCCTACCTGCTGGGGATGACCCTTTTGAAGTTGATGTTACCTATAACGATTTGGAAAAGTTGAAAACTAAAGGAGCGGCACTGACTCTAGAGTACAGTTTGGATAACACTACTTTTAAGTCTATCAGTGCCTATCGTGAAATGGATTACCGAACCCACTTGGATCTTGATGGCACTACAGATGAGACCTTTGGTATTTATAATTTCGAAGATCAGGATCAGTTTAGCCAGGAATTACAATGGCTTTACCGTACAGACTCGCTTTCACTGGTTTCCGGTCTCTATTATTTTAAGGAAAACGATTTGACTCTAGGCGGCGCAATAGCAACGGATTTCTTTGTCCCTCTTGGCGATGGGGTTTACCTTCCGTTTCCGATAATCAATGCCGGAAAGCGGAACCAAACCAATACTAGCAGCGCTATATACAGCAATATCAATGTTGATATAACCGAGCGTTTAAGTCTCACTCTTGGGGCTCGCTACACTACGGAAAAAAAATCAGTTAGTAACGAGGGGGAAGAGTTTTTTGGAACAGGTATCACAACCGCAGAGCAGATGGAGAAAGCGTTTGGTACAGGTGTGGGATACGGGCAAACCGGTTATGAGGCAGAGCAAGATTGGAACTCCTTCTCACCCAAAGTCGTTTTGGATTTTAAGGCCTCTAAGAAAACGCTAGTGTATGGCAGCGCCAGTCGGGGTTTCAAAAGTGGCGGTTTTAACGGCCGACTCACATCCCAGGTCCAGCCATTCGATCCTGAAACCATGTGGAGTTATGAACTGGGATCTAAGTCATTGTTGAACGACGATAACATTCGTCTGAACATGGCGGCATTTTACAACGATTATAAAAACTTCCAGCTTAGTCGTTTTTCTATTGATCCGGACTCCGGCGCTTTCTTGTCCCTGTTTGATAATGCTGGGAAAGCAAGTATCTACGGCATTGAGATGGAATTCAGCAGCATGCTGACCGACGATCTTACCCTCAATATTAATGCCGGTTATCTGGGGGGGGGCTATGACAACTTGATGGGTGACTTCGGTGAAGAAGTCAGTGACAAACGAGAGCTGGTCAATGCTCCGAAATGGAATGGTCGACTCGCTTTAGAATACTGGTTTGACATAGGCGCTAAAGGTTCCTTATGGGGCAGTCTGTCATCCAGTTATCGTAGTAAAACTTATCTGACAGTTAGCAGCAGTGAAGTGTTGGCTCAAGATGCCTATTCACTTTTGGATTTATCGATTCGATACCGCTCTACCGATGAACGCTGGCAAGTCATGCTGTATGCCAAAAACTTGACCGACAAGCACTATCGGCAGCATGGTTTCGATCTCAGTGCCTCACCCGGAGTACAGCTGGGTTATTACGGCGCACCACGCACTTTTGGTATCGATATAAAATATGGATTTTAGTATGAGACTTGATAATGAAACCGCAGCCCTTCTGGAACAATTTAATCAGCAGGTGCCGGATCTCCATAACCAACAAGTTTCGATAGAAACCTCTCGGGAGGGGGCCCAAGCTATGTTTATCGGCTTGCAAGGTCCCTTGCCAACAGAGTGCCGGATCAGTGAGCTAAACATACCTAGTGATGCAGGTGATATCCCCGCTCGCCTTTACCTACCTGCTGTTGAGACAGACACCCCATTACCTGTCGTTATGTTCCTGCACGGCGGCGGCTGGTCTTTGGGTAATTTGGACTGTTATCAGGCCTTGGTCGCCAGTCTTTGTGAATTGAGTGGTATGGCATTTATAAGTCTAGAGTACCGACTGGCTCCGGAACACAAATATCCCGCTGGGCTAAACGATGCCTGCTCAGGATTAAGTTGGCTTTTTCAACATGCTCAGTCGCTGAATTTAGACTCAAACCACATAGTACTAATGGGGGATAGCGCTGGCGCTAATCTTGCCTTATCTACCAGTTATCAGATGAATGGCATAAACGGCATACAGCTAAAAGGGCTGTATTTAATTTATCCTGTGCTGGACGTGTATAGCCCCCATCGGACTTACCCCTCGAGGGAGCAGTATGGGAATGGGGATTATTTACTCAGCAGAGACGCAATCGATGACACTCGTGCCTTTTATCTTGATGAAAACGGTCGAGCTGATGATCCTTTGGTCTCTCCTATGTTTCTGCCTGATTTACAGCGTTTACCAGCGACTTCCATCCTAGTCGCGGGTTTTGATCCGTTGAACGATGAAGGTCGACAATTTGCAGATAAACTACAAAAATACGGAAAATTGAAACACTTTGATAACTTTGACAGCACCATCCATGCGTTTTTGTCCTTTGGCGACTTACCTGTGGCTCAGCAAGCTAGACAAAGTCTAGCTGAACAGCTCAAAGCAGATTTGTTACCTAACAAATAAAATAATCAGACTCAGAGGAGAGCATTGTTATGATAAAGATGAAAAATATTCAGTACAAAGGTACTCGCAGGCTTCAACAATTCGGTCTGGCGGCTCTGTTGACGGTTATTGCTAGCTTAGTTAACGCAGCCAGTCCTGTTCTGGAAGCCAGTTTTAGCAGTGGCATCAACAATGGCTGGGCCAAAGTTGAACGGTGGCGTGATACCAGTGGTAATTTGGTGCAGGAGAGCTTCCCCTCAGATGGTCGCGGTAATCAAACTGGTCAACGAGCCACTTTTTTTGCCGATCCAACACCCTCTTCGGCCAAGTTTCTGCTTTACTACGGGCCGAATTGGAATAGCAACAATAAAACGACGCCTGTGTTATTGATCCACGGTGCCAATCAGGACGCCGATCAAGCATGGGCAAATCCCAATGAGGCTGGTGACTACGGATGTGGGAGGCAGACTTGTCCGAACACAGGCTTGATGCAGGCTCTAGCAACAGATAACTTTAAGGTGTTTGCCCTGTCCTTGGCCCATAAAAACGGCGACGGGTATTTCTGGTCAGAACAGATTGCCAATGCTATCAGCGTGATCAAAACTCGAACCGGCGCACAGAGTGTGGATTTGGTCACTTGGTCCAAAAGTGCCTTTAATGCCCGAATGTATATTTCATCCGTGACTCAATCATGGGGAACTGTCTATCAGGATGATGTGAGAAGAATGATAATGCTGGGAGGTCCGAATAATGGTATCGACTGGTCCTTTCGACACGGTTGGACCCAAACTTTTGGTGTATATCCTGGTTGCGGCGGTGTAATCAACGGACCAACTGCCCATGACGCCATTCTCTGCTTCGGCGTTTGGCAATATGGTTCTGAATGGAGTTATGCCTCAAGCCATTTTACTGGTGCCGCACAAATGCTGAAAAAATGGGATAGTACCTATTCACTATCGGTAGGTGAACAGGATTGGCATACGACTTATTATGGCGGCTGGGGCTATTATACCCACGCTCAGGGTATCGATGCGTTTATGCCTGAATCAATAGTGGATGCGGTTAGGGCTGCTGGTACTGATCCTACTGTTCGAGTTCACAATCTTTGTGGTAATCAATCTGATATCGCGCTGATCCATAATGAACATACCGGCCCTTCAGATGGTGTTGTATTTATAGCGAGTTGTAGTGATACCACAGGCATCAATAACAACGGTGGTACTGCCGTGCTTGCCACTAACCATTTGGAGCTAGGTTGGCAGCAAAACGGCGTTAATCAGATTAAAAACTGGCTTAATGCCAACTGATTATTAGCGAGGATAAATCCAAGAGGCGAGAGTAGGAAACGTCTCTTAGTACTTTAGTTAGATTGATTTGCGGGACGCTTTATGCTTTATTGCCTTGACTCCTTTTCTATCGGACAAAGTAAACTGGTGCCTGATTCATTCTTTTTGTCACACCAGCCTCCTCAGGCAATCCATGATCATGGTCTGGCGATGTTGACTTCCATTCTGGCCGCTGCTGGGTTGTCATTGCCAGTTGTGCTGGCTGATTTAGGCCTGAAAGATAACGGCCGGCTCAGCATAGTGGACTTTTTAAGAATACTAGAGTCTTTCTCCGTCGAACTGCGTGACGAGTCTCTGCATATGTCCAAGCGGCCTCTGCTGCCGGGGACTAACGATCATGTATTGGCTAATTTGAGTCGTAGTGATACTTTGTTAGACGCCCTGCAACAACTGGCGAGTTCTTATAACTTTATTCATGGCGGCGCCTACAACAGGGTGGAAGTGAAAGACCGTGAAGTGATATACGTCATCGATGACCGTGACTTCCCCTACCTAGATGACAGCAGCAGTGAACATATTCGATTCAATCTAGAATGCGTATTATTATATGTGCATGGTGTGATCTGTAGCCTTTCTCATCCGAGGCAAGTGGATTTGAAAAAGCTGCAAAGCCGAGCTTCGAGCCAGAAATACTCTTTGTTTTTGGCTGCATTTCCCAACCTGCCCATCCGTTACAACGCCTCTTGCTACGCTCTGCATTATCCAGTCGAACTGGCCAAAGTAAAACTACGCAGAGAGCAACATATTCACCTTACGTCAGCCCGAGTTTACAGCGAATTAAAACAATATTTGCTAGTTGAGCCTGACAGCCATGAAAATTTTTTGAACAAAGTGAGAACGGCATTAAAAGCTGGCTTGTACAGCCAAGAGGCGGTTGCGGATCGTCTAGGGTGCAGTGTTGCGACATTGCGCCGCAAGTTGGCTGACTGCAACAGCAGTTTTAGAAAAGCTCGAGAGAGAGTCTTGAATCAAGAAGCGAAAATGTTGCTGTCGCAACATATGAATCTGGATGATATTGCCCATAAACTGGGTTTTTCCGATGCTAGAAGTTTCAATCGCGCTTTTAAGGCTTGGAATGGCATGACGCCCAGAGATTTCGTCGACAACCATTAACCCAGTTAAAGTGACTGAGATTATACCCCTCAAGTTATTAACCTTAACAACTAATAAGATTTTAGAAGCGCGTGCAGTTAACCGCCATTAAGGGGAAAAGTTAGGCCAGCCTAGAATACACAGTGAAGCTATCATTTAATTCAAGCTTGCGCAGCCAGAGTGTCTGCTATTGACACTTCTGATTTTTATTGATGATTGAATCAAAAGAGATTTTTATGTTTTCCAGTAATTGATGTACCCTATCCTAATAATAATTCACGTTTTAGTTGTAGATGTATTCCAAGCCCCAATCCAATCAAAATGTCCGTTATGGTGAAGTAATCACAAGTGACTTTGTGCCACCCTGGTGGGCTAAAAATAGACATGTACAAACTATCTTCCCACGTTTTATTCAAAAACGCGCCAAGCTTGATTACCGCAAAGAAAAGTTAGCTTTGCCAGATGGCGACTTCGTTAATTTAGTTTGGGCTGGTGATGTACAAAAATCATCGGGCTTAATTGCTATGTTCCATGGATTAGAGGGCTCAATTCGTTCCCATTATACCAATGACATGGCGGCGAACTTTGTAAAGCAAGGTTATGCAGTGGTGTTGATGCATTTTCGTGGTTGTGGTGGTGAACATAATGCTACACCTAGAGCTTATCACTCAGGTGAAACCGAGGATGCGTGGTATTTTTTGAACTGGCTTGAACAGAAATTTCCTGAAACACGCAAAGCGGCTATGGGATTTTCTCTTGGGGCTAACATGTTGCTCAAACTTTTGAGTGAACAGCCCAAGCAACGGATCATAAAAGCGGCGATGGCAGTTTCTACACCGTTCAATTTAGAGATCTGTGCGAATAGTATTAACCTAGGGTTTTCGAGGGTTTACCAAGCCTATTTACTGAAAAGCATGGTTAACAACCTGTTGATTAAAATGCGTAAAATAGATTATGGGAAGTTACTTAAAGTGACAGAATTACAGATTAAGCAATTTAAAAATTTTCGTGATTTTGATGAGCATATTACTGCCCCTTTACACGGTTTTTTGAATGCTGACGATTATTATCAAAAATGTAGTTCAGGAAGTTTTCTTAAAACTATCGCTACACCTACCTTAGTGGTGCATGCCAAAGATGATCCTTTTATGCATGAGAGTATAGTGCCTGATGTTAATGCTTTATCGCCAAATGTGTGCCTGGAAGTGAGTCAAAACGGAGGGCACGTGGGCTTTATGCAAGGTACACCATGGCGACCTGAAATTTGGATGCAGCAAAGAGCAAATACTTTCTTTAAGCCTTTTATTACAAACCAGGCCACATATTTATCTAGCGGTAACGCGTTATGATCATACCTATCGCTGACTTAAGCGAAGAAACTTTACTAAATATTATTGAAGGCTTTGTATTACGTGAGGGCACCGAATATGGTGAAGCTGATGTGTCACTGCAAGACAAAGTACAGCAAGTGCTGGCACAGTTGAAGTTAGGTGATGTACTTTTAGTCTATTCTGAATTACATGAAACAGTAAACATCATCCCCAAGCAGCAGCTAGGGGAATTTGAATTGTCAGAGACTGAGCAGCAATAGAATTGCTTAGTGCGTTGGATTTAGTGGGCTACAAATACTAAGTTAAAGTTGACTGGCACTGTTAGGCCAATGCCATCTAGTCCCGCCAGTTTTTGCAATATTTCAATCCCCGAGGTTAAACCAAAATCATCAGCTGATATTAAGATTGGTCGAGTGCTGGTAGCCACTATACCGTTATCAGCTTTTCGCGTGACCTGTACAGTTACCTGAATCGTTTTAGCGATCCCCATAAGGCTCAGTTCTGCAGGAATTGTCACAAATATTGAGCTGCCTTTTGCAAGAGATAATACGCTGTCAGGCAATTGAGCTGTTAGCTTGGCAGAAGGTAACTTATCCACCAAAAACAATTTTTCGCGCATACGGGAGTCGCGGATTTCGATACCGGAGTCGATACTAGCTAAGTCAATTTCAACCTGCAATTTGCCTTCAGGACTAAATTCAGCTGTTAATTTTTTAAACTGTTGGATCTCACTGATATTTTGATTTTTAGTTGATACAAAACTCAGGCTGGATTTTCCCTCAACTAACATCCAGTGGGCGTTAGCAGAAAAACAGCATAAAGAAAAACTGATTAAAATAGTGCTTAGTAAAAAAGATCTCATAGTTAACTCAATTAGGTAAATGTATTGGTGTTAGGCGGATTGATTGTTGTTGCCAAATTCGCATTTGACTATATTTTGCCAGTCAACGTTTTGGTCGCCTGTAATAAAAAAATCAGGGTTAATAACACTGGTACGTAGATTGTAACTTAACGGGGCAAAATTGTGTGCCAATATTTTCCCTCCAGCTTCGACTACTATACATTGAGATGCACCTGTATCCCACTCTCCAGTTACACCAAAACGTAAAAATACATCAGCTTTGCCTTCAGCAATTAAGCAGGCTTTGAGTGAGCAACTGCCCGTGGGTAAGGTCTGATAAACACGGTCTTTAGTTAAGCTAGAAATGACTTTTTCGCGAGCTTGTCTGCGGCTAATGGCTATAATTAGTGGATCTTCGTTAGGGGCTTTTAAACTACGTACATAAATTTGTTTACTCTCTATTGGGCATTCTTTAAATGCGCCGTGACCTTTCAACGCCGAATACAACGTTCCTCCTGTGGGCCAGTAAATTACGCCCATAATAGGTACATTATTTTCTATCAAGGCAATGTTTATTGCAAAATCACCACTGCGGGCTATAAATTCTTGAGTGCCATCTATTGGGTCGATAAGCCAATATCGTGTCCAAGTTTTACGTACTGCTAATGCGCCAAGTTCGGTTTCTTCAGACATAATGGGAATGTCTGGTGTTGCCTTTTGCAACATTTGCATAATGATTTCGTTGGCTTTGTAGTCAGCAGTGGTGACCGGGGAGTCGTCCTCTTTTTGAAAACTGGTAAAATCACCACTATCGTATATTTCTAATACTACCTTGCCTGCCTTTATCGCGGTTTTTTTAGCTATATCTAAAAGCTGTTGTGCGTTTTCTGTTGGCATTAGCGTTTCCTCCACCATTTTTCCGCAAGTAACAAAGCAACAATGCATCTTGCTTCTACAAAATCATCTCTGGCTAATAAGGTATCAATATCATGAATAGACCATTTAACCACTTCTAAGGGTTCAGGCTCATCACCGGGTAGTACTTTAGGATATAAATTTTCAGCGATAAAAATGGTCATCTTAGCATCAAAAAAAGCAGGAGCCATACTTACGATATGCAGTGGGTGTAACACTTCAGTACCAAAACCTATTTCTTCTTTTAACTCTCTATTGGCGGCGACTTCTGGCGATTCACCAGGGTCAATTAAACCTTTTGGAAAGCCTAATTCGTAGCTATGAGTGCCTGCGGCATATTCCCTAACCAACAAAAACTCATCATCATTAATAAAAGGAACCACCATAACGGCGCCCCTGCCACTGCCAGCCATACGCTCAAAAACGCGAGTTTCGCCGTTGGAAAATTCTAAATCGACTTGTTCGATTTTGAACAAGCCGCTTTTGGCAACCACCTTGCGTCCGTGAATTTGTGGGAGTGATTTTTTATTGTTTGTGTTGCTCATGAATTTTTCACGTTAATATAGTCGCCGATCTCGTCTGTTCAAAGGTCAATTGAACTTTAAATAGATGAATTAAAGGGGCTGTTGACCTTTCATATGTCATCGATATATGAAAGGTCAACAGCCCCGAGTGTTTTAAATATACCTGTTAAATAGAGGACATGCTACTTGTCAAAGCTTGCTTGGAAAGATATTCATACCGTGTTGTTAGATATGGACGGCACCTTACTCGATCTTCACTTCGATAATCACTTTTGGTTAGAACACTTACCTAAAAAGTTAGCTGAAAAAAATGCTATTGCACTGCAAGCTGCCAAAGATATGATGGCGCTTGAGTATGAGCAAGTGATGGGCACGCTGAGCTGGTATTGTTTGGATTTTTGGACTGATAAGCTGGATATAGATATTGTTGAGGCTAAACGTGAAATAGAGCACCTGATCAGTATGCGAGATGATAGTTTGCCTTTTATTGATGCCTTAAAAGCCTCTGGGCGTGAGGTGATCTTAGTTACCAACGCTCATCCTGATAGCTTATCGTTAAAAGTTGAGCATACCCAGTTAGATCAACATATAGATCAATTGATATCTACTCACGAATTTGCTGTGACCAAAGAGTCGCAGGTCTTATGGCAAAAACTTCAAGAAAAACTTAGTTTTAATCCGCAGCACACCTTATTTGTAGACGACAGTCTAGGAATTTTAAAGGCTGCCCAAGACTTTGGCATTAAACATTTGTTAGCAGTGAGCAATCCAGATAGTCAGCAACCCTCAAGAGACATCTCTGAATTTCCTTCAATACAGGATTATCGTTATCTATTAGATGATATTGAGGCTAATCCGTTTATTGGCTGAGTTGTTATTAAGACCAGCCCGTCAAACACTGTAAACAGTGCTTATTAAAACTTAATTGGATAATATCCATCAGCATCGGCTTTACCAAAAAATTGCGCTGCTTGGTGCACTTCTTTAGGTAAGTTGGCATCTGGTTTGAAGCGTCCTAAAATTTTGAATTTCATATCTGCTGGAATTGTGGCTTTTGCCGTTAAGCCAAAACGGTTAGGTTGTTTGACATCCAACACAACACTGCCATTTTCGCAGCTTAAGTCGGCATTAAAGTTGCCTAGGTCTATCACTCCTGTTGTGCCAGTAAAGTTAGCATTAAGCCATTGGCCTTTTCCTGTGAATTTTTGACAGCCGTTTTTATAATCAACTTCATCGAGTTGTACTTTAAAACGCCCGTCAGCTTGAACTGGAATAGGTAAAGGTAACAAACTGATCACCAGCCCAGTCGGCATGTAAGCCAATAAATTCTCTACTTTGAGGTGCTGTCCTGCGACGTTAACATGTCCATTTGCTGATATTTGGTCGACATCGCGTATATCACCTGCTTTTATCTCTGCACTTATTTCGCCAAGTATTAAAGGTAAAAAGGACAGAGTCCAGTCGACATTAGAGACAGGCAATCCGTTTATTTGAGCTCGTTGTAAATGCCCGTGCCAAATGGTACCTGATATGCCACTCACACTAACCTCTTTGGGCAGCGGAATTTTTGTTAAAACATGAACTGCAGGTAATTTAACAATTAAAAATACCAAATAAACCACAAGGCATAAGCTGCCCCATTTCAAAACTGACTTCATGATTTCCCTAATTTTAAACGACGAATTTTAACTTGCCCAGGCAAATCAGACTCTGCGATATCAATGTCTAATATACTCACACCGGTTTTTTCAAGTGACTGTAACCAACTTAGTAAGTCGTTAAAGGGGGCTTGGTCTATCCATACTTGTATTTCGTCACCTTGAGGTTGCACCCGAGAAATGGCAATTTTCATTCGAGTAGCGGATTGGTTCACCGCTTGAAGTAATGATCCTGAAAAAGAGGCATTTTTACCGCCACTACTACGTAGTTGAATCGCTTTGTTGGCGTTTTTTTGTACCCAATCAAGTAATTCTGTTTGGTTCTTGACTGCGACTTGTCCGCGCTCTAGTGACGTATTGAGTGGCGACCAAATACCCCAATAAAATATGGCTATTAATACTAATATCGCTGAAATAATCACTAAGCGTTGTTCACGTCCACTTAGTTGTAAGTACATACTTTTGAGCTTGTCCAAATTAACTCCTAATCGTCAATGTGCCGACTACCTGATTGTCTTTTTGATTAATAGAGCCTTGCTCAACAGTAAACCCTTGAGCTTCTGCTTGGCGTTTAAACTTGTCTAAAGCTCCAAAATTACTGGCTACGGCTTGAATACGCAATTCACCGCGATTACTGTCAAAACGCATAGTTTGTGGTTTAACCTTGGACTCTTCAAATGCCGGTCTTAGTTGACTCAACATAACTAATATTGATGCCCCTGTACCACCTTGTTCTAAGGCTTTCATTTGGCGTTCCATGGTACTTCTAAGATCTCGATAAGTACCTGCATTTGGAAATGCACGTTTATACTCACTGCTAACTTGCGCCTTTAAACTTGATAGTTGCTCATTGAGTTGGCTCTGCTCTAGGCTTTTATCAATTAAACTGATGAATAGTGCAATTACTGCCAACACCGCAGCTAAACGCCATTTTTTCCATTCACCGCCTGCTTTTTTGTTAACTTTGTACTCGCCCTGCAACAAGTTGAATTTTGTTGATTCAGCTCCTTGAGCTAAAACTTTCATTGGCAATTCTAGCGGCATAACAGTTACATCTAGGTTCTCTACATTCGCCAAATCAGCGCCAGAATAATCATTAACCAAAAGTGCTTGTTCGTGCTCTTTAGCATATTGTCGCGCAAGATGATTAATGGCTTGAATTAACCAGTCTCTCTCTCCTTGTAAACCCGCCCAATCATCCTTACGAACCAGCAGTTGTTGACCTAGCTCTAAGATAGACCATGCGTCTTTATCTGCTAATGGCAATGCCAAAACGTCAGGTATGAGTTGGTCACAGGCTAAACCCGCTGCTGCGATTGTGTCTAGCCAACTTTGTAACTTTTCTTTGTTAACAACAGCGACAGCTTGTTTATTGCCATCTTTAGGACCAAGGGCAAAAAATTGTTGCGAAATATCACCACTTATTTCTTCTTCTAGCATAAACGGGATCGCGGCTAATGCTTTGCGCCCAGCTTTAGCAGGTAACTCAACCCACTTGAGTAAAATGTCGCTGGTGGGCACTAAAGCACATATCGGTCTTCTACCGGCTCTGTCTGCTAAAGTAGCTAATTGTGTCGCATCTGGTAACTCACCAGAGGCAATAATTTCGTTTTGTTGGCTAGACCACACAATCCAATGAATAGATTCATCTGGGTTGGCGCCTAGACGCACTACTAACTGTTCCATAAGGTTTATATACCTTGTTAATTGTTATGGATTAAAAATTCATTTTCGTTGAAAACCTGCTTATCAAAAACCGCCAAAATCACGCCTGATGATATTCACATTGTTACTCGAGTCTACCTTAAATAAGGTTTTCATTGAAAAAGTTGCTTCATTGTACTTTGTTTTAGTGTGCAAAATAAAATGTGATGTTTTTACATCAAACCATTTTTTCTGTTCCTCACTAAGTCTAGGCTCTAAGGCTTGGATGCTTGGGTCGTTAAAAAACGCTTCAGTGGTTTGATAACCTTCTGAACCCCGATTGGCAAGTAAAGATTGAGCGTCAGATAAGGGAAGCCCAGTCGCGGCGGCAATAACAGCCGCATTTTCTTCACTCACAGTATTGATATTGATTAAAAATAAACTGTCATTGGGTAATACACACACTAGTTTAAGTAATTCTCTTAGCCAAGAGACTTCAACCCCATGAATTAAGCGTAATTCCGATTTGTGTACCATAAAGTTATTAGCTGCAACATAAGGAAATTGTAGACTTTCGTATTCACTGTCTTCTGCTCCATAGCCCGTTTGTCTGTCATCTTGGTCTAACCAATCGACTAATGAGTCACGGAGTATATCAATATTATAACTTGGAATTGCGGGATCTACATTCTGTAACAAACGTTCGAAAGCTAACATGCGGTCCGGCAACAGCGGCTCTCCTCCGCCTGATGGATTATCTGCGGGCACTCTTAACGCATTAAGGTTAAAGCAGCTTTGCATATCTATTAGTTGTGCTTGAATGCCCCCCCCTTCTATTGGATAGACAAACTCTTGATTCCACGGCTGTTCGAGATGAATGACTTTGCCATCATTAACCATTAGTTGTTTAATGGACTTTCGCGCATATTGCTCAGCCCCCATGGCATACCAATACGCTTGATTGTTTTCCTTTATATTGGATGCGCGTTTAACTTGTAACTGCAAACGACTACCCATTTCTGTGGCGAGCACGCTAACGATAGCCACAATTAATAACACTACTATTAGGGCTACGCCTTGTTGTTTGCTCTTTTGGGGATTCATACGC
The DNA here is from genome assembly GCF_000314995.1 of Paraglaciecola arctica BSs20135. Classification (GTDB taxonomy): domain Bacteria; phylum Pseudomonadota; class Gammaproteobacteria; order Enterobacterales; family Alteromonadaceae; genus Paraglaciecola; species Paraglaciecola arctica. The sequence goes on along the minus strand of NZ_BAEO01000012.1, from coordinate 48,656 downwards.
CGTTTGCCAACATAAATTCGCGGCGAATTTCACCAAAGGTTTTACTTACAAAAGTGATGGAAATCGCTATTGGTAAATCTGCGCTAGAATAGGTTTCTTGCCATTTTTCAGGATCCTCTAGCTGTGTTACATCGGTCAAAAAGGTGACTCTAAAATCCTCTATGTCCGACAATATAATTTTTATTTTAGGCTCGTAACCAATTACATTATCTACATAATTACCGTACAAACGCTGCAGTTGATTTTCCTGTAAACGATAACCAACTGCTTGCAGCGTACTTCGAGGTAACAACATTTGCGGGTTATACCGGCCGACGCGTACAAAACCTAGGCCATCGGCTTCGCTATCAAATACGTCTTCACCACCGGTCGTAACAGCACTAACAAATTCGCCATTAACACGTACTGCGCGAGGCACAATCTGTAAGATATCCCGTTCCATGGTCAGCATCGCCCTTTGTAATTCTTCCAATTTAGCAAAACGTTCAGAAGACAATTGGTCACTATTAATGACTGATGTGAGCACACCTGTACTAGCCAAGCCAATGAGGGTAAATATTGCCATGGCGACCAGGATTTCTATTAGGGTAAAACCGCGGGTGTGATGATTTGGTGAGCGGGTCATGTTTAAGTTTGCTTAGCAATAAAGGTGCTGACTGAGGTTACTGTACCTTGATATTGCTCGTCCAATCCAACAGACACTTCTACTTGTACCATGTCATCGTCGTTGGTTTTATTTACTCGCTGTTGCCAGTACCACTTTCGACCAGCCATTTCTTGCTCACCTTTTTTATTGTTTTTGATAGGCCAAGTGGTATCTATGTGTAATTGAGTGAGGCGATTATTGGCAACCCAAGTCGCAAAAGTAATATCTTCAATTTGGCCAACACCAGTTAGATGATCGCTAGCAGCCTTCATAATAGCGGTGCCTGTTATAGCAAAAATGAACAGCGCTACCATGACTTCAAGTAACGTCATCCCAGACTGATATTTGCGACTTTTTGAATGCAGTGAGTTAGGGCGCATCTAAGGGCCCTTCGGTTGTTAAAGGAGTGCTATCTTGACCATTAACCCGAAAGTAACTTGGTTGCTCATTACTAAACTCTGGTTCGTAAGCTAAAGTGATAGAAAATGGAGTGATTTCACCACTAGAAAAAATAAAAATTTGCGGAGGGTCGAGTTTCTTATCTTCTTCTTTACCTATTTCTACCCCATCATCAGATACTGATAGCCCTTCATCAAACACTTCGCTACTGAAAAGGCTATCTTCAGTTTCCCAGGGTAAGTCGGTTAAAGACAGTTCCAAGTTAAATGATTTTGGTAATTGATGTTCAGCAAAGGTTTTATCAAGCTCAAGTTTTTGCCATTCTTGCTCTTCATCAAGGTACATAAAATAATAGCTGCGATTTTTATCTTCGACTCTTAAACCCAATTGTTTTTGGTTTAGCACCGCGTAATCCGACGCCATATTAAATACCACTTGCAAACGTTGGGTTTGTTTTTTGAGTAAATCCTGACCACTTTCGCCCGAGTAACTGAGCATGACTGTACCTGTTGCCAATCCCATGATTAACAACACCACCATGACTTCAATCAGGGTAAAGCCAGCATGTTTGGCGAAAGGTGTGCGACGAATAGACATCTTAGTTAGCGATCAATTTAACTAGTTTAAGTAATCGTTTATATTCCAGTTACCAATATCGTCCTCGGTGCCTGGTTCGCCATCTGGGCCATTAGAAAAAATGTCAATCCGTCCTAGTTCTCCTGGGCTTATTAATTGGTAAGGATTGTTCCAAGGATCATTGGGTAGGCGGGTGATATAACCGTTTGTTCTGTAGTTGCGTGGAATAGGGTCAACTGTAGGTTCTTTGACTAAGGCTTCTAAACCTTGTTCAGTCGTTGGGAATACATTGTTGCTTAATTTATACTGGGTTAATGCATTTTCTAAACTTTGGATATCAATAGCAGCTGATTTAATTTGCGCTTCTTCTTGGTTGCCCAATATTTGCGGTGCAATCATGCCTGCCATGATACCAATAATCAGTAATACCACCATAACTTCAATGAGAGTAAAGCCTGCGTTACTGCGTTTGTTTTTGTTTAAAGAGTTAAGTTGTTTCATTAGATGTTCACCATAGAGTTTAAAGCTAAAATAGGTTGCAGGATCGCCATTACAATAAATAGCACAACGCTTGCCATAGTCACAATGAGTATAGGTTCGAATATTTTGAGTGACACACCCACCAAAGATTCAAATTGTCTGTCTTGATTATCTGCCGCTCGTGCTAGCATTTGTTGTAATTCACCACTACGTTCACCTGATGCAATCATATGCATCATCATAGGTGGAAACATTTTAGTTTGATCCAGTGATGCTCGCAAACTTGAGCCTTCTTTTACAAAACCTGCAGCTGTGTTGACCGCAGCCCTTATATGTAAGTTCTCAAGTACTTCACTGGCAATACGCATACTTTCTAACAGGGGCACTGCGCTAGAAGTCAATATGCTTAAAGTACGAGCAAATCTAGCGGTATTTATGCCTTTAGATAATTTTCCAAGAATGGGTAAGTCAAGAATAAACTTATGATAGCGTTTTTTCATTGCTGGCTTTTGTAGCATGCTATTGACGATCACAGCGATTGTCATTATCACTACGCCCAGCGCCAACCCATAAGTTCGCAAAAATTCACTGACATCAATTAATATTTGAGTAATGGTAGGTAAGGCTTGTCCCATATTTTGAAACTGCCCAACAATTTTTGGAACCACAACAGTTAATAGTAATATCACTATGGCAAAGGCAAAAAACATCATAATGCTGGGATAAACCATCGCTTGAGTAATTTGGCTTTTAGTTTGCTGACGCTTTTCAGTGTAATCAGCCAAACGGTTAAGCACAGTATCAAGATGCCCCGATTTTTCACCCGCAGCTACCATAGCGCGAAACAAATCATCAAATACGTGGGGGAATTCCGCCATAGCGTCGGCTAAGGTGTGACCTTCAACCACCTTACTGCGCACTGCCCTCATCATATTTTTTTGACGTGGTTTTTCACATTGCTCAGCAACAGCCAGCAAAGCCTCTTCAATAGGTAAGGAAGCTTCAACTAAGGTAGATAATTGCCGTGTAAGTAGTGATAAATCGGCTGCCGATATGCTGTTTTTAAATAAGGTAAAGCCTGCTTGTGACTTGCGTTCTTTCTCAGCCACTTGTTCAACTTGCATGGGTATTAACCCTTTTTCACGCAATTGTTGACGTATTTGCCTAGGGTTATCGCCCTCTAAAACACCACTTTTGTTTTTGCCACTTTTATCCATGGCTTGATATGCATAAGCCGCCATTTAATCTTCCCTTGTGACACGCAACACTTCTTCAAGTGAGGTAATGCCTAACAATACTTTGGCACAACCATCATCACGAATACTCGGTGTATTTTGGCGAATATATTTTTCAATGGCTTGTTCACCGTGACCAGTATGTACCAGTTCTCGTATCCCTTCGTCTACCACTAATAATTCGTGAATACCTGTTCTGCCACGGTAGCCAGTTTGGTTACAAGCGGCGCATCCTTTAGGCGAATGAACCGCGTGGTCAGAAGCATCTGCTGGTTTTATGCCTAAGATTTCGCATTCTTGCTCACTGGGTAAATGTGGCGTTTTACAATCTGGGCATAAAGTACGTACCAAACGTTGCGACAATACTGCTAATAAACTAGAGGATAATAAGAAGGGTTCGATACCCATATCTTCCAAACGGGTGATGGCGCCGGCAGCGGTGTTAGTGTGTAAAGTCGACATCACTAAGTGACCGGTTAAACTGGCTTGTACACTAATTTGAGCTGTCTCTAAATCTCGAATTTCACCCACCATGACAACATCAGGATCTTGACGCAATATTGCTCTTAGGCCCCGAGCAAAGGTCATATCGACTTTGGCGTTAACCTGAGTTTGACCTATGCCTTGCAAGTCAAATTCTATGGGGTCTTCTACTGTTAAAATATTACGGTCTTTGGAATTAATTTCACTTAAGCCCGCATACAAAGTAGTCGATTTACCTGAACCTGTAGGACCTGTAACTAAGATAATGCCATGAGGTTTACGCACTAAAACAGAAAAGAAATCGCGATTAGCTTTAGTCATGCCTAAGTCTTGCAAGTTTAGGCGTACGTTGTTTTTATCGAGTAAACGTAATACCACGCGTTCGCCGTGACTAGAAGGCATAGTGGAGACTCGCACGTCAACCGCACGACCAGCTATACGCAAGGTAATACGACCATCCTGTGGAACACGTTTTTCTGCTATGTCCATTTTCGACATAACTTTGATACGGGACACTAACATCGAAGCCATTTTACGATTGGGACGTAAAATTTCTCGTAATACACCGTCTACTCTAAAACGCACTAAAAGCTGAGTTTCGAAGGTTTCGATATGAATATCTGACGCACCTTCCTTGATGGCTTCACCCAGCATGGCGTTAATAAGTTTGATAATGGGCGCATCATCTTCGCTTTCTAACAGATCTTCGGTGTCGGGCAAGTCTTCGGCAAGGCTAAACAAATCACTTTCGTTGCCTATGTCTTCCATTAACTGCTTGGCTGCCGATGAATCTCGTTGGAAGGCATTAGTTAATATGGATTCGAATTTTTCTAGTTCGATTTCCTTGAGACGAAATTCTGCGCCTAAAAAGCGTCTGACTTCCGCAAACACTTGAAACTTAGTATTTTGGGTATGATACAAAATGGCTGGCTCTTCGCCCGTATCAAGTAATACCTGATGACGCTTAGCAAAACTAAAAGCCAGTTGTTTGTGCTCGGGCTCGTCGATAGGCATATCAAGATCTGTACCTGACTCTAATAATGCCTGCTCTTCGGCATCCGCAGCGCGTAGGTTGGCGGATGACATGACTAGTCCTTATCCTCTGCTTTGTCTTTGTTAAGAAGATATTCTTCATAAGATGGTGGCAGACTTAAAGAGTTATCCCAATCAGGCAAAGATGGGCCTTCGGTAAAGGGCATTAATGGAATACCTTGTGACTGACGTTTTAGTTGCTGAGCACGTATATATTGGTATTTTTTCTGACTAATTTTATTCATAGTCACACCATCACGTATTATGGTAGGACGAATAAATACCATCAAGTTACGTTTGCTTACACTAGTGGATGTCGACTTAAACAAGTGACCAAGGATCGGAATATCTCCTAATAATGGTACTTTAGATACACTTTCTTGTACTGCATCATCGATTAATCCGCCTAGTACAATTGTGCCGCCGTCTTCTACTATGACAGAGGTTTTAATTTCGCGCTTATTGATAATAACGTCAACTGACGTAGCCCCGCTGACGCTAGAGACTTCTTGTTCAATCAGTAATTGAACCGCAGTACCCTCGTTAATTTGTGGGGTTACTTTTAACTTGATTCCCACTTCTTGACGCTCTACAGACTGGAAAGGATTCGAATTACTTGAACTTGTTGTTGAACCAGTAATAATTGGTACTTCTTGGCCCACTATAAAAAAGGCTTCTTCGTTGTCCATAGTTGTCAGATGTGGTGTAGCCAATATATTAGAATTGGTATCGGTACTAACTGCTTGTAAAACTGCTCCCCAACCGTCAGTCACTCCGCCTAACAAGAATCCATTTACCCCGCCAAGCAATGATGCCAGTGTGGTTAAATCCCCGAGTTGAGTTTTTTCAGTGGGTACCACTACTACGTCACCATCATTGGTTGTGGTAATGGTATCTACAATAGTTTTGTCTTGGGCTTGATCGACGCCGACAGCGAGGGAGCCGATGCCTACCACACCATTAGTAAACTGGGTGCCGCCACCTTTTTCATTGGCCCACTGCACACCTAAAGTGGTACCGTCACCTTCAAATACTTCAACAATAATGGCTTCCACTTGCACTTGAGCGCGGCGCACATCCAATTTACGTATCACGTCTTCCAGTGAGCGCATCATATCGGGTTCAGCGGTTATCACTAGTGCGTTTGAATCTTGGTGGGAGTCAATACTGACTTCACGGGATGTGGATTGACGACTTTTAGCTGCGCCTTGTCCATCAGCTTGAATGCTGGCGCTGACGCCTTGCAATACTTTCACTAAATCTTCTGATTTTGCGTAATTTAGAAAAATTACGCGAGTATTACCACTGGTTTCCAGTTCAGAATCCATTCGCTCAATTAAATTAATTAGACGTTTACGGGCTTTTATATCACCACTAACAATGATGCTGTTGGTTCTGTCATCGGCCACCACTCTTGGAGCTGATTTATCTCCGGCGTTGGTTTTGCCTTGAGATTTATTAATACTTTCGATAATACGCACTAGTTCGGTTGAAGAAGCATATTTTAGTTCTACAATTTCGACTTCTTCATCGCCTGCTTGGTCCACACGTTCGATAATTTCAACTAAACGATTAACCACAGCGGCGCGACCAGTAAGCATCATTACGTTTGACGGGTCGTGACTTACTACATTACCACCGCCTGCAGTATCATTAAGCTGACGAAGCAAAGGGGCAAGTTCTCTTACTGGCACGTTATACACAGGCACAACGCGGGTGATCATCTCATCACCATCAAGTAAATTCTCTCCAACCACTGGAATATTCGAGGATTTTGCATCCTTTGAACGTATCACTTTTATCACACCAGTGGACATTTCTATTGCTGAATAACCATAAACTTGCAGTACGTTTAAGAAAAACTGGTAATACTGCTCTTCGTTTAATAAGTCATAACTACGTACGGTAATTTTTCCTCGTACATTAGGATCAACAATGATGGTCTTTTTTAAGTTTTTACCCACTATATTAATAAATTCATCGATTTCAGTGTCTTTAAAATTCGGAGAATAGTCCGCTGCAGCCACTAGGCTAGAAACAGCAAAAAACGCACTGCCAATAACTAGGAGTAATCCTTTTAATACATTGGAGCGTTTGCGAACAGGCAAGCGATTGCGTGACATACAGATCATGTTTCTGGTTCCTCTTCCCCTTGGGGTAGATCAAGGTAAATAGTAATAAGTTCATCTTCGCGTTGTACTGTCATTTGCAAAGATTGCAGTTCTTTGAGCATATTCATTGCTTCTAATGCTTGTTGCATATCGGTTAAATCTAAACCGTTTATATCGGTGATCACATCACCTGGTTTTAGTCCTACGGCTGCAAACAAAGCAGGCTTTTTACCGGGGCTCACCTGATAACCTGACAATTCGCCATTAGGACGGTGTGGTGATACGGAAATGTAATCAACAAAGCTGGCCGGTTGCTGTTGTAAATCCCTACTGGCTTGAATTGCGTCATCAGACAATGTTCGGCGATTTGAGCTCGGGTTGTTCTGTTGCGCACTTTTAACAGGCACTTGTACAACATTTTTCTTATAATCCACACCATCTAACATTAAGGTTTCATGGGAGGCGCCATTTTTGATAATAACTCTGTCAGCATAGACTTCTTTCAAAGAAGCATTAGTACCTTCAATTTTTTCACCAATACCATAAGTTTGTTGTTGCTTATTATTTTCGATTATTGCTGCACCCTGATCTTTTGCAGAGCTGGCAACTACGCCCGTTAAGGTCAAGCTAAGTCGTGTAACTGGCGCATCTGTTATTTCTTCTGTTTCTACAACGGGGGCTGCATCATAATTACCAAATAAATTTAGTCGTTTGATGTCAGCCAAGTTTAACCTGTTATTAGCGTTTTTTTGTATAACAGGTTGGCCACTAGACATATTGGTTATTCTGCTATTGCTAGCTGGTTGTGGCCATAAACGCCACGTCAATTCTGCTGCGTAAGCAAGCAGAAAAATCGCCAATAGCATTACCACCAACAAATTTAATTTTTGTTGGTTTTTGACTAGTTGGAGCCATAATTGATTAGCGGTATGATTAACGACTGTCATTGTCTCTCGGTGGGATGTTTAAATTAAAGCTTAACTTGGCAATGATAACGAGTAGGGACAAGGGCGACAACCTTAATTCTTCTTTCGTTACAAATAAATACAAATTTAAAGAGTCTACCCTATGCAAAAAAATCCTGATAAAAGCAAAAGTATACGCTTAGACAAATGGCTTTGGGCTGCCCGTTTTTATAAAACTCGATCCATGGCCAGAGATGCTGTGCAATCTGGCAAGGTGCAATACAACGGGCAACGCAGTAAACCCGGCAAAATAGTAGAGTTGGGAGCAACTATAAAAGTTCCCCAAGGTTACGATTTAAAAGAGGTGCTTGTAGTGCAGGTAAAAGAACAGCGACTAGGGGCACCACTTGCGCAACTTATGTATGAAGAAACGGCAGCTAGTGAAAGGTTACGTGCAAGCAACGCAGAAGCACGTAAACTAAGTATTTTTCATAGCCCCAGACCTGATCACCGACCAGACAAAAAGCAGCGTCGCCAAATTATTCAATTTAAACAACAATAATTAGTAAGGTAAACAACATGGCATTTGACCAACTTCATCGATATTTATTCAACCAAGGCAACGTCAGAGGCGAGATGGTGCGTTTAGAAAAAAGTTTTCAGGCTATTTTGGATTCTTATCCATATCCGCCTGTTATCCAACAACTTTTAGGTGAATTGATGGCCGCAGCTAGTTTGTTGACCGCCACATTAAAGTTTAAAGGTGATATTGCCATCCAAATTCAAGGAGAAGGCCCTCTTAGCTATGCTGTTATCAACGGCACCCACAATCAGCAATTGCGAGGTGTCGCTCGCTGGGATGAAGCGTTAACTGTATTGCCTACAGACTTCAATGAATTGGTGAAAAAAGGGGTGCTGGTGATCACTATTACGCCAGAAGACGGCGAACGTTATCAAGGCATGGTTGCTTTAGATAAACCTACTTTGGCTCAATGTATTGAAGGTTACTTTGAACAATCTGAACAGCTAGCCACTAAAGTAATATTGCGAACGCAGCTAATAGACAAACAATCTAAAGCCTGTGGCATGTTTTTACAAATAATGCCTACTAGCAGTCAAACAACAGATAAAGCCGACACGGCCTTTGAACATCTCAGTGCTTTAACAGATACCATCAAAAACGAAGAGTTATTCGGGTTATCCGCTGAAGATATTTTGCATCGTTTATACCATCAAGAAGACATTGAGATATACCCAGCGACTAAAGTGGTCTTTAAATGTAATTGCAGCAAGGAACGTAGCGCCGTAGCGCTTTCTGGATTAAGCAAAGAGGAGTTGTTAGACATTGTTGCTAAAGATGGTGATATTAAAATGAATTGCCAATATTGCCACACAGAATATAGCTTTGATGCCATTGATATTGAGAGTATTCATGCTGGCACCTTTAATATCCCTGTTGGGCAGGGGTAGTGGCATATTAATATGTAGTGGTAGCGAATCTTTTATATGTAGCGATAAAACGGTTAAGGAAAGTTAAGTGTTTATTGAAAAAATCAGGTATGCGGTAACGTTAAAGGCCGCGTTTTTAGCTTTTTTCGTAACATCATTAGCCACTATCATCAGGCCGATGATGATAGAGCAAGATATTTTGTTTACCTATATAGGAATATTCAATTCACTTGCAATGGGTTGCGTGTTTGTCTATTTAAAATACACCCAGCCCAAATCTTGGTATCCCATGTTGTTTACGTGTATTGGTTTGTTAGTACTGTCGCCAATTACCTTTGTATCTGGTGGTGTAAACAGTCAATTTGCTTATTTATTTCCTATTACCCCAATGTTTATCGCTTTAGTTAGTAACGCTAAATATACTTGGATGACTGGACTTATTGTTGTCATCTTGGTGTTTTGCCTTTTTATAGGCGTGGGTTTCTTTCCTGACTTTACCTATGAAAATGTTCCCCAGAATAAAACTGCATCAAGAGCTATATGGCTATGCTTGTCTGTATTGTTAAGTACAGCATTAGGCGTACAATTTAATCGAATTTATGGTGCGTTTGGTAACAAGATAAGTGAACAAGCCGAGACTGACCTTTTAACTGGGCTTAAAAATCGCCGCTCTATAATGACCTTTTTACAAACAGTTATTGACCAATCAAGAAATCAAAAAGGCCAATTGTCTTTGATGATGATTGACTTAGACCACTTTAAATCAATAAATGATAGCTATGGTCACCTAGCAGGGGATGTTTGCTTAAAACAGGTTGCAAAATTGATACAACAAAACGTGCGTGATAGTAGTGACATCGCCGGACGGTTTGGTGGCGAGGAGTTTATTGTAGTCATCAAAAATATCGATGCACAAAAAGCACTGGATATTGCCAATAATATTCGTACTAGTATTGAACAAACCTCAGTCTTTATTAATGATGAAATACAATTAACATTAACCGCCACTATAGGAATATGTACAATTAGTAATGAGCAACTCACTTCTATTGAACATTTGGTGGATTTAGCTGACAAAGCTTTGTATGCAGGCAAAAATGAGGGTAGAAACCGTGTTGTGGTTGCTGCTATTTAACCTGAGCTCTGGATAAGCCATACCGTCCAGAACCGCTATTATCATGCCTATCTTCGTTGAACTTGCTCACAATAGCGGGCTATTCCTTCACAAGCTCGCCTTGATAAACGTAATAATAGCAGCACTGGATGTGCTCCATGTCTTGGCAATGTAATTACAATTTTCTAACATACTGTTTTTATTGAAATTACTTAAAAGGAAGCGGCACGCCTTAACCAGAATTCAGGTTATTTGGCTCCTTCAATTTTTTTTCATCAATAATAACTGCTTCGCTGTTTAGTTTAGTTTAAAGGCTTTTACTTGTTCAGAAAGATCTACAGCCAAGTTAGCTAGTTCGTTACTCGCGGTGTTTATTTCTTTGGCACTTTCACCTGTTTCCATAGAAATTAAGCTAATATTTGACGCCTGTTGGCTAATCTCTCTTGCTACCGTGCTTTGCTGTTGTGTTGCAGTTGAAATCTGAATATTCATATCTGAAATCATCGATACTGTTTCCTGTATTTTAGCCAACACTTCAGTTACTTCGTGGGTTTTTTCTACAATACTTTCCGCTTGATCCGCCCCTTTGTTCATAGACTCCGTCGCCGCTGACACTTTGGATTCCAGAGCTTGGATCATATTCTCAATTTCGATTGTTGATTTTTGTGTATTTTGTGACAATGTTCTAACTTCATCAGCCACAACGGCAAATCCACGGCCTTGTTCCCCAGCTCTTGCTGCTTCAATTGCCGCATTTAGTGCCAATAAATTTGTTTGGTCAGCAATGCCTTTGATAACCACTAAAATATTAGCAATATTTGTAGTGCCGTCTTGTACATCGGTAATAAGTGCTTGTGATAATTTCATCACAGATGATAAATCAATAATTCCGTCAATAGTGCGTTGAACGGCAAGACTACCCTTATCGACTAACGTTTTAGATTCATTTGCCGCACCAGAAGCTTCATTTGTATTGTTTGTTACTTCATCAACAGAAGCACTCATTTCAGCAATAGCCGCGGCCACTTGATCCGTTGCTTTATGTTGCCGAATAACATTTTTATTGGTTACTTCGGTAATAGCTGAAAGCTCTTCGGAGGCTGTCGCTTGTTGTTCGGATGACTTACCAATGTGTTCGATCATATCGCGTAATTTTATAATCATCTCTGACATCGAACGTTGCAACATACCTAACTCATTATGTTGGTCAATTTTAACTTGTACCGTTAAATCACCGGCTGCAATACGGTGTACGTCTTGCGCAACTTGTACTATAGGTGCACTAATATTTTTAGAAATTAATAGAGAAATAACATAAACAAGCCCAGTCACTATTAGCATAGTAATAATTGAAAGTTGGATTAAAGTGCCACTTGTTTCAAATGCTTCGGCTTCATCTATTTCTGCAATCATGGCCCACTTAAAATCTCCCACGTCTATTGTGGTATAAGCTGACAGCACAGGATTTCCATTGTAATCAATGATGATTTCACTGTTTGTTTTCCCCATAAATGCTTCACTAACTGCTTTTGTATCAACCCCATTTTCTTTCACATTACCAGCAAAAGAGGCGATGACCGAATGTCCTTTGGGATCTAAATACGAATCTGAACGCATTAATTTATCATGGCCAACTAAATAGGTTTCACCCGTTTCTCCCATTCCATCTCGTTGCTGCATAATTTTATTGACCTTGTCTAAAGGAAATTGTAATGCGATATAACCCATTTGAGAGTCTAGCTTTAACATTATAAAAGCAGCGGGTTCATTATTTGACGGTGGATAGGGTTTAAAGTCGCTGATAACGGTTGTATCGGAGTTGCTGGTTTTTGCTAATTGAAAGCCTACACCAATACTTGTGTTTGCTAAGTTAGAATTTGGGATATTCATCCCTAAATCAGATTCTTTTGCTGCGGTGTAAATAATGTCTCCATTATTATTAATTAAAAACAAGTCGTACCAACCGTTTATTTGGTTAATTTGTTTTAACCGGCTGTCATATTTTGTCTCTGCAGATTTCCATCCATCATCTTGAATTTTGGCGCCGCTGAATGCCGCATCAAACTTAGTAAATCCTTCTATTAAATACGGATCATTTTTAATAACCAATAAGCTCGCTTTTAGGGCGTCAAGATAATTATTCAGCTGCGCTTTTTTTACTGAACGCATAGACTCTAACTGATTAAAGGCCATTGATTTAATTGAGTTGCTTGCGGTATTAATACTTAAAAAAGCAAAAATGAATAGCGGAATTAAAGCCATTGATAAAAATGCTACGGTAAGTTTTTGGTTTATTTTTTTAAAATGAATCATAACTGGCCTCGTTTCACTTTAATTAAAACGTTTGATAAAAAAGATAATGAGTCTTCAATATTCATCTTAATTTTTGGTAATGTTTTGTATTAAATATAGTCGTAACTTCAGTACTATATATAAAAATCGAGAGCAAACAATGAAACTTTAGTCTTAGTACAAACCTTAGGGAGATTTATTTTTAGACTAATGTGAACAACGATTAAAAACAGGTTAATATATTTGTAATCCCATTACACTATTGAATCATATGAAGAAAATTGAACTCAGTAGCTGGCATAGAAAAGAACATTTTGAATTTTATACTAGCTTTAAACAACCATTCTTCAATGTGTGTGGGACAGTTGATGTCACTAAACCCCTTAATTATTGTAAAGAAAATCAGCTATCTTTCTTTATCTGTTCTTTGTTTCTGCTCGGATACACAGCAAATCAAATAGAACCATTTAGGTTGCGCATTAACAACAATGAAGTCGATATTCATGATGAATTGGAAATAAGTTGTACTGTGTTAAACAATGACGAAAGTTTTAGTTTTTGTGAATTTGGTGGGTGTAAAAACTTTGATATATTTTATCAGCGAGCTACCCAACAATTAGCCCAAGTAAAAAACGGTTATAAGTCTTTAACGTCGTCAAATAACATAGACAATAAAATTTTCTGTTCGGTGTTACCTTGGTTACATTTTACCAGCTTTTCTCATGCTCAAAAGCAAGATGAACATGACTCAGTACCAAGAATAGTGATGGGAAAATACAAAAAGAACCACAACGAAATAGCCATGCCTGTATCTGTAGAGGTCCACCATGCATTAGTTGACGGTTTACATGTAGGACAATACTTCGAAAAATTACAACAGAACTTTGATGATTTTTTTGATCAGTAAATTATTATTTGAATCCAAGAGTTTAAAAAATCGATTAACTTGTTTTTAGTGCTGTGGCTCTTCTTTTTCCTCATCCTCATCAACTATACTTTCTGCACGCATCACTGGGTAACCAAAGTTCATCCAACCAAAAATCCCTTCATATAATACAGCGGTTTTGTTGTAGCCAAGCTCTCTGAGCTGCTTAATGACGTATTCTGTCGCCGCTCTTGGGCAAGAGCAATAACCGACAATTTGTACATCTTTAGGTAAGTCTACTAAGTGCCCTTCTAGTTCGGTGTAATAAGGAAAGGGTATCGCGCCTTTAATATGAGCTCTTTGCCACACTGAGGCTACTCTAGTATCTAGCAATACCATTTTCTTTTTATCTTGAATGGCTTGATATAAATCTTTAGAAGAAACATAGATACCTTGGTCTAACGTAAAATTAGGATTGTCATTTTCAGGGTTGAGTACGTATTGGTCAGGAGTGGGTAATGCACTTAGCACGACTTTTTCGGCTTTCCATCCACTTGCTCTGCTGCGGATAAAAGCGGTAACGTTATCGATATCGGCCGAGGACAGTTGCTCTTCAAAAGCAGGCATAGGTGTATCTTGTCGGCCGTGTTCAATGGCATAGCGAATAAACTCATCTTTGTTGTGGGCTAACGCCGATTGATTGCCTAAAGCCGGTGCATTGACACCTTCACCGTTAACACCGTGGCAAGTTGCGCAATTTTCTTGATATACCTCTGCACCTCTTACTTTATCCCCATCTACGGGATTTTCGGATAACTTTACGCGCTGGGCGCCAGATTGCCAGAATAGCCAATAGGTCAAATCCCAGACTTCATCGAGTGTCATTGGTCCGCCCATTTCATCAAGGTAACCGCCCATGGCTGTGCCTTCTCGGCCATAGGAAATAGGACGTAATATTGAATGGGGTACGCCGGATTCAAATAAACTTTTAGCACGCAGTGATGGCGCGTGGTCATTTTTGTGTCCTTCGCGGTTTTCTCCGTGACATAAAACACAATATTTTTGATAATTAGACGCTGCAGTTGAGGCTTGTTCTAAGGTGAGTTCTCTAGGAGGGTCTTGTTTTTCATAGACTTTTTTTGCAAAAGCCATATTAGTTAACATTAAGTAGGTTAATGTTATAGCAAATAATTTAAGTAGTTTGCTCATCGTAAAAGTCCTTTAACGAATGAGTTAGTTAACTCATTACTTGATAACCAATAGACACTGTTGCAATTAAGCCCCCTTGAGCATGATTTTGCAACGTAACTTTTCCAGAGTGCATTTCAACTATGCGTTTGATTATAGCTAAGCCTAGCCCTGAGCCCAAACTTCCCCTAGCTTTGTCTCCTTGAGTGAAAGGTTCAAAAAGGCTTTGTATTTGCTCTTCTGGAATACCAGGTCCAAAGTCGCGTATCGCAAAACATAACTGCTTTTCTTTTTTATTATGCCGGGAGGTGATTTCGATATTGTCGCTGCCATAACGAAAGGCGTTTTCGATTAAATTGTCTATCACTCTTTTTAAAGCAACGCGTCTAATGAGTGTTTTGGGTAGCGGCTCTAAATCCAAGGTGATTATATGATCTTCTTCAATATTTCTGACTTGTGTGGCATCTCTAATCAGATCATTTATATTACTTTCTTGCATACATTCTTGTTGGTCTTGGCGCACGTAATCGATAAATTGGTCAATGATCTCGTTCATATCCTCAATATCGTGGACTATACCTTCTTTCACCCAGTCTTGTGATTCAGGTAACATTTCCGACGCAAGTCTGATGCGAGTCAAAGGTGTACGTAGATCATGAGATATGCCAGCGGTCAACAGTGCCCTATCATCTTCGAGCTGTTTGATGCCTTTAGACATTTGATTAAAAGCATGAGTTACCGCTATTAATTCAGTAGAGCCTTCTTCTTTTAAAGGTTTTGGTACTTGGCCTCGTCCTACCAATAAGGCTGCTTCTTGCAGTGCTTTTAAAGGACGGTTTAAGCGCCGCACAAAAATTAAACTGCCACCCACACTTAGGATCCCAATCATTAATAAGTAAACGAGGTGCGGGGAACCGTCGCCTTCTCCTAATCCCACCATGGGAATAGTGATCCAAATGTCGGGGTTTTGCGGCGGGTTGATCCAGTACAAATAAGGTTCACCATGAGTGATTCTGACTTGTGCTTCACCACCTAAACTATCAGACATTTGTCTGGACCAATATTGGTAGGGGGTGGCTTGTTCTAAACCATTTTTAACGGCATCTGAATAGTTGTATACCTGCATGCCTGCCGTTTGATAAAAACGCGGATCCAGTTGTGGGGTTTGGCTGTCAATGTCTTCAACAAAAGCGAGTTTGATTTGTGTGGCGAGCAAATTATTGATTTGTTGTACATTTGGGCTAACAAAATAAAAAGTGACTGAGACCAATGACACAACTTGGTTGATAAATAACAAGATACCAATCAACAACACGGTTTGGCCAAAGGCACTTTTAGGGAGAAATTTCATGTTGATTTTGACAGCGCTACTAGGCCGTACTTTCACCATCTGGCACAAACACATAACCTAGACCCCAGACGGTTTGTATGTAACGGGGATTGGCAGGATCTTCCTCCAGCATGCGGCGTAAGCGGGATACTTGTACATCAATACTGCGTTCCAAGGCACTATAATCACGCCCTCGGGCTAGGTTCATCAGTTTGTCACGAGACAGAGGCTCTCTGGGATGAGTCACTAAAGATTTAAGCACTGCAAATTCACCACTGGTGAGGGTCATTGCCTGACCATCAGCACTCATTTCTCTAGTGCCAAGGTTAAGTGAGTACTTACCAAATTCAATAATTTGTTCTTCAAGAGAAGGTGCACCCGGCGCTTCTGTGGTTTTGCGACGCAGTACCGCTTTGATTCTGGCGAGTAACTCTCTGGGATTAAACGGTTTGGGAAGATAGTCGTCAGCACCCATTTCTAGTCCAATAATACGGTCAACTTCATCACCTTTAGCAGTCAGCATTATTATAGGGATTTGGTTTTCTTTTTGGCGTAAACGACGACAAATCGATAAGCCATCTTCACCAGGTAACATCAAATCGAGTACCATAAGGTGGAAGTTTTCTCGCTCTAACAATCTATCCATTTGTTCAGAGTTGGCGGCAGCTCTGACCTGAAAACCTTGTTCAACCAAGTAGCGTTCCAACAGACTGCGCAGGCGCATATCGTCATCTACTACTAAAATTTTTGTTGTTTCCTGTCCCATGAGCTAATCCAAAATGTGTTAAGTGGTTTAATACACTATATGTGAAAGATTGTTGATTCAAAAGGTTGCCTTGATTAGCAAAGCATTTGGATTGTTACAAAGTTTGTCATGGGCGGTCAGTTATGCGTATTACAGGAACTAAAAGAACTTTTTACCTGTTAAAGCAATATACATGGCGAAGACTCCTACCAATGAATACACTACTTCAAAAAAACTGATTTCCCCTTCTGTTTGTTTAATCAACATCGACATAATCATAGCAGCCAAAATTAATGAGGGAATAGCAACAATTCCAATCACAATACGAATTTTAAGAGAAAGCTTTGGTTCAGTATTCATCGGCTTTAATCCTCTGGCTCCTCACTAACCCAATCCATTTGAAAACCAGCGCGGCGTTTTTTATCCAGCAATTCTTCTAAAAGTGGCATTAAAATCAGCTCCATGGCCAGCCCCATCTTACCTCCGGGTACTACTATGGTATTGATGCGGGACATAAACGAGCCATCAATCATTTTAAGTAAATAGGGATAATCCACACTTTTCATTTCGCGGCGAAAACGCACCACTACAAAACTTTCGTCTTGGCTGGGTATTTCACGAGCACTGAAAGGGTTAGAGGTATCAACTGTGGGGACTCGCTGAAAGTTAACATGGGTACGTGAGAACTGTGGAGTGATGTATTTAAAATAATCGTCGAGGCTACGCACTATACTGCTCATGACTGCTTCACGAGAATGGCCTCTGTCTGTGGTGTCACGGACAATTTTTTGGATCCATTCTAAGTTGACTATAGGCACCATGCCAACTAACAAGTCAACGTGTTTGGCTACGTCTACTTCGTCGTTGGCTACGCCACCGTGCAATCCCTCATAAAACAGAACGTCTGTACTTTCGGGTAAATCTTGCCAAGGAGTGAACGTACCGGGCATTTGGTTAAAGGGTACGGCCTCGTCAAAGGTGTGCAGGTATTGACGATGTTTGCCCATGCCGGTTTGTGCATATTCGGTGAACAAAGATTCGAGCATTTCGAAGTCATTGGCTTTGGGACCAAAATAACTGATGTGCCGGCCTTGTTCTTGAGCTTTACGGATCTCCACTTCCATTTCTGGACGAGTGAATCTATGGAAGCTATCCCCTGCCACTACTGCCGCATTGACCGACAAGTTACGAAAAATATGTCGTATGGCATTGGTGGTCATAGTTGTGCCTGCACCAGACGAACCAGTGATAGCTATTATGGGATGTTTTACTGACATTCAACACACTTTGCTGCTTAATGGATGTCATTTATAAGCAAGCTTGCTACTCGGGTCAAGCTCTAGTTCATTTGATCGCAACTATTCACCTTCTTTTTTGAGCCACAATTGCTTATTTTTGCTCGTTTGACTTTGCTGCTGCAATTAGCATTATTGAGTCATTAGTCTGATCCGGTTCTTGCAGTAAAAGTAGAGTCAAAACAAACTGGCGCACAACTAGTATCGAGCTTTAATGGGATTGGTATTACCTTGTATTGACCAGTGAATTGAGCTGGGAGCTGTTAAATCCGTTGCTGTTTTACCCCAAAAAACAGTATACATTAATCATTACTGCCACTATTACGAAAGAAAACCAGCTAAGCTTGGGTCATATCCGGTTCAATTAACTAATAAGTCATAGAATCAACTAAATTGACCTGTCAAAAAGTGCATCAAGCGCTACAAACTAAAGGAAAAAACTAAATGAATTTTAAACGAGGGATACTACTCGTCAGTATAATACTGCTGATTGCCGCTTTTTTTATCTTTGATATAGGGCAGTATCTGACTCTGGAAAGTTTAAAAGCTAACCAACAAGATTTGGCTGAATACATTGCGTCAAATTGGTTACAGGCATTCATCGTTTATTTTTTGATTTATGTTACAGCGACTGCCCTTAGTTTGCCCGGCGCGATTATTTTAACTTTAGGTGCAGGTGCATTATTTGGTTTAGGTTTTGGATTGCTTTTGGCTTCCTTTGCTTCAACTATTGGTGCCACTTTGGCATTTTTGGTGTCACGATTTTTGCTTAGAGATTGGGTCAAATCGACTTTTTCTGAGCGTATTAAAGCCATCGACAAAGGTGTTGAAAAAGACGGCCCTTTTTATCTATTGAGCTTACGTTTAGTGCCTATTTTTCCATTTTTTGTTATCAATTTAGTGATGGGTGTAACCAGTATCAAAACGGTCACTTATTATCTTGTTAGTCAAGTGGGTATGCTTATAGGTACTGCAGTTTATGTTAATGCAGGTACCCAACTAGCTGAAATAGAAGCTGTGTCTGATATCGCTTCCAAAGAATTAATTTTATCTTTTGTTTTACTGGGTATTTTCCCCATTATTGCCAAGCTGATCTTAAATTTCATCAAACAAAAGCGAGTTTATAAAGGCTGGAAAAAACCTAAGACATTTGACCGCAATATGGTGGTTATAGGCGCTGGCTCTGCTGGATTAGTGACTGCTTATATCGCAGCTGCTGTAAAAGCGTCCGTTACCTTAGTAGAAAAACACAAAATGGGTGGCGACTGCTTAAATACCGGTTGTGTGCCTTCGAAAAGTTTATTACATGCCAGCAAGTTGGCTCATACACATAAAGTGTCTGCCAATGCAGGTGTGAATTACCAAGCTCCAGAAGTCGATTTTAAAGCTGTGATGAATCAAGTACATAGCGTAATCAAAACCATAGAGCCCCACGATTCTATCGAACGTTATGAGTCCCTTGGAGTAAAAGTAGTGACTGGTAGCGCAACAATAGTCTCGCCTTGGCAAGTGGATATTCAAACTGCTGATGGGGTGCAATCGCTTACCACTAAAAATATTGTTATTGCCACAGGTGCCAGTGCGTTTGTACCGCCTATTCCGGGTTTGCAGGATATAGATTACCTAACAGCTGATAACTTATGGGATTTAACCGAACAACCTAAACGCTTAGTAGTCTTAGGCGGCGGACCCATTGGTAGTGAGTTATCTCAAGCATTTGGCCGTTTAGGTACACAAGTCACCCAAGTAGAAATGTTGCCACAATTACTCGCTAAAGAAGACCCAGATGCAGCGCAGTATTTGTATGATCAATTGATAAAAGACGGTGTAGATGTGCGTTTGAATACCAAAGCGACAGCCATTGAAAAAACTGATGAAGGTAAGTTTATTGTTTTAGAGAAAGACGGTAAACAAGAGAAATTGCAGTTCGATGAGATATTGATTGCAGTAGGACGTATGGCCAACCTAAAAGGTTTTGGTTTAGAAAAACTGGGTATTGAAACCAACCGAGTTGTTGTGACCAATGAGATGTTACAAACTAAGTACCCCAACATTTTGGCTGCTGGTGATGTTGCCGGTCCATACCAATTTACCCATACCGCTTCTCATCAGGCTTGGTATGCTGCGGTAAATGCTTTATTTAGACCTTTTAAAACCTTCAAAGTAGATTACCGGGTCATTCCATGGGCAACCTTTACCGATCCTGAAATTGCCACTGTGGGTTTAAATGAACAAGCTGCTAAAGAGCAAAATGTAGAATACGAAGTGACCCGTTATGATATTGGTGGTTTAGACCGAGCATTAGCTGACGATCATGCGAAAGGATTTGTAAAAGTGCTGACGCCTCCTGGTAAAGATAAAATACTTGGTGCAACTATTGTCGGGGCCCATGCGGGAGAGCTCATTGCTGAGTTTGTGCTAGCGATGAAATACAACCTAGGCATGAATAAAATTCTTGGTACTATTCATATCTATCCCACTATGGCTGAAGCAAGCAAAAACGCCGCAGGTAACTGGAAAAAAGCCCATACACCTGAAAAACTACTGGCATTTGTTGAGCGTTTTCATACTTGGCGTCGTTCATAAATGGTTAACAAACTGACTTATGCAAAAACTCTATCTTACTTATTGGCAGCCGTTTTGATGATGAGCTCAACGGCCGTGCTGGCTTTTGACCACCAACATCCACTGTTTACTCAGGTATTGAGTGATGTGGTGAAGTTGTCACCTAATAAAAAGCAAAGCCGGGTAGATTATGGGCAGCTTTTTAAGCAGTCTGAACAACTAAACCAATATTTGGTGCAACTATCCTCAGTTAAACAAAGTGAATACCAGTTATGGACAGGGGATGAACAACTGAGTTTTTTGATCAACGCTTATAACGGTTTTACCTTACAGCTGATTATTCAAAACTACGCTAAGTTTCAATCAGGAAAAGTTGAGTCGATTAAAGACTTGGGGAGTTTTTTTTCTAGTCCATGGAAACAATCGTTTTTTGCTCTGCTTGGTGAAAAGCGCAATTTAGATAATATAGAACACGATATGGTACGTGTGTGGTTTGAGCGCCCACGTATACATGCAGCCTTAGTATGTGCAGCCGTGAGTTGCCCACCGCTGAGAAACCAAGCTTTTATTGCTGATAAATTGGATCAGCAGTTAGATGATCAAATGTCTCAGTTTTTATCAGATGATAAACGTAACACTATTAAGATAAGCGAGAACCGTGTATATCTCTCATCTATTTTTAAATGGTACGGTGAAGATTTTGAGAAAGGTCAACAGGGCTTTAACACTATTAAAGACCTGATTAAGGTTTATCAAACCGATATGGCCAATGATCCTCAGCAACTCACTTGGTTGCAGAAACAGAATTATGAAATTCGTTACCTAGACTACGATTGGCGGTTGAATGATATCTCGACTTTTTAGTCCCTTAGGCAAAACTTTTGCTGTATGTTGTATACTTTTTTTTGTGACTAGGGTCATGGCTAACCAAGAGTCACAACCCCTTAACACTGTTGCAGAAAATAGTGTTCAGTGGCAACAAACACTAAAGGCCGCTCAGGGGCAGTCGGTATATTTCTACGCTTGGGGTGGCTCAAAGGCGGTGAACGATTATTTGCGTTGGGCAACACGAGAAATTGCTCAGCAATATCGAATCCGCCTAATTCACGTTAAAGTCACTGATCCATCTGAACCTGTATCTAGACTCAAAGCTGAAAATGGCCGTACTAGTGCCATTGATTTAATGTGGGTCAACGGCGAAAATTTCGCCTACCTCAAGCAGCAAAACCTTTTGCTTGGCAATTTATGGTCAACTATTCCTAACTCTGCTTTTTTAGCCGTCGACAAGCTGCCCATCAGAGTCGATTTTGGGGAGCCTATGGATGGCCTTGAAGTGCCATGGGGCATTGGCCAATTTAATTTTATTGCTGAGAAAGCGCTTTATCCTACAACGCAAATTAGTGCCAAGTCGCTATTGAATATAGCGAAAGCGAATCCTAAAACGGTCACTTATCCACGGCCGCCAGAATTCCATGGCACCACTTTTTTAAAACAACTGTTAATCGATTTAACTGATGCCGACCCGCGCTTGTATCAGTTAGCTACGACCCAAGCCCAACAAGAATTATTACCTGCCTTATGGCAATACTTAGATTTGCTGCATCCCTATTTATGGCAACAAGGGCAAGCTTTTCCTAGTTCAGCAGCTGAGCAACTATTGTTGTATCAACAAAAAACGCTCTCTATGGCCGTGAGTTTTAACCCTAATCAATGGCTCAAAGAAAAAAGTACTCAACAAATTTCTGAGACCAGTGTTAGGCGCTATTTTACTGATGGTGCCATTACTAATAGTCATAATCTTGCGATCCCAAAATCTGCACCTAGCCCAGATGCTGCGAAAGTAGTGATAAACTTTATGTTGAGTGAAATGGCACAGCAGAAAAAATTCACTGGATCATGGGGTGACCCTGCTGTGGTTAGCTCTTTGTTTGATGAAAAAGCTACTATGCCTGCCCACCCTGAACTTCACAGTTCATGGCATGTACTGATTGAGGAAGTATGGCAGCAACGATACGGCGGGTAAGGTCGTCAGCGCGAATAAGGCAAATAGCACTCACCAGCGGATGGTTGCTGGTGTTTTTAATTTCATTGTTGCCAATTTTAGGCATAGTAGTTGGGTTGTGGCCGCCAGAGCAGGTTACATTTGCCGATCTTAAGCCTTTTTTAGCCTACCAAGGTTTATCGGTTTCGATTTTCATGACCCTTTTCAGTGCGATATTTAGCACCTTAGTATCTTTGTATATTGCCTTTATGGTGTATAGCCAGTATCACCTCAGTCAACGCTTACAGTCCTTTGAAAAATACCTCGCTCCGTTATTATCCTTACCTCATCTTGCTATCGCTTTAGGGCTAGTGTTTTTGTTCAGCGATGGCAGTCTATTTTTTGTTGATCCAGGATTACCTCGTAAAGGATTATCCACCCTTATCCTTGCCATAGTGATTAAAGAAGTGCCATTTTTCCTATTGATTTTTAGTGCTATAGGTCGCCAGTTACCCATTAAGTATTGGCTGTTGCAGGGAAAAGCCTTGGGTTACCAAGATTATCGCTGCTGGTGGTTTTTAGTGTTTCCGCCTCTACTCAAACAATCTCGTTTAGCACTGCTCGCCGCTGCGGCTTATACCCTGTCTGTGGTAGATGTGAGTTTGTTGGTTGGTCCCAATATACCTGAGTTATTTGCGGTATCAGTTTATCGTTGGCAAACCAGTTTTGCTGCAGGAGATCAAGCGCTAGCCTTTTGGGCTAATGTTATGTTGGTGATACTGCTGGCGGTGACGGTGTTCATTTTATATGCCCATGAAAAGCTTGCCCATGGCGCATGTAAATCGCTGGCAACACAAGGCAGTCGCTTTTATTTGGGTAAAATCAATCCTATATTTACAGCCTGGTTACCTATGTTAGGGCTCTTGACCGCCATGATGGTGGTGGTATTCGCTTTGTGGTCATTTGGCTTTAACTGGCATAGTGATAGCTTAGTATTAACACAGTTAACTACTAAGTTATGGCAAGACGAATGGTTGTTTTTTTCTTTGCCACTACAAAATTCATTGTTAATTGGCTTCTTCGCAGGTTTGCTGGGGGTAGCATTGGCTTTATTAGCTTTGGAATTACAACGGCAAAAAGGCAAGTACTGGCCCGATTATTATTGGTTGTTAGCCATTATCTTACCTCAGCTTAGTATGGTGTTAGGGTGGCAAATTATGCATATCTGGTCACAAGGCGGCTACCATAGTGGTTGGATTGTTTTATCTCACTTACCTTTTACTTTTGCCTATGCTTATTTGGTACTAAAAGGTCCATTTTTGAATGTAGAACCACGTTATGAATTATTAGCTGCAAGTTTTGGTTATTCTTCTTGGCAAAGCTGGTGGCAGGTTCGATTTAGGCTATTACTACCGGCTGTTTTTACGGCTTTTGCGATAGCATTTTCGGTGAGTATCTCTCAATACATACCTACCTTAATGATGGGAGCAGGACGAGTGACAACTATTACCACTGAAGCCGTCGCTATTGGCACCGGCACTCAGCAAGACCTGATTGCGCTATATGTGTTATTACAATCCATTTTACCTTTTATGGCATTTTTTGTTGCGGCGTTATTAGCCCGCAGATTTCGAGGCAGTATGGGAGGGAACAGTGTTAGAGATTATTGATTGCCAAATTCAAGCCAAAACATGGCGTATCACTTTGCCAGACATTCATCTGAATAAAGGTGAATTGCTGGTGATCACTGGCCCCAGCGGTATCGGAAAATCGACCTTGTTACATTGGCTATTAGGGAATAATCCTCAGCATGTGGCTATAACTGGTCAAATTTTATTGTCGGGCATTAATGTTACTGATTTAGCTATTGAACAAAGACGGGTAGGGTTATTGATGCAAGACGTGTATCTGTTCCCTCACTTGAATGTACAAGATAATATTTGTTTTGCCTTGCCTAAAACCCCACAGCTATCTTCAAAAAAGCAACGTCGCTTCGCGGCCATGAAGATGCTTGAACAAATCAAACTAGCTCACCTAGCTAGACGTTATCCGCAAAATCTTAGTGGCGGTGAACGTTCAAGAGTGGGGTTGATCAGAGCCTTAGCTAATCAGCCTCAAGTGATGTTGCTTGACGAACCCTTTGCTGCACTCGATCCTAGCACCCGAGAACAAATGGGAACTTGGGCATTCCAACAACTGACCGAACAAAATATTCCCAGTGTGATGGTGTCACATGATGTAGAAGACATTCCTTCATCGGCTAAGCAGTTATGTTTGGCCGATTATTATCAAACCTTAGAGCAAATTAAAGCAGAAATGAGCGATGATTGACCCTTTACTGAATAAAATATTTAGGCCTCCTTTAGCCCTAGCGGCTAAACCTCTAGTGGGTTTGGGTATTAGTGCAAATCAAGTGACTGTTTTTGGTTTTGTTTTGGGAATATTGGCGGTGCCTGCTATTATTTCTGAGCATTTTGACATTGCTTTAATACTCATACTGCTTAACCGCTTGAGCGACGGTTTAGATGGGGCCGTAGCGCGGCAAACTCACACTACAGATGCTGGTGGGTATTTAGATATTAGCTTGGACTTTATTTTTTATTCTGCCATCCCTTTTGCGTTTATTGTCAGCCATCCAGAACAAAATGCACTAGCAGGTAGTTTATTAATGTTGTCGTTCACCGCCACAGGCAGTTGCTTCTTAGCCTTCGCCATCATGGCCAGCAAGCACAATATCGACAACCCGCAATACCCCAATAAAAGTTTGCATTATATGGGAGGCTTAGCTGAAGGTTTCGAAACCATAGTTGTATTATGTTTGTTTTGTTTATTTCCACAGAACTTTGTAGCTATCGCATTGGTCTACGCTACAGCGTGTTGCATCACAGCTGGAGTGAGAATTGTCACTGGCTACAAAACACTAAAAAGACTAAGCTGAAAATATAAACAATATTATTCTTACGAAATGAACTTATCTAAACGGGATTGTCATGAAAAAAATATATGTTTTGTTGCTAATTATTATTACTAATCAAGTTAAAGCGGATGTTGATCTTGTGCCTTTGAATATGGAATTAGGCTATTGGGAAACGACAACTAAAGTTGATATTGAAGGCATGTTGGCCAATATTCCAGAAGAACAAAGAGCTATGGTTCGTGGAATGATGAGCAGTAAAATGAAAGTACCTGTTATTAAGCAATGTATTACCCAAGACACACTCAATGATATGGAAGCTCAAATGAAGAAGTCATTTAAATCTGCTGGTAATGACTGTGATTTACAAGTGACAAAAAGCACTTCCCAAGAGTTTAATGGGGTATTGATTTGTGCAGATGGCACAACAAAAATGACTATTATTGCAAAATCAATTAACTCTAAGCGAGTTGAAAGCCAAATAAATTCTGATATGGATGGAATGGGGAAAAACAACATTGAGACCATAGGTGAATGGAAATCTGCAACTTGCCCTGATGGTATTTAATCGACGTTAAATGTAATAGTTAATATATAAAGTCGGATTTTATTTGCCATAAATTTAGTGCAACATTATTTGAACAGATGATTTATTTAAATTTTATCATTACAATCTGACACCACACATTGGGTGTTTATTAAAGTAGCTAATTATCATGGGCAAAGACAATAGAGTTAAGTTGGACGAGTTTGATGAAGAAGAAATAGTAGGTTCATCAAAAAATAAAAGCGCCGCCAACATTCGAGCAGAGCTTGAAAAAAAGCAACGTGAAAAAAGACTTAAAAACAGTGAATCAAAAAATCGGCATCAACCCGATCCCTCATTTGAAAAAGATGACTAAATGCTTGATAAGCCCATAGGATTTGGGCTTATCTCTTTTATTCGATGCATAAATGAACACTTCTTTAATGGAATTGTATTAAATATTGATGGGTGAATATAATCAGCCTCCATTTTTCAGAGAAGTGTTATGAAGTTTATTTTATCCATTGCTGTATCAGTTAGTTTTGGGTAACGCCCAGTGCGAGTAAATAAAGTAGCATTACAATCTATTTCCAAATTAATAATATGCTGGCTTGTTACCGACTAAACCCTGCCTAAACGTCTTGCCGCTGCAGAGAACGAACCAGTTTCTACTGTTGCTACAAAGGCTTGAAGTTGTTCAATACTAAACATATCCTGGTTAGCCGCAGTCACTCTAGAAGCCGGGTTTTTAGTATTTATCTTAATTTATACCCTTGTTTTTAATTGGTTGTACGACAGATATCAACCTTACAAAAAATGGTTTAAAACAGAGGTGCAATACACCTAAACTTTGTCAATTCGTCCATAATTGCGTTTTCTTTAAAGCAACCCTAAAGATTGTTTTGTTACTTAGTTTGGCTTTTTGCGAAAAGGCATCAACAACAAAGCCATTAAGCTGGTGTTGGTTTGAGGGCTTGAATATTCTTTTAAACCCAATTTAATGCCAGCGTCGCTATCTTTCGCCTCGTCTATGTAACTACCAAACAACTTGTCCCAAATAGATAGGTTAAAACCAAAATTGCTGTCTGTTTCCCTAACCACTTGGCTGTGATGAATACGGTGCATGGCTTGGGTTACGATAAACATTCTCAATAACTTGTCGAGTTTAATCGGAAGTTTGATATTACTATGGTTGAAAATAGAACTGGCATTAAGCAACACTTCAAAAATTAAAATGGCTAATACAGGCACTCCCAATAGTAGTACCGCAGCCATTTTTACAGCTAAACTCAGAGCAATTTCGATAGGATGAAAACGCAAACCTGTTGAGGCGTCAAGGTGCGGGTCAGCATGATGGACTCTATGGATACGCCAGAACATTGGGACGCGGTGAAAAAGTCGATGTTGCCAGTAAATTAAACAGTCAAATAACAATACTGAAATAGGCACACTTAACCAGAGGCTAACTGACAAATGACTCCACAATCCAATCTGATTGTTTTGTGCATAGATTGCAACAGCCGCCAAACCCGTTGGTACCATTAATCTAGCTACTACCGCTCCCAGTAAAACTAAAGAGAAATTACTTAACCAACGTTTCCCTGTGCTGACAGGTGAAAGACGATTAGGTTTAAAACTTTCCCAGAGCATCATTATTGCGAGTACGCCAAGAAAACTTCCAAGCCTAATCCATGTATCATTAATCATAGTGAATGATGGTTACCCTTTATAGTGAATCAATTAGATATATACCTATAGTTTGTATATTATCATTTCATTAATAAATTAAAGGACATTGTTTTAATGAAAATTCTTACGTTAATTGCGGGTGTTTTAGCTCTTTTATTGCTGCTTCTTGCTGGCCCTCTATATCAGGCAGAGATATTGGGCTTGATGAACGCATTTTTTGCTATGCGTATTGCTTTAATTCTTGGTGCGGTTGCGATCGTTTTGGCGTTAATTCAAGTGATCTTTATGCGTAAAACTATCTCTTGGCCTGCCACGGGGATTGCTGTTTTATGTGCAGCTGTAGCGATTATTATGCCTCTTAGCATGATGAATAAAGCTAAATCTGTGCCTCCTATCCACGACATATCAACAGATTTAGTTAACCCGCCAAAATTTGTTGCCATTTTAGCGTTACGTGCAGATGCACCTAACCCTGCTGAATATCAAGGCGAAGAAATAGCTAGCCAACAGCGTAAAGCATACCCAGAAGTTACAACCCAAAAATATCAGAAAACAGCAGCACAAGTATTCGATGCAGCTTTAGTGTCAGTTCAGGATATGGGATTAGAAGTAGTTAATTCTGATAAAACCCTTGGTTTGATTGAAGCTTATGACACTACTACTTTTTTCGGTTTTGTTGATGATGTGGTTATCCGCATTCAAAGTGACGGCCAGATGACTATGCTTGATGCTCGCAGCAAATCTCGTGTTGGTAAAAGTGATATAGGGAAAAATGCTGAACGTCTTAATGCCTTAATAGCGAGCATTAAATCCAACCTAAACTAAACAAACTTGTGCAACATACCTACCTTTAACAAAAAGGTAGGTGATCCTGTCTATCCGAGACAATTTATTTGCATGTTGTTACATATCTTAGTACTCCATTTAAGACACATTCATTTGACAATACTAGGTTCTCAAAGTAATTTGGCGATTAACCCTAGAGGTTAATTTGATTCTCAACACGTAGTTTTGGAGTAGGTCAAAATGGAACTTTTTCTAAACGAAGTATTTAGCTTTCCCACTCTAATATTCACCATACCACTGATTGTTTTAATGCTGTTTTGGCTAATGGCTTTTGCAGGTTTAGTGGATATCGAAATATTTGATATTGATGCAGACAATGACACCGATGCTACTGTCGGCGGATGGTTAGAAACCTTTGGACTTGATGGTGTGCCGCTTACAGTGGCACTGACCTTAGTTGATATTTACGCTTTTGCGTTTACTTATTTAGCTCGCAAATACCTGACTCCGCTTTTCGATGGAATACTTTCGGCAACGGCGATTGGTTTTATCGTTGCCATTTTTGCAGTTTTAATTGCCATTCCAGTGGCCGCTATGTGCTGCAAACCTTTACGCAAAGTATTTTACACCCACGAAGCTGTGTCTAAGAAAGATTTAGACGGTGTGATTTGCACAGTTACCACCCAAACAGTGACAGAGTCATTCGGGCAAGCCGCTGCCGATGATGGCATGGTGTATAGCGTCAGAGCTAATACCCCCAACGATTTATGTAAAGGCAGTCGTATTGTTTTATTAGAATATTCTACAGAGCATGATAGTTATATCGTTGCCTCTGAAGCCGAAGTGATGGCTATGTCATCAAGCCATCTTTAGGGGCTATTGGTCTGTATTACCCCTTTTTTCCAAATTTAGTAGTTAGTGGAGTAAACATATGAATGAAGTTGTAATTTTTTGGATTTCTCTTGCAGTAGGTATTTTTGTCCTAGTGATGGGGGTTATCTTAATGCTGGCTCGCCTATACAAAAAGGTTGAGCAAGGCCACGCCATGATCATCAATAAAATGGGTAACGAACCTGTAGTTACTTTTACCGGTGGTGTGGTGATCCCCGTATTCCATAAAATGGAACTTATGGATATTTCCCTAAAAACCATTGAAGTAGATAGAAGTGGTTCTGATGGATTAATCTGCAACGATAATATTCGTGCGGATATCAAAGTTGGTTTTTTTGTTAAGGTGAATAAAAACCGTGATGACGTAATGAAAGTGGCCCAAGCTATTGGTTGCGAACGTGCATCAAATATTAAAACACTAGAAGATTTGTTCAGTGCAAAATTCTCAGAAGCATTAAAAACCGTCGGTAAATCTCTTGAGTTTGAAGAGTTATACGCTAAGCGTGACAAATTCCGAGATATGATTATCGACAACATAGGTACCGACCTTAACGGTTATGTGCTCGAAGATGTGGCTATTGATTACCTTGAACAAACTCCCCTTGAAAAGCTAGATCCCAATAACATTTTGGACTCCCAAGGTATTCGTAAAATCACTCAACTGACCGCCGAGCAACATATTCAAACCAATGTGTTCCAGCGTGACGAAGAGATGAAAATTAAACGTAAAGACGTTGAAACACGAGAAGCCATTTTAGAACTTGAGCGTCAGCAAGCCGACGCGGAAGCCAAACAACAGCGTGAAGTACAAACCGTTATCGCCAGAGAAACAGCCGAAACAGAAAGGGTACAACACGAAGAAAAACTCAAGGCCGAGCAAGCAAGAGTGCAAGCCGAGCAAGAAATTGAAGTACAAGAACAAAACAAACAGCGCGAAGTGGAAGTGGCTCAAAACAACCGTTTGCGTGCGGTTGCCATTGAAGAAGAACGTGTGATTAAGGCGCGAGAGTTAGAACAAATCGAGCGTGAAAAAGAAGCATCTTTACAACGTATTGCTAACGAAAAATTACTCGAACACGAAAAACGCGAAATTGCAGATGTCATTCGTAGCCGTGTTGAAGTTGATAAAACCGTGGCTGAGAAAGAAGAAGAAATCAACGACGTAAGGGTGATTTCAGAAGCTGAACGTTTAAGAAAATCAAAAGTGATAGCTGCAGAAGCAGACGCTGAAGAAGCCTTGGTTAAAGATATTAAAGCGGCAGAAGCTGCTGAAAAATCTAGTGAATATTTGGCTAAAGAAAAAGTCACTATTGCTGCTGCAGACTTAGAAGTAGCGGAAAAACTAGCCTTATCACAACGTAAAGAAGCAGAAGGTAATGAAGCACTTGCTGCGGCTTCAGGCCTTGCAGAAGCTAAGGTGATGGAAGCAAAAGCCATTGCTAAAGAACAAGAAGGCATGGCGGATGTGCGGGTACAAGAAGCGATGGCTGATGCAGTTGAGAAAACCGGTGTAGCGGAAGCTGAAGTGATGGCCAAGAAAGCCGCGGCCGAAGCAGAAGGCATGACCAAAAAATTCGAAGCCATGGCAACTATGTCTGAACAACAACGCGCTCACGAAGAATTTAGAATGCGCTTAGACAAACATCATGAGCAAAACATGGAATCAATTACCACTAATGTTGAAATTGCTAAACAGCAAGCCTTAGTGCTTTCTGAAGCCCTTAAAGAAGCCAACATTGATATTGTAGGTGGGGACACCAGCTACCTAGACAGTTTTGTTAAATCTCTGTCTGTGGGTAAAGCTATTGATGGCACCATTGGCAAGAGTCAAACATTACAAACGGCCTTCGCTGATCACTTTAATGGTGATGCCAGCTTTGTAGAAGATGCTAAAGAACTTATCGCCGGATTTGGTGGTGCCAGTGGCAACGCTAAAGACACTGCTATCACGGCGTTAGTGGCAAAATTCCTCAAAGAAGGAGGTGATAACCCACAAATTATGGATTTAGTGACTAAAGCTTTAACTAGTCAGGGAACTAAGACAGACAAATCCTCAAGCTAATAAAGAATACATGGGCAGTGATGAACTGCCCCTTTTAATTAGCTGGGAGTATTTTCTATGAAAGAACAAGCTATGCAGGCCAAACGATGACTGATCAAAGCCAAGTTGATCAAGCAGTAGCCGAAGGCGGCGCCTATGAAGTCATTCGCGCCCGTTTAACCGAGCAAGCGTCTAAGCTTAAACAAAAAGTCGAAAGCCTTAATCAGGCGCGTATAGAAGAGTTCGGTCAAGCCAAACTTGATGTGCTTAGCCGCGTGCGAGTGCGCACTGAAAATAACTGCGTGGCCAGAGATATTGTGCCTGTGGGCGATAATATTTTATTTGGTTACAACGTTTTTATTGGGCTGAAAAAAGAAACCAAAGTCCAAGATGTGTTTGCCTTATATAAGCTCAAACAGCACGATTCTGGTTTTGAATTAGAAGCACAAGATTTAGCCGGTAGTTTTTTAGCTGATAGTACCTTTGTTAAAGAATTTAATGAGTTGTATGTCTATTACAAAGAAGCCCGTTTAATTCAGCTAAAAGTACAAAACCAAACCCTGTTTGCGGTTTTTCAGATTGGCCGAAAAATCGAAGACACTCGGGTATTTCAATGGCGAGTCAATAAAGATGGGTCGGCTAGTTACATCGACAATCGTGGCGAAAGAACGATCAAAGTTGCCGCTTCACACGATTTTGAATGGCAAAAAGCTGGGCGTGAAACCCACGAGACGGGTCAACATCCACACATTAACATTCTCGATCAGGTGTTTGTTGAAACCATAAGTGGCCAGCTGACTATTAAGGTTGAAAACAATACCGAAGATGGTTTGGGTATCTACAATGAATCGGTAGAAGATCAAACTCAAAGTCTAGCCGATGCGGACGTGCAATATGCGCAAATAGGCAGCTTGATATTATTAAAAATTCAGCCGTATCGAGAAAAGCAGTATCGCTTTTTGGTATTTAATACCCGCACCAATCAAGTTAATCGTATCGATGCTATTGGTTTGGCTTGTGTATCTTTACCTGAAGATCACGGCATCATTTTCCCAGGTGGTTATTACCTACAAAATGGTGAAAGCAAATCCTTCCCAGATGAAATACAAGGTTTGCAATTTAAGCGTACAGTCAGTTCGCCTAATGGTGAAGATGTACTCTATGTATTTTATGAGCCAGAGTCGGGATTGATTGGGTTGTATTCTTACAATCTTATCCGTAAAGAATTACAAAATCCCATTTATGCCCACGGTTATAGTGTGTTTGAAAACGGCACTATGGTGGTGTTTGTCGCCGAAGATGAAGCAACCCGTGTACACCCCATGCAAGTCTGGGAAACCCCCTATTTCAGTCAAGAACATGCCGCAAAACAACCCACCACTGATAGCTTTTTTAGTCGTATTGGCAATAAAGAGTTAGTGCGCGGGATTTCAGACTTAATTGCGATTAACCGCAGTGTGGCAAACCCTAATCCCAGCCGTAATTTATATGAAGACCTGATTAAGACCTGCCGCACTATGTTCGACAGTTATTACTGGCTAGCTGAGCCAGAAGTGGACGGTTTAGGAGAAGTAGTCAAACAGATAACCGCTACTGCGGAATTGGTGATAGACGAGTTTGTTAAAGTCGAACAAATCCGTTTACAGGCAGACAAAGCGTTAGCCCAAGCCGAACAAAAACAAACGGATGTTTTAGCCACAATTAAAATAAGCGACTGGCAATCACCTGAGCAATTTGTTGAATGTTTAACAGCGCTACGACAACAACGTGGGCATTTGATCACGCTCAAAGAGCAGCGTTATATCAACAGAGAACGTATTGCTGAATTAGATACTCAAGTAACTGAACAGTTTGAAATAGTCAGCAGTGCCACAGTAGACTTTTTATCCGCTGACAAAGCACTGCAGCCTTACCATGACAAAATTATCACCTTAGAAAATAGTTTGTCTCAAGTAGATTTAGTCGTGGCAATCAAGCCCCTTATCGAAGAGCTGGATAACCTATCTATTGGCTTAGATTTATTGACCGAGATCCTCAATGGATTAAAAGTGGATGATGCCACCATCAGAACCAAAATCCTCGATGATATCTCAGAGATCTATGCCAAACTCAATCAAGTTAAAGCTAAGGGTAAAAAACGCCGTAAAGAGTTAGGTTCAGGCGAATCCACCGCTGAATTTGCAGCACAGTTTAGGTTGTTTTCCCAAAGCATTAATAGTGCGATTGCTATGGTAGATACGCCAGAAAAAGCCGATGAGCAGTTATCCAGATTGATGATCCAGTTAGAAGAATTAGAGTCTAAATTCAGTGAGTACGACCAGTTCCTCAGCGATATTATGGATAAGCGGGAAGAATTACACAGCGTATTTGAAAGCCGCAAACAAAGCCTGCTTGAAGACCAACAACGTCGTTCGCAAAACTTGTTTTCTGCAGCACAGAGAATTTTAAAAGGTGTGGGTAGGCGTGCCAATTCTTTTAAAGATGCAGACCAGCTAAATACCTACTTTGCTTCCGATCCTATGGTGAAGAAAATTGCTGATTTAGTGGCGCAGTTGCGCGAACTGAACGACCCGGTTAAAGCGGATGATTTAGAAGCGCAATTAAAAGCGGCCAAAGAACAAGGTATTCGTAGCCTTCGAGATAAGCAGGATATTTTTGAAGATGGCGGCGCGGTTATTAAGTTGGGCAGGCATAAATTTAGCGTCAATTCTCAAAACCTAGATTTAACTTTACTGCCCCGTGACGATGGCCTATATCGCCACTTAGTGGGTACTGACTATTTTGAACAGCTAGATAATCAGGAACTAAATGACCTTAAACCCTATTGGCAACAAGCCTTAGTATCTGAAAATAGTGATGTGAGCCGAGTCGAATATTTAGCATCTTTGATTATTCGTGATGGTGAGTTACAGCAAAATGGTCAATCAATTCACGCTTTGTATGAATTGGTTGATGACCCCAAAGCCCTGCAGCAGTTAGTGCGTCATTATATGGCCGAACGTTATCAAGAAGGTTACGAAAAAGGCGTACATGACGCAGACACAGTCAAACTATTGCAGGCTATATTACCTGTGCATCAAAAAGCGGATTTGTTGCGTTACTCTCCTAAGTCTAGGGCTTTGGCGATGTTATTTTGGACCTTCGCGAGCCGAGAAAAAACTCAACAAAAAATTTGGCAAAGCCATGCCTTTAGTGCACAACTATTGGCAACATCATTTAATAGCCGCAGTGGATTTGAACAATTACAGCATACATTAAAACTAAAAATTCAGGCTTTTTGTCAGCAATTTTCACTAAGGTTTGAAGAGCATGAAATAGTCCAAAGTACTGATTATTTAAGTGCAGAATTGGCCCAGCCCAAATTGGCATTTATCAGTAGCCAATCGGCTAAAAGTTTGTCTGAAGGCTTTACTAAACAGCTAGACACGCTGGGGCATTTACATGAATTCCAAGGCGCTATGGCGCAGTTTAATCAATTGCTTGAACAAGCCGAACCTAAACAAGCCAATATTGCAGGCTTAGAAGAACAATGGAGTTTAACTAACGCTTGGCTAGCGGCCACTTTAGGCGATAGCGATAAAGCACAATTAAGTCACTATTTACCAGAGACTGCGGCTTTACTTATATGCCAAGGCAAACTAAGTGTTAGACCCAGTAAAGTCGATCTTAATATTACGGTGGAAGGTTTGCTTAGTGATCATAAAAACATTGTGGACAGTCAGCTAAATATTGCGCTGGATGAATACAGTGAACGACTTAACCAATATCATAATCAACATGTGGCGAACTTTCATCGTTATCACCAGTTACGCCAGCATGAAATGCAAGCCAGCAAAAAGGAATTACAACTAGACTCTTACAAAGCCAAGCCCCTTAGTTCTTTTGTCCGAAACCGTTTAATCAACGAAGTTTATTTGCCTATTATTGGTGACAACCTCGCCAAACAAATGGGCACCATAGGTGAAAATAAACGTACCGATTTAATGGGGCTGTTATTACTAATTTCGCCACCGGGTTACGGAAAAACCACCTTGATGGAATACGTGGCCGACCGTTTAGGTTTAGTGTTTATGAAAATAAACTGCCCGTCGCTCGGACACGATGTGACGTCTATCGATCCTGAAAACGCGCCAAATGCTACCGCTCGCCAGGAGCTCGAAAAACTCAATCTTGGCCTAGAAATGGGCAGTAACGTGATGTTGTATTTAGATGATATTCAACATACCCACCCAGAGTTTTTGCAAAAGTTTATCTCATTGTGTGATGGCACCAGACGTATTGAAGGTGTCTGGAAAGGCCAAGCCAAAACCTATGATATGCGTGGCAAAAAATTCTGCGTGGTGATGGCGGGTAACCCGTACACCGAATCTGGTGATGTGTTTAAAGTGCCCGACATGTTAGCCAACCGTGCCGATATTTATAACTTAGGTGACGTGTTAGGCGGTAAAGAAGAGCAGTTCGCGCTGAGTTATATTGAAAATGCCCTCACCTCTAATCCAGTGTTAGCGCCATTGGCTCTGCGTGACATGCAAGATGTCTATAAATTAGTGGCCATGGCACAAAGCGGCGATAACAGTAGTAGCGACTTGAGTCATCAATACAGCGGCGCTGAAGTCAATGAGATCACTAGTGTATTGAAACACTTAACCGCCATTCAAGATGTGATCCTCAAAGTTAACCTCGAATATATAAGATCAGCCGCCACCGCAGAAGATTACCGCGAAGAGCCTCCCTTCAAATTGCAAGGTAGTTACCGCAATATGAACAAAATGGCAGAGAAAATCTCAGCTGTAATGAATCATGACGAACTCATGCAATTAATCAGCGACCACTACACAGGTGAAGCGCAAACCCTCACCTCAGGTGCCGAAGAAAATTTACTTAAACTAGCCATATTACGGGGTGTAATGGATGATGAAAAAACCGCCCGTTGGCATCATATTTGTAGTGCCTTTAGCAGTAAAAAAAGCCTAGACATTGAAGGCGACCCCACCACCCAAGCGGTGCAACAATTGGGTCAAATATCCAATTCACTCGAAGCGATAAAACTCGATATGCAGCAGTCGGATACCACAGACTTAATTAAACCCATCAACCGAGTGGCCACCGCTATGCATCTATTGAGTAAAGTATGGTCAGGTGCGACAGAAGACGATTTTAAGAAGAAAAAGTAATTTGAAAATCATCGTTTAATTAGCCACAGTAGCGAAAACAGCTTAGAAAGGTAATAGATATGAATGGTGCAGGCGGAAGTTCAGGTGGTATTGGTCAGTTTTTTATTGGTGTGATTATGATGTGTGGCGGTTTTTATCTGCTACTTAATTCCATCACTGTCTCGTCCAACTTCGGCCTTGGTTCAAGGCTATTTGGTTTTGGTAATAATTTTGGTGTCACTGGTGGCATGATCATGATCCCTTTTATTTTTGGAATAGGGTTAGTCTTTTTTAACGCTAAAAACATTTTAGGTTGGCTGTTAACCCTAGGTTCAATCACCGCCCTAATCTTTGGTGTCATTTCATCGGTAAGATTTAACCTGCGCACTATGACAACTTTTGAGCTGATAGTTATTTTGGTATTAGCTGTGGGCGGATTGGGGTTGTTTTTGCGGTCGTTGAAGAAGATTGATGCGAAGTATAGTTGAGGATGTAGGCAGTACTTTATTGTGCACAAGGTGAACGCTTCGACACGTTCTTGGGGGCGCTACCAAAATTGGTCAGACTTGATAGATCAACAATATACAATTTATTTCACCGTCGAGATGGTAAAATAAAATACTCCGTTTCTACAATAGACACTTTCGACCTGTTACGTTAATATCCTGCCGAATTTTTGCAAAAATCATATCAACATGGGACGTATTTAACGAAGTTAGTTTAAATACATAAAATAGGGAAATATCATGAAAAAAAACATCCGTAACACTTTGTTTTTATCCACTTTATTATTTGGTTATTCTGTCACTGCCAATGCATCTAACTCGAATTCTGAAAAACATTTTAGCATTGGTGTAGGATCTTATGCTTTCTCTTTAGCCAATGATGACAACGACTCAGGCACTATAGATTTTAGTGGCATTAATGTCGCTGCGGGTTATGCCTTTAGTAATAAATTTCAAATCAGAGCAACTTATTTTTCACTTGAAAATGATAATGGTTATTCTGGGTTAGAAAATAAAGGATTCGACCTTATGGCATACGGTGGAGTTGGCTTGTTAAAGAGAGGATTTAGAGGCTATGGAGGGGCTGGTTTCTTTTCTGAAGAGTGGGGTAATCAAGGTGATTCTGTGTTCGGTTTTCAGTTTGGAGGAGGCCTTGGATACAATTGGGGGCCAGCAGCGTTAGATTTTGTTTTAACGTTACGTCAATCAGATGAATATGAGGACTTCGTAGTTGTATCTGGTACCTATGTTGCGGTGTCTGGCAATTTAACTATTTCCTATTTATTTTAAACTTCGAGTAAGGTGAGACCTAAGTATCTCACCCTCTTTTCAGCTACTTAAATAAGCCAAATTTGAACCGATGTAGCAATACTTTGGTGCTTTTATTAAGTTTATGGAGAAACAATGTTTAGACATGTGTGTTTCATAATAAGTGTGTTACTTTTTTCTTCGCAGGTTCATTCTGCAGATGCCTATCGGACAATAAACACCCATACGATAGCAAACAATTACCTGTCTGAACTTACTGTTGCTAATGATGACGGTAGTTTTTTATATGATGTAAAACAAGTCAGAACAGGATCAGGTTATACCAGCAACTTTACCGTTTTTAAGCGTGAAAACGATGGAAGTTTTCAGCAGTCTCAAATTCTCGAAATACCTGCAAGTGAGACAGAACAAGTCGGTGTAATTAGCGAATTGGTATATTACAAAAATTATCTATTAGCGTTGAGTGCAGAGCCTAAACTTGTTTATTATCGTTTTGAATTTGATGAGCATGGCCATCTGAACTACTTAGATAAGCAAACAATCAACCGCAACGTCTTTTACAGTTGGTCAAAAATGACTAATGTGACAGAAAATAAATTTTTTCAAACGTTAGACTCTAGAATAGCTTTCTGGCAAATAAGCGACGATGGAATGCTTAGTTTTTTAATGGAAGAAAGATTACCTATTCAAAGCATCTCTGGGGCGGACGATTATTTTATTTCGGTCTTAAATCCAAATACGCTAATTTTTGTCATACTGAATGATGATTATTTTGGTGGTATAGTAGAAATTGAATTTGATACATTTGAAATTAATTGGAGCAATAATCTTCTCAGGCCCATACATACAACAAGCATCAATTTTGACCGGTTCGTAAACGATTCGTCAGACAACAGATTGGTTAACCTGTTAGTGAAACCGGATGCCTCTGCAATTTATCTGCGAACCACTAACCGAGAATACATTTTCAATGGAATTAACACCGATTCTGTTGAGCTTGAATTCTCCAACAACATTAATTTAGGCTCCTTAGGTTTAGACCAAACCCATCAATTAGCTTTTGAAGTGACCGAAACTATCCGCCAGGTAGAGATTGATTGGAAAAACAACGATGTGTTGCGAGAGAATTTAGAAAGCCAAACTCTACGAGGCGAAGTTAAAATTTTAACCTCTAATATGTTAATGCGATTGGCTCTAGATGGCAAAGAAGGAGAGCTGTGGAAATTCAATCAAAATGGAATCATTAGCAAAGTTGCGATAAATATTCAAAATACTGGCGACTTACCTTCAGATTCACATTCTGATTATTACTTCAACGAGAAAACCCAACAATTGCTTATTACCGGTGATTCCAACCCCGTTCCGGGTGTTACTGAGGATAAATTATACGTTTGGCAATATGATGCTACGTTAAATGATATGAGTTTTGTTGGTGCATCTTTAACCGCAAGCCCAATACGCTTTGACAGACCAATAGGAAGTGTAGGAAACCATTATTATGTGTTTGACTCAAGCCATTTATTTTCCACGATCACTGTTCTATCCAAGACAGATTCGGGTATAGAAATTATCCAAGAATACGATATTTCTGATGCCGAAAATCGCCAGGTTGTGGAAGATGTTTTTTTGGCAACCGATAATACGCTCATTGCAACTATGCGTAGTTCAAATTTGACATACAAGATTTGTAAATTGGATGACCAACAAGGGGATATTATTGATTGTTCTTTCGCTACATTGTTCAGTGAATTGGAGTTTTCGCGTGATTTTTCTGGGTATACTTTCCACAAAATAAACGACGAAGGGCAATTTCTTTTTGCTTCAGATTCATATTCTGAAGAAACCCTGAAAGACTTTTATATACTCGAATTTAATGGTGAAGAGTTTGTCGTTAAGCAATCTTTTCCGCTTAATGAAAAAGAGCGAGGTTATGAGTCAATCAGTGCGTTTTTGTCGATAAATAATGGAACAGAAATATTTTTGGAAATTGGAAGTAAAAATAAACATCTAAAATTAATTGATAACGAGTGGGTATTGTCAGAGAAAGAAGCGGACACATTTTTCATAAACGTAACTGGATCTAACGATTATTATATAACTCCAATTGGTCAGCCGTTAGTTTTTGAGCCCTCTGCGCTTAAATTTTGGCGGACCGAACAAAGGATCAATCTATCTGGATGGTTTCAAGTAGTGGATGGCAATAAAGGTTTTGTAATAAATGTAACCGAAACAGATCGTCACATTTCAACATTTGAACTTGTTGATACAAAGCCCTATGTAAATAAGAGAAACTTTAATAACGGCACGACATATTACGCCACAGAAGATGAGTTATTCGAAATAGATTTTTCAGAATATGTTCTCAATCCAGAATCGACAATACGAGTTGAGACCCACGAAAAATTTACCCTTGATCAAGGCAAACTCAGCGGTATTTTAACCAATGAAGATATTTTGAAATTAAATTACCGTCCGGGCTTAGAAATTGAAGCGAGTTTTTACATAGATGATGTCCGTATCGGTTATTTTTATATTGTCCCAGTAAATGTGAATGATATTCCAGAATTAATAGCCCCGGTTAATCGTGAATATCTAAAAGTAAACGATATGTATGAAGTCGATCTAAATGACTACGTTTTAGACCAAGACAACGATTATTTGACTTTTAAAACTAGCGACTTACCTGATGGATATAGTCAAATCGGAAATTATATTAACGGCGCCTCGTCGAAAACTGGCGATTATGAAATTGTCGTTATAGTCACCGATAATAATGGTGGAGAACTCGTTTTTAGTATACCTGTCACGATTAACGAATCGGGGACTGCGCCCCTAATAAAACTTCCATCGGATTCGAGTTCAGGAGGAGGGTCATCAGAATTATTCTTCATAATATTGCTGCTATTAGGTTTAATATTTAGATTAAAACCAGAAATGAAAATGTTAAGGTAAAGTCGTTGCGGCTTTGCATAACGTGTAGAAATCGGTGGGGTTAGAGCCGCTGATTTATCACTAAACCAACGACCGCTATGGCACATAAGGGAAATTCAGCCTTTGACGAAAAAGCAGTAGATAAAAGCAAAAGACTAAAGCTTCTTACCACTGAGAAAATCGGCAATTATAAAGACAGTCATGGTTAATATTCTGTTACTCAATCTAGTTGTTTTACGAAAGAAAATTAGCCCACGGCTTTTAAAATCAAAGGGGTTAATGATTCTGGTAGTTTTATTTTGCCAGCTAAAGATTACGAAGACAGCCATGATATTTTAAGTAAACCCCAAACAAAAAAGTTTAAAAGGTTTATAGGTATTAACTCGATTTCAGCCCCACAAGCTCCTCGTTATAACCCCAAGATTCGTCATAATGCATTACTTATCTATCTTGGAGCTGCTGCCCTCCATAAAATTAACTATATATTTTGCGACTTTTACAGGCTTTTCTTCCACTGTAAAATGTCCTGAATCTAACAAGTGTAACTCTGCCTTTGGCACATCTTTTAAGTAGGCTTGTGCTCCTGCGGCGATAAAAGCTGGATCTTTGTTACCCCATACAATTAGTGTGGGTGGTTGATATTTTCGTAAGTAGGCTTGCCACTTTGGATAATCCAGTAGGTTATTGTAATAATCTTGTACTAATTGAACTTGAATTAGACGGTCTTTTTTAGTTTGTAAAAAATGTAAATCGTGAGTCCAACTATCTGGGTTCATAATGGCTGTATTGTTAGGCACGTCACGTAAATACTGCTTGTTGATAATAGCTTGCTCACCGGTAAACGAATAAAGCTTATCTAGCTGAGCTTGTGATCTATCCTGATTAGCTTGTTTAAAGAACGCCTGTCTAGATGGCGTTAAACCCGCCAAATATGCATTACCATTTTGTACAATAAGCCTATCTAGTTTATCTGGATTGTTTAATAACATTCTAAAACCAACAGGCGCGCCAAAGTCTTGAATATATAAGCTATATCGCTCTACTTTAAGATTCTCAAGTAACCCATTTACGTATTTTGCTAATAAATCAAAGGTATATTTTTGCTCTGCTGGGTCAGGGCGTTCACTATAACCTGAGCCTAAATAATCAGGTGCAATAACATGATAACGCCCAGACAACAGCGGTATCAGTTCGCGATAGGTATGTGAAGACGACGGGTAACCATGTAACAACACTATTGTTTGTTTATGTTGTTCACCGGCTTCTCGGTAAAAAATTTGTTTTCCTTGTATGGCCGCATAACGGTAAGAGGTTTTTGAAGGCCAAGCAGCGTCAGCAGCATTAACCTTAGATGTGAGTGTTACTAAGAAAACAAATATTATGCTGATAAACATCACTAAAGTTGTGAGTAAGGATAAAGAACGCAGTACTTGATTAGAAATTAAAGGGAGTATTGATTCTATTGGCTTAGCTTTAAATAGCAGTATTGGTAATTTCATGAGTATCTCGATATAGATTAGCTCAGAGAAGACCTATGACTTGTCTATTTTTGTTCAAATAAATATTTATTTTAAAATCGAACAAGCTAAAAATGAATGGTAAAAACAAGACTTTCGACATCTCAAGTGTATTAAGTAGATAGCCAATATCACCTAAATGTATATTAAAATTACTGAGTCACACTTTCAAAGTAACTGTGATCGTTAAGGGCTTTGCTTATCATCATGGCGCCTTCAAGCAAACTGATAGTAACAATAGCTGCGCGTGCCGGATCATGTTCGCCGTTGGCAGTATGTGCAGCCGTTAACCAAGCCAAATTTTCATTAAAAAAACGTTTTACTTCGAGGCGTACTTTGTCTGGTAGGCTTTCACTTTGTGCGCCTAATAATCCACATAAACACATTTTGTCATCGGTGATTAATGCACTTCTAAAAAGTTGAGTGTATACATCGATAGGGTTTATGCCGCTGGCCTTAATATTGGCTGGATCGCCTAATGCGGCTAAAAATGAATTCGTATATTGATGTGCAAGCTCGGCACCTAAATCGGCTTTTGTCGGAAAATGATAGTGCACACTCGCACTTTTAATACCTACTTCGTTAGCAAGCTCCCTAAAGCTAAAATTACTATAGCCACCTTGGCGTACCTTATCTTCTGCCGCTTTTAATAGAGCTTCTTTTTTGGTCATTTTCATATTTCCGAACAGTGTGACGGCATTATCAACTGGCAGATTGTTATTTACAAGCAAGAGCATATTTTCATTATTTTCAGGTTCTTTTTCCACGTTACTTTCGTCATGTTTGATCACCACTCTTTATTTTAAACATTGACTTAGTATAAATTAAATAATATAACCTACCTATCAGTAGGTAGATTGTGGTTAAGTAAAGTGTGGCTAGCTGGTAATTCATTTAAAACTTATTCAATAGAGGTAAACCTATGAAAATATATGACGTAGAAAACTTTCCAAATCCACTTAGAGTACGTATTGCATTAGCAGAAAAAAATGCTACTTCGAATGTTGAGTTCATTGCTGTAGATTTAATGAATGGTGAGCACCGTACTGATGCCTTTTTGGCTAAAAACCCATTAGGGGCTGTGCCTGTGCTTGAATTAGATGACGGCACCTTTATATCTGAATGTTCGGCAATTATTGAGTATATCGATACTGAATTTGCAGGCGATTCTTTAACAGGCACAACTGCCAAAGAACGTGCAATCATCAGCATGATGCAAAAACGAGCTGAGTCCACGGTACTCGATGCGGTAGCTACATATTTTCACCATGCAACTGATGGTTTAGGCCCAGTGCTTGAAACCTATCAAAATAAAGAATGGGGTAATATACAAGGAGAAAAAGCACGCCAAGGTTTAGTGTATTTTAATGATGTATTAGGTAACTCACAATTTGTTGCTGGTGACGTATTTAGTGTTGCAGATATAACGTTATTTGCTGGGCTAGTTTTTGCTGGGTTTGCCCAAATCGCCATACCTAGTGAGCTAACACATTTAGTTGCATGGCAAGAAAATGTAGCTAAACGACCAAGTGTTGCTGGTTAAGTAAAAATACTAATATTTAGGAGTCAGAAATGAAAATTGCAGCCGATTTTAGTCAACGTGTTGTAGTACATAGTGAGTCACTTGAGTGGATCCCATCACCTATGCCAGGTGTAGATAGAAAACCACTTGATAGAGTAGGAGGTGAAGTGGCACGTGCAACTAGCATAGTGCGCTACGCCCCTGGCAGTGAATTTTCACCCCATGTGCATACAGGTGGTGAAGAATTTATTGTACTTGATGGTGTATTTCAAGATGAACATGGCGATTTTCCTACTGGCTCCTATATAAGAAACCCACCACAATCTAGGCATCAACCAAGCTCTAGAAATGGTTGTGTTATTTTTGTAAAACTATGGCAGTTTCAAATGGAAGACAGAACTCAAATACGCTTACAA
The DNA here is from genome assembly GCF_000314995.1 of Paraglaciecola arctica BSs20135. Lineage (GTDB taxonomy): Bacteria > Pseudomonadota > Gammaproteobacteria > Enterobacterales > Alteromonadaceae > Paraglaciecola > Paraglaciecola arctica. Next base: position 4,305 of record NZ_BAEO01000012.1, on the reverse strand, counting down.
ACTGATTTTATGGCAAACATTGCACATCCAGATTTTAGCAAAGTTGCTGTGACACCTTTATATAAAGATGCGTTCGAAGAGGTGAGTTTGCTGTATTTTGAGCCTGAAGCAGAAATATCACTAAATGTGAAAGGTGGCGCAGAGCTGCTTGTATTGGAAGGCACCTTAGATGAGCAATCCGATACGTTAGTGAAACACAGCTGGTTACGAGTTCCAATAAATAGTGAAATCAAGGCAAAAGCAGGTAACAAAGGAGCAAAAGTCTGGCTCAAAACTGGGCATTTAGTGGATGTAGATAAACAAATTTCACGGGTACAAAATGCTTAAATTATATTAATTGGTACTCAACCTGATAGGAATTTTAACAGATATCAGACTGAGTTTTTCGCAAAAAGAGCTAATTTAAGCTCTTAAGAAACGAAGCATATTCGTTGAATGCTTGATCGAACGTCATCGAATTAACATGAGAGGCGTTTAACACTACTATAAAACTTTTCTGATTTGACGGTGAGGTGTTAAATAACTTTCGTGTGTTATCACTAGGTGTAACTGAGTCGTCCTCGCCAACGATGAAGAGCAGAGGTCCTTCATATTTAGCAATAAACTCTTCATTGCTGATACCCTTTAACTCGGGATCGACCTCTACCGTTTTCCAAGAGGGAGCCATCCCTTTTACTAACGACTCAACGTCAGAAATAGCCGCCTCTAATACCAATGCGTGGATATCGTTGTCACTCGCAGCTATATTTGCAGCAAGTAAACTGCCCATTGAAACACCGTGCAAAATAATTTTTTTATCGTACTGTTGAACAAAATTATGAGTGCTAATCGCATCTTTTTTCAATGTATCGATAGATGGAATGCCATCACTTGCACCTAAGCCTCGATAGTCCATCCAAACAAAATCCACACCTAGCTGTGCAAATCGTCTTGTTAGGCCAATGCCTGCATCCTGAATACGAAAAGAGTTTCCGCCAAAGTAAATCACTACATATTTAGAGTCTTTGACTGACAGGTGTAAGCCTCTGGTCGTAATTCCGTCATCATGTGTAATAGCAATATCTTCTACTTTATGGATTGCCGGTTCGAACCAATCTCCGTTTGAAATAGCGGTGATATTGATTGGTGTTTTCTTAGTATTTATCATTAATAAATCATTTGTTTTAACGACAGAGCTACAGCCTGTAACAAGCAGTGTGCCGACGATTAGTACGATTTTCACCATGAAAATATCCTATAGGTGGTAGTGTTTAAAATATGAGTTTGATATTTTAAACACTACCACACCAGATCGCACAGCATATTAAAAAGACCTAGTTTATTGGCTTAATTGTTAGTCATATTGAATTTCTGGATGTTCATTTCTGCTATGACGGATTTTGTTTAGATTATTTGTTAGCTCTAGCCCCTCAATTCAATAACAACCCTCTTTTTCACCAGCTTTTCCTCTGTGCTCTCTGTGTCTCTGTGGTTCAAATTCTTTTGCTTCTAACTTCTGAGTGATGCTGGTTTAAAAGACTACCGAAATCAAATTCTGAGCCATTTCTTTTGCTATAAGCGCTGAGTGTTTTGCCCCCCTTGTGTGTGCCATCACAATGGCCCCTTCAACTAACAAGCCGATTTGTTCGGCTTTAGTCTTATCTTCTGCAGATAATTGAGTCTCAATCAGATTGATAACAGCTTGTTTATGCTGAGCCATTTTACCAAGCAGCCATTTTACCAAGCCACCCATAATTAGATTTTGAGACTAACCAAAATATTCAATATCGATTTTAAGCGTGAAAATGACTTGGATTGATTGAGGTATGGAGGCTGAGCATTTTACCAAGCCACCCATAATTAGATTTTGAGACTAACCAAAATATTCAATATCGATTTTAAGCGTGAAAATGACTTGGATTGATTGAGGTATGGAGGCTGAGAGTTAGTTTCAGCCTATTTGGTGGGAATAATAGGTATTTATCGGGGTTGTGAGCACAACTGTGCCTTATCGTTGATAAGTTAACCGCTTTATTAAGGTAGGTTATGCGCAGCGTAGCAGAGTTTTTGCTTTACCCATACCTCGAATACGTTGATGGCCTGTGTGCGCTTTGAACTGGTTCATCATCATTTCTGCTCCTGCAGCATAACAAAAATGCTTTTCAAACTCAGTGGTGAGGGTGAGCCATTGTTCGTCTGATAGGCCTAACCTTTGTAAGATGGGTTGTTGTTGATGGTCAATATGGCCTGCTTTGTCATTTCTGATTATTCTGCCTGTTATATCCACTAACTCACAATAGTCTTTGAGTGAGAAAGCGATGCCTTTTGGCATATCTTGTCTAGGATTGCCGATAAAAGACATCAGTGAAGGTGTTGTGATGGGGTCTTTTATCGATTCTAAACGTTTTTTAATACTGGTATGCTTTGAGGTTTCTGGGGTATCCGCTATCTTGGTTCGAATAGGGTTTAAGTCAACATAGGCCATACAGGCCAGTAAGGCCGCTTCATCTAATAAAGCCTGTGATTTAAACCGTCCTTCCCAGAATCGACCTGTACAGTCATCTTCTTTGTTAGCTTCGCGGGCAATGTATTCATTCAAATTACGCATCAGCCAGCTAATATCATGTAAGCGCTTGCGATACTCGATTATGGTGTCATCTAAGGTGAGTTGTTGACTTTGGCTTAACGTGTCACCTCTTACAAACATTTGCGTGAGCAATGTGCCTTTATGTAGACGGTGCCAGCGCTCAACCACTTCACTATCTGTCCAAGCCTGAACTTGTTGCACATCTACGTGTAACACCACATGCACATGATTACTCATCACAGCATAAGCACATATATCAATTGAAAACACAGATGATAAAAACAACAGTCGTTGTTCAACCCACTCACGGCGATGTTCATAACTTTGACCTGAATAACTATCCACACCGCACAAAAAAGAACGCCGTACACAGCGGGAAACACAATGGTAATAGGGGGTATCCGATAAACAAATTTGACTACTACGTGGCTGGGGCATGACATCAATCCTTTGATTTATTTCCTAATCAAAGCCTAGCTCGTCTTTATATTTAGTCAAATTGTTATGGGTGGCTTGATAAATCCGCTTGATAAATCCATTGAAAACACAGATGATAAAAACAACAGTCGTTGTTCAACCCACCCCCGGCGATGTTCATAACTTTGGCCTGAATAACTATCCACACCGCACAAAAAAGAACGCCGCACACAACGGGAAACACAATGATAAAATGGGGTATCCGATAAACAAATTTGACTACTACGTGGCTGGGGCATGACATCAATCCTTTGATTTATTTCTTAACTAAAGCCTAGTTTGTCTTTTTATTTAGTCACATTGTTATGGGTGGCTTGATAAATCCTTTGTTATGGGTGGCTTGATAAATCCCTATTTAAATACTTTAAATGTGCCGTCGGCCATGTTCATTAAACCCGCATACAAAACCTAGGTAAGTCTTCTCATCGGTTATTTGGCCGTCCATTGCTGGTAAATTACTTTTCCATTATCCGCTGGTGGATATTGGGTGTCGTAACAGAAGATGGTGAATACGCCACATTTAACCTGTATTAGGATCTGAATTGCCTTAGCTAACGCTATTGTGATCCTGACTGGTGGCAAAAGGCAAAACACTTTTATTACCCATCATCACAATGGATAAGTGGCTAGCTTATCTTCGTTATATTCATTTCAGTTCACTTAAGTATTCGTTTGGTTCAGTTTGCTCCATTTAAGTTTCTGGTGAGTTTATTTAACTTTTTTTATTGTGCCATTCTAATGATGCATGACTAGGTAAACCCGAGGAGCCTTCGGTGGTCAGCGTATTCGCTTTATTGCGGAACTTCACTAACTAAACATGTAAAGGAAATATCATGGGAACTAGAAACGTTAGTTTTAATCGACGATTGCAGCAGCAACAAGCCACGCCCTCAGCGTATCAAAAGTGGTCCTTAAAGAGTTATTGGTTGCTACTTTGCAGTTTGATGTTGCTTTTTATAAGTACAAGTTATGCCCAAGCAGCAAGTTTAAATAATGGTGGGTCCGTGACTGGTTCAATTTCTATTGCAGGTGAGGAAGACAGTTGGACTTTTAATTCGACTACTGGTGAAAGACTCAATATTCAACTGGTTGATTTACAACAATCAGATTTCTATCCCAAAATGACTTTATATGCACCGGATGGTTCTTATGTAACTTACGCAAACAATAATACGGTTGCCAATATCCACAACTTAGCTACAACACAGACAGGTACATACACCCTAGTAGTGCAAGACGGTACTAGTGGACAAGATCAAGTC
>NZ_BAEO01000013.1 GCF_000314995.1 Paraglaciecola arctica BSs20135 | reverse complement strand
CTGTACTTAAACAGAATCGGTTGCTAACACTGCAATAGCCGAGCCAACAATAGGTGAGTTTTCGACATGGCAAATGCGATAATGAATACATTTTTTAACTAATATTTCATTTAAATATTGGCGAAAATATTCTTTAAACCTTGCTAATTTATAGAAAGTTGAACCGTCAATATTAATGCAAATTGGCTCAAGTGGTGAATCTCCGGCTTGTATTTGTTGATTAGTTTTTAATACTGTTGAAGCAACATTAATAGCACTTAATTTCGCCCCACGCTGGATCATTTGTTGAATAATTAAGTACGCATTACTTAAACATTCTTCCGATAATGTTAAATCTAAAAAAATAGGTTTTTGATGCGGAGAATCCATGAAATCGCTTAACTCATACGTTTGCAGAGGAAAGTTGTTAGACTGAGTTAGATCATGCCTTAATACACCATCTTTATAAGCTTGTTGTAATACATAAGACACAGCTTCACCAAAATAACGACCCGAAGTCAATTTTTCCAGTAAATATGCATTTGGGTCTTTAGTTGTAGAATCAAAGTCTATTTCTGGTTTAGATATTGAAAATTTGTCAAATCCACCCGATTCAACGTTAACAATTTGCGAACCTCTTTCTAAGTTTACTTTATTTATTTTTACGTTTTGCTCAATATAAGCCGTATTTATGCCTGTACCAAGAATGAAGCCAATATAACTAGAGCATTTGCGAGGCTCACCAAAAATTTTTCCTGCGACCAGCGTTGAAACTGTATCATTTAGCAATGTAACTCTTTTATTCAAAATACCTTTTTTTTCAAGGGCGTCTAGTAAACCTTGTCCAATATATTCACCAACTAATTCCGGTATACTAATTTCTTTCGACCAATGTAAAAGCTTACCATCATGTTCGTTGATTTCAGTGGTATATGAAAAGCAAAAGCTGATCTGATCACTAACGTGAATGACCGGACTAATATATTCAATTAACAACTCGTAAAATTGTACTTTCGATAATTCTTTTTCAATACCTGGCATTAAGTAATTTGCAAAATCGTTGATAACAGGTTGTAAATTATCATCAAAATACACAGTACAAACACGTAAATTTGTACCACCAGCATCAAGTACAATCACTGGTTTATTTAATAAAATATCACGGTTTACATTAATATAAGAGGGTAGCATTGCTAATGATGAGTCTGAACTAGAAGTAAGCCCTAATTCCATTTGCGATAAAAACAGATCAATGATTTGCTGTGTATCAACATTACTAGCTGATAATTGATACTTATCAATAAATGTTGTTACTTTTTCACTCATACTATTCTCTCTTTTCATTGGTATAATTTAATAAATAACTGCAATAGTATTAATTAGATTTACTGACATAATTGCAATTTTTTTTAAAACCGTGTGATTTATAGACATTATTTTGGAGGGGCGCTACTAATGTAGCTATAACTAAACTTGGAAGTAGCCTTTCATCAGTTTTTTACTGTAAATGCCACAGCCACTAGAGGTTTAACTATTTATTTTAATTCATGAAAATATCCAAACTGTTCTTGTAGCTTTTTATTTTCTTTTGCTGCGTTCAAATAATAATCAATGTTATTAACTTTACTAGATGCGTCTTCATCAAGAATAACAATTACGTTTTTATGATTTTGTAATATAGAAGCTGGATTTTTAGATGATATAGCACCTGATATCAAACGATTAACAGCATCAGATTTATTCTCTCCTGTGGCTATCAATATAATATATTTAGCATTTAAAATGGTTGAAATTCCCATTGTCATAGCCATGTTAGGTTGGTATTCATTTTTATTAAATAAGCGGCTATTATCATCTATAGTTTTTTGGGTTAATGTCTTTATCCTTGTTTTAGACATAAAACTTGATGACGGCTCATTAAAGCCTATGTGACCATTAGAACCGAGTCCTAGGATTTGTAGATCGATCCCTCCAGCATTAATAATTTTTTTTTCATATAAATCTCCAATAAGGTTAGGGTTTTCACCTTCTAAGCAAATTGGAAAGTGTGCTTTAGATTTATCTATATCTATTTTATTAAACAGATATTTATTCATAAAATATCGATAGCTTTGGATGTTATCACCATCGATATTGTAATATTCATCTAAGTTAAAAGTAGTTGTTTTTTTAAATGTAACTTCATTATTATTATATAATTCAATTAATTTTTTATACAATTTTATAGGTGTACTACCGGTTGCTAAACCTAATGTGGCATTTTCTTTTTTATTAATAAGATATTTAATATAGTTAGCTACTCTGTCAGCGACAGCTTCCTGAGTATCACAAATAATTACTTCCAAATTCCCCTCCTAAAATAACTTTTCTATTACGCTGACATGAATGTAATCAATTTACATTAAACACTTAAAATTTCCCTAACGATGCTGATAAGAAATTGAACATCGACTTTGAATCTTTTATAATTGAATTTAAACTGACATTGACCAGAGCAAGTCGAAAAACTTCCATTTAATTACTCTGCAGCCCTTTATTTTAAAGGGTTGGGCTTTACGGCTAAGAAAAAGCAAACATATTAATATTTACGATACATTTTAAAGATCAGTGTCCGTTTTTAATGGGCTACGGCTAAATAAAAATCATCAATATCTGCCTGCTCAACGTCAGTTTAAAGACTGTATTTCATACTAAATTTGAAATTAATATTTACACAGATATTTTACAGAGTCATACGTACTTATAATGAAAACCTCTTTAATTCACTTTAAAAATGAATTCAAAAACCATCCATAAACTGCATTATTTTTTAAATCAGAATGTTTTGAGCATCAACCATCTTACTTCCTAATTTATCAGTTGCTACATGGTTAAATCCTGATTGAATACTGTATGAACCATATTCTCCTTTCTTATTTAAAGCTAAAAAGCCAACTTGGAATTTTTTATCTTCACCAAGATTTTTAACTATGCGTTGAATTGCTAATTCGCACGCAGCTTCTGGCGATAACCCTTGACGCATCATTTCTACAACTAAATGACAACCCAATGTTTTTACCGTTAGTTCACCTATGCCCGTTGCCGTTGCAGCACCAACTTCATTATCAACATACAAACCTGCCCCAATAATAGAAGAGCCACCCACCTGCCCTGACATTTTAAATGAAGCACCACTGGTTGAACAAGCACCTGATAAATCACCATTAGCATCGATTGCCAACATACCAACAGTATCGTGGTCCTCAATATTAGTAACCGGCTCATAGTTGGATTTAACCAACCATTTTTTCCATGCTTCCTCCGCTTCCGGAGTTAATAAGTTTTCATCTCTAAACCCCTGAAATAATGCAAACTGTTTTGCACCATCACCTACCAACATTTCATGAGATGTATTATCCATAACTTTTCTTGCAACAGAAATTGGATGCTTAATACCTTGCAAAAACGCGACTGAACCACAGTTTTGGTTCTCATCCATAATACAAGCATCTAACGTAACTTTACCTTCTCTATCAGGAAAGCTACCGTAACCCACAGACATCACATCAGGATTTTCTTCTAGAAACCTTATTCCTTGCTCTACTGCATCAATCGATTTACCGCCATTACTTAACACTTCCCATGCGATTTCATTTGCATGCAAACCGTAATTCCATGTAGATACCACAACAGGTTTATTGGTTAATTTAATTAACGCGCTAAGTTTTTCAGGTGATTTTGCAATACTTATTGTTGCAACCAATGAACATGTTGAAAGTGCTGATAGCTTTAGAAAATTTCTTTTACCATTATTGAAATCAGTCATATAACCCTCTTTAATTGCTAATTGAATTCAAACCAGAAGTACAATTGCTTTATAAACAAGCCGCTACATGCATTAAAAGGCATATAACGGCTCATTTATTTAGGTACTACATCAATACCTATAATTTATTTAAAACCTATAAGTAGCTTGTAGCGTAGCACTTCGACCAAAGATAGAACGACCATAATTAACCTCTGGTGTTCCTTGACCACTAACAATATCACCACGAGGATTACCCTCTGTGACACCTATTTCGTTAGTTAAATTATCAACCGAAACTTGTAAAGTCCATTCATCCCAGTTTAAGTTAGCTACAAAATTAATGGTGTGATATGCAGGTAAAACAGTTGAATTTTTATAGTCAACAAAGCGTTCGCCTACATAGTTATAACGAATCGTTGCAGTAGCGTCTGCATCAAGCACATTAAAGAAATAATCCGCTGATAAATAGCCATATTCCTTAGGTTGACGGCGTATTCGATTTCCATCTGGAGCAACGGCTGATATATTATCATTTAGACTTTTTAGGTCACTCAACTCAGGCTCAGTATATGTAACATTCGCGGTAAACATTAACTGTTCAATTGGTGCATAAGTTGTCAAAACCTCAATACCAGGAGCTTCAGTGTTACCGGAGAAAACTGCGTCAAATGTATTACCATCAGCCTCAATAATATTAAACGTATCAGTAACTGGCTCATAAGTTGCGTAAAATGCAGTCGCAAAAATATTAAAGTTATCAGTATCATACTTTAAGCCCAGTTCATATTGCTCAACTTCAGTATCTTCATCGTTTCCACCACCAGATAGACCCGCTAAACTACCAATGGCTGTTGAGTTTGACATACGAGCATAGACTGATAAATTACTCTCAAGAGCATAGTTTGCACCTACAGTCCAAGCTAAGTTAGTATTACTACTATCTCCTGATGGATTAAAAACACTGGTTATTCCTATCACTGCATCATCAGCTAATGTTGAGTTATCGCCTAAGTTAACCGTCTCATTACCATAACGTCCACCGGTATAATCACTATGTCTATAACGTAATCCCGTATCAATACGCAATTTGTCCGTAATTTGCCACTCATCCGTTACATAAAGAGCAATATGCTCAGCTTCTTCTTTGTAGGCAAATGCGTATGCACCTTGACGAGATACACCATTTTTAGTTACCGAACCGAGTTGAGTACCTTGAGCATCATAAGCAATTAAATTAAGTGGTTGTGGCTTCGCTTGCATCTCAAATAGATACATCATATAGCGTCGATCCACTTTTTCACCATAATTGAAATAAAATCCGCCAATTGTCACATTATGATCATCTAGAGTGGCAGTAAAGCGGGTGTCACTAACAAAATTAAATGAGTCATTTTTTATCGTACGAAATTGTTCTTCAATAACAAAATTATCCGTTGTGGCTGGATCAAACGATCCGCCCGTAACAGCATATTGATAGGCAAAAGAGTCTACTGTTCCACCCCAAGCCTCATTCGCTTTATCTAAATAGCTATCCGCATAAGTTTGTGCGTTTTGCATCGGTCTGCCTGAATATAACGCATCAAAGTTAAGTGTTATATCAGAATAACGCATTTTACTTGACACGTACCATGTGTCATTTAACTGTTTTTCGTACTCAAAACCTAACGCCTTAACATTGATATGGCGTCCATTTGATAAGTCACGATGTTCTGTACGTTGTCCACCATTACCATCAGACGACACTAAGTTTACGCCTTGTAAATAAGGACTGTTCAGTGTATCTGTAAGAGGGTCAATCAAGTGTGATACTGATTTACCCGTTGAATCAGCTAAAGGCATCGGTAAATAAAATAGATTTTTATCATCTAAGTAACGACCGTAAACATTAAACGTACCACCATCTTCAAGCTCTGTTGTTAAATTAAAACGAAATTGTCCGCCTTCATCAGCCCTAAAGCCACTATCCCTATAACCGTCGTTAATACGGACAAAACCACCAACAGCAAGACTTGTATTATCTCCAACCTGACCAGACCAATAACTATCCAATCGAGCCAATCCAGATGTGCCAAATGCGGCTCTTATCGCACCCTCTGAGACTTCTGTTCCTCGACGGCTAATGTTATTAAATATAGCAACGGCATTATCAGCAAAAATAGGGGATGGGCCACCACGCACGACTTCAAGGGTAGATGTCATAATATCCACACGTTGTGCTACATCAGAATCCACAAAAACACCTGAATAACCGAGTGAAGGTAAACCCTCTTCTTGGAATGACGCAAAATCTCCTTCATCAGGTATACCACGGACACGATAGATATTTTTTACTTCACCACCTGTCGACTCAGTAAAGATCCCTGGCGTTTTACCAATAAGATCAGCCATATTAAGTGGTGCTAATTTTTGAATCGCCTCTTCCGGTAATACAGTAATAGCGTAAGATGCATCCATCTGTGATATGCCTTTAGACGAACCTGTCACGACAATTTTTTCAAAATCTAACGCTTTATTTTCTTTCTTTTCGTCATTATCTTGAGCAAATACAGTTACTGGAAACGCTAAAGTAGCAAACAGCGCAAACTTAATTGCTTTACTCAATTTTGTTTTGTGAATCATCTTGTGCCCTCATATGTCATGTTATTTTTAATTAACTTTTTTTATATACGAATGATGAAATACCTAACCAACAACTCCATCTGCGTACCACGACAATACCAACAAGATAACTGGTGTGCAAGCAAGCATTAGTAATTTACAGGCTTATTTTGATTGTTAATCACACAATCTTGTTTTATTTAGCTCATTTTACCTTGAATTTATATTATTGTAATTAACCCTTCCCGACTGGACCTATCGTGGTATGATTCAGTAAGTGTGCATAAGCATTAACAAAAATTAATTAATTAAAGAGAACAGACTATGAAAAAAATGCTTTTAATATTGCTCCTTGGTTTAATACCAATGACGGGGGGTGCGGTTGAAATTGAGTATTGGCAATATAAATATGATGCTCGAGTCAAAGCTGTTGATCTTTTAATTAAAAAGTTCGAAAAGCAAAACCCTGAAATAAATGTTAAACACGTTAAATTTCCTTATGCACAGTATCGCACTAAAGTAGCGGCGGCCATGGCAGCACAACATGGCCCCGATGTACTCCAATTATATTATGGGTGGGTATCTGATTATCATTCGGCGGGATTGTTACAGCCTTTAACAGATAAATATATTACAGCGAAAGAAGTAGATGAACAGTTTTATCCTATTGTACAAAGTATGAAATACGATGGGGTATATTATGCGCTACCTACAGCCGTGCGCACAGTTGGGTTATTTTGGAATAAAAAACTGTTTAAAAAAGCAGGCTTAACTCATCCTCCTAAAACGCTTGATGAATTGGTTGAAATGAGCAAAAAACTTACCAAACGTGATAAGCACGGTAACTTGACTCAAGCAGGATTCGCTGTAGACGTTGCTAAACAGTACCATCATTGGTGGCGCGAAGTATTAATCCGCCAGATGGGCGGTGAACCTTATACAAATAATTATCAACAAGTCAATTACAATAATGAAGCTGGTGCCAAAGCACTTGAATTTTTAACGGATTTTATTAAAACGCATAAAGTGACTGAACCTGGATTTATGGATGAAGGGCAAGCGGCGTTTAAATCAGGTCGTGCGGCAATGTATATTGATGGTTTATTTCGAATTCCTACCTTTAAAAAAGCACGTCGTTTAGATTGGAGTGTGGCTGAATTACCTTCACATAATGGCATTAAATCTAATGTTTCTTCTTATTGGGTTAATGCCGTTACGCAAAAAGCAAAGGGTGAAAAACGTGATGCTGCAGAAAAATTCATTGCCTTTTTAAGCTCTGAAGAGGCGATGCAAGTTTGGATAGATATAGTAGGTGAATTACCAGCACGTACTGCCGCAGCTCAAAAGAAAGAAAATGTAGAGCATGAACTTTATGGCCCTTTTATTCAAGGTCTGGGCTATGCGCATAGCACTCAATTCAAATCAGAAGCATCTCAGCGTCAAGTGTTATTAAATGCTTTCGACAGAGTGATTTTGCAAGGTATGCCTGTGAAGGAAGCACTTACTCAACTTGCTGATGAAGAACAAAAGATTCTCAATAAATAATCCGTTCTATTAAAGTGAGCTCGTTATATTTTTGTAAGCTTGCCAAGGAAAACTGTTATGAATACTAATACGATAGCATCTCAATCTATCAATAAAAAATATTTTAGTGTAGCGCAAAAAAAAGCAATGTGGGCTTGGTTGTTTTTAGCTATTCCTATTATATTTTTTATTGTCGTGCGCTTTTACCCAACTATTGATTCATTTTATATTTCGCTGACTAAATGGAACATAGTTCAAGATAAAGAATTTATCGGCTTAGAAAACTATATTCGTTTATTCTCTGATCCTGTCTTTTGGGTCGTCTTATCCAATACGTTCGAATATCTAATTTTAGGTATGCCTATTTCATTAGTACTGTCATTTACGATTGCCTATAACTTAGACAAATTCAAGTTTGGCCATACATTTATACGTGCTTGTTATTTTATCCCTTACTTAACCACTGCTGTTGCAATGGCTTGGGTGTGGCGTTGGTTTTATCAATCAGCACCCATTGGGTTATTTAATAATATATTAATAGAGCTTGGTTTAGAACAAATGATGTTTTTACGCTCTACCGAACAAGCATTACCGTCTGTGTTAGCACCTGCTATTTGGGCAGGACTAGGGTTTCAAATTTTGATTTTTATGGCGGGGTTACGTTCAGTGCCTGCTAGTTATTTGGAAGCAGCGAAAATTGATGGTGCTGGTCGTTGGCAAGTACTTAAAGAAATCACCCTCCCACATTTATGGCCGACGATTGTTTTTTTAGTGGTAATTAGCACTATCGGTTTTTTACGTATTTTCGATCAAGTATATAACATGACTTTAGACGGCCAAGGTGGACCTATTAACTCATCTCGTCCATTAGTCTTACACATTTACCAGTCAGCATTTGCTGATTTTGAAATGGGCTTTGCAGCGGCACAAACTGTGGTTCTCTTTGCTATTTTATCAATTATAACTTTTATTCAATTTAAACTTATGAGGAGGAAATAATGAGTAATCTTCCTACGAATATGAAAGCCGTACCAGACATGAAAAAACTACTCACTTGGACAGTATTGTGTATTGGTGGCTTGGCAATGATTATGCCATTAATATTTATGTTTATTACTTCACTTAAAGTTGGTGAAGAAGTTTACACGTTAAGTTTTTGGCCTGATGAACCAACGCTTGAAAATTACATCTATCTGTTTGAAAACTCGAACTTTCTTATTTGGTTTTTTAATTCTTTTGTTGTCGCTATTGTGACGACCATTAGTGTGTTGTTTTTTGATTCTTTAGTGGGCTATACCCTGTGCAAATTTGAATTCAAAGGTAAGAAATTGGTTTTCGTCGCTATCTTGTCAACGTTGTTGATCCCCACTGAAATGTTGGTTATTCCTTGGTATTTAATGGTGAAGGATTTTGGTTGGTTAGATACCTATTGGGGCATTATGTTCCCAGGAATGATTTCAGGCTTTGGTGTGTTTTTAATGAAACAGTTTTTTGAAACCGTGCCTGACGATTACATCCATGCTGCACGTATTGATGGTTTAAACGAATTTCAAATTTGGTGGAAAGTTGCCATGCCTATGGTTGGCCCTGCCCTTTCTGCCTTAGCAATTTTTACCTTTTTAGGAAATTGGACAGCATTTTTATGGCCAATGATCGTGAGTAACGATCCCGAACTGTATACGGTTCCTGTTGGTTTAGCGTCTTTTTCGGGTGAGTTTAATACCGATTGGGAATTGATCATGGCGGGAGCAAGTGTTGCGACTATACCAACCCTGATTGTTTTTATACTACTGCAAAAATATATTGTCCGAGGCGTTGTGATGTCTGGACTGAAAGGATAATTTAAATGAAAGACACCTCTACTTTCCCTTCACCAATTTATAAAGACGTTGTGCTTGAACCGTTATTTGAAGGTTCTAAAAAGTTTTTTAAAGAAGGTCACCTTGCGATTGACCAAGCACACTGTGTGATGTTGGTTGAGCAAAAAATTATATCCACTGATGAAGGTTCAAAAATCCTTAATGCTTTAGAGGAGATTCAGCAAGAAGTAAATTTTGATGAAATTAAATATACGGGTGAATTTGAAGATTACTTCTTTTTTATTGAACATTGTTTAAAAGAAAAATTAGGTGCGGATCTTGCGGGACGTTTGCACACAGGAAGAAGTCGTAATGATATTGACCATACGTTATTTAAATTAAATATTAAAAAGCGCTTGTTGCAATTAAATAATGATTTGGAGCAGCTAATCAATGGGGTCTTGAGTGTATGCGAGCAAAATTACGATACTGTTGTTGTTGCTTATACGCATGGTCAACCAGCACAACCCACTACCTTTGCGCATTACTTATCCGCTTTAGTAGAAGTGTTATTACGAGATAAACAGCGTTTGCTCAATGCTATGGATACAGTCAATTTATCGCCAATGGGAGCGGCAGCAATTACAACTTCGGGCTTTGATCTTGATCGTAATCGTGTTGCTGAGTTATTAGGATTTGAAAAACCACTATACAATTCTTATGGTTGTATTTCTTCTTGTGATTATATTACTTCCGTATATAGCGCTATGAAGCTAGTGTTTATTCATATTGGCCGTTTTGTGCAAGACATGGCACAGTGGAGTAGCTTTGAAACGGGGCATTTGTATGTACCAAATGCTTTTGTTCAGATCAGCTCGATTATGCCACAAAAACGCAACCCCGTGCCAATTGAACATATGCGTTTGATTGCTTCAAAAGGTATGGGCTTGTGCGATACCTTAGTAAATGCAATGCACAACACACCATTTACCGATATGAATGATAGTGAAAGTGAATCTCAACAAGTGGGCTTTCTTGCTTTTGATAATAGTCATCGTTTACTGTCTTTATTAACAGCTTTTGTGACTTCAGTACAAATCAATGAAACCAAGGTCCATCAACATCTAGATCAAAGTTGTGCGACTATTACCGAATTAGCAGATACCTTGGTAAGAAAAGAAAATTTGTCCTTTAGACAAGCGCATCATGTGGTAGCTGAATTGGCTACTTATGTAGTGGAGCATGAATTAAGTTTACAAACTGTTTCGGTAGATATATTCACACAAATATTCGAAAAACACATTGGACGATCTAGTCAATTAACTGAAGACGATCTACGTTTTTACGTATCAGCAAAAAATTTCATAGCAGTGCGTGACGGTTTAGGCGGTCCAGCCCCATCAGAAATGCGTAAGGCAGTAAGCCAATATAAAGCCCAATTACAAAGTTCAAATGCACAATGGTCATCTATTGAAACATTTACTCTTAATGCAATAGATGTAAGAAGTAAAGTGGTTACCGATTTAATTAGTAAGCGATCATAGGAGCAAATCATGGCACAGGTATTATTAAAAAATATTGCTAAATATTATAACAAAACGAAAGTCATTGAAGAGCTGAATCTATCGATTAAAGATCAAGAATTTGTCGTACTTGTAGGACCATCAGGTTGTGGTAAGTCGACTTTGTTACGTATGATTGCAGGGCTTGAAGAGATCAGTGATGGAGAGCTATATATTGGTGATCGTCTATCAAATGAATTAGAGCCAAAAGATCGTAACATTGCGATGGTTTTCCAAAATTATGCGCTATATCCGCATTTGACAGTCAAAGATAATATATCGTTTGGCTTACGTGCGACAAAAATGGATAAGCAAGAGATTGAAAAACGAGTGGCTCATGCAGCTGACATTTTGGGGGTCACCCATCTATTAGATCGTAAGCCGTCAGAGTTATCAGGCGGGCAAAGTCAGCGTATCGCAATGGGCCGTGCGATAGTGCGTCAGCCTGAGGTATTTTTATTTGATGAACCGCTGTCGAATCTCGATGCAAAATTACGTGCGAATATGCGTGTGGAAATTAAAAAATTGCATCAACGTGTTAAAACAACGTCGATTTATGTGACACATGATCAGGTTGAAGCCATGACTTTAGCTGACCGTATTGTGATCCTAAAAGGTGGGGATATTCAGCAAATTGGCACGCCGATGGATTTATACCATACCCCAGCCAATGTTTTTGTCGCGACCTTTATTGGTAATCCTCCAATGAATATTCTTAACGGAACGTTAACGCAGAATAACGACAATAGTGACGAAAACTGGTGTGTGAAATTTTCAGACACAGAAAGCTTATCTTTTAGTATCGATAAGCCTTTAACTACCTATCAAGATAAGCCTGTGAAACTCGGTGTTCGTCCAGAAGATATTCGCGTGCTACGAAATAATGAGCAACCACAATCATATGAACGTGTTTTTTCAGTTCAGGCGACAGTCATTGAGCCGCTAGGAGCAGATACCACTATATTCACAGATATTGCCGGTATGGAAATAAAAGCTATTACTGATGGTCGTCATACCATTCATCTTAACGATCCGTTAAAAATAGCCATAGATACTCGTCACTTACATTTGTTTGATGCACAGACAGAAGAGCGTATTTTTAGTACGCAAGTAAGTGTAAAAGTGCAGAACTAATTGAATAATAAAAATAATTAAACCTTCCTCTTATAAAGAGGGAAGTTTTAGGAGGTTATTAATGGATAACAATAAACAAAGAAAAAAGCCGACAAATAGTGAACTTAACTTATCTGCGCTGGAACAATTGTGGCTACAAACAAACTCACTTTCTACTACGTTAACCTTTTTGCAAACCGGGGCGCACCCTGATGATGAAACAACTCGAGCGTTAAGCTATTTATCCAGAAAAATGGGTGCAAGGGTTGCTTATTTTTGTGCGGTTCGTGGTGAGGGTGGGCAAAACAGCATTGGTAAAGAAAAAGGCACGGCTATCGGTTTATTACGAAGTCGTGAAATGGAGCAAGCGGCTCGCCATGTCCCTATGGAGCTTTATTGGAGTAATACTGATTTTGATACTACCATTCGTGATTTTGGTTTTTCTAAAAATCCTGAAGATACTTTCCAAAACTGGGATAAAGAGAAATTATTGGAATCGTTGGTAAGAGTTATCCGTGAGCTAAAACCTAATGTAATTTCTCCAACGATGTTGGATATCGAAGGACAACATGGTCAACATCGTGCAGTAACACAAGCAACTATCGAAGCTTATTCTTTGGCTGCTGATTCAACAGCGTTTCCAGAACACTTTAAGCAAGGTTTATCGGTATGGCAAGCGAATCAATTGTTATTACCTGCTTGGAGTGCTAGCGGCGGTACTTATGATGAAGCATTACCACCACCTAAAGCGCATTTTGAATTAGCGACAGATATTATATTACCTATATGGCAACAAAACAGTTATCAATTAGCTGAAGAAAGTCGTCAATATCACCAGAGCCAACAAATGGGCTTTCAAGTTGATAGTCAATTTGGTGTAAAAACACCTTTTCATGTGCTAAAGGAACACTATGAAAACCCTCTCCCTGTTCTGGGAGCTGGGGTGCCGTTGTCGTTAAATGACTGGGCTAAATCATTAAATATGGATATCAATTTACAAAGTTGTGTCAATATTATTCAACAAATGCAGTCTTCTTTTCCTGAGCACCAGAAGCTTAAAGAGCAAGCACTTAAAGCGTTACATTGTTTACGTAATGTTGATACAAAAACTAATGTGTATTTAGAAGCACATTTGGCATTTAAAGAAGTGCAGTTGCTTAAATTGATTGCTGATATTTCAGGGTTGTTTGTTGAGGCTAAATTGGAATCAAATTCATTGTATTGCCTTGAATCTAGCTCGTTAACTGTGTTATTCAACAATACTCAAAATAGTGTTTTTGACAATATTCAAGTGCACTTATATGATCAATGGAATAAACCGTTAACAACGGTGAAATTAAATCACCTTGGTGCATTTGAAGAAGCACAAAAGAACATGCACTTTACGGTTCCTTCACGAGAGTTTTATCCTTTACAGCGTTATGTTTCTCTTCAAAACGAAAATAATGCGTTACGTGCCGAATTAATTTATCAAGTAGATGGTATTGATATAAAACAAAACATTTCTATTCCTCCTGTGATTATTAAGCCGGAAGTAGATATTTCTTTTACATTGTCAGCACGTTATTTGAATCTTAAAAAAGAGCGTTCTTTTGAAACCGAGGTGAAAGTATCAGGTAACAGAAAAGGTCATGTAGCTGTTTCGTTACAAGCACCTAAAGGCTGGACTGTGACACCATCTAGCGCTGAATTAAATTTAACTAAACATGAACAAACCGTGATGTTTAAGGTATCAGCACCGAATGATGTTAATTTAAATGCTTACACTCTTTCTGCTAATGTGAAACAAGGTAAAAAACAATGGAACTCTAAGTTTCAATCTATTGATTATCAACACATTTATGCTACAGGTTATACAGTAACGGCAGAGCAAAAAATACAAGTGGTTGATTGTGTTGTACCCAATAAGTCTGTAGCTTGCTTGACTGGTGCAACAGACGATTATTTACTCCAGTTGAAGTCATTAGGGATTACATTAGACGTCATTAATGAATTAACCCCCAATGTATTAAAGAGCTACGATACCTTGCTTGTCGGCAGTCTTGGTTTTGCTAGCGTTCAAGAAACGGAAGCATTAAAACCTTGGATTTTACAAGGTGGACGTATGGTAAGTTTATATCATCGCCCGCATGATAACTGGAATCCACCAAGTCACTTAGTAATAGGATCTCCATCTTTCCGTTGGCGTGTGACACAAGAAGATAGCCCTGTAAACTATCTTGTACCTGATTCACCGTTATTAAATTTACCTAATGTACTTGATGAGAAAACATGGCAAGGATGGCACAAAGACAGGGGCCTGTATTTTGCTAAGGAGTGGGGAAATGATTATAATCCTTTGTTGGAAGTGATTGATGCCGAAGGCATTCGTTATAACGGCTCTTTGCTGTATGGCAAAATAGGTAACGGTGAGCATATTCACTGTTCATTATTATTGGGATACCAACTTGAACGGGTTGTTAGTGGTGCCGCTTCATTCATTGCAAATTTGTTGACCTATAAGGTTTAAGAATGATTTATGGATAAAATGCGGGAAGTAATTTTACAGAAAGCATTGGAAATTGATGTTTCCTCTCCTGGTATGTTGTACCAAAAACTGGCAAATAATATTAAGGCAGCAATAGATAAAGGCATATTAGAGGAAGGAGACTTTTTCCCGCCGCAACGAGAATTGGCGGCAAATTTATCGGTGTCTCGTGTAACTGTTACTAAAGCTATAGACGAGTTGAGAAGGCAGGGTGTCGTTAAGCTAATTCCACGTCAGGGTGTGCAGGTGATTGCCAGTAAAATCAGTGCGATTGTCCCACCTAGATTACAATTGTCTGATCAATATAATTTTACTAGAGATATGCAGGCTCGTGGTATGACTCCTTATACACACTGGCTTAAAAAAGATAACGCTATTGCCACTACTCATGAAGCACTCACTTTAGGACTGCCACAAAATAGCAAAGTTGGACATTATTGGCGTTTACGTTATGCGGATGATCTACCTATTGGAATCGAAGTAGCCTGTGTACCTGCAACGGTTATTCCTGATTGTAAAGAAGTGGGCGAATCGTTATATGAGGCATTAAAATCTCGTGGGATTTTGCCTGTTCGAGCTACACAAACGGTTACAGCTTGTGCAGCTGATAAATATACGGCAGAACAATTAAAAATAACTATAAACACGCCAGTACTTTATATCGAACGCCGTGGTTATGATAAAATCAATCATTGTGTTGAATATACTCGTTATTGGTATTTAGCCGATAAGTATTGTTTCATTGCTGAGATAACGTTAGATTATTAATCTATAAATCATTTTTTATAATTGCACGAATTTGAATTGGTCTACCAATACACCTAACCTTACGCATTTATCGATTCATTTTGTGATGTTATTTAATGACATCACGGTAGGCATGAGAACAATATTGGCTGCCCACTTTGAACTTATGTGCTGCCTTAGCCACTAATTACGGCCTATTCATACTCTTGGCAATGGTTTTAACATAGGGCCGAATTCCTTGCTCTGCTAGGTCTCTTGAATGCGTCTAGCACCGTTTTGTTGTTTACTGTCATCAAACGCTGCTTTAATACGCTCGTCACGGTGCTGTTGTGCTTGTTGACGTTTACTGGTCTGTTTGCACGATATATTCCACGCATAAAACCCACTTGGCGATACACACAACACCTTGGCCATTCGCGTAATACGGAATGTCTTTTGGTGACCTTACATAAATTCAAATCGTGCTATTTTTGATTCTTCGCGAAATAGGTGGCGGCTTTTTTAAGTGCAGATGTACGCCAGTAATAAAGTTGAGGCTCAGCCACACCAAGCTCTCTAGCCGTTTGTGCAACACGACTTTACTCGCCAATTTAAGCGCTTCTTCTTTGAATTCTGCTGAATAGGTTTTACGTTTATTCTTAGTTGTCATTATTCACCTCTGTGAGTTTGTTTACTCACTTAATGAGGTGTCCAAAACTAATGGTTCAGATCGGTACCACCAAGAGTATTACTAAAAAGCGTGGATTTCAAAAAACACTATAGGAATGCTTAGGATATAAAAAACCCGAGAGCCTTTATTTTAATGGACTTTCGGGTCTTTATTGGTTCTCAATGAACCTGTGTATGGTGCGGATGGGGAGACTCGAACTCCCACGGCCTAAGCCACAGCCCCCTCAAGGCTGCGTGTCTACCAATTCCACCACATCCGCAATCTAACTTTTAAACTAGAGGTTTGGTACGTCATCTTCTTTAGGTGCTTCTGTTACTGGCACATCAGCATCTGTTGTAGATTGCATAGTTTGTTCAGTCACTGGCACAACTGGTACGTCAGTATCAACAGCTTCTTCAACAACTGGTACTTCTAGGTTTTGCCAATCATCGACTGCTTTTTCTTTATCGGCTGTTTGGTTACCCAAAATCAGACTAATAACAAAAAATAGCGTCGCAAGAATGGCCGTTGTTCTAGTTAAGAAGTTACCAGATCCTGTTGAACCAAAAACAGTATTTGAGCCACCACTACCAAAAGAAGCGCCCATACCGGCGCCTTTGCCTTGTTGGATCAGAACAAATCCGATCAACATAACCGCTACAATCAAATAAACAATAACTAAAATTTCATAAAAAACCATGTGCTGCCTCTACTGATTTGCCGCTTGGCAAATACTTAAAAAATCTTCTGGATTTAAACTGGCACCGCCAATTAAACCACCATCTACATCTGCCTGAGAAAACAACTCTTGGGCATTGTTACCTTTAACACTGCCGCCATATAAAATAACTATATTAGCCGCAATCTTGTCATCTTGTTTTGCTAAATGTCCGCGAATAAAAGCATGCACTTCTTGGGCTTGCGCCGGACTAGCTGTTTTACCTGTGCCTATAGCCCATATAGGCTCATAAGCTAAAACTATTTCAGCAAATTGGCTTATGCCAACTTTAAGCAATACTGCATCTAGCTGCGTAGCGATATAATCGAATAAAGTGCCATCTTCTCGCACACTTTCTGGTTCGCCTACACATAAAATTGGGGTCAAATTGGCTTTTAAAACCTGTGCAACTTTTAGTGCTACTAATTCGTTAGATTCATGGTTGTCAGCACGACGTTCAGAATGCCCAATAATCACATATTGGCAGTTGAACTCTTTAAGCATGGCGACAGACACTTCTCCAGTATGTGCCCCCGAATCAAATTCGCTAATGTTTTGCGAGCCCAATTTTAATTTGCTGTCAAACTGTCCAAAATAAGGGAAAGGTGGACAAATCACCACATCCATATTTTCAAGACTGGCAGCAGCGAGTTGCTTCTGCATTTGCTCAACCAGAGCTTTATCGCCATTCATTTTCCAATTACCAGCGACTAATTGCCTACGACTATTTGTTCGCACGTTGTGCTCCGTCATGTCACATCACACGCCAATAAAAAAGCGCGCGAGATATTAACTAACCCAATGACAATATACAAGTGGTTACACCTATTATTGCCCTGTAAACCTTATCAATCGGTTACTTTACGCACAGCATCAGCAATATATTCAGCCCAAGTACTAGAATCTTGTGCATCATTCGCTTCTACCATCACTCGAACCAGTGGTTCAGTACCACTTTTGCGTAACAATACTCGCCCTCGATCATCCAAGGCTTTTTCTGCTTTAATGACTGCTTGTTTAACCGCTTCGTTTTCCAGTGGTTTAGTACCTTCAGAAAATCTCACATTGATAAGAGTTTGTGGATATTTAACCATGCCACGGCTCAACTCATTCAAGGTCATATCAGCGTTTAACATAGCGGCTAAAACTTGCAACCCTGCCACTATACCATCACCTGTAGAAGCAGCAGATAAGTTCAATACATGGCCAGAACCTTCACCACCAATTGACCAGCCTTTTTTCTTGAGTAACTCCATAACATAGCGGTCACCTACTTTGCTACGCACAAAGGGCACACCCAAAGTGCCTAGAGCCACTTCTAAGCCTAAGTTGCTCATCACTGTGCCAACGACACCACCTTGTAAACGTCCACTCTTTAGGGCATCTCTGGCAATGATGTAAACAATTTGGTCACCGTCTATCACATTGCCCTTGTGATCAACTAGCATGATGCGGTCACCGTCGCCGTCTAGCGCAAAACCTAAGTCAGCTTTATTTTCGATAACACTTTCAGTTACCGCCTTCATTGATGTGGCACCCACTTTACGGTTGATGTTTAAACCATCAGGTTCAGTGCCAATCTCAATCACTTCAGCACCTAATTCGCTAAGTACATTTGGCGCTATGTGATAGGTTGCGCCATGAGCGCAGTCGACCACAATTTTTAATCCTTTTAGTGACAGTGCAGAAGGGAAATTACCTTTGCAAAATTCAATATATCGACCTGCCGCATCTCCAATACGCACCGCTTTACCCAGTTTATCTGAAGCGACACACACCATGGGTTTATCCATTTGTTCTTCAATGGCTATCTCGATTGCGTCGTCTAATTTCATACCATCAGCAGAAAAAAACTTGATGCCATTATCATAGTAAGGATTATGTGAAGCACTGATAACAATACCGGCTTCAGAACGAAATGTTTTAGTAAGATAGGCAATAGCTGGGGTTGGCATAGGGCCGAGCAGACCGATATTAATACCTGCTGCTGATAAACCTGCTTCCAATGCAGACTCCAACATATAACCTGAAATTCGGGTATCTTTACCAATCAGAACTTTATTTGTTCCCTGCCCCGCCAAAACTTTACCCGCGGCCCAACCCAGTTTCATCACAAATTCGGGATTAATGATAGTTTCACCAACTTTTCCACGAATTCCATCTGTACCAAAATATTTTCTATCGCTCATTATTAGTCCTGTAAGCGTTAATTATGTTTACTACTTTAACAGCATCTACTGTCTCTTTAACATCATGTACTCTAATTATTTGCGCACCCTTTTGCGCCGCTATAGTGGCAACAGCAACATTACCAGCTAAACGTTGACCTATTTCTCGCTGCAACAAATTTCCAATCATAGACTTACGTGACATACCAGCCAAAACAGGCACATTTAATTTATGAAAGACTTCCAAATTAGCTAACAATTGGTAATTATGCTCTAGTGATTTACCAAAACCAAATCCTGGATCTACTATGATTTGTTCCTTTTCGATCCCAGCTTGACAACAAACAGCAATGCGCTGCTGTAAAAAGGTCATCACATCATTAACAACATCATCATAACTGGGGTTTTGTTGCATCACTCTAGGTTGCCCTAACATATGCATCAGGCACACTGGCACTTTAGCTATTAAGGCTGCCTCTAAGGCACCGTTTTCTTGTAGAGCACGAACATCATTAATTAAGCTAGCGCCGGCATTAATGGCTTCAGTCATCACTTGGGCTTTACTGGTGTCTATGGAAATAATGGTATCAAAGCGTTGGTTTATTGACTCAATCACTGGGATAACACGATCCAGTTCTTGTTGCACTGAAACATCCTGGGCATCAGGCCGGGTGGACTCACCACCAATATCAATAATGTCAGCACCTTCACTTAACATTAACGCCGCTTGAGTCAACCCATTTTCGAGCATATCAAACGCCCCACCATCGGAAAATGAATCCGGAGTGACGTTTAAAATCCCCATCACTTTAGGTGTAGATAAATCTAAGAACTTATCTCTAAACTGCATAGCTGCTCAATATTTCTTATTCTTTTATATGTCCTAATAAATAAAAAACGCTTTGCCGAACCATCAACAAAGCGTTTTAATCGCATCCAGTAAGTTTAGCTGGTAGCGTCACCAGGCGTGCCTACATTAGGCTTCACTGGCTTATCATCTTTTTTATCGGCTTCGGTCACAGGTGCACCGCCCGAAGGTTTGCCGCTACTGTCATCTTTGTTATCACGTTCCCAATCTGCTGGGGGTCTTGGTTCAATTCTTGCCATTAGATCGTCAATTTGTTTGGCGTCAATGGTTTCGTATTTCATTAAACAATCTTTCATTGTTTCCAAAACATCACGGTTTTCTGTCAGAATTTTTTCTGCACGTTCGTAATTGCGATCAATAATAGATTTAATTTCTGCATCTATTGCACGGGCTGTATCGTCAGACATATTCTTAGATTTAGACATACTGCGCCCTAGGAATACTTCGCCTTCTTCTTCAGCATATAACATAGGTCCCATTTTTGAAGATAAGCCCCACTGGGTAACCATTTTACGAGCAATGTCGGTAGCCCGTTCAATATCATTTGATGCGCCCGTAGTTACGCCATCTTCACCCAAAGTCATAGCTTCGGCGATACGTCCGCCAAACAGACTAGAAATCATACTTTCAAGATGCTGTTTACTGTGGCTATATCTGTCTTGTTCAGGCAGATACATGGTTACCCCTAACGCTCTGCCGCGAGGGATAATCGATACTTTATATACTGGGTCATGCTCAGGCACCATACGGCCAACAATCGCGTGACCTGCTTCATGATAAGCAGTATTGGTTTTTTCTTCCTCAGACATCACCATGCCTTTGCGTTCAGAACCCATCATGATTTTATCTTTGGCTTTGTCAAACTCATCCATGGCCACTACTTTTTTGCCTGTACGAGCGGCAAACAATGCAGCTTCGTTGACTAAGTTAGCCAAATCAGCACCAGAAAACCCTGGAGTTCCACGTGCAATCAGGCTTGCTTCGACATTGTCGCCTAATGGTACTTTACGCATATGTACTTTAAGGATTTGTTCGCGGCCACGAATATCAGGTAAACCAACTGTTACTTGACGGTCAAAACGACCAGGGCGTAATAACGCAGGATCCAGTACATCAGGACGGTTAGTTGCAGCGATAACAATAATACCTTCATTACCTTCAAAGCCATCCATCTCAACTAACATCTGGTTAAGGGTTTGTTCTCTTTCATCGTGACCACCACCAACACCGGCACCACGTTGACGGCCAACAGCATCAATTTCATCGATAAAAATGATACAAGGAGCGGACTTCTTAGCCTGTTCGAACATGTCACGAACACGAGAAGCCCCAACACCAACAAACATTTCTACAAAGTCAGATCCAGAGATTGTAAAGAAAGGTACCTTTGCTTCGCCAGCAATTGCTTTAGCCAACAAAGTTTTACCCGTTCCTGGAGGACCTACCATCAGTATGCCAGTAGGAATTCGACCGCCTAACTTTTGAAATTTACCTGGGTCGCGAAGAAAATCCACTAACTCAGATACATCTTCTTTAGCTTCATCACAACCTGCCACATCGGCAAAAGTAGTTTTAATTTGATCTTCACCTAACAGCCGTGCTTTGCTTTTGCCAAAAGACATGGCTCCTTTACCACCGCCGCCACCTTGCATTTGGCGCATAAAAAATATCCAAACACCAATCAGCAGTAGCATTGGGAACCAGGATATAAATATCGAGGTTAAAAGAGACGACTCTTCTGGCTCTTTACCAAATACCGCTACATTGTTTTCAATCAACTCATCCATCAAAGCAAGATCTGTGTAAGGAATAATAGTAGTAAATGACTCACCATTACGTTTTACACCATTTATCTGCCCGCTATTTCTGTCGATAGTGGCACTACTAACCACACCATTACTCACATCACGCAAAAACAACGTGTAATCAGTATTGGTTGATTTAGATTCATTGCCTGAAAAATTTTGGAAAACCGACATCAGTACGACGGCGATAACCAGCCATAAGATTAAATTTTTTGCCATGTCGCTCAAGTTGTTAAACCTCTGTTGTTGCTAGAGTCAGTGTGACTCTATGAATTGCGTCTCGCGCCTTATTACTCGTTAACGTCGAGACTACTATAATTTGTACCCTGTCGCTACCAGATAAACCTCTCTAGAGCGCGCTCGGGATGATTCAGGCTTACGAGTTTTGACTGTTTTAAAAGCAGTTTGTAACTCTTTCATAAACGCCTCAAACCCTTCACCCATAAATACTTTGATTACAAAACTGCCATTTCTCTTCAAAACTTGGTGACACATGTCTAAAGCTAATTCACTTAAATACATTGACTTAGCTTGGTCTATCGCATCGTTACCACTCATATTGGGCGCCATATCAGACATCACAACGTCTACGTTCTTGCCGCCGATTTTGTTCAATAATTCGTTTAAAACATTTTCTTCACGAAAATCACCTTGAAGAAATGATACTCCTGCTAACGGATCCATAGCTAAAATGTCACAAGCTATAACTAAACCATCGTCCCCCACTACTTTGGCCACGTATTGAGACCACCCACCGGGCGCAGCACCTAAATCAACCACTGTCATAGAAGGTTTAATCAAACCATCTTTCTGTTGAATTTCTTCTATCTTAAATCCAGCTCTAGATCTCAGACCTTGTTTTTGCGCTTTTTGCACAAATTTATCGTCAAAATGTTCTTTTAACCAACGCTGGCTACTAACAGATTGTTTATTTTTGCTCATCGAACTGTCAAAAACACTGTATTCAAATTAGGAATAAATGGGAGATGGCGCTAGAATAGCTCTTTTCAACCATCCATCTTTAATAAATTTGTAAGAAAAATTAATCAATGACTTTATCAAACAAACAAAAGCAACATCTTAAGGGCCTAGCCCATTCTATTAAACCAGTAGTGCAATTAGGCAATAACGGCCTAACAGAAGGCGTTTTAGCTGAAATAGACGGCGCTATTAAACACCACGAATTAATCAAAGTTAAAATCCCAACTGACGATAAAGAAGAAAAAGCTCTGATTATGGATGCCATCATTAGAGAGACAGGTGCAATTAAATTACAATCGATTGGACACATTTTAGTTTTATTTAAACAAAGCGATGAAAAAAAGATAGAGCTACCAAAACGTTAATCTTTTGCGCAACCGATAAGTAATTATATGAGCGAAATAAATAAAACAGGCAGTATTGTTTGTGTGAGTACTGGCATGACACTTGGCGCACACATGTCGCCCATCTGTCGAAGCCACATTGAACAGGCTGATGTGGTATTTGCTGCTTGCCATCCCATGATCGAACTTTGGTTACAGGAGATGAATTCTGATGTTCGCTCTATGCAACAATTTTATGGTGAAGGTAAAGACAGACGTATTACTTATCGTGAAATGGTTGCGGCTATGATGAGCGAAGTACGCGCAGGTAAAAAGGTAGTGGGCGCATTTTATGGTCATACAGGCGTATTTGCTTGGGCACCGCATAAAGTGATCGAAGAGGCAAAGGCAGAAGGTTATGCGGCTCACATGGAGCCTGGTATTTCAGCTGAAGATTGTTTATATGCGCATTTAGGTATTGACCCTGGTACCTATGGTTGTCAAAATTTTGAAGCCAGTCAATTTATGTTTTATCAACGTAATATTGATCCCAGTGCTTATTTGATTTTATGGCAAGTAGCCATTGCCGGCGATAAAACCGTCAAACGTTTCAGTACCGGCCCGGCATACAGACAACTTTTGATTGAACTGCTAACCGAACATTATCCTTTAGATCATAAAGTGGCATTATACGAATGCCCAACTTTGGCTATTGATGAAGCCCGCATAGATTGGATACCACTAAGTGACTTTACTCATGCTGATATATCATTGATCACCACGATGGTTATACCTCCTAGTAAAAAAATGCATAAAAACCAACAAATATTAGATAGACTTGCAGAGTTAGATAAAAAATTTCAATAAACGCCAAATTTACTAAATATTAAAAATAGGAACTATCTATGACAGCTATACAAATTTTAGAAAAGCTAGGCGCCAATGCCTCATTCAACCCATCCCATCTAAATGAAGAAGATAAGTTGGGTATACAGCAAACGTTAAGTGACACAAAACCATTTAACGCCATTCAGAGTCAAACTCCTCCTGACGAAGAAGAAATTCCAGAGCAAAACCAAGATGATGAAAAAAATGACGAGAAGGAATCGTGATTTTTAGACTATAAAAATCAAAAAACAAGTCATAAATTAAATGTTTAAGTTATTGGTCTTGCTAATCTGTGTCTATGCTTCTGCGGCTTATGGAGACATAGACTATGATCATATACTCAAACAAGCAGATAATTTAAAGACGTCCGCCCCAAAACAATCAAATGATTTACTTGAAAGTATAGATAAAACACAATTATCCAAAGAACAGAAAGATCTATATAGCCTTATAATTGCCAACAATTTTTTTACTTTTGGTAAGCCGAATAAAGCCAAAAAATCGACTTTACAGTTGCTTGAAGAAGCACCAGAAATTTCAATAAAAATAAGAGCACTGACTCAGCTCATTACATTTTACATAACAATCAATGAGTGGCCTAACGCCATACATACAACAAAATCTCTGCAGCAAGAATTATCTTTGGCCTCTCAACTTGACTCCACAATACGTGAACAAGCGGAATTTAAAATATTTGACTTCTATAACCAGATTGGCGAATACCAACATGCTAAAAAGCTGGGAGTAGAATTAATATCTAAAGCGACGAATACCAAGGTCCGCTGTCTCATTGAAACAAATTTGTTAAACAGTCATATGGAAACCACTCCAGAACAAATTAGTCCAGGTGATTTTTATCACGTACAATCATTATGCCAAGCTATCAAAGACCCAATGCTAGATAATATTGTTAATGCTTATTTTGCTAAATACTATTTAATTATTAAGCAACCTTCAGAAGCCCTTGAGGTCTTAAACAATAATCTAGATTATGTAAAGACGACTGGGTATCAAGCTCTAATCGCTAGTTTTTATGAACTTATGGCAACCGCTTATTTAGCAAAAAAGGATTATCTGCATGCTGAAAAATACGCGAAAATAGTACTAGATACACAACAACAACACCAGTATGACCCCAGTATCACAGCGGCATATAAAGTCATGTCAGAAGTCACTAAACAGGCAAAAAACTTTGAGCAAGCATTGTATTATTACCAAGCGTATTCTAATGCTAAACAGTTAAATCTAGACCAAGAAAATGCAAAATTGCTGGCTTTACAAAAAGCCGAATTTGATGATGCAGAAAAATCCGTGAAGATTGCCCTTCTTGATAAAGAAAATGCGCTACTAAAAACCCAAGCCTTATTAGACAGTACTGCCGCCCAAAATAAACGTTTAGCCTTAGCACTATTAAGCATAGTTTTAATAGTGTTTGTTTTATGGACTTATAAAAATCGCCGCAACTACCTAAGAATGCAACACTACGCGCAAACAGATGAGCTAACAGGAATTGCAAACCGTCATTATTTTACCCAACAAGCCAATACCGCTATTAAGTATTGCAAACGCACTGACCAAGCGGTTAGTTTTATAATGTTTGACCTAGATTATTTTAAACGTATTAACGATAGCTATGGCCATAAAGCAGGTGATGTGGCATTAAAAATTGCAGTAGATGCTGTGAAATTGGCGTGTCGAAAAAACGATATTTTAGGCCGTTTAGGCGGTGAAGAATTTGGTATTTTATTACCCGGTTGTGCTAACCACTTGGCGTCATTTATAGCAGAAAAGTGTCGCAAGGCCATTGAACTCGCAGATTTCACGTATTCAGGTCATGACTTAGATGTTACCGCTAGCTTTGGTATTGCTGATTCCAGTAATTGCGAATACAATTTCGAAAAACTATTCGCAGGTGCTGATTTCGCATTATATCAATCAAAAGATATGGGGCGTAACCGCGTGGTGCAATACCAAAAAGAAATCTCTAATTTTGATATCTAATACCAGCCATTTTTTCCCCATTATCCTTTGATAATTTAAGTTTGTATTCTAGTGGTGATGTCCACCAGCACCATGGGCATGACCATGCTCAATTTCTTCATCGGTTGCTGCACGTACATCATCAACTTGAAATTCAAATTGTAAGGTTTTACCCGCTAAAGGATGGTTAGTATCTATGGTTACCATAAATTTGCCTACTTTAAGAATTGTCACTTCACGCTGACCTTGCTCTGAATTAACTACAGCTGTCATTCCCGCTTTCCATTTAGGTTTTTTCTCAGCACTGAGTAAATGTTTTACAGGGATACGCTGTTCACTGTCTGGCTGGATTTCACCGTAGGTTTCTGCGGCTTCCAATTCAGCTTCAAGCAAGTCTCCCTTTGACATAGACTCTAAAGATTTTTCGATACCTGGCATCATATTGTTATAACCATGGAGATAAGCAACGGCTTGATCATTAAAATTAGATTCTAACTCTTTGCCGTCTAAATCTTTGATTCGATAATGGAATTGTACAACTGTGCCTTTTGAAATTTTCATAATATGATCTTATAAAGTAAAAAATAATGGCAAGATCCTAACAGAATAATGCTTCACTGTTGAGAATTTAAACTCAAGGTATTGGGTATATAAAAAATAAAAAGCAAAAGGCTAAAAGTAAAGCGTTTGAACCACAGAGGGCACAAAGTACACAGAGAAAAACATCAAACAAGTTACAGGTTAAAACCGAAACTCATCAGTGTTCCCCCTATTTATAACAATTCATCTTAATTTCCTTCCTCTGTGTAGCGCAGCGCTCTGTGTTCTCTGTGGTGAATAACCTTTTGCTTTTTTTATCCCCTATCTGAACCACGCATTTAGAGTTATTAAGGGTATATATGAACTTACTCATCATCTGCACCGGCTACTATATTGGCAATATTCAGCAAGCTTGAAACCGCCATATAATTAACCGAACCTTTTGGATATCGGCCTTTGGTATTATGTACACCCGCCTCTTTGTCCATCAACAACGTCAGCGCATCATCAACAGTTTCAACCACACATATATGGAATTTTTGCGCTTTTACCGCTGCTAACACTTCTTTATCAAGCATAAGATTTACTTGATTAGATTTCGGAATAATCACCCCTTGAGTGCCCGTTAACCCACGATGTTGGCAAAGTTTAAAGAAACCCTCAATTTTTTCATTCACACCACCTACAGACTGCACTTGGCCATATTGATTGATTGAACCGGTAATCGCTAAGTCTTGACGAACAGGCATTTTGGTAAGTGCTGAAATTAGCGCGACCAATTCTGCCAATGACGCACTATCTCCGTCTATGTGTCCATAAGACTGCTCGATAGCAATATTAGCTGATAAGGTTAACGGAAATAACTGCGCATATTTGTGTCCTAAATACCCAGTTAATAACATCACACCTTTAGAATGACTAGGTTGACCGAGTTCGACCTCCCGCTCAATATCTACTACACCATTGGCGCCTGCATATACTGTTGAGGTGATGCGCGCTGGTGTGCCAAACATACTATCGCCGATTTCTAGGACCGTTAGGCCATTCACTTTACCTACGTCTATACCTTGGGTGGCAATCAGAATTTGGCCTTGTTTAATATCATCTAAAACGGCTTCACTAACTCGCCCCGTGCGATGGGTTTTTGCCGCCAATGCAGACTCAAGATGAGTCACATCGAGTTCTTGAGAATGCTTTTGTCTACAAAAATATTCGGCCTCATGGAGTAACTCAATCACGTCTGAAAAACGCGCAGATAAACGTTGTTGATGTTCTGCAAGACGCAAACTGTATTCTACTAATCGATACATGGCTTTTGCCGAAATACTGTGTAAACCCAACTCTTTTACTTGAATTCTGACGCGCCCAACAAAATCAAATAAGGTTTTTTTATCTAAGGGGATCTCGTGGTCAAAATCCACTAACACCCTAAACAACTCATAAAATTCATCGTCGTAATCTTGCAAGGTGTAATAAAGGTCGCGGGAGCCCAACAATATCACTTTGACATCTATAGGTATTTGCTGTGGATTAAGGGTAATAGAATTCACCATGCCTACTTCATGCTGTGGCAAATCCATTTTCAAGGAACCAAATTTCAATACTAATTTAAGGGTTTCCCAGGCAAAAGGTTGTTCAATGAGTTTGTCTACATCTAGCAGTAAATAGCCACCATTTGCCCGATGCATTGCACCTGGCCTGATCATCCGATAATTAGTAAAAACCGACCCTTGAATATTGGTATATTCAACCCGACCAAACAAATTTTGATGGGTTGGGTTAGGCTCATAGACCACCGGAGAGCCGCTGTTTAATTCATGTGACACTATAATATTCGGTAAATACTGTTCTTCTAAAATAGAACGTTTATCGTATTCGTCGTGTTTTTCATCTTTTTTATCGTCAGCTAATACTTCAACCACAGTTTCAACTAAATGTGGCTTAAGCTGACGTAGAAATTTTAAGATAGCCAAGTCAGATGAATATTTGTGCTCTAAATCTTTTAGTAGAGGCTTAATGCCCTGCTCTGCCGTTTCCTTTTTTAATGATCTTAGTTTTTCAGCCGTGGCTCGTTTCCATTTAGGTAACTCAATTAACGCTTCGCTTAATTTTTTTTCTAGATCATCAATTAATTGATAATAATGTTGCCGCTCTTGATCTGATACTTTTGCAAAGTCTTCATCGCTAACAAGGTTTCCATCCACAATCGGCGAAAAAGTAATAGTGCCACCGTCTTCATTCAAAGCCACACTTTGTTGTTGTGCGAGTTTTTCAACTTCATCAATGGCTTTGTCATACCCTTGATCAAATTCACGGGTGATCGCCGCTTTTTTTCGCTGATAACCAGGATTATCGAATGCTGCAGGAAAAGTATCTAATAATTCATCCACCAAATTTTCGAGGTCTTTGCTGAGATTTTTACTTTCTCCAGCCTTCAACCTTAAAGAAAAAGGTTCACGTTCATCTTCAAAATTATTGATATAACACCAATCATCAGGTGTGACGGTTTTACTCACATATTTATCAATAAATTCATGTACTAAGGTAAAACGCCCAGTGGCTTGTTCGCCCATCACATAAAGATTGTATCCTCGCGCGTCTATACCTAAACCAAAAGACAAAGCGTCACGCGCCCTATCCTGACCGATAAAAGTGGAATTTAACGCATCCTGATCTTTTAGCGCTTGATTAATCAAACGTCTACTGGGTTTTGCAGTCAGTTGCTGCAGATGTAAGGCATATTTGCTTTGCATGTTAGAAGGCTTAATTACGACAAATGAGGAATATACCAATTAGTGAAACCCGTAATCAGCAGGCTGTCAAACGGATACGAAAATAATCTGGAAAAGTGTCTACTTTTAATACAAATCACAGAAATTATGGCTAAACCAATAGCGAACCTTTAACAGGTTAAAAATTAGCCATTTAGTCATAAAACAGTGAATACTCCTAAAAACTTCAGAATAAGCTCGATAAATCACGTATTTACTATTGTTAGCATGGGATACGCTAAGGTATTCTAACAAGCTAAATTTTATATCATTGTTTAGGGTCGTTTTGACCTTATCCCTCTAGTCACGGAAATCTTTTTTAATGGCCGAAAAACAGTACCAACCTCAAGAAATCGAAAAAGAGGTTCAAGCCTACTGGGAAACTCAGCAGACTTTTAAAGCAACTGAAGACGCTGATAAAGAAAAATTCTATTGCCTTTCTATGTTTCCTTATCCAAGTGGTCGTTTACACATGGGGCATGTTCGCAATTATACTATTGGTGATGTGATCAGCCGTCATCAAAGAATGTTGGGGAAAAACGTATTACAACCTATGGGTTGGGATGCTTTTGGATTACCGGCAGAAAATGCGGCGATTAACAATAATACTGCGCCAGCCAAATGGACTTACTCAAATATTGAGTATATGAAAACCCAATTAAAAACCTTGGGATTTGGTTACGACTGGGATCGCGAAATCGCCACCTGTAAAAAGGATTATTACCGCTGGGAACAATGGTTTTTTACCCGCTTATTCGAAAAAGGCTTAGTCTACAAAAAAAATTCTACAGTTAATTGGGATCCCGTAGATCATACGGTTCTAGCTAACGAGCAAGTGATTGACGGACGCGGCTGGCGTTCGGGTGCCTTAGTGGAACAAAAAGAGATACCTCAGTGGTTTGTTAAAATCACAGACTATGCGGAAGAATTGCTCGATGATTTAGAACAATTAGAAGAATGGCCAGAACAAGTTCGCGCTATGCAAAAAAACTGGATTGGCCGTTCAGAAGGCGTAGAAATAACTTTCGCACTTGAACAAACAGTGGCTGAACTCACAAATTTTGATGTGTATACCACTCGCCCTGATACTTTATTAGGTGTGACTTATGTTGCCGTTGCAGCGCAACATCCTATTGCTCTAGAAGCCGCCAAAACGAATAATGATTTAGCGACATTTATTGAAGAATGCAAAACCACAAAAGTGGCCGAAGCTGACATGGCCACCATGGAAAAGAAAGGCTGCGCTACTGGATATTTCGCCATTCATCCTTTGACTGGCGACAAAGTACCTGTTTGGGTCGCCAACTTTGTATTGATGGGTTATGGATCAGGCGCAGTGATGGCCGTACCAGGACACGACCAACGAGATTGGGAATTTGCCACTAAATACAAACTTGAAATAAAACAAGTGATCCAAGGCGATGCGCAAAATACCCTTGAGTGCGATTTAAGCCAAGGGGCGTTTACCGAAAAAGGCCTATTGGTTAACTCTGGTGAATTTGATGGCCTGACCTCAGAACAAGCCTTTGATAAAATTGCCCAAGCGCTTATCGAGCAAGGTAAAGGTCAAAAGAAAATCAATTATCGTTTAAGGGATTGGGGCGTTTCACGACAACGCTATTGGGGCAGCCCTATCCCAATGTTGAATTTAGAAAATGGCGAGTCAGTACCCGTACCTACCGACCAATTACCAGTTGTATTGCCAGAAGATGTGCATATGAACGGGGTAATTTCTCCCATCAAAGCCGACCCTGAATGGGCAAAAACCGAATATAAAGGGCAACCCGCTTTAAGAGAAACCGATACTTTTGATACCTTTATGGAATCATCATGGTATTACGCTCGTTTTTGCAGTGCGCAAAACGATCAAACTATGTTGGACCCAGAGCAGGCAAACTATTGGTTACCTGTTGATCAATATGTAGGTGGGATCGAACACGCTATCTTGCATTTATTGTACTCACGATTTTTTCACAAATTAATGCGTGACGAAGGATTGGTACAATCAGATGAGCCTTACAAGCGTTTGTTATGTCAGGGTATGGTGTTGGCTGATTCGTTTTATCGTGAAGATGCGGCAGGCAAAAAAGAATGGTATTCACCTGCTGATGTTATCAGTGAAAAAGATGATAAAGGTAGGATCATCAAATCTATACTTGAGTCTGATGGTAAGGAAGTGATCCATCATGGCATGATTAAAATGTCCAAGTCGAAAAATAATGGTATCGATCCACAGCAAGTGATTGATCTATACGGTGCTGATACCATTCGCGTGTTTACTATGTTTGCAGCACCACCTGAACAAACACTGGAATGGATTGATTCTGGGGTTGAAGGTGCACACAGGTTTGTAAAACGCCTTTGGAACTTAGTACAAGATCACTTAGAAGCTGGAGAAATAGCCCCTCTAGATAAAGCGAATTTATCTGGCGAGCAAAAAAACCTCAGACGTTTAGTGCATAAAACCATTGAAAAAGTCAGTGATGATATTGGTCGTCGCCAAACATTTAATACGGCTGTTGCTGCCACCATGGAATTGCTTAATCATTTGCAAAAAGCAGCTAATACTTCGGCACAAGATTTAGCCGTATTACGCGAGGGCATAGATTCAATAGTCTTGTTATTAACGCCTATCGCACCACATATTTGTCATGTAATGTGGAAAGACTTAGGCCATAAAAATCCTGTCGAAACTGCACCATGGCCTTTGGCTGAAGCTGACGCCATGATTGAAGACGAAAAGCTAATAGTGGTACAAGTGAATGGCAAAGTTAGATCTAAAATTACTGTCGCTGCTGATGCCACACAAGAGCAAGTTGAGTCTATGGGTTTAGCAGAACAAAATGTGCAGCAACATACAGATGGCAAAACTATTCGAAAAGTCATCTATATACCGGGTAGATTGCTCAACATAGTGGCGAATTAAGGTGCTAAAACGCTTACGCCTAAAAGTCTGTATTCTCACTATCATTTTCACGATAGTGGGATGCGGCTTTAAGTTACGCGGCGATTACGGACTGCCTGCAGATATTGGGCAACTGCAATTATTGGCGGCGCAAAAAAACACCCCGCTATATCGAATTTTGTGGAAACAGCTACAAGGATTTAACATAGAAGTCTTGGATAACACAGCCAGTGTTAATCGAGCTGAGCAACAAATCGCTGTCGTTGTTTATTTAACATCTGACAAGCTTGAAAGACGTTTGTTATCACTATTTTCAACTGGGCAAGTAGCAGAATACGAATTAGTATATACCATAAAATATCAAATCCAATTTCCCGCACTAGATGCGCAAGAAATAGAGTTTGATGTCACAAGGGAATACCAAGACGATCCAAATGCGGTGTTAGCTAAATCTCGTGAATTGGACTTGATCCAAAACGAAATGCGCCAAGAAGCATCCAATCGCATTATCCGCCAAATTGCCAGCTCTTATAGTAACTGGCAACAGACTACAGGTGGCTAATGCAGGTTTATCCAAACCGTTTTAATCTTGAAGCCTCCTCAGAGCTAAAGCCTTTTTATTTAATTTTTGGTGATGAGCCGCAACAAAAACTCGAATGTATAGAGTTAATTCGAAGCGCAGCATTAACCCAAGGCTTTGACGAACGCCAGTCTTTAGTGGCAGATGGCCAATTTAGCTGGGACACTCTGATCGAAGCAACTCAAACCTTGTCGCTGTTTTCTAGTAAGCAAATTATTGAGCTCGAATTACCCACAGGAAAACCTGGCGCTGAAGGTAGCAAAGTATTAAGTGCGTTAGCGCAAAAAATTAATCCTGATGTGCTGATTGTGTTACATGGTGGCAAAATCGGTAAGGATGTTCAAAACACCAAATGGTTTAAGGCAGTGGACAAATTCGCCGTCTATGTGCCTTGTTATCCATTAGAAGGTAATGCCTTATATCAGTGGCTAAATAACCAAATGCGCCTTGCAGGCATGCAGCCAAGTCAACAAGTTTCACAGTTATTGGTTGACTACTGTGAAGGCAATTTACTGGCAGCCAAACAAGAAATCCAAAAGTTAATGCTGCTTTATCCGCAAGGCAACCCTACTTACGTACAGGTAGAACAAGCGGTAGTTGATCAATCCAGATTCACTGTGTTTCAATTAATCGATGTTTTACTCAGCGGAGACGCTCAAAAAGCAGTCAAAATGCTTTATCGCTTAGAAAGCGAGGGTGTCGAACCTAATATTATAGTTTGGGCATTAACCCGAGAGTGGCAAACCTTGCAAGCG
This sequence comes from Paraglaciecola arctica BSs20135, assembly GCF_000314995.1. Classification (GTDB taxonomy): domain Bacteria; phylum Pseudomonadota; class Gammaproteobacteria; order Enterobacterales; family Alteromonadaceae; genus Paraglaciecola; species Paraglaciecola arctica. The sequence continues at coordinate 92,266 of NZ_BAEO01000013.1, read as the reverse complement.
ATATTATTTGACCGCAAGCAAGGTAAAACCATTAACTGGAATCAGCACCGTATATGGAAAAGCCGCCAACCTTTATATCAATCAGCATTACAACGTTTATCCTTAGAGCATATGCGAGAACTACAGCAAAAATTAACTGAATTTGATAGCGCCATCAAACAATCGCAAGTGGTGCGTCCTTATGTGGAATTATGTCATTTATGTTTACTCTTTGTTCCATGTTCACTAAATAACGTGCCTTTAGATTATGGTATTTTAGATTAGGGGGATTTAATTACATGCAACTTGCTCCCCCTTTAGGTATTTTTGGTGGCACCTTCGACCCTATTCACAATGGGCATATTTACCCAGTACTGGAGGGGGCGAAAAAGGCCAATATCAAAAAAGTCGCCTTGATGCCCTGTTACATACCAAGCCATAAAAATCCGGCCACCGCTTCGAGCGAAGATAGGCTTAAGATGGTAGAGCTAGTTTGTGCCGAGCATCCTTTATTTTATCCTGACTCTAGAGATATCAATCGTGGAAAGCCCACCTTTAGCGTCGACTCATTAACAGAATTACGGGAAGCCATGCCCACCACCCCGCTGTGTTTTTTCATCGGAACCGACTCATTACAAAACTTGTTTACCTGGCACGATTGGCCAAGACTATTTTCTCTTTGCCATTTTGTGGTGTGTGACAGAAATGGTGGATCAGTAAAAAATCTCAAGGATCATTCTGACGGCTCTTCAAAACTCCTAGCTGAAGGCTCTTCAAAATTAAAAACATTACTAAATAAAAGGCAAATTTTTAATCCTATGGAACTCCATAAGAGTCTCGCTGGACACATTTATGTGGCCAATACACAGACATTAACTGTGTCATCTAGCAAAGTCAGGCAACAACTAGCGAAAAATCAATCAGTTGAGTCTTTTTTACCAGCTACTATATTAGAATATATTCAACAACATAAGCTCTATCAGCCAAGTGCTGATTTCTGTTAAACTATGTCAAACTCGAATCGTATAAAATTCAACCAAAAGGAAATCCTTTGGATCACCAACAATTAAAAGCCTTTGTAATAGAAAAAGTCGAAGACTTAAAAGGCCGTGACATCATTGATTTAGATGTTGCAGAAAAATCTTCAGTTACCGAAACCATGTTAATTTGTTCAGGTAATTCTAAACGTCATGTTATTTCAATTGCCGAAAATGTGGTAGTTGAAGCCAAACAAGCCGGCACCGCACCTTTAAGTATTGAAGGCCGAGAAACCGGCGATTGGGTGTTAGTTGACTTAGGTGACGTGGTGTTACATGTGATGCAAGACGAAGCCCGAGATTTCTACCAGTTGGAAAAACTCTGGGGTTAAGCCAGTGCGCATACAAATGATCGCAGTGGGCATGAAAATGCCCGCTTGGGTTGAACAAGGTTTTTCAGAATATTGCAGACGTTTTCCTGCCGATATGCCTTTGCATCTAACCGAAATAGTTGCCGGTAAACGTGGCAAAAATGCCGATATCAAACGTATCTTACAAAAAGAAGGAGAATTAACACTAGCTGCCATTCCCAAAGGCAATAGAGTGGTCACCTTAGAAGTTACAGGTGTACCTTGGGACACGCCAAAATTGGCTAAAACCATGGAAAGTTGGCAAATGGATGGCCGCGATGTCAGTTTATTAATTGGTGGGCCAGAAGGCTTAGCCCCCGAATGTATAAAAATTGCGGAACAAAAGTGGTCGTTGTCGAGTCTTACCTTACCACACCCTTTAGTGCGCGTAATTGTAGCTGAGAGTCTGTATCGAGCTTGGTCTATCAATAATAACCATCCCTACCATAGAGAATAAATTTGCCGTCACCACGTATCCTTATAAAAGACCATTCAGCAGAAGCAAACCTTTTTGCAAGGCGTACTTTTATTGGACTATTAGTGGTATTTGTAATGATAGGCATGGTGTTGACAAATTTGTATTATTTACAAATAAGTCGCTTCGAAGATTACCAAACTCGGGCAAATGGTAACCGTATAAAAGTATTACCTGTCGCCCCAAACCGTGGCTTAATTTATGACCGAAATGGTATATTGTTAGCAGAAAATCGTCCTGTTTTTAGTCTACAAGTTATTCCAGAAGATATTGAAGATCTAGAATTAACCATCAAGGCACTAAGCAGCTTGTTAGATATTGACGAAGAAGATGTCAGTGACTTTTATAAAGATTTAAAAGGCACAAGGCGATTCAAGCCGGTTAACTTAGTCAACCGTTTAACATCTAAAGAAGTCGCACTATTTTCTGCTAAACAACATAAGTATCCTGGGGTATCTATCGAAGCAAGACTCGCTCGCTATTACCCTTATGGGAGCGCACTTACCCATGTATTAGGTTACGTAGCTAAAATTAACAAAAAAGATTTACAGAAACTCAGTGAAGCGGGATTTGAAGCAAACTATGCAGCCACTTATGACATAGGTAAAAGAGGCATAGAAAAATACCACGAAGAGAAGCTCCACGGAAAAGTAGGATTTCAAGAGGTGGAGGTAAATAATCAGGGCAGGATAATACGAATATTAGACTTCAATCCACCAGCTCCTGGTCAAGATATAGTGTTAAATATCGATATGAAATTGCAACTTGAAGCGGAAAAGGCCTTTGATGGAAAAAAAGGCTCTGTTGTTGCTATCGATCCTCGAGATGGCGGTGTATTAGCCTTATATAGTAGTCCTAGTTACGATCCCAACCTGTTTGTGCACGGTATCAGCAGTAAGAATTACAAAAAATTACTGACCACAGATCGCCCTTTGTTTAACCGAGCTACCCAAGGTCAATATCCGCCAGCCTCAACGATTAAACCGCTTTTAGCATTAGCTGGACTTGAAGAAAAAGTCATCACACTTGAAAGCGAGATTAATGACTATGGAAAATATAAGTTAAAAAATGTTGAACGTGTATGGCGAGATCATAATCCATGGGGCCATGGTAAGGTGAACGTCACTAAGGCAATCGAAGTGTCCTGTGATATATTTTTCTATGATATGGCTTATAAATTAGGCATAGATCGGATCAGTGAAAATATGAACGAATTTGGGTTTGGTGAATATACAGGTATCGATTTACATGAAGAAGCCGATGGCATTATGCCAAGCAGGGGGATTGTCAAAGCCTTGTTTAATCGCCCGTGGTATATCGGTGATACCATCAATATAGGCATAGGACAAAGTTACTGGACTGCTACACCTATACAACTCACTCAAGCAATTACTACTTTGGTCAATAAAGGTAGACGAATTATTCCACAAATTATTCGCGGTAATATGCAAAATGATGCAGTAGTAGTACAGGATATAAAAGAAAGGCGTCCCATAGCCATAAAAGACGAGCACAATTGGGATATCGTATTGGATGCCATGTACGGTACAGTAAATCGAAAAGGCTCTGCACGTAAAGCATTTAGAGGGGCTCATTATATCTCGGCAGGTAAAACCGGTACAGCTCAATTAGTCACTATCGGTCAAGACGAAAAATATGATGCTGAAAAGCTCTCCAAGAAAAACCGCGATAACGCTATGTATGTGGGTTACGCCCCTTTCGACAAACCTCAAATAGCTGTTACTGTAGTGTTAGAAAATGCAGGACACGGCGGCGCTGAAGCGGCACCTATTGCTCGTAAAATGATGGATAATTATTTTAAGGGCCAAACATTTCCTAAACATACAGTCATTGAGTATCTTGGGCAAGAACAAGAGGAGCTTGAGCTTACCCAAGCTGAGGTGCAACTCTAATGATGAGAACTAAGCTAGCTGCAAACAGTCGCACTTTTTTACAGAGAATACATTGTGATAGTACGCTATTGATTGGATTACTGGTGTTAATGGCGGTAGGTTTAGTGACTATTTATTCAGCTGGAGGCCAAGATATTGGGCTAATTCAAAGACAGCTAACACGCCTTGGATTGGCTCTAGGGGTGATGTTCGTTGTGGCACAAATACCCCCTATGGCTTATCAGAAATTGTCCGTTTATTTTTACGTTATTGGCATCGCCATGTTAATTGCCGTCCTAGTGATAGGTGTATCCAGTAAAGGGGCTCAGCGCTGGATAGATTTAGGGGCATTTCGCTTTCAGCCTTCTGAAATCATGAAACTAGCAGTGCCTATGATGGTGGCCTGGTATATTACCCGATTTAACTTGCCACCTAAAACTTGGCATATATTAGTTGGCTTTGCATTGGTTGCAGTGCCCACCTTATTGATTGCACGTCAGCCAGATTTAGGCACCTCACTTTTGATTGCATGTTCAGGCGTTTTTGGACTGTTTTTAGCTGGCATGAGCTGGCGCTTTATATCCTTTGTTGCTATTGCTATATCAGCTTTCACCCCTATTATGTGGACGTTTTTGATGCAAGATTATCAAAAACAAAGGGTTCTGACTTTTCTCAATCCTGAAAGTGATCCTTTAGGGGCGGGTTATCATATTATTCAATCGCAAATTGCCATAGGTTCAGGAGGTGCACAAGGTAAAGGTTGGTTACAAGGCACTCAGTCACAGCTGGAATTTTTACCCGAACCTCACACTGATTTTATCTTTGCTGTATTTAGTGAGGAATTTGGTTTTTGGGGCGTGGTAGGACTGTTGTCTATTTATGCCTTTATTGTAATTCGCGGCATGTTAATCGCTGTAAAGGCGCAAGATGCATTTAGTAAAATTTTGGCCGGTAGTATTACTCTGACCTTTTTTGTTTATGTGTTTGTTAATATGGGCATGGTTTCAGGTATTTTGCCTGTCGTTGGCGTCCCTTTACCTTTGGTTAGTTATGGCGGTACGTCTATGGTGACCTTACTAGCAGGTTTTGGTATTTTAATGGCCATTAGCACTCAAAAAAGAATTATGTCTCGAGAATAATAAGAGTTTTTAGGAGAAACTATGCAGTTGTTTAGATCATTTTTGACATTAGGTTTGTGTTTATCAGGCTTTAGTATTCAAGCCTCGCCAGTAGATCTACAAAAGCAGTTTATTGATTTGATGGTTAATAAACATCAGTTTGATCGTAGTGTGATTGAATCAACTTTAGCAAAAGCCAACAAAAATGAAGCCATTTTAAAATCTATTGCCAAACCTTGGGAAGCCAAACCTTGGCATCAATATTACCCCATATTTCTCACCGAAAAGCGCCTAACAAAAGGTTTAGCATTTTGGCAAACCCACCAACAAACATTAGCTCGTGCAGAAGAAGAAACCGGTGTACCCGCTGAAATCATAGTTGCGATCATAGGTGTAGAAACATTTTATGGAACATATACCGGTAAATATTCGGTTCTAGATGCACTGGTCACTTTAGGTTTTCATTATCCACCTAGGGCCAAGTTTTTCCGCAAGGAGCTAGCGGAATTGTTTTTATTGGCTAAAGAAGAAAACTTTGATATCACCGAGCTTAAAGGTTCCTATGCTGGGGCTATGGGGTGGGGTCAGTTTATCTCCTCTAGTTATCGTCATTATGCAGTAGATTTTGACGGTGATGGGGTACGGGATCTATTAAACAATCCTGCTGATGCTATTGGAAGTGTCGCCAATTATTTCAAAAAACATCACTGGAAGGCCAATACCGATATTGCCTATAAAGCACAAGTTAGCGGTAGTCAATATTCGGAATTATTATCAAAATCACTTAAGTACTCTCATAAATGGGCGCAGTTAGAAGACGCTGGCGTAAGTATTACTGAGCCCAACTTAAGTAAAGATATGAGTGTCAAATTGTTCGAGTTTGAGCAACCCAATAACAAAGAATATTGGATAGGTTTACCTAATTTCTACGCTATCACCCGCTATAACCACAGCCCATTGTACGCAATGGCGGTATTTCAATTCAGCCAACAACTCAAACAAGGCTTCGACTCAGCAACTTTAGCTAAAGTAGACAATTAGTCCTGCCATGATAAATTTTAGTCGTTGCCTTTGTTTTATAGCTTTAGTTCTGATTATCGCTGGTTGCGCTCCTAAAGGGCGTTATAATCAACACCACGACTCAGCACCTAAAGTTGTTCCTGAAAAGGTGACTAGCCATGATGCAGTCGCTAAATATGAGACATACGCCACAGCTAACTTGCGTCCATATACCATTAGAGGGATACACTACAAGCCGCTCAACACCGGCAAAGGTTTCAGCGATAAAGGGCACGCCAGTTGGTATGGCCAGAAATTTCATGGTCATCAAACAGCTAATGGTGAAATTTACGATATGTACCAAATGTCGGGGGCCCACAAAACCCTGCCATTGCCATCTTTTGTGCGTGTTACCAATTTAGAAAATGGCAAACAAGTAGTGGTTAGAGTTAACGATAGAGGACCTTTTCATAGTGGTCGAGTGATAGACCTCTCTTATGCAGCGGCGTTAAAATTAGATATGTTTAAAACAGGCGTAGCTGAGGTAAAAATCGACGTTATCCACGTAGATCAAGAAGGACAAATCACAGTAGGACGCTCCCCTATTATCAAAAAAGAGACCAGTATTAGTAATAATCAACGGGTCTTTATCCAAGTCGCGGCTTTACAAAACAAAACACAAATAGACAAGATGGCCAGAGGTTTAAAAACTTTATATCAACGCCCCTACAAAACCAAATTTGAAAAAGGCATTTATAAGTTACACCTTGGGCCCATGACAGACGAACATGAGGCAGATGAGTTGCTTAGCGTTCTTAAAAGTAATGATTACCCTGGTGCATATAAAATCTACTCCGATTAGTCACTATTGATTTGTCACTCTTCTTGGTTAAACCTTGAGTAAACTTAAACTTTTTATAATAATTTGAGTCTCACTTTATTGTAGCTGACAAAATCTCCCATATTATTGAGGATTAGTCATTAGTTGAGCAGCAATTTAACCTTCAAAGTGCTATATTGCGGGGCAAAATTTGAGGTCATGATTTATGTTGGATAAACGTATCTAAGACTTCTATTCTTACAACATTTTCAAAAACGGTAGTTTAATGCTTAAACCAATAACGTCTTTCAGTTCTCTCGTAAACAGTCTAGTCCTGTTTTTATGCATATTTTCAGCTTCTGCTGCTGTGGTTATTCCACCTGCACCAAGTGTCTCAGCTAAAGGTTTCATATTAATGGACTTCCAAACTGGTAATGTCATAGCGTCGCAGAACGCTGACATTCAGTTACCGCCTGCTAGCTTAACCAAAATGATGACCAGTTATGTCATTGGTATGGAACTCGCTAACGGTAATATCAAAGAAACTGATTTGGTAACTATTTCTGAAAATGCTTGGGCGAAGAATTTCCCAGACTCTTCAAAGATGTTTATCGAAGTAGGCAAAAAGATATCGGTAGCTGATCTCAACCGCGGTATTATCGTGCAATCTGGTAATGATGCATGCGTGGCAATGGCAGAACATATTGCAGGCAGCGAAGATGCTTTTGCTAGCATGATGAATATGCATGCAACCAAACTTGGCATGACCTCCACACATTTTGTTAATAGTCATGGCCTGCATGATGGTGACCACTACACTTCGCCAAGAGACATGGCGATATTATCGGCAGCTCTGATACGTGACGTTCCAGAAGAATATGCAATCTATGCAGAAAAAGAATTTACTTTTAATGATATTAAACAATATAACCGCAATGGCTTATTGTGGGATAAAAGCCTGAATGTTGATGGCATAAAAACAGGTCATACTTCAGATGCGGGATACAGCTTAATTACCTCGGCTTACCAAGGCGATATGCGTTTAATATCAGTTGTGATGGGCACAGACAGCGAGCGCGCACGTAAAGTTGAAAACAAAAAATTACTCAAATACGGTTTCCGATTTTTTGAAACTATTACCCCTTATAAAGCCGGTGATAGCTTCGTAACTCATCGTATTTTTATGGGTGACAAAGAAACTGTCGACCTTGGTATTTTGCAAGATACCCCAATTAATATTCCTCGTGGCCAAAGCAAAAATTTGCAAGCTAACTTTAAGTTAGATAAAAACTTACAAGCTCCCATTGCCAAAGGCGAAGTAGTCGGCAAACTGTACTTACAAATTGAAGGTGAAGATATTGCTGAATACCCCTTGGTCGCTTTACAAGAAGTAAAAGAAGGTGGGTTTATCGACCGTATGGTTGATTTTGTCAAATTACAACTTGGCTTTGATAGTTAATTACACTGCCGTTTTATTAAATATTCGAGAGAAAGATGGACACAAATTTTGATCAACTGCTGGATTTTCCATGCCAGCAAACCTTTAAAATCATGGGCATTGCCCATGAACGTTTGCCAGAAGATGTCATTTCTTGCTTACAGGTTCATGCGCCTGGCGATTACGCGCCAAAAGTAAAACCCAGTTCAAAAGGTAATTACCACTCTATTTCACTTAGTATTACAGTTACCAGTAAAGCTCATATGGAAACCCTTTATGTCGAACTTGCAAAACTGGAACTAGTAAAAGTTGTTCTGTAGAGTGTGTTTGTCTGCAAAATGCCAATTAAATTAATAGTCAGGCAATTAGGCGTTCAAGCTTACTTGCCCATCTGGCAGGCCATGCAAGACTTCACCAATAACAGAGACGCTACAACCGTCGACGAGATATGGTTAGTTGAACATCAAGGGGTTTTCACCCAAGGCCAAGCGGGTAAAGAAGAACATCTGCTGATGCCTGGCGACATTCCAGTAGTTAAAGTCGATAGAGGTGGCCAAGTCACCTACCATGGACCCGGGCAACAAATGATGTATGTGCTGCTTAACCTTAAACGTAACAAATTAGGTGTAAGAACCTTAGTCACTGCATTGGAAGAGTGTGTGGTTAATACACTAAACGAATATGCTATAAATGCCTATCCTAAAGCAGATGCCCCTGGCGTCTATGTTGATGGCAAAAAAGTCTGTTCAATTGGACTGAGAATACGCAAAGGTTGCTCTTTTCATGGTTTGGCCTTAAACGTCAATATGGACTTAAGCCCGTTTAAACGGATAAATCCCTGTGGTTATGCCGGTCTGGAAATGGTAGATTGCGCACAACTTAATGGTCCTGACACACTTGTTGAAGCAGGTACCAAACTGACTGATCATTTATCAGCCTTATTAGGCATAAAAAACAAAGAATACAGAGAAGGTTTTAATGACTAACGCACGCTCGCAAGCCGGAGTAAAACTTCGGGATGACGAAAAAGTTAAACATATCCCTATCACCATCATGCCAACTGAAAAGGCAGAGATGTTGCGTAAACCTGCGTGGATCAAAATAAAGCTGCCGCGCAATACAGACAAAATTGACCATATAAAAAACACCTTACGCAAAAATAATTTGCATTCGGTGTGTGAAGAAGCCAGTTGCCCTAACCTAGCCGAATGTTTTAATCACGGCACTGCAACCTTTATGATCTTAGGTGATATTTGCACCCGTCGATGCCCATTTTGTGATGTGGCACACGGAAAACCTTTACCTCCTAGCGCAGAAGAGCCAATAAAGTTAGCCAAAACCATTGCCGAGATGAAGTTAAAATATGTGGTGATCACCTCTGTTGACCGCGATGACTTACGTGATGGTGGTGCTCAGCACTTCGTAGATTGTATCGCCGCTATTCGCGAGCATAGTCCTGCGACTAAAATAGAAGTGTTAGTGCCCGATTTCAGAGGCCGTATGGACAGAGCCCTTGAAATACTCAAGATAAGCCCTCCCGACGTTTTTAATCACAACCTTGAAACTATCCCACGTTTATACCGGGAATGCCGACCAGGTGCTAACTATCAATGGTCGTTGGACCTACTCAAGAAGTTCAAACAGCAGCACCCTGATATTCCCACAAAATCAGGCCTAATGATGGGCATGGGCGAAGACAAACACGAAATAACCGAAGTATTAAAAGATTTACGCTCACATGATGTAGAAATGCTGACCTTGGGGCAATATTTACAACCCAGTAAACACCACTTCCCATTAAAACGTTACGTACACCCTGACGAATTTAATGAACTTGGTGAAGTAGCCAAAGAATTAGGCTTTAGCCACGCAGCTTCTGGCCCTATGGTACGTTCTAGTTACCATGCAGATAAACAGGCTGCTGGTGAAGAAGTGAAATAATATTTAAGTTATCTAGAAACCAAAAAGCCCAGTTAAATCGCTGGGCTTTTTAGTTTTTGTTCGTGACAGGTTATTTCAACAATGCCAATAATTCAGCGGTTTTTTGTTGCATCAATGCAATATCGGCTCTGGATTCAACATTTAATCTAACCACAGGTTCAGTGTTAGATTTGCGTAAGTTAAAGCGCCAATTTTCAAACTCTAAACCAATACCATCGGTGTAATCCACCACTGTGGCACTGGCTTCATATTTATCCAATACAGCTTTAATAGAGGCATCAGAATCGGCTAGGGTACTGTTAATTTCACCTGAAGATGGGAAGGCAGCAATACGTTCTTTTACTAGCTGCGACAAGGGCTTTTGTGTGGTGCACAACAACTCAGCAACCAACAACCATGGGATCATGCCTGAATCACAATAGGCAAAATCACGGAAATAATGATGAGCACTCATTTCACCGCCATATATTGCATCATCAGCGCGCATACGTTCTTTTATAAAAGCATGGCCAGTTTTACTTTTTATCGGTACACCACCTGCTGCTAAAACAATATCTTCGGTGTTCCAATAAACTCTAGGGTCATAAATAATTTTTGAACCTGGTTTTTTATCCAAAAAGGCTTTAGCAAGCAAACCTACAATATAATACCCCTCAACAAAATCACCTTTTTCGTCGAACAAGAAACAGCGGTCGAAATCGCCATCCCAAGCAATGCCCATATTGGCAGTGTGTTCGATAACAGCATTAGCGGTATCTGCCCTACTCTCTGGCAATAAAGGATTAGGAATACCATTTGGAAAAGTACCATCAGGTTGATGATGCACTTTGATAAACTCAATCGGCACGTTGGCCGCTTCTAAGGCACTTTGAATAGCATCTAATGCGTCACCCGCCGCACCATTACCCGCATTAACTACCAATTTTAATGGAGTGATGTTGTCTGTATCAATATAAGACAACATATGGGCGACATAAGGCTGCATATTGTCTAAAACACTATACTGACCCGTTATCTTTAATTTATCGGCTTGCACCGAGGCCTCACCTTGAATAAATGCTTGTTCACTGACCAAGCCATTCGAATAAAACTCAAGCCTAGCTTGAACATCAACTTCTGCATACGTTTCAGCCAAATCACGAATAGCGTACAAACCAGTATCGCCACTGACAGGTTTAGAGTCAGTTTTAACTAATTTCATACCATTATAATCAATAGGGTTATGACTAGCTGTGACTTCGATACCGCCATCAACACCAAGATACTTAGTGGCAAAATAAATTTCTTCGGTACCTGTAATACCTAAATCGGTGACTGTTGCTCCGCCATCGATTAAACCTGTTGATAAGGCTAACTTCAATGGCTCAGAGGTTAATCTCACGTCTCCACCAACAACCACTGTTTTAGCCTGCATATACTCAGCAAAGGCACGGCCAATGCGATAGGCCACTTGTTCATTTAGTTGTTCAATTAATTTACCGCGTATGTCATACGCCTTAAAACATGTAATTTTCATAAAATCTCTTATGTATAAGTCACAATCAACTATGTCTATTTGGTTTCGATACGGCCGTAACGGTCAGAAAAACGCACAATGTCGTCTTCACCTAAATAGGATCCTGATTGCACTTCGATAAGTTCCAGCGGTATACGCCCAGGATTTTCCAATGCATGTACCACACCTATTGGAATGTAAGTCGATTGGTTCTCAGATAACAACAATGTTTGCTCGCCATTAGTGACTTTTGCGGTACCTGAAACCACAATCCAATGTTCCGCTCTGTGATGATGCATTTGCACTGAGAGTTTTTCGCCAGGTTTGACTGTAATTCGTTTTACTTGGAACCGTTCACCATTATCAATAGAGTCATAACTACCCCAAGGTCTAAAGACTTCGCGATGGAATTCCCACTCAGGGCGATGTTCTGCTTTAAGTTGATTAACCACATTTTTGATGTCTTGCACTTTATCTTTATGGGCCACCAACACCGCATCTTTGGTTTCGACCACTACAATATCGTCTAAACCCACAACAGAGATAAGGCGTTGTTCAGAATTGATATAACTGTTGCTGACGCCATCAAGAATAGCATCGCCGATCACCACGTTATTGTTCGCATCTTTTTGCTTGGCTGTTTCCCATAATGACGACCAACTGCCCACATCACTCCACCCTGCATCAAGTGGCACCACACAAGCAGAATCCGTTTTTTCCATTACGGCATAATCGATGGAATCATCAGGGCAAGTAACAAAAACCTCAGCATCTACACGCACAAATTCTAAATCTGCGGATTCAGAGGCAATGGCTTTTTTACATATTGCCAGCATCTCAGGGGCATATTTTTCAAGTTCTTGGAGGTAACGACTAGCTTTAAACATAAACATGCCGCTGTTCCAATAATATTCGCCAGAATCAACATACTGTTGTGCCGTGGCTAAATCTGGTTTTTCAACAAAGCTGGCCACATCAAAACCAACATCTGCACTGGCAACCTTGTCGCCACGTTTAATGTACCCGTAACCTGTATGGGCCGAGTCGGGCACAATACCAAAAGTGACTAATTTACCTAACTTGGCTAACGCTTCGGCCTGAGTGATAGCTTTATGAAATTCTGATGCATCATTTATCAAATGGTCGGCGGCTAAAATAAGTAAAATCGGATCTTCACCATTTAGCGAAGCATGCAAAGCAGCCAAAGCAATAGCCGGTGCGGTATTACGTCCCATTGGTTCGAGCAAAATACCACCGTGCTGAATATCTTGTTGACGAAGTTGCTCTGCGACTAAAAAGCGATGGGCATCATTACAAATAACAATAGGTTGGTCGGCATCTGTGCCCGCTAGCCTTGCGATAGTGTCTTGCAACATAGTCAAATCACTGGTGAGGCTTAGAAACTGCTTAGGCAAAGCCGCTCTTGATTTAGGCCACAAACGACTACCACTTCCACCAGCTAAAACAACAGGTTTCATCACACATTCCTTTTGGATTATTCTTACTTCTTAAAGCAACAAGATTGCTGCAATTATATATCTGAATAGTATTAAAGCTTGGCCGGTTATTCAATCAAGAACACCAAAGAAGCCAACTTTAATCTAAATTCAATAAAGAGAAATTGACTTGAAAAAGATAACAGACTCTATTGGAGTTATGCACCACGCCACTGATACAATAACAATCCGAATAAAATTGTTTTATTAATGTGAGTTTATGGATCAGCAGCAAGTAACCGAGCAACGTTTTGGTGGCACTCAAAGACTATATGGATTATCAGGAACTGATATTCTACGCAATTCACATGTCTGTGTTGTGGGCATTGGAGGTGTAGGATCTTGGGTAGCTGAAGGATTAGCCAGAACCGCTCTTGGGCATATCACTTTGATTGACTTGGATGACATTTGTGTCACTAACACCAATAGACAAATCCATGCACTGCAGGATACTGTTGGCGAAGCTAAGGTCGAAGCCATGGCTAAGCGGATCACCCAAATTAATCCAGCTTGTGTGGTCACTCAAATCGAAGATTTTGTGACCCCAGATAATGTTTCAGAATTACTCAATAATGGCTATGACTACGTTGTGGACGCTACCGATAGCATAAAAGCTAAGGCGGCTATGGTTGCCCATTGTAAGCGTAATAAAATCCCAATCATTACCATCGGTGGCGCTGGCGGACAGATTGATCCCACCCAAGTTGCAGTGACAGATCTCAGTAAAACCATCCAAGATCCTTTAGCGGCCAAATTACGTTCGGAACTACGCCGATTTTTTAACTTCAGTAGCAACCCCAAACGACGTTTTGGTATTGATTGTGTGTATTCGACTGAACAGCTTCGTTACCCACAAGCTGATGGCAGTGTATGTATGAACAAAACTCTGACTGACGGTAGTGTTAAATTAGACTGTAACAATGGCTTTGGTGCAGCAGTGGCGGTGACTGCCACATTTGGTTTTGTTGCAACTGCAAGGGTAATTGACAAGTTAATCAGTAAACATAGCCAAGTAAATCAGCAGCCTTAACTCGCTGTTCTATACTTTTTATAGTCTAAAAACAAAGCGACACTCAACCAAATACTGACAGCTATGACTAAAAACCAGGTGTTTTCTGCCATTTGCATAACTTGTTCACTTAATACTGACGTTCCCAAAATAAGCAATAAATAATACGGCAAGTTTAATAATCCAGCCCAAAGTACCACTTTGGGCGATTGCTGATTTGCCCCTTGAGCAAACATAAAAAATGCCAGAGAATTAATATGTATCATCGCCACTAACAACTTTTTAACTGATAACTTTGATTGGTTTGTTTTTACCTTTATCTCCTCCTTTGCAAACTTTCTACCTAAAAAATAGTTAATACATGACCCTAACGTTGCCGCTATAACCATGGCTAATGTTAACAAAAGTATGTCTTGCGGCTGTGGTTTAGATAATACAACTAACACCACAGCAAAAAATTGCCCAGGGAAGTAAAACCCAACATAAACAATAGATTCCAACAAAATAATCAATAAAATAAGTAAATAGAAATAGTCCTTAAAATTCCCGTGAATGCTCTGCAATAACTCTAGCCCCGAAGGGATCACCCCATAAGAAACTAAAACAGCTAACAGGCATAATGCGGTCAGCGCTGATAAGGGTAAAACAAAAGAATACTTCAAAAATGAACACACCTATTTTTAATTAGTGTTGCTTTATACGAAAACAACCGCCAACAGATCATCCAAGCAAATTACATTTCTAATCGACAAATTAGTAAATAAACAACACAATAGGCTTATAGAAGGCAGACAGAGACATAATATGCTAATGACATCGGCAGAACTGACAGATTTAATGATAGACAGCGCACAAAATGCGGTAACCACCACCGAAGATGAATTTAATCTTACTTTGGATGGCACTGAAAAAAGTATCGATCAGGTAGATGATGTTATTTTAAGTTGGTTAGGCCGATATAAAGATCAAGCCTTAGAAGAAAATGCGGTGTTTACCATTTGTAATATCTACGGAGCTTATGTAGGCGAAATATTTCGCAATAAGGTGGGTGGCAACTGGGCTTATGATGAATCCGATCCTGACGCACCTTATGTAGTACTGAACTATGCAGGCAATACTTATGCATTTGCGGGGATTTGTTACCAACGCTTGGTAAATGATAGTCAAATCAGTGTCAGAAGTTATTACGACCAAGCACTAGCTAACAATATCCAATAACATGGCTAAGCCAGTACCTCTAAATCATTGGTTTTACTGGTGTTGTCGGAATAGATTTTTTCCAGTCCTTTAACATCAATTGTGTATGTTTGTCTTTTACCAAAAAATAAACAATTAGCGAATCAAGCAGTAATGTGACGGCAATGACCCATGAAAATTGCCAATATTTCATGCTGGCCAGCATAATGTGTAAGCCTAAATCTGCCAATACAGAAAATATTAATAACGGTTTAATACAAGAAAACATCCAACATCTATCTGCATTCCATATTTTTTCTCTAAAGCCTAAAAGCAGCAATACTAAAAAAGCCGGAAAAGCGATGGCGAGGCTGATATAAAGATACTGTTTGTCAGGATAAAACAGTGCCAACAACTGTTCACCATTTTCTCGAACTGAAACTGAACCAACTAATATCAGCAAACTTCGAGATAAAAACGCGATACAAATATATAAAGACACAGCAGGTTTCACTCTGCCGGCCTCATCGTAATATTTTAGAGGCAGTAATATTTTCATTAATATGGTTTTATGAACTTATAGATTTTAAGAATAAAAAATATGCTTATGCCTTACGCAAAACACTACGAATTTCTGCTAACACCTCGTCGGCATCAGATAGACTGGTGACCGAACTATATACGTGCATATTCGAGAAAACATCAACCTTTTCTCTATTGCCAACTTTAAAGTTTACGTCAGTTAAGGCTTTTTGAATTCTTGAGAATAACTCTTCCGCTATCACATTTTCAATATTGACTAAACACACAATAAACTGGTCTGCGCCTACACGGCCAACAATGTCTTTTTCTCTGGTTACTTGCTTTAAACATTCTGCGACTTGTTTCAAGGCTAATTCACCAACCTTGTAGCCATACTGTGCATTAATAGCAGTAAAGTTACTGACATCAATTAGGGCCAGTGCATTAACCTTGTCATCTATCGGTGCTTTTACTTTTTTAATTTGAGTTACGACTGAGTGTTCGTTAAACAATCCCGTAAGTGGATCAGTGGCTAATTTGCGCAAATAACTTCGGCCTACAGTTAGATAAACTAAAACGATCAAACCTAGAATAGTCATTAACACCAACAAAATGATCTGTAAGCGCTGCTCTTTGGCTTTGGTTAAATGAGTTTCTAAACCAATAATTTCATTGTGCAAATTAGCCGCTCCCAAAACACGGGCTGATTGCTGTTGTTTTTTAATCTTTTCTAGCGAGATGGAGAAGTAGTTATCAAAACTAAGCTTAGCCGCTTCAATATTTCCCAAAAACAAATGAGCTTTAACCAAAAAAGCTGCGTAGTGAAGATGATTAGATAAGCTAGCTGGCATAGCCAAGTTAGTATCATTTTGTTTTTGTAAAAATTCACTCACACATATTCGATCTTTATCATGCAAACAGAGCGCAGCTGCATACCAATCATATAAAAGGTTCATAGTCTTTTGAGATATTTGTTTTAGAAACACATTCCAGCTACGCATACTATTGCGTAAAGCTTCAAAATCGTTAGTGCGATAAGCTTGGCGGCTTTGTGCAAAGTGAAACAAGCTATTACTCAATGGCGTATTAATTTTTAAATTGCGCTTTCCTAATTCCTCAATCATCAATTTTGCATTCTCATAATCACCACTGCCAGTGTAAGAAGTAATAAGACTGATCAAAGGGGCAATTTGGTTTTTCTCTTCATAGACCTTTAAACCAAGTTCATAGGTTTTTTCATACTGCTCAGCTGCTAGGGCTCGCTGGCCGATAGAGGCGTATAACAACCCAATATTATTATGGATATGGGCTATTGACTCTAAATCGTCGCTCTCAGAATAGGATTTAAGCAAGGCAAACAAACGCCCAAGTTTAATACCTATATCTTGCTTATCTTGATCACAAACGGTGATAAGTCCAAGTTGCGAGCTTAAATAAACATCAGCAAATTTGTCTTTCGCCAATTGTTCAGACTGACGATAATAATCACATTTTTGCGGACTTTCCTGAACATCAAAAATATAACCTAGGTGATAATACACACTGGCATAGCTCTGAGAGTTTTGAGCCATCAGAGGATCTGATAACAGATTTTCAAGTATCATTTGTGCTTGATCATTCTTGCCAACACAAATCAACCATTGCGCTTTATGCACTTTTAACTTAATAAGTTGTTCTGGCAACACACTGCGGCGCTTAATATATTCGTCGACTTGTGGAATAAATTGATCATCTGGGCAGTTATAGGTAGAAACCTGAATACTTTGAATAAAGTCGTCTATTTTGTCGGCTAAAACACTTTGAGAATAGGTAACAAAAAACAAGCCAATAAACGAGGCTCTTGAAATAAGGAGAAAAGGAAAAATTAGAATACACTTCATATTCGGTAACCATAATTGTTACCAGAGATTTTTTCCAGTTCAATTCACCTCAAAATAAATAAAAAAATAAATTTAATCCCAGACCCACAAAAACTTCTTAGTATTATCGCGGCAATAGGTTACTTGATAATTTTTCCTTAAACAGATTACGACTATCTAAATCATTTTTGTCATGGCACTGCAATCCAGTGCCAACAAGTTCAATCGTTTGAGTACTTGTCAAAATATTTTGTGAATAAGCCACTTGAGCAAACTCACAACAAGACAAAATAAAAAATGCGACCCAAAACAACTTTTTGTTAGACATGCCCTACTCCTTTATTTAATAGATAAAATACAAACGAACTTTGTTTATATTTTATCTATATAGAGCAAATCTAAAGCCAAGTAATAATAGGTAACATTTTCAATGAGTTATATTTCACACCCAATTTCATAGTGAATAAAATCGCTAATTAGTGTTCAATTTAACTAAATTTTGTGTGATCACTAAAATCTTCTAAAACATACTAAGAAGCCGCCCTTAGCGACTAAAATATTATAGATTTTCCGCGTCCATTAGCTTCCGAAGCTGCATCAACTTTGCCATCTTTGTTTAGGATGACATGCATATCTCCAAAGCGACGGTTACTCATGGTGTAGCCCATTTGTTCTAATTCAGAAATCACAGCAGGATCAATTCCATCATGGTAACGAATAACATCTTTTGGTAATAATTGATGATGGAACCTAGGTTTGTTGACTATATTTTCTGCGCTCATAGAAAATTCCAAAGCATTTAGAATAGACAGATACACCGAACTTATAATAGTGGTGCCTCCGGGTGAACCCGTTACAAAAACAACCTCTCCATCTTTTAGAACCATACTTGGTGTCATAGATGACAACATACGTTTTTTAGGTTGAATTTCGTTGGCTTGACCGCCTACCGCACCAAAGACATTGGCGACTCCGGGTTTTGCGCTAAAGTCATCCATTTCATCGTTCAACAAAAAGCCTGCCCCCTCGACTACTACACTGCTACCGTATCCAAGATTAATAGTAGTGGTATTCGATACTGCATTGCCCCATTTGTCCATCACTGAAAAATGAGTGGTTTCTTCGCTTTCTTTTAGCCCAGGTTTGATTAATTCAGTCACTGAAATTTTATCTTTCAATATTGTTTGACTACGCATTGTTAGATATTTATCTGCAATTAAGCTTGCAACAGGCACTTCGACAAAATCTGGATCACCAAGATATTCAGCACGGTCTGCAAAAACTCGCTTACCAATTTCTGCTAATAAATGTAGATATGCAGCAGAGTTGTGAGTCAGTTTTTGTTGATCTCGCGTTAATATGTCGTACATCTTCAACCATTGAATAATAGCGATACCACCAGAGCTGGGGGGAGGTGATGTAAGTAATTGATATTCCCGCCACTTGGCACTTAGAGGTGTACGAGACTTAGCTTCATAAGACAATAAATCTTTTTCTGTCACTAAACCGTTTTCCTGACGCATAAAGTCACTGATTATTTTAGCTGTTTGGCCCTTATAGAAACCATCTCGCCCTTGATCACGAATACGTTTTAAGGTGTCTGCCAATTCTAATTGCTGAAATACCTCATTCGCTTTTGCTGCTGCGAAATAATCTTTAAAGTTCACTTCAAAACTACGTTTTTCTAATCTAGCTATATGCCTTTCAATAGAACCAGCAAGTTTGGGGTGTACCTTAAATCCCTGTTCTGCAAGATTTACGGCTGGTTGTACTAATTCTTTCCAAGGCAAACTGCCATGCTTTTCATGGGCTAACCACATACCTGCGACAGTACCTGGTACACCAGATGCCAAAATACCTATAACTGATTGATAAGGGATAACGTCACCGTTTTCGTCCAAATACATATCTCTATGAGCAGATAAAGGGGCTTGTTCGCGATAATCGATAAAATCAGTTTTTTTATCTTTATACACCAACATAAAACCACCGCCACCAATATTGCCAGCTTCAGGCAAGGTTACGGCTAAGACAAATTGTGCTGCAATTGCGGCATCGACAGCATTACCGCCTTTTTGTAAAATCTCTTTAGCTACATCTGCACTGTAACTATCAGGCATAGCCACAGCGGCTTGCATTTCTGTGGCCGTATCTGTGATCCTAGCTGCTTTTTGTGTTTGTTCGAGCTGCTCAGTGCATGCAAAAAAACATAGACTTATGAACGCTAGAATAACCTGGCTCATAAATTTATATGCGGTTGTCCCAATTGGCATTATTAACTTCCTCTTAAAATTTAAATCATTACTAAATTAGCCATAAACACTTTTTATTTAGGTGAATACGCAAGCCTAAATTAGGCAGTCTTACACTGGCAGTGCGGTAGTATATTTAATTTGTTCCATCGCGAAACTCGATGTCACGTCAGACAAATCAATTCCGCCCACCAATTTCTTATAAAATACATCAAAGGCTTGCATGTCTGCTACTACTACTTTGAGCATATAGTCATATTCGCCGCTCATGCGGTAAAATTCGACAATTTGTTCAATGTTTGTGGCGTGATCAGCAAACTTTTTTAGCCAATCAGAATCATGTTTAGCCGCCTTAACTTGCACAAAAACTGTCATGCTTAGGCCAATTTTTTCAGGATTAAGCAAAACAACACGTTTATCAATAATGCCTTGTTTTTCCAAAGACTGGATCCTTCGCCAACAAGGAGTAGTACTTAAACCGATTTGTTCTGCAATGTCTGCCACCGATTGAGTTGCGTCTTTTTGCAACAACCTCAGTATTTCACAATCTAATCTGTCCATAACTTTTAATATCACTTTATCCGGCTTGAATAGAATATTTTTCTAACATATCAAATTATTACAGAATTATATGTAATTAAATTCCAAATATCACATGTCACAATACTCCGCAAACACTACAGAGCTCATATAGTTATCACAGTCAAGGAATTGGGCAAAAAAGGGGCAATATACAAAACCCGCTCAATTATAGATAAAAACCCTAATCCGCTAATGCTGGATCAATTTGCCAATTAAGCTAACCCTGATATACATTTTAATAATACTGCACAAGAAATATGCCGCGATACGCCTTACGGCAAGCAAGGTTGATATTTTAGTACTGGGTTATTTTTGGACTAAGACAAGTCGACTAAAAAGTCATGACAAATGAACAAAAAAAACACCCAACCCCTTGAAGAGCAGCGCATTGCTTTTAGCAAAAAACGTTTTCTCGCAATGCCTCTAGCAGGCAGCATAGTGTGGACTGTTATAGGTATAATTGGCGCAACAATATCACCTGTGTGGCAAGTTTGGTCTGTATGGATCGGTTGCGGAAGCATTGTGTATTTGGGCATGGCGTTAGCGCCAATTTTGGGCGAGGATTTTTTCAATAAACAAACGCCTAATAACGCATTTAACCATCTGTTTATGGTTGGACTGGTGATGGCTTTATTAGTATTTTCGTTGGCCCTTCCATTCGCAATGCAAGATTACACCTCCATTCCTCTGACGGTTGGGATATTAAGTGGTTTAATGTGGATGCCCTTTTCATGGGCGATACAACACTGGGCTGGTTACTTTCATGCCATTAGCCGCACTGTTTTGGTTTTGAGTGTTTGGATAATATTTCCAGAACATAGATTTGTAGCTATACCGGTTGTCATAGTAGTAATTTACATTATTACTATGCTGGTACTTGAACGCAGGTATAAAGCAGTCAACTGTTTACACGAAGAATAAAACGCACCTATAAATGAGATGCAAAAACATGTTGAATTTTTCGTTGTGCGCTTAAGCTTAAAAAGCTTTGCATGCGACTAAATAGGTCCAAAAGTTCATCGCCATGTTGAACAACAAAATCTGAATTATTGATTGCTATTTCAGTTTCGTTGGCGGCGCTAAGTTCACATAATTGTTGCAACAACTCAGAGGATATAGCAGATCTTTGAGTTGTTATGCGGTTATAAAATATAGGTTTATCGACCTTCCCAAACTGAGTGAAAAAAGCATCTCTGTCACAGGCACAATAGTGATATACGATGTTTTCTATTTCACTACCAATTACAGTCGCCACTTCTTCTCTTTGCGCTAACTCAAATAGGTTTTGTGCAAAAGCTGAGGTGCCATAAGCTGCATGATACAAACCCGCGTCTTGCAATACTTGAGATGCGTTCCATTCTTTCAATAGACACCTAGTACCTTCAAGATGGGCAATGAGTGAACCATCGACGTGTTCAAACTCCCCAGCACCTAGTTCTATCAATAGTCTAAATTTTTTATCCATAACCTCTCCAATTTCAAGTCATCTAGCTAAAACTAATAATATACTTACTTATATAACCCTCTAGTGCAAGAGCTGCTATTGGGCTCCATCAATTGATTTGATATATAGAATTGGCATTTTTAGAATTTAATATGTTAGGCTAATTTTTCGAGTTTTGGTGGTTCATAATAATGACTAAAATTAAGCATTGGGTTAGTGTGTATACAACCAATAGAGTCACCAATTTTGGATTGCAGTAATTATCAAGTAGTCAATATTTGAGGTGAAAATGATCGGAAATTTGCATTTAAACGGAAACCCAACCCTTAGATCTGACTTTGAATTGAGATCTAGAAAGCTTGCGAACATCTTACAAAAGCAAGGTATTGGAGAAAACGATACTGTTGCAATTTTAATGCGTAACGACGTTAAATACTTAGAGGTGATCCAAGCCTGTCGATATATTGGTAGCTACTTCGTGCCACTAAACTGGCATTCTGTTCCAACAGAAATTGAACACATAGTTCAAGACTCCAAAGCAAAAATACTGATTGCACATAAGGACTTAATTCACCAACTTGAAAAGCAAGATTTACCCGAAGTATTGTTTGCAATTTTTCCAACACCACCCGAAGTTGTAGAAAATTACCATCTTGATTTAGATATACAAACTCAATCCGCTGATATGGCCTTAGATATAGAGTTGTCATTGCAAACCGCCCAACCAATCGATTCACAGCCCAAGCCTTTTAGAGGAATGTTTGCCTATACATCTGGTAGCACTGGCAGACCCAAAGGTATAAAACGCAAAGCTGATGATAGCATGGTTGATAAATATTCGGTGTACCAAGGGTTATCAAAGTCCTTAATGCAATTAACCACAAACGACCGATTCTTTGTAGCCGCACCTATTTACCACAGCGCCCCTAATACACTAAGTATTTGTAGCCTAGCAGCATCTGATGTAGATCTTTATATTGCCACTAAATTTGATCCCGAAGAATTTTTGGCCAGCATAGACAAATACAAAATAACCCATATTTATATTGTGCCTACCATGATGATTAGGTTATTAAAGTTGCCGCAAAATATTCGTGAGCAATATGACATAAGCTCATTAAAATACGCAGTATCTACTGGCTCAGCCTGTCCTGCCGAGATTAAAATGGCGATGATTGAGTGGTTTGGCCCGATATTTTATGAATCATATGGCGCCAGTGAAATTGGCTTTATGACCTTAATATCCTCACCCGAGGCAATAAAGAAACCTGGTTCTGTAGGTAAAATAGTGCCCGGTGGTGCCATCAAGATATTGGATGAAACACAACAAGAATTAGGCCCACAACAATCAGGGTTAATTTATGTCCATTTACCTATGTTTGGTGAATTTGATTATACCAACTATGATGGTGAAAGCAGTGCCTACACTTATCAAAACTATACTTCAGTAGGTGATGTTGGTTTTTTAGATGACGAAGGTTATTTGTTTATTAACGATCGTCAAAAAGACATGATTATTTCAGGTGGCGCCAATATATTTCCCCTTGAAATTGAGTCGGTTTTAATTCAAATGGATGACATAGTTGATTGTGCTATTTTTGGCGCACCAGATCCAGAGTTTGGCGAAATGGTTGTGGCGGCCGTTCAATGTAAGCCAACAACAAATATCACCCTTGCGCAAATGCATGATTTTTTAGATGGCAAATTGGCTCGCTTTAAGTATCCCAGAAAACTTGATATACATGAGAAACTCCCTAGAGAGGACAGCGGCAAAATTTTCAAACAAAAATTACGGGCAACATAAATTCTAGATCACTCGATCACCAGTTTTTTGTAACTCACTTTCTCAATATCTGAAACTTCAACAGAAATCGAAATAGGTGGCTGGATATCGTTTTTTAGTTTATCCAGCACTAAAGTGCTTAAGTCTTTTTTCTGCTGGTGATCCCTACCATGCAAAATTTTCAATGTAATATGTATAAAAGGCATGTCAGATAAACCAGTTTGAAAGTGCGTATATTCAATAGCCCGTGTTTTAATAGACGACTCTTCAAATAACCCCGACAAAAATACATAGCTATGTACCGCCCCCACTAACCTTTTAATAGATACACTTTGCTCTAGATTTTCAGAATATTCAATAATACAGTGAGGCATTTCAGGTCCCAACTTTAGGTAGAATTATCAATGGAAATAAGATCTTATCATCTTGGTGAAGAACATGAAATATGGCAACTATCCAATCAAACTATCCATAATGTCAACGCTCAGCATTATTCTCAAAAACAATTAGACGCTTGGTCCCCTGCTCTTTTCGACAAAACTT
This sequence comes from Paraglaciecola arctica BSs20135, assembly GCF_000314995.1. GTDB lineage: Bacteria > Pseudomonadota > Gammaproteobacteria > Enterobacterales > Alteromonadaceae > Paraglaciecola > Paraglaciecola arctica. The sequence continues at coordinate 68,056 of NZ_BAEO01000013.1, read as the reverse complement.
TATGGAATAACAAGCTAGCTAAACTCAATTCTTTTGTTTGTATTAAGGATAAAAAAATAGTGGGTTATAGTGATTTACAATCAAGTGGTTATATCGACCATTTTTTCTGCCATCACCTTTATCAGCGACAAGGTATAGGTGCTGCATTAATGGCACATATTCATACGTTAGCTAAGCAACAACATATTACTCAACTATCCGCTGACGTCAGTATCACAGCCAAGTTATTTTTTGAGGGAAAGGGCTTTAAAGTAGTGAAACAGCAAGTTGTGCCAATTAGAGGGCAAAAATTAAGCAACTTTAAAATGATGAAGTCATTATTATTTTAAAGGCGCAGTGTACTCAAAATATAAAATAATTAAGCTCGACACTGCGGTCAACATCAGCACATAACCATTAATACCAAAATGATCATTGTCACGGCGATTGCGCCTGCGCTTCATAATCAATACCACTACACTTATCAGCACACATAAAGACAACAAACCCGCTAAATACACAGTAAGCGTTCTAGACCACTCTTGACGCACTTCTACGCCCCAGAATGCTTGCAGCCCAGAGACAAATTCGGGCCGGGCATCATGAAACACTAACAGCGCACCAATAAACACAAACCAACCCAAAACGTTGACAAATACCATAGATTGATAAAACTTGTCTTGTTCCCTTGGCAACTTTCTTCTGTTTTGCACCGATTTTGATCTTTGCTCTAAGTTTTTCATATGCTTAATAATACTAGCTTTATTGTCGATTTTTCTTGAGTCTAAGCGCTACCTGAGTAAGATTACACATCTTGCGAGATTAGCCAAGTAAACTGCATGTCTAAATGCAGTCAATTTGTGTTTGTTTTCGGCTGTATCCTAAGTTTCAAGAGTATTTTTTTGTCTCCTTACATGGCTTCCAGAAAAATTCAGTAGATTTGATCTTACAAATTGTACTTTTGTTTATGCTTAGGAAAACAGTTTACATATTTAATGATGATGGGATCGATATCCCAATAATTGGAGAGAAGTAGATGGCGCACGCCCCGGTGGCAGACATTTTTGCCGGTAAATATTCAGTTGGTGACCAAGTGACAGTTAAAGGGTGGGTTCGTACTCGCCGTGATTCAAAAGCAGGTTTGTCTTTTATTGCCTTACACGATGGCAGCTGTTTTGATCCTATTCAGGTGATTGCACTTAATACCATTGAAAATTACTCTGATATTCAAAAACTCACTACTAGTTGTTCACTTGTGGTGACAGGTTCATTGAAGGAATCACAGGGTCAGGGGCAATCTTTAGAAATTGAAGCCACAACAGTTGAAATAATTGGCTGGGTAGAAAATCCGGATACATTCCCTATGGCGCCTAAACGCCACAGTTTGGAATACTTACGTGAGCATGCACATCTGCGTGCTCGTACCAACGTAGGCGGCGCGGTTACCCGTGTTCGCAACTGTTTATCTCAAGCCATTCATCGTTTTTTCTACGAACAAGGTTATTGCTGGGTAAGCACTCCTATATTGACAGCTAGCGATACCGAAGGCGCTGGTGAGATGTTCAGAGTATCAACTTTAGATATGCTGAATATTCCTAAAACTGAAGAAGGCAAAGTAGATTACAGCCAAGACTTCTTTGGCAAAGAAACCTTTTTAACCGTCTCTGGACAGTTAAACGGTGAAACTTACGCAACGGCTATGTCGAAAATTTATACTTTTGGCCCTACTTTCAGAGCCGAAAACTCCAATACTAGTCGTCACTTAGCCGAATTTTGGATGATCGAACCTGAAGTCGCCTTTGCTGACTTAGCCGATATCGCGCAGCTATCTGAAGATTTGCTTAAATATGTATTTAAAGCAGTTTTAGCAGAACGTCCAGACGATATGGCGTTTTTTGCCGAGCGTATAAATAAAGAAGCCATCTCTCGATTAGAAAAAGTCATAGACCAAGATTTTGTGCGCATGGATTACACTGACGCTATTGAAATTTTGCAAAACTGCGGTAAAAAGTTTGAATTCCCTGTCAGTTGGGGTGTGGACTTGTCATCGGAGCATGAGCGTTATTTAGCCGAAGAACATGTTGGCGCACCTATCATCATGCAAAACTATCCTAAAGACATTAAAGCTTTTTATATGCGCATTAATGACGATGGAAAAACGGTTGCAGCTATGGATGTATTAGCACCTGGCATAGGTGAAATTATTGGTGGTTCACAACGTGAAGAACGCCTTGACGTTTTCGACCGCCGTTTAGCAGAAATGAACCTTAGCCAAGAAGACTACAGCTGGTATCGCGACTTACGTAAATACGGCACAGTTCCTCATTCTGGCTTTGGTTTAGGCTTTGAGCGTTTGGTTGCTTATGTAACAGGCATGCAGAATGTCCGTGACGTCATTGCCTTCCCAAGAACACCGGGTAATGCTAGTTATTAAACACAGCTAATGTTTATATTTAGATTAAGCCACCTTTTGGTGGCTTTTTTAATGGTACATATTTGTTCAGTTTATTGAGTTGATGAGCTCTAGACGTTTATTTCACCTGACATATACTCAACAGCATTGCCGCTTAAAATAACCCTGCCCTCAACTAACTGACAGTGTACTAAGCCACTTCGTTTCGATAATTGTTTGCCACATAAAACAGATGAGCCAAGACGAAGTCCCCAATAAGGAGCTAATTCACAGTGTGCAGATCCAGTTACAGGATCTTCATTAACGCCTAATTTAGGGAAAAAGCAGCGGCTGACAAAATCTACATCAGAACCTTGTGCCGTCACTACTACCCCTCTTAAATCGAGGTTTAACCACTGTGAAAAATCGGGTCTAAGATCTATGACCTCTTTTACACTATTTAACACCACTACATAATCAAATCCAGCCAATACGGTTTCGGCTTTTATTTTGCCTAATCCTAATAATAATGCAGCAGGCGTACCAACGACTTGCGGCATAGAAATAGGGAAATCCATGCTGAAACCTGTAGCGGTTTTAGTCACTACTAATTGCCCACTTTTAGTATCAAAAATAGCGCTCGGAGCACTATAATTACAATGTTGATACAAGACATAAGCCGCAGCTAAAGTGGCATGACCACACAAATCCACTTCTTCTACAGGAGTAAACCATCGAAGCTGAATGTTTTTATCAGTTCGAACAAAAAAGGCAGTTTCGGATAAATTATTTTCTTCTGCAATTTTTTGCAAAAGATGATCATCCAACCAGTTTTCCAACGGGCAAACCGCTGCGGGATTACCTTCAAATACGTTATTCGCAAAGGCATCCACTTGGTACAGTTTTATCTTCATCTAACTCCCACCAAGATCAAAGTAATCTTGTTTAATATTGAGGATCTGTAATAAATTTAATCAGTTTTGATACTATTAGTGAGGGGCGTAGAATTTCCATGTGAAGCCCGAAGAGTTTCATAGTGTTCTCGACGAATAGTAGCAAACTCATCAGCCGCAATAGCATCTCTAACAGCGGACTCAAGCAGGTGTTTCTTATCAAAAAGTGGAGAATTTTGGCTTATAGTCACATAATAATCATTCATTTCTATGGGTTGGTAATCCGCTAAAACAATATCATTTTGCAGCCCCATCCGTGTAATGAGTGGTAGCGTACTTTCTTGAAAATGAATGAAAGTATTAATTCTCCCTTTCATTAATAGTTGTACTTTTTGTTTAAGTGTCGATACGGAAACCATTTTCAAGTCTGGTTCTTGGTTAAACAGTGCAAAATATTTTGCGTACCGGGTAACACCAACACTGAGTTTTTTTAAATCTTCAAAACTCTGTAATTTACTTCGATTTTCTTTCCTGACAAAAAAAGTATGCCTTAGCGTTTCATAACTTGGGTTGATATAAACTACTTCGTCCTGTGTTTCATCAACACGCTGTATACCAACCAAGATGTCTAATTTGCCTTTACTTAACTCTATTAGTCTTCTCGCAAATGGCATGGGAACAATTTCAATTTCCATGCCCATATGCTTAGCTAAATTTTTAAGATATTTGGCGTGTAAACCATTCATAAACTCTTCGGATACAGAGCTTCGAATGACTTCTTGACTAAAAGAAAACGGGGAAAAAAATCCTAACACCAAGATGTAGAAGAAAATAGATGACTTCATGACTTAACCAAAAAAAATAGACGAACTATTATTACCCACGGCATAGGTTAAGCCAATAGCAGAAGCAGTTAAAAGCGAAAAGAATTTTAACCACAGAGGACACAGAGAGCACAGAGGGAAAGCTGGTAAAAAGAGAATTATTATTGGATTGATGAGTTTGAGCTGACTGGTTCGAATGTGCCAGAAGCGGTCATAGCCGAACCGCGCAGTGAACGATCCCAATTAGCAGTAAACAGACGGTGAGGATTTTTAAGATATTACACCTCGCTGACGGCGCAGATATTGAAGATATTACACGTCATTCCCTCGGAGGAGGGAACCCACTAACATTTACCGTACAGCCAATTTAAATCGTTTAAAAACAGTATGATATCAGTGTATTTCAATCAATTTTAACTTTGGAAATAAGATACTTTATTGAAATCTACAGATGTTGTTGGAGGTTCCCGCCTTCGCGGAAATGACGGGGTATATACGGGTGGATGTCACCATCCGCTTATTCAGTTTTTGAAACAGTCATCAGGTATTAATCATATGACCGCTCATCATTCCAGCCCGTCAGCTTTAATTTGTCTCCATTGACCAGAAGTGCTAGATATCTATTTTCAGCTAAGTCACAATTTTCTTTTCTTTTCTTTTCTTTGTGTACGCTGTTCTTTCTGTGGTGAGAAATTTTTGGCTTGTATCTATTTACTCACCACAGCTCAAAGAATCAAGTGTTAGAATACAAAATCCAAATCATTAATAGGACAGGTTATGAAATTTATTGTTTTACTTGTAGTCATTGCATTGGCGATATTCTACTTCACTAGAAACTCAACTAATAAAAAACTAGCTGTGGAAAATGTTGCGATAGGAAAAGCGTTCTTAGCCAAAAACAAAACTAATGAAGATGTGCTTGAAACGGCTTCTGGTTTGCAATATCAAGTATTACAAAAAGGCGAAGGCAATAGTCACCCAAGTGCCAACTCAACTGTAAAAGTGCATTATCATGGTTTGTTATTGGACGGTAGTGTATTTGATAGTTCGGTAGAGCGTGGGCAACCCATTAGTTTTGGTCTAAATCAAGTGATAAAAGGATGGACTGAAGGGGTTCAATTGATGGTTGTTGGTGATAAATTTAAATTTTTTATTCCATCTGTATTGGGATATGGCGATAGAGCTACTGGAAAAATAACGCCAGGTTCTTTGTTGATTTTTGAAGTAGAGCTTTTAGAAATTCAATAGTTAATCAAGCTGAATTCTGCTTACTTAGATGCCAGTCAAAGTGCTGGCATAAAACCTGATTTGTGTCAGTTAAATTGCTAGTCAGCCAGCTTTAAAGCCCATAGTTGGTGAACTGTTCCCTAAATATTTCATCCATTGTTAATAAACACATTAATAAATGAGAAGGCTCCTATTTTGCAGAATAGGAGTAGCATACAGTCAAATCAACTAGGCCATAGCGAGGAATCACTTCAATCCACTATTTGCTAATAACATTAGAACATCGAATGACAATACAACTTTTCCATACATACAAATTATCGACCTATGTTCACCATTAAAATGGCAGAAATATTCTGGTTCAGTTAACTTTATAGTTACTTTTATAAGCTAGGGAAAACAACAATGAAAACATCTAAGCAACTTTTCACCTTGATCACTTCTGATGGACAACTTGAAATGTCCTTAAAAGAACAGGATGTGCCCACTCCTAAATCTCATGAAGTCATAGTACGTATTGAAGCGGCTCCTATAAACCCGTCGGATATGTGGCCCATGTTTGGCCCCGCTAATTTGGAAGAAGCAGAGTACGATCCAGCCCAAAAAGTCATGACGGCTCCTATATTTAAAGGTATGTTGCCACGGATTAAATCCAGATTAGACCAAGTTTTACCTATTGGTAATGAAGGTGCGGGTACAGTGGTAGCAACTGGCGACCACCCTGCAGCAAAAGCCTTAATGGGTAAAACCGTAGGTGTTTTATCGGGGGCTACATATAGCGAATATTGTTGTGTGCCTATGCAAGCTTGTATAGTGCATAACGAAGGCACCACAGCTAAAGAAGCCGCATCATCATTTGTAAATCCTCTAACCGCCTTGGGTATGGTCGAGACAATGCGTATGGAAGGTCATACTGGATTGGTACATACAGCGGCGGCGTCAGCTTTAGGTCAAATGCTCAACAAAATCTGTCTAGCTGAAAACGTGCCTTTAGTGAATGTTGTGCGTAATCAGCAACAGACCGATATTTTAAAAGAGATTGGCGCTAAACATATTTGCGATTCATCTAGCCCAAGCTTTAAAGCCGATTTATATAAAGCAATTGCAGAAACAGGCGCGACTCTTGCCTTTGATGCTATTGGTGGCGGTGACTTAGTTAGTGACATTTTGACTGCAATGGAAGCTGTGGGTAGCAAAGATGCTGTAGGCTTCAATACTTATGGCTCAGAAGCCAATAAACAAGTTTATATCTATGGCGGTTTAGACTTCGCTCCTACAATACTTAATCGTGCATATGGTATGACATGGGGTATAGGCGGATGGTTATTAATGCGTTTCTTAGGTAAATTGGCACCTGCACAGGTAGCGGAATTACACAAAAAAGTGGCAAATGAAATAAACACCACTTTTGCTTCTAATTTTACCAAAGAGCTTAGTTTAGAAGAAGTAATACAACCTAAAACTGCACTCAAGTACAACGCTAAAAAAACAGGTGCAAAATACCTGGTCAATCCTTCCAAAGGTTAACAAACCACCAAATAAAAAACGGGCGCTATTTGCGCCCGTTTTTTTATATCATCTAAAATTGAATTACCAAATACGCACTCGATCTTCAGGTGCTAAATATAAAGCATCTTCAGGTTGTACGTTAAAGGCTTCATACCAAGCATCGTGATTACGCGGAGCCAAAGCACGGTAACGACCAGGAGCATGGGTTCCACCTTTTAATTGTGACAACATACTTTCTTCTGTACGTTTTTCTCGCCATACTTGCGCCCAAGCTAAAAAGAAACGTTGGTCGCCAGTTACGCCATCAATCACAGGTGCTTCTTTACCATTTAAGCTAAGTTTATAAGCATGGTAAGCCATGGCTAAACCACCTACATCACCTATGTTTTCGCCTAAACTATTACGACCGTTGACAAAATTCCCTGGGATTGGCTCATAGGCACTGTATTGCGCAGCAAGTGCATCGGCTTTAATTTCAAAAGCAGCTCTGTCTTTATCAGTCCACCAGTTTTTCTGAATACCATTAGCATCTGATTTAGAGCCTTGGTCGTCAAAACCGTGACCCATTTCATGGCCAATGACTGCGCCTATTCCGCCATAGTTAACGGCAGGATCAGCATTAGGGTCGAAGAATGGTGGTTGTAATATTGCAGCAGGGAAAACAATTTCGTTAAACGAGCTATTGTAATAAGCGTTGACTCTTTGTGGTGCCATTCCCCAGCGATTGCGATCGGTTTTCTGTAATTCTTTACTGGCACTATCTTCGCGGAAAAACTTCCGCATACGCAGCACATTTCCTAACAAATCGTCTGCTTTTATGTCCAATCCCGCAAAACTTTGCCATTCATCTGGGTAACCAATTTTTGGTACAAAGGCAGCCAGTTTGGCCTGGGCATTAACCTTGGTTTCAGGGCTCATCCAATCTAGGCCTTCAATACGCTCACCCAGAGCTTTACGCAAATTTTTAACTAAATCAGCCATTTGTGCTTTCGAATTAGCAGGAAAATGTTTTTCAACGTATGTTTTGCCTATGGCGAAACCTAAAGAGTCAGTTCCAGACATTTCAGAAATTGCTCGTTTCCAACGGGGACGAGGCTCTTGCTGACCATTTAATGTTTTACCATAAAAGTCAAAGTTAGCATTAAAAATATCATCAGATAAGAGTGAAGCATGATTAGAAATAGTATGGTAAGTCATATAGTCCTTCCACACAGCAAGAGGTTGCTCTTTTATTACTTTAATCACGTCTTTAATGGGCTGCGGTTGCGATATATTAAGATGAGGTATTTTATACCCCGTTTGAGAAAAATATGTATCCCAATCAAAACCGTTGTATGTATCGGATAAATATTCACGTTCTATTTGATTAAGTGACAGATCTCTATCGCGACGTTTTTCACGAGGCCATTGAACCGCAGCTATTTTGGTTTCGAGTGCGAGTATTTGTTGCGATTTTTCAGCAGCATCTGCAACCTTCGCGAAATTTAACATTTGTTCGATATGTGCAACGTAAGCGTTGCGAATTTCAACAAAACTTTCTGAGTCTTCAAGATAATAAGAACGATCGGGTAAACCTAGTCCACTGACACCAATAGACATTTGATACTGATCGGGATCTAAGCGGTTAAACCACATGCTGCCACTAATTGGACTAATTGAACCATCTACCCAAGCACTACCGAAGGCAGCAGTTAGGACACGTTTATTTTTAATCTTGCTAATTTTATCCAGTATTGGCGTGATTGGTGCCAGGCCTTTAGCGTTAGCAGTATCAGTGTCCATATATGCAGTATAAAAATCTGCAATCATTTGTTGCTCAGGGTCTAAATCTGAACCTTGACTGATTTCTTCTATCAGTTCTTTAATTTGTGTTTCGCTGCGTTCAGCTAATTTATCAAATGCACCGTAACGGGTTTTGTCGCTTGGAATTTCAAAGTTCTTATACCAAGTACCACCGGCATAACTAAAAAAGTCATCACCTGGCTTAATGGATTGATCTCGGGCATCAAGTTCAACACCGAAGCTACCTAATTCAGCTGAGCCTTTCGACATATCTGCTGCGGCCGTTTTTTCAGCCATATTGGTTTGTTCTGGTTCAGCCTGCTTACTGCATGCGCCAAGTAATAGTACTGAAGCAATAGCGCTACTAATGATTGTTTTTTTCATTCTTTCCCCTACTGTCGTTAATTTTATTTATTATTGTGAACGTTGTTAACCTAAATTTGGCTTGCTGAAAAGCAAAACAGACCAAGTCGTGCATTAATAATTGTAACCTTAATTGTCCGCTGCGTGGTCTTTGTGGTTATTTTGAAACTGTATACATTGAAAAAAACTAATCTGTATCTGTCAAGGTGTATCAATAAGCGTAATAATCTCTTTAGCATCAAAGAGGCAAAAATGAACAAGCTACAAGTAGAATTACTTAAACAACAAAAAACTAAAGCACTACTGAAACAAGCACAACAGGCGGCCTTTGATTATGTTGATAAGGTGTCAGAACAGCGGGTATTTCCTAGTAGTGAGAACCTTAGAAAACTTACCATATTTGATGAACCTTTACCTGAAATCAGTAGCGACCCAGCTTTATTATTGGAGCTCCTAAACACTGTAGGTTCAGTAAATACAGTGGCCCAAACAGGGGGCCGTTATTTTGGGTTTGTAAACGGCAATGCCCTACCCGTTACTTTAGCCACTAAATGGTTAGCAGACGTATGGGATCAAAATGCAGCTTTATATGTGATGTCACCAATTGCATCTAAGCTGGAGAGTATTTGTCAAAGTTGGCTTAATCAACTATTTGACTTACCTGAACAGACAGTAGCAGGCTTTGTTAGCGGCACGTCTATTGCGACGTTAGCGGGACTTGCTGCAGCACGATTTCGTCAGCTACAAAAGTTAGGTTGGGACGTTAATCAACAAGGGTTATTTGGTGCTCCCAAAATTCGCCTGATACTAGGTAAACAAACGCACGGCACTGTAGCGAAAGCCATCAGTTTATTAGGCTTTGGACAGGCATCTATTGAGTGGGTAGATTGCGATAAACAAGGTCGAATGATTGTGGAAAAACTGCCACATTTAGATCCTAGTTGCATTTTGGTGTTACAAGCAGGTAACGTAAATTCAGGTGCATTCGATGACTTTAGTCAAATATGCCAGTTGGCAAATAAAGCCCAAGCTTGGGTCCATATCGATGGCGCATTCGGATTATGGGCGAAAGCGTCTAAAGTGTTTGCTAGTCAAACCAAAGGTATGGAGCTAGGCGATTCGTGGTCAGTAGATGCCCATAAAACACTAAACACACCTTATGATTGTGGTGTTGTATTATGCAAAGACGCCGAAGCGTTAACTAGTGCCCTACATCAACAAGGCAGTTATATTCAGTTCAGTGAACAGCGCGATGGTTTACTGTATACCCCGGAAATGTCAAAACGTGCCAGAGCTATAGAACTGTGGGCGGCAATAAAGTACTTAGGGCATTCAGGCATAGCTGAGTTAGTTGAACAACTGCACAGCCACGCACAGAAGTTTGCTACTTTATTAACTGAAAATGGCTTTACAGTATTAAACGATGTGGTTTTTAATCAAGTGATCATTAGCTGCGATACCGAACAACTGACACAAAAAACCTTAACTCTAGTGCAGCAATCCGGTGAATGTTGGTGTGGCGGTTCAGTTTGGCAAGAGAAAAGTGTCATACGTATCAGTCTGTGTTCTTGGGCGACTACCGAACAAGATATAAGGCGTTCAGTAGACGCATTCATTGAAGCGCGAAACCAAGCAGTAAAAACATAACCAGCTTATTGCTGAATCTTGCGCTGAATTGATGTTTAATGGATCAGTAAATATTTATGACATCAACAATGTGATCCAGATTGAAACAAAAAAAGCCAAGTCCATAATGTCGAATACACACTCTATTTTGTGCCATGAATGCCACTATAAAGTTACGTTGCCTACATTGTCCCATAAGCAAGCGGCTATGTGTCCTCGATGTGGATTGCAGCTAACTGTTTACCACAACAATGCGTCGCAGCGTATTATTGCTTTGGCGACTACTTCCCTTATATTTTTGTTTGCATCCCTACCATTTGAATTTCTGTCTTTCAGTGTCAATGGTCAAACTCAATCCATTGATATTATGGGTAGCCTATGGATTTTAGTTGAAAAAGATTATGGGCTGCTTGCGTTAATACAAGCGGTTGCAATGTTAATTCTTCCCGCTTTTGTTTTAATAAGCTTATTATATTTACTGGTACCACTTGGCTTAGGTTTGCACCAAAAACATGAACAATGGCTGTTAAAGGCGTTATTTAAATTACTCCCTTGGACCATGGCTGAAATATTTTTAATTGGAGTATTAGTTAGCCTAATTAAAATAATGTCGATGGCAGACATAGGAATAGGGTTGTCCTTTTACGCTTACCTGCTTTTTACACTTTTTATGACCATTACCTTGTTGTATGTAGACAAATACCAGCTTCAACAACTGCTAATTGGCAATATTGAAGATGAGTACATAGCTATTGATCGCAATCGCAGTATTCAAACAACATGGGCTTGGTTATTCACATCAGCGTTGTTATATATTCCAGCTAATATTTTACCGATAATGCATACCAGTGTTTTAGGCAGCGACGACCCAAGTACAATATTGGGAGGTGTAATAATTCTCTGGAAAATGGGTTCATACCCTATTGCAGTTATTATTTTTATTGCCAGTGTGTTAATCCCAGTGGCGAAGATAATTATTTTGTGTTGGTTAAATTATTCAGTTCAAACTAATCAGCAATATGCTTTTCGTGAAAGAATGTTTTGGTATCGGTTCACAGAGTTTGTTGGTCGTTGGTCGATGATAGATGTGTTTGTAGTCGCTGTATTGGTAAGCTTAATACAACTCGGCAACGTAATGAATATATTGCCAGGCCACGCGGCACTCGCATTTTGTGGTGTAGTGATAAGTACCATGTTAGCGGCAATGTCGTTTGACTCAAGACTCATATGGTATGAGGCAGAAAAATTAACATCAAGAGAGAAACCAATATGAGCAAGGAACAGCAGCCACCTACTCTGCCTGAAGAAGCCTTAGTGAAACCTGTTAGAACAGTTTCAAAAATTTGGCTGGTGCCTATAGTTGCCTTGTTTATCGGGGTCTGGATGGTGTACTACCAATGGAGTAATCAAGGCCAACTTATCACCCTTCAATTTAAAACAGCCAATGGACTAGAAGCCGGAAAAACTAAAATAAAAACTCGCGATGTGGACATTGGTTTGGTCAGAGATATAGAACTTTCTGAAGATTTAAGTGGGGTCGTTGTAACCGTCAGAATGCATAAAAAGGTTGCCCCCATATTGCATTCTGACAATCAATTCTGGATAGTTTCTCCTAGTGTTTCACTCAACGGCATATCAGGCTTAGGCACAATATTGTCTGGACCTTACATCAATATGGCGCCTGGTATCGACAAACAGATGAGTGAGGACTTTGTTGCCCTTGAGGCTCCGCCAGTCACTCCGGCAGGTACGCCCGGCCTGCATGTCACCTTGAATAGTGAAAGTGAATTCGCATATAAAAAAGGCGATCCAGTGATTTATAAAGGCATAAAAGTGGGTGAGTTTGAAGACATCCATTTTAACTTCAAAGAGCGAATTGTGTATTACAACACCTTTATTGAAGCGCCTTATCACAAGTTAATCACCTCAAATACAACATTTTGGGATATTAGTGGTGTACAAATGGAGTTAGGTGCCAGTGGCGTAAAAGTCAGCACAGGTAGCTTAGAAACATTGCTTACCAATGGCGTGACATTCGGTATTCCTGAAGGCATGCCAGTAGGTGAACAAATAAACGGTCGTAGTTTTTTTGATATCCATCCATCTTACGCTTCTGCTTCAGAAGAACGTTTTAAGTTAAGCGCTGAATACGTCATCCTAGTTAAAGACACAATACGTGGTCTACAAGTAGGTGCACCCGTTGAGTACAGGGGGCTAATAATAGGTAAAGTATTGGCGATTAATTCATTAGATACCACCCAAGAAGACTTGCTAGAGCAAGGTTATGACATACCGGTAGTCATTAGTATTCAACCTGGCCGTGTGCAGCAACCAGATAATGCAATAGGTTTAGCTTTTATTCGAAAACAAACCAGCCTTTGGATTGAACAAGGGTTAAGGGCTACCTTAAAAACTGGTAACCTTTTGACTGGTGCCTTGTTTGTAGACTTACAACATTATCCAGATGCCCCACCTTTAAAATCTCAACGACAAATGGGTTATGAAGTCATACCGACCATTACGGGAGAATTTTCAGAAATTACTTCCAAAGTGACTGCCATATTAGACAACATCAATGAAATCAAATTAAAAGAAATTTCTGAGAATGCCAATACTATGTTGTCGCAAATTTCTCAATCAGCACAAGCACTGCAAGCTACTGCAAGCTCTGTTGAGCGCCTTCTGAATACGGTGCAAGAAGATAAAATCAGCAGCACATTAACAAATACATTAGAAAACATATCCAATTTAACTCAAGATTATTCAGCTGATTCAGAAACTTACAAAGAACTCAATCACACCATGCAGTCATTGCAAGGTACCTTAAAGGAATTACAACCTTTGTTGATGCAGCTAAATAGCAAACCAAATAGTTTGATTTTTACCAACGGTAACGGCCCTAGGTTAATCCCCAAAGCTAAAGCAAACAGCAAAGATGGAGCAATAAATTAAAATGAAAATAATCACTATTTGTTTATGTATATTGTTGATCAGTTGCACATCTGAGCCTTTAAATGTGAGGTATTATTTATTACATACCCCACAGAAGAAAGTGGATACCAAAAGCGATGTTGCAAAACCTATAGTAGTTGTGCAGTCACTTAAAATTGCCGATTATTTACGTCAGTCAAATTTAGTACTGCAGGTAGATGAATACGAACTACATTACTCTCGCCAAGACGTATGGGCTGAAGAATTGGGCTCTTCTTTTTACAACGCTTTACTGCAAGATTTGAATACCAATAGCCAGCGAAATTATGTCGCCTCGTCATCGCCAGAAGCAATAGGTGCAACTACAACCATCAATATTAAATTAGAGCATTTTCATGCTACAGACGCTTCAACTGTTGTTAGTTCTGGCCGTTATTGGTTGTCAGCAAATGATCTTAAAACAGCTAAAAACAAAGTACTTGCTACATCTAGTCATTCATTCTATTTCGAATCGCAATTAAAGCAGGATGGCTATTCTCATGCGGTTGAAAAACTAAGAACATTAGTTGTCAATTTAGCCAATCAAATTGAAAAGGATATTGCGGCTTTGCCGAATAATTAATCAGGGTTTATGGATTTTAAAAGCTTTGTTTTAAATCATTTAAATACTGGCGTGGTGCAAACTAACGGCCCAGAAAAGAATCAACAGATTTTTATTGCCAATTTGTTTAGTTTTATTGGTTACGCTCTCGCGTTCTTAATGGGAGTGAGTGCGTTTATAAGACAAGACTGGTTACTTGGTTCAGTACTATTAATAGCTTGTTTATTATTTTTTAGTTCACATTTAATTCTTCGTTCAAAACGTATCACCAATCCTTACAATGTCTCTGCAAATTTAGTTACTAGTTCACTTATGTTATTAATGGTTTACCTAGTGTATACCGGAGGTGTAAATGGTACTGGCCCACTGTGGATTTACATTGTGCCACCAGTAGTATTATTTTTTGGAGGTCTGCGCAAAGGCACCCGAAATCTTGCTCTATTTGTTTTAGTGATTAGCATTTTAATGTTTTATCCCAATAATGAATGGCTTGGAACTTCCTATACGTTTGAATTTAAATCTAGACTACTGTATTCGTTTTTAACGGTTTCATGCTTATTTGCACTCTATGAATATGTAAGACAAAACTCATTTCAGCGGATCAAAGAAATGAGCCAAAAGTACGAAAAACAAGCCATGCGAGATCCTCTTTCTGGATTATTAAACCGCAGAGGAATGCGCGAAAGATTACAGAATGAGTTTGAACGTAGTCAACGTTACAAGAATGATTTAACTGTAATGATGTGTGATATCGACCACTTTAAAGTGGTTAACGACCAATACGGTCATGATAAAGGCGACGATGTCATCATAAATTTAGGGGCCATTTTTGAATCCTGCTTACGCAAAAATGACTCACTGGCAAGATGGGGTGGCGAGGAATACTTATTGCTACTACCTGAAACCAACGGTGACCAAGGCATGCAATTGGCAGAAAAGTTACGTCGTAAAATTGCAGAAACGCAATATAAACATGATGACAAAACTTTCAGTGTGACTATTAGTATTGGATTACATCAAATTGCTGCGACTGATACTATTAACCAAGCGATCACCAAAGCAGATACCAATCTTTATAAAGCTAAGAAACAAGGGCGAAATCGCTGCATCATAGACTAGCAAACCAACAATCTGAATTAAACACCTAAGGTAGAACACTCACACCATGCGTCACAACCGTTACCCCATGAATGACGATACACCTATTAACTGGCGTATATTTTCCCAGTTGTGGCCGTATTTAATTGAATTCAAACTCAGAGTAGGCCTAGCGTTACTTTGTTTAATTGCCGCCAAAACAGCCAGCATTTATTTACCCTTTATTCTCAAATATACGGTTGATGAGCTTAATGTAAATGCTTCGGCTAATGCCATTTTACTGGTGCCTTTTGGCTTAGTTGCAGCCTATGGGCTGTTGCGTTTGGCGAATGTATTATTTGGCGAAATCCGCGACACTCTTTTCGGAAGAGTGACTGAGCGGGCCATGCGCCGTTTAGGTTTACAAGTGTTTCGCCACTTACATAATTTAGACTTGGAATTCCACCTCAATAGGCAAACAGGCGGATTATCAAGGGACATAGAACGCGGCACCAGTGGCATCAGTTTTTTAATGCGCTTTTTAGTTTTCAATATTGTTCCAACATTATTTGAAATAGCCGTTGTTGTTGGCGTGTTGTTCTACAACTATGGAATAAGTTTTGCGCTGATAATTTTGGTTTCAGTGGTCATTTATGTGAGCTTTTCGGTGAAAGCAACAGACTGGCGTACTAAGTACGTTCGCGAGGTTAATCAAGCGGACTCCAGTAGCAATTCAAGAGCCATAGATAGCTTACTGAACTACGAAACCGTTAAGTATTTTAATAACGAAAACTACGAAGCCAACAGATACGACTCTGACTTAGCCAACTGGGAAACCGCAAGGCGTAAGAACCGTTTATCATTATTCGCATTAAACGGCGGTCAGGCGTCAATTATCGCCATTGCTATGACCAGTATGATGGCATTGGCTGCTTATAACGTTGCACAGGGCAAGATGACCATTGGAGATTTTGTTTTAATAAACGCCTTCACTATGCAGATATTTATGCCACTAAACTTCTTGGGGTTTGTGTACCGAGAGATCCGCGGATCATTAGCGAATATTGAAAATCTATTTAACCTGTTAGATAAACAGCCAAATGTGCCAATTGACGAAAACGCCAAAGAGTTAATTATCAGCCAAGGAAAAATAACCTTTAACCAAGTGCAGTTTAGTTATCGCCCCGAGCGCACTATTTTGCATGATATTAGTTTTGATATTCTACCTGGACAAAAAGTCGCAGTGGTGGGAGAAAGTGGCTCAGGCAAGTCCACCTTAGTAAAATTGTTATTTAGATTTTACGATACTAGCAAAGGTAGTATCAGCATCGATGGGCAAGATATCAGTGCGGTCAATCAGCACTCTTTGCGTAAGGCCATAGGTATAGTGCCGCAAGATACGGTGTTATTTAACGACACTATATTAGAAAATGTTCGTTATGGAAGGCCAGATGCGACTGATGCCGAAGTTCAGCAAGCCATAGACTTAGCCCATCTTCGTACCTTTATTGGATCACTACCGGATGGTGAAAAAACCCCTGTCGGTGAACGTGGCCTTAAGTTATCAGGTGGCGAAAAACAACGAGTCGCTATTGCTAGAACAATATTAAAGCGTCCTCCTATCATGGTGTTCGACGAGGCAACCTCTTCTCTTGATAGCCAATCAGAACAAGCGATTTTGGCTGCAATCAAGGAAATATCACAAGGCCATACAAGTTTGGTGATTGCCCACCGTTTGTCTACCATAGTAGATGCCGATAAAATTGTAGTAATGGGTAACGGGCGTATATTAGAACAAGGCACCCATAGTCATTTATTAACTAAAAACGGCGCCTATAAAGCATTGTGGCAAGCGCAACAAAACAATCAACAAGATGAGTCAGACCTTGGATAAACAAGCGCTCTTAGTAGCAATTAACCAGAAAATGCCTTTCGGGAAATATGCCGGCAGGAAATTATTACACTTACCTGAACCTTACTTAGTGTGGTTTAACAACAAAGGCTTTCCAGAGGGAAAGTTAGGCCAACAGCTGGCGTTAATACACGAAGTGAAAGTGAATGGGCTTGAGTCCATGTTGGAACCATTATTACGAGATGATTAATGGGTTATCAGCCAACATGCAATCGAGCTAGAGGCAGACTCAAAACCGCTCAGCAACAAAATATCGATAAACAAATTCTGTGTTTACACCATGCTATGGCCGAAAAACTCATCGCTAACCATCACTATCTTTCGCAAATCATAGAAACAATAGAAGCCCGATACGAGTGCGGTAGGATGCGTTATGGTGCCTACTTATTTTGGTCGAGCTTACTAGAGCATATTGAGCAGCCGACACTCTTTATGGATACCCTGCTAGAAGATTCACCTCAGCTCAGAGCTTATAGACGCCAAACCCCATTGGTGGGAATATTAACAGAACAAGAAAGACAAATAGCCTTAGAGAAAATAATGCAGACATAAATTTTCATCTCCCTTATAGGATAGAGGGATTTGTAACTATGATTTTATGTTATTACTAGGATAACTTCATTTATACTAGCGCCGCAAAATTTTCCGATAAAACCTAACCTAATGGAATTCAAACTTTGACAAAAACAATTAAACACCTTGGTTTAGCATTGTTAGTAATCAATTTATCAATGTCATTAGTCTTTGCCTCAGGTCCCTCCGTTCGTTTTGAACATTTATCTATCGAAAATGGCCTACCGCAAAGCAGTGCCAAAACCATATTACAAGACCAACAAGGATTTTTATGGGTAGGTACTGAAGAGGGGGTAGCACGTTATGATGGTTATGAATTTAAGGTTTTTAAACATAACTTAGAGAATCCTCGCTCTCTATCAAATAACTACGTCACTGTTATTTTTGAAGATCGACAGGGCAATCTTTGGGTGGGAACACGAGGTGGTGGTCTTAATCGCTTTAACCCAGCTACCGAACAGTTTACTCATTTCCTTCATCAAGCAACTGACCCCAACAGTTTAAGCCAGGATTCCATTCATGCTATTACACAGGACCGGCAGGGAAATCTTTGGTTGGGAACTGATGACGGTGGTCTTAATCGTTTTAATCCTATTAGCGAACAATTTACCCATTTCCGTCATCTGGAAACTGACCCTAACAGTTTGAGTGATGATGCAGTAAGCGTCATAACTGAAGACCAACTAGGCAATCTTTGGGTAGGCACTTGGTCCGGTGGCCTTAATCGTTTTAATCCTATTACCGAAAACTTTACCCATTACCGCCATCATGCAACAGACCCCAACAGTTTAAGTAATAATGCAGTTACCGCCATAATTGAAGATAAACAAGGCAAACTTTGGCTGGGCACTAAGGGAGGCGGACTTAATTATTTCAACCCAACCACCGAGCAATTTACTCATTATAGTCATGAGGCAAATAACCCCAACAGTTTGAGTCATGACGAAATCGATACCATTATTAAAGATAAGCAGGGCAACCTTTGGCTGGGGACGCTAGGTGGTGGCCTTAATCATTTAAACCTCATCACCAATAAATTCACTCATTACCTGCATAAAACATCAGATATCAATAGTTTAAGTAATAATACAGTAGTAGCCATTACCTATGACCAACAGGGAAACCTTTGGGTGGGAACTCATGGCGGTGGTCTTAATCGTTTAAACTCACTCACAGAACAATTTACTCATTATCAACATCAGGATCAAGAACCCTATAGTTTAAGTAATAATATAGTACGGGCTATTACACAAGACCAACAAGGCAACCTTTGGGTGGGAACTTGGGGTGGTGGCCTTAATCGTTTTAATTCAACTAGCGAACAATTTACCCATTACCGTCATGATGAAACGGACTCCAATAGTTTGAGTGATGATAAAGTTTACGTTATCACTGAAGACCAACAGAATAACCTTTGGATAGGGACTGATAGCAGTGGTCTTAATCGTTTTAACCCAAACACCGAACAATTTACCCATTACAGTCATGATGCAACAAACTCTAACAGTTTGAGTGATAATGCTGTTAGTGCTATTACTGAAGACCAAAATGGTAATCTTTGGTTAGGCACCTGGAAAGGTCTTAATAGGTTTAATCCAAGCACCGAACAATTTACTCATTACCGTCATCAGGCAACAACCCCTAATAGTTTGAGTGATGATAGTGTCCGTGTCATTACCGAAGACCAACAAGGTAATCTTTGGGTAGGCACTTGGAAAGGTCTTAATCATTTCGATCCGCGCACCGAAAAATTTACCCATTACAATCATCAAGCAACAGACCCTAATAGTTTGAGCAATGACACGATTTACGCAATTACCGAAGACAGGCAGGGAAATATTTGGGTAGGAACTGCAAGCGGCTTAAATTTACTCAATAAAACAACCGGAAATTTCAGCCATTTCTTTGAAAAGGATGGCCTAGCGAATAATGTTGTTTATCGAATTGAGGAAGCTAATGACGGAGGGATCTGGCTAAGTACAAATCTCGGATTATCCAATTTTAACCCTAATACAAAAACCTTTAAAAATTACAATATGGATGACGGCTTACAAAGTAACGAATTTAATGCTGATGCATCGTTTAAAAGTAAAAATGGTGAATTGTTTTTTGGCGGTATTAATGGTTTTAATCGTTTTTTCCCTAATAAAATAATCGGTGATAACCAACAGCCAAAGGTGATTTTTACCGATATGTTGTTATCTAATCAATCAGTACCTGTAAATGTTGTAACCCTATCAAAAGATAATAACCCGCAGGTAATTAACCGTACATTAGACGACAAATATAGGTTAGCAAAAGCAATTCACTCAACGTCAGAAATCACCTTAACCCATCAACAAAACTTAGTAACCTTTGAATTTAGTACCTTGCATTTTTCCAATCCCAAAAAGAATCAATATGCTTATAAAATGCAAGGTTTTGATGACGAATGGATTAGAACTGATTATAAAAATCGCCGCGCAACCTATACCAATCTACCAACGGGTAATTATGTTTTACGCGTTAAAGCTAGCAATCCATATGGCATTTGGAACGAAACAGGCATATCTCTGAAAATCACCGTATTGCCACCACCTTGGTTCTCATGGTGGGCATATTCGTTATATTCTGTGTTACTAATTCTTATTATCGGATTGTTTGTTCGCTCACAGCACAAAAAAGTTCTTTTTATAGAACAAGTGAATCAGTCCTTAGAATTTAAAGTTGCTGAACGCACATTAGGCTTGCATCAAGCGAATGAAAAGTTAGAAAAAATAAATATAACTGATGATCTGACCGGATTAAATAACAGACGTTTTATAACCAATAATTTAAAAAATGATATCGATTTAGTATTGAGAAAACATCGCAATCAAAATTCAAATGGGATTAAAGGTGATAAGAAAGAGAATAATGAATCAGACTTAATCTTTTTTTTAATAGACCTTGACCACTTTAAACAGGTTAATGATGTTTATGGTCACACTGCAGGTGATACCGTTTTAATGCAAATCAAGCCTATTTTAACTAAAGTATTTAGGGAAACAGACTACTTTGTAAGATGGGGGGGTGAAGAGTTTTTGGTTGTGGCTCGTTTTACAGATCGAAAAATTGCTCCAGTACTTGCAGAAAAGTTAAGAAAGTCAGTTGAAATGTATGACTTTGTTATTGGTGAAGAAAATATTATCAAGAAAACATGTTCTATTGGCTACGCAAGCTTTCCTTTCATAAAAAGTAGTCCAGACAGTTTAGATTGGGAGCATGTTTTAGATATTGCCGATCACTGTTTGTATGCAGCTAAAAAGTCAGCTAGAAATTCATGGATAGGACTTGAAGATATAGGCTGTAGAGATGAAAATTTATTCGACACTATTACAGAAAAAACACAAATGTTGATTAACGTAAAACAATTAAAAGTTGAATGTTCTTTACCAAAATTAGATAAGATAAAATGGCATTAAATCAAGGTTAGTAATTTACCATAAGTATAACTGCATTAATTTAGTTCACTGTTAGTCTGCGTTTCCAATCACCATTATGTTCCATCAAACAGGCTTCTTCTGTATCAAAAAATACATTTCGCCTGACATCTTTAAGCAGAATCCCTGCTTTTAAAAGTTGTTTTTGAATGAGCTTCCGCAGCACCTGATCTTGTTGATTGGTTAACATAAGGTCTAGTGAGATGGAATTATCCAACACACAAGTGACCATTAAACTGCCTGGGAAATTGGCATAATTGGCTGAGTGAGTTAACCACTCAAAGCCAACTATGTCTTGTTTAGCCATCTCGCAGACAATAGTCAGTGCTTTGACTACATTGTTATCTAACTTTTTGACTGTTTTGTTCATGCTCAACTTAAAAAATTAGCCATAAGTACATAAATAGACGGTATTAACTTTCACTTGTACTTTAAATTTTTGATTGGCCTCTACCGTAAAACTTTGATTCGCATCAAAGGTTTGCCACTGATCATTACCAGGCAATTGCACAGTCAGCGCTCCACTAACAACATTCATAGTTTCAAACTGACTGGTACCGAATTCATAATCACCCGGAGCCATGACACCTATTGTTGCAGGTAATGTGGCGGTATCAAAAGCAATAGACTTCACTTTACCTTCAAAATATTCGTTAACTTCAAACATATTATTTCTCATTAAAAATAGGGATTAACTTGGTGGCTAATTTAACAGTTTTTTAAACACTAATAAGCCACCAACAAAACCTAAATTAGAAGTAAAAGAACTAGGGTAATTTCAAAGTTTCATCCTCGTCTTTAGGTTCTTTGTCTCCATCTTGTTGTTTTTTAACTTCCTGTTTGCGTTCTGCCACAGCTTCAATGGTGGATTCTGCACTAGGGTCAGGCAAGATCATTTGAAAAAACAAACCAAAAGCAATGGCCCCCGCTTTCCTATTTTTTGCCCAGCCAGTCATTTTTATACATAGATAAATAAAGACAACGAAACACAACCAAGGCTTCAGCAACTGCCATAATAAAATTAAAGTATCCATCATATCTCTCAATAAATAAGGAGCTGCAACACAGCGATCCCAAAAAATGTAATATTAAACAAAGGGTATTTGCCAATTAATAATTTTTAACTAAGGGAGACGTGCAGATCAGATTCATCGATGTGAACCTGCATATTATTTGAGATTAAAATTGGATCAAGCTCAAAAGAGAGTTTACGTTTCTGTTGATAGATAAATGAGGTAGATAACTTGTCTTGGTAATTTTTACAAATAGCGTCGAGACATTCGAGCATAAACATGCGAAATGGATGTGCTAGCTGCCGCTCTATCCCTGAAAGGTAATGGCGTTGCTGCGTAAGTTTTATTTTTTGAGGAGATAAATAAGCTTGTTTTGATGCGAGTTGTTGAACATAGATAAATCTATTATCAATATTCTTATCTATTATACTTACACTGACTTCTTCAATATGAAAGATTCGTTTATCATTCAGTTCAGACTGGATTTCACCAACTGGGTGAAACTGTAAAGCCAAAAAACAGGCAGCAAAAAACAAAGCAAAAAATTTGCCTAACCCACGATTCATAAACTACTGACATTTACAACTTTCATAGTAATGAAGTATAGGCAGTTCAAAAAAATACAAGAAATAAAACTTAGCTAAATCAGGTCTTTATAATAACTGACCTGAATTTGTCAGACTTTTTAAGGAAAAACATGATTATTCAGCATCACGTTAATGATATTAAAACTGCAACAGGCCTAATGCGAACTTCGGTATTTCGTCCATCACAGGAAGGGAAATATCCAGCCATTATCTTCTACTCAGAAATATTTCAACAAACCAGCCCTATCACCCGAAGCGCACAAACATTGGCAGGTCATGGTTTTGTGGTGTTAGTGCCTGAAATTTTCCACGAACTCAATCCGTTAGGAACTGTGCTGGCATATGACGATGTAGGAAAAGACAAAGGCAATGCAGACAAATTTGCTAAGCCACTGGAAGATCACGATTCTGATACCCAAGCCATGGTTGAGTTTGTGCAGCAACAAACCTACTGCACTGGCAAAATTGGCGTGATGGGAGTCTGTATTGGTGGTCATCTTGCATTTAGAGCAGCCCTAAACAACCAAGTTTCTGGAGCATTTTGTTTATACCCTACTGATGTACACTCTAACACCTTACCTTGCGACGAAGGCAATGACTCTTTAACCAGAAGCAGTGATATTCATTGCCCTATGGTGTTAGTTTTTGGCAAACAAGACCCTCACGTATCAGCAGAAGGTCGAGTACTCATTCACCAAACGCTGAGTCAAAATGAATGTGACTTTAGCTGGCATGAAGTCAACGCCCAACATGCCTTTATGCGAGATGAAGGGGAAAGATATGATGCAGCCATAGCCATGCAAATGTACAAAATGGCGATTGATTTTTTTCACGATACTTTGCGTCCATAACCTAACAATGATCCACTCACTCCTATCGAAATGGCTCAAACTAAGTGTCTGTATACTACTAATACTTAACTCGTTTCGAGTTTTGGCTGTTACAGAAAATCAGTTTAAAGTGCATGGTTTGTCAGCTTTCAATACAGAACAAGGCAAGATGCTACAAAGCTGGTTAACCCAAGGTGTGAATGCCACACGTGCCACCTTAGGTATTTACCCAACACCACTTGCATTGCACCTCTACCCCAAAAAATCCAATCAACCAGTACCTTGGGCTTATACAAGGAGATATGGACAAGGCAGTGTACATTTTCATGTAGACCCTAGATTTGGTCTCACAAAATTTGTCGATGACTGGACCATTTACCATGAACTAGCCCACATGGCACTGCCCTATTTAGGGCCGGAATACCGCTGGCTTTCAGAAGGGTTCGCAAGTTATATGCAGTATCAGATTATGGCACAATCTGGGGTGTTAAAAGGCTCGTTAGATACAGGTTACCAACAGAAAATTGCGCCCCATTTACGTTGGTTTAATAGTGATTTAACTGCAGCGTCAATTGCAACAAGGCTGATGGATAATAATCAATACCCAGCCGCCTATTGGGGCAGTGCTTACTTTTTTGTCTATGTAGACAAATTATTGGCTCAAAAACACAATACCTCTTTGACTGAACTTATTACTTACTATCAAGACTGCTGTCGCAAAAATGATAACAATCTAACTGATGTTGTGACTTCCCTCGATGGCATTTTAGATGACAAGTTATTTAGTCATTTGTTAGAACAATATGAAAACGTCCCAGCTCGTGAGTTGTATCCAGAAAATTTTGATTGAGGCTAAAACAAAAAAGTCTTAGAGCATCTTATATTAGTTCATTAAGCTGCGCGCCCAAGTGCTGGTGAAAATGGACTATTGCCGGTTCAAAGTAACCAAAAGTAAAAGCATCATTGGCCCCAGAGTTAATACTTTTTTGAATTCCCCTGACTAAAGCTAAATCTTCCAAAGCACCTGTTTGTGCAACAAAACTCATATCTCGTTTGGCCGCCTCCAATGCGACTTGTTGATCGCCATCTATTGTCTGATTCGTCAGTTGATATAGAGTTGTTCGAGTTGTGTTTATATCGACAGGTTCAAGAATAATAACGTTTGTGTGATGAGATAATAATGTGACTACAACATTTGGAAAAAGATGATAAACGTAAGTTAATCTTCCAGACACATCCCGTTGACTAGGCGTAACGTCGGTTAGGCTTTCCATCCTCCTAAAGGGAAATGTAACCCTAGCGTGGGGACCACAAAATTCGATAATGTTCAAATTATCGTAGCCAAAGGGATAAAAAGTCTCAGGATGGGCAAATTTAATATGATAACCTTCAATAAAACTCTCCAGATAAACTTTCCAATTTGCTTCAATCGTAGCTTCATTTTTACTGATAATAGTGTGGTGCTGTTGAAGTAATACTGGCAAGCCTTCGAGTAGATTTTCAGTCTTACTGTTTCCACCTTGTTGGACAAAAACAAGCCCGCACTTTTCGAATACTTTGACTTCAGAAAGTCCATGTTCTGATTTTTCAAAACCTGGAAAACCTTGTTCATGGGGAATACCTTGCAAGCGGCCGTCCAATCGGTAAACCCATCCATGGTAAGGGCAAACAAAAGCTTTTTTGCACCCAGATCCGGATACTAACTGGGTACCACGATGTCGACAGGCGTTTTTAAAAGCCCGGATTTTTTTATCTTGACCGCGCACTACAATGAGGGGAACACCTGCTACATTTTGAGTGATAAAGTCTCCGGCTTTGGCTAACGCAGCAGAGGGGCATATCGCTATAGGTGACTGCTTTATCAGAGCAAGTTCATTTTGAAAACGTTGCTCTGAACAATAATTTGCAACCGGCTCTCGCCAGATCTGGTCGCCCTGATCGGTTGTCCCGTCTCTAACATGGCGGAGAACCCGTTCTGCTACTTCAGCATTACTCATATACTCTTTCATTGTTTGTAGGCCTTTTGTCACAATTAATTATAAAACTGATCCAGCAAGATATTCCCCGTCTTAAAAAGCAGTAAAACTAACACAGCTTAAAAATTAGCACCTCAAGCTAGCCCTTTTGCTGTTCAATCCATCTATCTATTTTTGCTTCTAGAATTGGCATAGGTAAGGCACCATCTATTAACACTTGGGTATGGAATTTTTTCACGTCGAATTTATCACCAAGTATCTGCTGAGCTTTATTTCTGAGTATTCGAATATGTCGTTGGCCCACTTTGTAACTCACCGCTTGTCCGCCAATGGCAATATAACGTTCTACTTCAGCTTCGATGTCAGTTACAGCAAGTGACGAATTATCTGTCATAAAGTCGATGGCTTTTTGTCTACTCCATCCAAAAGCGTGCAAACCAGTATCCACCACTAAACGCATGGCGCGAAGTTGTTCGTCTGATAATCGCCCGTACCACATGTAAGGGTCAGTAAATAAACCCATTTCTTTGCCTAAACTTTCGGCATACAAGGCCCACCCTTCGGCAAATACTGTGTAGCCACCAAATTTACGAAAGTCAGGCAAACTTTCGACTTCTTGTTGGATAGCAATTTGGAAATGATGACCAGGTGCAGCTTCGTGAATACTTAGGGTTTCCATCAAGTATTTTGGCTGTGCTTTTAAGTTGTAGGCATTAATATAAAATATTCCAGGCCTAGAACCATCTGGTGCTGGACTCTGATAACTAGCTCCGGCGGATGAAGCTGCTCGAAAAGCTTCTACTGCCCGAACTTCGTAGTCCGCTTTAGGGAATACTTCAAACAACATGGGCAAACGACTATCAATTTTTTCTTTTACTTGGGTATAAGCATCAATTAAGGCTTGCTCTGACTTAAAGAAAAATTGTTCATCGGTACGTAAAAATTCAAAAAAGGCCGGTAAGTCACCTTCAAAACCAACGGTTTCTTTAACCTTGGTCATTTCCACTAGAATTCGTGCTACTTCTTGTTTCCCGAAGGTATGTATTTCGTCAGCCGTTAAAGGCAAAGTGGTGTTGGTTTCGATTCGATATTCATACCAAGCTCTACCATTAGGCAAGTCGCTTAAACCAAAAGTGCTGCGTCCTTTCGCTAAATATTCTTCAGACATAAACTCATAAACTCTGCCATAGGCCGGAATGATGACGTTTTTGATTGTCTCAATATAATCTTTGGTAATTTGCTCTTTATCTGAAACGGTTATGTCTTGATCCTCTTTAAGCTTTTCCAATGGAGCGTAAAAGACACTCTTAGTAACATCTTCAAGTATATGCGCTTGCAGTTGCGGCAATACCTTTTCAATCAAAGGTTTAGGAAGCACTATAGACTTTTCGATCCCCTCTTTCATTGCCACTATCGCGCTATCCATATAAGTCGCAAAACCTTCTGCTCTGCTCATAAAATTGCGGTAATCGACTGCCGTATTAAAAGGCTGAGCACTTTTACCTGAACCTAAGGAGGCAAAATAACTATGTGCCCCGCCCATTTGATGAAGGGGGATGAGGTGGCTAGGAAATTGTGCACCTTTAATGGCAATTTCTCTATCCCGCAAAAATATTTGGTAACTTAACAAATCCTGTCCGCTTAGTGCTGATGCATCTATGCCTTTTATTTTGGCCAAATACTTTTCTTCAAAAGCTAAAGACTGAGCAAGATTATGTTTATTTATAGGAGCCCTAAACCTGTCGTTAAAATCGTTTATGCCTACGTATGTCGCTGATATAGGATCCATCTGCATACTTTCATCAAAATACGTTTGAAACAGCGCATTGGCTTTCTCAGACTCAGATAAGCTTACTATCACACTTCCTTCGTTTACTTTTTGCGTTTGTGCTGTATTTGACTGATTACAGGCGACTACCCCAAGTGAAAAAGCAACGGCAAGGGCAAGGTGTTTTCTATTCATTGTGTACTCTTTATTCTGATTTTATTAAGTGAAATTGGATCTGACGACCATCTAAGTATCTGACTCCAGATTGATCGAAATAAGCCTCTTCTTCAAGCATAATGCGAATTTCTTTTTTCCACTCAGAGATAAAAGTTGCGGCATTCAATTCTATAGAATATGCGGTATTGTAATGTAATGGATAATCCCCTTGTACTGGCACACCACCTTGGGAGTCCCACATGCCTAGAGTAGTGCCTGCAGCATGTCCATGGTAACCAATGGGATGAGTGTAAATAGAAGGTTTAATGCCTTCTTTGATGGCTTGTTGTCGAGAGAGTTTTAACACTTCATTACCCGTGCGGCCCAGTTTAAAGTTTGCAGTGAAAATGTCCTGCAATCTATTGGCATTTTCTAAGGCTTTTTTCAGATAATCAGGGGCGTCGGTTTCATTAGGTTTGAGCACATAAGCATGTTGTTGTTGGTCTGACTGGAGACGTAAATAAGTTAGACCAAAATCCATATGTAACAGATCACCGGGCATAATGGTTTGTACCTCGTGACCTTCACTAAATGCTTTTAAGTGATCAAACTTTTCATTGCTTGAACGCTGCAAGGAAACAGAAGGATGAAACCAAGTTTGTAACCTTAAGTCTAAGACTTTCTCTCTTAACCACCACACAATACCATCGGTAGTAGTCACACCCGGCTTAACAACTTGATTTGAAAATGCTTGAGCAATTACCTGATGACCTAACTCAATCAAATTGGGATAAATCTGCATTTCCATTTCGCTTCGGGTTTCAAGCCAAGCAATAGCCAGCTTTTCCGAAGACACTAACCGAGTATCAGTTTGTATAGCTAATGCTTGGCTAAACTCCTCATATTCTGTAGCCGTAATTCCATCAGCTAATGCAAAATGTTTAGATTTATTAACAGCCACTTTTTTGGGTTGTTTTTGTTTTATCATGTTGACAAGACTATCCCATTGATTAGGCTGTTTTTCTTTGTCCCAAGATTTTCTAAATAAGCTATCCACAGCATATCGAGCAACAGCCAAGCGATCAATTGGCTGACCTTCACCAGGGTCAAAAAGCACTAAAATTGTACGTCTTCGAGCAGATAACCAGTTAGCGGGAAGCATTGTTTTTAGTATAGGATCTTCGTTATATTCCCGGGAGATAAGCACCCACATATCTATGCCCTCACGGCGCATCAGATTTGGTAATACCTTTTGTAACTTATCATCTAGTATCTGATTAATTAGCTCTGCACGTTCACGCATAGGCAATACATTTGGAGCAGCGAAACTACTCGCACAAAATACTAATAACAAAAATCCGATTATTTTATTTTTCATCGTTATTACTGCGCCTATATAAATTAAATTTGTAAACAAATTTTTAGATCTCTAACTTAATGGAATTATTGGTTAATTTCGAGGGTAACAGTTACAGTAGTCAAAAATAATCTGAGGTGTATATCCTTCATATGAAAAAACACATCTATGTCGCATACACAGGCGGGACTATTGGCATGCGTCCTTCTTCCCACGGTTTTATTCCTGCTGCGGGGTTTTTAACTGAAACCTTAGCAAAAATGCCGGAGTTTCATCGTAGCGAAATGCCCAACTTTACAATCCATGAATACGACAACCTGATTGACTCTTCTGATATGAACCCTACTGATTGGCAAAAAATCGCCAATGATATCCATCAGAACTACCAAAAATACGATGGCTTTATTATTTTACATGGCACAGATACTATGGCGTACACCGCCTCAGCTTTGTCATTTATGCTCGAAGACTTGGGTAAACCTGTGATAGTTACCGGCTCACAAATTCCCCTTGCCCAATTGCGCTCTGACGGTCAAGTAAATCTACTAAATGCGTTATACATCGCAGCCAACTACCCTATTGCTGAGGTCACCTTATTTTTTAACAATCAGCTTTTTAGAGGCAACCGCAGCCGCAAACTTGATGCCGATGGGTTTAATGCTTTTGATTCACCCAATTTCCCACCTTTGCTCAAAGCGGGCATTAATATTGAGGTTAACAAAAATATACTGGGCATAGACAGCAGTAAAAACCTCCATGTTAGTCAAATTGAATCACAGCCTATTGGTGTGGTGACCCTGTATCCTGGCATAAGTACTGATGTGATTAAAAATACCTTACAACAACCGGTTAAAGCTTTAATATTGCTTAGTTTTGGGGTGGGTAATGCGCCACAAAACCCAAGCTTACTGAAACAATTATCCATAGCAGATCAACAAGGCATCATTGTCTTAAATTGTACCCAATGTGTGCGCGGTAAAGTCAATATGAATGGTTATGCCAATGGCCATGTATTACGAGAAGTAGGAGTAGTATCAGGTCAAGACATGACCCCAGAAGCTGCTCTCGCCAAGCTACATTATCTACTCAGTAAAAACCTACCAGCAAGCCATATCAAACGCCAACTAATTGCCAACTTACGGGGCGAGTTGACGGAATAGTTAAAGCAATAACAAAAGATTAAAAAATTTAACCACAGAGGGCACAGAGCGCTTCGCTCCACAGAGTAAAAGAAAAGCATATTATTATGTATTTCCTCTGTGCTCTCCTTTTCCTCTGTGGTTAAAATTCTTTTTTATGCTCAAAGCGGCTTTTCTCCAGGCATAAAAAAAGCAAACCCTAAGGTTTGCTTTTTCTTATAGAATTTTAATTATTTGATAATTAAAGTACTACGATGTTCTCAGCTTGAGGACCTTTTTGGCCTTGAGTTACAGTGAACTCAACTTTTTGACCTTCGGCCAAAGTTTTAAAGCCAGTACCTGTGATAGCACGGAAGTGAGCAAAAACATCAGGGCCGTTTTCTTGTTGAATGAAACCGAAACCTTTTGATTCGTTAAACCATTTTACTGTACCAGTAGTTGCAGACATAGTCTTTCCTATATTTTTCAAGAGTAATTGTGTCTCCGAGGAGACGTAAGTTGTGCTGAAGTGTGTTGCAATTACTTATGAGCTACGAGACCGGGTACTACAATGGAACGTCGAAACAATGTACATAAATATCAAACTTACTTTCAAGCTTGTTTAGTATATCTCTAAGACTCCACAGGTCAACAACTATTATTAATAAAACTGGTCGAACAAGGCTTTTTGTTTCAACGAGTTAGTCACAATTTTGTTATACCTATGTAATCTCAAACAAGAAAATCAAATTGAAACAACTGTCTATTTATCAAGCAACTTTCTGAATTATTTCGAACCGCAACTGATGAATATTTAATCATATAATTCAATAAGATGGTTGCAAACTTCTAATATTTACATTCGCTTTGACGACACGAATAATAGACTCAAAGCAGATAAAACTGCAGCCACAGCAGCTAAGGTAAAAGTTAATTCAGCACCTTGACCTTGTTGCCAAAAATAACCGGCTCCATAACCACCTAACGCACCACCTACCCCAAAGCCAACACTGATATAAATGGCCTGCCCCTGACTTTGAAACTTTTTGCCAAAATAGTGATGAATAAAATGCATAGACGCGGCGTGTGTCATTCCGAAACTAAATGCATGTAACATTTGACTGAGCACTAATAGTGCAGGACTGTTTGCGGCCACAGCCAACAAATACCAACGTAGCGCAGTGAGTAAAATACTGATCACCAAAATCCACTTTACACCAAACAGTGTAATCAATTTACCTGCTTGCAAAAAAATAATGACTTCTGCCAATACCCCTAATGCAATAAGCCATCCGGTTGCTTGGCCGCTATAGCCCAAATCAAGAACGTATAAAGCAAAAAATCCATAATAGGCACCAAAGCTAAGTTGCAGCAAGGCAACAGACATTAAAAAAGCATAAAACACAGGAGTATTAATTTTATGCCAAATAGACAAGTGTTGATGGTCGGTATTTTTTTCTCGAGGCGGTTCTTTGAGTAATAAGGTTATGGCAAACAGGCTAAACAACACTATCGCCCCGACGTAAATGGGCGCTTCGCTAGAAAACATATCGATCATTTTACCGGTAAAGATAGTCAGTAAAATATATCCAATGCTGCCCCACAACCTTATTCGGCCATATCGGCTCGTATGACCCAATACACAATTTAAGGTTAATCCCTCAATTTGCGGCAAAATAGCGGTCCAAAACATCATCATTAGGGCAAGGCTAAGAGTCAGCGCCCAAAAGCCCTCAACAAAAAATACCAAACAAAAAGTAGCAAAGGTCAACAATGCACCTAATTGTAATACCTTGAGCGCCCTACCCGTTTTGTCAGCAAGCACCGCCCATAAATTTGGCCCAGCAATACGAGCAACGGTGATCAATGCAAAAAGTTCACCTATTTCACTGGATGAAAAGCCTCTGCCATCTAAAAAAACCCCTAGATATGGCATCAGCACACCAAACTGTCCGTAATAAAACAGATAAGTTATCGCGAGTAAAATTAGATTCGAATTTGAAAATGCGGATTTTGGCAATGGTAATACTTAAATGGAGTAACAGTAGAACAGGCCAGTTAGGCCTGTCGAAACGCTGCTAGCGAGGCCCGGCTTGGGCAGGAATAACGGGTGTTGTACAATGCACATCAGCATTTTGGGCGCGATCTCTAAGTAAGTGATCCATCACTACCAAAGCCATCATAGCTTCAGCAATAGGCACAGCCCTGATACCCACACAAGGATCATGCCTACCCTTGGTGATCACTTCAGCCGATTTTCCATGTATGTCAATGGTTTCACCAGGAACACTAATACTTGAAGTGGGTTTAAGTGCCATATGCACCACTAAATCCTGACCTGTTGAGATCCCTCCCAAAACCCCACCAGAACGGTTTGAGGCAAATCCTTCAGGGGTTAATGCGTCGCGGTGTTCGCTACCTTTTTGTTCAACTGTAGCAAAACCATCACCCACTTCTACCCCCTTAACAGCGTTAATCCCCATCATGGCATGAGCTAGGTCCGCATCTAATCGATCAAAAATTGGTTCGCCCAAACCAACAGGCATATTAGTTGCGACCACTGATACTTTTGCACCAATGGAATCACCTTGTTTTTTAAGATCACGCATATAGGCATCTAAAGCGTCTATCTTGCTTGCATCTGGGCAGAAAAACGCATTAGTGTTAGTGACACTATGATCAACTGTTTCAACTTTGATCGGCCCTAACTGCGATAAATAACCATGAATTTCAATACCATGTTGTTGTTTCAGGTACTTTTTAGCCACACCACCAGCAGCCACACGTATAGCGGTTTCGCGAGCCGAAGAACGACCGCCACCACGATAATCACGTAGTCCGTATTTTTGTTGATAGGTGTAATCAGCATGACCGGGTCTAAAGGTGTCTTTAATTTTTGAATAATCGTTACTACGCTGATCGGTATTGTTAATCAACAGACCAATGCTGGTACCTGTGGTTTTGCCTTCAAACACACCAGACAAAATTTTCACTTCATCTTCTTCACGCCTAGCGGTGGTGTAACGGGACGTGCCAGGCTTGCGCCTGTCTAGATCACCTTGTAAATCAGCTTCACACAACTCTAAACCAGGAGGACAACCATCAATAATACCACCAATAGCAATGCCATGACTTTCGCCAAAAGTGGTGACGGTGAATAATTTACCGAAGGTGTTACCTGCCATAATTTTAAAATCCTGTTGTATTGATACTTATCATTTAGATGTGTTTAGTTTAATGGTCAACCGAGCGCCAGTACTCAACTAAATCGTTCTTGCTTATAGCAAACACACCATGACCACCATTTTCGAATTCTACCCATTGAATGGGTAATTCTGGATAACGGCTAAACATATGTACTTCGCTATTTCCTACTTCAACAAACAGCCAACCATTTTCCGTCAAATGAATCGGAGCCTGACGTAAAATATCATCAACTAAATCCAGACCGTCTGCGCCTGCAGCCAAAGCCAACTCTGGCTCGTGATGAAACTCCTCAGGCAAGTCATCCATATCTTCAGCATCCACGTAGGGTGGATTGCTCACAATCAAATCATACTGCTGGCCTTGCAAGGCCTCCATCAAATCAGACTTGATGGGATAAACTCTATGATTCAATTCATGTTCAGTAATATTGAGTTCTGCTACATCAAGGGCATCTTGGCTAATATCCACAGCATCTACCTGGGCCTCTTCAAAGGCATAAGCCAAAGCGATAGCAATACAACCACCACCAGTGCATAAATCCAAGATATGTTGAGGCTCACTATCACCAATCCACTCTTCAAAATGGTTTTGGATCAACTCTGCAATAGGTGAACGAGGAATAAGCACACGCTCATCCACAAAAAAGGGTAAATCACAAAACCATGCCTGATTAGTCAAATACGGCACTGGAATACGTTCATCAGCTCGACGTTTAACTATGGCGATAATCTTCAACTTTTCAGCTTTGGTAAGGCGACTATGAAACAATTGGTCGCCCGTTTGTAACGTCAAGTCTTGATGTAAATGCAATAGCTGTAAAACTAAACTAACTGCCTCATCCCAAGGGTTATCGGTGCCATGGCCATAGAACAGTTCAGCCTGATTAAAACAACTCACTGACCATCTCACCATATCTAAGATGGTATGTAAGTCTTCTGCAATCTGTTCGGCGTCTATTTCGGAAAAAGTATCTGTGGTCATGTTATCGCTTAATAAATCTAGGTCCGCAGACCTTGAATACATATGCTCTTGTAGCAAATTTTGTTATGCTTATTCTATAGCAAATATGTACTTGTAATGAATGAAAAACACGCCACATCACCGTAAAACTCAAACAGATAATGATGAACCCGATCTATTTAAAAATGAGTTCAAAGATGTCGCGCCAATTAAGCAGGACAAAATACCGCCTCAGCGCTTTTCCAGCAAGCAGAATTCGGGACTTAGGGCAAAAAATAACAAAGAATTAGCAGAAATCAAACAAGCTGCAGCAACATTTGAGTTTTCAGATGGTTTTGAAGGCCATTTTGATATTGACCAACCACTCAAATATGTCAAACCAGAGACCGATAGCCACGAAGTTAAACGACTTCGTCGTGGCGATTACCCACCAGATTTCATCCTCGATTTACACGGTGTAAAGAAAGAAGAAGCCAAACACGAAATTGCAGCACTAATTCATGCCGCCCAAAAACAACATGTTTATTGTGTGTCTATTATGCATGGCAAAGGTACCTACGCTCTGAAAAAATCAATCCCCAATTGGTTAGTTCAACACCCCGCAGTGTTGGGCTTTCACCAAGCGCCAAAAGAATGGGGTGGTCAGGCTGCTTTACTTGTTTTGATTGATTTACCGTTGCACCATGCAAAATACTAAACATCTGTTTTTATGCAATCAATAGTCACCTTAACTATTTAACCTGAACATTTAACAACACAAACATGCCAACCTAGCCATAAAGAGAAAAAAGAGTAAAAATCTTGCATTCAAAAATACAATTAACCAAACAAGATCTTAGAAAAAACAAACCAGCTCGAAATGAATATTTAACTCAGCCAAAAATGCCTTTGATAGTGGTACTAGACAATGTCACTAACAGCCATAATATCGGTGCTTTTATTCGTTTAGCTGATGCTTTTGCTATCGAAAAAGTCATTGTCTGTGGAGAGCTAACAATTTCTGACAAAAAGCTAAATAAAGCCTCTAGAAACGAGGCAAAATGGGTATGCGTTGAATACAGTGATAGCACCACATCGACTTTACAAACCCTATTAGATGATGGGTATACAGTTTACAGTGTTGAGTTATGCCATGAGTCTGTGGATTATAGTGATGTAACTTACCCATCGCGCTGCGTATTAGTTTTAGGCAATGAGCGCAAAGGTGTGAGTGAAGCTGCATTAAAATTAAGCCAGCAACAAATACATATTCCTATGTTTGGTATGGGCAACTCGCTAAATGTTTCAACCGCTGGCGCTATAGTGTTAGCCAACTGCGCTAATCAAATTAGAAAATTGGCTAATACTTAAACAACCATAAAAAGATCGACAAAATCAGTTGTTTAACAATTCTTGCTTATTGAATAATGGTTCAATATCATAGTTTTAAACACTTTAAATATTGATTGTGTTTCGTTTAGAAAGTTGTGTTTTTGTGTAAAAAAAGCTTGTTTTACAACCAACAAGGTTCTTAAGTACAAGAAATAGATGAAGGACAAAACTATTTTGAGTTTTGTACCTTAACAAGATTTAGGAACAAAGATGGTGACGAGTGTTAACTGATTTAGATGCATTAATACCCTTAGGGCGGCGTGGTTTGATCCAAACCACAAATATTATTTCAACCCTTTTGATCGCCACTTTGGCGGCCATCAAAATAATGATTTTAGGGTTTGAATCTCTACCTATCCCCGCGTTTTTTGTAGTTACAGTAGGACTTGTCAACTGGATCTATATTAGACGTCATGGCTCTATTGATGTCGCAGCCTGGATATTAATGATGTCAGCGCTCTTTGGTTTGGCCTTTTCCAGCTTTTACACAGGTGGATTTAATGCCCCTGTGGTGTTGCTTGCCCCGATTATTCCTATTATGACAGTAATACTTATCAATAAGCGGGCGGCATGGATATCCCTTGGACTTGTGTGTTTAATTCTAGCCGGCGTATTTGTTCTTGGTCTGTACGGTTATGTGCCTAAAAATCAAACAAATCCGGATTTAATGCTATTTGGCCGTTATATTGTTTTGACTTCTCTTTGCCTAATATCAACTTGGGTAATATCGAGTTTTGCATCAATATCCCGCACATTGATGGCCCAACTAGAGACACAATCAAATATAGACTTCCTAACGGGTATATTAAACCGACGAGCAATAGAAGCTAGGCTGTTACTAGAAGTAGGGAGAGCGAGACGTTCGGATACATGGCTATCGTTTATCATGGCAGATGTTGACTTTTTTAAATTATATAATGATACCAATGGTCATCTGGCGGGAGATAACTGCCTTAAAGATATAGCCAAGTTAATAGACGGATGTTGTGAACGGGCTACGGATGTTGTCGGGCGTTTTGGAGGGGAAGAGTTTGTTTTAATCTTACCCGACACTAATAACGAAGGTGCGCGAAGAATTGCTGAAAACTTACGAAAAACCCTCTTAGCTCAGAATATTCCTTATGGGCCACAAAACACCAATCCGGTCACTTTAACTTTAGGTATAGTGAGTGCTAAAGGTAGTACAATAGATAGCGTTGAAAAACTAATCAAAGATGCTGACGCTGCACTTTATAGAGGCAAGGATCAAGGCCGAAATTGTGTCGTAGGCCCAGAAGATGTTGAGTACCAAGTGGCAATCTAAATACCCCAAGATACGATAAATTGGCAGAAATTAATCAGCGGTTATCTCAGATTTTTTCCTCATCAAATCTATAACAATACATTTGAGCCCCCCCTAAAAAAAATCAAAGTATTAATTGGCCGTGAAAATCATTCACAATATTAGCAAAGTGATCGGGGCGAAAAAAAGGCGAACCATGCCCTGTCATCTCCATTAGTTCGAATTTTCCACCAGGAATGACCTTAGCAATACGTTGCGCTTCATTTAAATTCATATCCTGTCTACCACAAGCTACCAATACTGGTACTTTAAGATGCCCCATCATGTTAGATGTATCGGGTTCATGTTGATGGGCAGTGTGTGCTTTAAGCGCCGCATCTCTGTTTTCATAAAACCGCCATGATTTCTTAAACTCTATCTCTGGCTCTGAGGCCTCTTTTAATAACTCTCGCGCTTTAGCTGCTAGGATTTTTTGTTGTGACTGTTCGACCGGAGGTGTCAACGCCACGTCAAACAAAGCTAAACCAGTCAACTTATTTTCATGACGTAATGCAAACTGAGCTGCTGTTCTGGCGCCATAAGCCACACCCAGAACAAACGCTTTAGGAATATTCAAAACGTCCATTATGGCTGCTAAATCATCTGCATACTGAGAGAAAGTAAATTCATCATCTGTTCCCCAAGCACTTTTCCCCGTTCCTCGAATATCAAAACGTAAAATACGATATGACTTCAACAACTTCGCCAATACGGGCTCCCAAGCGGTTAAGTTAACACTGGCCATATTTATTAAGGCCAACACTGGCTTAGAAACTTCACCATCAAGGGCATAATGAAAATCCACGCCGTTAGCGGTAAGGGTTTTATTACTTTGTTGGTAAGACAAACACATAATACTTCCTGATGTAGTGAATTTAGCTAAGGGCTATAATTGTAAAATCGATACATAAAATAAGAGTAAACACTGCAGCCACTGTAAGCAATACACAACAGCCTTGAATGATACAACTAGGTTTCAAATTCGAAACTGCTATAATACTAGTATTGATAGATTGAGAATATACAAATGAACAGACGTAAAAAAGGTAATCAAATTTTAAAAGCACGAGCCAAAAAGGCCAATGCTAAATTGTCCTCCAATAATAAGCCTAAATACATTAGTAAAGCAGACCGAGAAACAATAACCACTGAGCTTACACAAGACACAAGTGTCATTGTAGATGAGTGAACTCGGCTCTAATTGCTTTTGATAAAAAACTCATCCTGAAATTCTACAAGAGAGTCATGGATAAGCCAGCCAATGCCAGACCCCAAATAGATCCCATGTGAATTAGAAACTCACACATAGCTAGTTAATTTTTTATACTCACAGTTAGCCTAAAAAATAAAATGTCGCAACTTTGAAACACTTTAGTAAAGTTTTCACTCTGTAGAATAAAAAATACACTTATAAAATTCATAACACATTGATTTATAAAGCTATAATAATATTGGAACAATATCTGCTACCCCTCACTTAAATTAATAAAAATAAGCACCTAGATACCTAGCGTTGTTTTTATCTAAAGTGAGTAAATTCCATGTTTGAGCAAACTTCTACCTATTCAACAGATAACCAATCCCAAAGACTAGAGCATAACCAAGCGACCGAAACCAACCTCTACGGTTTGAATAAAATAATAGCGGTTGGATACGATCAAAACAAAAGTCAGCGTTTACCCATTAGCCGCTATAGTTTAAAAATCAGTATGATAGGACTAGGTACAACAGGCGTGGCGTCGGGAATAGGATTAGCCGCCTTGGGTCACAAAGTGGTGGCAGTTGATCACGATCAACGTAAGGTCAATGCATTAAACCAAGGACGTGTCTCCTCAGTTGACTTAAAGCTAAAAGCGCTTGTAAAACAAGTGCGTAGACTAAACAATTTAGTTGCATCATGTGATTTACACCACGCTATATTAAGTACTGATTTAACTATGATCTGCATAGGCAACAGTAGTATTCAAAAAACGACAGCTGACGCAACTATTATGACCTCTGTCATAGAACAAATATCTGCTACTTTACAATCCAAGCGAGACTTCCATCTAATCGTTATTTGCCAACCAACAGCTAGTGCAGATATTCAAAATTTTATCGGCTCAGACATTGAACAAAGAACAGGTAAAACACTAGGCAAAGACTTTGGCTTGTGTTTTGTTCCTCTAGTACTCAAAGAACATCAAGAATTAGGTGACTTTTATACCTTGCCTAACATGAGTATTACCGCAAGCGATACAAGGAGTGAGATCTTAGTAGGGAAACTTTTTAATGGATTTAAGAATAAAATAAAATTTAACAGATATATAAAAATGTAGTACAGACCGATTAATGGCCTGTACTATTTTCTCGAGGCGTTAAGTGAACAATCTCCAAAACCAACCTTTAGAAAGCTCTTCTTCACAGGTTTTTAACTGAGTTGCATACCTTAAAGCACGAGCATTTACGGTTTTAGCCACATCTTTTAGCCATGATTTTTTATTATGGCTGCCACGGCTATAACCGCCCCACCCCTCATGATAATTAAGATACTGCAATTCAGCATCCCATTTTGACACAGCGTTCAATTCGTTAGTTTTATTAATAAACCAGCCCATAAAATCCATAGCGTCACTAAAATCTGAACGATCAGCCCAGGAGTTGTCTGTTTCCCGTTTGTAATCATCCCAAGTAGGCGTTTTGGCCTGAGAATAACCATAGGCACTACTGACTCGCCCCCAAGGGATCAGTCCAAAAAAGAAATAGTCTTTTGGAGGCCGGGCTTTCGCTTTAAACGAACTTTCCTGATACATGATCGACATAGGTACATGAATAGGTACACCCCACTTCTCTTTCATGTCGTTTGCCGTTTCAAACCAATCTCGTTTTTCAGTAAAAATATCGCAAATATTACTAATGTTTTGTGGTGGTGTGGTAGTACAAGCCGCTAAAAATAAGGTGCTAGCCATGGTGATTAAAATAACATTAATAATTTTATGCGTTTTTGTGAACTTTTGATCCATAACCTACTCTTAATTAGCGTGTTCTAGTTATTATGTGTTTTCCCTAGTAGTAGCTTTCAAGCCTGATATATGTCAGGCTTTTTTTTTGCCTTAAATTAATCGGTTTCCGAAACCGAAAAGTAACTACTTAGAAAATCATCGAAAGAAATATTATCCTGCTGCTCAATAACACGCTGCTTTTCAATGGATAGCCTCGCGTGTTCTGCCAAGTCCTCAGCATTCATAAATTCATAATCAGAATCTATCAATTGTTGTTTGTAATCTTCTGCCAACATTAACCCTAATGTGCCGTTGTCACATTGTTGGCTGATTAATCGTTGCAAAACCTTAGCTGAGGGAGTCAAACTAGGATCCAATATTTTTTGTTTTTCCAGTTCTAACGCAGTTGAATAATGTGTTGTGTCATTTGCCTGATCGAGTACCAAAGCCACTTGTTGCATATCAGAAAAGAGTTGCAATGCCCAAGCAGTTAAACTTATGGATTGTTGCTCATTTAAGAGCATTATCTCTGGGTCTCTGCCATGATCCACAACTGCACGCAAATTGACTTCGGTTTCGTTATATTGCTGTGCATCCATCATTGCACTTGGGTGAGTGACACAGTACAACAAAAACACATCAAGAAAATAAAACTGATTTTCCTCAATGCCAATTGCACTAAATGGATTAACATCAAGCGCCCGCACTTCTATGTAGCTCACGCCTCTTTGATCTAATGCCTCTGAGGGTTTTTCTAACGGCAAAGTTGGCTGTTTGGGTCTAATTGGCGAATACAGCTCATTCTCAATTTGCAAAACGTTGGCATTTAACTGTTGATACTCGCCCTGTTTTTTTCCGGCATATTTTTGGAAAACCGTAGATGGTTGGCTAATAGCAGCTCTTAACGATGCAATGTAGGTGTCAACCTTGTTATAACAAATATTTAAACCAGACTGGGCACTATTGGTATAGCCCAAATCACTCATTCTAAGAGACGTTGCATAAGGTAGGTAATAAGTGCCCTTGCCCAACTTTTTAAAAGGCAAATTAGTTTCTTTACCTTTGATAAACGAACTACAAATTGCTGGAGATGAACCATATAGATAGGGAATTAGCCAACAAAAACGGCGGTAGTTTCTGATCAGAGCAAAATATCCAGCAGAGATCGTATCTTTGTCAGCATTCTCTGCAGATGTTTTTTCTAACCACTGTTGCCAGAACTCATCAGGAAGAGAAAAATTAAAATGCACCCCCGAGATGGCTTGCATCATACTTCCGTAGCGGTTTTTTAAGCCAACTCGATACAAGGTTTTCATTTTACCAACATTAGACGAACCAAAGTTGGCGATTGGAATGGCATCTTGATTTTCAATAAAACAAGGCATACTCATAGGCCAAAGACGTTCATCACCTATATTTGAAACCGTAAATTTATGCACATCATTCAATTGTGCAATCGTTTTTTTCAC
Organism: Paraglaciecola arctica BSs20135; assembly: GCF_000314995.1. Lineage (GTDB taxonomy): Bacteria > Pseudomonadota > Gammaproteobacteria > Enterobacterales > Alteromonadaceae > Paraglaciecola > Paraglaciecola arctica. Next base: position 26,792 of record NZ_BAEO01000013.1, on the reverse strand, counting down.
GGACACTTCAGGTGGTGTGATAAATTCTAGTAAAGACTCAGAAAAATCAGTAGTGATAAACTCATGAGTCAAAGCTGCCCCTAATGCCTCTTGATGAGGGCTCTGTGCCAAACCACCGTCGGGATTAATACGCAAAGTCTCACGCTCGACTCCATGACGTATTCCAGTTAAGGTTTGTGAAACTGCTTGGTCTCGTAATACATTTAAACGCTCTGCAAAAGATTTCTGTTTTACTTGCAAAATTCCATCCAACTAAAAATAAAAACTACTTATGGGTTGTAGTCTACCTGCAGTTTATAAATAAAGTAACTAGGGTCTGTTTATATCAGAAAATTACTTGGTGTATCAAATACACTAATTTGTTTGCTAGAATATGAAAAACGAAGACTCAGCAACCTTTTCAATACGCTATCACATCAAAGGAACGCTATTTTGCCTAGCTCTGATTTAAACATTTTTGATGCCCAATTTGCTTTAAACCAATTTAGTGGTAATCAATCGTTATTGGTGAAAATTTTAGAAAAATTTTCCCAACAATATCAACATTTTGATACTTCTCTAACAGAGCACTTACAGCAAGAAAATATCAATTCTGCCAAACAAGAAATCCATACTATAAAAGGCGTCAGCGGAAATTTAGGTATGCAGGCCTTACACCATGCCTGTAAAGAATTTGAAGAAAATTTAGCTCAGCAAACAACTGAGAATGCCTTAAAAGAATTTTTGAATGTTTTTAGGCAAACCTTAACCTCAGTACAAAACTTTTCTACAGAAAATGGGGTTAAAACAAGCCCTGAAGTTGCTCCTCAACAAGACGATAAAGCAGCCCTAATCGCAGCGTTGAAGCGCAGTGAGTTTATTTCTGAGAGTAAGATGCAAAGTTATGGGCAATCTTTAAATTTGTCTCCTGAAAAACTAAATGAACTGAAACTGGCAATTGATAATTTAGATTATGTCTGTGCCATTCAGTTACTGGAGTAACAACTCGTTTTGTTAGATTCGATATACGTTTTGTTTGATCACCCAGATTTTGTGGTAGTTAACAAACCCAGCAATATTGCGGTGCAAAATGAGTCTCACCAATCCGGTATTTTGCCAATACTTTGTCAACAACTTAAGATTGAAAAATTATGGTTGGTGCATAGATTAGACAAGATAACTTCTGGTATTTTAATTCTGGCTAAAAATGCACAAGCTGCCGCTGTGTTTGGCCAGCTATTTGAGCAAAAAGAAATAGAAAAGTACTATCTGGCCATTTCAGCGAAAAAACCCAAGAAAAAACAAGGTGCCATCAAAGGCGGCATGAAAAAAGTTCGAGACGGTAAGTGGATGTTAGATAGTAGTAATATTGCTGTTGCCATCAGTCAATTTTTTAGCTTCTCTATTTCCCCTGGCCTTCGATTATTTTTGGTTAAACCTCTTACGGGTAAAACACATCAAATTCGCGTAGCATTAAAAAGTATCGGCAGCCCCATTTTAGGTGACGACTTATACAAAGGCGAAAACGCTGACCGCACTTATCTTCATGCTTATTGCATTCGTTTTAGCTATCAACAACAACCTTTTTGTATCATCTGCCCGCCCAATAAAGGTGAGATGTTTTTATCTGATAATACCAAGCAGCAAGTTGCCAATCTAACAACACCTTGGACACTAGCATGGCCAAGCATCAAATCGACTCAAGTAAAAGATGCAGGATAAGACACCAATTGTTTTCCCTAAATTAGCGATTGTTGGTAAAGGTGCCATAGGTGGATTAATCGGTTTTAAGTGCCATCAGCTTGGTTATGATTATCAGCACTTAATAAAAATACAACAGCAGCAAGCAGTTACTGTTACTGATATATCTGGGGTGTCACATAATTTGACTCCCCACACATCAGTCATCGCTGAGCCAGACCAATTTGATTTGTTGATATTGCCTGTTAAAGCTTACCAAGTGTTGCCAGTGCTGGTGCAATTACAACCTTTCATTCAACCACAGCATATAATAATGCTGCTACACAATGGCATGGGTACAATCGAACAAGTTAGAAAGCAGCTACCCAATAATCCATTGATCGCTGCGACCACCAGTTACGGGGCATTTAAACCCGATGTAAACAGGCTGATAGAAACAGGTTTGGGACAGACGCATCTGGGCTGGTTAGCCAATGTTGATACAGCGTTAAAACAATCAATTGAACCAATACTTTCAAAACTATTACCACCTAGTAAATGGCATCAAGATATCAATTTGGCATTGTGGAAAAAGTTAGCGATCAATGCAGTGATTAATCCACTTACCGCCATTCACAACCTAAAAAATGGCGAGCTTGCAGATATCAAATACAGTACCAGTATCTCTAATATTTGTGATGAAATTGCAAAAGTAATGAGCGCTCTAGGTTACTTAGTTGACAGTGCTGAACTAGTTGAAAACGTGCAACAAGTGATAACAGCCACAGCTAATAACTACTCATCAATGCATCAAGATATAAAATTCAAACGCCAAACTGAAATCGCCTTTATAAATGGTTATGTCACCTCTAAGGCAACTGAGTTAAATATTGAGGTTCCACATAACCTTCGATTAGTTGAACAAGTAAGACGGCTAGAATAAGCACATAGGCTTAACTTTATTTCTGCTCAACTACAACTTTTATTGACTCCTAGAGAAGATAAACAAATAGCTCATAGTTGCACACCCTCTTATTCAGGCTCCAGCTAGGCCTATATAAATTGGCCATTCATCCAGATCAAAAAAGGACGCCTAAGTGTAATGCCGCTCACCTTAACTGAACGGCATTATCTATTGGTGGTTGTTTTGTTTTTTAAGTTTAAAAATCATAAAACGTCCTTGCTATTTCTGTTAACAGTTGCGGTGTAACTGCCCAGAGGATATTGATTTCTTTATAGATAGTTTCCTAGTATTAACAATTACCATCGAGTTCTTCGATTACAAAAAATTACAAGATGTATAAATTTGGCTCTATTTTAGAGAGTGTTTTTTATACAGGATAATGTCTGCTCTAAACCTAATAACAATATGATGAGAATGGATGATGGATCAGTCAAAAAATGTCTTACTAAGCTTTCTTTTATGCTTAATTAGTTTTATTTATTATGTCCCTGATGTCGCCGCGCAAAATAATTCACAGAAATCAGATGATTATCAAGATGATTTGCGTCCAGCCACAATTACTAAGATATCCCAATCACATCAAGCAACTTTGCTAAGTGAAACAGACAAACAAGCGGCTCTAAAAAATAAGTTATCACTTTACAAGGCATCATCTTCCCATCCAGTAGTCAAAGATCTTGAAAATCGTTATATCGTTAAACTCCATTCTGCTCCTTTAAGCAAACAGATAAATAACCTCTACACCTTAGGCAGTGCAACACGCGGTAAAACTTATAGCTCTGCAAGCCTCAATAGTGCAGCCGCTAAGTCGTATCAATCCAAACTACAACATGATCAAAATCAATTTAAGGCAAAGCTCAGCGGCCAACTAAGTACAGTCAAAACACTTAGACATTTTGATACTTTGTTGAATGGCATGGAAATTAGCGCAAACGCGAAACAAGTCGCGATTATTCGGTCCATGCCCGAAGTTGCACAAGTGTATCCTGTGAAAATGCGTTACGTGAATTTAGATGCCAGCCATAACACTATTCAATTACAAGCTGCCTGGGAAGCCGTTGGAGGACAATCTGAAGCAGGAAAAGGTATTAAAATTGCCATAGTAGATACCGGTATTCGCAACAATAATCCTATGTTTAGTGACAACGGAATGCAGCCACCTGATTTATCAGATAATAATTTTCTGGCTGACAATCCTGATTATTGTCGCGATCCTCAAGGAGATACCAGTTTCTGCAATAACAAATTGATTGTCGCCCGCTGGATGGATCCTGCAGACTATGATTTTAACGTATACCAAAATGAACATCTTAGCCCACTTGATTTTGATGGTCACGGCAGCCACGTAGCGGGCATTGCCACAGGTACACAAGTCAATATCAATTATGCGGATAGCGATGTCACTATAGGCGGCGTCGCCCCCGCCAGTTATTTAATGGTCTATAAAGCCTTATTTGCTGCCCCCGATGGCCAAGCACAGGCCCCTGATACCATGTTATTAGACGCTCTTGAATATGCCGTCAAAGATGGCGCTGATGTCATTAATAACTCATGGGGAGCAGGCAATGGCGCCAATCCAAACGACTCCATTTATAAAGAGGTATTCGAAAATGCCGAAGAACTGGGGATCATAGTAGTAAGTGCTTCAGGTAACGACTTACATGCAGGGCGGGGACAAACCATTAGCTGTCCCTCCTGCATTGAATCAGGAATTTCTGTCGCCAATACAACAACAGGTCGTTACTTTGGCAACACCATTGAAGTAGCAGGACAAAACTACTTTGCATACCAAGGTGATAATCGCCAGTTTAATCAACAAACGACCTTTCCGTTACGTGCTTTAAATGCAGCTTCCCCTACTGCTGATGACGGATGTCAGCCCTTAGAAGATGGCTTTGGGAATTTTGCAGGCAGCCTGGTACTGATCGACTATCGCCATACTTGCTCTCATGAAGAAATTGCAGAAAATATGCGTCAGGGTGGGGCCGCAGGCGTATTGCTTTATTCTTCTGGCGCTTTTGGTTTAGCCACTATTGAGCCTGTGATCCCATTTATAGGTGATTATGTGATCCCTGTTCTAGGTTTATCACGTGATACAGGTTTGGCTATTTTCAAACAAGCTTACAGCGCTAACAACAGCATAACGATAAACCCTGAAATTGTGGCGGCAATTGAACCCCAATATGTGGATATGATGCATCCATTTAGCTCAACAGGGCCCAATGGTGATCCCCATATACTAAAACCTGATATGGCAGCTCCAGGTACAGATATACTTTCAGCCTATTCACCGGATATATTCGAATCATCGCCCTTCCCTATTGGCTTTTCTGGAACCGTAAATGCGAGCAAAGCTAGCACTGACACGGCAACATTCGCCAAACTTACTGGCACCAGTATGGCTTCCCCACACGTGGCTGGTGCAGCTGCGCTAATGCGTCAATCCCACCCTGATTGGAGTGCTAAACAAATAAAATCGGCCTTAGTCAGTTCTAGTAATTCAAACGTGCTTTTAGGTATGGATCATGCCCGTCCTTTTGATATGGGCGCTGGAAGGTTAGATGCGACAAAAGCTTTAAACACCACACTCACCACCGAAAAAGTGTCCTATGCCGACCCTGCTTGTATTGGTCAATGTAGTTTCGACAACATCATTAGCAATCTAGATGATCAAGCTGCACAAGTGAGTTTTTCTGTTAGTTTCGATGATGGCATCACTCAAGGCGAAGTGAATATTTCTGAACAAACACTAACAGCACAGGGCACAGAGGGATCATCTTTACCTTTTACGCTTACAGTAGACATTGCTCGAGCACCAGCAGGAGAATGGATATACGGCGACCTGTATATTTATCACAATAGCTCAACCCAGCAACTACCAATAGCACTATATGCCAATGATACTAGTGACGCTGGCGTACTTACAGTGGATACAACTGATAGCAATACCGACACCACTCAACCTATTACTTTTACTACTACGGTGCGAAATAAAAATGTCGGTGAAACCTTTTCGCTAACACTACCAATGCCAAACAACGCCGAATTTATACCCGGCAGCGAAATCGCAGTGGTAGAAGCAGGCGAAAGTACTCATCTGGAATTCGACGCAGCCCAGAAAAACTTAATTTGGCAAGGAAAGTTACAACAGGGCAAAATGACGTTTGAAAGAAACAACATCCCCTTCAATCGCAGTTTGGCCCAAGCTGAAATAACACCTATTGCCTGCTCTCAGGGGTGTACTAATATTTCAGCTGTGGTTGATTTTAATTTTTACTTTAATGGTGAAAATTATGATGCACTGACCTTATCAGACAATGGCTTTGTAATAGCGGGGGCTACTGAGATTGATAGGTTTTCTGCGCTGTTTAACCAAGAATTACCCCACCCATCCCCACTAAACAGAGTTATTGCACCCTTGTGGGCCGAATATGACTTACAAGATCCATTAGATGATGAAGATGTAGGAGGTGGTTATCTGCGCTCCGCAATTCATGAAAATGCTGGCCGTACATTTTTGATTGTAGAATGGGATCGAGTTGAGGTTTATGCTAATGACGACTTGGAAGAGCAACCTAGCTCACAGCAAAAGCCAGGCCCTTACACCTTTCAACTGATTATCGAAGAAAATACCGATAATATCTGGTTCAATTATGTTGATGTAGAGGGGCTCCCAGACGAAGCCACTATTGGTGCCGAAAACAAAGATGGCAGCATAGGAAAAAGCCTTTATTTTGATGGGCAACGAGACACTTTTCTCACAGAAGATAGCTTAACCGGCACTAGTTTACAGCTACTTACAGAAACCGAAGGTGTGGCACGGATTAGTTATTCAATTGAATTAGCCTCAGAACAGGGGTTTGCCCAAACTGACGAATTTGAGCTACAAGAGGATAACGCACTAAACTTTGATGTTTTATATAATGACCTAACAGATACCTTTGTCACTGCTTTTTCTACGCTGCAAGTTAACAACATGGAACACAAGGCAATACGTAATGTAAAAGTGACCGCCAATGGAGGCCTGACCCCTGACAGTTTGGAAATAATACAAGCACCTAGCAACGGAACAGCCAAAATTGAAGATGCTCAGATTAAATATCAGCCAAATAGTCACTTTAATGGCTTAGACACATTCAGTTATCGCGTGGCAGATAGTGCTGGTAAATATTCCAAAGCCACTACTGTAGGGGTAACTGTGATAGCAGTGAATGACCAACCTAGCCTACAAACAGATGAAAACATCAAAGTTGAGGAAGGACAAAGCGTCACCCTAAAAGTCACAGCAACCGATGTAGATGACGATCCGCTGACCTACTCTTGGACCCAAACTGCAGGGGAAGTTGTATCTTTTACTCAATCAGATAACAGCATCACTTTCACTGCTCCTGATGTGTCAAAAAACAAGCTGTTTAGCTTTTCTGTGGTAGTAAGTGACGGCCAAACTAGCAGCGAAGCGGTTACCAGCCAAGTCATGATCACTAATAAAAACAAAAGTGGTGGTGCATTAACATACACATTATTGATAATGCTAGGATTGCTGGCAATCAATAGCTACCGTATTAGATTTAGATTTAAATACATCTAGCTTTCAGGTAAATCTCTGATAAGAAGGCTACTTATCGTTAATCTGTTAAATATCAGTAAGATCAAAAAAGCCGTCATTTAACAATGACGGCTTTAAATTTTTAGCAGTGGTAACTACACCACTTGTTAACCCGAACTTACCAACCAGTAATTTCGCGCAAACCTTTACCAATATCAGCCAAAGAACGTACAGTTTTAACACCTGCCGCTTCTAACGCTTTAAACTTCTCATCAGCTGTACCTTTACCACCGGCGATAATCGCGCCAGCGTGACCCATACGTTTGCCTTCAGGTGCAGTTACACCAGCAATGTATGAAACAACAGGTTTAGTGACGTTAGCTTTAATAAATTCAGCTGCTTCTTCTTCAGCAGAACCACCAATTTCACCAATCATAACGATAGCTTCAGTTTCAGGATCTTCTTGGAATAATTTCAAGATATCAATGAAGTTTGAACCTGGGATAGGGTCGCCGCCAATACCTACACAAGTAGATTGACCAAAACCTTCATCTGTAGTTTGTTTAACCGCTTCGTAAGTCAAAGTACCTGAACGAGAAACAATACCAACTTTACCTGGCTTATGGATATGGCCAGGCATGATACCGATTTTACATTCACCAGGAGTGATAACACCTGGGCAGTTAGGACCGATCATACGAACGCCTTTCACGGTCAAGTATTCTTTTACAAACAACATATCGATTGTTGGAATACCCTCAGTGATACAAATGATCAATTCAATACCGGCATCAGCCGCTTCAACAATTGAATCTTTACAGAATGGAGCTGGTACATAGATCACAGATGCTGTTGCGCCAGTTTGCTCAACCGCTTCACGTACTGTGTTAAACACAGGCAGATCTAAGTGAGTTGTACCGCCTTTACCAGGTGTTACACCACCGACCATTTGAGTACCATATGCAATAGCTTGCTCAGAGTGGAAAGTACCTTGTCCACCAGTAAAACCCTGACAGATAACTTTAGTATGCTTATTTATTAATATAGACATTATTTGCCCTCCGCAGCTTTAACAACTAACTTAGCAGCATCAGTTAAACTACTTGCAGCAATGATATCAAGACCAGACTTAGCCAATACTTCGCGGCCTAATTCTGCATTAGTACCTTCAAGACGTACAACAACAGGAACATTAACACCGACTTCCTTAACCGCGCCAATAATACCTTCAGCAATCATGTCACAACGTACAATGCCACCGAAAATGTTCACTAATACAGCGCTAACGTTACTGTCAGAAAGAATGATTTTGAATGCTTCTGCAACACGTTCTTTAGTTGCACCGCCCCCAACATCAAGGAAGTTAGCTGGTTTGCCGCCGTGTAGGTTAACTATATCCATAGTTCCCATAGCAAGACCTGCACCGTTAACCATGCAACCAACGTTTCCGTCTAGTGCAACGTAGTTAAGTTCCCATTTAGCTGCTTCTGCTTCACGTGCATCATCTTGTGATGGATCGTGCATAGCTGCAACTTTAGGTTGACGATATATAGCATTACCATCGATTGCCAATTTAGCATCTAGACAGTGAATATCACCGTCAGCTTTAATTACTAGAGGGTTGATTTCGATAAGGGCGATATCTAGATCAACAAACATTTTTGCTAAACCAAGGAATATCTTAGTGAATTGTTTAACTTGTACGCCTTTAAGGCCCAATTTAAACGCCATTTCACGGGCTTGGTAAGGTTGTGCACCAACAATAGGATCGATTTCAGCTTTTAAAATCTTTTCAGGTGTTTCGTGAGCAACGGTTTCAATTTCAACACCGCCTTCAGTAGACGCCATAAAAACAATACGACGAGAAGTACGGTCAACTACAGCGCCTAAATACAACTCATCAGCGATGTCAGTACATGTTTCAACTAAAATTTTAGTTACTGGCTGGCCATGTTCGTCAGTCTGGAAAGTCACTAAATTTTGACCTAACCACTTTTCAGCGAAGGCTTTGATTTCATCTTTAGTTTTAACCAATTTTACGCCGCCAGCCTTACCACGGCCACCTGCGTGAACTTGGCATTTGACTACCCACTCACTGCCGCCGATTTTATCAGCTGCCGCTACAGCTTCTTCTGGAGAGGAAGCGGCTATCCCGTCAGAGACAGGCAAGCCGTACTCTTTGAATAACTGCTTGCCTTGATATTCATGCAAATTCATGGTTTTTCTACCCGTTTAATTTAAGAAAAAAGCCGCTAATAAGCCGCTTTATTTTGAAAGCCGTCAACTTAAAAGTAACGACTAAGACGCAGGCGAGGATTTCCTCACCCGCCTCGATTAGTTACACATCTAATAATAGACGTGTTGGATCTTCTAACATTTCTTTGATAGTTACTAAAAAGCCAACAGACTCTTTACCATCGATAATGCGGTGATCATAAGACAATGCTAAATACATCATTGGCAAAATTTCTACTTTTCCGTTCACTGCCATAGGTCGATCTTGGATTTTATGCATACCCAAAATAGCACTTTGTGGAAGGTTTAAAATAGGTGTCGACAACAACGAACCAAACACTCCGCCATTAGTAATAGTGAAATTACCGCCCTGCATCTCAGCCATGGTCAATTTACCATCACGGCCTTTAAGTGCTAGTGCTCTGATACCGCCTTCAATTCCTGCCATACCTAATGAATCAGTGTCTTTAAGCACTGGCGTCACCAATCCGCGAGGAGTGGATACAGCAATAGATATATCGAAATAGTTGTGATAACAAATATCATCACCATCGATAGAGGCATTCACTTCTGGAAAGCGTTTAAGTGCTTCAGTCACAGCTTTCACATAGAAAGACATAAAACCAAGACGAATACCGTGACGTTTTTCAAAACTTTCTTGATACTGTTTACGCAAGTCCATGATTGGTTTCATGTTTACTTCGTTAAAAGTAGTCAACATAGCCGTGCTATTTTTCGCTTCTAGCAAACGAGTAGCAATGGTTTTACGCAAACGTGTCATAGGCACACGTTTTTCAGTACGGTTACCTAAAGCAACAACAGGTGCCGTTTCTGAAGATGCTGCTGGTTTAGCTGCTGGCGCTTGCAAAGACTTTTCAACGTCTTCTTTAGTAACTCGACCACCTTTGCCTGTACCTTTGATATTAGAAGCATCTAAGCCTTTTTCAGCTAACAATCTACGTACTGAAGGGCTAAGAGCATCATTTTCTTCAGACGATGCTTCGGCCGCTGGAGCTGCAGGAGCTGCACTGGCACCACTACCTGCAACAAAATTAGCAATGACTTGCTCACCCGTTACAGTTTCGCCTTCCGGAGCTAAAATTTCACTTAGCGAACCGTCTGCTGGTGCCACAACTTCCAACACAACTTTATCGGTCTCGATATCAACTAAATTCTGATCACGAGAAATGGCTTCACCTGGCTTTACATGCCAAGTTGCAATTGTTGCATCTGCCACTGATTCTGGCAGAACAGGTACCTTAATTTCCACTGACTCACCTTTATTACCGGATGGTTGATTTGATTTTTCACTGGTTTGAGCTGGAGCTGCAGTTGCTGCGCCCTCACCTTCCTCAAAATTAGCAATAGTTTGTTCGCCTAACACAGTTTCGCCTTCAGCTTGAAAGATCTCGCTTACGACTCCGTCTGCAGGAGCAACAACTTCTAACACTACTTTATCTGTTTCAATATCTACAAGATTTTGATCGCGACTAACTTTGTCGCCTACCTTTACGTGCCAGGTAGCGATGGATGCATCTGCCACTGATTCAGGCAATACCGGTACTTTTATTTCTATTGTCATACTGGTTCCTTATTTAATTGTTAATGCATCATCAACCAAGTCTTTTTGCTGTTGGTTGTGAACTGAAATATAGCCTACCGCAGGAGAAGCAGAGGCTTTTCGACCGGCATAAGTTAATGTAGCTGGAACAGGTAATGAAGACCAAAAATGATGTTGGCTACAATACCAAGCACCTTGATTTTGTGGTTCTTCTTGACACCAGACCCAATCTTTAACGTGTTTAAATTTACTGACTACTTTACCAATTTCCTCATGGGGGAAAGGATAAAGTTGTTCGATACGAATAATCGCCACGTCAAGTTGTTCATTTTTACGACGCTGCTCTAACAAGTCGTAATAAACTTTACCTGAACACATCACCACACGTTTAACTTTGCTTGGGTCAATATCATCAATTTCATCGATAACATTATGGAACACACCCTCAGATAACTCTTCAATGCTAGAAACAGCCAATGGATGACGTAACAAAGATTTAGGTGACATAACAATCAGCGGTTTACGCATAGGACGTAGCGCTTGACGACGTAACATATTAAATACTTGAGCAGGCGTTGAAGGGATACATACTTGCCAATTATGATCAGCACACATCTGTAAGAAACGTTCTAACCTAGCTGAACTATGCTCCGGCCCTTGTCCTTCGTAACCATGAGGTAACAACATGGTTAATCCACATAAACGTCCCCATTTGGCTTCGCCAGAGCTTAAGAACTGATCTATTACTACTTGCGCACCATTTGCAAAGTCACCAAATTGGGCTTCCCAAATAGTTAAAGTACCAGGTTCCGCTGTGGCGTATCCAAACTCAAAGGCTAGCACTGCAGCTTCAGATAAAACAGAATCATATATTTCCATTTTTCCTTGGTCAGCATGTAAATTAGCTAAAGGCATATAGGCAGAACCATCAGTTTGGTTGTGCAGCACTGCATGGCGATGGAAAAAAGTACCACGACCAGAATCTTGGCCAGTCATACGGATATGACTACCTCCATCTACAATAGCAGCATAAGCTAAGTTTTCAGCCATGCCCCAATCTAATGCTTTTTCGCCATTAACCATAGATACACGGTCTGCATACAGTTTAGCAACACGTGATTGCAGCTCGTATTCGGCTGGGAAAGTACAAAGCTTTTCACCTAACTCTTTAATTTTTTCAACACTGATGGCACTGTCAAATTTGACGTCCCAGTCGTGTCCAAGATATGGAGACCAATCTACTGAATGTTCAGTCATTGGACGCCATTCTTCCACCACACAAGCACCATGATCTAGTGCTGCGCGATAATCACTGACCAATTTTTCAACTTCGTGAGCTTCAATACTGCCTTCAGCGATAAGTTGATCGGCGTATATTTTACGAGGAACAGGATGCACTTTAATTTTTTGATACATCAAAGGCTGAGTGGCATTCGGTTCATCAGCTTCGTTGTGACCGTGACGACGATAACAAACTAAATCAATCACCACGTCACGTTTAAATTGATTGCGATAATCTAACGCCAGTTTAGTGACAAACATAACCGCTTCAGGATCATCGGAATTCACGTGAAATATAGGCGCCTGAACCATCTTGGCAATGTCAGTACAGTATTGCGTTGAACGCGCGTCTTCTATTTTAGACGTGGTAAAACCCACCTGATTATTAATCACGATACGTACTGTGCCGCCCACTTGGAAACCACGGGTTTGCGACATGTTAAAGGTCTCTTGTACCACACCTTGGCCCGCAATGGCCGAATCACCATGAATGGTAATAGGCAATACTAAGGAACCATCGGTACAACCACGCCTGTCTAATCGAGCTCGTACCGAACCAATAACCACAGGGTTAACAATTTCAAGATGCGAGGGGTTAAAGGCTAAGGCTAAATGCAGGTTACCGCCGGGTGTGGCGAAATCAGAAGAATAACCTGCGTGATATTTAACATCACCAGCACCTAGAGAATCGTCATGTTTACCAGAAAACTCATCAAACAGCACCGATGGGTTTTTACCCAATACATTCACTAAGGTATTAATTCGCCCTCTGTGTGCCATGCCGATAACAACTTCTTTAGTCCCCTTACTGCCAGCATGATTAATCAAACTTTTCAGCATAGGTACTAATGCATCACCGCCTTCCAGAGAAAAACGTTTCGCACCTGGGAATTTAGCGCCGAGGTATTTTTCCATACCGTCTGCCGCCACTAATCCTTTGAGAATACTGATTTTTTCTTCCCGCGAGATTTCAGGCTTTGCTTGCACCGACTCGATGTGATGCTGCAACCAGCGCTTCTGCTCAGTATCGGTAATATGCATGTACTCAGTACCGATAGAGCCACAATAGGTACGATTGAGAGATGCAAACAACTCACCTAGAGGCATAGATTCTTTACCAATAGCGTAAGAACCTACATTGTAGGTGGTATCAAAATCTTTCTCAGTAAGGTTGTGGTGAGACAGTTCTAGATCTCTGACTCTTGGTTGTTTCCACAACTCTAGGGGATCAAGATTGGCATGTTGATGACCTCTAAATCGAAAGGCATTAATCAACTGCAAAACTTTAACTTGTTTGTCGTCACCGCCACTTACATTTGACTGGGTGGAACCAGAACCAACTCGAGCAGCAGGACCAAGCGCTGCTAAGGCTCGAAATTGATCACGAACAATACTGTGTTTGCTTTCAACTTCTACCCCATCAAGTTTAGGTAGATTTTCAAAAATGCCTCGCCATTCATCAGATACGCTTTGCGCATCGTCTAAATACGCTTCATACATTTCTTCTATATAAGTAGCGTTGCCACCAGCCATGTGAGAGGAGTCCCACCATGCTTTCATCACGCTTTGTTGCATTGAAGTACCTTGCTTTAATCAGACTTGCAATTATGTGTGCTTACGCACACGGGATTTTATTCTTGGTAAAATCTATACCGCTCGTTTCAACAGCATGGATTTAATATGACCAATCGCTTTAGTAGGGTTTAATCCTTTAGGACAAACACTGACACAATTCATGATGCCGTGACACCTAAACACACTAAAGGCATCATCTAAATCACTTAAACGCTCATCTGCGGCTGTATCTCGGCTATCGGCTAAAAAGCGATAAGCATGCAACAAACCAGCAGGGCCAATAAACTTGTCGGGATTCCACCAGAAAGACGGACAAGAACTTGAACAACAAGCGCATAAAATACACTCGTACAAACCGTCTAGTTTCTCCCTTTCTTCAGGCGACTGCAAGAATTCACGAGCTGGAGCATGATTATCATCATTAATAAGAAACGGTTTAATTTTTTCATACTGAGTATAAAATTGCGTCATATCTGTGACCAAATCACGCACTACTGGCATGCCAGGTAATGGACGAACCACTATCTTAGACCCTTTAAGTGCTGATAGTGGCGTGATACAGGCTAAACCATTTTTACCATTCATGTTGACGCCATCAGAGCCACACACACCTTCACGGCATGAACGACGAAATGACAAAGTAGGATCTTTTTCTTTTAATGCTATCAAGGCGTCCAATACCATCATGTCTTGGCCTTCTTCGACCTCCAACTGATAGTCTTGCATACGAGGAGCGTTATCAACATCAGGGTTGTAACGGTAAATAGAGAAATTTAATTGCATGGTCATTACTCCTAGTACGTTCTTGCTTTAGGCGGAAAGGCTTCACGCAATTTAGGTGACATATTCACCTCACGTTTTATCATTGATTTTGTTTCAGGTAAATAAACAGAATGACATAACCAATTAGCATCATCTCTATCAGGGAAATCGAAACGACTATGAGCGCCACGACTCTCTGTCCTGAAGTTAGCGGCTACAGCAGTGGTGTACGCCGTTTCCATCAAATTATCTAATTCAAGACATTCAATACGCATAGTATTAAAGTCGTTACTTTTATCGTCTAAACGAGCATTTTCTAATCTTTCGCGGATATCGCCCAATTCTTTCAAGCCAGATGCCATTGAGTCACCTTCGCGGAATACCGAGAAGTTTAATTGCATACACTGCTGCAAATCTTTCTTAATTTGTACTGGATCTTCGCCTTTTCCTACAGTTGAATTTTCCCAGCGGTTAAAGCGAACCATAGCGGCATCAACATCGTCGCTTGACGCTTCACGAGCATCAATACCATCAATCGCTTTACCAAGATGTAAGCCTGTTGCACGGCCAAACACCACTAAATCTAACAGAGAATTACCACCTAATCGGTTGGCACCATGTACAGATACACAAGCAATTTCACCACAAGCAAATAAGCCTTTAATAGGTGATGTTTTACCGTTGGCATCAATGCTCAGGGCTTGTCCGTCAACATTGGTCGGTACTCCACCCATCATATAATGACAAGTTGGAATAACGGGAATGGGCTCTTTAACTGGATCGACATGAGCGAAAGTACGAGATAACTCTAAGATACCAGGCAATCGAGACTCAAGTACGTCTTTACCTAAATGGTCAAGTTTCAACTTACAATGTGGTCCTAGTGGGCCGTCAAAACCACGGCCTTCACGAATTTCAGTCATCATAGATCGGGCTACTACGTCACGACCTGCTAAATCTTTAGCATTCGGCGCATAACGTTCCATAAAACGCTCACCGTCTTTATTCAGAAGATAACCACCTTCACCACGGCAACCTTCAGTTACCAGTGTACCGGCACCTGCAATACCCGTTGGGTGAAACTGCCACATTTCCATATCTTGCATTGGAACACCAGCGCGTAGTGCCATGCCTAGGCCGTCACCAGTGTTGATATGTGCATTAGTGGTAGAAGCATAGATACGCCCTGCACCACCAGTTGCTAAAACAACCGCTTTAGACTTGAAATAAACAACTTCGCCAGACTCGATATCAATGGCAGTACAACCAACAACATCACCATCTTGGTTTTTAACTAAATCGAGTGCATACCACTCACTAAATACTTTTGTCTTATTTTTAACATTTTGCTGATATAGCAAATGTAATAATGCGTGACCTGTTCTATCTGCCGCGGCTGCAGTACGAGCGCCTTGCTCACCACCGAAATTTTGCGATTGGCCGCCGAAAGGACGCTGATAAATTTTTCCGTTTTCGAAACGTGAAAAAGGTAGTCCCATATTTTCCATTTCGATAATGGCTTCTGGGCCTGTTTTACACATATATTCTATGGCGTCTTGGTCACCGATATAATCAGAACCTTTGACCGTATCGTACATGTGCCATTCCCAATTATCTTCATGGGCATTACCTAGAGCTACTGTAATACCACCTTGGGCAGAAACTGTGTGTGAACGTGTAGGAAAAACTTTTGATAAAAGAGCACAAGATTTACCAGACTCTGAAATTTGTAAGGCTGCGCGCATACCCGCGCCACCAGCACCAATTACGACCGCATCATACTCATGAACAGGAATACTCATTTACACACCCCACAAAACAAATAAACCAACAACTACATAAACAAATGCAATTAGGTTAAGAACAAATTGAATAAACGCACGCAAACCCGGTGCTTTTACATAGTCGGTTAAGACTTGCCACATGCCAATACGCACATGAAACATAATTGAAACCAAAGTCAGAAACGTGAAGACTTTCATCGCTAGACCAGAAAATAAATCATGCCAAATGGCATAGGTCACTTCTGGAGTGCAGATAAAAAACCACCCCATGAACAATGAAAACGCAGTCATAATGATTGCAGTGGCGCGAATGGTCACAAAATCTTGTACACCATTTCGTTTTAAACTTGCTTGACCCGTTACCATAATACAACTCCTACTAAGATGGTTAAGATGATCCATGCGACAATAATGGCTTTTGCACTGATGTCCCCTGATTGAAGCTCTTCCCAATACCCCAGATCCATAATCATGTGCCGCACACCGCCTAATACATGGTAAGTCAAGGCAGAAATCGTGCCTATAGCTACAAACTTACCTAAAGGACCCGCCATTTGTTCTTGAACAAAAGCAAATCCCTCTATAGAAGATACAGACGTCGCCCATGCCCAGATTACAAACATCAAAGCAAAAAACATTGCGACGCCTGTAACACGATGGAGAATGGAAGTAATAGCTGCGGGAGGAAAACTAATTGTATTGAGTTGTAAATTAACTGGTCTTTGTTTTTTCACGTTTATCGCTCTCTATACCCGTAGGTGGTTTAAAAATTTCGGCTTATAACATCTTGCATGTTAATAAATTGCTAAAATTGAATTTCTTATCCCTGATTTTGTTGCCACTTTGTTAATGAGAAGTTAACTAAAAATAAACTTTTCATTCTGAAGTGTTTTAAGCCACAGAAGTATATCCAGCCATTCGAATAAATACAATTATTGTTCTTTATTAAAGGTTTATAAGCATCAACAAACAGTTACCTTTTGCAGTAGTAACCTATAATGCAGGCCTAATACTAAACTTAACCAAGCTATGCGAAAATTTTATTTGCTTGAATGAGCTAAAGAAGTGAATATTTAATAAGCGGAAATGCATAAAAATTGACTTTATAAGTCATTGTAAGTTCAAATAGCGTCAATTTCCCCCCCAGTAAATAGCAGACTATGCTGTTTATCGAACACAAAACGATTCTGAGGAGAACAGTATATGGCAGACAATAAAGCCATTTTAAAAGTGGGTGACAAAGAAATCGAACTTCCGATTTTGTCAGGCACGGCAGGCCACGATGTAATAGACATACGGTCTCTAGGCGCAAATGGGTACTTTACCTATGACCCTGGATTTATGGCAACTGGCTCATGTGAATCATCGATTACTTATATTGATGGTGCTAAAGGCATTCTGTTGCACAGAGGTTATTCCATCGAAGAATTAGCCCGAGATGCAGATTATATTGAAGTGGTTTACATGCTTTTGCATGATAAAACCCCCAATACTGAAGAATACAGAGACTTTAAAGACACTATTACTCGCCATACTTTAGTTCATGACCAAGTTAATAACTTTTTCCGAGGTTTCAGACGCGACGCGCATCCTATGGCTATGTTATGTGGGACAGTAGGTGCTATGGCATCTTTCTACCATGACGACTTGAATATCCATGATCCAGAACAACGATTACGTAGTGCCTATCGCTTAGTGGCTAAAATGCCCACTTTGGTTGCTATGTGTTACAAGTACAACATTGGACAGCCGTTTGTTTATCCTACGAATAAGTTAAGTTATGCTGAAAACTTCCTAAATATGATGTTTTCTGTTCCTGCTGAAGATTACAAAATCACACCAGCAGTTGCCAAGGCAGTGGATAGAATATTTATCTTACATGCTGATCACGAACAAAATGCATCAACCTCTACAGTACGTTTGGCTGGCTCTTCTGGTGCTAACCCTTATGCATGTATTGCTGCTGGTGTTGCATCTTTGTGGGGACCTGCTCACGGTGGTGCCAACGAAGCCTGTTTGAACATGCTTGAAGAAATTGGCACTGTTGACCGTATTCCTGAGTTTATTGCTAGAGCTAAAGATAAAGATGACCCGTTCCGTTTAATGGGATTTGGCCATAGGGTTTACAAAAACTTCGATCCACGCGCTACGGTAATGCGCGAAAGTTGTCATGAAGTTTTAGCAGAACTTAATATAGATGATCCTTTGCTTAACGTAGCAATGGAGCTTGAACGCATTGCTTTAAGTGACCCCTACTTCGCAGAGAAAAAACTCTTCCCGAATGTAGATTTTTACTCTGGTATTATCCTAAAAGCGATTGGTATTCCTACCAATATGTTTACCTGTATTTTTGCCTTGGCACGTACAGTAGGTTGGGTATCACATTGGCATGAAATGTTAAGCCAGCCAGGACAAAAAATTGGTCGTCCTCGTCAGTTGTATACTGGTGAAGCACAACGTCCGTATACTAAAATTGAGAAATAGTTAATTATCAATTTTAAAAATAGCGACCTTCATTGGTCGCTTTTTTTTTGCGCTAAAAACAGTCAATTTTCTCAGGAACTTTGATTATAAAAAATTAAAACACGCTTCGCGCCATCCTCCATGATGGTTTTTGACTCGAATCCTTTCGAACCAGTTATTTTTTTTATAAAGTACGTCCTGTACTTTACCTTTCAGACCAGCTAAAGCTGTTCCATATTTATCCTGTAAATATGGAACAGCCAAAAGAAGTAAGCAAGAATGGCCGCTCACAACTAAAATTATTAACTACTAAAAATGGCAGAGAAGCAGTGAAATTGCCACCAAAGCGGTATCGGCAAAGCCGATATTTTTGATTTACTGCGCATGTATGTTCACCCATTATTTGATGAATTTAGTAGATTACACAGGAGCAGTTATCGAAATGCGCTAAGCGTTAGTAAATGCTTTAACTTTTCCAAATTCACTTATTAACTTTATGGCAATTCTAAATCGATGATGTCAGGTCACTTTGATATCAAAATGATTAAGTTGGACCATGACAACAAACATATGGCTGCTGAACCACAAGGGAGCGTCCATATTGGTCCTATTTGTTTTTATTATTATCTGAAATAACTCTTTTTTATTTTGAGCCCAGCGTGTTTTGCTACAATAGCGAAAAAGTAGATCCATAGTGTAGCTACATTGATTAAATTATTACCTTCTGCAGTTTTTCTAGCTTGGCTTTATTGCACCAGTTTTCAGGGGATTGCAGCTGACAACATACGTATCAAAGATGGATCCTCTAGTCTGGATTTACGCGGTCAGTACCTCGATAACCTATTGATTTATGCACTTCGTATCAGCCAAGAGAAATATGGGCCTTTTACTATTGTTAGGTCAAAAGCTGATTATCCTAGCCACGGAGTGTTGCAGTTACTTGAAAAAGGCGACCTTATTAATGTGTCTGTGGCCATGACTTCTCACGAATGGGAAAACAAGGCAATCCCTATCAGTATCCCTTTGAGGCGAGGAATATTCAAATATAGATTATTATTGGTTCACAAAGATGATTTAGAACAATATAAAAATATCACTAATGTGGAACAGCTCAAAAAGCTTCCAGTTGGATTAAAACGTGGTTGGACAACTCACTCTATATTAGAAACGTTAGATTTTAATATTGTCGACGTAGATTCTTACGACCTAATATTTGAAATGCTTCATAACAAACACTTTGCATATACTATAAGAGGGATACACGAAATTTATGAAGAACTTAAATTACGTAAGCGATTCTTTAATGATTTAGTGATTGAACCTAATATATTGCTGCATTTGCCAGCGCCAAGTTACTTTTTTGTGTCTCCTCAGTACCCTAGGATTGCAGAACGCCTCGAATATGGCTTAGAAGAAATGGTGGCATCAGGAGAACTGCAGCAGTTGTTTGCAGAGGTTTTCACAAAATATATCGATATCTTAGACTTGAAAAATCGAAGAGTGATTGAGGTGGGTAATCCTTTGTTACCCGAAAAGACACCTCTGGATCGCAAAGAATTATGGTTTGATTTTAATTTAGTTGATAGTTAAATCGAAAGTACCAGATCACCTTAATTTTAAAATATTCAAATTAGAAACCTATAGAGAGTTAGTAAACGTTAACTCCTGCTCTGATTTTATCATCGATGATGATATTCAAGGCTATACTCCAACAAACAACAACTTTCATATACCCAAATCCCCTGATTAACCAGATGATTTTTCGCTAAAGAACTGCTAAACTTCGCGTCCTTTTTTCAGCCTCTAATTCTAATATTCAAATTCTATGACAACAACTTCCCAAAGCAGCAACGACACCCGAGACAACAGCCAAATTAAAGTAGTGGTAGGCATGTCTGGAGGGGTTGATTCATCTGTATCAGCTTATCTTCTCAAAGAACAAGGCTATCAGGTTGAAGGTTTGTTTATGAAGAACTGGGAGGAAGACGACAATGATGAATATTGCGCTGCTGCAGACGACTTAAAAGATGCCCAAGCGGTGTCAGATAAGTTAGGCATCACTCTGCATACCATTAACTTTGCGGCTGAATATTGGGATAACGTATTTGAGTACTTTTTGGCAGAGTATAAAGCAGGCCGTACGCCTAATCCTGACATCATGTGCAACAAAGAAATCAAATTTAAAGCCTTTCTCGAATTTGCAGCTGAAGAATTAAATGCAGATTATATTGCCACTGGTCATTACGTGCAGCGCTCAAATGAGACTGGCAACTGGCAGATGTTGCGTGGCTTGGATGGCAACAAAGATCAAAGTTACTTTTTATATACCTTAGGTGAGCAACATATCGCTCAAACTCTTTTCCCTATTGGTCATTTAGAAAAACCTAAGGTACGAGAAATTGCTTTAGAACAAGATCTAGTGACCCATGATAAAAAAGACAGCACAGGTATTTGTTTTATTGGTGAACGTAAATTTAAAGACTTTTTAGCCCAATATTTACCTGCACAGCCCGGTGAAATTGAAACGGCTGAAGGTAAAATTATCGGCAAACATGAAGGTTTGATGTACCACACCTTAGGCCAACGTAAAGGTCTGTTGATTGGTGGTATGAAAGAATACGGCGAAGAGCCTTGGTACGTTGTGGATAAAGATATCGAACGTAATGTACTGATTGTTGGCCAAGGAGCCAATCACCCTCGCCTTTACTCAACAGGATTGTTAGCTAATCAGTTGCACTGGGTTGATCGTAAAGGTCCACAACAAGCCATTAAGTGCACTGTGAAAACCCGTTATCGCCAACAAGATATTCCTTGCCAAATAACGCCTAATACTGATGGCAGTTTATTGGTTAAATTCGATGAACCACAAAAAGCCGTTACCCCAGGTCAGTCTGCCGTTTTCTATCAAAACGAGATTTGTTTGGGTGGTGGCATAATTGAGAATTATATCCGTTAATGAGTAACAATAATCATCATCGATTTCATGAAAGTAACATCGCTTTAGCTGGCTTATGCCAAGCTGCCGCCTTAGTGAAACAAATCGCCCGTAGTAATGAATATGATAAACCGGCTTTAGCGACATCGCTAAATAGTATCGCTATTACTAATTCAGAGAATACCGAGCAGGTATTTGGTGATACCAATCAGTTAGCTTTGGGTTATCAAACGTTACTTGCTCAGCTTAGCAGTCAATCAGATAACAAAGACGTGGAAGTCACACGCTATATCGCAAATTTGTTGTCTATTGAACGCAAACTCAGCGGCAATAAAAAAACTATGGCTGCGCTAGGCGAACGTATATCCAATATACAAAGGCAACAGCTTCATTTAGATATAACCGACAGTCAAATGTTGAGTAACTTAGCCAGTATTTATACTGATGTGGTGAGTCCAGTTGCCAGAAAAATCCAAGTAGCTGGTGATCCAACAATATTACAGCGACCAGATAACCAACACCGAGTTCGAGCTCTATTATTAGCCGGTATACGCGCGGCTGTTTTATGGCGGCAACTAGGTGGAAAACGTAGACATATATTATTCAGTCGATCACAGATTGTAGCTAGCGCACAACACACTTTAAATAACATTAGCACGCCAAATTAGGAGCATTTCATGAACTTATCTGCACTCACTGCTGTTTCCCCAGTAGACGGTCGTTATGGAAGTAAAACAGTTGAGTTAAGACACATTTTTAGCGAATTTGGTTTGCTAAAATACCGCGTGATCGTTGAAGTGCGCTGGCTACAAAAGCTAGCTGCCACTACCGACATACAAGAAGTGCCAGCGTTCAGCACATCTGCCAATGCCTTTTTAGATAAAATAGTAAGCGATTTTTCTGAGGCCGATGCTCAACGTATTAAAGACATCGAGCGCACCACTAATCACGATGTGAAAGCAGTAGAATACTTTTTAAAAGAAAAAGTTGCCGACACTCCTGAGCTTCAAGCGGTAAATGAGTTTATTCACTTTGCCTGCACCTCAGAAGACATCAACAACTTATCTCATGCGCTGATGTTAACTGAAGCCCGAAATGAAGTGATTTTGCCATATTGCGATAAATTAATTTCAGAGCTTAAGCGTTTAGCCATAGAGCTAAAATCAGTCCCTATGATGGCGCGCACCCATGGACAACCAGCCTCCCCTACCACTATGGGTAAAGAGATGGCCAATGTGATGATCCGTTTGCAACGTCAACGTGACCAAATTGCACAAGTCGAAATATTAGGAAAAATAAATGGCGCTGTGGGTAACTACAACGCACACCTTAGCGCTTATCCTGACTTGGACTGGCACACATTTGCAGAAGAGTTTGTGAATAGCCTAGGTATCACTTTGAATGCCTTTACCACCCAAATTGAACCTCATGATTACATCGCAGAGTTGTTTGATGCCATTGCTCGGTTCAACACCATCTTGCTAGATTTTGATAGAGATGTATGGGGCTATATTGCCCTTGGTCACTTTAAACAAAGAACCATAGCTGGCGAAATTGGTTCGTCTACCATGCCACACAAAGTTAACCCTATCGATTTTGAAAACTCAGAAGGTAATTTAGGTTTAGCCAACGCTATGTTTGGACACCTCGCTAGTAAACTACCGGTTTCTAGATGGCAACGAGATTTAACTGACTCAACAGTATTGAGAAACTTGGGCGTAGGCGTAGGTTATTCGGTTATTGCTTATCAGTCCTCTCTAAAAGGCATTAGCAAACTAGAAGTTAATGAACAAAGTTTACTAAATGAACTAGACAACAACTGGGAATTATTGGCCGAGCCAGTGCAAACAGTGATGCGTCGTTATGGTATTGAAAAGCCATATGAAAAACTCAAAGAATTAACTCGTGGTAAAAAGATCAATCAACAAATTATGGCTGATTTTATCGATACCTTAGCATTACCCGATAACGCCAAAACCCATCTCAAAACACTCACGCCAGCTAATTACATTGGACGAGCTATCGAGTTTGTTGAACAGTTAGAAAGTAAATAGAACACTAAATCCCTATCCTCAAATTGTCGGAGTGAACTACACTTAGTTTTCACTCCGATTTTTAAAGGGATTTAAAAATGGTTAAAACAGCCCTCAAAGCTTGGGTTAATGCTGGTATAGAACCGCAATCGTCAGAAAACATTAGCCCGACCCGCTTGACTAATATTGTCGCAATGTTAGTCATTTTTGTATCTTTACTACAACTACCTACCGCTTTTTATTTTTGGCAAGAATCCGGTTGGCATGAAACAATCATGTCCGTTTTGACAATTATACTGCTAACATTTGTACCACTGCTCAATAACCTACAAGCCCGTAAACTAGCACGAGCCTTGTTGATATTAGTTTATGTTTCAAACATTTCCATTTCTTGCCTACTTTGGGAAATCAATATTAATATCCAATACTTTTTGCTATTAGCCGTTTTGGTTTGCCCCTTTCTTTTCGCTCAAAATGAAAGCTTTGTAATGGGAATATTATTAGTTGGATTATGTCTATTATTTGTAGGGATAGAGGTTTGGTTTTACCTTTCTATAATTCATCCCCCTCATTTATTCGAACAACAAATATTTAAGTTGTCCTATTCAAGTTTATTTGCACTCTCGTGTTTGTTATGTAGCTTTCATCTTTGGAAAAATATCAATCGTAGCTGGCAAAAATTAGACCTAGAAAAAGCTCGTTCAGAAAGACTTTTACTAAATATTTTACCGTTAAGTATTGCTCAACGATTAAAATACTCCTCAACATTAATCGCTGATTATTTTGAGCAAGCCAGTATTTTATTTGCTGACATTCAAGACTTTACTCCCCTGTGTAAAAAGCTGTCTCCACAACAATTAGTTGGCTTGCTAAACGAAGTGTTTTGCATTTTTGATAACTTATCTCAGAAATATGGGCTAGAAAAAATAAAAACCAGCGGAGACGGTTACATGGCAGCAGGGGGATTACCGACTCTTAGCCCTGTTCATGCAATTCAGTGCTGCCACTGTGCATTAGATATGCAGGATGCATTTCAAATAATATGTAGAAAATACGATTTGCACACAGGTTTGAGGATAGGCATAGGGTGTGGTGAAGTAGTTGCTGGTATCATTGGAAAAAACAAGTTCAGCTATGACCTTTGGGGAGAGGCAGTTAACTTAGCCTCACGCATGGAAAGCCAAGGTTTATGTAATAGAATTCAAACCACAGAATCCACCTATCAGCTCACAAAATCGAAGTTTAGGTTCGATAAACGTGGTGGCATTGAGGTAAAAGGTGTGGGCTGGGTAACAACTTATTGGCTATTAGGCAAAAAAAACAACTTGGAAACACATGTACTCGTTAAATAATATTGATATAAAACAATTCCTTAAACAATACTGGCAAAAACAACCATTAGTAATTAAACAAGGATTCACTGACTTTATTGATCCTTTAAATGAAAACGACTTAGCCGGTTTAAGCCAAGATCCATCCATTGACTCAAGAATAGTCAGCCAAACGGATAACAAATGGCAAGTGAGTCACGGACCATTTGAAGATGTGAATGAAGATTGCCTAGGTGCCTGGAGTTTACTGGTGCAGTCGGTAGACCACTTTATTCCCGAAGCCGACCAACTGATGCGAGCTTTCGATTTTATACCGCACTGGCGCATGGACGACCTGATGGTGAGCTTTTCAAATAAAAATGCCGGTGTAGGTCCACACCTTGACCAATACGATGTATTTATCATCCAAGGCAAAGGTTCAAGACGCTGGCAAGTAGGCTTACCTGGAGATTTCGAGCCAATTCGTCCACATACAGACTTATCACAAATTACCGGGTTTGAAGCTGTTATCGACCAAGTCCTAACCCCTGGTGATATTATATACATCCCCGCCAATCACCCACACAACGGGATCGCTTTAGAAGAATGTTTAAACTATTCAGTAGGCTTTCGCGCGCCTTCTCAGCAGGAAATGCTGTCTTCCCTTGCGGACTTTGCCATAGATAACAACTTATTTAATGAGCGATACACAGATAAAGAAATCGCACCTCGTGACTTTAGTGGTGAAATAAAACAGCAAGAAGTTGCAAGGTTTAAACACATGTTACAGCAACTATTAGAAACCGATCAGTTTTCCAGTTGGACAGCTCAGTTCTTAAGTCAAAGTGGTGCAAAACAAGAGCTTGACGAAGCAGACATACAAAACTTTAGTCATCAAGAGATTAATAAAAAACTCACTTCAGGCGTACATTTTATTCGAAGCCCTGGGATTAAAGCCGTATTTGTTGAACCACAACCTTCTGATATTCAAGATTTTACCTTTTATATCCAAGGTGAAGAATTTTCAGTGCCAATAGCAGACAAAGATGTAGTGACAGACTTCATAAATCGCCCCATCTATGGCCTTACTAATCCCAACATAGACGAAAGTAGTATTTTTTTCACACAATTAGTCACTACAATGGTTAATGCAGGGTATTGGTACCCTGATGATTAAAATACCCAAGGGTATTCATATACTAGGAGAGACCATATGGCGTTTTATGCAAAAAACGTCGATTGGGGAAACGAACAACACAAACTTAAAAAAATTAGAGAAAAAGTATTTATATGCCAAAGGCGTATTCCAGCGGAATACGAGTTTGATCACCAAGATAGCATTGCATTTCATGTGTTAGTGGTAGACGAACACAATCAAGCAGTAGCGACGGGCCGTATCACTCCCAAAGGAGAAATAGGTCGCATCGCGGTTGAGCCTGAATTTATACCATTCCGCATAAATAAGTGACCACTCAGAAATCACCAGCCATTTTTGCACAAGGCGTCACTATGCAGGAATGGCAAGCCCTTTCAAATAGTGAGAACGAAGTGCAAGAATGGCTGGTGCTTTCCCTTTAGGGCGAGTTTTAAAAGGGCTTACTCTGCGTTGCTCGAATTCGCAATAGAATAACTATTACTTCATTCAAGCGCCTTGATTAAGCCCTTTTAAAATCTCGCTGAGAGG